>JAYRLR010000008.1:0-14781 GCA_041905165.1 Mucilaginibacter sp.
TATAGTAAAGACAAATGAATTGCCGGTAATTAATGACCTTACAGGCGCAACCATAATAGGGCTCGACAAAAACGGCGTTGACGCGCAGTTCAATTTGGATAAAATTGTTCGTTCGGAAAAGCCGGTTGCTTTTCCGGCTACCAACCCGGCAGTTGATGGCCAAGGCAATCCGGTAGCTCGTTTTACCGGCGAAACCTGGCCGGTTGATACATCCAGTTACGGAAGCACTTTTACATACTTTGGCAACATTACGGTGCCCGTTAAAGTGGGAGATTTGTATGTAGCAAACGCCCGCTTTGTATGGAATGCCGGCGCCTGGAAGTTACAGCGCGAATTGGTAGCGGTTCCGCAACAAGATATAAGTGGACTGACGACCAAAACAGATTTCTTTAAAGTCGCGGAACAGGTTTCTTTCATGGTCAGGAATTTTACTTTTACAAGTTTTGAAACCGGAAAGTATTACAATGGCAATGTAGGGGATGTAGTGTCGCTGATGTCAAACGCGTCATTTAATTACATGGATTGGGTAGCCTGTAGCCCTGGGGACGTGGTTGAGGTAACCGGGTTTTACTCAACATCTGCAACTGCACGGTATGTAGTTTATGCAAACGCTTCAAATGTTATAACTGGCATAGGTTTTTGCGGAAGCGACTTCGCAACAGGTGCTTTTACATCTACCGCTCCAACCGGAACAACCAAAGCAGGCTTTATATGGAGAAATAACGGAGGTGCGTCATGGCCTGTAAGTTCGGCGCTGATTAAAATAACTACGCCAATAGGGTTACAGGTTAAACCCAGTGCTGTTTCATATCTGCAAGATGATATAAACACTAAGGCTGCAACACTTCAATCAAACATTAATTCACTTGCAACGCTCGCAAGTCCTGTTACCGAGCAGGTTACTACTCAGATTTCAAAGTCACTTGGCATAACAACAGGTACGATAGCCGGCACCGTAGAGACTGTTTATGTATTTGGAAAGAAGTTGGTAAACGCGTCATTTAATAAGATAAATTTTATTGCTTCTGGTGCTGGTGCGGTAGAAATAATCTTATTTACGAAGGCCGTAGATGGCACGCAGTATAACACCGAGGTATTTAGTTTAAATGTCGTTGTTGGAGATAATAACGTTTCGATAGCTAAGACTGGATTTACCGGATATATTGGTGGTAGACGCAGGGGAGGGAACTGGTATGTTAACAATGCTTACTCAATTGATGGCGGGCTTGCTGCAATCACTGTTACCGCTGGGGTTTCAACTCCGGCTCAAATACCCATTGCAGATGTTGAGACCGTAGATTTAGCTACCTATAGCATGTCAATATCGCTAAACTACACAGAGCCACTGTCTGAGAGCAAAGTCATAAATCGCTTAAATAGTCTCGAAGCCGGAGGAGCTGTCGATTTATTCAGCGGGATCAACTATATAGCCTCTGGGGATAGCATTACTTCTCATGACGATTATCCTGGAAATTACGCTGATAAATGCGCTTCCTGGATGCTAGCTGCTAATTATGTGAACGTTGGAATAGGTGGAGCAACCTGGGCTTGGCGAGCCGGTACAACCACAACATCAAATCCTATTAAAACCGATGATACCAATGTAATGTCAAACCAGGCTCTTAAGATTATGAGCATGTATGATGCAGGAACGATTCCGTATCCTCATTTAATAACGCTATCAGCTGGTACTAATGACGTTGGAAGAGATCACGCGCTTGGGGATGTAACCACAGAGTTTAATAAGGCAATTGATTCTGTAAATATGTATTCTGTCGTTGGTTCTATGAGGTGGACATTAACAAAGTTGATGCAAAAGTTTCCAACTGCATTCATAGCCGTTATGACGCCATTAATAACTTCAAACGCTACAAGGTATTATTTGAAGAGTGACCCTTACGCCAAAATTATTACTGCAACGGCGGCGAGACTCGGGATACCCGTGATAAATCAGAGGGATGAGTGCCAAATCAGTGAGACAAATCAATCCCGCTATTATAACACAGATCAACTACACCCCAATGCAATTGGCCAGCAAATACAAGGTTTGTATGTTTTTAGGCAGCTGAAACAAAGGTTTTACAAAATACCTTAATCGCCTTGTTCCTAAAGCGTTTCTCCTCATTCCTCTGGCTCTTAACTCGGATTTTTTGACACGAGTGAGTAGTTTTTAAATGCGTTCAATTTTTCACTGGGTAGCCATCTGAAATTAATAAATAAAGCGCACTTGCAACAAGGATCACAATTGACGAAACGATTATAATTACACTTCCATACAAAAAAATCTCTTTCTCTCATGACATACATTCCAATCTTCTATAATGGCATTCAGATTTCGCAGTTGCCGGTTTATGATACTTTGCAGCTAAACAGGGAGCTGATGGGGGCTCAGGAGCTGCGCGCTGATATCGAGTTGCCTGGCGCCTTGCATTGCCCCATTGGCTCTTACATTGAGTTAAATGGCGAGCGGTATTCTGTCAACACTATCCCCAGTCCGGAAAAGTCCGGCGCAAGCAGGTTTAAGTACAACATCGTCTTTGAATCGGACTTGTATAAACTATACGATAAAAAGCTTAGGCACCTCAACCGGAAAACCTTCCAATATTACGGCTCGCCTGCAACGCTTGCACAGCTTATTGTCGACAATATTAATGAAATCAATGCGGGCTGGACGGTGGGTGCCTGCGATGATCTGCCTGAAAAAAGCTTAGACTTTGACGGCCATACTTGCAGAACAGCCCTTGATACTATCGCTGAGACATTCAAACTGGAATGGCAGGTTAATGGAAAGGTGATCTCCTTTGTTAAGCAAGTGGGCAATGTAACCACCCACTATTTTGAGTATGGCAGGGGTAAGGGACTGTATAATATAGGCTATCAGTATCAAAACGATAAAAATGTTGTCACCCGCGCCTATGGATACGGCAGCACGCGAAACCTGCCGGAAGGATACCGGGGAGGTGCAAATCAGCTGATATTTCAGGAAGGGTTTTTGGAGAAGAATGTCGCTCTTTATGGGGTGAAGGAAGGCGATTTTGAAGATGAAGACGTCTTTCCGAATGTTGAGGGAGTTGTGACGGCGGCAAGTGCCTACAATCCGGATGCGGGTTCGTTCACCATTTCCGATAGCGGCCTCAGCTTCAATTTAAAGGAGAACTTTTCTACCAACACAGCAAAAATATCTTTCCTGACTGGAGAGTTGCAGGGGCAGGAGTTCGACATTCTTGATTTTGACAATGCCACCAAAACGATAAAGATCAAGGTGTTCACCGATAGCAATAATAACAAGCTGCCTAATGAGGTGTTCCAGGCGCAGGTAGGGGATACCTACACCTTGTTTGACCTGTATCTGCCTGCTGAGCGTGTGGCAGCGGCTGAATCGCAGCTTAAGCAAAAAACGCAGGAGTGGCTGGATGAAAACAGTGTGCCGCGCGTGCTGTATAAGGTCGAACTGGATCCGCTGTACGCCCGCGACAACAACATTATCCTGAATATAGGCGACAAGGTGCGCATTAAGGATGATGACCTCGGCATTGATGCACAGATCAGGGTTACAAAAACAGCTTATCCGGTAAGTTTTCCGGAGGTAATAACCAAGAATACGAAGATTGAAATTGAGATCGCCAATTTTATCCCCTACACTACAACGGAGCGTGTTATAGCTGATACTATCGACAACCAGAAGGAGATTAAGGTAGTTAACCGGACCAACGCGGAACGTGCCCGCCGGAACGCTGTTAACCTGCGTTCGTTACAGGGAAGAGTCTTCAATCCGGACGGAAGTTTGTTTGAAGGCCAGGATGGCCTGGTTGCAGGGATGGCTGCCTTTGGTTATGACTCTCAAAATTTTAACCTTAACGATGTTACTATAGCGCCCAATGCAGGCGCCGATGAAAATAGCATGGTGATATCTGCCGGGCAGCTCATACACCGTATTTACTCCATACCGGGGCTTGGCTATGAATGGTTGATTGCGCCGGGCGAATGGAGCGGCCTTGATCCGGCTAAATTCTATTACGTATATGCGCAGTGCTCAAAATCTGCATTAACCGGCACCTGGCAGATCAGCGAACTGCCAGTGGGCGTAAACGATGTAACGGGTTATTATATATTTAATGTAGGTATCCTGTACGAGGTAAACAGCGACGGGTACCGGAACTTTGAATTTACCAAGGGAATGACCTTCATTGTGGGCGATCAAATTACTACGGGGCGCATTAAAGACCTCACTTCTCAAAACTACTTTGATCTTACCAGCGGCAGGTTCAATCTGGGCGATGCCGAAACCGGTCTTGATTGGGATGTGACTACGCCTGCTACGTTCACCATCCGAGGGGCGCTGGCCAGCAAGGTTATACAAGTGGGTTCAGACGGGGTGATTAATGCGAGGATATCCGGAATAACCAAAGCGGATAAGCCTGGAGAATCAATAAGATTTGCCGCAGGGCCAAATGATGAATTTACCGTTTTAGACAACGGTAGTGTGTTGGCTACAAAAGTTTCACTCGGATATGGCGTTAATGAAGGTAAGCCGGCCGGTTGGGACGTAACACCGCATGGTATAGTATCAGATCTTAAAGAAAATGAAACGGACAACTTCGCACTCATCCGCGGCAGCAGCAACGATAAGGAGTTCTCTTTTGCTACCGAACTTATGCCTTCTTATTTGGGCGGTATCTTTAGCCAGGTAGGGCGGATAGTGAATAAACGTGAGGCGACTGATGAACTGTTAAATTACACAAATATCGCGCTCAGTTTGGAGGCGTCCGGTGCTGATGAGAACGTGGCTCTTTATTTAACTAAAGGGGACCTGTGGCTCAAAAACGGTAAAATGAGGGTTGGCGACCTGACCGCACCCACTGATTACGAAATACAATACGTAGGCGCCTCAGGAGGCAACAGAAAGATGACTTTTAAAAACGGAATACTCGTTTCAGACCAACCATTGCCTTAACCTTATCACCTGCCCTTAGTAAGTCCGAATGCCTGATATTCAGCTTAATTAGCTGCAAATTTGAGGTATCGGAGTAATGAGGAAGATCAATCACATCGTTTTGCATTGTACGGCTACACCGCAAAACACTACCATAGAAAGCATTAAGCGTTACTGGAAAAATGAACTGGGCTGGAAAAGCCCGGGCTATCATTTCATCATCAAAAAAGATGGCGAGGCCGTCAGTTTGTTGCCGATAGAGCAGGTAAGCAATGGCGTTGCCGGCCATAATGCCAACAGCATTCATATATCCTATATCGGTGGGGTAGATGGTAAAGGCAATCCTGTAGATAACCGGACAGGGGAGCAGGTGCTTACACAAGTACGTTTGATCAAAGAGCTGCGCGCTAAGTTCCCGAATGCTGATGTTCTCGGCCACCGTGATTTCCCCGGCGTTAAAAAGGCCTGCCCAAGTTTTGATGTAAAAACCTGGTTAAAGGCTGTAAACCTGTAATTATAAATGACAACCCCTACTCGATCTACGCTTATTAACATGAGGAAGTTTCCATGGCAGTGGTTCGCCTACCTGGCCATTGGTGCCATAGGGTACCTGTTTAAACAGTACCAGGATCGGGATTTGGCTGTAAATGATGGTTGCAAGGAGCGGGTAGCAACCCTGTTGAAAGTGATACCTAAAAAGGACAGCACCATTGCTTACTGGCAGGGCAAATACATGAACGAGGTTGAAACCAACATGAGATACTTTAAAAATTTAGATAGTAGTAACCGTGAAACATTGCAGGAGCCGGCAAAGGAACTGCTCAAAAAAATCAATAAACCATGATGCAATTCATTAAAAAGCACCTCATCACTATTCTGTTGGCGCTGCTGTTGGTAGTGGCTGTTATGTGGGCCATCCGTGAGCGAAGAAAACGCGAAGAAAACCCAATTGTGTTGCGTGATACGATTGACCTGACAGTGCCTGTTTTAAAAAGGTATACCGACAATACCGGCAGTCATCACGTTGTTACTCCTGCCGGCAACAGCAATTTAACAAAGAAGCAACTGATTGAATACGGTGCCAAATCAATTCCCACCGTTGACAGCTCTGCCAGGCTCATGAAAATTGCTGCTAACAAAATTGACGAGCTTACCCAGGTTGCCAGCAGACTGCGGGCCGATAGCTTGAAGGCTCAGCGGATCATAACTGCTCAAAACCGTACGATCATCTTTTATAAAGATAAGTATGCAGAGATTGCTTACCACCCGCCGGTTAACCTTTCCGACACCACCGATCAGGGTACTTTTGATTTAAAATATGATGCTGATATCAAGGTGGTGAGATACTGGCAGCGAAACAGGTTTATTGGTCTGCCGATAGGTGCAAAGAAAAGCTACCTCGATATTTCAAGCTCCGATCCCCGTTTTACCATTCAGGGAGTAAAACACTATGTGGCTGAGCAGCCCGAGCCATCCTTTGGCCTGCGTGTACAGGCGGTCAGCAATTACAGTTTTTCAAGAAATGTGCTTGATGTAGGCCCAGGTTTGCAGTTCGACTTTAAGCGGTTCAGCCTGGTGGGTACCTATTACTACGATTTTGACAGCAACAACTGGCGGCCGAACATCGGGGCCAGGTATGATCTGATCAGGTTTTGATTATGGATAACAAAGCATACACAATAAATTAAATATTAAAATTCATGAGAAAATTGATTTTGCCAATTCTATTGGCCTGGGTGACTATTGTCACGAATTACGCAAACGCCCGTAACGTTATAGATCCGGTTAAGGCTTACCAGGGAATTGATTCGCTTTTGGGCGAGGGCGTTGATGTTACCAAATTTGGTGTTAAGGGCGATACTTTGGCAGCAAGCGCTGCAAGCAACGTATCGGGTTTTACGGCGGCTATCAGCTATGCAAAGGCTGTTGGCATCAGAAAGATAATTTTACCAGCCGGGTACTATTACATCAACGCCAGGGTAGATTTTTCAGGCGTGTCTGTCATTGGTCAAGGCAGTAAGGTAACAACTATTGACGGCTCTCTCGGTACCGCTACAGATTACCCCGAGTTCGGCACTTTGTATGCTACCGGTGTAGAAACCTCCATCGGCAAGATCACCGCCGCTGCACCTAAAGGCCGGACAGCCATAACCGTTTCCTCGCCCGTTACCTTAAAGGCCGGAGACATCATACAAATCAGGGATACCACCTCTTATAGCTTCTCGTTCATACGCCCTCAATATAAAGAGCAGGAGTTTTTTGTGGTGAAGAGCGATGTAACGGCAGGTACAACAATAAACCTGGATCATGCCATTACAGGCGGTTTCAATACCGTGGCAAATACGCTGGTTTACAAGATTGATATAGCGCAGAACGATGTGAAGGGCATCACGCTGGTCAGTAACAACAATGTGGGTATGGACGGTTTGCGCATGGAGAAGTGCGGACGCAGCAGGGTGGAAGATGTGGTGATTTACAATTCATACAGGCAAAATTTTCGCCTGGATAATTGTTATGACATGCTGGTTGATCATATCTTTTCAAAAAAACTTAACCCGGAACAGTCGGCCAGTCCAACGTCATACGGCCTCGTACTCTACGGCTGCCAGAACATACAGGTAACCAATTCCGACTTGTACGGTGCACGTCATGCCATCAGCACTACCGGTGCAGTTAATCGTTTTCTGCTGTTTCAGGGTAACACAACCAGTTCTACGGAGGAGTTTTCGTTTAACCTGCATGGCTCTACGCAATACGCTACAATCACCGGCAATAACATGCTGCTCGGCTTCTCTGCCGGAGGCAAGGATATAGTGCTGTCAAACAACGTCATCAGGAATGAAACTACTACCATGAACGGTAGGGCAATATCTATTCTTGAGGCAAATGGTGTCAACTGGACAATAAGCGGCAATAACATCTTTGCCAAGTACGTGTCATCCGGTACGCCTAACGGTATGAACATCCGTTTTGATCAGCAGGTGGATACTACGGGCACATTCACATTCACTGATAACAAGGTAACCTATGATAACACTGCCGAAGGTGCCACAGCTACAGCCTATGTTTTCCGTGCGGAATATAATAGCGGCACTGCCGACATTCAGGCAAGGTTTAATATCAGCGATAACCAATGGTTTACTACCAATCACCTTAAAACGGTACAAGTATCAGTGCTCGGCACCTCTACAACCGGAAGATTTAAAGAAGCAACTTTTTCGCGCAACATCGGTTATGGCGTGGCATTACAGGCAAATAACGTAATTAACGTAAATGTGCTTAATAATGTGCTCAATGAAACGAAATGGTATGGTCTTTCTTCGGGAGGGGCTGGTACTTTAAACCTTGGAAATAACAGTTTTAACCAGTTTTGTTTAAGTCCGACTATTTCTGCCGGCCTTAATGTGGCTTACAGGATCATTAATGCCACTACAATTAACCGCTGGGGAAATACGCTTACTGCTCCCAACTTTGCTACTAATAGTGTAACGTTAAGCGGTATTACAAACCTTAATAGCGGCCAGGAAATAACGCCTGGTGTACTAACCGAAAACAAGAGCACCGTTACAAACGAGGCCTTTGTTAAAAGCCAAAGCGCTGTTAACACCACCACCACAGCATTAACCAGTAGTGCTTTGAACACGTTGTACCCAACCGCAACCACCGGCTACCGTGTAATATGCGCTCAAATATCCACAGGGCCTGTTGTTTATATCAAAGGCGACGGAACTAATTGGATTTCAACAAATGCTTCCACGGTGTTATAAAAATATTATAGGTTTAAGAAAGAAGCTGTCTCAAAAGGGCAGCTCTTTCTTTGAGCTGTAGCAATAGCGTCTCGCGCTAATTACTTAATGATATCATACAATATTAAAAGGACGGATAAGGTTTTAGAGCAAATAGTTTGTAAACTAAGTTGCCCATACTATCAGATAGCGCCCATACTTGTTCCCTAACAACGCAGAGGAAACTTATTTATGTATATAAAGTTAGGCGGCCGTTTTTTTGATAGCTTGCGACAAAAGCACATTAAATTCACGAGGCTTTTCAACCATTGGAAAATGCCCCGTAGCATGGATATACCATATTTGAAAGGGGATCTTTTTGCTTTTTAATCCAATTGTGTTTGTAGGTTCAACATCACTGTTGATTAAACAAAGCTTTTTGTTTGTGCTCAATAACTCTTTAGCTTCATCAAAATTGTCCTGCTCCATGCAATCTGCTGCTATATCCGTATTTACATGAGCAACGTCATTTAAAATCCGTTCCTTAACAGCTTTACTGGTAGTTTTATAAAACAGATCTTGATTAAAGTACTCGAACGCGATTCTTTTAAAATCATGCCTTAGAGAGTCGATGGCCTTTTTATAACCAATGCTATCTGATTTACCTGGCCTACCGCCCACACTCACACTTTTGAAATTGTCAATTCCTATAAGTCCTATTACTTGTTGTTTGTTGTTGTTTGCAGTCTGAACTATAATATCTCCCGCCATGGAATGGCCGATTAAAATTACATTTTTTAAATTAAGCTGGTTTATCACGGCAGACACATCACCTCCAAAAGCGCTTGTATTCCATACACTTCTATTTTTTCCTGATTTTCCAAACCCTGGTAGATCAATCGTTATAACACGGTATTTATCCTTAAAATAGGCGACTTGATCTGACCAATAGGTTTTATTAATGCACCATCCATGAACAAATAACAGTGTTGTATCACCGATATGTGTGTCTGTATAATCAATTTTTACATTTTGATTCTTAACAATCGGGTTCTGAGAAGTAGTATTTTTTGATTTTCCATTACAGGCACACAGGGTAAGTAACCAAATACTTAATAGAAGGGTGAAAGCAGATTTATTCATTTACAGTGAATTAGGTAAGTACAAGCAAATTACAAGTATTAATTTACGTGGTAAATCCTTTAACATTTTTTAACGAAATGATAGCTTTAGAGTTCAGTAGGTTAGTAATTGTCTCTATATTTTTAGAGGAAACCTTATCACATGCGGTATGGGTACCGCGGCTGCAAATATATATTCCGTCCAAGTATCGTAAACGTTTTGTACCATTCTTGTGTGGCCGGATATTTACACCAGCTATATAAGCCGGCGAAAGGAAATATTTCTTGTTCAGGTTGCACGAACCGGTAAGGGTAGTTTGGTTTGCCAATTTTCCATTTATAAAAGCCATCGGTAAGAATCCACAGGGCCTGTTGTTTATATAAAGGGCGACGGAACTAATTGGATTTCAACAAATGCTTCCACGGTGTTATAAAAATATTATAGGTTTAAGAAAGAAGCTGTCTCAAAAGGGCAGCTTCTTTTAGGCAAGGGCAATGACGGCTTGCGCTAATTATTAAAAATAAACAAAACGCTCTCATATTGAGTTCTCTTATCATGGAGAACTTTACGATCACGATCAGTCACGATAAAGAGGTGCACCACTTCCAGGTTAAGGAATATCCTCACCATGACAATCAAAGGTGCCGGTATCGCGCTTTTGAGAACGGTCAGTTTGTAGCCAGCTTTGAGCCCGATCCTCATAACTTCCTGCACCTTTGCCAAAATACCGGTTTAGTCACCGAGACGCTCTTATATCAGTTGGCAGATCAGATAGAGGCCGAAATTCCGTATCCTTCTCCAAGACATCTTAACGATAAGGAGGACGATTTATGAGATCTATTTGGACAGGCTCTATTGGTTTTGGTTTGGTAAGTATTCCTATCAAATTGTTTTCGGCAGTTCAGGAAACGAGGTTAGACCTGGATATGCTCGACAGTCGCGACCACTCGCATATCAAATTCCAGCGGATCAACGAGAACACCAAGAAAGAAGTGCCGTACGATAAAATTGTAAAGGGGTACAAGTATAACGACGACTATGTTATCATTGAGGATGCAGACTTTGAAGCGGCCGCTCCGGAGAAAACCAAGGTTATAGAAATTGAAAACTTTGTTGATCTCAACACGGTAAACCCCATGTATTATGAGAGCTCTTATTATACAGCACCTGCTACCAAAAAAAACAAGGCCTATGCGCTGTTATTAGAGGCTTTAAAGAAATCAGGGAAGGCCGGCCTGGCACGTTTTGTACTGCGCAGCACTGAGAGTTTGTGTATAGTTCACCCTGTTGACAAAGATATCGTGGTAACCCGTATCCGCTTCCAGCAGCAAATTCGTGATCAGGAAGATCTCCCCCTGGACGATGATGTAAAGGTCAGTAAAAAAGAACTGGATATGGGTCTTGCTTTGATTAACCAATACGCCGAGCCTTTAGATCTGTCGAAGTATAAGGATGAGTACCACAACCAACTGATGAAGATTATTGAGCAAAAAGCTAAAGGTAAACGGCCAACCATCAAAAAACTCAAGCCACAGAGAGCGAAAAGCGATGATTTATATGATCAATTAATGAGTAGTCTGAACGCCAAGAAAGGGGCGTAGGTTTTATGTGATAACAGGGGACTTTCTTTATAATTGCACCCTTATTAAATCGTTATCACATGAAAAAATTTTACTCCGTTTTAGCCTTGTCGCTGATTGTCTTGTTTACATCTTGTAGTAAGGAGAGTGACCCTACGCCTGATACTGAAGAGGAAGTTGCTGCAGCTATTATCGGTTCCTGGACGCTAACTGCTCGTGAGCAAAAAAATTATGAAGACGAGAAACTGATATCAACTTATGATGACGTAGATACTGAGGACCCGGAGATTATGACACTGAAAGCAGATGGCACAGGCAAATCTTTTGATTCCAAAGAGACTTTTAGTAAGTTCACCTATTCTGTGACTACATCGCAATCTGCCTACTACTTAAAGTTTTCAAACTACATTTCTTACATTAACAATGAGCCGTTTCGAGAAATCCCAAATTTTTCACTTAGCATAAAAGCAATCGAAAAATCAAAGTTGATACTGTATGAAGAGTTCAGTCAATGGAGGAAAAACATATAAGTACGTTAGTACTTCCACTTATACTAAGAAATAAAAAACCGCCATACCAAGCGACCCGGAACGGTCGCTTTTTTTATTGAAAATCCCTGGCATCGCTGCCAGGGATAATCGAATAATTAAAATGCAACGCATTTGCATCAATACAAATCTACAAACTAAGTTGTAAAAAGTTATTTTTTTTGCTAATATTTTTAGCATAACTTTGTAGTACTAAATTTAAGGTATGAGCAATAGCGATTATAAGAGGGATGACCGGCTTCGAAACGATTTTGCACCAAAAGCTGATGTAAAAGAAGAGATAGAGCGATTGCTGAAGCTTAAAAAGCAAAAGGAGGCGGAGCTGGATGTGTTAGTTACAGGCCTTAGAAAGCTTTTAAATAAGTGACAAAGACTAGTTATGCAAGGCGTACATCTAAGTTATTACAAACTAACTTACTGTTAAACGAAATAATGAGTAATGATAATGCTCGGGTAATTTCATCCAGTGCTTATTTCAATGGGAGGACAACTACGTATTATGCACTTGTTAGGACATAGTTTGTGCCCATTCTAACAAATGCCCGTTTTATCGCATATATAGTCTAAACTCACTTGTGCCATTTACCACCTTACCGACAGTAACTTGCAGTGTGCCATTCTGTGGTACCGAGTTTCTGTAATATTTGCACTGCTGATTGTTGTCTTTAATAAAGGCAAAACTTTGTCCGTCGATTTCGCTATCGTCTACCCGGGCAGTGCAATGCACGTAAAACCCCTTAGTGCGATTTTCATACTCTATGCGCCGCGTAACAGGCTGCGCTAAATAACCGGTTTGAGCATTTGCGGAGGCGTGATCTAATTGACGCTGCTCTCCAAACTCATTGGTTGCATATTCCATTAAATCCTGATAAATACTAAACATGCCCATGTATAATGACGAAAGCTCTTTATTAACCAGAAACCTGAATCCGCCCCGTTGCAAATAACCATTGGGGCTAAACACCACTTGCATAGTGCGATTACACACCATATTACCAGCATTGTACAAATTAGAATATTGGATGAACTGAAAGCTGCTGCAAGCTTTTAATGTAAAGTCAGCTATCGTTAAATAGTCGCCGATATCAAAGCCATCCATAAAGAACCGGGCGCGAACCAACGTTTCGTTGCCGTGCCAGCTTCCGGTCTCGCTTGCGGCTCCAACTTCTTTCCATACAGAATCACTTGCACCATCACTCAGCACGGTTTGGCTGTTGTATGACGGCATTGTGTTGGCATTGGCATTGTAAGCATACAACCTGGAAACGCCAATTCTGAACATATTGGCATTAATGCCGGTTTTGGTGTATTTGCCCAGGGTAAAACCGCAATAGATATTGTTTTTTATTTTTGTGAATACAGTAAACACCGGCTGGTTTTTAAGGCCATAATCATTGTCAGGGTCGCCAGTATAACTTTTTACATAGCTTACAAAAATGTCTGGGTAGAGCACAGCGGCCGCAGCTTGTTTTATCACCGCAATTTCGCCCACTGTGGAGGATAGTGCTTTTATCCCAGCCGCGTCCAGGCTTCTGACCACGGCGCCACCAATACTTAACGTGACAGACTTGATACCCGCCTTAGCCAGGTTAGCGCCGGTAGCGCCATTATTAGCGTCGCCAATATTATTGATGTAGAGTGGCGAATATTTAGTTACAACACCCATCGAGACATCGTTAATAAACAGCTCCCACCCGGTGGCCGCTACTTGTAGCTTTATTTTATTAAAAGCGCTATTTGATACACCGCTCGGCAATATCCACGACAAACTTGAATTGGTGTTTGACCGTACCCGGATTTCGTTATCGTTGTAAAAGCCGAAATAGTTTTGCGCGTTGCCTGTTTTACCAAATAGGTATAACGACTGTGCAGCTGAATCAGTAGATGCACGTTTTGAAATACCCGTAAATTCCAGATAATCACCAACAGCATCCAGTACATAGTCGGCAGGTGCCTGAACAGTGCCGCCGGCAAACAGGATAGACGTATTGGCATTGAGGTAAGCGAGAAAGTCAAAGTTATCTTTGGTTGCGGCGGCGGTAATTATACCGGTTTGCGCATCAGCTTCCAGCGCTGCTGTTTTCACGCGGTCTGTATTCTCTATTTTCGTTTTAGATACTATAACGGTGGTGGTATCTTCTGCAGCCAGCAAGTTAAAGCCAATTCTATAGGGCCCGGTACCGGCCAAACCGGTGATCGTAAATTTATACCACTCACCATCAGCTGTTAGTCCGTTTTGAGAATTAACAGACTGTATGCGGGTATTTGTAGCATCGTAAATACTGGCCAACGTATAGCTCGACTGAACAGACTGTGTAATGCCTTTGAGCCATACCGTATCGCCGTTTGCCGCATCTAAAAGGGTCACAGATCTTTTCTTTGCGGCATCTGTACTGGGTGTACCCGGATTACCACCCCACTGTGTGCCGGCCACCCATGATGCCACTATAGACGCGCTCACGTCTGTTTTAACAAATGAGGCGCGCAGCATGGCGTCTGCCTTTTTTGCGTAGTCCGCAGTAAACGGATTGGCTTGTAATTCGCGCTGCAACTTCCACGCTCCGGCATTCCAAACAAACCGGGCGTTAGCTACATACAACTCACCTTCTTTAACAGGCACGGTAATGTTGCCAAAGCCAGGGAATACACTTCCGTAACTGGATGTATCAACCGGCCATGTTTCACCGGCAAAGCGAGCTACCGGATTGCCTTGGCCATCAACTGCCGGGTTGGTAGCCGGAAAAGCAACCGGCTTTTCTGAACGAACAATTTTATCCAGATTGAACTGCGCGTCAACGCCGTTTTTGTCGAGCCCTATTATGGTTGCGCCTGTAAGGTCATTAATTACCGGCAATTCATTTGTTTTTACTATT
>JAYRLR010000016.1:0-2547 GCA_041905165.1 Mucilaginibacter sp.
AAAATGGCGCGCCGGTACGACTGATTGTGCCGTGGAAATATGGCTTTAAAGGGATTAAATCGATAGTCAGTATTAAGCTGACCCGCGAGCGTCCGCCAACCACCTGGAATCTGGCAGCGCCTGACGAATACGGTTTTTACGCCAACGTTAATCCGCATGTTGATCACCCGCGCTGGTCACAGGCTACCGAACGATTTATTGGTTCAGGCGGCATCCTCGATGTACAGCGCCAGCCAACGCTACTGTTTAATGGTTACGCCGACCAGGTGGCATCGCTGTATCGTGGCCTGGATTTGCGGGAGAATTTCTGAATGCGTCTGACAGCAAAACAGGTGACATGGCTGAAAGTTAGCCTGCATCTTGCCGGATTGTTGCCGTTTCTCTGGCTGGTCTGGGCGATCAATCACGGTGGACTGGGTGCCGATCCGGTGAAAGATATTCAGCATTTTACCGGTCGCACTGCACTGAAATTTTTGCTGGCGACCTTGTTAATCACACCTCTGGCACGCTACGCAAAACAGCCGTTATTGATACGCACTCGCCGCCTGTTAGGCTTATGGTGCTTTGCCTGGGCGACACTGCATTTAACCAGTTACGCATTGCTGGAGCTGGGCGTGAATAATCTGGCGTTATTAGGCAAGGAGTTAATTACCCGGCCTTATTTAACGTTAGGAATTATCAGCTGGGTTATTTTGCTTGCTTTAGCGTTTACTTCAACCCAGGCGATGCAGCGAAAACTCGGCAAGCACTGGCAACAGTTGCATAATTTCGTCTATCTTGTCGCGATCCTGGCCCCAATACATTATCTGTGGTCAGTGAAGATTATTTCACCGCAGCCGCTCATCTACGCTGGGCTGGCTGTACTGCTTTTAGCCTTACGGTATAAGAAGTTGCGTTCCCTTTTTAACCGGTTACGCAAGCAGGTTCACAACAAATTATCTGTATAACTTCATATTGCCGACAAAGTACGCGTTATCCCTGCCGGATGCGGCGCGAGCGCCCTGTCCGGCCTGCGCAGATCACATCAGGTTATGTTTCGTTTGTCATCAACCTCAAATTATCA
The DNA here is from genome assembly GCA_041905165.1 of Mucilaginibacter sp. Lineage (GTDB taxonomy): Bacteria > Bacteroidota > Bacteroidia > Sphingobacteriales > Sphingobacteriaceae > Mucilaginibacter. Next base: position 1,064 of record JAYRLR010000016.1, read on the forward strand.
ACATAATTTATGTTATTTCAATAAGATAGATAAATACACCTGAGAAAACTATGCTCTCATCTCCTAAGAGTTGTTGCATTTTGCCATATGTTACAATATAACATTACACATCATATACAATGACTCTGGAGGAAACTGTTTTGGCGATTCGTCTTCACAAACTGGCTGTTGCTTTAGGTGTCTTTATTGTTAGCGCTCCTGCCTTTTCGCATGGTCATCACTCACACGGCAAACCCTTAACAGAGGTCGAACAAAAAGCTGCTAATGGTGTTTTTGATGATGCCAATGTACAAAACCGAACGCTCAGTGACTGGGATGGAGTCTGGCAATCCGTTTATCCTTTACTGCAAAGTGGCAAACTTGACCCCGTCTTTCAGAAGAAAGCGGATGCAGATAAAACTAAAACATTTGCTGAAATTAAAGATTATTATCACAAAGGTTATGCAACAGATATCGAGATGATTGGCATTGAGGACGGCATTGTTGAATTCCATAGAAATAATGAAACAACATCCTGTAAATATGATTACGATGGATACAAAATACTCACTTACAAATCAGGTAAGAAAGGCGTTCGTTACTTATTCGAATGTAAAGATCCTGAAAGCAAAGCCCCTAAATATATACAATTTAGCGATCATATAATTGCACCACGAAAATCATCTCATTTTCACATTTTTATGGGTAATGATTCACAGCAATCTTTATTAAATGAAATGGAAAACTGGCCAACGTATTATCCATATCAGTTGAGTAGCGAAGAAGTGGTCGAGGAAATGATGTCTCATTGAGTATTCTCATGATAACGCCTCGATGCCGCTTTAGTAAGTCATCATAACTGCCACTGGTCCATCCACAAACGCCACTGAACGCAAGCTAGCTACAGACACGCTCATCACTATGACGTGTCTGTATATTAATAAGCTAACCCGCATTGAGTTAACCAATAACGGATTCCATACACAATACGGCCAACAGAGAAAGATACCTGTGCTCACGCCATTGCTTATATTGGCTGGTTACAATGTGCACTATCAATTTTTTAAATAACAAATTCTTAAAACCACATCTGTATAAGGAATTTTTAAGGTTCGTGGGATAGCTTGACTGTGAAAATTACAGGAGCTACAAAAATGAACCGATTCTCAAAAACTCAAATTTATTTACATTGGATAACGCTGCTTTTCGTTGCAATAACCTATGCCGCGATGGAACTCCGTGGCTGGTTTCCTAAAGGTAGTAGTACTTATCTGCTGATGCGAGAAACACATTACAATGCGGGTATATTCGTTTGGGTGTTAATGTTTTCACGCCTGATTATAAAACACCGTTATAGTGATCCTTCTATTGTGCCACCGCCACCTGCCTGGCAAATGAAAGCGGCTTCGCTAATGCACATCATGCTTTATATAACCTTCCTTGCACTTCCTCTGCTGGGGATTGCTTTGATGGCTTACAGTGGAAAATCGTGGAGTTTCCTTGGT
>JAYRLR010000017.1:0-2447 GCA_041905165.1 Mucilaginibacter sp.
AGGCGCGCAGAGGGAAATATAAGATTGTTAACTATCCCCCTCTGGAAATACGACTTGTGAGCATAAGATAAATCTTAGCAAAATACAAATTAAAGATAAGGAAATTGTTACGAAAGCTATTAATTATTGTTGGTAATATAGTTTCAAGTGGTACTATAACTGGCTGTTAAATGGCATTTATAACTATTAGGTGCAGAGATATTCGCTTAAATGGATTAGTTTCTTTGTGGAAAAGTAACTGATGTTATAATGTATGATGTTGACTATTGCACTATTCCAATAAAACCAGTCAGCTTTAAACAAGCAGCGTCATATTAAGAGAGATAAACATTTGCCGCTGTTGGTCCTCGCAGGCCATTTACGCGGCAAAATTCCACACGTAATCCTGGTATAAGCACTTCTGCGTCGCGGGGAGTGAATGCGGAAATATGGACCTGAACTTCTTTACGACCGTCGGAGGGGATAATGAATCCTTTGCCGCTTTTGCGATCAAAGGTTTTGACAATTCCTGTCATTTTACGGGACAAACAAATTCCTTACTGAAAATACTGCGCTGCACTATACGGGGTTAATAAAATAAAGCCAGCGATATTTAAGACCGCCGGACGGCTAAAATAAAATTTGCTTAATCTCAATTATCATGCGTTAATAGCTGCGTCGGTTTGAAAGACAGACAGCATACAAAGTAGTTTACTAAAGCAGTTCTCATTATCAGGCATTATCCCCTTCTTTTGAGTCTCTCTCCTGAACACTAAGTAGTTTCTGTATTAAAGCCCTGTTTGCCGAAAGGCCCAAAATGAAGGAAGTAAAATATGTCTAATAAAATGACTGGTTTAGTAAAATGGTTTAACGCAGATAAAGGTTTTGGCTTTATCACTCCTGATGATGGCAGCAAAGACGTTTTCGTCCATTTCACCGCCATCCAGAGCAATGAATTCCGCACGCTGAACGAAAATCAGAAAGTTGAATTTTCTATTGAGCAGGGGCAACGTGGCCCCGCGGCAGCGAACGTTGTTACGCTCTAAGGTTGCCGTTATTACTCAACATCTCCATTTCCGCTGTCCATGTTGTCATGGTTCACAGTACCGCACATCGGCATTCGATGTGACGGAGCGAAACCCTTTGGGCGCTAAGTGTATTTTTTGTAAATCGACGATGATCACCTTTGATAACGTCGCGCTGCAAATACGCACTGACCATGCGCCGCTGGATTTCACAAAATAATATCAGGCTCCCTCGTGGAGCCTTTTTTATATCTGCCTTATTTTTCTTCAACGCTGTATGTATAGTAAGCGATAACCTGTTGATTATTGAATCTTTCGGGGAGATGGCTTATAACATTTCTTACCTGACCAGGGTACCGGGAACCAACACCTTACTGGCGTGTTGCTGTCTTTTAAGACCAGAAGAGGTTAACAGTGAATATTGAAGAGTTAAAAAAACAAGCCGAAACGGAAATCGCCGACTTTATCGCGCAAAAAATCGCCGAGCTGAACAAGAATACAGGGAAAGAAGTCTCTGAAATTCGCTTCACCGCACGAGAAAAAATGACCGGGCTTGAAAGTTATGATGTCAAAATCAAAATAATGTGATTTTGTGAACATCACCCGTGCGAGGTGATGTTCCGCTTGTTGCTAATTTAGTGACCAATCATTGGCGCTTGTGGAATTAAGCGTCGGTACAATTCCTCCGGCACCGGGCTTTGCCATACTCCCGCATACATTGCGTAACCAATCACCGCAAACATAATCCCCAGAACCAGTAGCGTCATTAACCAGCCAGACAACGCAAAGGCTTTTTTATTTGCCGCAGGTTTTTGCAGTGAAAAGGTCAATGTTGAGGCTACCGGACATGACTCTACGCAAGTCATACAGCCGGTACATTCCACTGTTCGTACCTGAATTAATTTATCGACCGGGATCCGTGATGGGCAATTTTTTGCGCATTTGCCACAGTCGATACAACTTTCGGCATTGCGACGAATCTTAAACGGCGACAATAGCGAAACCACGCCCATCAGCGCGCCATATGGGCAAAGATAACGACACCAGGCATGGCGAATAAACAGGCTGGCAATCAGCAAAACGGTCACGCTGATTAATGTCGCGGTCCCCATATGACGAAAGAAATCGAGCATTTTAACGTCCATCACCACGCTGTAGGGCGACAACATAAAATAGTGAATCGCCTGAGCGGGCATCAATAACGCGATATAGAGAAAAAAACTCAACAGCAAATACTTCACGCCGCGCAGAGGAATATCCAGCCAGCGGGGAAGGACACATTGCCGACCAAACAGTTTGTTACCGAGATCGCCGATTAATTCAGAAAGCGTACCAACCGGGCATAACCATGAGCAAAAGGCCTTTTTGAGTAATAGACTGATGACGATAAAAGCGACCAATAACAGCATCGCGGCGGCGTGGACGGACGGTAACTGACCTGTT
>JAYRLR010000018.1:0-2244 GCA_041905165.1 Mucilaginibacter sp.
TATGAAAAGGCGTATAACGGGTAAAAGGTGGTGGCTGTAACGGTAATGTTAAATATGCTTAATAAGAATATTTAATTAATTAAAAAGATTTTATTTTTTCGCAATCTGGAATTTTCTTTTTGTTAATTAAATTAAAGTCATGAAAAAAAGTTTAAAATTGGCTTTAATAATAATGATTAGACCTTATAAATAATTCAGTTTTCGGTTAGGATACCGGCGTTAATATCGATTAAGAACCTGTTTTTTTGCAGGTTAAGTTATTAATATATTGTTATTGCAGGCTTTTTTTGTTTGGTTTTTTTCGCTTTTTACAATGGATGTGCTGGGATGCTGATGACATCATCCTTTGCCGTAGGCGCCTTTTTTTGAAGGTCGTCACAGAAATCAAAACGGTGTAATAGAAAGCGTAGAACTACGAACAATATATGACTCAGACGTTTCGCGCACTTGTCGCGGGCGAGTACTTTCACATGCAATAACGTTCATCCAGCTGCACATTCCGTTTGTGAATTGCACAAGGCTCAAGGATTAGCCGGAAACCTGGAGCACAGCATCAACAAGGCAGGTCCGCATTCGCCACCTGTAAGTGAAGAAATATGATAAATGCAAATCGTCCGATACTGAATCTCGACCTCGATCTGCTGAGAACATTCGTTGCCGTCGCCGATCTGAGTACTTTTGCCGCTGCCGCAGCAGCGGTATGCCGGACTCAGTCAGCCGTAAGTCAACAGATGCAACGTCTGGAACAGCTGGTCGGAAAAGAGCTCTTTGCCCGCCATGGGCGGAATAAATTGCTGACCGAGCAGGGTATTCAACTGCTGGGCTACGCACGCAAAATCCTGCGTTTTAATGATGAAGCCTGTATGTCGCTGATGTTCAGTAGCCTGCAAGGGATCTTAACGATTGGCGCATCTGATGAAACAGCCGAGACTATTTTACCGTTTTTGTTGAACCGGATCGGCAGTTTTTACCCGAAACTGACGCTGGAAATTAAGGTTCTTAATCATACTGAAGCGGTGGATATGCTGGCGAGCGGGGAGATTGATCTCGCGCTGACGACTCACCAGGCAACGGATTTTGATACGCTGATCCTGCGCACCTCGCCAACGCTATGGTACTGCGCTGCCGATTATGTATTGCCGCGGGAAGAGTCGATCCCGCTGATCCTGCTTGAAGCGCCAGGCCCGTTCCGTGAGGACATCATTGCCGCGTTGAATGCCGCCAGCGCGCCGTGGCATCTGGCCCATTCCGCCTCGACGCTTGCGGGTGTCAAAGCGGCGGTAAAAGCAGGGCTTGGCGTTACCGCTCGTCCGGTAGAAATGATGAGCCCCGAGCTACGGGTTGTCGGCAAGAATGAGGGGCTTCCTGCGCTGCCGGATACGCAATATGTGCTGAGCTGTAACGCGCACAGGATAAGCGAGTCGGCGCAGGCTATTTTCCAGTCGCTGACCCAGGATTATAACCCCTGGTCGTCTGAGCCTGCGCTTACCCCGGAAGGGGGAGATAATTCCCTCATTTCCTGAGTGGAATTAGTTACACAGATCACAAAAAGCTGGTAACAAATTGTAAGTGTAAAAATGAGCCGCTAAGGTCTGAATTATACCTTGCGGTTCTTTTTTTTCTTATTTTACAGGGATTTTTAATATTTTGTCGTTTTATTGATATATTTATCAATGGTTTACATTCAATGTGGCGTTCGTTCTCTGACTTTTCCCTGCACTTTCAATACTTCATGCTAATGTTAAAAAACCGGCCGGATTGTTGCTGTTTTATAGGTTTAATTAACAAAACCGTGTCACAGATCAAAAAAATACCCCTCCTTAGGGGGAGGAATCGAGGCTAAATCCTGTCAAAATAGACGGGTAATTTTGATTTACACCAGAAACGGACACGATTCAACAACACTAAATCCGGTTTGTATGCAAGGTTATTCCGCATAAAAGGGCATTTAATGTTAATGAAAAAAACCTAATGTAAATTAATGTTGTTAATACTTTTGTTGAAGTTGACAAAAGGTTAAAGAAAGGGGTAAAAAGCCACCGCATACAGCCTTCTACGATAAGTAGGGACGCTTTTTTGCAAGGTTATTTTTTTATTCCTCCCCGTGAAACGCTGTGGCGTTCATCTGCCAGCAAGAGCAGAGGGTTTAGCGCTACACTTTTTTGGTTAAGCAATGCGTATGTCAACATCCACTGAAGTCATCGCTCATCATTGGGCATTCGCTATATTTCTCATCATTGCCAT
>JAYRLR010000019.1:0-2078 GCA_041905165.1 Mucilaginibacter sp.
TGAGTTCGTATGCTAAACACGTTTCATAGGTGCTTTCTAAAAGTCCTGGTCCTAATTGTTTATGCACTTCTATAGCTGCACCGATTATTTTTGAAGAAATTTCATTTTCTGACATTCTATTGTAATTTTATTTTTTTTTTTTTTTTTTACAAATATAAAATCTTTGCGAACTTTGTGCCTCTGCGGTAAAAAGATAACCGCAAAGACGCTGAGTTCGCAGAGTTATTAAATCAACTTTTGTATTTCTTTTATAAATAAAAACGCATCCATCGGTGTTTTATTAGCTAATGGATAATTTTTAATACTATCAATTAGTACTTTAGTGTCAAAATTTTTAGTGCTATTTGATGTATCTGAACTATTACTATTATTTGCTAATTGATTATTACGCCACTCACTATACATTTTATTACTATACGCAATATTTGATTGTAAACTAACATAATTATCAAATTCCTCACTCTCTTTATTTTCTCTAATTTTATCAAAAAATGAAATTGGAAAACCAATACTTAAAACCTCATTTTCTACACTTTTTATTTTTTTAACAGCTACTTTATAATTTCTATCTTGCAGTAAAAATGCTCCTTCGTTATATGCTTTATAAAAAACACCTTCTTTAAAAAGAAAGATTTTTGTAGTATCTTGTTGTTGTAGGGTTACTTTATCTAAAATTGTCATAATCAAAAAAAAAATCGACCGCTTCGCGGTATTAAAAAGTGGTGGCTCCAAGAGCCACCACAAAAAAGCCAAAAGCTCTAATATTTGAGGCAGCGGACAGTAAAGCCGTATGCACGACTGGCGTTGTCGTCGGTGTGGGTTGCTGCGTTGAACAAGTGCAGGTGACGAGCTTCAGTGCCACTTACCGTGCTACTCCAATAGCCGCCGTAACCGCCGTAACCGCCGTGATTGTCCAGCAAACCATCGCTGCGATAACGGAGACCAGCCGAAGGAAGTTTAAGGGCAGAGTTATAGGCGTCGGTATTGTTGTTCCAAGCACCAAAGGTGTTTGCAGTGTTCCACTCGGTATCGGTAGGCACGTGGTAGCCTGCTGGGCAAGGGCCTTGGTTGGCAGTAGCCCAACGGTTGTTATTGTTATCACTTCTCCAGTCAGACCCAGCCAGAATAAAATTAGGATGACCTGGGGCATCGCTGGTAGCTAAAGCTTCTAATGCCGTAGCATCTGCAAAACCTCTACCGCTGGTAGGTGTAGCCCCATTCCAAACGCTTATCTCGTGCCCATCTGCTGGTCTTCCCCACTGGTAGTGGTTACCGTAGCTTAATACATCATATAATGCTGTGGCTACACGTCTTGCTCCTAAATTTCTATCCATCCAGGTTTGTGTACCGTAGGTTACATCTACTACTGCTGTGGCACTGGCAGGGATCGATTTAACGTCTATACGTGGGGCTAAGGCTAAGGTATTGCTGGCTCCTGTAAGGGTCATATTGATGGTACCATACTTATCCCATGCAATAGAAGTTTCATTATTGCTAAGTGTTACCAACTTAGTTCCTGAAGTTGTAAAATTACCACTAGCACTGTAGGTTAAACCCGTAGTAGCATCCGTAGCCGTAAAACTATAGGGCGTAGCAACAGTAACATTTACCTCTATTTCTATAGTAGAAGATGCAGGTATTGCCTCACCATTATAACCGATACCCTGATTATTAATAACCGATACCCCGTTGTATTTATTTACTTTATTAAAAGTTATCGCAGAGGTTACTACAGGAGTACAAGTAGTAATATCTACCCATTCTGTATTTTGATATCCTTTAAAACATTTTTGTGAAGTGCTGTAGATCATCATCCCATCTACAGGAGTAGCAATATTATTTGAATTGGCTACACGAGGCAGCAACAGAGCTTTATTAGTAGCTGATAAATCTAAAATAGCATTTGAGTTTGGTGCAGTAGTACCAATACCAACATTTCCATTATCTAAAATCACAAATTCTCTACCTGAAGGCCTTGTAGTACTACCATCTGATAAAGTGCCTAACTTTACCATTGTGTTTGTGGCATCGTTTACCCAAGCATCGTTGGTTATATCCGCTGCACCTGTTCCTGATGC
>JAYRLR010000020.1:0-2065 GCA_041905165.1 Mucilaginibacter sp.
AAATAAAGAAACAATTTACATTCCTTTAGAGGATGTAGAAAGCGAGCACTGTGCATTAATTGTCGAAAAAGGACTTGCACAGGTAAAAGGCGTAGAAACCCATCAGGTAGAGCTAAATAACCGCAGAGCAGCTATTACCGTAAATGATAATGAGGTAGTAGGCGATGCTGTAAAAGCAATCAAGGATTTAGGCTACGGCGTTCCTACCGTTAAAAAGACTTATCCTGTATTGGGTATGACCTGTGCATCTTGTGCAGGCAGTGCCGAAAGTATGGCAAAATATACGCCGGGCGTAGTAAATGCCGAAGTGAATTACGGTACAGGCAATCTTACCGTCGAGTTCCTGCCAAATATAACCAGTTCCGAGCAAATCAGAAAAGCGGTGCAGGACGGCGGTTATGACCTGTTGCTCGAAGACGAGAACAAGCAGCAGGAAACCTTAGAAGCTATCCACGCCGAAAAATTCAGAAAACTTAAAAACAAAACCATTTGGGCGGTAATCTTATCGCTCCCGGTAGTCATTATCGGTATGTTCTTTATGGATATGCCCTACGGTAATGAAATAATGTGGGCTTTCTCCACTCCGGTAGTGCTTTGGTTAGGCAAAGACTTTTTTATCAATGCGTGGAAGCAGGCGAAACATCGTTCTGCCAATATGGACACGCTTGTAGCATTGAGTACCGGTATTGCTTACATATTCAGCGTGTTCAATATGCTGTTTATGGACTTTTGGCATCAAAGGGGTTTACACGCTCACGTCTATTTTGAAGCAGCAGCCGTTATTATCGCATTCATCCTGTTAGGTAAGCTATTGGAAGAAAAAGCCAAAGGCAACACCTCATCAGCTATTAAAAAGCTGATGGGCTTACAGCCGAAAACGGTTATCGTGATAGAAGCTGACGGAACCGAAAGACAAAAAGCTATCGAAGATGTAAACGCAGGCGATATTATTTTGGTTAAGCCGGGCGAAAAAATCGCAGTGGACGGAATGGTCGTATCGGGCAACTCGTATGTAGATGAAAGTATGCTAAGCGGCGAGCCTGTTCCGGTACTGAAAAAAGAGAACGAAAAAGTATTTGCAGGAACCATCAACCAAAAAGGCAGCTTCCAATTTAAGGCGGTAAAAGTGGGTAAAGAAACAATGCTTGCCCACATCATCAAAATGGTACAGGATGCACAGGGTAGTAAAGCTCCGGTACAAAAACTGGTAGATAAAATCGCAGGGATTTTCGTTCCCGTAGTAATCACCATTGCCATTCTTACATTTATTCTTTGGTACTTCTTAGGAGGCGACAACGGCGTAGTGCAAGGTCTTTTAGCAGCCGTTACCGTACTGGTTATAGCTTGTCCTTGTGCTTTAGGCTTAGCTACACCGACCGCTATTATGGTAGGCGTGGGTAAAGGTGCTGAAAACGGCATCCTGATTAAAGATGCCGAAAGTCTTGAATTAGCGAAAAAAGTAAATGCTATCGTACTGGATAAAACCGGAACAATTACCGAGGGAAGACCACAGGTAACAGGCATACAATGGCTGAACAATGATGATACAACTAAAGATGTTTTATTGAGTATTGAAAAGCAATCGGAGCACCCATTAGCTGAAGCCGTTGTGAAACATTTGGAGGGAGTTTCCGCCACTGCATTATCCAACTTCGATAGTATCACAGGTAAAGGCGCAAAAGCCGATTACAACAACGATACCTACTATGTAGGTAATAAAAAGCTGTTAGCCGAAAACAATATTACCATTGCCGACCAACTGCAACAGCAGGCTGACGGATGGGGCACACAGTCTAAAACCGTTATTTGGTTTGCGAACAGCAAACAAGCTCTTTCGGTAGTGGCTATTTCCGATAAAATCAAAGAAACATCGGTAGAGGCTATCAAAGAAATGCAGGATATGGGCATCGACCTGTATATGCTTACGGGAGATAACGAAGCCACTGCCAAAGCGATTGCATCACAAACAGGCATCAAGCACTACAAGGCAGAAGTATTGCCACAGCACAAAGCAGACTTTGTAAAAGAACTGCAAGCACAGGGCAAAGTAGTAGCAATGGTTGGG
>JAYRLR010000002.1:0-577121 GCA_041905165.1 Mucilaginibacter sp.
CACTCACTAAAAATATTCAGGTGCCTATATCGGCGGTGTCCACCTCTTCCCATTCCGAACAGAGAAGTTAAGCCCGCCAGAGCCGATGGTACTGCGGTAAAACGTGGGAGAGTAGGTCGGCGCCAATTATTATCATTAAACCCCTCCTTCAACCAAGGCAGGGGTTTTTTGTTACACGTCTTTATCTCCACTAAGCACACTTAAACCGACTGAGCACATCTGAACTAATCTTTCGGCCTTTGCAGTCTTGTATACCTGTATGTATCACGTCACGCTGCAGGTTAATCTGTATGATTTGTATAAAGTGAAATGCCAGCTAACTATAATGCGAACGTCGGCGTACAGTTGGTCTTTGATATAACCTTAATGATCAATTGGCAAATGCTAACATCATACTAAAGGTGTTCGCCTATTAAGGTACTTATATTCAATACTAGGGCGGCCGTTTGATATGATATCGGGTTTATGTACTAACAAAATCTGAAAGAGTCTTTTCAACTAGAAACCTGCCGGTTGTTATGACAAAGTGAAATTACAGTAATGGATGATGTGTTCTTTCGATACATCAATAAGAGACGGAAAGTTCGTAAAAGGAGTATTTGAATTCTTGAGGTAGCTTTATTAGTTCTTCTGCAACAAAGACAGATTTGCGGCAAATGAGGAACGTGTAATATCGTAATTTAAATAATGTCTACGATGTACACTCTTTATAAAAGAATTTATTGTAGTAACTATATCACTGCTGTAGCTGGTTCTCCTTCCTTAAGTGCCTTTGTTCTCTTCCCTGCCTTGCTTTTCTTGTTACGACCTCGCCAGATAATGAAGCCAGTAACGGGCATGCTTGCCGCCATGAGGCTCGCAAAGAAGGCCATTAATTTTCCAGGGATGCCTGCAATGGCGCCTACATGTATGTCGTAATTCATGCGTGCGACTTTGTCGCCGACACCCGCTTTTGAAAGTCTGCCATAAGCATGCTTAACCGGTATTTCTTTTAGGGTACGCTGGTCATAATAGCGGTAATCCGTTTTCCAATAAGTCTTCGTGTCCGGATTTACGGCAATTTCTATCGCAGATTTACTGTTCTCAGGAATGTGCACATCAATGCTGCCGTTAAATTGAGGCAATGATTGCGTTGTTTGTTGCCAAATAGCGTCTGCCGGTTGCGCATGAACCATGGCCTTTGTAGAGTCGGACTGTGCTTCGTAGAAAGCGACCATCTTTTTTCCACCGGAAGTAACCCAGTATACCGATGAGGCAAACCATTGAAAGCCCATTACGAGGCCTGTTATGGCAATGAAAATGATCACCCAGGTCATGTAAAAGCCCAGGACGTTATGCAAGTCGTAATTAAGCCTGCGCCAACGGGCACTCCATTTAATAGAAAAACGCTGTTTGCGCGCAGCCTTGTTTTTTGGCCACCACAATACTATGCCTGATATTAAAAGTATAACAAATAGCAAAGTGCCTGTAGCAACTATAGGTTGGCCAATTTGCGGCGGTAACCACAGGTAGTAATGCCCGTTGATGACTATACGAAAAAAGTCCTGACTCATATCCTTCACCTTAAGCACTTTGCCTGTGTATGGATTGAGATAAACCTGGTAAAAATACTCCGGGTTATAATTATAAAAAACTGCAGTAGTAGAGTGACCGGGCTGATAAGTTACGCTATGCAGGTGTTTGCCGGGCAGCTGTGCAATAGCTATGGTCTTTACTTTTGATGGAGGCAAAAGAGCCCTATTTTCAACAGGCGAAAAACGGTAAGGCTGGGTTGCATCTTCTATTTCGCGTTCAAAAGCTAAAATGCATCCCGTTATCCCCAAAAACAGAACAAGTGCACCTGTGATTAAACCTAACCACAAATGCACTTGCCCTGTTACTTTTTTGAATGTGTTCTTTGCCATAGTATTATGACAAAGATGCAAAATTTATCTTATTAAGATTGATTAAAAATAAGATGTTATAGCAGGTAGGCTTTCAGTACGTTTTGTGCGTATTCACCCCAGTCTTTCATAGCTGATTTCAACGTTTGTAAAAAACCTTTCTTATCAACCGCTTTACCTTTTTTAGGAGCTGCGAGGGTAGCAGCTTGTACAGGCATATCCGTAACCTTTGTAGCAAACCATGTTACGTTTTCATGAGGCAGGGCCACCCCCAATATCATTCCAGGTAAGCCGCTGAATGATTCAGGGCCGCCGGATACAGGTATTTCATCTGTATAAAAAGCTACAACATAGATGGAGTCCATAACTATTGCGTTAGCACGGCGGCACTCATAACCGGCAATGTTGCGGGTTTCGCTGGTAATCTTCCACTTTATATTGCGGGTACTATCTTTCACCAAAAATGTTTCTTCATATACTTTTTTCTGGCTGATACTTTGGTGCGCATTCAAATCTGTAAAGATCGTACTATTCTGTCCCACCATAGCCCGGTTTCCCCAATAGTTACTTGGTGTTTCCTCCGGCAGAGGTGTAAACAGTGTAGTGTTGTTAGCAAAGGTGAGTGTGCTTTTCAGCTTTTTGAACTGTGGCTGCGTTTTGCGGTACTGTTCATAGGCTGGCGCTAAAAAGGCCTCATTGTCTTTATTTATTTCCTTCTTCATTAAGGCAAACATGTTTGCCGTTTTTTCAAACTCAATAACTCCCGATTTGGTAAAGTGTGCATTTTGAGCCCATGCTCCGTGCGCGGATATTAATAACGCTATGAGGAATATGCTTATATTTTTCATGGATGTGAATTATTGTTTAGGAGCGCCGCCGCCCATATGGTTAAAGTTGTAAACTATTGAGAACATGAAATACCTGCGTATGCTGGTATAACGGTTCTGATTGAGAACGTTACCATTAGCGCTGCGGGTAAAGCCGCTGTTCTGGTTCAAAATATCGTTTGCAGTTAGAGAAATCTGCAAATTATCTTCTTTCATGAAGCTCTTGACGAATGACGCGTTCCAGATGGTTTGGCGAAAATCTTCAGGAAACGATTTAGTACCAGCTTTGTATTGATGATTAATGTCTGAGGCCAATCTCAATTTAAATGGCAGGTAAACGTTAAATGATGCTGCCGCATTATAGCCAAAACCATTGCTATTTAAATTAGGCTGTAGCGATGCTTCATTGATACTATAATCCGGCTTAAACTCTACACTAAAGTCATATTTTTTTACCGTGTAGCGTGACAGTGATATACCGCCGGAATAAGAATAAGCCTTGGTGCGATTTTCTAAGCTGTTAACCAAGTTGTAATACGTTCTTCCACTGAAGTAGGCATTCAAGCCCAATTGTAAACCGAGAAAAACTTTTTGATAATAATACAGGCCGGTATAAAAATCATTGGTTGATTTTCCGCTAAGATTAAAAGATTGATAGATGCTTCTGGCGGAGTCTATAGTCACGTTATTAACGATAGGGTTGGTTGTTAGCGAGTAAGATCCGTATAAACCGATGTTTTGGTCAGACAATACTTTGTAAGAATAATAATTAAAATTCAAGCGGTGTGTAAATGATGGATCAAGATCAGGATTACCTAACGTGATATTTAAAGGGTCATTATTGATGCGTATAGGCTGTATTTGATCTAAACTCGGCTGGCTGGTGTTACCTTCATAAGCCAATCTTAATGACCGTTGTTGCGACATTCTGTATTGCAAGCTCGCCTGGGGGAACCAGTTTACAAAGTTGCGACTGAACATTTGATTGTTAAACAGGTTCTTTTGCTGAAAGTCGACGATTGCAGCGCGCGTACCAAAGTTGATTGTGCTTTTGCCTTTTTTGTAGTTGAATACTGCGCCGGCTTGGTTTGATAGCTGATTAAGTTTATAATCACTGGATAGGGAATCTACCTGCTTGTTGTATCCGCCAGTGCTGCCGGTTTTCTCAAACGTACGACGATCGGCACTGGCATTATTAATATTTAGGCCGTAGTTCAACACAAGTGAGAATTCTTTAGTCAACGGTTCGGTATATGTAACATTACTATTAAGGGTAGTACTTTGGAGCTTGTTTACCTTGTACTGATCAATGATTTGGGTTCTAAGAAAATCACCGTTTTCGTCATAATACTTAATGGTGGAATTAAGGAACCCGTCAGAGTTGTCATTAGTAAAGCTTGGTGCAATGTTAACCGAGAAAGTACGGCCTTTCTTTTTCAGTTTTTTATTATAGAATATACTCGCGTTAAAATTGCGTTGGTCGCCGTCGCTGGTCAGCGTACGTTCACTTTCGGTTTGCCGCGTATCGTTTATAAAGCTTTTATTTTTAAAGCTCTTATTGCTATCGCTATTCTTGAGCATCCCGCTGAAAGACAGTTTCAGGTTAGAGGTAGTATCTACTTTAAGTTGGTAAGTTCCATCAAGTTTTTGGCGAAACATGAAATTATCAAAAGTATTGTCGGACCCGGTAATCAAAACAGTATCGCTGTTAATAGTATTTTGTGAAAGTTCCTCTCCAGTACCTTCTACGGCTATAGAGCCAATCTTAAAGTTTCCGTTGATGGATTCTTTTTCGTCATTCCACTTAGTATCATAGTGCACACCACCGCTGCGGGCTGTCGGGATACCTTGCCCGCTGTACTGTCCATTCCAGGAGTCAAGCTCATCGCCGCCGCCGCCAAAAAACAGTGATATACCACCATCATCGCTAACTGTCATGTTATCAGACCCGCCTCCATATTTTTGCGCGTCCTGCCAGCCAAGTCCTGTTTTGCCGGTGTTACCGAGCGTTCCGTAAACTGAGAATTTTTGCTTTCCCTTAAACTTATTGAATAGCAACTGTCCCTGGTAAAAATCCTTGGTGCCGGCAGCTGCCTCCGCTTTGCCAAAATAGCCGGTCTTTTTATCCTCTTTTAATTTTATGTTGATGGTTTTGGAGCGCTCACCGTCGTCAATACCTGTAAAGGTAGCCTGATCGCTCTTCTTATCATACAGCTGCACCTTATCAACCATATCGGCCCGTAAGTTTTTAGTCACCAGAGTAGGGTCGTCGCCAAAAAATTCTTCGCCATCAACCAAAACCTTATTCACAGTTTGGCCCTGCGCGGTAATTTTGCCGTCCTTATCCACCTGGATGCCTTGCAATTGTTTTAGCAAGTCCTCAACTGATGAGTTGGGCTGTATATTATAGGCAGTGGCATCATACTCAGTGGTATCGCCTTTAATTTTGATCTGCGCTTTGGAGCCTTTAATCAATACCTCTTGCAGCAACTGCGACTTAAGGCTCATTTTTACACTGCCAAAGTCGTAATCATTCTTTTGTGCATCAATTTTAAACTGTTCTACGTAATCTGCATAATCAGGATAGCTCACCAATAAAATGTAGCGGCCGGTGTCGAGGCCTGGTATGGTGAACGAGCCGTTTGCACCTGCTCTTGTGAAACCTATCAGTACTGAGTCTTTAGCCTGCAACACACTTACAGAAGCATTTTCGAGCTTAGCATTCGTTGCAGTATCGGCAATGGTACCCTTAGCCTGATGGGTAGATTGGGCAAAGGCCGCTGCGCAAAAAATAATTAGGAGAAAGGTTAGAATTGTGCTTTTCATAAAGTCAGAAAGGTTTAGGCAAGTATAACTAAATTTTTAGGTAATAAAAGTCTTGCCTGCAACTTGACATCGGTTTTAACAAATTTTAACAGATTTTTTACAGGAAAACCCGCCATAAGACGTTTATAATGGCGCAGTGTTACACTTTGAAGATTAGTTTAACTCTTAATTCGTATTTTATGATACCGCTATCAATGCCCGAGCAATTGATTGTGTAAAGAATATATTGGTAATACATTTTAGCATAGGCAAAAAGCCATATTTTATTACCTTTGGCAACAAGACACCAACAATTTAGCATGAAAAAAATAATTACTCTTGCTTTTCTGTGCGTATTCGGTATTAAGGCCTACAGCCAGCAGGCAGATCTTACAGAATATGTAAACCCGCTAATGGGTACTGATTCAAAACCCAGCCTTTCTAACGGTAACACTTACCCTGCAGTTGGCGTGCCATGGGGTATGAACTTATGGTCTGCCCAAACCGGTAAAATGGGCGACGGATGGATGTATACTTACAACTCCGACAAGATCCGCGGCTTTAAGCAAACCCACCAGCCATCACCATGGATGAACGACTACGGTCAGTTTGCTATTATGCCTGTAACCGGTGGCCTTAAGGTAGATCAGGATGCACGTGCGAGCTGGTTTTCGCACAAAGCAGAGGTATCTAAACCGTACTATTACAGTGTTTACCTTGCTGACCACGATGTAACTACAGAAATTACACCTACCGAGCGTGCGGCTCAATTCCGCTTTACGTATCCTAAGAGCGATGAATCATATATTGTGATTGATGCGCTTGATCGTGGCTCATATATTAAAGTAATTCCTGCCGAAAGAAAAATCATTGGTTACTCAACCAAGTTGGCCCGCGGCCCGGTTAAAAACTTTAAAAACTATTTTGTTATCTACGTTGATAAACCAATCACAGTATCTAAAACCTATAAAGATACTATAGTAAATAACGGCCTTGAGGTTGAAACCAACCATGCACTTGCTGTAGTTGGTTTTAAAACCGCTAAAGGCGAAAAAGTAAATCTTAAAGTATCGTCATCATTCATCAGCTTTGAACAGGCCGAGCTTAACCTGAAACGTGAGCTGGCTAATGATACCTTTGATCAAACCAAGCAAAAAGCACATGATACCTGGAACAAAACGCTTGGCAAGCTTACTGTAGAAGGTGGTACTATTGATCAGACCCGTACCTTCTATTCTTGCCTGTACCGCGCCTTGTTCTTCCCTAACAAATTGTACGAGCTGGATGCTAACAACAAAGTAGTTCACTGGAGCCCATATACCGGTAAAACTGAGCCTGGTTATAAATTTGCAGGTACTGGTTTCTGGGATACCTTCCGTGCACTTTATCCTTTCCTGAATCTTGTGTACCCTTCAATCAACAAGGAGATGCAACAAGGTTTAATCAGCGATTACAAAGAGGGTGGCTGGTTGCCTGAGTGGTCAAGCCCTGGTTATGCCGATATCATGATCGGTAACAACTCAGCCTCTATAGTAGCTGATGCTTATATTAAAGGCTTAAGAGGTTATGACATCAACACCCTTTGGGAAGCGGTAGTACACGGCGCTAATAACGAGGACCCTAAAAACTCTTCTATCGGTCGTCGTGGTGTGAGCTATTACAATGAGTTGGGTTACGTTCCGTACGATGTAAACATCAATGAGAATGCTGCCCGTACCCTTGAGTACGCTTATGATGACTTCGCTATCTACAGCCTGGGTAAGGCTTTGGGCAAACCGGAATCTGAAATTGCTATCTACAAACAACGCAGCCAGAACTATAAAAAACTGTTTGATCCAACCATTGGCTTCATGCGCGGTAAAAATAAGGACGGTAAATTCGCTACTCCTTACAATCCGTTAAAGTGGGGTGATGCATTTACTGAAGGTAACGGCTGGCACTACACCTGGAGCGTATTTCAGGACATTAAAGGTTTGATAGGCCTGTATGGCGGTAACAAACAATTCGTGAACAAACTGGATTCGGTATTCATAGTACCTCCGATTTTTGACGATAGCTACTATGGTGGCGTTATCCATGAGATCCGTGAAATGCAGATCATGAACATGGGTCAGTATGCCCACGGTAACCAGCCTATTCAGCACATGACTTACCTGTACAACTATGCTGGTGAGCCTTGGAAGAGCCAGTATCATGTACGCGATGTGATGAACAAGCTTTACAAAGCTACTCCTGATGGCTATTGCGGCGATGAGGATAACGGTCAGACGTCTGCTTGGTATGTATTCTCTGCATTAGGTTTCTATCCGGTTTGTCCTGCAAGTGATCAGTACGTAATTGGTACGCCATTGTTTAAAAAGGTAACCCTTAAGCTTGAGAACGGCAAGAGCGTAGTGATTAACGCCGCTAACAACAGCGAATCAAATTTATACGTAAACGCCGTTACTTATGATGGTAAGCCTTACAGCCATAACTGGTTAAGCCATTCAGCATTACAGAAAGGTGCAGTGCTTAACTTTACTATGGCGCCGCAGCCAAATACCAAGCGTGGTACTGCTGCTGCCGATGCACCATTCTCTATGTCAGACAGCAAGTAATATTGTCCATATATACCGAAAGGCTCCGCATAAGCGGGGCCTTTTTTATTTGGTGGTACTTGGTTTTTTTATTTAGATTTACCACTGACTAAAAAAGATTAAACCAATTTAGCAACTTGTTTTGGGCATTTACCCTCGAAACAAATGATTACACATTTAAAAATGGAAAGAAGAAAATTTATTACAAACACTGCCCTGTTAGGTGCAGGAGTACTGGCCAGCAAATTCTCGGTTGCGGCGCCGTTTGCCGACGAGTTTCCGGTGGTAAGGGTTCCGGCAGCTAAGCGTAATTTTACAAGTAAAGCTGTAGAAGCAGCCATTAAAGAATTTAAACAAAAAGTAAAAGATAAAGAGCTGGGCTGGCTGTTTGAAAACTGCTTTCCGAATACACTGGATACAACCGTTACCTTTAAACAAAAGGATGGTAAGCCCGATACTTATGTAATCACCGGTGATATTGATGCGATGTGGCTGCGTGACAGCAGTGCACAGGTATGGCCATACTTTAACCTGATAAAAAAAGATAAGGCACTGCAAGACCTTATAGCCGGTGTTATTAACCGCCAGGCCGAAAATATTCTGCGCGACCCTTATGCCAACGCATTTTATAATGATCCGCAAAAGGTAGGTGAGTGGAAAACTGACCATACCGATATGAAGCCGGGTCTGCACGAACGCAAATGGGAAATAGATTCGCTTTGTTACCCGGTAAGACTGGCTTACCAGTACTGGAAACTCACCGGCGATACCAAGCCATTTGATGCTACCTGGAAAAAGTCGATAGAAACTATCCTAAAAACGTTTAAGGAGCAACAGCGTAAAGATGGCGATGGACCGTACCATTTCCAGCGTGAAACGCAGTTTGCAACTGATACCGTACCAATGAGCGGTTACGGTTACCCGGTAAAACCTGTAGGGCTGATCTGTTCGGCCTTCCGCCCGAGTGATGATGCTACCGTGTATTCATTCCTCATCCCTTCAAACTTCTTTGCGGTTACCAGCCTTAACCAGGCTTCAGAAATGGTAAAGACTATTTTAAACGACGATGCACTTGCATCACAGTTAACCGCATTGGCAACAGAGGTTAACACAGCTTTACAGGAGCATGCAGTAATCGACCTGCCAAAGTATGGTAAAGTATATGCGTTTGAAGTAAATGGCTTTGGTAGCTATAACTTAATGGACGACGCGAACGTACCGAGCTTGCTGTCATTGCCGTACCTGGGTGCTATGCCGAATACTGATCCTATATATGTAAATACCCGTAAAATGATACTTTCGTTGGATAATCCTTTTTTCTATAAAGGCACAGCAGCTGAAGGTGTTGGCGGCCCGCACGTAGGTAAGGATATGATATGGCCAATGGCTATCATTATGCGTGCACTTACCAGCAATGACGATGCGGAGATTAAAGAATGTATACAGGTGCTGAAAAGAACCCATGGCGATACCGGCTTTATGCATGAAACCTTCCATAAGGACAATCCTAAGAAGTTTACACGCAGTTGGTTTGCATGGGCTAATACCTTGTTCGGAGAATTGTTGTGGGAGACTTACCAATCCAAGCCACAACTTTTGACCGCGTAACCCCTGAGGTGTAATTCATGAAACGATCTTTTATCATACCCCTCTTAATATTTGGCTTAGGCTTAAAGGCTTCTGCACAGGAAAGCCTGCCAAATTATAAGGAGCGTATAGCCATCATCAACAAGAACATTAAACAGTATTTGTATGATGGCAGCAAGAACCTTTATTACGAGGATACTAAGCCCGAATCAAAAAAGCGCCACTCGTTTCTTTGGCCATTGTGCGCATTGATACAGGCCGCTGATGAGATGGATAAGCTGGAGCCTAAGAAAAATTATTTCGATAGTGTGATGGTGGCCATTCAGCAATATTATAATGCTGCCCCGCCAGCACCAGGCTATCAGGCATCAGTTACAGCTGAAGCGCGTGATGACAGGTATTACGACGATAACCAGTGGATTGCTATTGCTTGTGCCGATGCTTACAATCGTACCCACAATAAAAAGTACCTGGAAGTAACAAAACTTATACATCGCTTTCAGCTAACCGGGTATGATAACAAAGCCGGCGGGGGATTGTATTGGAAGGAAAAGGACTATACCACTAAAAACACCTGCTCTAACGGGCCGGCGGTACTTGTAGCCCTACAGCTTTACAAAGCCACCAAAGAAAAGCATTACCTGGATACAGCGCTTTTGATTTACAAATGGACCAACCAGCACTTACAGGCGCCAAGCGGTATATTTTATGACAACCTTAAAATACCATCGCTAAAAATTGATTCGGCATATTATACTTACAATGCGGGCACCATGCTGCAGGCTAATGTATTGCTTTATAACATTACCAAGGACAGTAAATACCTTACCGAAGCCAAGCGTATTGCTAATGCTTCTAAAGCGCATTTTTACCGTAACGGCCATCTGCCGCGTGACTATTGGTTTAATGCCGTGCTGCTGCGTGGGTTGATGGAGTTATACAAAGTAGAGAAAGATAAAAGCCGCGTGCAGTACTTTATTGATGATGCTAACCGCATCTGGAAAGAAGAGCGCGACGAGCGGAATTTATTAGGCGGCCGCCGCGAAAGCAAGTCGTTGATTAACCAGGCAGCTATGATTGAGATTTATGGCAGACTGGCCGGCGTAAAATAATTCAAATCAGGAAAATACTTTATTTTAGCTACCCGGCATATCAGTGCCGGGTATTTTTTTGTCTGTCAAATTTAACCATACACGTATAGCGCCCACACCCAGCGGATACTTGCATATTGGCAATGTGTTGTCTTTTGCTGTTACCTATGCGCTTGCATCCCGATATGGAGCAGACGTGTTGTTACGGATAGATGATATGGACCGTAACCGTGCGGAGCCATACTATATTTCAGATATTTTTGATACGCTTGAATTTTTAGGTATTGAATGGCAACACGGGCCGCGTAACACTTCAGAATTTCAGGAGCAGTATTCGCAGCTTCACAGGTTGCCTTTATATCATGACGCGTTGAAAAAGCTAAATGCATCGGGCTTGGTGTATGCATGCACATGCAGCAGGGCACAATTGAAAGGGCTTGTTGGTTACCCGGGTACTTGTCGCAATAAAAATATTCCCTTAGACACGCCGGACGTAAATTGGCGCCTAAAAACAGATGATATTTCTATAACTGTAAATACCCTTAGCAGCCCCATCAAGGCGGTGCTGCCTGTTGCCCAGCGCGATTTTGTGATTAGAAAAAAGGATGGAAACCCGGCTTATCAGCTAAGTTCGGTTGTGGACGATATGCATTTCAATATTGACCTCATCGTTCGCGGGGAGGACCTGTGGGAATCTACGCTGGCACAGCTTTATTTAGCGGGAGTGTTGGGTGCAAAAAAATTTCAGCAAGTGGTTTTCTACCATCATCAGCTGGTTACAGGTGCAGACGGCAGCAAGCTTTCTAAATCAGCAGGGTCAACGTCGTTGCATTACATGCGCGGCAATAAACTCAGCAGGGCTGAAGTGCTGGCAATGGTGGCAAAAAACTTAAACATTAACACACAACCAACGAGCTGGCAGGAGTTGATTGATCCCTTACAGTCGAGCTTCTCTTAAATACTATTCAAAGCTATATTGTCAGTTCGAAGAGGAGAAATCTTTAATCGATCTCACCAAAATCCTCGCAAAAGAAGAGAGCTTAATTCAAGCCTAATATCTACAACAAAGATTCTCGCTGTTGCTTAAAATGACAGTGATTATAACTACTTGATGCGATACAGCACCCAGTCGGTAGTTTCAAAAACTTTTTGAACGTACATGCCGGTGTCGGCAGAGCGCATATAACTAAAGTAGGTGTTGTTAAGTTGCGTATAACCTGCGGCCGCGTTCTTTTGGCTTGCTACCAGTATATAACTGGCATACCCGCGCGGGGCCTCAATAGCCGTTAAAAACTTATCCTGATAAGGCAATATCAGCCTTTGTATATTATCAGTAAACGCTACAATAGGGTAGGCTATGGCATCATCAATCATCACCAGTGATTGGTCGGGCAGGTTATTAATGTAAGCCGCGAGGTCTTTATTATCGTTTTGCCTTGCGTCGGCTTTACGGTTATGCAATACCGATATAAATTCTTTCTCATCGTCAATTGATGAGGTATTCAGAAAATAGTAACCGGTGAAAAGTTGCATGCCTACCCCTGTAATCAGCAAAGCTTTTAACACCCGCTTGTTCGGAAACATCTCCAGCCGGAATAAAATTGCCAATAGTGCCAGCACCAGGAATATCAGGTAAAATTCTTGCGAAAGGTACATCTTATCATACTTTATACGCAGAAATTCCACAAAGGCAAACGGAGTAAGCAAGGTAAGCAGCTGGTAAGTGTTATAGCGGAACATGTAAATGGCCAGCAATATAAGCGGACAGTACATTAGCATCTTAGCCGACACCAACAACGACGCATCAGGAATTTTATAGGTAATGCTGTTATTTAAGGCATCAATATTCAATTTCTCCACCAGTACATTCCAGGTAGCATACGGGCTCTCTATAAAGTAGTTCATGTCATTAGCGTGCGTAAGGTTAAGCAGCTTATAACACATAATAGAGGCCAGCGGTAAAATGAAGATGATGATATACAGGGCCAGTGTTTTAATAATGAGCTTGCGCCTTAGCGATGGACTGTTAAAGCTCAGGAACAAACGGAAAATAGATTCCTTTTCGCTCATGTTTAAGCTATTGAGCGATATGGATAGCACCAGTGGTATAAAGAATAAGGTAAGCCATATAAAGCGGTAATCGCAAAAAGTAAGCGTAACAAGGCATATACTGGCCAGCGATACGTGGTAGGTGGTGTTGGAGCGATAGAATTTTAAAATGTTCAGGAAGAACAGCAGGAAGAAACCTAAAATCAGGAACGTTCCTTTCCCCGCGCAGGCAGCATATAGCATACCCGGGTGCAAAGCAAATAATGCCAGCAGTATGTACAGGTAAAAGTCGTCATCATTGTCTTTCAATAACGTAGCAGCCATCAGGTAAAACAGCGTGGCCATACCTAATGCCGATGCAATGACCGGAGCCAGCAGGTAATTGATAGATGTAAATACGAATGATGCATAGAACGGTAATATAGGTGAGGTTAATCCCATCACCTTTAACCGGTTGCCTACACCGTCAAATACAATCTTTGATTTTTCGATGTAAAATAACGACTCGGCGTTGTAATACCCCATGTTATGCAAGTAAATGCCGCATACCAGGTAGTATATGGCAAGCACCAGCGTAATGAGCAAGAGATATGTTGATTTCTTTCTCATTTAACAACGTTAACAGGACTGTGTACCTTGCTGAGGCCGTGATTGGTTTTTTCCCAGTAAAAAGGCTTCACTATGAGCTGGTATAATCCCTTATAGGCAGCTATGGAGTGCAGCATCCAATAAATAGGGTTGGCTACCGAAAATAGTATCAACTCATAAAACCTTCGTTTAAATACCGCCATCATATTCACATAGATCATGAGAATGTTGCCCACCATCAGGTTAAATATAGACATGAACAGCACCCAGTCCGGAAACAGGGTACGGATGGTAGAAAAGTCAAACAGCAGGTAATTGAGGAATATAAACAGCAAAAGCGGATAAACTAAAAAGGTTAAAGGTGTAGCGCCAATAAAAAAGCTAAAGCCCAATACACCTTTCAGTCCTATTTTGCGGTATAAAGCCAATGGGTTGCGCATATGCACTAAAAAGGTCTGCATATATCCTTTTATCCAGCGCGAGCGCTGACGAATCCAGTTGAAAGGCTCATTGTTTGCCTCCTCGTAAGTAGTAGAATTTACAATGGCAATTTTATAGCCCTTTGCATAAGCCCTCACACCCAGGTCGGCATCTTCAGTAACATTGAAGGGATCCCAGGCGCCCAACTCAATCAGGTTTTCCATCTTAAAGTGGTTGCTGGTGCCGCCAAGCGGGATAGGAATGTCGAGAGTATCCAAACCGGGCAGCATATAGTCAAACCAGTAGGAATACTCCAGCGTGAACATCCTCGTCAAAAAGTTCTCGTTACGGTTAAAGTAATTGAGTGCGCTTTGTATGCAGATATAATTTTCGGGCAGTTTGTTAAACAGTGCAACCACTTTTTTAAGCTGGTCAGTATCCGGAATATCCTCAGCATCATAAATGGTAAGATATTTTCCTTTTGAAAAGTGCAGGCCGTAATTACAAGCCTTGGGCTTTGTTTTAGGCTGATGATAAGGCACCACAATTACTTCAAACACCGCCGGGAAATCGAGGTTACGTACGGCGTTTAGCGTTTTGTCGTCGTCTTCTTCAATCAGCAGCTTAATGTCGAGTTTCTCGCGGGGGTAATCAAGGTTGCGAAGGTTCCATACCAGCTTTTTAATCAGGTTGTCTTCTTTGTAAACCGGTAGGTGAATAGTGTAAACAGGTAAATCATTATCATTTACATCCTTTACTTCCTGGTTGGTTACTGCCTGATGCAGCTCGAAGCGTGAACCGACCAATGCCAGGAACAGCTTGAAGCTGATGGCTACCAGGAAAAAGAAACTGATAATTACGTTGATAGTGATGGAGGTGTTCTTGAAATTGAGCACCATACCGGCAGCAATGATACCAATCAGCGAAAAGAAAAATATCAACTGCCCGGTAGTAAAAGTAACGCGGGCTGAGTTGGCTGGGTCGCGCTGTAATAACTCAAACACAGCCGACTTTACATATTTTTCGCCGATGAGTTTATGGCTCAGCCAGGTAATATCCAGGTCAGAGGCGAGTATAATCTCGGGCTCCATGTCATAAGTAAAGCGCACAAAATCAATAAACAACTGATTGCTTGGGTCGGCCATAATGGTAACCACACGGTTATTTTCTACCCGCAACGGCAATGCAATATGGTCGTTGGCAAACTTAAGCTCTATTTTCTCCAGTATTTCTGTGTCAAAAGCTTCTTCCCTTATTTCTACGAAAACATAGCCTGCATTGGTAAGAGACCGCTCATAGTTTTTGCGGGAGATATACCCAAAGTTTAAGGCTACCTTTACGAATGACTGGCCCAGGGTTGCTGCAAGATTGCTGATTTCAACCTGCTCTGCCGGGGAGATAAAGCCATCAGTAATTAATAGTTCGGGTATATTGTTTGCCATTAGCTATAGTATAACAAGCTGCAGGCATGTGCCTGCAGCCGGATTATTCTTATTCATTAAACATATCCTGTGAACTTTGCACGCGTGACCGCACATACAGGAAGGAGATCAGTATCAATATCAGGATACCCAACAGGATGTACAGGTTGTAGCTTTCCCAGAAACGTGCTAAACCACTTTTGGTATCTACATACTCCAGGTTCTCACTCGACTTGTTGATGTTGAAAAGGTATTTATTGGTATTGATGTCTGCAATGCAAACGTTGCTCGACAGGGTAGATAATTGCTCCGTAATAGAACGCGATACAGCCAGAAATGCCTCTGCCGGGTGTGAACCGGTAGCTGTCAACACCAAAGTGGCGTTATTGCTTGGCCCGTAAAAAATTTGTGCAAGCCCGTTTGATACACTGTCATTCAATGAGTAAACCGGCTTGTTGTTATCGGCATTGTATAAGCGGAATTTGCGGTTAAACTTAATAGGCGCATCCCTAAACTCATTCATTAGCGGATCTTGCATCGATAGCAGGGCTACTATGTTGCTCTTTTTCAAATCAGCCGGCTCATCAATAACATCTTTCGAATAAACTATTTCAGGGAAGTTGTTAGCGTTAATGTTATTATTAAGCTCATAAATAACCTCGCCCAGTGCAGCTGCAGAATATGGTGCGTATTCCTTGCTTACAATAATTTTGGTAGCGCCGCTATTAAAGGCTTCCGGATATTGGTAAAAGCTTAGGTCGTTGGTAATAAACGGATTTTTTGATGACAGGTATGATTTGTCTACGTCAATCTCGCAAAAGAAGTTAGTAAAGCTGTTTTGGCAATTACCGCTGCTTGGATAAAAGCGGAACTCGGCATCCAGCGTGTTGTATTTGTGGTGCTGATACCTGTTGATGGTAACAGCCGTATTAAGTTTACCTGAAGCATCCAGCTTTTCGCTGCTAATAAGCAACCCGTTCAAATAGATATTGAAAAAGCCTCTGTCGCCGGGATTTAAGGCGCTGTAAATACCTTCAAAACGAATTTCTACTTCTTTCGGCGTGAAGCTAAAATCGCTGTTTTTGAAGTTATACGACGTTTTTAAGGAGCCTATGCCCGACAAGAAACTGTTTGCCCCGCCAATTTGCTTTAATGACAGTTTGGAGCGGCTTTGATCTACATTCTGGAAGTAGCTGTTCTCCGCCTGGTTGATGATCAGGTAATCGCCATAGCTCGAGTTCAGGATGTTCATGTTACCGAGCGCGGTAATGCTTTTATCAAAACCTGTATGGTCTACTCCCGAAACGAACAGTATCTCTTTAGGAACTACGTTAGTGGTAACGGTTCTAACAGGCGTTGTTTTGCCGTTGATGTTCACCATATTCACCAGAGTATCTACCTGCGAGGAGATGGATTTGTGCAGGTATAATAAGCCCTGGCCTGGCTGCGGCGATACTTTTACAAGGCGGCGCTGTGCCTCAGGCAATGATGACAGGTTGCCCACCATGATATAGTTTTTAACCGAATCAGGCAGTTTGTTAGCCTCAAATACCAATATATCCCGTGATTGGGTGCGTTTTAAACGTGCGTAAGCCCAGGCGGCTGCCTTCAAGTCATCAAGCGACGGGTTTTGCGGAAATACAATAGCACGTTTTGATTCAAAGCAGTTGCTGATGTTTACGTTGTTAAAGAAATTCTTATTGCTTTTTACTAATGACAGATAGGAGTAGCCCTTAATTTTTACCCACATTGCAGGGTTATCCAAATCCTTACACTTGTCGTCGCTTATGGTGAGTGATGTTCTTACCTGGATTTTTAAAAACTTATCCGGAGAAACATCATTCCTTGACAGGTTGACAACAATTTTTTGCAGCGAATCTTTACTTAAACGCTGGCTTATAACCGGCTGGTCATTAATAAGCAGGTTAATGAAGGAGTGATCTTTTATAAGTGCCTGTGAGGGTTCATAAAACAACACCAGTTTGCTGCCATTCATTTCCACCAGCGGGCTAATGCGCAGGTAGTATGACGATGCACCATTCATGCCGTAAATGGCATTGTCCGGGTGCCCCATGCCTTTAAAGGTAACTATGCTTTGTGCCAACGCGGTAGTGCATATGGTAAGCACAAGGGCAAGCAAAATTAAAACTCTCTTCATTTTAGTATTCGGGTAAAAATTAATTTATTACGTAAAATTCCACTCTGAAATAATTGCCACTATCATCACTGCGGTAAAATATTTCGCCGCCCATCTCAATGGTCATCAATTTAGCTATAGACAGCCCTAAACCCAGCCGGCTCTCTTTAGAGTCGGTTACATCGTTAAGGGTTTTTAGCTTATTAAACATCATATCCAGTTCTTCCTGGCCAATGGCTATGCCCTCGTCAATAATTTCAAAAACAAATTTCTGGCGCTGCAGACTAGTCACTACGCGTATGCTGTTATTAGTCTGAGAAAATTTGATAGCGTTTGAAAGCAGATTTTGAAACACCTGGCCGGTAAACACGCGATCGAGCTTAACATTCAGCGGCAGTTTAAGTATGTTGTCAATCAAGGTGATGTTTTTCATGTGGGCTGTTTCTACCAGTCCCTTAAAAACATATTCAACCTCTCTATTGGCGTCAAATATTTCCAGATTAAACTTAATCTCAGGTGATGAAATCTCCTTAACATCCATTAGCTTGTTAAGCAGGTACTGCATTTTCTCCGCCGATTCAGTGATGTAGCTTACAAACTCTTTTTGGTCATTGCTCAGTCTATAGTCCTCTTCCTTCACCATGTTGTTACTCATGATGATGGAACCAATCAGGTTTTTGAGGTCATGGCCTGCAATATTAATGAAGCTGTTTTTTTGCTCGTCCAGTTTACGGAGCTTCTCATACTGCATATCAATGATGTTGTTTTTATCATTAATATCCTGGTACTGGTTTTTTAATTGCTCGTTTGATTTAGCGATTAGTATCTGGGCGTTCACCTCACGAGACATTACCTTGAAACGGGCATGCGGTATAAGGCTGGATATTGCTGAAACGATGATGAAAAATTGTCCCCCGTTATTGATCACCAGGTCAAAGGTGTACTGATTAAAAGCGTTATAAAATATAGCCAGCATCAGCAACGCACCAAGCACCTGTATAACCGAGTTGAGCGCTTCCCAAAAAACCAACAGGTTAAAAAACAACAATATAATAGCGTATAGTAAAAAGTATACCGTGAGCGACTCAATATTTACCAGGTTGCAAAGTAAGGCCGAGGTAATGGAGAGGATAAACAATACAATATGCAACAGGATGCGATAACTGACCTTACGCTGCTGAAAATAATTGTACAGCATGTAGATAACAAATACCGAGGTGAGCCTTACAATTAAAAAGTTTATCCAAACGTTGTTTGCGTAGATAAAATCAATAATGCTTAATAAAGGGTAAAGGAAGATAACCGTCCAGATAATATTGTTGGTTTGGTACCAGGCTTTTTTAACAATTTCCTTTTGATATTCTTCTCTCGTGATTTTAACAAACATCTGGTGCTGGTTTAAATTGGGGGACGTGAATGGGCTCGGTTAACCGATGTCAATATGGTAAAAATTCTCTAAATTAAAACTATTTAAAATGGCGTTTGTATAAACTGTAGTGATAGAAATGTGTAAATGCTGGATTGCAAAATTCAATCCAATTTGCCATTTAAATGCCCGTTCATTTCGTTAATTGCTCTATTAGTAATGATGGCTTTAATAGTCAGCGATTTGTAATTTCGAACGTTGTAGCCGACTGCCTGATAAGCACAACCAATTGGGGTGATAATTCCATGGTTTGCGGAAAATTTTTCCTTTTATTTAACCCGGTATTTATTTCTGCAATCTTATAAAACGTCTTTGCCGTTTTGCCGTTTAAGTTAGAGGCTTATAAGCATTTAATTTAAAATGACTATTTTTGCAGCCTAATTTTACTGTATGAAGTTTTTTGAAGAAAAGAGGCGCGAAGTAATGACGCATATAGAAAAATACATGCTCGAAAAGATGCATGATTTTTTGAAGCCGATAGATACTATCTGGCAGCCGTCAGACTTTTTGCCTGACTCTTCAAGAGACACTTTCTTTTCTGAAATAAAGGAGCTGCAGGAAAGCGCCCAGGGTCTTTCTTATGATCTGATTGCAGTTTTGATAGGAGATACCATTACCGAAGAGGCGTTACCGACTTACGAATCATGGCTTACCATGGTTGAGGGTGTATCAAAAGACGAAGAAGGCGGCTGGATGAAATGGACCCGCTACTGGACCGCTGAAGAGAACCGTCACGGCGACCTGCTTAATAAGTATCTTTATCTTTCGGGCCGTGTAAACATGCGGGCTATGGAAATATCAACCCAGTACCTTATTGCTGATGGATTTGATATTGGTACAGGTACCGATCCATACCGCAACTTTATATATACCTCATTCCAGGAACTGGCCACAAACGTTTCTCACCGCAGGGTAGCCTCAAGTGCAAAAAAATACGGCGATACATTGCTTTCTAAAATGTGCGGTGTTATCGCGTCTGACGAGGCAAGGCATGCCAAGGCATACAAATACTTTATAGAAAAAGTATTTGAGGTGGATGCAAGCGAGGCTATGCTGGCATTTGAGGATATGATGCGCAAAAAGATTGTGATGCCTGCGCATTTCCTGCGTGAGGTAGGGGTAAAGGTGGGCCAAACGTTTGGTCACTTTACCGATGCTGCTCAGCGCTTAGGTATTTATACCGCTGTAGATTACGTGGATATCCTGAAAGAGCTGATCGCAGATTGGCACATAGACAGCCTTACCGGGCTCAACGAGGATGCCGAAAAAGCACGTGATTATATAATGAAGCTGCCTGAACGCCTGCTGCGCGTAGCAGATCGTATGAAAAACCCAATGCTCGAGTACAAATTCAGCTGGATAAACGGTTAAATCTGCGGGGCTGTAGCGCCTAATATTTTCACGAAAATACCATCGAGTATGGACTCAAGCGTGAGCGCGTTCACATCGTCAACGTAATGCTCCGATTTCTCCACTTTTAACTGGTTGGGTTGTTCTGCTGTGAGCTTAAACAAAAAACCTTCGTATACTTGCGGCTGTTCTATCCTTATTGTCTCACCCTGCTTAATCACATCAAGCGTAAGGTCCGTCTGCCTTTGTTCGGTAAAGAACTTGTTCAGGTTTTCGGTTAAGTATTGGTAAAGCTCATCTATATTAATTGGCTTTGTAGCGTTTATTGTTTTCATAACCTGTACTTATGGGTTAAATTTGGCTTATTACTAAACCCTGCTGCGGTTTATAATGTTTCACCTTAAAACCAATACAAACTATGAAATACAAATTGCTCGGCCGATCCGGCCTTAAAGTATCTGAGCTGTGTTTAGGCACCATGGGCTTTGGCACGGAAGCTGGCTGGGGCGCCGATAAAGATACAAGCTTTGCTATAATGGATGCCTTTGCCAATGCAGGAGGCAACTTTTTGGATACAGCCAATATTTACAAGCTGGGCACCAGTGAAAAAACTATAGGCGAATACCTGAGTAACCATGGTCGCGATTACTTTGTACTGGCTACCAAGTATACCCTTGCTGATAACAAAACCAACCCTAACGCATCGGGCAATAACCGTAAAAATATGATGCGCAGCGTGGAAGAAAGCCTTAAACGCCTGCGAACTGATTTTATCGACGTGTTATACCTGCACATATGGGATGACATAACGCCCATTGATGAAGTGCTGCGTGGGCTGGATGATTTGATACGCCAAGGTAAGGTTAACTACGCCGCTATAAGCGATACACCTGCATGGGTAGTAGCAAAGGGTAACACGCTTGCCGAGCTAATGGGCTGGAGCCAGTTTGTGGCCTTGCAGATAGAATATAGCTTACTGCAGCGCACGCCAGAGCGTGAGTTGATACCCATGGCAAAACATTTTGGGATGACAGTTACACCTTGGGCGCCGTTGGCCGGAGGTGCGCTTACAGGCAAATATCTGCGTGGCGAGCAGGGCCGCATTAAACCCGAAAGTCGCCGACTTAATGAGGAAAGCGCAAACATTACCCGTACGGTGATAAAAATTGCAGAAGAGCTGGGGGTGTCGCCGGGGCATGTAGCCTTACAGTGGACAAGGCAGCAGGTTTTTTCCTGCATACCTATTGTAGGTGCCACCAAGGTGAGCCAGGTAGAAGAAAACCTAAAAATGATTGATCTGATTTTAGCCGAAGAGCAGCTAAAACAGCTCGAAGAGGTTAGCGCTATACCTCTCGGTTTTCCCGGCGACTTTTTTAAGGAAGATGCGGTAAAGACCAACTCTTTCGGCGGCTTTTACGATAGCGTAGAAAAGCGGTCGTAACTAATATTTTAGTTTCTTGTAATTACAAGTTTTTGGTCTTGGCTCTATCTTTTTGATAATTTTAATGTGCTAATATATAGTGTGTTAATTAATAATTGTGATGGGGGTATATTAAACACTATCTATCTGCGTTATTAAATCGTGTAAGTTCAATTCTTACATATGTGATAAGGTTTAGGTTGAGAGTCCCCAGGCAGCGAGTGCTCTGGGGCTCTTATTTTTTGTATCATTGCGTTTTGCGCAGTAAACGGATGAACGGACTTAAACAAAAACTATTTCAACAATGCCTGGATATCATTGATCGGCGCATAACAGATGCCATGCAATCAGTGCAGTCGGCAAGGCAGGCAGCGGCCGAAGATACAAAGAGCAGTGCTGGTGACAAGTACGAAACCACGAGGGCTATGATGCAGCAGGAAATAGACCGCAACCTCAAGCAGGCTGATGAAGCATCGCGTTTAAAAGTAGCTCTGCTGCGTTTAGAAAACCATACCACAAGTGTTGCAATTACTCCCGGTAGTGTGGTTATAACCAATAATGGTAACTTTTATCTTTCGGTAAGTGTCGGTGTTGTCATTTTAGATAACATAGATTATGTAGCTATTTCGCCTGCTTCACCGTTAGGCAACAAATTGATAGGATTAACAACTGGCGATACTTTTACGCTTAACGGAAAGTCTTATTCAATTGAACAGGTTATTTAAGCACTTGTTGTTTTGGGTAGATAGATTACTACATCGGTTCCTTTATCCGCTTCGCTGATTATTTTCAGCTGGCCTTTATTCATCTCTACAAATTGTTTAATTAAAAGTAGGCCTATGCCGGCGCCAACTTCGTTTTGGGTGCCCGCACCGCTTATGCCCTTGCCCACTACTTTAAATAACTTTTGCATTTTATCGGCCGGTATGCCAATGCCGTTATCTTTAATGTGCAGCACCTGGAATGTCGCATCATCACTGTAAAATATCTTAATCTCACCTCCCGGCCGTGTAAACTTCAGTGCGTTGCCTATGGTGTTTTGTGTTATGATGCGCAAGTGGTCAGGGTCGGCGTAAACGGGATGTACCCCTTCAAATTGATGGTTAATGACGATATCTTTCTGCCCCGCCTGATAATGATATACAGATAAAACCTCTTCTACCGTTTGTGCGCAATCTAATGCTTCGGCCCGGCTTTGAGCGCCTGCAAGCTGGCTGTTGGCCCATGCCAGCATATTGTTTACCATAATGCTGAGGTGATTTACCTGTTGCTCAAAATGGTCCAATATGTCGTCGCGTTCTTCTGCAGTTATATATCCATCTCTGAAAAGCTCAAGGGTTTGCGCTATTGATGCGAAAGGGCCCCGCAGGTCATGGCTTACCACGGAGAAAAGTTGATTTTTGGTGCGGTTCAGTTGGTCCAACTTTTCGTTTTGTACGCTGATTTCCTCTTTTTGCCGGGCAATAGCCCTGTTTTGCCTTTCCAGCTTTTTATTTAGGGACGTTTTATAAACGTTGCTCCGGCTTATCACCACAGCAAATATGGCAATGCATAAAGTAAGTAAACCTATACCTGCAATAAGCAAGCGGTTAAACTTTATTTTCTGTATGTGCAGCTCATTCTCTTTTTCCAGCTGCAGGTTTTCCAGCCGTTGCTGCTGCAGGTGCAGGTTGTTAAGTTTGCTGCGCTTGCTTTCGTTCAGTAAATTATCATCCTTACGGTCCTTCAACCTAAGATATTTATACGCCAGCTTGTCGTCGCCTATAGCTGCATAAGCCTTAGCCGCAATGTTTAATGCCCGCACCTCGTCCCAAAGGCTTTTTACTTCGGCAGCCAACTGCACGCTTTTTAATGCGTTGGCAAGTGCAGCCTTATAGTCTTTCAGTTCCAGTTGTGCCTGCGCAAGTCCGGAATAAGCAAAGGCGTTTTCCCATTTGTCCTGATAGGGGCCATCAATTACACTGTTATGAAAAGCAATTGCTCGCGCATAGTCTTTGCTGTGGTAATAGGTTTCGCCTTTGCGGTTGTAGCCCATGGCAATCATGTGCTCATCTTTGATAGCCTGGCTTATTGCTATGGTTTCGTCGAGGTATTTAAATGCGCGTTGGGGCTCCCTTTTTTCATCATAGCATAAACCTATATTAAAAAGTACACGTACCAGTTTGGGTTGATTATTAAGCTGCCTGAATATCTTCAAAGCCTTTTCAAACTCTATAATGGCATCATCAAACTCATCCTGTGCCAGGTAAATCAGTCCGCGTATGTGGTAGCTGTTACCAATGCCTTGTTTGTACTTGTGTTCTACGCTTAAGTCCATCAGCTTGGTAGTTGCCTCGAGTGAGGCAAAGTAAGCACCTTTTACGTAGTTGGTCATGCCCTGATTGGTTAGTGCACGAGTAACCTCCTTGAAATTGTTTGAGGCAGTTGCGGCTGTATAAGCCTTAGCAGAGTAATATAAAGACGAGTCGGCATCCTCATACATAAACTTTTCTGCAAGCGCGTTATAACGGATGGCAAGCTGTGTGTTTTTTAGTGTTGATGCCGTATCATTTTCCTCTGTACTTACAGACATTGTTAAGCCAATCGCATTTGAATAATTATACGATAGGACCAGAACGGCGGCAACGGCTAAAAATAATAAACGCTTAAACATGCGGAGATACAGATGGAAGGCGCGGTCCAAATGTTAGAATTACACATGAATATACCAAAAAAAAGCGCAAATAGTGCCCTTAAAGCAAAAAAGACCGCGTTTGCGGTCTTTATAATTTATATGAGGTTAATTTTATTTCTGATTCTGATAAGTGATGTTAACAGTTACCTTCTGGAAACGAGTTGTATCAGTATCAGGCTGGTACCTGGTAAGGAATTTAATAGGCTGGGTTTTTCCTTTTAATTCGTTTTGTTTGGCAACCGCCTGTTCGTTCGTTTCAAAAACCTTATAGAAGTTGAATTTGCGGACAAACTTTACATTCACTACTTTTTTACTGCCAATAGTAGTGTCAGACACCGTTTTATCAATCTGATGTAAGTTGTATGGCTTCCAGTTCTCAACTTCTGCACCCCATTGCGTTGTAGTTTTAAAGTCTAAACCTTCGAGGTAGCTTCCTGTATAATCTTCATTGAATACGATGTACCATGAAGAGTTAAAGCGTTCTTTATCAATCAATAACTGAACCTTTTCATCAAAAGCAAGGTTAAGTTTATTATCGGTTACAGAGGTTGTTACCACCTGTGCATTAGTGTTATAAACTACCGGTGTAACAGGAAGGGTTGTTAGCAAAGCAGCTTCTTCTGCAGTTGGTGCCGGGTTTGTAACTGTATTATTATCAGGTGTATTTTGCTCTGGTAAAACGTCGTTAAGCTTTTTGCAGCTTGTAAGGGCGGCTATTATGAGTGCGCTAAGTATTAGTTTCTTCATGCCGTACACGTTCCAACTTTGGTTCCAAAAATTTTAAAAACAACTTTTAGGTTTAAACTTTTTGTTTGCAGCTCTCGTAAAAGGGCTGCCAAAGTATAGGAGTGTTTCGGTAAAAGAAATAAACTGGCGGTAAATATCGCCTGTGGTTTAATTTTATATTGATAAGAAAGATAATGCCAAATAAAAATTGGCGAAAAAAAATTTACTGCAAGTATAATTATTTTAAAAGTGAGGAATTGACTCTACACACTTGTGGAGTGTTGAATATACACTATGTACAAAACGTTGCACATTAATTGTACAATCAACGGTAAATAATCGTATTATAGTACCGCACAAATAAACCTGTGCTGCCCATTCCAAAAAATTATTCATGATGTATAAACGCATACTTACTATTGCAGCAGGCATTGTTATTTCTGCCACTACTATAAGTGTCGCCAAGGTTACGTTGCCGGCATGTTTTACAGACAATATGGTTTTACAACAAAAAGCTAACGTTGGTTTATGGGGAACTGCTAAGCCTGCCACCAAGCTAACTGTAAGTCCGTCCTGGGGTAAAAAGAAGTATACCGTTGAAACCGACAAAAACGGCAGCTGGACGTTAAAGATTGGCACTCCTGCCTTCGGTGGCCCTTATACCATTACATTTGACGATGGCGAAGCCACTACGCTCAATAATGTGCTGATTGGCGAGGTGTGGGTATGCTCCGGCCAGTCAAACATGGAGATGACACCTACCGGCATGTATGGCGATATAGTTAACCTGCCGGAAGAAACAGCGGCAGCAAACTATCCCGCTATCCGCATGCTTAAGATAGAGAACCGTACCGCTTTACAACCACAAAAGGATGTAGTTACCCGAGGTGCATGGCAAGCTTGCACGCCTGAAACCTTTAAACAGTTTTCTGCAGTGGCTTACTTTTTTGCCCGGGAGCTGCAAAAAGACCTGCACGTGCCAATTGGCATTATCAACACCACTTGGGGAGGTACCATTGCCGATGCGTGGACAAGCGGAGACGCCCTGAAGTCCATGCCTGCATTTACTGCAAAAGTAAAAGAGATGGAAGTAGGCCCAACGCAGGAGCAGCAAAATACGCAATATCAAAAAGATATACAGCAATGGATTAATACATTGAGCAGTAAAGATCCGCTGTATGCCAATGGCAAACTGCCCTGGTTAGACAACAGCTTTAATGATAAAAGCTGGAAGACCCTACAAATGCCTGGCTTTTGGGAAAAACAGGGATTGCCCAACTTTGATGGTGCAGTAGCACTACGTAAGGTAATCAATGTTCCGGCCGCCTGGGCAGGTAAAGATTTGGTGCTGAACATACGCGCAATCGACGATTTTGACATGACCTGGTTCAACGGCAATGAGATAGGGCATAAAGAAGTGTTTTTTGATCAGCGAACATATACCGTTCCGGGCGCTTTGGTAAAAGCCGGGCCAAATGTTATTGCCATACGTGTAGTTGATACCGGCGGCGATGGTGGCATTGCAGCCGGCGATATGAACCTTGCACTAAGCGGCAACGCTTCTGAGAAGATTGACATTGCGGGCGATTGGAAATACATGGTGCTTAACAAACTCGCCGAATTGCCCAACCTGCCGCAGCAGCCTACCGGACCTAACCGGCCGACTGTGTTGTATAATGCGATGGTGAATCCAATTATTAACTATACCATTAAAGGCGTTATCTGGTACCAGGGAGAGAGCAATGCAGATCGCGCTTACCAGTACCGCACCCTGTTCCCGCTCATGATCAGTAACTGGCGCGATAAATGGCACGAAGGTAACTTTCCTTTCTACTTTGTGCAGCTGGCCGCTTTTATGCCTAAGGAGCAACAACCTAATGAGTCGGCATGGGCAGAGCTACGCGAAGCGCAAGCCATGACGCTTAAGGTGCCAAATACAGGCATGGCGGTAGCTATAGATATCGGCGACCAATACAATATTCACCCGGCCAATAAGCAGGAAGTAGGGCGCAGGCTGTCGCTCATTGCCCGTGCTAAAACTTATGGTGAAAGTGTCTTCTTTTCGGGCCCGGAGTATAAATCGGTGAAGTTTGAAAATGGTAAAGCCATTGTAACGTTCGACTATGCTGATGGCCTTAAAGCAAAAGGCGACAAAGTAACCGGATTTGCATTAGCCGGTGCTGACCATAAGTTTTATTGGGCCGACGCTAAAATTGAGAACGGCAAGGTAATAGTAAGCAGTGATCAGGTGCCCGACCCGGAAGCCGTGCGCTATGGCTGGGCCAACTATCCCGAATGTAACCTGTATAATATTGTAGACCTGCCTGCGTCGCCGTTCCGTACTGATGACTGGAAAGGTATAACTTACGGTAAGGAGTAAGTGATAAAGTGATACAGCCGGCTTACCGGCTGTATCTTATAGCCCTCATTAGGCGCCTGTGGCGCTTGGCTTCGTAATAATCACTTGTTACGAGTATAGCATGTATAATGCCTGGTATCCAAAAAAATAAGGTAAGAATAATGCTGAGTATGAAGGCGCCAATACGGCCTGTGGTAAGCACAGCGACAGGCGGTAATATGAAGCATAAAAAGTAACGCATGGCTTTAATGTTTTATATTGATATGACGCGCGCTCAGGTGCTTTGTTACGCGTGTGAAGCTATAATTTGAACTATTTCCGAGATTTAACATTGGAGAGATTGCCTCACTTCGTTCGCAATGACGGAGTAAAAGTCCTCTCCATTGGAGAGGATTAAGGAGAGGTCTAATAAACAATTCGTCATTGCGAGGCGGAACGACGAAGCAATCTCATTAAGCCCGTGGTCAACTGATTCATTACTTTAGAACTGCAGATAAAACGCCGTTCCTTTACCCTCCACCGATTGTACCTTAATGCTGCCTTTATGTAAAAGCATAATCTGCTTGCATAAACTCAACCCAATACCGCTCCCGGTTTTGCGGGTACTAAAGAATGGGATAAAAATTTTGTCCAACAATTCAGGTGGCATGCCGATGCCGTTGTCTGCAATTTTTAGGATGGTTTTATTATTGGTTGTTGTTTCTGCAGAAAGGGTAATTACAGGTTCCTTTTGGTCTTTTACCGCCTCTATAGCATTTACCAGCAAATTGATAAGCACTTGTTCTACTAGGTTTACGTCCACCTCTACGGCCAGCGAAAGATCTCTGAGGATGATATCTAACTCAATATTCTTCTTTTCCAGTGTAGGAGCCATCAGGTTATTTAGGTTCTCAAAAAGATCGCAAACCAGTATCTTGTGCAGATCGGGGCGGGCAATCTTGTTCAGGTTTCTGTAGCTTTCGGTAAATTTAAGCAAGCCGTCGCTCCGTTTTTTTATGGTATCTATACCCAGTTCAAGGTCTTCCAGTTCGGTGTAGGCAGAGTTGTTTTTAATTTCGCTGCTTTGTAAACGGTTCTTTAAAGTATCGGCCAGGGAGGATATAGGTGCAACGGAGTTCATGATCTCATGCGTCATCACACTTAGTAGCTTTTGCCATGCCTTTGATTCCGTTTCGTCGAGCGCCTCGCTTACGTTCTGAAAAGCAACCAGTTTATACAGTTTGTCCTCACTGCGTAATATACTGGCCGATATTAAAATTTTTATTTCCTGTTGATTGCGGTGCACGCTCGCCAGTCCACTGTCGCCGGGCTTTAGTTTGGTAATATCACGGTAAAGCTCTGGCTCACGTTTTTCCAGCGAATGAATACTTTTAAGGTAAGGGATGCCTAACAGTTTCTTGAACGACTCATTGATCCACCCAGTTTCGCCAGTCTCCTGGTCGTATGAAAGGATGCCCGTGTCCACCAGCTCCAGTATTTTTTGCAGATAATGGTATTGGGTTTCGCGCTCGCGGCTGATAAGCTTAAACGTATAGTTGATGTCGTTAAAGCCTTTACGCAGCGGTTTCAACTCTTCGGGTGCCCTGCGCACATCAAAATGGCGTGAAAAATCCCGGTAATGGATGGATTCCACAAACTGGTTCACTTCTTCCTGCGCCTTACGCTGAAAGCGTATCAACTCGAGCACGCAATAAATAACTGCCGGTATGCAAATAATAAGGTACACGTATTGCTGCGTGTGAACCAATACATAGGCGGTTGCGGTTATACAAACAAATAAATAAAATACCCGCAGCAACAGCCGCCATTCAAAACGGTTAAATGTCATACTTACTTAGTCGGCGGTAAAGCGCAGTTCTTGTTAAACCCAGTTCTTTGGCGGCGCGGGTGATGTTACCATTATGTTTTTCGATCACGCGTAAAATCGCATTTTTTTCAAGGGCGCTCAGTTCCAGGTTATCCGGTTCAAAAGAAGCCGGTGCGGGGGCTTCCAGCGAAGAAAACAGCAAGTCATCAGCTTTTAGCACAGGGTCATCTGCCATAATTACAGCTCGCTCAATGGAGTATTGCAGCTCGCGTACATTGCCGGGGAAATTATATGATCGGAGCTTTTGCAATGCCGAAGCTTCAAAATCCATTGCGGGCTTCAAGTATTTAGAGGCATATATCTTAGCAAAATGCCGTGCAAGTATAACAATGTCGTTATTGCGCTTACGTAGCGGCGGCATGGTTATCTCCACTGTATTGATACGGTAAATCAAATCCTTACGGAAGCGGTTCTCGTTAGCCAGTTCATGCAGCGGCACGTTAGTAGCGCATATCAGGCGGATGTCTATATCCAACGGTTTATTGGTGCCCAAGCGGGTAACCTGCCGGTTTTGCAGCACGGTAAGCAGCTTGGCCTGCTGCTGCAGGGTGATATTGCCAATCTCGTCTAAAAACAAAGTGCCTCCGTGTGCATCTTCAAAGCGACCGGGGCGGTCTTCGCGGGCATCTGTAAATGCGCCTTTTTTATGTCCGAACAATTCACTTTCAAAAAGCGTATCGGTAAGGGCGCCTACATCTACCTTTACAAAGGGCTTGCCTGCACGTAAAGACCGTTCATGGATGGCTTTCGCCATAAGGTCTTTACCGGTGCCGTTTTCGCCCAGTATCAAAATGTTTGCATCAGTAGGGGCAATCTTGTTCACTTTATGGAAGATGTCCTGCATTATTTCAGACTCACCCAAAATGTCAGTACCGCCTGCATTGCTCTTTACTGGTTTATTGGTTTTCGGTCCTTCTTTCTTATCAAGCAGGTCCTTAATGGTATCAATCAGCTTTTCGTTGTGCCATGGCTTTACAACAAAGTCGTTAGCCCCTTCTTTTAACGAGCGTACTGCAAGGTCAATATCGCCATAAGCCGTTATCATAATTACACAAACATTCGGCTTCCACTCCTTTATTTTTCGCAGCCAGTAAATGCCCTCATTGCCGGTGTTTATAGCGCTGTTAAAATTCATATCCAGCAGTACCAGGTCAACCTGGTTGCGTTGCAGCAGCCAGTTCAGGTTCTCCGGATTTTTCTCGGTGATGATTTCCTGTGCTTCGGTCTTCATCAGTAATTTCACTGCCGTGAGCACATCCGGGTCATCGTCAACAATTAATACAGTCGCTTTTTTGAGTATCATGTTTGGCTATAAAGTAAGCGTTAATGTAGATAAATTTTAAAAATTCACGAACAGTTTAATTAAGAACTAATAATCAGTAAATTATAATGGCACGTTCTTAATTTTATAAGT
The DNA here is from genome assembly GCA_041905165.1 of Mucilaginibacter sp. GTDB lineage: Bacteria > Bacteroidota > Bacteroidia > Sphingobacteriales > Sphingobacteriaceae > Mucilaginibacter. The sequence continues at coordinate 30,621 of JAYRLR010000002.1, forward strand.
AACTGCAGGCAACAACTTAACCAATATAAGCAAGTGATTGATAAACAGCTTTTTTAAAAATAAGCCTTTAAAAACCATTGTATCATAACCGTACACTTGCTGTAACAGAAGCGTACGCACATTTAGTGTGTTTTGCTTTTAATGTATTGATATGCAGTAACTTAATTTATGGCATGTGTTTTTAGTATGTATCAGCAAACATATACATAACGTGGACAGAAAAATTGAGAAAAAGAAATGGAATACTAAGCGTATCGCTACCATTGCCGGTATAGCAGGCATTGTGGTACTGGTAGGCGGCAGCGTCTTCTTTACATCAGGAAAAAGTAAATTGAATGTTGATGTTGAACGCATCACCGTTAGCGAAATAAAAAAGGGCCCTTTCCAGGAATTTATCCCGGTAAACGGCATTGTAATGCCTAAAACAACTATATATCTGGACGCTGTTGAAGGCGGCCGCGTAGAAAAGCTTTTCGTGGAGGACGGCACAAATATGAAAGCCGGCGACCCTATACTCAAACTGTCTAACACCGATCTGGAGCTTAGCCTTGCCAATGAGGAAACATCCGTTTTTAACGTGCTTACCCAAATGCAGATATCGCGCGATAACGCTCAGCAGAACACCATTAGCAAACTTAACCAGATGGCCGAGGTGGAAAGCTCATTAAAAGAGGCCGAACGTGTTTATAAACTGAATAAGCATTTATATGAGCAAAAAGCTATCGGCTTGCAGGAGTTCAAAAAAAGCGAGAATGAGTATCAGTATGCGCTGAACCGCAAAAAACTTACTTCAAAAATATTAAGCCAGGACTCTACATCAACCAAACAGCAGGTAACGCAAATGGGCGAATCATACGACCATATGAAAAGCACCCTCGCCCTGATGCGCAAAAAGGTAGGCGACCTGATTGTACGTGCCCCAGTTGATGGCCAGCTAACCTCACTGGATGCAGAAATAGGGCAGACCAAAACTAAGGGGCAACGTTTGGGTCAGATCGACGTCTTATCGGGATATAAAGTGCGTGTAGATGTGGATGAGCACTACATATCAAGAGTGTATAATGGTTTGATGGGCGAATTCACGCTTGATAAAACTTACAAGTTAGGTATCAAAAAAGTGTTTACACAGGTTACAAACGGGCGTTTCCAGGTAGATATGGAGTTTGTAGGGGATATGCCAAAATCTATGCGCCGCGGGCAAACATTGCAGATACGCCTTGCCCTGAGCGACGAGACACAAGCTTTACTGGTACCTAAAGGAGGCTTTTACCAGCAAACCGGTGGCAACTGGATATTTAAACTGAGCGATGACGGCAAGACGGCTTACCGGGTTGATGTACAACTGGGCCGCCAAAACCCTGATTACTATGAGGTGCTGCAAGGCTTGCAACCAGGTGATAAGGTAGTAACATCGAGCTATGATACCTATGGCGACATGCAGGAACTGGTACTTAAGGAATAGATCAAGAGACAAGAAATAAGAGGCGGGGACCCGTAATAGAACGAACTTCGCATCCGATCAAAAATTAATAAACAATCACAATTAGCATATACAACCACCCGGTGGTTTAGGAGGAACAAATGATAAAAATTACTGACCTGGAAAAATTTTACCGTACCGAAGAGGTAGAAACCATTGCATTGAACAAGCTTTCGCTTGAAGTAAAAACCGGCGAGTTTGTAGCCATTATGGGCCCTTCGGGCTGCGGCAAGTCTACACTGCTCAATATTATCGGCATGCTTGATGACCCTGATGGCGGCAGCTATGTTTTTAACGAAATCGAGGTAGCGCATTTCAACGAGCGCAAACGTGCCGATCTGCGCAAGCACAACATTGGTTTCGTATTTCAGAGCTTTAACCTTATTGATGAGCTTACCGTTTTTGAAAACGTGGAGCTGCCGCTGATATATACTGGCGTGCCCGCATCAGAGCGCACCAAAAGGGTAGAAGAGGTGCTTGACAAAATGCAGATCATGCACCGCCGCAACCACTACCCGCAGCAGCTATCGGGCGGTCAGCAGCAGCGTGTTGCCATTGCCCGCGCCGTGGTAAACAAGCCTAAGCTTATACTTGCGGATGAGCCCACCGGTAACCTCGACTCCAGCAACGGTAACGAGGTAATGGAGTTACTTACTGATTTGAACGAACAGGGTACTACCATTGTAATGGTAACCCACTCTGAGCATGATGCCCGTTATAGCCATCGTATTATACGACTGCTCGACGGACAAACAGTTGTTGAAAACATCATGATTTAATACAACTACGCCGTAAATCAATCTAACGCAAACGCCATGCTGAAGAATTACTTTAAAATAGCCTGGAGAAACCTGTCGCGTAACCGGGGTTTTGCCTTTACCAACCTACTTGGTCTTACCATTGGTATCACCTGCGCCATCTTTATCTTTTTATGGGTAAAGGATGAACTGCAGTATGATAAGTTCAACAAAGGCTATGATAATATTTATCAGGCAATGGCTACCCGCGATTTTAAAGATAATGTTTTCACTGACGAGAATATGGTTTTCCCATTGGCAACCGCCTTACGGGAAACCTATCCGCAGGTTGAGGCGGCAGCAGTCACTACCCAAACCCAAACTACCCTTATCAACTATAAGAATACCAAGCTAAAGCGCGATGTACTTTACGTCAACGACGATTTTTTAAGTGTTTTCACCTGGCAGTTTGTTAAAGGCAATGCTGCTACAGCACTTAAAGATCCGGCGTCAATAGTGGTTACACAGTCATTCGCCAAATCATTTTTTGGTGATGCAGACCCTGTTAACCAGGTAGTCAAGATCAACAACGACCAATCATTTAAAGTAAGCGCTGTAGTTGCCGATCCTCCGGGCAATTCCAGCGTAAGTTTTGATGCACTGATACCGTTCAATTACTCAAGTGAAGGCACAAAGCGCGACATGGCCGAGTGGCGCAATTCGTCATGGCGGGTATACCTCAGGGTAAAGCCCGGCGTAACTGAAACGCAGGCATCAACCTTTGTGCATGCCATTATGAAGGGGCACAACCCTAAGGAAAAAATCAGTACCTACTTTGCTTTCCCGATGGGCAAGTGGCACTTGTACCACGATTTCAAGGATGGCAAGAACATCGGCGGTATGATAGAGTATGTACGCTTGTTCAGCATAGTTGCGCTGGTAGTATTACTGATAGCCTGCGTAAACTTCATGAACCTCTCTACCGCCCGCAGCGAAAAGCGTGCAAAAGAAGTAGGCGTGCGCAAAACGCTTGGCTCAGCAAGGCGGCAACTGGTGCTGCAGTTTTACGCCGAGTCCATGATATTAACTTTCCTGGCGTTCATCGTATCAACCATACTGGTATTGTTGCTGATGCCAATGTTTAACCAGTTGGTTGATAAGCACCTTTCACTGAATATAGGCGAACCGCTGTTCTGGTTGGGAGCAGTTGTGATTATCCTGTTTACAGGTGTAATTGCAGGCAGTTATCCGGCACTGTACCTGTCATCATTTAACCCGGTTAAAGTGTTAAAAGGCACTATGCTGGCCGGGCGTAACGCGGTAATTCCGCGCAGGGTGCTGGTAGTAGGTCAGTTTGTAATATCAATCCTCCTGATATCATCAACCATTATTGTTTATCAGCAAATTCAGCATGTAAAAAGCCGCGACATGGGTTATGATGCCAATAACCTCATCATGATACCTAATAACCCGGACATGAACAGGGGCTTTGATGCTTTGCGGCAGGATCTGCTGCAAACCGGTATGATTGCTTCTGTTACCCGTTCTTTTTCTCCCATAACTGATATATGGTGGCTTTCGCCCGCACCGGATTACCCGGGCAAGCCTGAAGGCAACCCTGTGATTTTCTCAGGCATGTTTGCCGATAAGGACTTCTCTAAAACCATGGGCGTTAAAATAAGCAGTGGACGTGAGTTTGAAGGTGTACCGGCCGATACCAGTAATATGCTGCTTAACCAGGCGGCTGTAGATGCACTCAATCTCAAAAACCCGGTAGGTATGCAAATGCGTTACGGCGACCGTACTTATACGGTAATCGGCATCACCGACAACATCATCATGGCATCGCCATTTGAGACCGTACGCCCAATGATGACCTACTACGGCAACAACAATAATTTTAACTGGGTAAATCTGCGTTTAAATAACGGTGTGCAGCCTAAAAACGCGCTTAAAGCCATCGGTGCTATCTACAGCAAGTATAGCCCCAATGATTTGTTCGACTACCAGTTTGCAGACCAGGAGTTTGGCAAGAAGTTTTACACCGAGGAGCTAATAAGCCGCCTAACCAACATCTTTGCCGGCCTGGCTATATTTATTTGCTGCCTTGGCCTGGCCGGCCTGGCATCCTTCACTATTGAAAAACGCCTGCGCGAAATAGGTATACGTAAGGTACTTGGCGCATCGGTCAGCCAGGTATTGATGCTAATTTCTAAAGAATTTTTACGACTGGTGGCCATTGCATTTTTGATAGCGGTACCTGTTACCTGGTACCTGATGCATAACTGGCTGCAAAAGTACACGTACCACGCCGATATGAGCGTGTGGACGTTCGGGCTCGTAGGCTTAGGCCTGCTGATGCTTACCATGTTGGTAGTATCATTAAATACCTACAGGGCAGCTAATGCCAACCCGGTAAAAAGTTTACGAAGCGAATAACAACCCATAAAACCGACCTATAACTATTATAACAATGCTCAAAAACTATCTTAAAATCGCCTGGCGAAACCTTATAAAGAATAAAGCCTTCACCTTCATAAACATTGCAGGTCTTACTATTGGTATGGCCAGCGCTGCCCTTATTTTATTGTGGGTGCAGAACGAGGTAAGCTATGACCAGTTTCATGCAAAGAAGGACAGGCTTTATACGATGTATAACCGCGCTGTTTTTGATGGTAATTTATGGTGCTGGAACACCACTCCTAAAATAATGGGGCCGACGTTGAAAAGCGATCTGCCACAGATAGAAGAAACTGCCCGTATAAACGGCGCCAGTTTCTTACTTACCGTAGGCGATAAAAAGATAGTGGAGGGCGGTTCTTTCACTGATCCCGGCTTTTTAACCATGTTCAGCTTTCCGCTGGTGAAGGGCGACCCGAAAACTGCTTTGAGTAAGCCATACTCCATGGTGATTACCGAAAAGTTGGCTAAAAAGATGTTTGGTGATGCTGATGCGATGGGTAAGGTTATTAAGGTTGACAGCAACGCCAACTTTACCGTGACTGCAGTAATGAAGGACCTGCCCAACAATACCCGTTTCCGGTTTGGATACCTGCTGCCATGGAGCTATATGAAAACCATTGGCTGGGACGACCAGTACTGGGGCAACAACTCCGTACAAACTTATGCATTGCTTAAGCCAGGCGTTACCGAGGAGAAGATTAATGCAGTGGTGAAAAAATTCACTATCAATCACTCCAACAAGCAGGAAGAAACTGAAGTATTTGTACACCCGATAAGCAAATGGCGTTTGTACTCCAAATTTGAGAATGGAGCAATTGCCGGCGGTCGCATCACCAACGTGCGGTTGTTTAGTACCATTGCTGCTTTTATACTGTTAATAGCCTGTATCAATTTCATGAACCTGAGTACTGCCCGCAGCGAAAAGCGCGCAAAAGAGGTGGGCATACGCAAGGTATCAGGTGCACCGCGCGCATTGCTAATCAGTCAGTTTCTGGCGGAGTCTATATTGATCGCATTGTTTGGCGGTGTACTGGCGCTAATAATTGTACAATTAAGTTTGCCAAGCTTTAACCTGCTTACTACTAAAGAGCTGTTTATCCCGTACGCTAATCCAATATTCTGGATCATTTTCATCGGCTTCATTTTGATAACCGGCATTGTGGCTGGTAGTTATCCTGCATTTTACCTGTCATCATTTAAACCGGTTAGCGTACTGAAAGGCACCTTCAAAGCATCGCATGCATTGGTTGCTCCGAGAAAGGTACTGGTGGTAGTACAGTTTACTGTTGCCATCATCCTTATCATCTGTACCATTATTGTAAAGAGCCAGCTACAGTACGCTCAAAACCGTGATACAGGATACAAGAAAGATAATCTTGCCTACTCGTTTATGTCCGGCGATTTATATAAACATTATGATGCTGTCCGGAATGATTTGCTGAGCAGCGGCGCCGTAACCGGCGTTACCAAAACAAGCGCGCCAGTAACCGAAGGTTGGAGCGATAGCTGGGGTTACACGTGGGAGGGCAAAGATCCTAACGAAAAACTTGATTTTAATACCTTCAATGTTGATGGCGACTTCTCTAAGGTAATGGGCCTCAAGGTGATTGCCGGTCGTGATATTGACATTCGCCAATACCCAACAGACTCTACAGCAATGATGCTGAACGAGGCCGCCGTAAAAGTGATGAAATTCAAAGACCCGGTTGGCAAGATTGTTACCAGCGACAATACCAAATGGCATATTGTTGGTGTGGTAAAAGACTTTATCCTGCAATCGCCGTATGATCCTGTAAAACCAATGGTGATACAAGGCCCCGCAGCATGGTTTAACATTATTCATTACAAACTGAATCCTGCGCGCTCTACTGCGGCTAACCTAAAGCAAATAGAAAACATCTTCAAAAAATATAACCCCGATTACCCCTTCGATTACAAGTTTGTTGACGAGGAGTATGCTTCCAAATTTGCCGATGAGCAACGTACCGGTACGCTTGCTACCCTGTTTGCCGGGCTTACCGTTTTTATCTCATGCCTTGGCTTGTTCGGCCTGGCAACTTACATGGCGCAAAACCGTGTAAAAGAGATAGGGGTTCGCAAAGTGCTGGGTGCTTCTGTAGCACGTATCACTACCTTATTGTCGGTAGACTTTATTACGCTGGTAGCAATTTCTTTTGTGGTTGCGGCGCCTTTAGCATGGTGGGGTATGCATGAATGGTTAAAAACATATACCTATCGTATAGATATAAGTGTATGGGTGTTTTTACTGGCCGGGCTGCTTACCATTGCCATTGCTCTGCTCACTATCAGTTATCAGGCTATAAAAGCTGCCATTGCCAATCCTGTAAAAAGTTTACGAAGCGAATAATATGTAACTCAACCTAACTCACCTGCCATGATAAAAACCTACATCAAAATAGCCTGGCGCAACCTTACCCGTAACAAGGTAAGCAGCACCATTAATATTGCCGGTTTGGCAATCGGCTTGGCCTGCGCCGTGCTTATTGCCCTTTACATAAAGCATGAGATGGGCTATGATACCTTTTTTGCGGATGCACAGCGCATCTACAGGGTAAATATTGATGGCAAAATGAGGGATGACAATTTCAGGGCCGGGCACACGCCGCCCCCCGCTGGTGAAGCCCTGCTGCGCAACTTTCCCGAAGTGGAAAGCTATACGCGCATTTACAGGCCCGGTGACGAGATTATTCATTTTGAGCGCAATGGTGAAAAGCTTTTTTTAACGGAGAGAAATCTGCTTTCGGTTGATTCTAATTTTTTGCAGTTCTTTAGTTACCCGTTGGTAAAGGGCAATGCAGCTAATTGCCTTAACGGACCCAATTTTGCCGTGCTTACTCAAAAGGCTGCAAAAAAGTATTTCGGTAATGCCAACCCTATAGGTAAAACTTTGGTTTTTGATGAGTATAGCCAACCGTTTACCGTTACGGCGGTACTGAAAGATTTGCCTGCGCAATCATCATTACAATTTGATGTACTGCAATCAAACATGGGCATGCCGCCCGTGAAGCGCTTTAGCTGGAGCTGGGTATGGCTGCAAATGGGCACTTATGTAAAGCTTAAGCCCAATGTAAGTACGGCAGACATTGCCCGTATGGATGCCGCTTTTCCGGCAATGGTTAGCCGCGAGGCAGTTGGCGCTTTTGAACGCATAGGCCTGCCTTATAATGAATTTAAGAAAAGCGGCGGCCATTGGGATCTGCACCTGCAACCAATTACCGATGTGCACCTGCACTCCGCTGATGTACAAACCCGCTTCTTTGAGCAGGGCGATATCAAAAATGTATACATCTTTATTGCCGTGGGTGTGTTCATCATCCTTCTGGCTTGCGTAAATTTTATGAATTTGTCTACTGCACAATCAGCACGCCGGGCTAAAGAGGTTGGAATACGTAAATTATTAGGCTCCGTTAAAAAGCAGCTGGTGGCGCAATTTATAACAGAGGCTGTACTGTTTGCATTGCTGGCTGGTATTATCGCCATAGCTTTGGTTGCTCTTTGTTTGCCCGCCTTTAGTTCCCTGGCGGACCGCACCTTGTCGTTCAGCGAGGTTATTGCTCCAACTAACGTATCGGTACTGCTTGCACTTATCGGCATCACAGGCTTGCTGGCTGGGAGCTATCCGGCATTTGTAATTACAGCGTTTAAGCCGGTTAGTGTATTAAAAGGCAGTGTGCTTAAAGGTAACAATGGTTCGGCATTCAGCGTGCGGAATGCTTTGGTGGTTTTTCAGTTCACTGTAGCCATTGCGCTTATCATCTGCACTATAGTAGTTTACAAACAGCTACGTTACAGCCAATCAAAAGATTTGGGTATGGATAAGGAAAACGTGCTGGTAATAAACCATACCGACCGGCTAAAGGGCAGTGAGCAAAGCTTTAAACGCGAGTTGCAGGCTTTAACCGGAGTGAGCACCGCTGCTATTACCAACGGCCTGCCTGCTAAAAATTCGTTTACGGATTTTTATATGCCGGAAGCGGGCGAAGGCGACAAAGGTGCCCAGGAAAGCAAGCTATCAATCTCATCATACCTGGTAGACGCCAACTTTGTGCCCGCCATGGGTCTGAAAATATTGAAAGGCAGGGCGTTCTCCACGGCCTTTGCCGACTCCGCTTCGGTCATTTTAAATGAAACAGCCGTACGCCAAATAGGCTGGAAAAACGCTATAGGTAAGCGCATTTCGTACCCGGGTGGCGGCGACCAAACATTTACTGTGATTGGCGTGATGAAAGATTTTAATTCGGAATCATTGCACAGCGCTATCACGCCGTTCGCGTTATTTTACATCACATCAAAAACCTATACTATATCATCATCTTACGTAGTGGCAAGGATAAAGCCCGGTAACTATGAGCGTACAATTAAAACGCTGGAAGCTAAATGGAAGCAATTTTTGCCGGATACGCCATTTGAATACAGTTTTCTTGATCAGGAATTTGATGCCCTGTACCGTGCCGATCAGATTATAAGCCGCGTATTTAGTGTGTTTGCTGCACTATCGCTGGTGGTAGCCTGCATGGGCTTGTTCGGCTTGGCTATTTATACTGCCGAAATGCGCACTAAGGAAATAGGTATCCGCAAAGTGCTGGGCGCATCTGTACAAAGCGTGGTAGCTATGCTATCAACAGATTACCTGAAACTGATCCTGGTAGCGGCTTTGATTGCTTTCCCTATTGGCTGGTATATAATGAACAACTGGCTAAATGACTTTGCCTACCGTACCGCAATAACATGGTGGGTATTTGCTGTTGCCGGCGGTGCCACAATTGTGGTGGCCTTAGTTACGGTCATCTATCAATCGCTCAGGGCGGCTGTGGCTAACCCGGTGAAGAGCCTGAGGAGCGAATAAAAACTTTAATAAAAGCATACATCCCTAACCAGAGGAGGAAATAATCATGTTAAGAAACTTTTTAAAAATAGCCTGGCGGAACCTCTATAAGAAGAAGTCGTTCTCAGTGATACATATTATGGGCCTTACCACAGGTATAACGGTATGTATGATGATTTTTTTGTTCATCATGAACGAGTTCAGTGTGGACAGTTTCCATGAGAAAGGCAAAAGCATTTACCGCGTTATGCGGGGTTTTGATAACGGCGGCCAGTCGCGCAGTGTATCGTATTTGTCTGGTCCTTATGCGCCGGCCTTGTTAAATGATTTTAAAGGGCAGATAGTAAAGGCGGTGCGAGTAAATCCTACTGATAACCTGATTACCATCGGCAATAAATCCTTCCATGAAAAAAGGGTGATTGATGTAGATCCCGGCTTTTTTGATCTGTTTTCCTTCCCGTTGATTAAAGGCGATGCAGCTACTGTTATGCAAAAGCCCGGCAACGTGGTGCTTACCGAGAGCACGGCAAAAAAATATTTTGGCAGCGCCGATGCTGCTATGGGCAAAATAATTACTGTTGATAAAGAGTTGCCACTTAGCGTGGCGGGAATCATTAAAGACGTGCCATCAAACTCGCATTTACAGTTTGACCTCGTTATTCCGCTCGAGAATTACCGCAACCGCAGTGTAATGACCACCTGGATCAACAATGGCATATTCACTTATGTGCAACTTGCACCGCAGGTGACCGAAGCACAAATAGAAAGACAACTGCCCAACTTTATGCAAAAATACATGGGCAGCGATATGCGTAAATTTGGTTTTCACTTTACGCTTTCACTTACCCCTTTAAAAGACATTTACTTTGAAATCCCGTCGGAATACGGAGGGGTAGTAAAGCATGGCGATAAAACTGTAGTATTTATATTCCTTTCTATTGCTGTATTGATTCTGGTTATTGCTTGCATCAACTTCATGAACCTCTCAACCCTGCGGGCAGTGGAACGTTCAAAAGAAGTAGGCCTGCGCAAAGTAATGGGTGCACTGCGTAAAAACCTGGTGCAGCAATTCATCGGGGAGTCTATATTGCTCACTATCATCTCATGCATATTTGCGGTCGGGCTGCTCCTGCTCGTCATGTCATGGTACAACGAACTTTTGGGCTACACCCTAAAAGTATCGTGGACCACACCGCCTATTTACCTGTTTTTATTAGGGGTGATACTCTTTGTAGGCTTTTTGGCCGGTAGTTATCCGGCGTTCTTCATGTCTGCTTTTTCGCCTATACAGGCCCTTAAGGGCAAGCTTCAGCTTGGTAAGGGTGGTGCAGTTTTCCGGCAGGCGCTGGTGGTAGTTCAGTTTGTAATAACCGTGTTTTTGATTGTAGGCACACTGGTTATAAAAAACCAGATGAGTTATGTAAAAAATAAGCAGCTGGGCTATAACAAAGAGCAAACGCTGATAGTGCCTATTGATAATGGCGACATCTACCGCAATATACAGGCCTTTAAATCGGACCTGCAAAACCAGAGTGCCGTGCAGTCGGTGTCTGCGATGTCGGGCGAACCGGGAGGCTTTTTTGACGGGCACATGTTTGACGTGGAGGGCCATAACGAACGCCAGAACCTGCGCACCGAGTTTGCCGACTTTGAGTTTGTAAAAACACTGGGCCTCAAAGTTGTCAGCGGGCGCGATTTTTCTGCACAATTTCCTACAGACTCAACCGATGCGGTGATGATTAATCAAACGGCCGCTGCGAAACTCGGCTGGACACCGGGCGAGGCAATAGGTAAATGGATAAAGAATACCGTGCGCGACAGTCTGCCACGCAAGGTTATTGGCGTAGTTGCCGACTTCAACTTTCAAACGCTTAAAGAAAACATAGAGCCTTTGATTATTTCACCTGTGGAAGATCGCCGTGTTATTTTGGTAAAACTGCGTGCCGGAGACCTGCAGAATGGTATCGGTTTGGTAAAAACAGAATATGCTAAAGCTGCACCGGGCTATCCGCTGGAGTACAGCTTCCTGGATGAGCAGTTTGGTGAGATGTATAAAAAAGATCTGCGCCAGCAAACGGTTATAAGCGTGTTCTCCGGCCTTGCCATATTTGTTGCCTGTTTAGGTTTATTCGGCCTGGCGTCATTTGCAGCAGCAAAACGTACCAAGGAGATAGGCGTGCGCAAGGTGCTGGGTTCGTCGGTACAAAACATACTGCTGCTGCTCTCCCGCGATATGCTGAAGCCTGTAATGATAGCTACTGTAATAGCGCTACCGTTAGGCTACGTAGTAATGGATAAATGGCTGCAAAACTTTGCTTACCGTATGCCGCTGCAATGGTGGGTATTTGCGCTGGCAGCCATGCTCACCTTCGGTGTGGCGTTGTTCACTATAAGTTTCCGCTCATTGAGGGCCGCGTTGGCTAATCCGGTAAACAGTTTACGTAACGAGTAATAATCATCTGCTTCATTCACCTAATTGAGAAACGTTATGTTTTTTAACCACATTAAAACCGCATGGCGCAATATCCGCGGCAACAAGTTTTATTCGGCCATAAATATTTTAGGGCTGGCATTAGGGCTTATTGTGAGCCTGTTCATCCTGCTTTGGGTACAGGACGAGGTAAGCTTTGACCGTTTTAACCGTAACGCAGCCAATGTATACAAGGTTGGTTTGTTTGGAGGCACTGGTCCTACCCGGCAGATTTTTTCTGTAGTGATAGCACCGGTAGCAACATATGCCAAAAATGAAATACCCGAAGTTCAGAATGCCGTACGTATCATGAATGTAGGGGGTAATACACCATTCAGATACAAAGACAAGGTGTTTACCGAAACGGATGTTGCCTTTGCAGATTCCTCATACTTCTCCATATTCGACCTTAACCTTGTTCGCGGTAACAGGCATAACCCTTTCCCGGATAACAACTCGGTAATCATCAACCAAACCATGGCCAAAAAGTATTTTGGCGACGAAGACCCGATAGGAAAGGCGGTAATATTAGGTAAGGATGAACAGTTGAAAGTAACCGGCATAATGCCGGATGCACCTTCAAATTCTACCGTTAGTCACCACTTTTTACTGCCGATGACGCGATTTAACTATCTGGCCTACCAGCAGGGTAAGGTAACTTATGATGGTAAAACGCGCCTCAGTTCGATGGACAATGATTGGTCTAACTTTAGCTTTGCAACCTACCTGCAGCTTAAAGAGAATACCAACCTGGATTTGCTTGCCAAAAAGCTGCAAAGCATACATGAGCGCAACAAGCCTGATGATAAACCAGTGCCATACGTAGCCCAGCCATTGGTAGATGTGCATTTGTATAAAATGGACGGTACCGACGGCGGAATTGATACAGTGCGCACATTCGGCATTGTCGCAATAATGATATTGGTTATCGCCTGTATTAACTATGTCAACCTTTCAACCGCCCGGTCTATGCTGCGGGCAAAAGAGGTGAGCATGCGTAAGATCATCGGCGCGAGTAAAATGCAGCTCATCGGTCAGTTCGTGCTCGAAACATCGGTGTTGTTTGGGGTAGCTACGGTTATTGCGCTTACGGCTATGTACTTTTTGCTGCCGGCCTACAACGAGTTTTCCGGCAAGCAGCTCACGCTAAGTTTGAGCAATTATCAGATATGGCTTTGCATTGCTGCCACGCTGCTGTTTACTTTGGCAGCTACCAGTATTTACCCGGCATTGCTGCTTTCTTCTTTTGAGCCGCTTAAGGCGCTAAAAGGCAAGATAGCCGGTAGTATGGGTAACGCTGCGTTTCGCAGGGTTTTGGTGGTAGTTCAGTTCACGGTGTCAGTAGTGCTTATCATCGGTACGCTTATTATAAGCCGGCAGATGCATTACATCCAAACCAAAAACCTGGGGTACGATAAAGAAAATGTATTCTCATTTTCTATGCGCGACTCCATGCGTAACCACTTTGATGCGGTTAAAGCGCAGCTAATGAGCAAGCCCGGAGTGCAGGCAGTGGTGCGGTTAGGCAACAGCATAATTAATAACCAGTACTGGACCGGCGATAACGAATGGGACGGAAAGCCTGAAAAATCAAACCTGTTGGTGCATCCCATCATTGCTGATGAAAATGCCTTAGGTTTTTTCCAGATACCGCTGATATCGGGTAGTAACTTCACCGGCGCGGTGGCAGATTCTGCGCACTACATTATAAATGAAACAGCGGCCCGGGCCATGGGGCTAAAGGATCCTATTGGCAAATCGCTGCGCATGTGGACGGTTAAAGGCACTATCATAGGCGTGGTAAAGGATTTTCATATCACATCCATGCGCGAGAAGATTGAGCCGGTCGTATTTGTTTATCAGCCTAAAAATTGTTGGCAGGCTTATGTAAAAACTACCGGCGTGGGTGCCCGCACCGCAGTAGAAGCAGCCGAAGCTGAATGGAAACAATACAACGGGCAGATACCATTTAATTATTCGTTTTTAGACGATGCCTTTAACAAGCTTTACCAGTCGGAGCAGCGTACTTCAGCTTTGTTCAGCTTGTTTGCTATAGTAGCAATAGCACTTTCGTGCATGGGGCTGCTTGGATTGGCTACATATACTGCCCAAGTTAAAACGCGCGAAATAGGTATACGCAAAGTGTTGGGGGCAAGTGTGCTCAGTGTGATACAGTTGCTCACCCGTGAGTTTATGCTGTTAGTGATCATATCATTTGCCATTGCAGCACCTATAGCTTGGATGGCCATGAACCGCTGGCTGCAGGATTTTGCCTACCGTATCAGCATTGGCTGGCATGTGTTCCTGATGGCAGGGGCAGCAGCAATACTTATAGCCTTTTGTACAGTAAGCTTTCAGTCGGTAAGGGCGGCATTTGCTAATCCCGTAAAAAGCCTCCGTAACGAATAGGGCAACAATATTAGTTATTTAACGATCAACAGACCAGGAATAGGATGATAAAAAATTATTTTAAAACAGCATGGCGCAGCCTGTGGAAGTACAGAACCGTAAGCTTTTTAAACATTGGCGGGCTGGCGGTTGGTATGGCTGCAGCAGTGTTCATTTTTTTGTGGGTACAGAACGAGCTGCATTTTGATGATTATCATCCTGATAAAGAAAATATTTACCGCATTAAATGCCATATTTCAATTGATAAAAGCACTACCTGGTTATGGGAAACCTCACCTTACCGCATGGGGCAAGAGGCGGAGCACCAGGTACCCGGGGTAGAACGCATTGCCAGGATAAGGCCGCTTAATGGCGATCAGGTATACTTTAAAATAAAAGATGAGTTTTTTAAGGAAGACAACGCCGCTCTTGTGGACAGCAATTGGTTCGACGTATTTAAATACCAGTTTATAAGCGGTGGCCCAACTTCATTTAACAAAGAGCCTTTTAGCCTTATATTGAGTGAAAGTAAAGCCAAAAAGTATTTTGGCAATACAAACGCCGTTGGGCAGGTTATTCATATCGATTCTCTCGACTATAAAATTCAGGGTGTTATAAAAGATAATCCGGCTAACAGCAGCTTTAACTTTGATGTGTTAATGCCCGTGGCATCGCGGCAGGCCAATCCGCGCGAGCGTAAAAACGACCTTGGCTGGGCTAATTTCAATTACCTTACTTTTTTAAAACTTAATCCACAGGCCAATACCAGGCAGGTTGCCGCGCGTATCAATCAGATAGCTAACAAAGCCCGCGAGACAGATAATCTTAAAGTGAGCCTCATCTCACTTGCTGACATGCATTTTGAAAGTGATCTGCAAAGCTCATCGCTGGTACACGGCAATTCTAAAATGATTACGGTATTTGCGGTGCTTGGTGTGTTTTTGCTGCTCATTGCCTGCATCAACTATGTAAATATTACCACCGCACGCGCGAGTTTACGTGCCAAAGAGGTAAGTGTTAAGAAAATTGTAGGGGCAGGCAGGGGCGCACTCTTTTGGCAATTCGTAGCTGAGTCGGCTCTTATCAGCTCATTAGCTTTGGTGCTTACGCTCATCATACTCACGCTAAGTATGGGGTGGTTTAATCAGTTTACGGGTAAAAATTTTACGCTTGATGTAACCGACAGCTATGTATTACTGGTTATTGGCGGTACGCTGCTTGTTTCTGTAGTGCTTAACAGCATCTACCCGGCGCTGCTTTTATCCTCCTTTAAACCATTAAATACCTTTAGGGGCATCAGCATACTCAAAGTAAGTGATGCATCCCTGCGTAAGGCCCTTGTGGTAATCCAGTTCGGATTCTCAATCTTCCTTATCATCGGTGTAATTACCATATACCGGCAAATGGAATTTATCCAAAAGCAAAACCCTGGGTATGACCGTGCACAGGTAGTCTCTTTCCGGTTGCCGTTTAAATTATTGTTCCGTAAAATGTCGCTGGAACAGCGGCAAAGTATGGTGCAGACGGTGAAGCATGAGTTGCAGCAATCAAGCGCACTTGCCGAGGTGTCCGTTGTTGACATGGAGTCTATACAAAATTTCAGAAGTCAATCTTCCGGAGATTTGGATTGGGAAGGCCGGGCTAAGGACTTTGACCCCGCTGCTACATTTTTTAATGTAGAACCCGACTATACGCGCATTGTTAAGCTGAATTTTTTGAAGGGACGATGGTTTGACCGCGCTAATGAGGCCGATAAAAAGAATGTGATATTGAATGAGGCCGCCGTCAGGGAGTTCGGGTTGAGGGAGCCTGTCATTGGGCAGCGGTTTAGCGCCAGGGGAGATACCGGGCAGGTGATCGGCGTGGTAAAGGATTTTAACTACCGCAGCGTACACGATAAAATATCGCCGGCTATATTTAAGTGGGCTACGGACTATTCGCTCGGTTATCTTGTAAAAGTGCAGCCTGGTAAGCAGCGCGAAGCCATCGATTATATACAGGCGCTATGGAATAAATATTACGAAGGTGAGCCATTCGTTTACTCATTCCTCGATCAGGAGTTTAACAATATTTATGAAACCGATAATAAAGTATCAGCACTCATCACCGTTTTTGCTACACTAGCTATCATCATATCCTGCCTTGGGCTGTTTGGCCTGGCGGCATTTACTGCCGAGCAGCGTGGTAAGGAAATCAGCATCCGCAAAATATTAGGCGCAACGGTATCGAGTATAGTAACCATGCTATCGTCAGAGTTTATTTTGCTGGTATTTATTGCCTTGCTTATTGCCGGGCCGCTGGCCTGGTGGCTGATGAATAAGTGGCTGCAGGATTTTGCTTACCGCATTAACATGCAGTGGTGGATGCCTGTAATAGCTGGTATTGTTGCCGCCATTATAGCGTTTTGCACCATTGGAGTACAGGCGATGAAAGCTGCTATAGAGAAACCGGTAAAGCGCCTGCGTAGCGAATAACGATTGTATCGTTACCGTACAGGTATTGTTTCAGTGTCGAACAGATCACGTAATATTTATTTATATAAATATCTGTAAATAAATAACTTATCATTGTGGTATGATTTGTTCATACAGGCAGTAAGATAAATAGTATAAAGTATGTTAAAGAACTACATAAAAACTGCATGGCGTAATCTCTGGAAAGGCCGTGTGTTTAATTTCATGAACATTACGGGCCTCTCAATAGCGGTTGCCTGTTGTATTTTGCTGTTCCTTACTGTGAACTATGAGTTCTCTTACGATAAGTATAATGAGAACTTGGATAAAATTTATCAGTTCTACTTTACGTCCAATACCAGCAAAGGAGTGGAGCACGCAACATCAATGCCGGCACCGCTTACCCCAGCTTTAAAGGCCGAGTACCAGGACATACGCTATATTACGCGGATGAGTAATTCGGGTACCGTAGTGCGCTACGGGCAAAAAGAATTATCGCAAAACATCCATTTTGTAGACCCGGACTTCTTTAACATTTTCACATTCCCCGTAATAAACGGTAATAAAACTACTCCTCTTGCCGATGTAAGCAGCGCTGTGTTAACAGAGTTTGCGGCGAAGGCTATATTCGGTAAGCAAAATGCCGTGGGGAAAACCATATCGCTTAATTATTCCGGTACACCGCGCGACTTTGTAGTGAGTGCAGTGGTGAAGGACTTTCCGCAAGCCTCCAGCATTGGTTTTGATATATTGCTGCGCTTTGAGAACACTGCCGATTACCCCGGCCACATGCAGCATTGGGACTGGCATGACCATTCGGTATTTGTTCTTCTTAACGATAATGTAAAGCCCGCTGATTTTGAAAATCGCTTACAGGCCTTTGTACGCAAGCAATTCAAGACCAAGATAGATGACCTTAAGCGCGATGGCGGCAAGGCAGATGCGGCTGGCAATTTGTATTCTCTTAATCTTTTACCTTACGCTAACAACCACTTCAATACAGATATGGGTGGGCTTGAAGGTGGTTCTGTAAGTAAGATATACGTAGTTGCACTATTAGTTATCGGTGCGTTCATACTTATTATCGCATGTATAAATTTCGTTAACCTTTCTGTAGCCAGGGCTTACACCCGCGCCCGCGAGGTAGGTGTGCGCAAAACCTTGGGCGCAGGGCAATGGCAATTGCTTACACAATTTTGGGTAGAAACGCTGATGGTTTGTTTGCTGGCATTTGTGGCAGGCGGTGTAATTGCCAACTTCATATTGCCGGGCTTTAAGGCGAATTTCCGCAGTAGTATTACTATGGCCAGCTTATTTGAGCCAAGGCAGTTACTGGTAGCGTTGGGGATTTTCTTGCTTATCACGGTATTTGCAGGGTTGTACCCTGCCTTGCTAATGATGCGTTACAAAACCAGCTTGGTTTTAAAAGGAACGGTTAACGCATCAAAACCCGGTAAGGTGCGCAATGCGCTGCTGGTTACTCAGTTTGCTA
The DNA here is from genome assembly GCA_041905165.1 of Mucilaginibacter sp. Classification (GTDB taxonomy): domain Bacteria; phylum Bacteroidota; class Bacteroidia; order Sphingobacteriales; family Sphingobacteriaceae; genus Mucilaginibacter. The sequence goes on from JAYRLR010000002.1 coordinate 48,950, forward strand.
TATCAACCCTGCTGATAGTATGTACATTGATAACCTGGCAGCAAATAGATTTCTTAAAGAACAGGCCTTTGGGTTATAACAAAAACGAAGTAATCAGTATCCCGATAGGGAAGGGGCTGAATGGCGCCAGCGCGCTCGAAGTGTTCCGCAACCAGTTGGCCAGCGAGACAGGCGTGCTTTCTGTAACCGGCGCTTATGATAATATGGGCAGCGGTATGGATGGTTCTACGCGCACCTCAATTATTGGGTTTGATTACAAAGGACATGAGGTGCGCACTAACGTACAAGGCGTATCTTATGATTATGCAAAAACCCTCGACATCAAAATGCTGGATGGCCGGGAGTTTTCGCGCAGCCGGCCGGGCGATAGCAATGCCGTCGTTATTAACGAAAAAATGGCCGAAATGCTTGGCGGTAAAAACCTGGTCGGTACTTACTTGCCTATGGATACAGAACATCCGTCATTGATCATTGGTATAATGAAGGATTATAATTTCCGTTCCCTGCGCGCCGAGATAGACCCATTGACCTTATCACTAGCTAAATCGGGCGAAGATGTAAACTACATATTTGTTCGGGTTAAAGCTGCAAACCTTGTGCAATCATTTGATATGGTTAAACAACAATGGCATAAAGCCTTCCCTAACGCTGAGTTTATAGGCTCCTGGATAAATGAAAATACCGAGCGGCAGTACAAGGCCGAGCAGCGCCTCTCCACCATATTTGTAAGCGGAGCCATCATTGCGATCATTATCTCTTGTATCGGGTTGTTAGCCATCTCATTCATGATTATGGTGCAACGTACCAAGGAAATAGGTATACGTAAAGTATTGGGCGCGAATGTAGCCGGCATTGTTTATCTGCTCTCCCGCGATTTTTTAAAGTATGTGTTGATTGCGGCTGTAATAGCCTTCCCGCTGGCCTGGTGGCTCATGAGCAAGTGGCTGCAGGGCTTTGTATACCGTATAGATATTGAGTGGTGGATATTCGCCCTGTCCGCATTCATTGCGCTTGCTATAGCCTTTATAACGGTAAGCTTGCAATCGGTAAGGGCGGCACTGGCTAATCCTGTTAAGAGCTTACGTAGCGAGTAAAATTTAGTTTAATATGGTTACCGGCACTGGTTAATTCGGTGCCGGTTTTTTTATGCCTTTACTTAACGCAGCACTGTATCATTACCGTACGCTTTGCTGTCACATAAGCGGACAAGAAAATATATTGTTTATTGTGTATGGTGCTGATTATAAGTTATTTAATACTTTGGTATGTTATTCATATATTAATGGCATATTGTAATAAACAAAACAACCAGATAAAATGCTGTCACTACAACATATCTCAAAATTCTATCAGGCGGGTGGTAACAAAACCATCGTATTAAATGATGTAAACCTTGATATTGACGAAGGCGAATTTGTGTCCATCATGGGGCCTTCAGGTTCGGGCAAGTCAACCCTGTTAAACATTATTGGTATGCTTGATATGCCCGACAGCGGTTATCATTACTTCATGGATCAACCAGTGCATCAACTTAAAGAGAAACAACGTTCTGCCCTGTACAAACAATATATCGGCTTTGTATTTCAGGCTTACCATTTGATTGATGAGTTGACTGTTTATGAAAACATTGAGACTCCGCTGATTTACCAGAACATAAAGGGCGGCGAGCGCAAGGCCCTGGTGGCCGATATGCTGGACCGCTTCAACATCGTTGGTAAGAAGGATCTTTTTCCTGCTCAACTTTCAGGCGGACAACAACAGTTGGTAGGCATTGCCCGGGCGCTTATAGGTAAACCCCGGTTGCTATTGGCTGACGAGCCTACCGGTAACCTCAACTCAAAACAAGGGGAAGATATAATGGAACTCTTCGCTAAGATTAACAAGGAAGATGGTGTTACCATTATACAGGTTACCCACTCCGAAAAAAATGCGGGCTATGGCTCGCGCATCATCAACCTGCTTGATGGTCGTATAGAATCCACCCAAACTCTTTGATTAAGTAAACAATGCGATACTTCTCCCTGATATTATTTATTTTATTTCTCACAGCCGGGATGCGCAGCAGCGCCCAGCAAACTGATACGGTTTATAATTTGCAGCAATGCATAGACCTTGCTATAAAAAACAACCTGGATGTTAAGCGCAGCGAACTGGACATGGAACGGCAGCGCATTTACTGGAAACAGGCGCGCCAAAATCTGCTGCCCACTATAAACGGTACTGTAAACCATTCCATCAATAACGGCCGTAGCCAGAACGCCGACCTTACCTACGTGAACCAGCAAATTACCAACGCCAATTACAGCCTTAACGGTAACCTGGTGTTATTTGATGGTTTGGCTATGTTTAAGAATATAAAGCAAACAGCGCTTGCTTACCAGGCCGGGCAGATGGACTTTCAGCAGGCCAAGAATGGAATAACCCTGAACGTTATAACCACTTACCTGGCCATGATGAACAATGAGGACCAGGTGGTACAAGCCCAAACGCAGGGCCTTGTGTCAAAGGAGCAGGTAGACAGGTTTGGGATACTTTACAAGGATGGCAGCGCAGACCCTACCGAGTACAACAATCTAAAAGGGCAGTATGCAACTGATCAACTTACTCTGCTCACCGCAAAAAACAACCTGCTTTCATCGAAGCTTGATTTGTTGGAACTGATAAACATCCCATACACTAAAAATGTGAAGTTTGAGCGTTTAAGCGCCGACCAAATGCCCGGAGCATACACAACATCGCAAAGTGAAGTATATAACAAGGCGCTTAACGATTTGGCAGAGGTTAAAGCTGCAGACCTGCGTGTAAAAAGTGCAAGGGCAGGTGTAAGCGTTGCACGCGGAAACCTGTTCCCGGTAATTAGTTTAGGTGCTGGTGTTTTTACACAATATTCAAGCGGTTCGGCCGGAAGTTATAGCAGCCAGTTCAGAAATAACTATAACACGAGCTTTGGTTTAGGTATAAGCATACCATTCCTTAATGGCTTTCAGCGCCATAACCAGGTTGCCTTAGCCAAGATAAACCTGCATGAAGCCGAATATGTAAATAATACCACCAAAGTACAATTGCAACAACAGATAGAACTGGCTTATGCTAACATGCAAAACAGCTATGAACGGTACCAGTTATTCAATACACAGGTGGAGGCTTATGCCGAATCGTTTCGTGCTACCGAAATTAAATTTGTAGCTGGCGCGTCTAATTCTGTTGAATATGTAATTGCCAAAGGTAATCTGGACCGTGCCCGTACCAACCTGATCATAGCGAGGTACGATTATTTCATCCGCACCAAAATAATAGATTACTACCAAAACAAGCTCTCATTCTAAATAACCCTAATAGCAGAAGCGGCACAGGTTGCTGTGTCGCTTTTTTGTATTTTATTAAAGTTTGCTGTTAACCGAGCTGGTATCGCTCACGGAGTAAATTCTGGTGGTAACGCACATGGCCGGCAGCTGCATATATTATGGCGCGCACGCTTATTTCATAACCGCTTGCAATGCCTGTACGTGTTTCCTGCTCCGGCGTTACCGAGCGATATAAGTACAAATTTGCAAGGCGCACCGCTCTGAACTCTTCAGCCAATTGTTGAATGCTTTGCTCGTTAAAGTTGGTCCGCATTACGTAAATATCCTGGTCAAAACCGGGTAATTCCTGCTGCTCGCGCGAAAAGCAAAACGCCCGGAAGCCGAATATGCGTTCAGTATCAACCATATGCCCCAGCACTTGCTTTAAGGTCCATTTTTCAGGAGCATAAGCAAACATTGCCTGCTCATCAGTTAACGCGTAAAATAAATCATACACCGCCTGACCTTGTTGATCCAGTATGCTTATAACGTCTTCGTCATCCTTTATAAGATTGATGTAACGGCCCGGCAACGGGCTGTTATACTCGTTAGGTTGTGGTTTGCTGATCATTACCGGAAGATTTAAGTAATATGCGGAAGGTGGTGCCTTTACCCACTTCAGAGTCTTTTACAAAGATATGCCCGTCGTGGTAATTCTCCACCATACGGCGTGTAAGCGATAGGCCTAATCCCCATCCCCGCTTGCGGGTGGTATAACCCGGCTGAAACACAGTATCAAATTTATTGCGCGGGATGCCCTTGCCCGTATCGGTCACATCAATAAATACCTGTTTTTTAAATTCGCCTACCTCTACACGTATACTTCCCTTGCCCTCGATTGCGTTTACGGCATTCTTCATTAGGTTCTCTAACACCCAATCAAACAAAGGTTTATTAATGCCTGCATAAAGATTGCGGTTACCGGTTAGCTCAAAAGATATTCGATCGCTCACACGTACTTTAAAGTAATCCATAAAGTCTTTTACCACGTTGTAAACTACCTGATTTTCCAATATTGGTCGAGAACCTATTTTTGAAAAGCGGTCGGCAACCACTTCCAGCCGTTTAACGTCATTTTCCATTTCGGCTATCAGCGGGTCATTTTCGGCATTGAATTTATCTTTCATCAGCTCTATCCACGCCATAAGCGACGAGATAGGTGTACCCAACTGATGCGCCGTTTCTTTGGCAAGGCCAACCCAAACCTGGTTTTGTTCCGATTTACGTGAGGAACTAAAGGCCGTATACGCCGTGAGTAAGAAAATAGCAATAACCGATAACTGTATATAAGGGAAATACTTCAACTGCGTGAGCAGTGCGGAGTCGCGGTAATACACCAGCCACGTAGCGCCTAATACGGTGAGGCGTATGGGCTCATGCTGCTCTTTCATGTAATCCAGCTCCTGCCTGAAGTAGGTGGTATCGTATTGTATATTGCTGTTCTCTTCGGCTTCCAGTTTAATGAAGGTTTTGGTTGAGTCCAGGCCCTTCTTGTATTTGAATTCTCCCTTTTCATCTACTACTATGGCCGGCACGGTTAAGCTATCCCTCACGGCAAAAACATAGTTCAAGAAGTCGTTATCATCAGAAAGGAATATTTGCCGCATGCTCAACGCCCAAACCTGTGCACGGGTACGCTCACTTGTAGCAATATTCTTTACAAGATATTTGGTATAAAGCAACGAGCCGCTCGCAATAACTACTGCAAAAGCAAGCAGCAGGTACTTCCAGCGGCGTTTTTGTTGATAGGGATTCATATTACGAAACCAAAGTACATAATTGCAGGCAAAGTTTTAAGGGCTTTGCCATAGCGAACAGATAACGTTTAAAAACAACGCTGCGTATCCAAAAAGAGTTTGACCTGCTGATTAAGATCTTACTTTTTCAGGATACGCAGCGCGCAGTATGTTTTCGCCTTAAGCGTTATTTTCTACCAGAAGATACTATACAGTGCAACCAATATACCACAGATAAGCAGTGCCCCTACAGTAAATGCACGGTTGGTTCTGAACATGGTAGTATCAATTTCAAGGCCGCGAGGTACCACGCCTTTGGCGTTCTCTACTTTTGATATGATAAACATACCGATAACGCAAAGAATAAATACAAAGCCCATACGATCAAGGAATGGTATTTCGTATAACCAGGTCACTTTGTCATCTTGCAAGTTAAGTTTGGAAAAACCCCAAGGACTTAAAAATTCAAGGTTCGCAAAACGCGGTAGCAATTTAAAAAAGACTGAAAATATGAAACCACCGATGGTAGCAAATAATGCTGCGTTTGAGGTAGTCTTTTTCCAGAAGAAACCTAACAAAAACATGGCAAAGATACCAGGAGAGACAAAGCCAGTGTATTCCTGTATGTACTGGAAGCCCTGCTTGCCTTCGCCCATCAGCCCATCGCCCAACGCTAATGATAGTAGCACACCCAATATCATAGCTACAATAACAGATATCTTACCTAAGCTAACCAGTTGTTTATCGGTAGCATCAGGCTTAATAGCTTTCTTGTAAATATCCAGCGTAAATATGGTGGCAATACTGTTTGCTTTACCAGCAAGTGAGGCAACTATAGCAGCAGTAAGTGCAGCAAAAGACAGACCTTTCAAGCCAACCGGAAGCAGGTTTAATAATGATGGATAAGCTTTATTTACATCTACCACCCCTTTAGAGCTAAGCATTTCCTGCTGGAACATGCCTTTCTGATACAGGTAGTAGGCAGCAATACCAGGTAATACCACAATTACCGGCATGAGTAACTTTAAAAAGGCCGCGAACAGGATACCACCACGTGCGGTTTTAAGGTTGGCACCTAGGGCACGCTGGGTAATGTACTGGTTACAACCCCAATAGTTAAGGTTGGTTATCCACATACCGCCAATGAGTACTGTAAGTCCCGGCAGGTCCATATAGTTTTCGTTCTCTTTATTGAAGATCATGTGGAAGTGGTCGTTGACCTCGGTATGCAATACCTTAAGCCCTCCCAATATACCGGTACTGCCAGAAATGTTATTGATTTGCCCGATAGCCAGGTAAGTAGCTACCAAACCACCCAAGATCAATACGAACACCTGTATTACGTCTGTATAACCAATTACCTTCATACCACCCAGGGTGATGATAACGGCAAACACAGCTAATAAAACAATACAAAGTATCAGATTGAGGCCTGAAATACCCGAAATAGCTAATGCTCCCAAGTACAGTATTGACATGAGGTTAACTACGATGTAAAGCAATAACCAGAACACTGCCATAATCATAGCCACGGTACTATTATAACGCTCGTGCAAAAACTGTGGCATCGTGAAAATCTTGTTCCGCAGATATACGGGTATAAAGAAGACAGCTACGATAATAAGTGTTGCTGCGGCCATCCACTCGTAAGTAGATATGGCCAAACCCATTTTAAAGCCGGACCCGCTCATGCCTATGAATTGTTCGGCAGATATGTTGGAGGCAATAAGCGAAGCGCCTATAGCCCACCATGTTAAGGAGCCTTCGGCGAGAAAATAGTCTTTTGAAGTAGCATCGGCGTTGTGCTTACGCTTGTACACCCAATAGCCATACAGGGAGACTATCAGGAAATAAACAAAAAATACGGCGTAATCACCGAAGGAGAGTGTCTTCATCATTTTTAGGTTTAATCTGTCTGTCTGACAATTATAGTTTTAATATATTGGTTTATCAATAGGGCTAATATAAATTTTTCGTTAGAATAAATTGCATTGCTATGCAATCGATTGCGATTTCATTATTCATAAAAAAAGCGGCGCGATGGCCGCTTTGATGTTGAGATATTTTACTTACAAGATATACTTTGTGCTCAGGAAATTGGAATCGTTATCATTCACAATTTCATTGATGATGTGCTTGTTCGTTTCATTCAGCTTGGTAGCTACCAATGACCGGATGGAGAACGAACGTAATGCATCATGCACGGAAAGCGTTCCTTCGGCACTGTCCTTACGACCGGTGAATGGGAATACATCCGGTCCGCGCTGGCATTGTGCGTTGATATTTACCCGACTTACCAGGTTCACAAATGGGTCTATCAGCGATGAAATTTCCTTGGCATCATTACTGAAGATGCTTACCTGCATGCCGTGCGGCGAATCAATCTGGTACTGTATAGGCTCCTCGATCGACTCGAACGGAATCACCGGTATAACCGGGCCAAATTGTTCCTCACGGTAAAGCTTCATCTTTTCGTTAACCGGATATACCACCGCCGGGAAAACAAATGATGCCGAGCTTACGCCGCCGTTCTCATTTACCACGCGTGCACCGTTGGCAATAGCATCGTCAATACACTCTTTTAAGTAAGCAGGTTTATGCGGCTCAGGCAATGGTGTAATCTTTACGCCGTTATCCCAAGGCAAACCAATCTTCATTTTTGATACAGCCTCACTAAGCAGGCGTAAAAACTCATCAGCTACCTCTTTGTGCACAAATATCATTTTAATAGCGGTACAACGCTGCCCGTTAAATGATAATGCACCAAGGATGCACTCGCTAACGGCTAAGTTGAGGTCCGCATTTTTAGTAACGATAGCTGCGTTTTTTGCATCGAGGCTAAGCACAGCGCGTAGGCGGTTCACTTTCGGATGGCTCTTTTTAAGCTCATTGGCAACCTTGCTGGAACCTATGAATGCCAGTACGTTTATTTTACCGGTACGCATAAGGCCAGGTGTAACGTCGGCACCACGACCGTAAACCGTATTTACTACACCTTTGGGGAACGCTTCCTGAAATGCCCTGAGTAAAGGGTAATGCAGTAAAGTGCCATGTTTAGGTGGTTTAAACAGGATAGTATTGCCCATAATGAGGGCGGGAATCAATGTAGTAAAAGTTTCGTTAAGAGGGTAGTTGAACGGACCCATACACAACACAGCTCCCAACGGTGAGCGGCGTATTTGGGCCACGATACCTTCGGCCATTTCAAAACGCGATGATTGGCGGTCAATATCCTTTAACCCATCGATAGTAGCATTGATGTATTCAACCGTACGGTCAAACTCCTTTGTAGCATCTGCATATGATTTGCCTATTTCCCACATGATTAGTTTCACAATAAGTGTGCGTTGCTCAATCATTTTGAACACGAACTTCTCCATGCAGGTGATACGGTCAACAATGCTCATGGTTGGCCATTCGCCGCGACCGTTATCATAAGCAGCAAGTGCTGCCTCCAATGCTTCGTTGGCTTCTTTCTCGGTGCAGATAGGGTAGGTGCCTATCAGTTTGCGCTGCAAACCATCAGGCCCGGGTATACATACAGGCGAGTACACCTCACTCACAGGGCCATTCCACGGCTTCATCTCTCCATCACACAAATATTCCCTTTGGTGTATCTCCTCGATCCTGAACTCTTCCGGTACGCTGCTCTCGTCTACAAACAGCGATGTAAGGTGATCTTGAAAACTCATATAAAAAATTAGTGGTTAGATTTAACGTTATGCTCTCGCAGCAGCCGCAAGGTAATTATTATAGGTTAATAGTTATATCACCAAATAATTAAATCGGTCGAATCATCACAGCGCGCTACTTTTTAAACTTAATTTTTATCCTGACTTTTTGTGATGCATCATCAGGCCCTACCCATGCCGGTCCATTTTTTATAATTTCTATCGCTTTATTATTAAGCCCAGCATCGTCGCTTTTTAGGATACTGAAGTTACTTAACTCGCCGCTTTCACTTACATAAAAGGAGAGGATAACAGTTCCGCTTCTGCCGGATGCAGTAGCTTTTTGCTCCAGGTATGTGTTGTATTCAGCCCAACCTGATACAGGATGCGCAGTATGTTGCGTCGTATCCGGCGTTTGCTTTGATGCAATTTCATTCAGCGCTTTGCGCTCTGGTTTTAAGTTGATAAATAAGCTGTCAGGCTTTTTAACCTTGGCTGATTGTTTTTTATAACCCGGATAACTGAATGTCAGCGCTGTACCAGGATGAGGAACGGTTATGGTAAACTCCCCATATCCATCTGTAGTGGTGTAAGTGGCGCTATCTTTTATGGCAATTTTTACACCTTCAAGTGCTGCGCTGTCGTCACGATCACGCACAATGCCCGATACAGTTACAGGACCTTTATATTTACCTTTCTGTACACTTAAGCCTGCTACTTTGCCGGCGAGGGCTGTCTCTGCACTATTGGTGTCAACTTTAACAGTCGCAGATGCTCCTACAACCATTGTCTTGCGTTGGGCAGCGTAACCCGTTACCACTACCTCGTCCAGCATCAGCGAGTCTTTTATGCGGCTGTTTGTACCAAGTTTTTTTATGGCAGGCTTGCGTAAGCGCGTTGGTGGTATGTTATCAGCAGGTACGTTTGCCAAAGTGTTATCATTTGTGTCTATCGCCGCGTTATGAGTATCCGGCTTTGCCGGAGATAATTGTATCGGTACTTTTTGTTTTTGGGCAACGTAACCCTGCGGCCGTTTGCTCATGAAATAATATCCGGCGATAGATAGCGCAAACACTACTGACGCCGCAACACTCCAGCGTAGCAGTAACGGAATGATTTTTTTACGGTAAGGGGCAATGCGCTCCTTGATACGGGCATCTAAGTCTATAAGGGCTTGGTCATGCTCATCGTCTACGCTCAATGCCATGCCTTCTATCAGGTCCATAAGCATCGGATCGGCTTGGGCCCGGCGTTCAATCTTGTGCATCTCGCGGTTGTCAAGCTCTCCATTCACATACCTGCGAATTAAAGATATATCGTAACTGTTATTCTCCACGGCGCCTCTCCATACAAATCTTTAAATTCCTTTTCCCGTTCTGAATGTAGCTCTTTACTTCGCTCAAAGTATATCCGGTAAGTTCTACAATCTCTTTATAACACTTCTCGCACAAAAAAAACAGGTCGACGCTTTTCTGCTGTCGGCTGGGCAGTTTTTGCATGCACTCTTCCAGCGAGGTTAGCACCTTTTCCTTCTCTTCATGATCTGTATGGTCTTCATCCAACGGAAATTCTACAACATCGTCAAATGAAACATGCTGTATCTTTTTTTCTGATCGCAGCTGCATCAGGCAGTAGTTTTTACTTAATACATACAGCCACCGCACAAACTGTTGTATAGGTTGCCGGTGCACTTTTACCAGCAGCTCTTCAAAAATTTGCATGGCGGCATCCTTGCTTCGTTCAGCATCCTGAAAATAGCGGTAACATACGTAGTAAACCATGCTGGAATGCGCACGAAACAACTCGCCAAGAATTTTAATATCATTGGTGGCAAGATATCGCTCCAAAAGCTGCTCGTCTTTTAGCTGGTCAGTTTTAGGTGATTGATTAAACCAAGGCATCGGATGTTGTAAAATATATTTTATTTACTGTTTATGGAAATTTTCATCATGATGCATCATTGTTGAAAATTCAATAAAATGAAAGCAAAAATTTTCATCCTTATTCTGTTTTTAACTTTCACGAGCTCAACCAGCAACGCAGCACGCCTTATAAGCGGCATTGTGCGCGATAATCAATCCAAAATGCCGCTGCCCGGTGTAATGGTGCGTATAGAGGGCAGCGGTAAAGGCATTAAAACCGATCAGAACGGTTACTATGTCATCAGTTTGCCAGCGGGCAAAGTACAACTTGTATTTTCTTTTATAGGATATACAACCCAAATAATAACGCCTGATAGTAAAAGCAAAAAGCTAAATGTGGCAATGCAGGCAAGTCCGCTAAAATTGGAAGAAGTAGTAGTGACGGCGTATGCTGTGCAGCGTAAGCAAACGGTTGTCGGTTCAGTATCCGTGGTTGACGCTCCACAGAGCAATCCTTCATATAGCTTACAAGGTCGCGTAGCCGGTGTAATGGTTAATGGCGGCAACCAAAAATTGCGTGCAAAGCCGATGTATGATAACGACGAATCTTACAAAGAGATCAATGATAATCGTTTCAAGAATCCTCACGATCAGCCCCTGTCTACTTTTGCAGTAGACGTTGATGGCGCATCTTACACGAATATGCGGAGGTATGTTAATAACGGACAGTTGCCGCCCAAGGATGCTGTGAGGATTGAGGAAATGATAAATTATTTTAAGTATGATATCGACGGGCCTAATGACGGTGCACCTGTAGCATTACATTCAGAACTTTCTGTTGCTCCATGGAACGCCAAACACCAGCTGATGCGCATCGCCTTGAAAGCAAAGGATGTGAAAGCCGATAACTTACCGCCGGCAAACCTTGTGTTTTTAATAGATGTATCCGGCTCCATGAATTACGATAACAAATTGCCGCTGGTAAAATCATCTCTTAAAATGCTTGTTGACCAATTGCGCGATAAAGACCAGGTAGCCATTGTTACCTACGCCGGTAGTGTTGCAGTAGTTTTAACTGGCTGTTCGGCGAAAAAGAAAGGCCTTATTAAAAACGCTATTGATGGTTTAGGCGCAGGCGGATCAACTGCAGGAGGGGATGGTTTGAAAATGGCTTATCGCATAGCCCGCGAAAACTTTAAAGAGCATGGAAATAATCGCATTATAATGGCTACTGATGGCGATTTTAATGTAGGCGCCTCAAGTGACGGGGACATGGAGGACTTGATCGTGAAGGAGCGTGAAGCAGGTATAAATATATCTGTGTTAGGCTTTGGCATGGGTAACATAAAAGACAGCAAGATGGAGACCATTGCCGACAAAGGCCGCGGCAACTACTCCTACATAGATAACATTACAGAGGCACGCCGTGCAATGGTTACAGAATTTGGCGGAACATTGTTTACAGTAGCCAAAGATGTAAAACTGCAGATAGAATTTAATCCAGCAAAAGTGGCTGCGTACAGGCTGATAGGTTATGAAAACAGGGTGCTGGAAAATGAGGATTTTAATAATGACAAGAAAATAGGCGGCGACATGGGAGTGGGGCATACGGTTACAGCCTTATATGAATTAATACCAGCTGGTGTTACCGACCAATTTACCGGGAGCATTGACAAATTGAAGTATCAGAAAAAAAACAATACTGTAAATGATACAAACCTTGCAGAAGTGGCCACTATCAAATTCAGGTATAAGGATCCTGCGTCTGAAAAAAGCAAACTACAGCAGGTGATTCAATACAGCAAAGTTCAGCCTTTGGAGGCAACCAGTGCCGATTTCAGGTTTGCAAGCGCCGTAGCTGAATTCGGGATGTTATTGCGCGCTTCAGAATTTAAGCAGCAAGCGAGTTTCGCGTCGCTGATTAAAAGAGCATCAGCCGCTCGAGGCGAAGACAAAGACGGTTACAGGGCCGAATTTATACGACTTGCAGAGAGCGCCGCTTCTTTAATTGCGACGCCTGAATTAGCAAAGAACGATGATTAGTTTAAGATGGCTGTGTTGATGTGTAGCGTTGGAAAGGGCAGCCGCGATGGCTGCCCTTCTCTTTCGGATTCAGAATTCCTCATCAACCATTTCTTTGTTTAGCGCCGCCCCGGCCATGGTACCGGCAGCTACCGCGGCGGATACCGAGCGCATGGGAGTGGTGTTGTCGCCGCAGGCATAGACGCCCGGTATATTGGTGCGCTGCATGTTATCTACCTTAATGTAACCATGCTCGGTAAACTCACAACCTAGTTGCGCAGGTATAAAAGTGTGTTGTACAAATCGCGGCTTGGCATATAACGCTGCTAAGGGAATGCTTTCACCATCGGCAAGTACCACTTGTTGTATATAGCCATTTTGATGCACAACCCGGCTGATGTCCGTTTCCACAACCTTAATATTGCGTTTTTGTAAAGTCGGTTGCTGCTCATCAGTAAAGGTGGCTGCGCCTTGTGTAAAGATGGTTACCTCGGGTGTAAGATTAGCCAGCATCTTTACAAAACCAAAAGCTATATCGCCATTACCAAGCAAACCGGTGGGCTGGTTTCGATACTCATACCCATGGCAGTAAGGGCAGTGAATGGCCGAAATACCCCAGCACTCGGAAAAGCCGCCTATCTCGGGCATAATATCTTTAACGCCGGTAGCGAACACAACTTTTTTAGCGCTGTACAACGTTTCAAGGCCATCAATTTTAATGGTAAAATTATTATCAGTCCCCGTGATGTTGCTTACCGTGCTCTCTAAAAATGTGACGGTAGGATAGGCGAGCACCTGCTCTTTGGCCAGCCGTGCAATCTCGGCGGGGGCGCTGCCATCGTGCGTAATAAAATTATGCGAGTGTGGCGTTTGTTTATTACAAGGGTTACCGCTATCAACAATCAGCACCTTACGTAACGAGCGCCCAAGCGCCATAGCTGCAGATAAGCCGGCATAACTGCCGCCAACAATTACGATATCAAAATTTAAAGATGTTGCCATATTAGTCTTGAGGCTATTTAAAGCCGTTTTTTGATTTATTTTATGGTTCGATGATTCACTTGCCTTCAACGGGTTGGGATATGGCAATGCCGATACTTCTGCTGAAAGATAACCAGGCAAAGCGCTTAATATCGTTCGGGGCTATATCGCCGGAGTTGATAGCTTCAATTGTGGTGTTCACCATGCCGGTAAAGAGTTTATTTATCCAAGCGGTAGTAAGGTCTGATGTTATGACGCCCTCCTTTTGCAGCGTTTGTACTATACTCAACCATTTGCCTTGTATCTCGTTGCCGTCCGCAGGCGCCGGATTGGCTTTACTTAATTTATTAAAAAAGGCAAACTTGCTACCGCAGTCAATACCAGCATACAGGCAAAGTTCCAGCTGTCTCAATGGTTCATGGTCGGCGCTAAAAGCCGCGGCAAAGGCAGCGCGGCAGCTTTCGGTCAACAATTCGCGACAAGCATCAATCAGCTTACTTCTTTCATTAAAGTAACGGTACAATGTGCGGCTGGTTACACCTGCTACCGAAGCGACTCTTTCTAATGTGGCTGAAGGATCAGCATTAAAAACATTGATCGCAGATTCTACAATCTGTTTCTCTGTAGTAGTCATGTCGCAATTTTATGACATAATTCTTTCAAGTATGACATGTAATTGTCAAAATGAAATATAAAATGTCATAATCTGTCGAGTACAAATAGCGGCACATTTCGCCGGGCAAAATTTATGTATATTTGCAAAAAATTTTAGCAAAGTAAGCTGTGGCAAACCTTGCTGTTTATGAGCGGTTAATATTGTTCAATAAATTGTATGACTGAAAAAATTGTTGACCTGGGCGAACAAAGCGAAGTAGAAGTTTTTGGTGCTCGGGTACATAACCTTAAAAATATCGACGTATCCTTTCCGCGCAATCAGCTGGTGGTAGTAACCGGCCTAAGCGGCAGCGGTAAATCTTCCCTGGCATTTGATACTATTTATGCCGAGGGACAGCGGCGGTATATGGAAACTTTTTCGGCTTACTCACGCCAGTTTATGGGTGGCATGGAGCGCCCCGATGTAGACAAGGTATCGGGTCTAAGTCCGGTAATTGCTATTGAGCAAAAAACCACCAGCAAAAATCCGCGGTCAACAGTAGGTACCATTACCGAGATATACGATTTTATGCGTTTGCTTTTTGCCCGTGCCGGTGAGGCGTATTCTTATACCACCGGGCAAAAGATGGAGCGCATGAGCGAAGACCAGATACTGCGTACCATTACCGAAAAGTTTGACGGGCAACCGGTGAATATCATGGCACCCGTGGTAAAAGGCCGTAAAGGGCATTACCGCGAGCTGTTTGAGCAGATACGCAAGCAAGGGTATTTAAAAGTTTGGGTAGATGGTGAGATTATGGACGTGACGCCCAAAATGCAGGTTGACCGTTATAAAATTCACGATATAGACATTGTAGTGGATCGCCTGATGGTGACCGAGAAGGATAGCAAACGTTTATACAGCTCGGTACAAGCTGCATTGAAACTGGCCAAAGGCATTATCCGTATTGCCGATAAGGAGAACAACGTTTCTTACTTCAGTAAATATTTGATGGATCCCGTATCGGGCATATCGTATGATGAACCGCAACCAAATACCTTTTCTTTTAACTCGCCTTACGGGGCTTGTGAAAAGTGTAACGGGCTGGGCTATATATTTGAGGTGGATGAAAAGGCTGTAATACCTAATCCTAAGCTCAGCATACAAAATGGTGGCCTGGCTCCCATAGGCGAGTACCGCGAAACCTGGATATTCCAGGTGCTGAAGGCTTTGGCAAAGAAGTTTGAATTTGCGCTTACTACTCCGATAGAAAAGCTTGGCCGCGACAAGCTCGACATTATACTGAACGGTACAGAGGAGAAAATAAACGTGGCCGTTGAGTATAACAAGTGGAACGTACAGAATTATACCATCACCTTTGAGGGGATTGTAAAAATGCTGGAGGAACAGCAGGAGCGCCGTGGCGATGACGACATGGACGACATGGAAAACTACCGCGTGCTGCGTACATGTCCGGTTTGCGGAGGGGCAAGGCTTAAAAAGGAGTCCCTGCATTTTAAGGTTGATGAGAAAAATATTTTCGAGTTGGCCTGCATGGACATTAATGATCTTAAACGTTGGTTTGATAACCTCGAAGACCGCCTTAATGAACGCCAAAACGTAATTGCTAAGGAAATATTAAAAGAGATACGCGCGCGCATAGGCTTTTTGCTGGATGTGGGCCTGAGTTATTTAACGCTTGATCGTACGGCAAAAACATTATCTGGCGGTGAGGCACAGCGCATCAGGCTGGCCACGCAAATAGGCTCACAGTTGATGAACGTGATGTATATTTTGGATGAGCCAAGCATCGGCCTGCACCAGCGCGATAATGAACGCCTCATTAATGCCCTTAAAAACCTGCGCGATCTCGGCAATACTGTGCTGGTGGTGGAGCATGATAAAGATATGATTTTAGAGGCCGACCATGTAATTGATATGGGGCCGGCGGCAGGCGTGCATGGCGGGCAGGTGGTAGCGCAAGGTACGCCACAGCAACTTATGGCCGAGCATACGCTCACCACCTCTTACATCAATGGCGAGCGTGAGATCGCTATACCGAGGAAGCGCCGTGAGGGTAATGGTAAAAAACTGGCGCTCAAAAAAGCAGCAGGTCATAACTTAAAGAATGTGTCGGTAGAGTTTCCGTTAGGTAAGCTCATTGGGATAACGGGCGTATCGGGCAGTGGTAAGTCGAGCCTGATCACAGAGACCTTGTACCCGATACTGAACCAGCATTTTTTCCGCGCCAAAAAGCAACCTCTTGCTTATGGCAGTATAGAAGGTTTGGAGCATATTGATAAAGTGATTGAGATTGACCAAACACCTATCGGCCGTACACCACGCTCTAACCCATCTACTTATACCGGTGTGTTCTCTGATATCCGCAACCTGTATGTACAATTGCCGGAAGCCAAGATAAGAGGCTATAAGCCGGGACGTTTCTCTTTCAACGTAAAGGGTGGCCGTTGCGAAACCTGCCAGGGCGCCGGCATGAAGGTGATAGAAATGAACTTTTTACCCGATGTGCAGGTGCCTTGCGAAGAGTGCGGCGGCAAGCGTTACAACCGCGAAACGCTGGAAGTGCGTTACCGTGGCAAATCTATCAGCGATGTGTTGGACATGAGCATTGAGGATGCCGTTAACTTTTTTGAGCACATTCCATCTATCCACCGTAAAGTGAAAACCTTGTTTGATGTTGGCCTGGGCTATATTACCCTTGGGCAGGCATCAACCACCCTTTCTGGTGGTGAGGCGCAGCGTGTTAAGCTGGCTACCGAGTTATCCAAAAAAGATACCGGCAACACCTTTTATATCTTAGACGAACCTACTACTGGCCTGCACTTTGAAGACATCAATGTGCTGTTGGGTGTACTGAATCAACTGGTGGAAAAAGGGAACACGGTGCTGGTGATAGAGCACAACCTGGATGTAATTAAAGTAGCCGATCATGTGATAGACCTTGGTCCGGAAGGTGGATCGGGCGGGGGTAAAATACTGTTTTCGGGCACCCCGGAAGGGCTTTGCAAAGTTAAAGACAGTTTTACCGGCCGTTTCCTGAAAAAGGAGATGGGAATAAAATAATTAAACAGTTACAACTTTATAAACAAGGCTGGAATCGTAATTCCGGCCTTTTCTATTTTTGCCGCTGACGCAGTTACGATCAATTTCAAGCGTTCATATAAATCTGAGTGGTTTTTCCAGAAAGACGCTTCTATGTTCAGAACATTTTGTAAAAGATCGCCAGGGTAATAGTCGCCTTCAGCAAGTATGTTTTCAGAAAGGAATGGCAAAGTGAGCGGTACAAGAAAGTCGAGCCCGATATGCTGCCCAATCAGTAACCGTAGGTCTTCAGTGGTTAATTCATTAACGGGCACACCATGTAATTGCAAGCATCTTCTTACAACATGGCTGCTGTCTTTCGGGATTGTCCGACAGGTTGCTTAAGCAATATAGCAAGTCTTTTATGCTGCCAATTACTTGGGTAATTCATCTTATTACAACCCTTCGGTTTTCCAGTACATATAAAGTATACCTACCACCACTATTACCAGCAGTATAAGTATACCAGCCTTGCCGCGGCGTTTATCCTGACGCATTATCCATATCAGCAATGCTACCAGCGGGATTACGAAAATTAACCAGAATATAAGAGAAGGAAAGCTCATGTTTGTTTATATAAGTCCGGAAGCCAGTAAGACAGGAAGTCCGAAAGATTGTTGCAAATGTATGTTTTTTTACAAAGTCAGAAAGTCTGCAAAGACCGAAAGTCCGGACCTTGTTATATAATGCGACGGTTTTTATCAAGCCATATCTGAATATTTAGTATATGACAATAAATAATGCCATCAATGCTTTCGCCCAGGCTACAAGCCTACGCGAGAAAATTCACGTTTAGTTGGCTCATCTGCGTGGGCTTTCAATGCGTGACGGGCCTAAGCATCGTAACGTAATTTAAAATGACGGAACTGCATGAGTAATGATCCGGCTTCCGGACTTCCTGTCTTTCTGACTTCCGGACATCCTGTATTTCACCGCAAAAACTCAGAACGGCATCCGCGCCAGTGGCGCAACATCCTGCCCTATAAATTCGCCGTTCAAAAATTTGTGGTATCCTGCAATGGCTATCATAGCGGCGTTATCGGTGCAGTATTCCATCTTAGGGATGAAGGTACGCCAGCCCTTTTTAGCGCCTAACTCCTGTAACCCTTGACGCAGACCTGTATTGGCAGATACGCCACCAGCCAGGGCTACGTCTTTAATACCATAATGGTTGGCGGCCTTTTCAAGCTTATGGAGCAATATGGTAGCAATGCGCTTTTCTACCGATGCGCAAATGTCGTTGATGTTTTCTGTTATGAAATCAGGGTTTTTCGCCACATTATCCCTGATAAAGTACAAGATGGATGTTTTCAGCCCGCTAAAGCTGAAGTCAAAGCCCGGAATCTGCGGCTCAGGGAATTTATAAGCGTCGGCGTTGCCTAAGCGAGCGTTTTTATCAATAAGCGGTCCGCCAGGATAGGGAAGGCCTAATATCTTGCTGGTTTTATCCATCGCTTCGCCGGCAGCATCGTCAAGGGTTTGACCCACTACTTCCATGTCGAAATAGTCTTTCACCAAAACTATCTGCGTATGGCCCCCCGAAACAGTAAGGCACAGGAATGGGAAAGCCGGCTTGTTGTCGCCTATAAAATGCGCCAAAACATGCGCCTGCATGTGGTTTACCTCTATCAGCGGGATATTTTTTGCCAGTGCAAAAGCCTTTGCAAATGATACGCCCACCAATAATGAGCCTAAAAGTCCGGGGCCGCGCGTAAAAGCCACCGCATCAATATCATTTTTGTTTACTTTTGCGTTTATTAATGCCTGCTGTACAGCCGGGACAATATTTTGCTGATGAACGCGCGAGGCAAGTTCGGGCACTACGCCGCCGTATGCTTCATGTATAGTTTGATTGGCAATAATATTGCTTAGGATGGTACCGTCGGCACAAACAGCTGCCGAGGTCTCGTCGCACGATGATTCTATGGCTAAAATTACAGGCACTTTTAAAGAATAAAACACAAAGTTATTAAAAAAGTACTCAAAATAGCATTGGGCATTGTACTGCTGGTTGTTCTATTAATCAGCCTATTGCTGTTGGCTTTTCAGTACAAACCTGTGCAAACCTGGGCAGCAAAAAAAGCTACCGCCTATTTGTCGGAAGAGCTACAAACAAAAATCGGCATAAAAAGCCTTTATATAAAGCCTTTCACTACCGTAACCCTTGAGGGTTTTTACGTGCTGGACCGGCAGAATGATACGCTTTTGAGCACCCCTGAGCTGAATGTAGAGCTTAACCGCTTTTCCATCTTTAACAGTATTAAAGAACGCTATATCGACTTTTCGTCCATTGAGCTCAACAACGCATCAGCTTACCTTAAGAAACAGAAGGATAGTACCAGTAACCTGCAGTTTATTGTTGATTACTTTTCAGGTGGCGATACTACTAAAACAAGCAAGCCCTGGACACTTAACTTTGAGCGCATTGCCATTAATAACATGCGCCTCCGTTATAAAAATATGCTGCGAGATACCTTTATGCGCGGCATCAATTTTAACGACATAGATGTAAGGCAATTCACCACTCTGGTGCGCAACATGGACCTTAAAAACCACCTGTTTAAAGCAGATGTTGACAGGCTTTCTCTGACTGAGAAAAGCGGGTTCAAGGTAAATAACCTTTCGGCTAACACCACTGTTGATACTAACCAGATATTATTGCAAAAGCTCAGCATCCGTACACCCAACTCATCATTGGGCGATTACCTTCGGCTAAGTTTTGACGATTTTGCGGATCTCGACAATTTTGAACAAGCCGTGAACATGGATGCTACCTTTAAGAGTAGCCACCTTTCATCAAAAGACATATCTTACTTTACAAGCAGTTTAAGTAAAACCAGGTTTGAGCTCGGCATTAAGGGGCGCGTACAGGGCCGTGTATCTAATTTAAGAGCTAAGGATTTACTGGTTACTGCCGGGCAAAGCACTTACATACGCGGTAACTTTAACTTGCGTGGATTGCCCGATTGGGAAAATACCTTCCTTAACCTGCAGTTTGAGCAGATTGCTACCAATAAAAAGGACCTTGACAAGCTATCAGCACAGTTTACCGGCAGCAGCAAATCATTAATACCGGCCATTGTATCAAAGTTTGGCAACATAAACTTTAAAGGGAATTTTGCCGGTTTGCAGAATGATTTTGTAGCCTACGGTACGTTTAAAACCGGTCTTGGCCGTTTTGATACTGACATCAACCTGAAGATTGATGGTAAGGGGAACCCGTCCTACAGCGGTAAAATAAAAACTAACCAGTTTAACCTGGGTAGGTTGATAGATAATCCGCAGATTGGGCGTACCACCTTCAGCGCTGATGTTAAGGGTAGCGGCGACGCCATGAAAACGCTTAATGTTACTGGCAATGCACGTATAAAAACTTTCACATTCAAAGGCTACACTTACAACAATGTCGTATTTAAGGGAGGTATAAACCGCAAGGTGGTTAAAGGCCGTATCAATATCAACGACAAAAACCTGAAAGTGGATTTGCTTGCCAACATCAATTTAAACCCTGCCCTGCCGGTTTATGATATTGATGGAACGATAGAAAACGCACAGTTAAACAGGCTGAAGCTATTAAAGGATACGGTTGCTATAACAACCACGCTGCGCACCAATTTTTCGGGCAATAATATTGATAACATTAGCGGCGACATCTTTTTAGGCTCTACAAGAATAGTTAGTCCTAACTCTAATTATATCGTCGATTCGCTATACTTATCTGCAACAGGCAGTGGCAGGGATAGGCTGTTGCAATTTCAGTCGGACGCTGCAGACGGCAGCATACGCGGTAACTACAACCTGGCTACGCTGCCCGATTACTTTAAACGGATTGTGAAGAGGTACATACCTTCGCTGCAAACTAACATAAAACCGCATAAATCACAGGATTTTCAGTTCCAGTTCAGGTTGAAGAATGTAGATCCGCTGCTGGCTGTTTTTATGCCTGCTCTGCACATTCCGGATGGTGGTAACTTGGTGGGCCGCTTTAATTCGGCAGACTCCACAGCAACGCTCGGCGGATTTATCAAAACAGTGAAATACAACAAAATTATATTCCACGATTTCATTGTAGATGAAAGCACCTCCTCGCAATACTTAAACGCCAACATCTCCCTGAGCAAGATAGATCTTACCGATAGCCTTTTTATAAAGGACATTAACATCACCAACTTTCTGAGCCGTGATAGTTTAAACTTTAACGTTAAGCTATCTGACAAGAACGCTGTTAACCAGCTAGACCTTTACGGTTTGGTGGAGTTCGGGCGTGACACTACCGCTAAGCTGAAGTTATTGCCATCAGAAGTAGTGCTTGATAACGAAAAGTGGAAGCTGGAAGAGCAGGTGCGCATTAGACTGCTGGATGGAAAAACACAGATTTCGGGCTTTGCATTAAGTAACGGCGAGCAAAAAATAACCATCGATGGATTCCTTTCAGACCGGACAGAGGACAAAATGAATGTGGTGTTCGATAAATTTCGCATGAGTACCTTAAATACAATTACGCGGCCGTCGGGCATTGAGTTGCATGGGGCGCTGAATGGTAAGGTGGTGCTAAGCTCACTTACAAAAGATATTGGTGCCGATGCAGACCTGGCCATTGATACGATGATGATGAACCAGACGCAGATTGGTACGGTTAAGATTGTATCTAATTTTGATAACCTGAACAAGAAGGTCATTGCCCGGCTCAATATCATGAATCGCGGCCTTGAAACGATGGACATAGAAGGGGCTTACTCCTTTGCTAAGGACGCAACCAACACGCTTGATTTTGATATTAACATGAACCAGACAGAGGCGATTATCTTTTCTCCGTTTGTACGTCACCTGGTTTCGGATCTTAAAGGCACTATATCAACAAGTTTAAAACTTACCGGTAACCTTCAGGCGCCCGACCTGAACGGAGACATCACCCTAAACAATACGGGGCTTACTGTAAATTACCTTAAAACGCCGTATACATTAAGCGACAAATTGGAGGTGGAGAACAGCGTTATTAAGATAAACGACCTCATACTTAAAGACACCCTGAAAGGAAAAGGGACAGCCAATGGTAGTGTTGATTTAAATAACCTCTCCAACCCGACTATAGATGTGACCATAGAGGCCGACAACCTATTGGCGCTGAATACTACGTTCAAGGATAATCACTTGTACTACGGTACTGCATACGGCTCAGGTACATTCAGCTTTAAGGGGCCTATTGATAACATGCGTATCGATATTAGGGCTACTACGGGTGAAGGCACTGTGTTCAATATTCCGCTAAATACCTCTTCAACGGCCAGTGATTATGATTTTGTGCATTTTGTAAGCCATACTGATACGGCCAAGGTAATTGATAAGCCACGCTCTTTTAATGGTGTTACGCTGAACTTCGACTTAACTGCCGACGAACGGACGATGGTAAAAATATCTACCGACTACGGCCAGCTGGAAGGACGTGGTGTTACCCGTAACCTTAAGCTCAACATAAACAGTTTGGGCGACTTTGAAATGTTCGGCGACTTTTTGATCTCTACAGGTAAGTTTGAATTTACAGCCAAGAACTTCATCAGTAAGAATTTTGAGGTGAATCAAGGTGGTACTATCCGCTGGACGGGTAATCCGAATAATGCTGAGATAAACCTGAATGCCGTTTACGAAGTACGTACTAACATTGCACCGCTATACACGGCCGCCGGCTTTACATCGCCGAGAGGTAACCAGCAGGTATTGGTACAAGCACAGTTAATTCTTACCAAATCTTTATTGCAGCCCAATATTGATTTCGACTTCTCTTTCCCGAATGACCCATCTATCAGGGAAGACGTAAGCACTTACCTTGCTGATAACAATAACCGCAGCCAGCAGGCGCTCAGTATAATAGTAAGGCGAAACTTTAACGCCGGAACAGGCGGGGGTAACCTTAACGAGCAGGTGCTGAGCACAGCCAGCGATGCGGTGAGCGAGTTTGCCTTTAACCAGCTCAACGCGCTTATATCCCAATCCAACATCAAGAATGTGGATATCAACATACGGTCAATAAGTGAGGCGAGTGCGTCAGTACACCTCTTTGGCGACAGGCTTATATTAAACGGTAGTGTTTTCAGTAATACAGGTAGCAATAACCTGTTCTACAACAACAGCAGTACTCTCTTTAATAGTGATAACCTTCGGGGCGACGTTGAGGCTCTGTATCGTATCCGTAAAGATGGTAACCTAACGGCACGTTTTTCGCGCCGTATCCTCAGCGGAACGTCGTTAGGTACTACGTTGAACCCACTGGATGTACAGTATGTAAATGGTATCGGCTTAATTTATCAACGGGATTTTGACAGCCTTGGCGAATTTTTCCGTAACATATTCAGGCAGGGACGCCGCGCTACCGCGCCAACCAATCCCGCTCCCATAAACCCAACACCTGTAAACTCTACGCCTGTAAATTCTACGCCGCCGCCGGCCGTTAACTACAAACAGCCGGTTGTGTTAGATGATGATTAATGATCGCGCATAATGGCGTGATCCATTTTATCACGTTTTGTGCGCAGGTAATGTTCGTTGTGTTTGTTTGCAGCTATCTCAATAGGCACGTTTTCTACTACCTCAAGACCGTAACCGATAAGGCCTGCACGTTTTTTCGGATTATTGCTCATCAGCTTCATTTTAGTGATGCCAAGGCTCCTAATAATTTGTGCGCCCACGCCATAATCGCGATGATCCATTTTAAAGCCGAGCTGCAAGTTAGCTTCAACAGTATCCAAGCCGTTTTCCTGCAGGTGATATGCTTTTAATTTATTGATCAAGCCAATACCCCTGCCTTCCTGGTTCATGTATATAATAACGCCTTTGCCTTCGCGCTCAATCATTTCCATTGCTTTATGCAGCTGTGGGCCGCAATCGCAACGGCATGAGCCGAATATATCGCCGGTTACGCATGAGCTATGCACGCGCACCAGTATAGCCTCGTCTGGCTCCCAGGTGCCTTTAATCAAAGCCAGGTGGTTTTCGCCGGTGTCAACCTGCGTATACGCAACCATGTCAAAATCGCCCCACTCGGTAGGTAGCTTAACAGCAATTTCTTTGGTTACCAGTGATTCTGTAGCCAAACGGTAGGCAATAAGGTCTTTTATGGAGATTATTTTGAGATCAAATTCTTTTGCAATGACTAATAGCTCCGGCAGGCGCGCCATTTCGCCATCCTCGTTCATGATTTCGCAAATGACCCCTGCAGGCTCAAATCCTGCCAGTACAGATAAGTCAACAGCAGCTTCGGTATGGCCTGCACGGCGCAGTACGCCGCCTTCTTTAGCAATCAGCGGAAATACGTGACCAGGGCGCCCCAGTTCGGCAGCCTTAATAGCCGGATCAATAAGCGCCAGCGTAGTTTTAGAACGATCGGATGCAGAAATGCCCGTAGTGCAGCCATGGCCAAGTAAGTCTACAGAAACAGTGAAATTAGTTTCATGCGAGGTGGTGTTATGTGTAACCATTGGGTCCAATTCCAGCTCGCGCGCGCGCTTTGCAGTGATTGGTGCGCAGATAAGGCCGCGGCCATGGCGGGCCATAAAGTTGATAGTTTCGGGCGTGGCGTTACGTGCGGCTGTTAAAAAATCGCCTTCGTTCTCACGGTCCTCATCATCAACCACTATTATAGTTTGTCCATTACGGATTGCTTCTATTGCTTCGGGGATAGTATTAAGCATTGTACCTAATTAATTATATGCCAAAAAGTGGCGCTATACAAAGTTACAGCAGCGCAATGGTAAACCAGTCGGTATTGTGTAAAATATCGTTCAGGCCTTCCGCTTCACCAGGCGGTTAAAGAATCGACGGTAAACATCCAGATCAAATAAAGCTGAATCATTCGCAGCTTTATATGACAGGAAAATACCTATCGGCGTTAGCACAATGATAGATATCCACATACCTAATATCGAGTTCACGCCACCATCCTTTACGCCCTTTTCGCCAATGGTTGATATGATGTAGTATATCAGGAAAAAGATGACGGAAACAACCACCGGCAGCCCCAGGCCGCCTTTGCGTATAATGGCTCCTAAAGGCGCTCCTATCAGGAATAAAACCAGGCAGACTACCGATAGGGTAAACTTTTTCTGATATTCCACCTCAGAACGGCGGATGTTCTTTTGCGTATCACTAATGTTATCATTACGCTGCTTTATCATCTCCTGTATGGTACGCACCTCGCCTTGGGCTGCAGAAACAGCGCTTATTTTTTCGGTGATACCAAGATTAGAAAATACAGAATTGCCCTTGAAAGGAAGGTAATGTTTGATGGAGTCCGACTTTTTTGGAACCTGGAAATACCTGATGTAGGAGCTTACCAGTTTGTAATTACGGATGAGGTCGCTATCGACAGCGTTTTGTGTAGAATCTTTATACCTGCGCAGGCTTTTGATGTTCATCATCACAAATGCCGATTTAAAATCCTCCTGATCCGTACGTTTGAAATTGAAAGCCGATAAGTCAAACTTTGTCTCCATTTCTCCGAAACGGGTACGTGTGAGGGTTTGTCTTGGGTAGTATCCTCCGTTTCCCTCGCCCCCACCTTCTTCGTAGCGTACACCATTTTTTAATTTCAGTACCAGAAATTTATCACTGGCTGTGCGGTACATGGTACCTTCTTTGGCCATAATTACCGCCAGGTTATTTGTCCTTATATCCTTTTGATAAATCGTAATGTCATAAAGCGTTTGCTGATCTTCGCCTTTACGCATTACACGTACCACGTAGCCCGGAAAGTCGCTGGTAAATACCCCATCCTGAAACAGCTTGGCTGATTTTTGCTGCCTCACATCGTACAATAAAGAGTAGTACTTAAGGTTAGCAACCGGCAGCATATAATCAGAGAAGATGAAGGCCGTTATTGAAAGCAACGTAACCACAATCAGCATAGGATACATGGCCCTGCGCAACGAAATACCTGCCGACTTAATGGCCACCAGTTCGTAGTTTTCGCCCAGGCTGCCATAGGTCATGATAGAGGAAAGCAGTACGCTGAGCGGTAATGCCATGGCTACGTTGGTTGCCGAGGCATACATCATGAGTTGGGCAATAATGTACCACTCAAAGCCTTTACCTATCAAATCATCAATATATTTGAAAAGGAACAGCATCAGCAGCACGAACATCACAATCAGGAACGTGACAATGAATGGCCTTGCAAATGCCTTAAGCAGTAACAGGTGTATTTTTTTCACACAGCAAAAATAAGGAATTAATGTTCCGGTACGCAGCAGAATGCTTGCTGCGTGTATGTGAGACAATTAACGCAATAACAGTGTGCGTATTGTAGTATTATGCTCCTAAAACGCTGATGAGGTATTCTATCTGGTTATCCCAAATTGCCTTGCGCTCGTCAAAGGCGTCGGGCGCTGCAAAATCAGTTATGCCTAAGGCTACGTCATTGGTAAGCTCATCCTGCATAACCTCCATCTCGAAATAATAAGGCTCGTCATCCAGCCACTTGAAGCGCACCAGCTTATTTTCTTTGGCGTTAACCAGTTTAGCGCGTTGCTGCTCATCATCCCACGTAAAAATAAAAACCTGATCGCGTATGGTAACATCATCTGCAAACCATTGTGCAAGTGCATTAGGCTCGCTCAAAAAACTATATAAAATACGTGGAGATGATTTGATTTCATACTCGAGAGTAAACTTCTTCTTATCAGACATAATCAGGCGTAAGACCGGATGTAACAAGGACCGGCAGTAAATACTTAAGAATTTCTCTAAAGAAAACTATTTTCTGCTATATCTGCAAACGTTTTTACCGGTGAGCCGGATAAACCGAATACTAATTTCTAACGCGATAAAGGTGAATGTGGCAGCAGGGCATTTAAACCCACATTTGCCGTATAAGGGGCGTAGCAATTATCTTAACCCGGAGCCAAATTTACTTAGGTTATAATGGCAGCTCAGTACAAAGAAACGTGTTACGTAGTTCGTTTTACTATATACTACGCTATTGCCGTATGCCCATTGATTAAAGCGGTTAGTTTGATTAAATATATCGCTTGCGCTTAAATCTACATTCAGTTTGTTTTTAAAGAACCGATGGGTTGCCGATGCATTAACAATGAAAGGGTTATTACTGCCCACGTTGGTGTAGCCTTTTATGAAGCTTTTACTCAAGTTTACGCTAAAGGACGATCTCTCGGTGATGTTTACCTGCCCGCTAATCCGGAAAGAAAAATCGGAGACCTTATTATTTAAGCCTTGCCCTATGGCAAAGCTGTTGGTGGTTTGTGAATAGTTGACTTCTGCGTTACCGCTAACTTTTTTTAAGGAGATTGAAGTTCTGATGGCTTGTTGAATATGTCGGCTATTGTTAAAGCTTCTGACGTTGTCGGTATAAATAAGTTGTCGGTTAAAGTTTATATCACCGTTATACTCAACTTTCGAGATTGTTTCGTTAATCTTAAAAGGAACAGCATAATAATATTTTAAGCCAATGGTATTAGAGCCGCTGGCGTTAACAAAGGTTGTAATTTGCTTTAATGAGTTAAGGGTGTCTTTTACAATGACGGTATTAGACGTTATCTGATTTTGAAACATCGAAGCACTGAAACCCACTGAAAATGTATGATCATTTTTAGCATTTACGTTCCTAAAATTACCTTCTATATTGTGATTTATGCCCGTTTTGAGATTGGGGTTGCCAATGATTATGTTTTGAAGATTCCGGTTGTCCCGTATTGGCCTTAATTGTTCTATAGACGGCGGTTGCGCAAATGCTGAATAATTAAAAGACAGCTGATTTTTGTCGGATGGCGTATAGTCGAGGTTAATGGTAGGAGCAAAATTGTACGTAGCTATATTCACTTTTTCGGTCCTGCCCTCATAAGAGCCGGATTGTCCGTTACGCTGAATGCTCATGCCGATATTCAAATTCATTTTTGACATCTCCTGCCGGTAGCTCAGGTTAAGTTGGTTATTATTCAGATCGTTGTGGTTGTCGCTGCTCAGCGAGTCTATCCTGCTAAGTCCGTACAGCGGGTTGATTTGCCTGGTCTCCAGTAGTGTATGTTGCAGCGTTTGACTAAAATTATACACAACATCAAGATTGCTTTTAGGTGTAATTGTAGCTGAGTAGGTAATGTTGAATCCGAGGTTTTGCGTGCTTCCATCATTGCTTACCAGGCTGTTAAATACCGAGTCTTTTTTAAGTACGCCCAGCGTATCATAATAGCGGATGTTCTGGTTAATCTTTGCCTCTGATGTCGAGTTTGAATGATTGTATGAGAAACTTCCGGTGAGGCGGTTTTTTTCATTGATGACACGGCCAATAGTGAGGTTGACGCCCATTGTGGGGTTTTTTGCGGTGTTTATGCTTTCATTTATCAAGCCCTGTTGTACAACGCCTGTTTGCTGGGAGTTGGATGAAGACTCATTAGCACTTTTTGAGAAACCTGCAGAAATATCCATATTGAGATAAAACTTTTTTGGGGTGTAGGATAAATTTGCACTAAGTGCCTGGTTATTATTATTTACATCATTAGTGCTGCTTACTTCATTGTTAATTTTACCAAGACTGTTCACCGTTTCTGAAAACGAGTTGCTCTCAGACCCAATGCTGTTGTCAAACAAATGGTAATTAGAATTCAGGGTAAGGCTTTTGCCGATATTGTCACCTAATGAAAAATTGAGGGTTTTATTGTTGTTATTGCCTACCGAGTTTTTAGAGGTAAGTAGGCCACTGTTAAGTCCAATCTGCCTGGCTGATTTCCAGTAGTTAGCATTAACCCCTGCGCTTCGCTGGTTATTGGTACCGCCGCCCGCCGAAAGAGGCCCAAAGATGCCATTGTCCATGCCTGGCTGTGTGACGAGGTTAAGTGTTTGGGTGAAATCCTTTTTTACGCCGGTAAATTCAGCTGTCCGGCCATAGTCGTTTATAATCTGAGCTTTGGTAAATAAGCCCGCAGGCAACTGACCAATAAATTCCTTGATGTTGCCCGTAAAAAAGTCCCGCCCGTTAACACGTAATTTGGTTACCGGCTTACCATTCATGCTCATATTACCGTCGGCATCAATACGTAAACCCGGCAGGCGTTTTAACAGCTCGCTAATCATTTCACTATCGTTTCCTCTAAATGCGGCAAGGTTATATTCTACCGTATCCTTTTTTAATACCACAGGGCGCACACGGTCTTTAATAATAACTTCGTTAAGGCTGTTGGTATCAATTTTCAAAATGAGATTGGGCAAGGTAACCTTATCCCCATGCTGAGATGCGTCGATATCCTTCAATAAATCAAAATACCCAATGTAGCTGACTTTCAGGCGGAAGGCGGTCCATTGTATGTTATTAAACGTAAACTGCCCTTGGTCATTAGTGGCCGTCTTCAAGGTATCGGACTTTGAAATTAAGCGGATGCTGGCACCTGCAAGCGGAACGGAGATACTATCAGTTACGGTGCCTGTTACACTATACTTTGTTTGAGCATAAGCGCTGCCTACGCATAGCATCAGCGATAGAAGAATAGAGCAAAGTAAACGTGATGGCATAGGTTAATGTGGTCGTTATGCAAGTATATAAAAATGCATGAAATAAGGCAGTGTAATATAAAAAGAAACGCCCCGCAAATTGCGGGGCGTTTCTTTTTTATTGTGATATTGGTAGTGTAGTGAGTGCCTATTGAGCCGCTAATTCTGCAGGCACAACCTTACCACCTAAAGTTGTTGTTTAAACAGTATACTCGCAATTGCCAGTGTAATAATTACATTGAAACCTTGTGCTATCAGGAAGGCATAGACAGGTTTTTTGCTGTCCTTGTTTATGAGGTCGCGGAAATTTGTTTCCAGGCCGATACTGGTAAAAGCCAATGCAAACCATAAACCCTGCAGGTTTTTTAAAGGGGCCTTTACGGCGGTGGCTACGTCTGCCGGTACAAAAAATGAAAACAGCACAGATGCTGCAATAAAGCCAATCACAAATTTTGGAAAGCGTTCCCAAATCACTTTTAACGTTGGTTTTGTCTCGGTGTCATTTGCCGATGGATGCTTGGTGTACGTCCAATAAACGGAGATGGCAAAGGCTGCAATACCTAACAGTACGTTTTGCGAAAATTTAACGATGGAGCTTATTTTAAGGGCAGTTTCGCCAACCAGGCTACCCGAAGCTACCACCGCACCGGTAGTATCTATACTACCACCGAGCCAGGCACCGGTAACTTCCTGCGAAAGCCCTAGCAACTTAGAGATATATGGCATGAAAACCATCATGGGCACGGCAGTAATTAATACTAACGATATTACAAGCGACAATTTTTTTGAATCGCCTTTGATAGCGCCTGAAGTAGCAATAGCGGCTGACACACCGCAAATAGATACCGCACTTGACAGCATCATGGTTAGTTCCGAGTCTATCTTTAGTTTTTTGCATACCCAATAAGAGAAGTACCAAACCGATAAAACCACTACCAGTGCCTGTATCAAACCTAACGATCCGGCTTTAAGGATGTCAGAAAAAATGATGCTGGTGCCCAGCAATACCAAGCCTATCTTAACATAAAATTCCGAAGAAAGCGCATCCCTAAACCATTGTGGCAGCTTAAAGAGGTTGCCGATGATGAGCCCTATAAACAAGCTGAATATCACGGCTTCGAGGTTTAAAGCTTTCATCTGGCTGCTACCGGCAATTATCAACGCGGCTGCAGTTAACCAGTAAACAACCGGGAACACCTTTAACACATTGATAACTGATTTGCCAGTCAGGAAAGCGCCTACAGCAGCAATAATGGTAACGTATACAAACTGAATAAGTAATTGTAAAAGATTGGCGCCGCTGAGTACTTTGCCTGATAGGTCAGCAGCTGATGACCAGCCATATTCCGGCGCTGCTACTACAATGCCAGCAACAGATAACAGGATAATTAGAAAGCCTAAAAGTACTACGGTCCAGTCTTCAGTAAGGATGGATTTATTCATGATTAATATTTAGAATGCTGAAGTTAAAATTTTATAATAGTTTTCATTTCCCTTCCGGCTTAGAAAGTACCGATCCGTCGCGCTTTATCAACCACGATGTTACCGGGTTAAGATGATAACCGCCCATATCCGGCCCACGGGCATCAAGCAATTGTTTGTAAGTGGGCTGCGTATAGCCTGTTTCGTCCGTCACCCGGCTTGCTATTTCAGTATCATGCCCATCCCAATACCACAAATAACGGAAGTAGGTATGCGCTTTTGACAACACCGGCTCCTGCAATTGTGCCGGTTGCCATTTGCGACCGCCATCAGTACTTACTTCCACTTTTATCACTTTTCCTCTGCCTGTCCAGGCAAGACCGCGTATTTCGTTCCATCCAGGCTCTACCTTAGCAGGGTAGGATGGCGACGTAATGATAGATCTCGCATCCATTTCAAAGTTAAACTGACTTATTTTGTCTTTAACCGGATAAGTGTATTTGCTGGTTTCTTCGCGCGTCATAAAAGGCTGGTCAGATAGTTCTATGCGCCTTAACCATTTCACACTGGCGTTACCTTCCCAGCCCGGTAATAGCAGGCGTATGGGGTACCCTTGTGCCGGCCTTATGGCTTCGCCGTTTTGTCCGTACACGATCATGGCATCATCCAGGGCCTTCCAAACCGGAACGCTGCGTGTAAGATAAGCTGCATCGGCACCTTCAGCCAAAAACCAGGAAGCTTTAGGCTGCACGCCTGTTTCGCGCAGTAGTGTTGACAGCATTACGCCTGTCCATTCGCTTTGGCTGGTGAGTCCGCATATTTCCTGCGCGGTCATGGTTTCCTTGCCTGTCCTGAAATTTCCGGCACACTCTAAAAAGCATTGGCGCGTCACTGCCGGAAAGCGCTTCAGATCGCGAAGGGTAAACTTCATGGGTTTGTTTACCATGCCATGTATCAGCAGCTCATGTTTCTGCGGATCGATGTTAGGTATACCGGCATGATGGCGTTCATAGTGCAGGTCGGCAGGTGTTATAGGGCTTAACAGATCCTGTAGCGGTGTTCTGGAGGAGGTGTCAGATGGTTTGCGCACAGGCTTTTCGTATGGCGAACGGTTACCAAGTTCACTTGGGCCGGGACCGGGTACAATTTTGTCGTCGGGCACAATACTTCCCTTTCGCCAACGTGCGGGCAATACCGGAGTAATAGTTTTACCCAACGATGTAGGTATATACAATAGGCTGGCTGCGGCCAGTCCGCCTAATAACTTTCTGCGCGAAAGGTTGCCTTTTTTCTGATCTTTCATTTCCAATCGCTATTTTATTTCGGAGCCTCCCTTGCGGTCGTCTGTTATAAAGAACTTTTTGGCTGGCATTATCACTTTAGGCAAAGTTTGGGCATTCATTACTTCGCGCGGAGCGATTATTTTATTTTCACTCAGGAGGTAAGCCGTAAGTGCATAAACTTCATTATCCGTAAGGGTAAGCGGCGCATTATAAGGCATGCTCCGGCGTACATAATCAAAGATGGTAGTTGCGTAAGGCCAGTAACTGCCAATGGTGTTTTGCTTGCGACCAATAAAGGCAGTATCACCTACCAGTACAGGCCCCGGAAGCTTCACTCCGGCAACAGCAGTGCCATTAGCGCCGTGGCATGCTGCACATTTGGCGGCATATATAACTTTGCCTTCCGCGGCGGTGCCCCGCCCGGGCGGCAATCCTTTGCCGTCGGGCCGAACGTCGATGTCCCATGCTGTAATCTCATGCGGTTGTGCTACACGCCCCACGCCAAACGAAGCAGGCCAGGGCACTGTATCTATGACTGATGATAATGCCGGCGACGTTTTACTGCCTTGTACGTAAAAAGCCGCCGAACTGAATATGACCAGTCCGGCAGCGATCAGCAACAAATTATACCTACAACTTGAGTTTTTTAAATGCATTAGCTGTAAAAAGCATTAATATTTACCTGCCGAAAGCGTGCTTTGCGGCAACGCGTATTTACGGTCGTATCTGTCAAGCACTACGTAAATAGAATCTTTATTTTCATTGATGCCTTCGAGTATCACCCGTGAACCATCTTTAGTATGATAGTTTAATACCATGCGGTTACGCTTAGGGCCTCGTTGCTTTTCAGCAAATTCACGGTCGCGCCGGGTTGACCATGCCCGCTTATCAATCATTGTACGCTCATCGCCAATGTGCGCCCACGCCGTTTTACTTATCCAGTTATCTTCCTTCGGTTTCTTAACATCGGCAGACTGTTTGCCTGAACCGCCCCGAGGATTTTTACCCCTGCTCGCAGCAATGTTTTTGTCTTGCAAATACAGGACATGATCAACCGTATCTGCATAGTAGTGGAACGCCCGCTGCCCGCCACCTGTGCCGGTGATCTCAAATGTTCGCTGGATGTCGCGCATTGGGCTACCACCACCGTTTGATAAGTCGAGCCAAACAGGTTTATTCACCTTAAAAGTGAGTGTAGTCCAGTTTTCAAAAGTGGCCTGCTGCCAGCGCACCGAATCCAAAGGCGAGTAGGGGATGACTTTGTTATTAATTCGGAACTCGGTAACATGGTAGTTTCCGCGCAATGTTTTTACACCGGCAGTTGATGGCTGTTTGTAAGGGTCGTATTTGAAGTTAATTACTTCGGTATATGTGAGTACACCAAAAAATATAATGAACGTTAGTGCCTTCAAACCTATGCGGGCATATTTGCCAAAGCCTTTTGAGAGATCGGGATAGTAGCGTACGGGTACGGTGGTACGTTCTTTTACTAAAAGGTTGTAAAGTTTTGGTGCATCATCAGCAAACAGAAAGCCACCTAAAAGCACAAAGTAAAATGCGTATACGTGCACCCCGCCGTCATAAGCATAGTTAACAAAAGTTATATCAAACAACGCTGCGGCCAGCAGGAGGGCGCCGTATGTGGTAGTTTTGCGGAAGAATAGCATCCCGCCGGCAACTACCTCAACTATACCACCGAATACCTGGTACCACGGCACAATACCTACTGACATCCAGTAGATCTTTTGCGTGGTGAAATCACCAAAATCGGTATTCAGTAAGCCTAAAGACGGATAAGGCATTTGCGTTGGAAACAGCTTGGTAAATCCGAAACCAATAATGCCGATACCTGCGCGATAGCGCACTATCACACGCAGCCAATAATATAAAATGTGGTATTCCTTACGTTTACGGTCGAGCACCGTCCAAATCAATGCTCCGGCTACAGCTATAAGTAAGGCATAACCCCATTCGCTGTAGTCGCCTAAAAAGCTCCGGTCGGCGTTGCCAAGCTCCTCAAAGTTTCTTTTCACACCGAAAAAGCCGCTATAGTTTGGCGAAAAACGCGCAATGTCATAAATGTCGCGGTAATGGGGGTGCAGCCAGTCTATCGTAAATGCGTTTACATACCAGCGCCCATCTGTAGGGATTGACATCAGTATGAAAAAGATGAACGCAATGCGAAAGGCAAACCGCTTTAAGGGGCTCCAGGGCGTACGCACAGTTTTTTTGGGTGCAACAGGCGCTTTTTCTTCAGCCACCGGTACAGGTTGTTCTATGGTTGACATATCTTAAATCCTCCTGTTATAGTTTTATTTTACCTCTGCGGTCTTGCAGTAATAGATATTTTTTGGGTACACGGTCAAGCACGGCCGTTACGGAGTCGTTGCCGGGCAGTTTGCCGTTTAATACAAGCGATGTATCATTAAGCCACTTATAAGAAAGCGCGAACTTCTCATCAGAATAGTGCTTGTTTTTATTGGTGAGGTATAGCACATGGTTTATGGTATCTGCCTCGTAACTGTAATAATGCCTCCCTCCGGAACCGGAAAGCTCATAGTCGCGCTCATTGTCATTCCTGGATGTTTGCTCGTAATTTGACGTTTGCAAAACCACCGGCCGGTTGGAGCGTATGCTGATGGTCGACCATTTTTCAAATACCACGTCCCTCCAACGCACCGGATCAACCGCGGAATAGGGGCGTACTTTGTTATTTAAGCTAAACTCTCGAACGTTGTACAAGCCGGCACTATTGGTTAACCCTGCAGCTTTCGGAAACTGGTAGGGATCATTGCGGTAACCATCAGCAGCTTTAAATGAGTAGATGACTACGAAGAACAATAAAATAAGCGATTTTACAACCACCCTTACCGGTGCCAGTTTGCCGGGATATTCCGGTTTGTAACGCACTGGGGTAGCCGGTTTTTCCAGCGCTACCAGGCGGTGTATACGCAGTGCATCCTGCGCAAGTACAAACAATGCTAATGAAATAATATAAAAGCTGTAAACGTTTTCGCCACCCTCATAAGCCAGGTTTGAAATGAACACGTTACCAGTGAAAATAAGTACTACAATAGCACCTAAAGATGCTGTTCTCCTGAAAAACAGCAGAACACCCGCGAGCACTTCAAAAGCGCCGAGGAAGCGTTCATAAGATGGCACCACGCCCAGGCTAAGCGAAAAAACCTTCCAGTCGTTAAAATCACCGTAACTGGTATTAAGGTTGCTGATTGAAGGGAAAGGCGCTTGCAAAGGGAATACTTTAATGATACCGTAGCCGATGATTGCTATAGCCAGACGATAGCGCACCAATGTCCTGATCCAGTAATACAGTGGGTCAAAGTCGTTATCATTTAAACCGGGCGTTCGCTTTTGCCAGATGAATGCAAGTATTGCAGCAATAAGGGCTATAATTACCCAGTTCCAGAAACTATCGGCCCCGAAAAAGGAAGGATAAAACCGCGTAATGTTAAAAATATCCTGATAGTCCGGATTTAGCCAGTTTACGCTAAACAAGCGTGACAAATAGCCAATGCTCAGCGGCAGTGACTGCAGCAGGAAGTAAACAAAAAAGAAGCGAAAGATGCCTCTTTCATTCGTTGTCCACTGGCGGTCATCATTTAAGATTGAAGTGCTCATCTCATTAATTTTTATTGTTTAATAACCTGGATTATTAGGTAGTAATGATGGGTCTATCTGTGTTTGCTCCTGCGGTATAGGCAGCAGCAGCTTGTTTGGGTCAGCTATTTTAAGCACGGTTTGCGCCCGGCCGGTACGCACAAGGTCAAACCACCGGTGAGGCTCAAAAGCAAACTCTATACGGCGCTCATTTTCAATAGCAAGCAGTATTTCTTCTTTGGTAGTAGCAGGCGCAGCTATTAATCCAGCCCTGTCGCGCACTGCATGGAGGTCTGCTTTAGCTTCCAACAGCTTATCAGCAGTACCCAGTTCTGCCCTTGCTTCAGCCCTTATCAGGTATAATTCGGCTATGCGTATTACATAAGAAGGGTCTGTAGCCGGATTGCGATAGTAAAGGTTGCCATACCAGCGCCCTTGGTTATCCTTTGCAACAAGCACATTGCGGTTGCCGCCTGTATCAGCCTTATTTACCAGATCAACAAACCTGTCATTAGGTGCCCACTGGCGGGTGCCGCCATTAGTTTGAGGCTGCCATTGGTTTCGATGGGCGTTGGTTTCTGTAGCGCTGTAAAATATTTCAAAGACGGATTCCTGCGTACCCCGTACGTTGTTGGCAAAAAAAGCGCTGTAAGGTTTAAGCAGCACGTAGTTATTGTCTGCTATAAGTTTACTGGCATATTCCTCCGCTTTTGCCCAATCTTTTTGGTAGAGGTAGTATCTTGATTTAAGTGCCCAAACGGTTTTGCGTGTCGCACGGTAACGATCGGTAGTTTCAGGCAGCAGCGGCTCGGCAGTGTTAAGATCGCCTATAACTTGTGCCCAAACCTGTGCCACTGGACTGCGGCCCAGGCCAATATTGTCGGAAGGGCTGGTTGTTGGCTTGGTAACAATGGGTACGGCACCCCAGGTGCGTGCCAGGTCAAAATAAGCAAGTGCACGTATAAATAGCGCTTCGCCTACTACCTGGTCTTTTTGCGCCTGGGTAAAGGCGCCGTCGTTCACTTCAGGTACCTTGGCAATTACATTGTTTGCCCTGCTGATGGTTTGGTATATGGCTGTCCATGCCCCGCTGATGGTTGCGTTACTGCTGCTAACATTATGGTTGATAAACTCCTGAACCTGCGATTGTGAACCGGTCCATTGTATGTTATCGCCAGAGAGATAACCGATAGACTGAAAGGTAGTGCCATAATAACCACCGGAGCCTAATGCCGAGTAAACGCCATTCAGCGCAGTTTGCGACGAGGTCTTGTCATAAATGGTTTGCTCATCAGATACAGATGCACGCGGCTCTACATCCAAAAATTTATTGCAGGACGTGACCGCTATTGCGAGTGTTATAGAAGCTATATATATACTTGTATTAAATTTCATGATGATTAAAAGGTTACGTTAACGCCAATTTGAAATGAACGTGGTTGCGGCGGGGTACCTAAGTCAATACCTTGCTCGTTTTGTCCGCTGCTTGAGCTCGACTCCGGATCCAGGCCGGTGTAATTGGTGATGGTAAACAGGTTGGTACCTACAGCATACACGCGCAGGTTTTGCAGCCCAATCTTACTTGTTACTGATTTTGGCAGCGTATAACCCAGGGTTAATGAGCGCAGGCGTAAAAAGGAGCCATCTTCGAGCCAGCGGCCACCACCGTCCTTATAATTGTTATTGTTAATGCCATCAGGGCGGGGGGTATCGGTAATGTCACCTTTTTGCTGCCATCTGTCTACATTGCTGGCAAATATTACGCGGGCAGCATCACGCGCGCCACCGCCTTCGCCAAAAAAGCGGTTATGGTTGTATACTTTATTGCCATAGGAGAAAGAGAAAAATGCATTCAGGTCAAAAGCCTTATAAGTGATGTTATTAGTGATACCACCAAAGAATTTCGGCCATATGCTGCCCAGTATCTGGCGGTCATCGGGCGTTATTTTGCCGTCGCCATTGTAATCTTCATAAATCACGTTGCCATTGTCAGGGTCAACGCCCAACTCTTTATAAACCCAGAACGAATAGAGCGGGCTGCCTTGCTGCTGCAAAATCAAGTCGCGACTGCCAAAGCGTATCGGGCGGTCCAGCTTTTCTATCTTATTAATGTTTCTGGATACGTTTAAATTGGTAGTCCAGGTGAGGGCTGATGATTTGATGTTGGTTGATGTGATAGAAAGTTCCAGGCCACGGTTGCTGATTTCGATAGCGTTATCATAAATGCTCGGCAGGCCTTGCGTTGCCGCCAATGGCCGCTGGATAATACCGTCAGTAGTGTATTTACGGTAGTAGTTAAATTCAATAGCCAGGCGATTGTTAAAGAACGACGCATCGGTACCAATATTAAATTGTGATGTTTGTTCCCAACCTAACAATGGGTTGCCAATTTGCTGTGGTGCAGTACCCGGGTTTCCCTGATAAGGTGAACCACCGGCCCATAAGCCAAGCGAGGCAAAATCACCGGCGCCATTTTGGTTACCGGTAATGCCGTAGCTCGAACGTATTTTTAGTTCATTGATAAAGCCTACATCTTTCAGAAAGTTCTCTTCTTTAATATTCCATGCAACGCCAACGCCCGGGAAGTAGCCCCACTTTTTATCCGGACCGAAAGCCGATGAGCCATCCGCACGTATACTGGCATCAAGCAGGTATTTACCCGCAAAATTGTAGTCTACCTTGGCAAAGAAAGAAGCAAGGTTACGTTTTGACCAGCTCTCGGAACCTGTGGTTACGGCTGCCGAAGAAATAAGCTTATATGAATTGTTGGCAAAGCCGGTGCCTTGCGCGAAGGTGCGCGAATAAACGGTGCTTTGTATGGTGTTACCCAAAAGTACGCCGAATGAATGCTTGTCGTTAATTTTTTTGCGGTAAGTTAGGGTCTGCTCGTTCAGCAGGGAGCTTCTGCGACCCAATGATGAAGTGGCCAAACCGCTTGGCGCTCCCGCTAATAGCAGGGAATTCCAGTATTCCCTCTCATCATAGTTATTGTAATCGGCGCCAAAGCTTGAGCGAAACTTCAATTCCTTCGTAATTTCCCATTCGCCGTATAAATTACCGATGTAGCGCAAGCTTGTTGAGTTTACATCGTAGTTATCTAATAATAGTTGAACGTTATCAAACCCTGCACGGCCAACGAGTACGCCCTGGTCGTTATATGGCGAAAGATAAGTTGGCGTATGCAAAGCGGCCTGTAAAATACCGCCTGCAGGCCCATCACCTGCGCGCCCTTCGTTGCGGAAAGTACGGGCAAAAGTGTTGCTGATGCCAATGGTTACGCTGTTGCTTAGCTTTTGGTCTAAGTTGGCTTTAAAGCTTCCCCGGCTAAAGTCAATCGGCCGTAATATAGACTCTTGTTTGTCATAACCCGCAGCGAAATAATAACGTGATGTATTGTTACCTCCGCTTACAGATACATCATAGTTTTGAAGCCCTGCCGTGCGGAATACCTGGTCTAGACGGTCGTAAGTTTGCTGGTCCTGCGGATTGCCCCGTCCCGTAGGGAAGGCAGCAGTTGCCGGCTGAAAAGGCACTTTGGTAGGATCGCCACCTGTATTTATAAAATTCTCGTTCACCAATTGTGCATGCTCAGGGCCTGTAGCAAGCTCCCATAACTTAGCAGCTTTTGACCAGCCGTGCGAAATGCTGAGGTCGACCTTTGGTTTCTGGTTGTATTTGCCCCTTTTGGTAGTAATGATTACTGCGCCGTTTGCCGCACGTACACCGTAAAGCACCGTAGCTTCAGCATCCTTAAGTACAGAGATGCTTTCAATATCATTCGGGTTAAGGTCGGCTATAGGAGAGGTAGCCTTACCGCCGGTGCTGTAAGTTTGTAAGCTGCTGTTTTCTATAAAAACCCCGTCTATAATGTATAATGGGTTGTTATTGCCATAAATACTGGTGGCTCCGCGTAACCTTACATTAATTGCCTCGCCCGGTACGCCTGTGTTAGTAGTGATTTGCACACCGGCTATTTTGCCCTGTAGCTGCGACTCAAAGCTGCCGCCCGGAATGGCTTTCACATCGTCCAGCTTGGTTTTTGATACCGCTCCAATTACGTCGCGGCGTTCCTGAGTACCGTAAGCTACTACCAGCACTTCATTAAGTTCGTTATTAAGCGGAGTAAGGCTGATCTGTATATTTTCAGCAGTAGCATCAACTTCCTTTTTCTGATAACCTATGTAAGAAACGATAAGTGTATAAGGAAGCTTCTGCCCAGTTGAAAAGGTAAAAGCCCCATTTACGTCGGTGCTTACCTGGTGGGTGGTACCTTTTATCTGTACGGAGGCACCCGGAAGAGGCTCCTGTGTTTTGGCATCAACCACTTTGCCGCTCAACTTGGAGTTGATAGTAGGCTGCTGGTTTTGAGCTAAAGACAGGAACGGTAATAGGGTAATTAAAAAGGTAAAAATGCTAAAGGTTAATTGCTTCGGCGCCGTGACCGTAAGCGGTTGTTGAAATTTATTGAGATATGTTAAGTACTCTTGTTTCATGGTTTGAGTTTAAATTATGGCCGGTATGGGCAAAGATTGTCCGCCTATCCTTTTTGGATAAGGGCGACTGCCAAACCGGCGCTATTAAATGAAATGATGGAGCGTTGATTGATAAAAGAAAGATCAACGCAGTTTGATATACTGTGTTAGCAACAACAACATCGTAGCGCGAGTCTGCTTACCGATGAATAAGTTAATGGATATGTGAAAGTAAAAATATGAGGCATAATATTTATTTAATCTATAGATTAAGTAGTTAATGATGATATATTTTTATTTTAATAGAAGCCATTACTTAACTTGATAGTTATTTTTTTAGCTTAGCCTTACGACCCGCTGTAAAATCCCTGCAAACGTAAGGGTTTAATTTAATGTTTCAAAGAAAAATATATAAATACTATAGATTTAGTAGATTATTAAACTGATACTATGATTTCCAATTGGAATTTTCTGATAATTAATACTGGTGGTAAGCTTGGATTTGACGGTAAGGGAGACTTATATATAAGGTACGCATTGTTGATAAATTTGCGATAGAACTGTTTTGAGAACAATTATCAAAAAGATTATAATTTTACAACGGAGCTTTGTACCTTTGCGCTCCATATGCCGCAAGGCAAGTTTTATAAGGCTGATTAATTAAGCAGCTTCATAAAGCTAAAGTTAAATAATCCGGCGGGGTAGCTCAGATGGTTAGAGCGTAGGATTCATAACCCTAAGGTCGGCAGTTCGATCCTGCTCCCCGCTACATTCGCAGAAGGCCGCTTTTTAAAGCGGCCTTCTTGGTTTATAATGTTTCTGATTCTCCTAAAAATGTTTTTAGAAGGAGATCTATATAGGACAATTTACTCCCTTTAGGTAAAAGATTCTCATAGCCCAAACTTTTAAAAGATACGTAGCGAACCTTCCAATTTTTATCGTGTAATTTCTCAGTGAGATTTTTAATCAAA
The DNA here is from genome assembly GCA_041905165.1 of Mucilaginibacter sp. Classification (GTDB taxonomy): domain Bacteria; phylum Bacteroidota; class Bacteroidia; order Sphingobacteriales; family Sphingobacteriaceae; genus Mucilaginibacter. Next base: position 90,518 of record JAYRLR010000002.1, read on the forward strand.
AGATTTTTGTTCTTAATCGATGGATTGCGTAAATAACTCGGTAACGTGCAAATCGCTTTTAATTTAATAGCAATGTTTTCCGAATCAATTTCTTTCGATAATATGTTTACTATCTTTTGAACAAAAGGCCTCGTATCGCCTTCTATATAATAAAACTCAGATATAAATGTCAGAACATTTTGAGGCTTTTTAATTTTTTTTGCATGTTCAAAAATATCTCTTAATACCTCAACATAAAAATCTCCCCATCTTTCAGTATCCTTCGAGAGAGCTTCCAAAATGACGGGCAAAGGCGAGAGGACGATGTCAAATTGAATTTCTTTTATATCTTTTCTAAATGTATTTGTGTTTGAGTTGGCATACGTTAGAACATCATTTAGTAGGATTCTTTTCTCCTCTTCCGTCGATGTTTCCCAAAAAGACATTATACGTCCCTGAAATTTATTAAGAAAATTGTTCACGTAACTCAGAATTATCACACAAGAGTATTGATAGCACTCAATAAATGCAAGTCACTTAGCACCATAATCAAAAGGCTTTGTCTCCCTTTCAATATTAACAGTAATTAACAATTAATTCTGTAAAGAGTTGATATTTTTGATTCAGCTCTAAACTCATTCTTTATCAGAAATTATGCTGAAAATTGCATTTAAAACTGCTTGGCGTAGCATTCTTAAGCAGCCATTTCACAGCTTTATCAATATAACTGGCCTTACACTGGCCGTAGTATGTTGTTCATTGATTTATATATACAACAGCTATCAGCTAAGTTTTGATAGTTATCACCGTAACGCAGACAACATCTTCCGCGTGGTTTACGAACTACACCTCGAAAAAACGGAATATGATAAGGGAAGCTCGGTGGCATTGTACAATGCGATCCAATCAGACCATACGTATATAAAAAATACAGCAATAGCAGTCAATAACCAAAGTTTTATAGTAGATATTAAGGATGGCCAAGCCAAGCGCTTCAAAGAGGAAAAGAATATCGCATTCACCAACGCCGGGTGGTTTAACCTATTCACCCATCATTGGCTTAGTGGCAACGCCTCACAGTTAAATGAGCCAAATACTGCGGTTATAACACAAGCACTAGCGAACAAGTATTTTGGAACTATAGATGTGGTTGGTAAAGTTATGACTATTAATAAGCAGCAGGTGAAAGTAGCAGGCGTAATAGCAGATGGCCCCTACAATACTGATCTGAGAAGCGATATGTACTTATCATTCCTATCCATTAAGTCACTATTGCCTGATGTGGAACCTGCTTTTTTTACTGATTGGGGTTACTTAAACAGCACTAATAGTACATTCGTATCACTTACTGATAAATCACAAAAGCGAGCTGTAGAGCTAGAGCTGGATCGGCTGGCTAAGCAGCACATGGGTGACGGAGCCAAACCTTTCGCTTTTAAGCTAATTCCTTTAAAAGATGCTCATTTTGATACTCGTTATGGCGGAAAGATTCAAATGCCGTTATTGATTACGCTTAGCCTGATAGGCTTACTTATATTGGGAATAGCAGGTATAAATTATATCAATATCATGATAGCAGGGCAAGCTCGCCGAAGCGTCGAAATAGGTACAAGGAAGGTGCTCGGCGGATCAAGCCTGCAATTATTTTTTCAGTTTCTTATCGAGTCATTTTTGATATTTGTGATTGCTATGTTTATTGGCGGATGCATAGTGATATTATCTCTGCCTTCCGTTAACAAACTTCTCTTTGGGAGTGAACCGGTGCACATTTTATCGCTCAAACAGCTATTTTTATTTTTCATACTGATGTTAATGACCATCACAGTCAGCGCCGGCGTTTATCCTGCATTGGTGCTAAGTCGCGTTAGTCTTTTCCGTGCGTTAAAAAATAACCCTTGGAATTTAAAGGCTGGTTTGAGCCGCAAGCTGTTGATTGTTGTGCAAAACGTAGTCGCTCAAACCCTGATCGCCTGTACTATAATAATCGTTATGCAGGTTAGCTTCTTAAAAAATACAGATAAGGGATTTGACCGTAATTCCGTTGTAATGATCCCGACAGGCGAAATTACCGAATCGCAAAAAGTCCAGTTACGTAACACTCTTGCGGCAATACCAGGTATAGCGTCATACAGCTTTTGCAATAATCATCCCTCCAGCGACAGTCAACGCGGATCGACTGTGAGATTTGAGGATCGCGATTGGGAGAAATGGCCTGTACGTTTTGCAGTTGGCGATTCTGGCTATGTTAAGACATTCGGTTTGCAGTTAGTTGCCGGCAGAAATATAGACGCCCACAGTGCTACACCGGAATATTTGATTAACGAGACGATGGCAAAGATGCTGAATGTTAAAAATGCGACCGACGTACTTGGTAAGACTCTTCTTCCTGGCGATGTAAAAGGTGTAATAGTAGGGATAGTTAAAGATTTCAATGTGCGTTCATTAATAGAGCCCATTGAGCCATCGGTGATACTCGAACAAAAAAACATTCAAACAAATATAGCCATTAAGCTTACCGGTAGGCAAGCAGTAAAGGCGTTAAGCAGCATAAGTATCTCATATAATTCCATCCTTCCTGACAGGGTGTTTAGCTACCGGTTCATTGACGAAGAAATTGAGAACCTTTATAAAGCTCAAAACCTGCAGCAAAAGCTAACTGCGTGCATGGCAATAGTTGCAATCATCATCAGTTCGATCGGCTTACTGGGGCTCATTTCCTTAGTTACAACTCAGCGAACAAAAGAAATTGGAATTCGTAAGGTTCTCGGCGCGAGTATAGCTGATATTACAGGAATGCTTTCTATTGAATTTGCCAAATTGTTGTTGGTTTCTATTTTGATCGCTACTCCTATCGCTTGGACTGCCATGCATTATTGGCTGAACGGATTTGCCTATCGTATTAATCCTCAGTGGTGGATATATGCACTTTCAGGAACAGTAGCTTTGCTGTTAGCTGCTTTAACGGTCGGCTTACAATCAGCGAGAGCAGCTATAGTGAACCCAATCCTAAGTTTGCGGAGTGAATGATTTTTTTGAGAATGACTAACGCAGACTAGTGCGATCAATGGGGCCGATCTAAGATACTGGCAATTTCAAATCTTGTAATTATGGTTTGAGAAATGTCCGGTGTAAGCGACTTGAAGATAAAGCAGTTACAGTAAAATGTAACTGCTTTTGTTTTTTTGGTCATACTGTGTGCATGCACAGGGGTATTTTAAATGCTTACTTTCCGACTCTCAAATCACATAGTTTATTGCAATTGGCATATAATTCCAATCATCGACACTAAAACTTCTTTACAGCGTTTAAGCTTATAAATAATGCCAGCCGACTGATATATGTCAACCGTATTGTTGCAGGTCTTTTATAAAGTTAACTGTAAAGCTGCCTTGGCAGGTGGTAAAATCTAAACATGCTAAAAAAAGTCCTTCTGTATAGTTTTCTGTTATTGGCCGCATTGCAGTTGCAGGCTCAATCCCTCAATACCGAGGTGCTAACGGAGCGATTTAAAGTGTACCAAGCCGCAAATCCTGCTGCAGGCTTGTATGTGCATACAGATAAAAATGTGTATACCAATAACGAGAAAATATGGTTTAGCGCATATTTAATCAATGCAGGCAAGCAGGACACCACCCAGTCGTTTGTTTGTGTTTCTTTAATATATTCAGACACCCGTAAGGTGGTTATAGAACAAAAGTTCAAATTAGAAAGGGATTTGAGTTCTGGCAGTTTACTTTTGCCGGATACTCTTGCACCGGGCAATTATCAACTCCTTTGCTTTACCAGTAAACTAAAAAATCCAACCCAGCCTTTGGCCAGCTATTCATCGCCAATTACTATCCATAACACAAACGTACCTGTCTTTAAAGCCACTATGGCGTTGGTCGAATCAACAGCTGGCAATGATTATTTCAAAGTTAAAGTTATGGTATCACCCGAAGATAAGCCGTCCACCAAAGCCAGGCCTGTGTTAGCAGTTGTGTATTCCGTAGGAGGAGGGAAGGAACAATCCATAAGTTCAAAGGCGAATGAGGCAGTTATCCTGATTCCCAAAAAAGATATTACAGGTGCTAACGCCCGGGTAGTGGCTGCAATAACATACGGACAACAAACTCAGCATCTCAATCTGCAATTACCGGTACCGGTGCCTAAAATGCTTAAGGTAAAATTTTATCCGGAAGGTGGTAGTTTGAGCAGCGGAATCACCAGCTTGATAGGTTGGGAAGCGAAAAGCGAACAGGGTATACCTATACAGGTAGAAGGGCAGTTACTTAAGGATGGCAAACCACTCGATAACATAAAAACTACTTCGCAGGGCACCGGAAAGTTTAGCTTAATGCCAGTAGCTGGCAGCTTGTATAGTGTAAAGATCAAGGCCGGAATTTATCTCGAATCGGACACCGTTATATCGTTGCCGAAGCTTACATCAGTAGGTATAGGCATGCACGTAAATGAGGCCGTGACTAATGATACCTTGAAAATGACCTTGTATAGCCTGGCTAAAACGCCGGTGCATATATTAGTGCATAATTACCAGGGCAACTACCTGCTTGCAAAGGCAAATCTAACATCTCCTGAAAGTAATATCGAGCTTCCGCTAAATGCAATGCCTAAAGGGTTGGCTTCCCTGACCATATTAGACACCATGGGCATGCCCCTTGCCGAGCGACTGATATTTTGCCATTATAACGACAGTACCTCAATTGCTCTCTCGGCAGATAAAGTCAGGTATGGTAAAAATGATTCTGTTTGTGTGAAATTGAGTTTGAAAGACCATGCCGGCAAGCCACTTAAAGGCGTTTTTTCCGCGGCCGTTGTACAAGACAGCCGTTTAAGCAGTATGTCGCCCGATATTGAAACCGCTGTTTATTTAAGTAACGAACTTGGCAACTTACCGCTGGATGCTTCCGCAAAAGGGTTTCGCAACAAGACATATCTCGAAGATGTGTTATTGATACGCGGCTGGCGACGATACACCTGGCAGGATTTGATGGCTGCCAGGCCGGCAGATAGCCTGGAAAGATTTGTGCCGGCAATGGAGGGTAGAGTAACGTATCAGGGCAAACCTTTAAAATCTGCAGTAGACGTGCTTGCTGTAAGCAGCGAACAAATAGCTCTTATACCGACAAGTGCAAAAGGCGAATTTGTTTTACATTGGGGCCAGCTCATCACTGCTACAAACCAGCCGATTAAGCTTACCGTTAATAAAAGTACGCGCAATTACGATTTGGTATTAAATGATCCATATCGCCTGTTAACATCCCGGCTTGCTGAGCAATTGCTTGCCCCGGAAGTTGGAGCTTTGCAAAATAACAGCGTGGAAAATCAGGAAACGCCAAGCCTTCAAAATACAATCAACCTGCAAACGGTAGAAATTAACGGGGCAAAAGGGAACGCGGAGCCGCGCCGACCTCATGGCGGTCCCGGCGCTAATGATTGCGGTGATTATGTTGATGAAGCCGGGCACTTAAATTATGAAAAGAGCTCTAACAGATTTAAGCCCCTTAAAGATCACTGGTATATGAAAGTGACCGACCTGGAAGGGTCCTACTTCAAAGTTGAGCCCATATTTTATACCGGTTGTTTAACCAATGATAAACAGAACGGGCTACAAGTTGCGGGCATCTATAGCGGTAAAGAGTATTACAATCCCGGCGTAAATAGCGATGATATTTATGGCTCTACCTTGTACTGGCGCCCCGGCATTACAACCAACGCAGCGGGAGAAGCTGAGCTGCGTTTCCAAACAAACGAGTTGACAGGCAATTTCAGGGTTGTGGTGCAAGGCGTAACCGCTGACAACTTGATTTACGGCGTATCAAATTTTGAGGTCAAGTAGTTATGAATGCTGTTTAGGTGATTGCCCTATACTCGAAAGCATAACCTCATACGGCGACTTCTTTTGCCAACGCGCCATTAGCCAGGCAATAAAACTGGTGGTAAACAAGTCATTGTTTTCAATAGCGCTTAATAACTTCAATACAGCTGTCTGATAGGTCTTTCCATACACAATATCCGGCTTTTGTAAATGCTTTTCTACAAGGCTCAAAAATTGCAATACCCGCTCTTCTGATGTTTTTAACAGGTACTTTTTATATCTGCGCTTAAAACTTGCAAGCCGCGAGGTGGCCAGGTCAATGTTACCAAATTGGGCATGTATCAGAATCTCCATCAAATTTTTCCTTATCGTCCACAACATGCCCATTTTCTTCTCATACCATGCATCAGTGCGTATTAGTAAAGTCATTTGCTTTACGCTTTCCTCATCGTTACACATGGCTAAAAACATAGTAAGGCATATGCGGATGTCTTCAATGTCTTCGGCGTTGGCTTTCGGCTTGAGATTGGATAAAGCCTTCTTCAGCGTAGCTATCGCTTCATCAGAAAAGCCTGTATAAAACAGGTTAAGCGATAGTAATAACTGATGGCGCAGATAAAACTGCGTATGGTAACGGCTATCAGTCAACATCAAACCCAGCATCTCAGTGAGATAAGCGGTGCTTTTTTCAAAATTCTTTTGCCGGAGATGAAAATTTGCGAGGTAATACAGGATAGATATGTGGTAAAAAAGATAAGCTGTGTTGCGAGTCTGACTTTTTACAAACTGGTTTATCCTGTTAACGTAACGCTCTATAAGTCCGTAGTTTTGTTGTATGGCAGCATATTCATTAGCGATGAAAAGAATTTGATAGACAGACTTATAAGTCATTAGATCCTGTACCGAAATTTTGTATTTACGGATGGTAGCTATTATTAGCGCGGTCAGGTTTACAATCTTTCCTTTTAAATGTATTTGCTGTAGCTCCTGCCTTAAATAGGCATAAGCCATGTTAAGTTTTGCCTCACGCTGCATCTGCGCCTGGTTATGCATAAAGCGCGTAGTTAAAATATCCAGGTTTTCGGCTCCCTGCAAATGCGCATATTGAAGTTTTAACAATAAAAGCTCATTCAACAGGTTAAACTGCTCTAAATTTTCAGCCAACCGTTCTGCCTTGTCAAGGCATTTAAAACCTGTTTTTATTACATCGTTCTCCAGCAAAAAGCGGCCGACCACTACCAGCCGCAGGGCGTCATAAGTGTCACCATTGCTTTCAAAAGTTTTTTGTGACAGAAACAGGAGGAGGTTATCCTGCAGCCTTTTGCGTAATGCATGATATGCGTCTTTATTTTTTCCGGATTTATAGAGCTTTTCACTGTGGGGTATATCGTCAGTTTCTATTAAATGTAGTAGCTGCAAATTCTTTACATCAATTCTTTTGTTTTTATCTTTCAAAAATAGCCTGAACTGCTTTTTATCAGTTTCATTGAGTAGCCCGACAAGTTCCGATAACGAATCCATAAGAATAATTTAGTTGGAGTAAAGGTATAATTGTTAGTAGTTATATCGTCAGTTTTTATATAAATCTACTTTTTTTAGTTGGCCTGTACCCGGCACATTTGCTTCCATATTAATCATTAAAAAAACAAACATGGAACCGCTACAACACAGAACAGAAGAAAATTTACCACTTGCAAAGTATGGCGACAAGGTTAAAAATCCGTTTAAACCTACGGGGGCATTTATCGGGGCCTCGTGGTTCGCTTTATTAACAGGCATGGTTGGTTATTGCATTGGCTTATGGAACGCCAATATGCAGTTAAACGAAAAGGGTTACTATTTCACCATCTTGCTATTCGGCTTGTTTGCAGTTATATCCGTACAGAAAAGCGTGCGCGATAGGGCAGAGGGACTTACCGTATCTGAGCTATATTATGGGCTGAGCTGGTTTGCTACTATAGCAGCTATGATTCTGCTAACAATCGGCCTGTGGAATGCCGATGTTACTTTGAGCGAGAAGGGCTTTTACGCCATGGCCTTCTGCTTAAGTATGTTCTCGGCTATTGCCGTCCAAAAAAATACCCGCGACGCAAAGATAGTTGAGGACAAAGAGCTGTAACGTAGCGGTTGCAACCCCGCAGCGCCTTGCTTTGCAAGCCTGCGGGGTTTTTGTTTTGGGAAAGTGATCGTCTCGAAAAGATAAAATGTGAGCCATATAAGCAAGTAAATTGAGCCATGTGGGAAATCGGCTCGACGAAAACAAGTGCATTTTTGTGTAGTTAATTAATAAAAATACAATGACAACAATATCAAAAATACACTTGGGCAACAATGGCCCGCTGGTTTCTAAACTTGGCCTGGGCTGCATGCGCATGTCATCCGTTTGGGGAAGCAAAGCAAATGACGAGAACGAAAGCATCGCCACTATACAGGCAGCGCTTGATAGCGGCATCAACTTTTTAAATACGGGCGATTTTTATGGTGCCGGGCATAACGAAATGCTGGTGGGCAGGGCTATCAAGGGCCGTCGCGACGATGCTTTTATCAGCGTAAAATTTGGCGCTATCTTTCATAACGGCCAATGGCTCGGGCTGGATCTTCGCCCAATGGCGATCAAAAACTTTATCAATTATTCATTGACCCGACTGGGAATAGATACGATTGATTTATACCAGCCATGTCGCTTGGATAACAGCGTGCCGGTGGAGGATGTTATAGGTACGGTGGCAGACCTAATTAAAGAAGGAAAGGTACGTTACCTTGGCGTGTCTGAAATTACTGCCGATCAACTGCGCAAAGCCAATGAAGTGTACCCGGTTTCGGCGCTCGAAATAGGGTACTCACTTGCCGACCGTCAGATTGAGGCTGATTTATTACCTGCCGCGAAGGAACTGGGTATAAGTGTTGTTGCTTTTGCCAATACTGCCGAAGGTTTGCTTACCGGCAATATGACGGCGCCGCTGCCTGCAGATAGCTATCAAAATCATTTCTCGCGTTTTCAGGGTGATAACCTGGTGAAGAACCTTGAAAAAGTAGAGGTGCTTAAACAGCTTGCTGCGGATAAAGGCTATACGCCTACTCAGATTGCTATTGCCTGGGTGAATCTGCAAGGCGAGCACATTATGCCACTGGTAAGTATGAGCCGCAGAACACGCCTGCCCGAAAACATACAGGCTATAGAAATTGAATTTACGCAACAGGAGATGGAAATACTGAATAGTACTTTCGCGCCGGGCGCTATACTTGGCAGCACTTACCTGCAACGATAAATTAAACGCGAGGGGCTGCTAAACAGCCCTTCGCTCTTTGTATCTTTATCCTGATGATTAATCCTAATGAGATATTACCAGGCGTAATATTTTTCTCGTACTTGTCTTCCATGAGGAAGGAAAAAGTGGCTTTCCTTGCCGACAATATATTGGTGATGCAGTTGTCGGGCCGTTTTAGTATGACCACTGCTACCGAGAAGGTGTCTATGGAAAAGGGACAGATGCTCCTGATTCAAAAAAATCAGCTTGGCGAAATAACCAAAATGCCTTTGCAGGGAGAGGATTATCAAACTATAATTATCAGGTTGCAGGAAGACCTGCTCAGAAAAATAGCGCTGGAAGAGCAAGTAGAGGTTGACCATAAATATACTGGTCCTGCCAACATCGTTTTGCCTAAAAACGATTTTTTACACGCTTTTTTTCAATCCATTATACCATACGTTCATCACCCGCAGGAAAAGATTGCCGAGACGCTGGGTATGTTAAAGGTGAAGGAAGCAGTGTATCTGCTGTTGAACACGATGCCGGAGCTCAAAAGCTTTTTGTTTGATTTTTCAGAACCGTACAAAATGGATCTGGAAAAATTTATGTCGAGCAATTTCCACTTCAATGTACCGGTAGAAAAGTTTGCCCAGCTTACAGGCCGCAGCCTGGCGGGCTTTAAGCGCGATTTTCAGAAGATATTCGGCATGGCGCCGAGGCATTGGCTGCAGGAACGGCGACTAACAGAGGCCCGGCACCTGATTGAGGAAAAGCGCAAGAAGCCATCGGCCATATACCTGGATTTGGGCTTCGAAAGCCTGTCGCACTTTTCACATTCCTTCAAGAAAAAATTTGGTAAAGCCCCAACCGAGTGGTCGGTTTGATGTAGACGGGCAAGCTTTGTAAAAACTATTTTTCGGTAATGCTGCTTCGCCAATGGTCGCTGTATAAACCAAAAATGGCAATTGCTGCCCAAACAAGGTTTATGAAAGCTGAAGGGAATGAAAAATCGTACCAGGCGCTAATACCTGTAAAAATGCCGGCGGCAATATTAAAAACGTGATAGATTATCGAGGTAGGTTTCCAGCGTTTAAGGATGAGTAACAGGTAGGATATTAAAAACAACAATGCACCAATCCAGCCCAAAACATCTGATAGAAATTTAAGGTCTTCGTGGTGCATTGTCATTATTGAGCGTTTATTTGCTAACTACCCAGCGGTTAAGCGTATTATATTTACCCTCTAAAATTACTTTGTAAATGGCAGATGACGGCTGTTTGCTTAGGTCAATACTGAATTTTCCGGCAGCAACGGGCGCTGTACCTACCAATACATATTTATCAAAAGAGCCCGTCTTGTTGTAGTTATTGCTGCTTGCCAGCCAAATCTTCACTTTGCCATCGGTATTTGCAGGTTTCCAGCTCAAATCAATACTGTTCTGTTCTTTGACTGCAGCAGGCTTCCAGACAGACAGTTTACCAAACAGCGGTAGCCCATCTAACTCGCGTTGCTCATCGGCGCTCAACTTAAGGTTAAGGTGGCGTGCTATGGTAGGTAATATATCCACCACGCTGGCGTTGCCGCCGGTGGCATAGCTATTTAAACCTTTAGCATTAGTGGCAATCCACGAAGCGCGTTCACGGTCGGTTTGCCCGCCGTGGCCACGGCCGGTTTTAGGGTCGCGGCCATGATCTGTGGTAACGATAATCAGCCAGTCCTCGCCGTATTTTTTTTCGCGCTCTTTAATGGCGTTCCATAACTGACCGATACGTTTATCAGCGGCTTTAACAGCGTTAAAGAACTGCTCACTGTCGCCATACATGTGGCCCATATCATCGGTATACTCCAAATAAACCCATGAAAGGTCCGGGCCGTTAGCGGTTATGTATTGCGCGGCATTATCTGTAACGGTCTGGTCAATACGGGCCATAAAATCACGGCCCTTATCATGCTTAAAATTTACCGTGTCTTTTTCAAGGCCATCAAAATGATAATCAAGCTTAATGTTTTTGGTCTGCGGCAAACCCTCGCCAATCAGTTTGGTACGGTTATCTTCCCAGCTCGAAAATACGGCTGTTTTCCCGGCAGGTCGTTTATCTTTAAAAAGACGGAAGATGGTAGGATAGTGATAATTGGGTGCACTTATGTCGTTATCGGGCACGTTATGCTTGTTAAACCAAACACCTGTAAGCACGTTGTAATAGCCAGGTGCAGAAATGGTTGGCGTTTGGTTGTATTCGCCTTTTTCACCACCCTGATAAGCGCTCAGCAAACCGCCCTCTTTTGCAATGGCATCAATGTTAGGCGTTTCAATCTTTTCTATCACATCTTTTGATACACCATCGATGATTACGAAGAGCGCCTTCTTTTTTTGAGCCATCCCCATGCCTGCAAGGCAAAGCATAGCGATGGATAATATCATTTTTTTCATGAGTTGAATTAATAGGTCAATGGTATTACCAGCCAAATATCTGTTTTAAATTTGGATTAAGCTGCACCTGGCTTTGCGGCACCGGGCGGTAGTAATACTTCGGCTCCTGGAAAGTGCCCATATCCGCCGTAGTTTGCATCGTGCCTGATGTCCCGTTTTTAAGGAAGATGCTTACATCCTGTCCAAAGGTACCTGTGCGGTAATAAATAAAGTCTTTACCTAACTCGTTCTTTTCCTTTACAGCAGGGATAGACTCATTGCTCGCCAGTAAAATAATGTCAGCCACACCATCACCAGTCAAATCATGCTTGCCCAAGCCAGAGAAATAGATGCCTTCTGGTTCTTTCTCTAACAGCTTGCCCGCGTTCCAACGCATTAAATCGTCATAACGATAACCCTCGAGTGCCAGTTCAATACGGCGTTCGCGGCGTATTTCCAGTATTGCGGCACGTTGCACCGAAGTTACCTTAGGAAATTTGGCGCTTTGTGCCGGGTCAACCGGTGGGTTAAGTGGCATGTGCGGCATGCCCACCCTGTCACGCAACAGGTTGATGCTCTTATCCAGGTCGTCTTGCGTTAATGTACCCAGCTCAGCTTTCGCCTCTGCATAGGTCAGTAAAACTTCGGCATAGCGCAACACAGGTACATCAAGGTTTTGTTGTGTAGCAGCATCGGTGCTGTTAACAAAGCCTTTTATTTGATGGTAGCCGCTAAAGTTTTTGTTTAGCTGCTGCACATAAATGCCGCCGCCCTGTGTATAAGTGCCTGTGTTTATTAAAACGAAGCCAGGGTAAGCGTAGGTTTGGCTCAAACGCGGGTCGCGGTCCTGAAACTCTTTTACAAAGGAAAAAGTGTTATACCCTGACTGGTTGTCGTAGTATGAGCCATCTTTCATCAGGTAATCCTGTAAAAGGTCTTTAGTTGGCGCTACTTCATAGTTACCGAATATGGTGGTGCTAAAGCCGCTGTTACGTACGCCACTTTCACTAAAGGTGCCCAATATCACCTCAGGGTTATTGCCCAGTGAGCCGTTATCAAACAGGTGCAGGTAATCTTCATTAGGCTTAGTGGTAGTATAGATACTGTATTTTTTGCTATCCATTATCTCCTTAGCTATGCTGGCCGATTTGGTAAGGAATGCATCAGCAGTGTTAACCAGATTTAACTCAGAGTGATACTTACGGTAAGTGCCTTCATACAAAGCGAAGCGTGCCATATAGGTTTTTACTACCCATTGGTTTACCGCACCTGAGCGGCTATCATCGCCAACATGCTCGGCAGCAAAGGCAAAATCTTCCATTATCTTATCTACCACAAAGGCGCGCGGATCACGCGGTTTCATCAGCAAGTCCTCATCTCCGGTTTTTATCGGCTTATCATACCATGGCACATCCGAGTAGCGCTTTACCTTGCCTGCATAAAACTGCGCTCTGAAAAACCGTGCTATGCCTTCGTAATGGTTAAGCTGTTGCTCATTTAAAGGCGCCTTGCGAAAGTTTTGCAAAAAATAGTTCACACTGCGCAATTGCGACCAATCCCAGCCAGATGTAATGGTAGCCGGTGATGGGTTGCCAACCATCATGGTTTTTACTTCGGTATTACCGGTAGTGGCGGCATTGTCCGTTGCACCATCACTGTTATAAATTCCTGTGCCAGGAAAGTTGTAAAAGTTATTGGTATATAGCATGAGATCCTGCTCATTGTTAAAAAAATTCTCGCTTCCTATAGAGGTTTGCGGCTGGCGATTCAGAAAGTCCTTTTTACAGGCCGACAAGCTAACTGCTGCTACGGCAAGTGCTATAAAGGTTTTATTGATAGTTTTCATGTGTTTTTGCTCAATTAAAAGTTAACATTCAGGCCAATTGAGTATCTGCGTTGCCATGGGTAGGCATATCCGTTACCATTGCGGTTGCTGTTTGATGCAGGATTAATAACCGAGTTCACGTTTACAGCTTCAGGGTCATAGAATTTTTTTAGTGCAGACCATTCGTAAAGGTTTTCGCCGCTGGCGTATATGCGTACGTTGGCTATATGCCATTTTTTGGTAAGTGATGCAGGCAGCGTGTAACCAAGTGTTATGTTTTTAACACGCAGGTAAGCGCCGTTAAGCATATATCCGGTTTGCGGAATGGCCAGGCCTTTTGCGTCACGAACGTTTGTACCAAGGTTAGCGTCGGCAAGCCAGGCCTGCAGGATAGGGTACTTGGCGTTAAGATTGGCATTGGCAAGACCAGCCTGGATGTAAGCCTGTGAGTGTTTGCCCATATCAACAGCGCTGTCATCAGTAGGGCGGTAAAAGTTAAGCAAGTGCTCGTAGCCACCAGCGTACGGTTGCTGATAAAAACCCCAGTATAAGTAATCGAGCGGGTAATAATCGCGTTTAAGCACACCCTGGAAGAAAGCGCGGAAATCAAAGCCTTTCCAGCTGGCGTTTAGATCCAGGCCTACACGGTAGCGTGGTGACGAGTTGCCGATGATAGAAAGGTCCTTGGCATTATCAGCAGTTAAGCCTTGCTCAATCTTGCCGTTGCCGTCAAGGTCTTTATATTTAGGCCAGCCCGGTACAATAGAAAGGGCACCCCAAGGTATAATTGCACTTTCATCAAGCGCATCTATTTCAGCCTGGTTCTTAAATAAACCGTCGCTTTGCAGACCCCATATTTCGCCTAGGTCCATGCCGTTGCGGTATTGTGTAAGGCTACCGCTTGGGTTGTCAAAATGGGTAATTACTGATTTACTGTCAGACAGTACAAGCTTTGCGCTGAAGTTCACCGGGTCGTTTGCTGTTTTAAAGCTGTTTTGATAACCTACAGAAAGCTCCCAGCCTGTAGTGCGCAGGTCGGAGGCATTCTCTTGAGGCTCGGGCGCACCCAATACATCGGGCAAATCTCGACCTTGGGTAAGCATGCCCGTAGTATTTCTGCGGTAGGCATCAAACGTAACGTTTACTTTATTATCAAATAAGCCTATGTCAGTACCCAGGTTTAGTGTATTAACTTTTTCCCAGGTATAGTTTGAGCTTACCAATATTGGAGGTAAAATCATATTAGGTCGCTCGCCTCCAATCAGGTATCCTGATTGCTCTCTTTCCAGCTTTTCCACGAAGCGATAGTCATCAGTTACGAACTGATTGCTTAATGAACCGTAAGACGCTCTTAGTTTGAAATTACTAATTGTAGGGCGAAGGCTTTCCATAAAAGACTCCTGATCTACACGCCATGCCACCGATGCTGATGGCACAAACGCAAATCTTTTATTTGACTGAAAGCGTGATGTGCCGTCATTTCGTCCGTCAATTTCGAAGATGTACTTATCGTTATAAATGTAGTTAACGCGATAAAATAATCCTTTGATAGCCCAGTCAGAAATAAATTGGTTTGCATTCAGCATTCCGGTAGCTAAATTTAGTGTTGGATAAGACGCCGAAATTAGGTCAGTACGTGATACATTGGTTTGATCAGTCTTGTAATATTCCTGGTTATAACCCCCAATAACGGTAAGATGATGCTCATTCAATATTTTGTCAAGTGTTGCATATACGTTTAACACCGTATAATCATCAAACTGCGTATATTTTGTTACAGAACTATTTTTGCCGTTTTCTACGCGTACATCACCGGGACCATAGCCAATTTTATAAGGTAAAGTGTAAGTATCGTAGTTCTCGGCGCCACGACGGTAAGTGAAGTCCGTATTCACTTTTAACATTTTGTTAAAAAGGGATATTTCACCGTTGAATTGAGTCTGCAAGCTGAAGTATTTATCGCTCGTTTTACCACCGTCGGTAAGCTGAGCGCCTATGCGTCCAACTTCTGTATTTGCCCAGGTTCCGTCAGGGTTTTTGTCATAATCGGTAGGGAATACGTTATAAATATCGTTAATAGAATAATTAGACGGATTAGCACGTTTGGTAGCGGTGAGGTAGGTATTGTTACCAAGTGTAAACCAAGGCGCTACGCTATAATTTACTTTGCTGCGCAGGCTGTAACGGTCAAAATAATCTTCTGCTATTTTAAGTACTCCGTTTTGACGATTATAATTACCGGACAGATAATAGTTTGCCTTATTAGATTTTCCGCTTATCGAAAGCGCATGGTCTTGCGAAAACGTGTAATCGTTAAGGAAGTAGCGTGTCCAATCCTGGTTACCCATGTACTCCCAAAGCTTATTGTCAGTGGGATTTACACGTACGCCAGGTACTGATGATGGATCGTCAGAGCGTTGCTTGGCATACTGATAGTACTGGTCGCTATAGTTCACATAATCCCACGGAGTATTGTTTGTAGACAGCTCCAGCAATCTTGAAAAGATATAAGGGTCGGTGATTTTATTAGGCAGAACGGTAGGTTTGTTGAACGACGAGTTGTTGGTATAACTTACGTTTGTGCCATCCTGAGTGCCCTCTTTTGTTTTGATGAGAATGACACCAAAAGATGCCCTAGCGCCATAAATCGCTGCTGCAGAGGCGTCTTTAATAACAGATATAGTTTCAATGTCCTGAGGAGCAAGCCTGTTGAGCTCTACGGGGTCAGACGGTACGTTGTCGATTAAAATAAGCGGGTTACCACCGTTAATAGAAGTAATGCCGCGGATGTTAATGTTTGCGGCTGCACCCGGGGCGCCTGAGCCGAAATCCACGTTTAAGTTAGGTACCAAACCTTGTAAACCCTGCGCCACATTGGAGATTGGCCTGCTGGCCAAGGTTTTTGCATTTACCTGATCAACCGCGCCGGATAAGTTTACCTTTTTCTGTGTGCCGTAACCCACAACCACCACTTCATTTAACTCAGAGTGGTCTTGCTTAAGTGTTAAATCTATTGACTTACGGTCGCCAACGGTAATTTCTTGTTTAACATAGCCAATGTAGGTATATACCAGCACGGCACCCGGGCCTGACACCGTTACGGTATAGCTGCCGTTCACATCGGTTTGGCTGCCCGATGTTGTTCCTTTCTCCTGAACGCTCACCCCGATGAGGGTCTCGCCCAGTTCATCTTTTACTGTTCCGGTTATTTTTTGCTGTTGTGCAAAAGTGGCCGGGGCATACAGTAAAAAACATGCAAGTAGAGATAAGTAAAGATTTTTCATGTCTGCGTTGTTTCCTGCAAAAAAACGGCAGCCATGTTAAGCCTTCGTGAACCACACATTAAATAAACTGAACATTCAGTAAATTTATTTTTAAGTACTGAATCATAGCAATATTTATCTATTTTTGACCAAATCACATGGGACGAAAAAGTTTAAAAGAAGGTCAGCAAAAGAAAATTATAGAGGCCTTTTACGAAGTAGCCAAAAGGGAAGGCATAGAAAATACGTCGTTCGGTAAAGTTGCTAAGGAGCTTGACATGAATCCCAGTTTGGTGGTGCATTACTTCGCATCGAAAGAGGAACTGTTGCTTGGACTAATAGACTATATTGTTGTAGAATACGGCAATATTTACCAAGCCGAGGCCGGCCATACCGCACCGCTTGACGCGCTTAGAGATGTATTGGAAAACATCTTTTCACGAAAGTGGCATAACTATATTGATGACAGTATATTCTATAATTGTTTTGCCCTGTGTTTTCGCAATAAGGTAATCAAACAGCAATTTGGTGAGTTGCACATTTTGCTGCGCAAATGGCTTGAGGATTTGATACGAACCTGCACTGATCAAAAACTGCTGGAGAATGTGGATCCCGAAATGGCAGCTGATGTGATTTTTGTCATTTCAGACGGGGCATATTACTTTCTAAGTATGATAGACGATGCTGATGCCTACAGCCGGCACATGCTAAGATATAAACAACAGGCATTCAAGATTTTAAACCTGCAGTACACCGCATAAAAAAGCCTGCCCTAACATCTGTAGGGCAGGCTCATCTTGTGCTCCGTAAAAAGGTATCAGTTAATAGCTAAAAAGTCTATTTTACTGAGTTTCTCATTTAAATCGTTTTCATCTTCATACCCATACTTTGCAGGGTTTTCAATGATCGCTTTCATGGCCACAAGCTTGTATACATACAAACCTGTCTCGCGGTTAAGGCGCATGCGAAAATAATTGTCTTCGCTTTGGCGGTTGATAGCCCGTTCCAGCCTAACCGAACCGTTATTATAGGCGGCGGCAGCCAGCGTCCAGCTATCAAACTCAGCATGCAGTTCTTTCAGATACTTGCATGCAGCAATAGTTGCCTTGCGCAGGTTGAGGCGTTCATCAACGCGCTTGCCCACTCTTAAGCCATAGGTGCGGGCAGTGCCGGGCATAAATTGCCAGGTGCCGCGGGCGCCTTTACTTGAGGTGCCGCCTCTTAATCCAGACTCTACCAGTGGCAGGTACTTAAAATCTTCAGGAATGCCATATGCTTTCAGTATAGGCTCAATAACAGGAAATAGCTTTTCCGCTTTTTCATGAAGAACGTTGGATTGAATTTTTGAGTAGGAATGTTTCCATAACGTATAACTCAATTTTTTGGTAACGCGCTTGTTTTGCGTTGGCAAAACTTCATCGGCGAAACTAAACACATCATCATCTTCTTTTATCGGCTTTTCTGGCTCAAACAACGAGAACCGGGTGATGTGCGCTATTAAATCTGGTTGTTTAACAACTGTTGCGTTAGACAGATCAAAAGCCGAAATGAGAATTACCACTAACATTACGGAGCACGTAACTAAGTGTTTTTTTGTCATTCGTTTTTCAGTCATTTAGTGTACAATATGTAAAAACCATTGCAAAAGTACGCTATATAAATCACATTATCAAATACTTGCATTTTGCTTAGTGTTTTGAGCGCAAAAAATGCAGTTGAAAAACCGCCCTAACGCATTGTTAAACACAGTTTTTTCCACTTTGTAAAAAATTGTGTTACGTCCATAATTTGCGTATATTTGCACCCCCGCTGAGAAGCGCTAACATCAAAATAATTATGGTATTTAAAAGACCAGGGAACAGTCGAGATGACAAGTCCGCCAGATCACCACGAAACACTTCAAAAGGTGATAACGCCAAAAGGCCGTCGGCACCATCGCGTGGCAGATACACCGCCAAAAGCGATCAGGAAGATAACCAGAAAACCTTTAAAAAGTTTGACAAGGCCAAGCCAGGCGACCGTAAGCCATTTTCGGCACGCGGAGAAAAGTCTGCTGACAGGCCAAAACGTGATGGCGCAGGTAAGGACTTCGGCGATAAAAAGCCTTATACCGGTCGCCCAAAAAAAGCAGGCGAGTTTGGTGATAAAAAGCCTTACTCAGGCCGTTCACGTAGCGGGGCTGGTGATTATGGCGACAAAAAGCCTTATTCTGGCCGTGGTAAAAGCTTTGGCAGCCGCCCGGCAGGCACCGACAGGCCGAAGAGAGCTTATGGCGCTGACGACCGTGGTCGCGGCAATTACAACAAGCCATTTGATCAAGAACAAGAATTAAACGAATCTTCAGAAAATAGCGGAGCACCGGTAAGGAACTTACGCAGCCGTAAAAAAACTGCGGAGCATAAAGAAAAGGACAATGGCCTCATTAGGCTTAACCGCTACATTGCAAACGCTGGTATCTGCTCGCGCCGTAAGGCCGATGAGCTTATTGAAGCGGGAGTGGTATCGGTAAATGGCGAAGTGGTGTCTGAATTGGGTTTTAAGGTTGACCCGGCTAAAGACGTAGTTCGCTACAACGGCGAAACACTTAAGCGCGAAAAAATGGTGTACGTGCTGCTCAACAAACCCAAGGATTACATCACTACGACTGATGACCCTCAGGAGCGCCGTACAGTAATGCACCTGGTAGAAAAAGCAAGCAAAGAGCGTATTTACCCTGTTGGCCGGTTAGACCGCAATACAACCGGTTTACTGCTCATGACCAATGATGGCGACCTGGCCGATAAGTTATCGCATCCGCGCAGCAACGTTGTTAAATTATACCAGGTAGAGCTTAGCAAAAGCCTCACCCAAGGCGATTTAAATAAGTTATCTTTTGGTTTAGAACTCGAGGATGGCTTCATCAAGCCGGATTCGGTGTCCTACGTACAGGGTGGGTCTAAACGCGAAGTAGGCATACAAATACACAGCGGTAAAAACCGCATTGTACGCCGTATTTTCGAGCATCTCGGTTATGAAGTAGTGAAGCTTGACCGTGTGGTATATGCCGGTCTCACCAAAAAAGATTTACCGCGTGGTCGTTGGCGCTTCCTCGAAGAAAAGGAAATCATCCAGCTAAAACATTTGCTATAAAATATC
Source organism: Mucilaginibacter sp. (assembly GCA_041905165.1). GTDB lineage: Bacteria > Bacteroidota > Bacteroidia > Sphingobacteriales > Sphingobacteriaceae > Mucilaginibacter. Next base: position 110,199 of record JAYRLR010000002.1, read on the forward strand.
AAGCCTCGCAATGCGGGGCTTTTTTATGTGTTCATATTTTTCATAATTTGCATTTATAATCGTTTTTACCATGAGAAAGATATTGCTGGCATTGCTATTGTTGTCACCACTGATGATGAGTGCGCAGGATAAGAAAAAAGGGCCCAAAACCTTCGATTTAATCGTTGGGGCTTACACAACGGATAACAACAAAGGGATATCTGTATTCAGGTTCTATGCGGAAACCGGGAGGCTTGCTTACTTAAGCCAGTCAGACGAGGTTGCCAATCCGTCTTACCTGTGTCTGAATAAGGAAGGAAAGTATGTGTATGCTGTAAGCGAAACAGACAACGGGCAGGTTTATGCTTATGGCTTTTCGCCACGAGAGGGCAAACTTACGTTTATAAACAAACAAGCCAGCGGTGGCAACAGCCCATGTTACATATCCATTGATGAGGACAGCAAGCATCTTTTTGTAGCCAATTACGGCAGCGGCACTTTTGCTGCTTTGCCTTTAAATAAAGACGGTTCTGTAAATGCGGCGGCGCAGGTGGTGCAAAACTCCGGAAAAGGTATAAATGCCGAACGCCAGGAAGGGCCACATGCCCACGGCGCGTTTGTGACGCCAGACGGCAAGTATGTAATGGTAACGGATTTAGGTATTGATAAAATTTTGGTTGAACGATACAAAAGTGGTCAGCAGCAGCCATTATCACCAGGATCGCCAGCCTCGTTTTCTGTAGCAGCGGGCAGCGGACCGCGCCATATTGATTTCGCTCCAGATAAAAAACATGCTTACCTTATACAGGAGCTTACCGGAACCGTAACTGCCTTTGAATATGATAACGGCAAGCTGAAACAACTGCAGGCCATAACCATGCTGCGCGACGGATTTACCGGTAAAGTAGGTGCCGCAGACATTCATGTATCGCCGGATGGAAAATTCCTTTACGCATCAAACCGTGGCGATGCTAACGAGATTGTGGTTTATGCTATTAACAGCGAAACCGGCATGCTTACCTTTGTTGACCGTACTGCAGTAAGAGGAAAAAATCCGCGCAACTTTGTAATAGATCCCACAGGTAAGTTTTTGCTGGTAGCTAACCAGGATACCAACAATATTATAGTGTTTAAGAGGGACGCCACCAGCGGTAAGCTAACAAGTATGGTGGCTTCGGCACAGATAGATAAGCCTGTGTGCTTGAAATTTGCACCGGCGCTGTAAACTATTGGTGCATAAGTTTTTGAATATCGTAAAGTATCATGAAATTTAGATGAAAATTATTTCATAAAAATTTTCTTTTGCAAAATATTTCCTTTTGGTTTGCGTTATTGAGTTATAAAAAAATTTAATAACGCTTATGGACGAAACCTCTACAAAAAACCTGTTTGTGATCACTAACGAAAATTTAGTGAAAGGAGATTCTAATCCGGAAAATCTTACTGCAGATGAGATGATGTTTTTTCACTCTCTGCGAACTGATATGAGCAAGCTGGAGCTTTCGCCCCGCCCTCAGGTCATACATCAGATACTGGATTACTCCCGCAATTTCCGCTAAGGTATCCTTACAAGAAATTTAAGGTTGATGGATCATAGTTCACAGGAATTGGCGCCACATTTAAAATTTAATGTACAGGCACTGATAGTAACATCCCGTGAACTATGACCCATTGACCAGATTGCTTAGCCCTCAATCATTCTCCGCGCAACAATTAACGCTTAGTTGAGTTATGGTGAAGTTTTTTGCGCTAATTTTGTATCTGGCGTAAATCAGTACGCCTTTTAATAGTCAATGTTAAAAAAAGAGCGTTACCATCATTTTGTAGATTATTTCTCAAAAAATCAGCCCAATCCTGTTACAGAGCTTCATTATAATTCGGCTTACCAGCTACTGGTGGCGGTTATACTGTCGGCCCAATGTACTGATAAGCGCATAAACCAGATTACGCCGGCATTATTTGAGCGTTTCCCTGATGCAGAAAGTCTTGCTGCTTCCAATGCCGAAGAAATATTTCCGTACATACGCAGTGTAAGCTATCCAAATAACAAAGCCAAACACCTGGCGGGTATGGGCAAAATGCTGGTTGAACAGTTTAACAGCCACGTGCCCGAAGGTGTTGAGGATTTACAGAAGCTGCCGGGTGTAGGCCGCAAAACCGCCAACGTAATCTCATCAGTAGTATATGATGCCCCTGCAATTGCAGTGGATACCCACGTGTTCAGGGTATCAAATCGTATTGGGCTTACTAATAATGCCAAAACGCCTCTCGCCGTTGAAAAGGAACTGGTCAAATATTTACCGAAAGAAGTGTTGGGCGTTGCACATCATTGGCTTATATTGCATGGCAGATATATCTGTGTTGCGCGCAGCCCTAAGTGCGGCATTTGTCCTATAACGTGGTTTTGCAGGTATTACGAACGCAATAATACAGAAACGGCTTTGCGAAAGGCCGAAGCAGATAAGGTGCGGAAGGCAAAGGAGGCGGCTAAGCAGCGTAAGCTTAAAGTTATAGCCAGTGAGCTAAACAAGCGCGGTGTAAACGAAGACTAAAAACGAGCGTTAAAAATAAATTACTAAAAAAATTAGTATTTTAGAATTAAGTATTTATATTTGTTTCGAATAATTTAAAGATGAGTAACGCAGATAAATTGAAAGCATTACAGCTTACGTTAGATAAGCTGGAAAAATCATACGGTAAAGGTACCATCATGAAATTGGGGGATACCGTTGTAGAGCCAATTGAGGTTATCTCAACCGGTTCTATAGGGTTAGATATTGCCCTTGGCGTAGGTGGTTTGCCTAAAGGCAGGGTGATAGAAATTTATGGCCCGGAGTCGTCCGGTAAAACTACCCTTGCTATACATGCCATTGCCGAAGCGCAGAAAAAGGGTGGCATTGCAGCGTTTATTGATGCTGAACACGCCTTTGATAAATTTTATGCTAAAAAGCTGGGTGTAGACGTAGAGAACCTGCTGATATCTCAGCCGGACAACGGGGAGCAGGCTTTGGAGATCGCCGATAACCTTATTCGCTCAGGCGCTATAGATATAATTGTTATTGACTCTGTTGCGGCGCTTGTGCCAAAAGCGGAAATTGAAGGTGAGATGGGCGACTCAAAAATGGGTTTACAAGCGCGTTTGATGTCTCAGGCATTGCGTAAACTTACAGGCACCATCAGCAAAACCGGTTGCTGCTGTATTTTCATCAACCAGTTGCGTGATAAGATTGGTGTAATGTTTGGTAACCCTGAAACCACTACTGGCGGTAACGCACTAAAATTTTACGCGTCAGTACGTTTGGATGTTCGCCGTATATCTCAGATCAAAGATACAGACGAAGTATCTGGTAACCGTGTTAAGATAAAGATCGTTAAAAACAAGGTTGCTCCACCGTTCCGTGTGGCAGAGTTTGACATCATGTTCGGGGAAGGTATTTCTAAGTCAGGTGAGATTATTGACCTGGGTGTTGATTACAATATCATCAAAAAGGCGGGTTCCTGGTTCAGCTACGGCGAAACACGTTTGGGCCAGGGCCGTGATGCGGTTAAGCAATTGATACTGGACAACCCGGAATTGATGGAAGAACTGGAGAAAAAAATCAAGGACACGGTTACCGGCGAAAGCATGGAAGAAGCATAAACGCCCTGCATCTATATAAACAAAACAGCCGCCCGGATAACCGGGCGGCTGTTTTCATTTTATGTCATTAATTTAATTATTGTTTGCTGAATGTATATACTACGTAACCGGTTTGTGCACCAATTGCAACCGGGGTTTTAAGCACTAATGAATTACCGGTAGCGCTGCCTACATCAAGGCGGTAGCCCTCTGCCACGTTTTTGGCTTTTTCGCCCTCATATATTTTCTTGAATTGGAATTGAGTACCGGCAGGGCCTTCGTAAGTAGACCAAAAAATAGATTGGGACGTACCGTTGCTTAATGTGTACATGCCGTTACCACTATTAGTAAGTTTCCACACGCTGCCAACAAAAGCACTTGGCGGAGCCTGGTCGAAAGCTGCCTGCACTGCGCTTGGCAGTAGCCCTCCTTCATAAGTTACCGTGTTACAAACCCAGGTGTTTACAAAGCGGTCGCGCGGTACGTGAGATGATGTGGTGCTACGTGTGCTTGAGCAGGCCGACACTACTATTGCCAGCGTTAAAAGGGCTAAGGTGTATTGAAATATCTTTTTCATGACTTTTAAATATTATTTACTCGTTATAACATAACTTTTGTCAAAAGGTTGACAAATTTTATTTCACTTGCATGCGGTGGTAAACTTATTCTATGATTTGCGCTTATATTAAAGGTTTAAAAGCAATATTATTTTTATGACGAGAAATAATACATCGCGGCAATGGTTCAGTGCATATTTCTGCGCTGTTCTCGCTTGTGTATCGCTTTTAATGTCATGTGGTTCTGGTTCCAAATCAACTCAGCAAACAGTTTTTAATATCAACCTAGAGGACGGGCTAACATCTCTTGATCCCGCCTTTGCCCGTAACCAGAATGCTTTGTGGATGGATAACCAGCTATACAACGGACTGGTACAAATTGATGACAGCTTGCATGTCAAACCTGCGATCGCGAAGAGCTGGCAGATAAGTGACGATGGCCGGCGGTATACTTTCCACTTGCGTAACGATGTTTACTTTCATGACGATCCTTTGTTTAAAGGAGGCAAAGGGCGGCGTTGTGTTGCTGCTGACTTTGTATATAGTTTCGGGCGTTTAATTGACCCGAAGGTGGCCTCGTCAGGCTCATGGATATTCAGTGATAAAGTGGATGGCAAAAAAGCTTTTGTTGCCAGGGACGACAGTACCTTCGTTATTCATCTCAAGGAGCCTTTTCCGCCACTGTTAAGCATGCTTACTGCTCAGTACGGCTCGGTAGTGCCGAGCGAAGTAGTGGAGCATTGGGGCAAAGATTTTCGCTCTCATCCGGTGGGTACGGGACCGTTCCGTTTTAAATACTGGAAAGAACGAGAGGTATTGGTGCTGCTTAAGAACGAGCGTTACTGGGAAAAGGATGAGGAAGGTAGCAGGTTGCCCTATCTGGACGCTATAAAAGCTGGGTTCATCAGCGACAAGCAAACGGCTTTTATGGAATTCATCAAAGGCGACCTCGACTTCTTCAACGGGATTGACGGTAGCTATCGCGATGATATTTTAACCAAGAGCGGCAAACTTACCCGAAAATACCAGGGCCGTTTCGCAATGAATATAAGGCCTTACCTGAACACGGAGTACCTCGGGATTTTAATAGATACCAATCTGGCTATTGTTAAACGCTCGCCTCTGCGGCAATTAAAAATAAGGCAGGCCATCAATTATGCTATTGATAAGCAAAAGATGATCAAGTACCTGCGCAACGGCATCGGCACACCTGGTTACGCTGGTTTCATCCCTCAAGGTATGCCCGGGTTTGATGGTGCTAAAGTAAGCGGCTATAGTTATGACCCGGGCAAAGCAAGGCGTCTGCTCGCCGAGGCCGGTTTCCCGAACGGAAAGGGCTTGCCGGAGATAGTGCTGAACACTACCACCACATACCGCGATCTGATTGAATATATACAGGGGGAATTACAAAAAGTGAATATCCGTACGAGGGTAGAAGTGACGCAAGGTGCAAGCCTTCGCGAGTTGATCGCTAAAAACGGTGTGAACTTTTTCCGCGGATCGTGGATAGCTGACTATCCCGACGCCGAAAATTATCTGTCTGTGTTCTACTCCAAAAATAAAATTCCTTTCGGGCCCAACTACACCGGTTTTAACGACAAAGAATTTGACCGTCTGTTCGAGCAGACCTACCAGGTAAAAAATGATTCTGTCCGCTACTTGCTTTATCAGCAAATGGATAATCTGGTGATGCAACGCGCGCCGGTAGTGGTATTGTACTACGACAAACTGGTGAACCTATACCAGAACAACATCAGCGGGTACAGTCGCAACGCGCAGAATTTGTTAGTATTAAAAAGGGTGCAGAAGGGCAGTAAGTGAATTATGTATATATCGTGATACTGGAGAAAAATTCAACATTTCTAATTATCAAAAAGTGTCATGCCGAACTTGTTTCGGCACCTCAAATGCTTGTATTATAAGTTTATGTTTAAGTGAGATGCCGAAACAAGTTCGGCATGACAGCATATTTATTAAAAAAAAACCGCCTCTCAGTAATGAGAGACGGTTCACTTAAAGCTCTATGCTTTTATTATTTGCTTTCAGCTTAAATTAAGCTTTAGCTTGTTGCCTGCGGATGATGTTCAGTGCACCACCGGCTTTAAACCACTCAATTTGCTGCGCATTGTAAGTGTGGTTAACCGCAAAGGTGTCCTGAGTGCCGTCAGCGTGGCGTAATACCACGTTAAGCTGTTTGCCAGGAGCAAACTCAGTTAAGCCAATAATATCGATTTTATCATCTTCCTGAACTTTCTCGTAATCTGCCGGGTCAGCGAAAGTGATAGCCAGCATACCTTGTTTTTTCAGGTTGGTTTCGTGGATACGGGCAAATGATTTTACCAATATGGCACGTACACCAAGGTGACGAGGCTCCATAGCAGCGTGCTCACGTGATGAACCTTCGCCGTAGTTTTCGTCGCCCACAACTACAGTACCTATGCCGTGTGCTTTGTAATCGCGCTGGGTAGCTGGTACAGGACCGTACTCGCCCGTAATTTCGTTTTTAACACTATCAGCACTGTTGTTGAAGTAGTTGATAGCACCGATAAGCATATTGTTAGAAATGTTATCAAGGTGACCACGGAATTTTAACCATGGACCAGCCATTGAAATATGGTCGGTAGTACATTTACCTTTTGCTTTAATAAGCAGGCGCAGGCCTTTAAGGTCGTCACCTTCCCAAGGGGCAAACGGTTCAAGCAATTGCAAACGTGCAGATGTAGGGCTTACAATAACCTGTACGCCGCTGCCATCCTCTGCAGGAGCCTGGTAACCGGCATCCTCTACTGCAAAGCCTCTTACCGGCAATTCAATACCCAGTGGCTCGTCCAGTTTTACCTGTTCGCCAGCTTCATTTACTAACGTGTCAGTAAGTGGATTAAAGGTTAAATCGCCCGCAATGGCAAACGCTGTTACAATTTCCGGAGAAGCCACAAACGCGTGGGTGTTCGGGTTGCCGTCCTGACGTTTAGCAAAGTTACGGTTGAAGGAGGTAATGATAGAGTTACGGCGGGTTGGGTCGTCTGTGTGACGTGCCCACTGGCCTATACAAGGACCGCAGGCATTGGCCAGTACTACACCGCCCATTTGAGCGAAAGTATCCAGGTAGCCATCACGGTCAACCGTGTAACGTACCTGCTCTGAACCCGGAGTGATGGTAAACTCTGCTCTGGTTTTCAGTTTTTTATCAATAGCCTGCTGAGCGATAGATGCCGAGCGGGTGATGTCTTCATAAGATGAGTTGGTACATGAACCAATAAGACCAACTTCCAGCTCAACCGGCCAGTTGTTTTCTTTAACGGCAGCAGCGAATTTAGAGATAGGCCATGCCAGATCCGGAGTGAACGGACCATTTACATGCGGCTCCAGTTCGCTGAGGTTAATTTCAAACACCTGATCAAAATATTGTTCAGGATTAGCATATACCTCGTCGTCGCCGGTTAAATGTTCTTTAATGGCATCAGCAAGGGCTGCAATATCTTCGCGCTTAGTACCTTTCAGGTAATCAGCTGCTTTTTCGTCGTATCCGAAGATTGAAGTAGTCGCGCCAATTTCGGCACCCATGTTACAGATGGTACCTTTACCAGTTGCTGATAGTGAACGAGCGCCTTCGCCAAAGTATTCGACAATAGCGCCGGTACCACCTTTTACGGTAAGAATACCAGCCACTTTCAGGATAACGTCTTTTGCTGAAGTCCAGCCGGAAAGTTTGCCTGTAAGTTTAATACCTATCAGCTTAGGGAATTTAAGCTCCCAAGGCAGGCCAGCCATCACGTCGCAGGCATCAGCACCACCAACGCCAATGGCAATCATACCCAAACCACCCGCGTTAGGGGTGTGAGAGTCGGTACCGATCATCATACCACCCGGGAAAGCATAGTTTTCTAACACTACCTGGTGGATGATGCCAGCGCCTGCTTTCCAGAAACCGATACCATATTTATCTGAAACAGATGCAAGGAAGTCATAAACTTCTTTGTTTACATCGTTGGCAGTATTTAAGTCGGCAGTTGCGCCAACTTTTGCCTGTATAAGGTGATCGCAATGCACGGTTGATGGTACAGCAACTTTAGGGCGACCAGCCTGCATAAACTGCAGCAGCGCCATTTGTGCGGTAGCATCCTGCATGGCTACGCGATCCGGAGCAAAGTCAACGTAGTCTGTACCACGTGCATATGCCTGGTTAGCTTCGCCGCCAGAAAGGTGTGCATATAAAATTTTCTCGGTTAATGTAAGTGGTTTACCTGTGGCTTTGCGGGCAGCCTCAACGCGGCTTCCGTAGCGTTCGTAAACCTTTTTGATCATATCAATATCAAAAGCCATTATAATTTGATCTTAAAGGTGAGTTAAAACAGGGAAGAACTTCTCTTCCAGCTTTCAGCGGCGAATTTACAAAATATATGCATTAAAACTTGTCAGGCCTAAGTACAAATATTATTTGGATATGTTCTAAATAACTGATACTATGTTTGCTTTTGTTTAGGGTTGGCTTAAACAGTCTGACGGCGATATTTTGTAATTTGGCAGCGCCATGAAGGGTGAAATAACAAAACCAACCGAGAAAGATTATGCTCAACTGATTGAAGTTTGGGAAGCGTCCGTAAGGGCTACTCATCATTTTTTAACGGAAGATGATATCTCGTTTTTTAAACCGTTGATATTGAATAGTTATTTTCACCAGGTGGACCTTTATTGCATGAGCATTGATGGTAGTATAGCCGGATTTATCGGCCTCAGTGATCAAAAAATCGAGATGTTGTTTGTTCATCCTCATGCCATGGGTAAAGGCATTGGTAAGCAATTATGCCGTTTCGCTATGGATGAGAGAAATGTGACCGAGGTTGATGTGAATGAGCAGAACAGGCAGGCAGTTGGCTTTTATGAACATCTGGGCTTTGTTGTGGTAAAGCGTAACCCGGTAGACGGCCTTGGAAAGTCTTACCCGATATTAGAAATGCACTTGCGCTGATGCTTTACAGTAAAATGGCTACATTTGGTTGTAAACATTGAGGAGGAGAGAGTATGCCACTTCTTACGTCGAGGAAACAGAAGAAGGACATCAAAGTTAGCTTTGATGCAGAGATGCTTAGCGTAGAGGCCGACGGTCATAATTAGGTATTTCCGCTGGCATGGTATCCCAAATTATTTAACGCCACCGAAGAGGAAAAGAGTGCCTGGACTATAACAGGCAATATAGTGAGATGGGAAAAGCCGGGCATTGAAATTGTTATATAGACGAAAATAGGTACATGCTTACGTTCGAAGAATTTTTTAAGAAAAAGAAAATAGACCTGCCTGCCTTACAGCTTGCGGAGCCCGGCTTGTATGCTGAGTTTACTGAGCATTACCAGCAGATGGGCGAGAAGAGCTTTGATCATACCAAGAAATTCTGGTTTAACAAGCTAAGGCGTAAGTACCATCTGGCTCCCGAAGTTAAGGCTGAGCGTTTGCGTACCGAGAATCCGCTCGCAGAGCAAACAGTTCTGGAATCTTTAAATGACACCACGGTTGGTCCGCCGCAGCAGAAAGCGGGCGTAAGCTTTAGGTATAAAGCAGGGGAGATACCTAAGGCCGGTGAGGAACAAGCCGCGCCAGAAAGTAACAAGGATTTACCGGCCGCAGAGGCCCCAAAACCTAAAGGTTTTACGCCGAAGTTCAGAGCGGCAAATGTGCCCAAGCCAGCAACTTATACTGAGCAGCCTAAAGCAGAGTCATCAACTGAAGACAAGCCTGCAGCAGAAGTTTCTAAACCCAAAGGCTTTACTCCGAAATTCAGAGCAGCAAATGTGCCTAAACCTGCGGAGGATGCGGAACAACCTAAGGCAGAAACGCCTGAGGAAGACAAGTCAGCGGAAGAAGCGCCTAAGCCAAAATTAGGTTTCACCCCAAAGTTTAGATCGGCAAATGTGCCTAAACCTGCGGAGGATACGGAGCAGCCCAAAGCAGAAACGCCTGAGGAAGGCAAGTCAGCCGAAGAAGCACCTAAGCCAAAATTAGGTTTCACACCTAAATTCCGTGCGGCAAATGTGCCTAAACCTGCGGAGGATGCGGAACAACCTAAGGCAGAAACGCCTGAGGAAGACAAGTCAGCGGAAGAAGCGCCTAAACCAAAGCTGGGGTTTAAACCACGGTTTGCGGGTAAAGCGACAAAACCTGATGATGGAGCGAATTAACCAGGCTCATTTGCTTTGGCTGATAGTCGTGTAACGATTTTACACACTGATAACACATTTCATATAAATAGCTGTTAACATTGCAGGCATAATGAAAATCGGAATAGTTTGTTATCCAACCTTTGGCGGTAGCGGGGTTGTAGCTACAGAGCTGGGCAAGGCGCTTGCAGCCAATGGTCATCAGGTGCACTTTATCACCTATAACCAACCGGCAAGGCTCGACCTATTTTCCGAAAACCTTTTTTACCACGAGGTATCGCTTTATAACTATCCCTTATTCGATTTTCAGCCGTATGAATTAGCTTTAGCCAGCAGGCTGGTAGATGTAGTACGTTTTGAAAAGCTTGACGTGCTGCACGTACACTATGCCATTCCGCATGCATCCGCAGCATTTATGGCTAAACAGATACTGGCCACTTACGGCATTTCAATACCTGTAGTAACTACCTTGCACGGTACCGATATTACTTTGGTAGGTAAAGACCGCACCTTTAAACCGGTGGTAACCTTCTCTATCAACAAAAGTGATGGCGTAACTGCCGTATCAGAAGCGCTGCGCAAGGACACGTACGACTTTTTTGATATCGAAACCGACATCAAGGTTATTCCAAACTTTATCGATCTTAACCGTTTCAGCTTTAAGCCGAAAGACCACTTCCGTAAGGCCATAGCTCCGAACGGTGAAAAAATATTGGTGCATACATCTAACTTCCGTAAGGTAAAACGTACAGAAGACGTAGTGCGCATTTTTGCCGAAGTGGTGAAAAAAGTACCTGCAAAGCTGCTGATGGTGGGTGACGGTGGCGAACGTTCCGGTTGTGAGCAACTTGCGCGTGATCTGGGTATTGCCGATCAGACCCGCTTTTTAGGTAAGCAGGATGCTATTGAGGAGATACTCTCCGTGGCAGATCTGTTCCTGATGCCATCACAAACCGAAAGTTTTGGTTTGGCAGCTTTAGAGGCAATGGCCTGCCGTGTGCCGGTAATCAGCAGTAATGCCGGCGGTTTACCTGAATTGAATGTGGATGGTGAGACCGGCTACTTAAAAGATATCGGCGATGTGCAAGGTATGGCCGAAGCTGCTATATATATTCTTGAGGACGAAGACCGCTTAAATACCTTCAAAGAAAACGCCCTTGCTCGGGCCAAAACGTTTGAGCTTAAGAACATCCTGCCTGAGTATGAGAACTACTACAGAGAGGTGATAGAGCGCAGCAAAGGCGTTTAAATAGCCATCCCATCAAGTAATTATTAAATATTCCCGCCTTGTATTAAATACATGCAGGTAAAGTGTATATTCGACACAATATACTTTATCACTGCATGAAATACCTTGCCTTGCTGCTACTGCTGCTGCCGCTACTTAGTGTGGCGCAAGCTCCTGTTAATCCAATCGAAGTTGAAGATTTCCGTAAAGACACCAAAAAGCCAACTGGCTCCCTGGTTTGGGACGATCATCTGAACATTATGCAAATTGACCTCTCCGGAAAAAAGTTTGAGGTTGCCGCTATTAACGATAAAATGAAAACGGTGTGGTCTGTTACTTTAGACGGAGCAGGGGTAAGGTGCGCACGTTTCAGAGACAAGGTATTAGCCCTAAGCAAGGTTGCAGAAGGTGGCGGTAAGTATGCAGGTTTCTTTGTAGCTTATTTAATTGATCCGCAAACTGGTAAGGTAACATTGCATAAAGTTTTGGATGTACCCGGAGGAAAAAATCTTTTTCAGGTTTCCTGGCTGTTTGACGGGAGTGGAAACCAATTTGCCATGGTCGCTCGGGAGACTGCTATGTCTGGCAATGCGTTAACGTCTATGTTCTCCTCTTCGGAACGGATTTATAAAACTGCAAACCTTGTAGTGATTAACTATGATGAGAAATTGGAGCCACGGTTTGTGATGCACCCTGCGGTTGCCAATGAACTGGTGCTTGATGTAGATTGCAATAAGTGGGGCGATATCTTTGTGTTTTTGTTAAAGAACAACCGTACAGTAGAGGTAACGCGGTATCAGGCGGATAGTAACACACCCTATGGCAAAATAAGTCAGGACATTAATTTTCATAAAGATGTATACACCACAGACGCAAGCCTGCATATAAAAACTGAGCCATCAAAAGCAGATGCAAACGTGGTTTACTTTGCCGTGGTTCATAAAAACCCGGAGAAGGGTATCCAATTATCTGTAGCGCGTATGGATTTTGGTAAAAAAGCCAGTACTATGGTCACGGAGGTAATGGACAAAAAACACATTAAAGAGCTAACCAATTCGCTGAAGCTACCAAAAGGGTTTTCAACCGACTTAGGCTCCACTACATTTATGGAAGTGGGCCATTTAAACGAGTACGACGGCGAACTGCTTTTGGGTATGTCTGACCGGCATTCGGTTGTAAGCCAAACACGTACCTGGGTATCAGAAGGTGCCATGTTGTTAAACAAATACGATAAAGATTTTAAGCTGAAATTTCAGCAGATATTACCTACCTCTATAGAGGTGCCGGAAATGAGTGTCTCTATCGGTTATTACAAACGCAACCAGAACCTGCACCTTGTTACTAATAAAAATACCGGCCAATTAAGCTGGCAAAGTATTCATGGTGTGTTGGACCTCGCCAGCGGGCAATGGGTATCATTAACATCGGGTAAAAAAGACGAGATACCGAAAAAAAGCTTTGCAGAAGGCGACTGCGTGCTTTGGTTTAAAGATAGCCTGGTGCTGCCATTTGTAGCGCCTCATGGTTTGTTCAGCCTTTCGTACGATGTGCATTTACAGCAATTGCCTTTGTAATAAACTTTATAACTGCAAAGTACCATCGGCTTAATACATTATTTTAGTGATCTAACAATTATTGATGTGGTTACAGAAGAAGAGCTACAAAGGAAGTTTGCATCTTACACTAATAGTAAGCTAATACAAATAGCAATCAGTGAAGATGCTTACACCGATATTGCAAAGGCAGTTGCTGCTGCAGAATTAAGGAAACGCAATATTACTGAGGATGATATAGAGACTTATAACGATGAGGTGATTGAAGAAATGGACTCTTTTATCAAAAAGAACACTGTTGATGATTTGAGCCTCCTTCAAAAAAATTTATTTTACTTTTTATTATTGCCAATATTCCTCTCGGCCATTATAAGGAATTTTAAAGATGACGGCTATGTACTAAAAGCCAAGCAGGCGGGTTATTATCGTCTTGCTGGTCGAGGGGCTATCATTATATCTGCCATCATGACCCTGATCTTCCAGTGGAATGAGCTTGCCATATTAGCGGGTTGGATTGCCGGATTTATAATTGCGTATGTATATGACGAAAAATTTAACAGACAAAAACAAATTGACCGACTGAATGAGTTTTTCTACAGTCAATCACAGGATCAGGAGTCAGATGTAGATCCGCGTAACGAAAATGAGCCTCAATAAGAAACCAACGCCAATTACCCGACTACTCAAACCTTTCCTTTAAATACTCGCCGGTATAAGAGTTTTTCTGCTTGATTAGGTCCTCCGGTACACCCTCGAATACTATATTACCACCTTTGTCGCCGCCTTCCGGGCCAATGTCAATTACCCAATCGGCGCATTTTATTACGTCCATATTGTGCTCTATTACAATGATGGTATTGCCATGCTCCAAAAGCGCATCAAATGATTTGAGCAGCTTTTTAATATCAGCAAAGTGCAGGCCGGTGGTAGGCTCATCAAATACAAAAAGCGTTTTATTGGTGTTGTTCCCCTTCACCAGGAATGATGCCAGCTTAATACGCTGAGCCTCACCGCCTGACAGTGTATTGGATGATTGACCAAGCTTTACATAGCCTAAGCCAACATCAGCCAGCGGTTTTATTTTGTTAATGATCTTGGTTTCTTTCTCAAAAAATACCAGCGCGTCATCAATGGTAAGGTCAAGCACTTCGGCAACGTTCTTTTCATTATAGGTAACGTCAAGAATATGCTGTTTAAAACGGTTGCCGTTGCAGGCTTCACAAGTGAGGAAAATGTCGGCCATAAACTGCATCTCAATTTTCACCTCGCCTTCGCCCTGGCACACATCACAGCGGCCACCTTCTACGTTAAAAGAAAATGCCGATGGCTTTAGTCCGGCAGCTTTAGCCGCAGGCTGGGCCGCGTACAGGTTGCGTATTTCATCCCATGCCTTAACATAGGTAACAGGGTTAGAACGCGACGAGCGGCCTATCGGGTTTTGATCAACCAGTTCTACCTGCTCAATTTTATTGTAATCACCCTCAATTGCATCGTACTGTCCGGTTTGCTCACCGTTATAATTGCCAAGCGCTTTTTGCAGCGCCGGTACTAATATGCGTTTTACCAGGCTGGTTTTGCCAGAGCCTGACACCCCCGTAACTACGGTGAGTACGCCCAGCGGAAATTTAGCTTCTACGTGTTTAAGATTGTTTTCGCGGGCGCCCTTAATTAAAATATGGTCATTCCACTTACGGCGGTTTGCCGGTATGGCAATCTGCTCACGGCCGCTCAGGTAACCGCCGGTGAGGCTGGTTGCATCCTTTATGATTTCGTTATAAGTACCCGTAAATATCAGCTCGCCGCCATGGCTGCCCGCTTCAGGACCGATATCGATGATATGGTCAGCGGCTTTCATCACTTCCTCCTCGTGCTCTACCACCAAAACGGTATTGCCCACATCACGCAGCGATTTAAGTACACCAATAAGTTTGTTGGTATCGCGTGGGTGCAAACCGATGCTCGGTTCATCCAATACGTAAACTGAACCCACCAGGCTGCTACCCAATGATGTAGCAAGATTGATGCGCTGCGATTCACCACCCGACAGGGTGTTGGAGAGGCGGTTTAGCGTAAGATAGCTCAGGCCCACGTCGTTCAAAAAATTTAAACGGTTGGTAATTTCCGTAAGCAGCCTGCGCCCTATCTTTTCATCGTGCTCGTTAAGTTGCAGATTGCCGAAGAACTCAAAAGCTGTGCTAAGCGGCATTAATACCACGTCCGTGATGGATTTGCCTTCAATTTTTACATAGGTTGCGTCCTGGCGCAAGCGACTGCCCTTACACTCAGGGCAGGTGGTTTTGCCGCGATAGCGTGACAGCAGCACCCGGTACTGTATTTTGTAAGTTTGCTCTTCTAACTCTTTGAAAAAAGCGTTAAGGCCTTGGAAATAGCTGTTGCCTGTCCAAAGCAGTTGTTGCTGCTCAGCGGTAAGCTGATTGTATTGGCGGTGTATAGGAAAATCAAACTTAATGGCACTTTTTACTAAGCGATCGTTCCAGTCGCGCATTTTCTCGCCGCGCCAGGGAGCTATAGCGCCTTCGTAAACGGTTTTGCTCTTATCAGGTATTACCAGGTCTTCATCAATACCGATTACCTTACCGTAACCTTCGCATTTTTTACAAGCGCCATAAGGATTGTTAAAGCTGAAAAAGTTAGGCGACGGCTCTTCAAACCGTATACCATCCAGCTCGAAGCGGTCGCAGAAAAATTGCTCGTTTTCCGTGTCGGTATCTGTTTGCTGCCAACGCACGTAGCAATCACCTTTACCTTCAAAAAATGCAGTTTGCGTACTGTCTGCAATGCGGCTGAGGGTTTCATCTTCCATATTTTTGGTGATACGGTCGACCACAATGCGCAGTTCACTATCATTAATAACCGTATCTGAAGCTATGCTTTCATCTTCAATCAGGCCTTCTATACGCGATAACTTGCCCTGATATTCTACCCTTACAAAACCCTTTTGCAGCAATACCGCAAGTTCCTCTTTCAGGCTGCGGTTATTATGCGGGTGCAAAGGACAAAGAATGGTTATCTGTGTATCATCGGGCAAGGCCGTTACAAAGTTCACCACATCGGTAACGGTGTCCTTCTTCACTACCTGGCCTGATACTGGGGAGTAGGTTTTACCAATGCGGGAGTACAACAGCTTGAGGTAGTCGTATATCTCTGTTGAAGTACCCACAGTTGAGCGCGGGTTGGAGGTAATTACCTTTTGCTCTATAGCGATAGCCGGTGCAATACCTTTAATATAATCAACATCGGGCTTGTTCATACGGCCCAAAAACTGCCGTGCGTATGATGATAGGCTCTCCACATAGCGGCGCTGGCCTTCGGCATAAAGTGTATCAAATGCCAGCGACGATTTGCCTGAACCCGACATACCCGTTACCACCACCAGTTTATTTTTAGGTATAGCTACATCAATGTTTTTAAGATTGTGTACGCGGGCCCCCTTTATTATTATATTATGTTGAGCGTCTTTTTCGGCTTCGTTTATCATTAGTAGCTTATGGTCAATGGTCCACAGTCCATAGCGAAAAGCATGTGTATGCAAACCATGGTCCATGGACTAATGACTATGGTCTTAAATTAAAGTGCAAAAATCCTAAAATGTTTAGCAAAAACCAAATGTAGTTTAACCAAGGTTTGTTGCCGGTGAGTAATAATACACCTGACTGATATGATGAAAGTGTGTTAGCGTAGACGTATTGGAAGATATAATTGCTTTTACAGTATAAAATGCCGGGCTAATTTTATTTTGCAAAGAATCTTTTTCGCGCTATTAAACGTATGTATGGATGTATAGTCAAACAAATAAATTTGTATTTTATTGTTATTTTTATTTTATTTGGAATAGCAATTTGTTTAACCCCTAAAAACGAACGATATAGAATAAACTTTACTTAACAGAATTTTAAGACGACTTAATTTAGTAGTAAGGTTTTCTATGGATATTAAATTGCAAAGTGATCAGGAGTTAATCCATTCATATATTGCGGGAGATGAGGGGGGCTTAATTGAACTTATCCGCCGTTATCAGGCCAAAATATATACCTCTATTTACTTACTCGTAAAGGACGAATATCTTGCTGAGGATATCTTTCAGGATACCTTTATCAAAGTAATAAATACACTCAAAGCCGGTAAATATAACGAAGAAGGTAAGTTTTTACCCTGGGTAACCCGTATTGCCCATAACTTGGTTATTGACCATTTCCGTCGTGAGAAGCGTGCGCCGATGGTGAGCAACGGCGATGATTTTGATATTTTTGAAGTGCTGGGTAATTACGACGAAAGCACTGAGGACCGTATGGTGCGCGAGCAAACACACAGGGATTTAAAATCGCTGATACAATTGCTGCCATCGGAACAGAAGGAAGTGCTGATTATGCGTCATTTCGGCGATATGAGCTTTAAGGAAATCGCCGACATTACCGATGTGAGCATTAACACTGCGCTTGGCCGTATGCGCTATGCACTTAACAACCTGCGTAAAATGATGCAGGCAAAAGAATTAAGCCTGAAGAATTAATCATAATAATTTTATTATCGGACACTGACGAAACAAAAGGCGGAGAACATTAATTTTAAGATTATGCTCCCGTTACTTACCTCATCAGATATCCGCCGGGCTGATGCTTGGACCATAGAAAACGAGCCCGTTTTGTCAGTCGACCTGATGGAACGGGCTTCTCGCGCTTTTGTAGGGTGGTTCCTTAATCACTTTCCCGATAAGCAAACTACTATAACAGTTTATGCAGGTACCGGCAATAACGGCGGCGACGGCCTGGCCATTGCCCGCATGCTCCATCATCATCAATATAAAAATATTAATGTTCGGATAGCACGTTTCAGTGATAAGTCGACAGCCGATTTTGATGTTAACCTGCAACGCTTGCAACAGTGCGATATCACAATAAATGAACTATACCCGGGCGTTGATTTTCCGGTAGATGACTCCGAAGTAATTGTTGATGCTCTGCTTGGGAGCGGCTTAAATAAACCCTTGCATACTGATTTTAAACGTCTTGTTGATTATATAAATGTATTAGGCCGTTTGGTAGTAGCTGTTGATGTGCCTACGGGCTTTTTTACAGATGGTGAAATTCCGGCAGATGCAACGGTTTTGCATGCTGATCTGGCCATTACCTTTCAGCAGGCGCGAATAAACTTTCTTTTACCGGAGGCCAAGCACTACGTCAAATGCTGGGAAGCGGTAAATATTGGCATCAGTGAGCAGTTCGCCAAGTCGCTTAACTCACCATATCACTATGTAGAGCAGAAGGACATCCGGGAAATATTAAAGCCCCGTAAGCCATTCAGCAATAAAGGTACTTACGGCCATGTGCTGGTAATTGCCGGCGAACCACAAACTATGGGCGCTGCCTTATTGTCCTCAGCGGCGGCGACTTATGCGGGTGCTGGCCTTACTACGGCATGTATACCAGCGAGTGGTCTCACTGCACTGAACAGCTTTATGCCCGAGCTGATGGCCATAGTCAGGGAAGGTGATACCCTTCCAACTATCAGCTGGGACAAATATGGTACTGTTGCTTTTGGTCCCGGCCTGGGCACGCATGATAATGCTTTGGAGTTGTTTAGCTATTTACTTACCAATTATACAAAGCCTGTGTTAATTGATGCCGACGGGCTTAACCTGCTGGCAAAGAACAGTACGCTATGGCCGTCCATTCCGCAAGGCAGCATATTAACACCGCACATGAAAGAGTTTGATCGTCTTTTTGGTGAGCATAACAGCTGGTGGGCAAGGCTGCAGACTGCCAAGCGGGAGGCAACTGAACGAAAGCTGTATATAGTATTAAAAAATGATTATACCATAACGGCTACACCCGAGGGTATGCTTTATTTTAACTCGACCAGTAACGCCGCAATGGCTACAGGTGGTATGGGGGATGTGCTTACGGGGATTATTGCATCGCTACTGGCGCAAGGCTACTCCCCAGAGCAAGCCTGCTTAGCCGGTGTATTTATTCACGGTAAAGCAGGTGATGAACTGGCGCTGCCTAATAAGCTGAATGTGGTAATGCCGGGACAGTTGGCCCGACAGCTACCAATAACAATGGCTAAGCTGCTTTCATAAAAAAAAGCGGCTGAGTATCCGCAGCCGCTTTTTAATTAACTATTAACTGACCTTATAAAGAACAAAATACTTTCCTAAAGTTATATCTATAAGACGTGTGTACTTTAGATACGTTACAGACAATCGTAAATTAATTTTGTTTTAACGCGATTATCTGGCTTTACGATAAATTAATTTCAATAATTATTGAAAGTTTAAAAATATTTATATATTTGTGCATGCAATTAAATGAGGCAAGACAAAAGTTTATAGAAACGTGGGGGCGCTTAGGGTCAGAGTGGGGTATAAACCGGACTATGGCTCAGGTACATGCATTATTATTAATATCACCCGAAGCCATGACCACCGAAGAGGTGATGGAGGCGCTCAGTATATCGCGCGGTAACGCAAACATGACCCTACGCGATCTGATAGGATGGGGGTTGATTGAAAAGCAGCATAAGCCAGGTGAGCGAAAGGAATATTTTTTTGCAGAAAAAGACATCTGGACAATAGCGCGGCAGGTAGCAACCGAGCGTAAAAAGCGTGAGCTGGATCCCTTAATGAAGGTACTGAACGAGTTACAGACCGTGGAAGGTGATGAGAAGGATCCTCAATTCAAAACTTTTAAGAAATCAGTTACAGATATTAATAAGATAACTAATAACGTTAACCGTACCTTGGATACTATGCTAAAAGCAGAGGAGAATTGGTTTTGGGGCTCAATTTTTAAAGTGTTCCGGTAGGAATATTTTTTTGACTATATATTTCAAAAAATATTGAAACTTTTAAAACTATCATTAATTTAATATATCATGAACTATTCAATCTTAACTTATTGCTTGTACCTGCTTATAAGCATTGCCGCAACAGTTTGGGTGGCAAAAGTACTTTTTAAAAATGGCCGTATCTTCCTGATAGACATCTTTCAGGGTAATAGTGAACTTGCCGATTCAGTAAACCGCCTGCTGGTGGTCGGGTTTTATTTACTCAATATTGGCTATATCAGTCTTACGCTAACGGAGACAGTGAATATGGATAACGCCCGCGTGCTGCTTGAGGTGTTGAGCCGCAAGGTTGGTCTTATCGTGTTCGTACTCGGCATTATGCATTTCCTAAACCTTATCATATTCTTTAAACTGCGCGCCCGTGCCCAGCACGCTAAGGTACTTCGCGACCACTACCAGCCACTGAGCTGACCGGGGTGCGCAGTTTTCAATCCTATTGATCAAACTAAAGCAAATCTTTCCTCATGAAAACATTGCAAAACCACATCATCTTATTTGATGCCGAGTGCCCTATGTGTAACTTATATACATCAGCATTTGTAAGCTCCGGCATGCTGGATGTCAATGGCAGGGCTTCTTATCAGAAAATGCCCGACGGCGTTTGTCCGTTGGTGGATAAGCAACGTGCTGTAAACGAGATAGCGCTTGTAAACACGCAAACGGGTGAGGTAACTTACGGTGTGCAAAGTCTGTTTAAAGTGATAGCCAATGCAATACCCGCATTAAGGTGGTTGTTTGGTTTTGGTCCGTTTGTGTGGTTGGCGCGTAAGTGCTACGCATTTATTTCTTATAACCGCCGGGTGATTGTGCCCGGTTCAGTGCATGACAACAGCCTTCAGCCTGCATTCAGTTTAAAGCATCGCATAGCTTATTTAATATTTACCTGGTTTGTAACGGCATTCATACTCACGCACTATGCCCCGCTGCTTTCCGGTATGGTTCCGTTGGGTGGCCCTTACCGCGAATACTTAATATGTGGCGGGCAAGTGCTTTTTCAGGGAATTATAGTGAGCATATATGCCCCCGCAAAGCAGTGGAATTATCTGGGCAATATGATGACAGTTTCTTTAGGCGGAGCTTTGTTGTTAACACCACTATTGTTAGCTGCGGGTTTTATCACTGTGCCGACTGTTGTTGCCGTGCTGTACTTCCTGGTCGTGGCAGGCCTTATGTTGTTGGAGCACTTTCGCAGGGTAAAGCTGCTGGGCTTGGGTTGGTTACTTTCGGCTACATGGCTGCTTTACAGGTTATTGTTGCTGGTGTTCATCCTTAAATAGTCAATATTATGTATGCTTATGAAAGAATAGTTATAGCCGGTGGTAGTGGATACATTGGCCGTGTACTTGCAGCGCACTACAGCAAACTGGCTAAAGAAGTAGTAATACTTACCCGTGGCAAGGGTGGCGTTAACGGCAACATAAATTTTGTGCACTGGGATGGTCGCACCATAGGTAGCTGGACAGATAGCCTCATTGGGTGCGATGTGCTTATTAACCTGACCGGAAAGAGTGTAGATTGCCGCTACAATGAAAAGAACAAGGCCGAAATTTTCGCATCAAGGTTGAATGCCACACGTGTACTTGGTGAGGCTTTAAGGGTAATGGCTGTACCACCAAAGGTATGGTTCAATGCAGCATCAGCAACCATTTATCGCCATGCTGAAGACCGCCCGCAGGATGAGTATGACGGTGAAATAGGAGAGGGTTTTTCCGTTGAGGTATGTAAACAGTGGGAGCATGCCTTTTTTGAGCAACGCATACCCGGCGTGCGCATGATAGCTTTGCGCATAGGAATTGTGCTTGGCAGGCATGGCGGTGTAGCCAAATACTATCTAAATCTCGCACGGTTTGGTATGGGCGGCATTCAGGGAGATGGGCAGCAACGCTTTAGCTGGATACATGAAGAAGACCTGACAGCAAGCATGGATTTCCTTTTGCAACGCAAAGACATTGACGGCATTTTCAATCTCACCTCCCCAAATCCAATAATCAATGGAGAGTTGATGCGCACTACAAGGGAAGTAGTTGGTGTTCCGTTTGGCTTGCCGGCAACCCGTTGGATGCTTCAAATAGGCACCTGGCTATTGCAAACCGAAGTGGAATTGATACTTAAAAGCAGGTGGGTATTGCCAACACGTTTAATACATGCCGGTTATCAGTTTAAGGTACCTTTTATTAAAGGAGCTGTTGAGCGGAGTGTTTGATAACCGTTCTGTTGCGCAAAATTCTGATAACGATGAAAGCAACTATCGGGCTTGAGAAAACGGTAAGCAATATGGAGCCCCAGTAACCTAAAGCCGTGTTACGGCCATAATTGCCAAGGCCAATAACTGTAGCGAACAGTGCTGTAATTAATAGGATTTCTATGCTGCCCATATGCCGGTTATAAATAGTAATTGAATTTTATTCAAGGTAATAAACATCAATATATTAATCAAGAATTTTTTTATGAACTGACCAGGTAACATGAAAAAGAAACATCCGGACTAATAGAATGTACCGGTTAAAAATAAGGTTAACGACGGCTAACAATATCCAACTATATAGAAAGCATCATGCTTGATCTGGTAGAACGCAGAGAAAACTTATTTATTTAATATCAAGTGGAGAACATGTAGGCAATTCTCATTCTAAGTTATAAAACAAAAAGCACCAGTTGCCCGGGCTTTTTGTTTTAAATGTACGAGTAACTATGCTAATTCATTCAACCTGGCAGAAAGATACTTTTCAAGTTTATCCAAGTTTTGTTTTTGTCCTTCGTCTGCTTTATGCGCTTTGATCACCGTTTCTCGCATATCGGCAGTATCGAACAAAAGTGTCCAATCAATCAGCGTTTCGTTCCCTTTGGCCTCAAATATAACAGTAGTGATAAAATGCGGATTGAAATGCTCAAACACTATCTTCTTTTCAAAAATTATTTCCCTAAAGATGCTTCGGTTAGCATAATCGGTGCCATCTGGCCCGTGCATAGTTAAAGTCCATTCTCCGCCTTCATGGAATTCCATCTTGTGAATAGTATTTGTGAATCCATTTGGCCCCCACCAGTTAATAACGTGCTTTGGATCAGTCCAGACTTCCCACATTAGTTCAATGGGCGCTTTAAAAATCCTTGTGGTTCGCATTTCTCTGTTTGCATCATTTCCCATAGTCTTATTGCTTTTTATTTTGAATTTTTTCTAAGTATTTGTCCAGGTTATCAAACCGGTTCTCCCAAATCATCCTGATTTGATCTAGCCAAAGGTCGACTTCCTGCATTTTGTCAATCTTTAGTTGATAATATATCTCACGACCCTGTTGCTTTGCCTCAATCAAATCACATGCGGCAAGTATCTGAATGTGCTTAGAAACAGTAGATCTGGCTGTTTCAAACTTTTCTGCTATCATCCCGGCAGTGATGGTTTGTGAAGCCAGCAGGATGAGTATATTTCTCCTTGTAGGGTCAGCGATGGCTTGAAAGATATCTCGTCGTAAATTCATTGTGTCGTTAAATGACGACAAATATAATGTAACGCCGCTTAACGTCATAATTTTGGAAAAAAGACCTGCTCACGTCATAATATTTATGGATATCATAACGACCTAATTCAATAAAGGCAGTACTAGTGGTGAGAAATATAAATCAAAAAAGCATTCGTAACATCGCGTTTAAATTATCAAAATATCTGCTGTGAATGCTTTTATCGAAGTATATATTTTTAGAGGAAACCTTATCACATTAAAACGGCGAGGTGTACCCTGCGTTGCCGCTTTGCGTATATGCCTTGTAACTGTTCTTTATGTAAATCAATACATCATAGGTGGTCATTTTACGCAGCTGATTGGCATTAGGGCGGTAGGCATCCATAAAGTTGCGCAACGAATCGCCTTTTAAAGAGGTAATCGCAATTACTTTCTCCTTGCTGAATATTTGGTCAATGTAATTTGCCTCTTCATCTTTAATTAAGGTTTTGCGCAGCTTAGATATAGGAGTTTTATGCTTATTGATCATGCCCCATACCGATAAAAGATTGATGCTTAATATCTCTGTAGTATTGTTGAGCGCGCGGTTGTAGGAGTCGGGTTCATAAGTAAGATCAGCCTTAGCAACTATAAGGTCCTTCATCTCCGGCGACTTAGCGTTAAAGGCGGCGCTAAATTCTTTGCGCAGGCGCAGCGAGTCAGCTTTGTGGTTACGGGTAGTGTTTATAGTAACCTGGTTCAGCATTATGGACGAGCGTTGCATTGGGACAATAATAGTATCCTTAAAAGGTGGGTCAATAGTCAGCTCGTATGTTTTGTAGCCGGCATTACCAATCCTCACCACGTCGCCTTTACGCGCAACAGGCAGGGTGAATACGCCGTCGCCGTTTGCAATTACGGCACCTGAGACACTGCTTATTGTAACAAAGGGCAGAGGAACGCTTGTAGTAGCATCCAATACCTTCGCCGTAAGCCTTTGGCTATATGAGCTGCCAGAGGCAAAAAGGCACAATACAATCAGGACGTACTTCATGCTACCTGTAGTTTGAGGGTTCAGTACAACAATTTACGCTATCTAAGTAAGCAGCTCAAATATTTAACAACCATTAACATTTTATAAAACATATCACATTATGAATTTATCACCCAGGAAACTATTAAAGATTATAGGCCTCCCACTGCTTTTTGCATTTGTTGGTTATTACATATTCGGCGTTGACAATTGGAATGGTCTTTTTTCCATTATGTCCGTCCGCTTCATCTTTTTTATTCCATTTGCGATAGGCGTGCTCACGGTATATTTTTCACCTGTTGAGAAAGTCAGGAGTTATAACTACCGGTTTTTGGCACCATGGGGGGTGATAGGCGCTTTCTTTTTATTGACCTTATTATTCAGTATAGAAGGATGGGCATGCTGGCTCATGATTATGCCTGTTTTCCTGATTGCATCCAGCTTTGGCGGACTGATAGGAGGCCGTATAAAAATGAAACAGCATGAACGGAAGAATCTCCACATTTCACTACTCGTATTACTTCCTTTTATGATATCGCCGGTGGAGCGCTACGTAGGTGAGCATCCATCAGCTTACAAGGCCTATACATTCATAGATATTGCAGCGCCAAAAGAAACCATCTAGAAAAACGTCACCCGTGTGCGCGCTATTGCCAAGCCCGAAGATAGAGGCTGGCTCACTTCGTCATTGGGTTTGCCGCGGCCCGTGCTTGCAGAGCTGGACTATAACGGGGTGGGAGGCTATCGCAAGGCAATATTCGAAAAAGGCCTGGTGTTTCACGAAACGGTTATCCAATATCAGGACTGCCGCAAAATGCGCTTTACTATTGTTGCCAACCCGCATGAAATACCCTCAACCGCTATGGACGAGCATGTGGTAGTAGGCGGTAATTATTTTGATGTGAACGACGGTACGTATGAGTTGCAGAAGCTGGGTAATGGCATTTACAGGCTGCATCTGTACAGCCACTTTAAGCTTACCACTACCTTTAATTTTTATGCCGGTTTATGGGCAGGCTGGATAATGAAAGACATACAAAACAATATTTTACAGGTGATTAAACAACGTGCGGAAGGAGTAAAATAATTATGAAAACAACAGAAAAAAATTTATTGCGACGTACGAGGATAGCGGTTGCAATAATAATATTTGGCTTATTTATAAGCGGTGTTACAGCTTTCCCGTTGGAGACGGAGCTACGGTGGATAAGTGATCATGATAATTGGATGCCGTTACCGATGCAGCAATGGTTACAAACCATATACACAACCCTTGCCTATGTTAACCACCGCTATCCATATTTGAGTTACGGTACACATTGGCTGGCATTTGCACATCTTGTGTTAGCGGTATTGTTCATTGGCCCCTACCGCAATCCGGTTAAGAATGAGTGGGTGATCCAATTTGGTATAATAGCAAGCCTGAGCATTTTACCGTTGGCATTTATTGCAGGGCCGATACGACATATCCCTTTATTTTGGCAGTTGATTGATTGTAGCTTTGGCGTACTTTGCCTTATTCCCTTAGGAGTGGCGCTTCGTAACATCCGAAAGCTTAAAATCTTGTCGACAAATAATTAGATATTGCTGATAACCACCATTTGGTCCATGGTAGGGTTTATGCTGCCGCCCTTAGGCTCCAGCGTAACTGCAAATGCCTGAGGTTCTTCAACGGGTTTCATCTCTTTCATTCCGGCAGATGGGTCATGCGGGGTATCAAACACACCTAAGTCAACCGGTTTACCGCCTACTATAGCCCAAAGCTGGTACTGGTGCTGGTTGTCGTTAGGATTTAATTTCATGCCATGCATGTCAATCATCACCTTGCTTTTAGCAGCGCTCCAGGCAACGGTCATCGCTGATGCCGGAGCCATTTTGGTGCCTTTCAACTGAACGAATTTAAAGCTCGGGTCGCGGAACACGTCTAACTGTTCATCCATCAAGTTAACCCGGTTACTAAATTTTTGGTTCTCCAGTTGCAGGGATGATACCAATTCATTCGATTGCCTAAGACGGCCATAAAGAGTAATTAACGCCGCAACGCTAACTAACAGCAATAAAAGGCAGGCAGCAAAGGCATATTTGTAAAAGTTTACTCTCGGTTTGGCGGGCGACTGTATTGGCACCACGTTGGCTGTATTACCAAAAGTGCGGTCATCGCCAAGATTAACTACCAAGCTATTTAACACCCGGTTACGTACCTCTTCTCTTGGCTCAATAGCATTGGATGAGGCATATTGCTCCATGGCAGCTTCAATGGCTCTTATCTCGTCGCGAATTTCTTCGTGCTTGGCAGCCATCTGCTCCACCTGGAAAACCTCATCGGCACTGGCGGCTCCCAGTACGTAAAGTTCCAGTATTCCAGAGTCGATATATGCTTTTAAATCTTCCAATTTCTTAATTAAAATGCTTTCTCAGCTGTTGTATAGCCATCCGTAACCGTGTTTTGATGGTGCCCAAAGGCACGCCAAGCTCATCAGCAGCTTCCACATGTGTATACCCTTTAAAGTATACAAGGTCAAGTATCGATTGCTGTTCAGGCTTAAGCGTTTGTACCAGGTCCTTAAGGCCTAGTAGCTCCGGTTTGTAAACAGTATTTCTTTGCTCGTCAATGAAAGTTACGTTATTTTCGAGCTCTTGGTTTTTGCTTTGATTCCTAAAATCTTTTGAGCGTACCTTATCAATAGCCAGGTTGCGGGCAATATTCACCATCCATGTAAATAAGCGGCCTTTTTCGGTACTGTAGCTGGAGAATGAATGCCAGATTTTTATGAATGTTTCCTGCAAAACATCTTCTGCGGCGGGTTCATCATTCACAATACGAAAGATTACACCGTATAGTGATGATGAATACATGTTGTACAAGGCCTCCGCCGCATTTTTTTCGCGACGACGCAAGCCTTGCACAAGCTCTTCTTCGGGCAATGTTATTTTAGATTTATTGCTCACTGCCCGCAAGATATAAAGAAAAATTAAATATCAAATAGGTGTTTCTCGGCATGATATGATGATCGAACCAGCGGTCCGCTTTCTACATACCTAAAACCCATTTCCAGGCCCTTTTGTTTGTAAAAGGCGAATTGATCAGGATGAATCCAATCAATTACCGGGTGGTGATTACGTGTAGGCTGTAAATACTGGCCAAGTGTAAGGATATGCACGCCCGCATCGAGCAGGTCGGCCATGGCTTCTAAAACATCTGCTTCGGTCTCGCCCAAACCAAGCATGATGCCCGATTTTGTACGTAAACCGGCTGCTGATATATGGCGAAGGCAATCCAGGCTGCGGTCATATTTAGCCTGAATACGTACCTCGCGGGTTAGGCGGCGTACGGTTTCCAAATTATGTGATACTACTTCGGGGCGCACCTCAAGTACCCGTGCCAGGTTATCCCAGTTGCCTTTAAAATCGGGCAGCAAAGTCTCTAACGTAGTTTCGGGACTTTCGCGGCGGATGGCGTTGATGGTTTCTGCCCAAATGATAGAGCCGCCATCTTTAAGGTCATCGCGATCCACTGAGGTAATTACGCAGTGTTTTACCTGCATTAACTTAACCGATGTGGCAACGCGGTTCGGCTCGTCCATATCAACAGCCAACGGGCGACCGGTAGCTACTGCACAGAAAGAACATGAACGGGTGCAAATGTTACCCAGTATCATGAAGGTTGCCGTGCCTGCTCCCCAGCATTCGCCCATGTTAGGGCAATTGCCACTTTCGCAAATAGTGTGCAGCTTATGGGTATCAACCAAACTGCGCACATGTGCATACTCCTTACCCACTGGAAGCTTCACTCTAAGCCAATCGGGTTTACGTTGTACCTGGTTGGCTGGAATTACCGGCAAATCTATCATAACAACAAATGTAAATAAAAACCTTTTAACCGCCTATTGCCCAGCAAATCGCTGCGGGATTTATTTACAATGATTTGATAATGGTATTCTGCTGAGGAATTGCTTTACGATTGTAATATGGATAGCAGCTTTGCGAATGAGTAATTTATTTAATTTTACGCTTTACATCTTTTAAAGAAGAATTTAAATGGCAACTATAGAAGCTACTTATTTGGGCGGTTTACGTACCGAAGCTACCCACTTGCAATCGGGCACCAAAATTATAACTGATGCGCCTGTTGATAATAACGGCAAAGGCGAAACATTTTCGCCTACCGACTTGTTGGCTGCGTCATTAGGCAGCTGCATGCTTACCATTATGGGTATAGCCGCTAACACACACGGAATTGATATTGACGGTACCAAAACCTCCATCACCAAGATTATGGCGGCCAGTCCGCGCCGCGTTGCAGAAGTGGTGGTCACAACTTTACTTTTCCTAAGGAGTATTCCGATAAGGAGAAAAAGATTTTGGAGAATGCTGCACTTACCTGCCCCGTACATTTAAGCCTGGGTGAGGAGGTAAAGAAGACGGTTGATTTTGGTTGGTAGATTGATGAGCCGGGAAGTTTTAAAGTCCGGAAGACGGAAGGTAAGAGAGTCCGAAAGAAAGGAAGTCCGAAATGTAGCTTTTAATACCGAAAACGACCTGTTTTGACAAAGAAATATTGACAGCGACTTCTCTGTCCTTAAAAACACAAAAAGCGGCATTCGCCGCTTTTTGTATTACTGGTAATGTATTTTATTTATATCTGGGCACCTTACCCTTCTTTTCAACTTTTTGCCTGCTCCGACTTCTGGTCCTTCTATCTTCCGGTCTTCCCGACTTTCTGTCTTTTCTGACTTCCGGTCTTCCCGACTTTCGGCCCAATTACACAACCATAGTAAGCGCTTCTTCAACAGAAATGCCGCCGTGCGATTGATCGAGTATGCATTCACCACTTTTGATAAGCAGCAACTGCGGCGATTCATGATGAACATGAAAATCTGCAGCAATTTTATTGGATATATCCCGGAATCTGATGAGGTCTAAAAAGTATAGCTGAATATCTTCGGGTAAAGCGTCGCCATCAAGCTCGAAACGCTTTTTAGCCATCATGCTGATGGAGCAGCGGGTGCTATGTTTAAAAATTATGCTATAACCCGGATGATTTTTTATTTCGTCCAGTTGTTCTGCCGACTCCAGCTGTATCCAATTCATCGTATTAGTTTTGTTGTAACGTTCACAAAATTACAGCAAAACGCTAGAAAGGTTTGCCTTAGCGTTTAAAAATGACAGTTTGGTGTTATCTGCCACCCTTTGGGTAAGAGCTATATGCAGGGCAAAGTTTGTTTGAGCAGGAGGCCATTGCGCCTACAGCAAATACTACTAATGCTATGTATACTAACTTTTTCATCTGACAATAAATTTTTAATATGTAATAAAATTCAGGTTTATATTGTTTTAGCCAGTTCTGCCATTTTTATTGCCGTAACTGCTGCCTCATCGCCTTTATTGCCATGGCGGCCGCCGGCACGGTCAAATGCCTGCTCCTGGTTATCAGTTGTTAACACACCAAATATAACAGGTTTTGAATATTTTATAGCAACATTACTTACTCCATTAGCTACTGCATCGCAAATAAAATCAAAGTGGCGGGTTTCGCCCTGTATTACACAACCCAGGCAAATCACCGCATCAACGTGTGGCCTGTTTTTTAACAGCAAATCAGCACCCGAAGTTAGCTCAAAGCTGCCGGGCACCTGGTAGCTGAAAATATTATCGGGCAAGGCGCCGTTGTCAATAAGGCGCTCATAAGCGCCTGCATACAGTGCACCGGTTATTTCGCTGTTCCACTCTGCTACCAATATACCAAAAGTATAAGGGGCAGCATTAGGTATTTCAGTTGCTGAAAAATCCGACAGGTTTTTTAATTGCGTTGCCATAAAATATTATTTAAAAGCAAAGGTTGCAATGCTGAAAAGTGTTTAAGTATTCAACATTGCAACCTTCATATAATTTTGCAATTGAGTAAATGCGTATGTGTTATTGTTTAGCTTCGGCTTTAGCGATGTATACATCTATGTTTTGAGCCTCAATACTCTCCGGATACTCGCTTTTTATTTTATTGTAAGCGTCGGCAGCATCTTTATAGTTGTTTTGAGCTTCGTAAACCAAACCCAGTTTCTTCAAATATAAAGGAGATAAAAAGCTGTTTGAAGCTTTATCAACTGCTTGCTTGTAGTAAGACTCAGCCTTATCATAATTTTTAAGCTCAACATAAGCGTCGCCAGTTGCACCCAGTGCTTGCGGAGCCACCATGTAATCATCCCCGCGATAGTTAGTAAGGTTATCAATAGCTTTTTGGTAATTGCCTTTGTTAAGGTAGGCAATACCTACATAATAATAAGCAAGATTAGCTGCTTTGGTATTGCTGTACTCGCTGATGATTTTTTCGAAACCAGGATAGCCGGCGTCACCATTGATGGCTTTGTCCCATTCTTTGTTAGCCCAGTAATCCTGTGCTTTATACATCTGGTTAGTGGCCCTGTCCTCACGCGGACCTAAATAAGCTTTAAGGTACACAAAGTATATAGCCACAAGCAACACTACAGCGCCTGCAATAAATAGTAAGCTTTTACTGTTCTCTTTTACAAAGCTGCCTGTCTGTTTAACCTTCTTATCTTCGTTCACAATTTTGGTGTTCGCCTGGGTTGTCGACATTGAATTTTAAAAATTAGTTTGCAAAAATACAGTTTTCAAAGTTTTTATCAACACCTTTTAAGTTAAATAATTGGGAGCTTTTTTTATATTAATAGGCCCCGCCTCGTCCATATATCTTAACTTTGAAGGCCGCTTATGTTTCTTCAGCAGATATCAGTCATTAATTTTAAAAATTATACCCAGGCCGAACTTGAGTTTACGCCCGGCGTAAATGTATTTGCAGGCCTAAACGGAGCAGGTAAAACTAATTTGCTGGATGCTATACATTACCTGGCTTTGTGTAAAAGCTACTTTAACCCTATAGATAGCCAGCAGATTAAGCAGGGGGCGGAGTTCTTTATTATTACCGGCGCCTTTGATAGGAACGGAAGTACAGATACCGTTGCTTGTTCGGTAAAACGCAATCAGAAAAAGCAGTTTAAACGCAATAAAAAAGATTACCAACGCCTGGCAGATCATATAGGCCTGTATCCGCTGGTGATGATATCGCCGTATGATATCAGCATTATTATAGAAGGAAGCGAGGAGCGCCGCAAGTTTATTGATAATGTAATATCACAAACTGATAACCGCTACCTGGACGAGTTGATAGCCTATAACCGGGCGCTTGTTAATCGCAATGCCACACTCAAATCAATAGCCGATACCGGTAAATACGACCCGGTGTTTTTAGAGATACTGGATGAGCAGTTAATTGCATCAGGTAACAGAATATTCGAGAAAAGGCGGCAGTTTATGGTTAGCTTTACGGAGATATTTAACCGGCATTATGAATATATAAGCGGCAATGCCGAGCAGGTTTCTTTGCAATATGAGTCGCCTTTACTTGATAATGATTTTGCTACACTATTGAGCAAATCGCTGGAAAAGGACCGAATATTGGAGCGAACGACGGTAGGAGTGCATAAGGACGAATTGCAGTTTTCCATTCACGGTATGCCCATGAAAAAGTTTGGCAGCCAGGGGCAGCAAAAATCATTTTTGATGGCGCTTAAGCTTGCCCAATACACCTATCTGTATCAGCAAAAGCAGTTTAAACCGATACTGCTGCTTGACGATGTTTTTGATAAGCTTGATGATACTCGCGTAACCAAGCTAATGCAAATGGTATCGAACCATGATTTTGGGCAGGTATTTATTACCGATACCAGTATAAACCGGGTGAAGCAGATTTTTAATGATATTAACGTCGAAGCCAGAATGTTTGAAATAAAGGAGGGCGAAGCATATGCGTAAAGCCAATGACAAAACCTTAAAGGACGCCATAGAGCAAATGATGCAGGTGTATAAGCTTAAACGCAAATACAACGAAACCGCTGTGGTAGCCAATTGGCCCGAATTGGTTGGCAGGCCGGTGGCCAACCGTACCAAAGAGCTTTACGTGAGCAATAAAAAACTTTTCGTACGCATAGAGTCTTCAGTAATCAAAAACGAGCTGATGCTGATACGTAACCAGATCATCGAGAAGATTAACAGCGAAGCCGAAGATACCGTTATCGAAGAGGTAGTGTTTCTATAACATCGCTTATACCTAAAGAGGTACTATTTACTACTAAAAAAATTGAGCACGGGACCGCCAAAAAAACCGGGCCGAGTGTATGGCCCGTGCGGCTGAAGGTTTTTTTTGGCTTGACCTTTGGTCACTTTGTGTCCAAGACAAAGTGACTTAAATATTCTTAGAAAAATAAAAAGCGATGGATCTCAAATCCATCGCTTTTTTTATAAACGTAGTGTTGATTAAAATTTCTCTAATCCTGAGAAGAAAAAGCTGCCTTCTATTTGTGCATTCTCATCAGAGTCTGAACCGTGAACAGCATTATTCTCGATAGATTGTGCAAAGGTTTTGCGGATAGTTCCCTCTTCTGCTTTAGAAGGGTCGGTTGCACCAATCAGCTTGCGGAAATCCTCAACAGCGTTGTCTTTTTCCAAAATTGCGGCTACTATAGGGCCGGATGACATAAAGCTTACCAGGCTGCCATAAAAAGGGCGCTCTTTATGCACAGCATAAAACTCGCCTGCTTTTTCTGCAGTAAGGGCAGTGTACTTCATGGCTACAATCTTGAAACCACTTTTGGTAATTTTATCAAGTATTGCACCAATATGCCCGTTCGCCACCGCATCAGGCTTAATCATGGTAAAAGTTTTATTAGTTTCCATTATCTTTTTACAGTTTGCGCAAAAATACGGTTTTGCACTTCAATACTCAATTAAATTATTGATTTGATTTGCTGTTGTTTGCCGGCCTTAGTTGCCTGAATTTTGCAGTCGTAATAAAATAAACGTCCTCATTTTCAGTTTAAAAATGTTTAAGCTAAATATTAATGCGTTGGAAATTTATTTTAGCTTTGCAATCCTTTAAAAGTACAGATGTTAGATATAGCCTCGGTTGCCCGGCTGTTAGAGCAGCCACGTAAAATAGTAATCACTACCCATCATAAGCCCGATGGCGATGCATTGGGTTCCGCTTTGGGGCTATACAATTATCTGATACAGCAGGGGCATCATGCTACAGTTATTGCCCCGTCAGACTATCCCGACTTTCTTGCCTGGATGCCCGGCAACGAAGAAGTACTGATCTACACAAACGACCGTAATGCTGCCGATGCATTAATTGCTGATGCGGAAATTTTGTTTTGCCTTGACTTTAATGCCCTTTTGCGCATAAATGCCATGGAAGAGGCGGCAAGGGCAAGCAAGGCACAAAAGTTCATGATTGACCATCACCTCGACCCTGAGGACTTTGATGATTTTCGTTATTGGGATATTAATGCTTGTGCTACAGCCCAGTTAGTTTACACCTTTATCGCTGATGCATTAGGCAACGCCGCATTAATTAATAAAGACGTAGCTACATGTTTGTATACCGGCATCATGACCGATTCGGCTTCGTTCCGTCTGCCAAAAACCACTGCCGAAGTACATCGCATTGTTGCTTCACTAATAGAGGCCGGTGCAGAAAATACACGGATACATGAGCTGGTTTACAACAATTCTGCCGAAAACCGCATACGCTTTTTAGGCCATTGTCTAAGCAATAAAATGGAAGTGCTGTATGAGTATAATACTGCAATCATTAGCGTAACCAGCGCCGAAATAGAACAGTTTGATGTTAGCACCGGCGATACCGAGGGAATAGTAAATTACCCGCTTTCTATCAGCACGGTACGGCTGGCTGCATTTATTGTAGAACGCAGTGAGGGAGTAAAACTTTCGTTACGCTCAAAAGGAGAGTTTCCGGCAAACGAAATTTGTAAAAAATATTTCAATGGCGGCGGTCACCGCAATGCGGCAGGCGGTAGGTCTGATAAACCGCTCAACGTTGTGATAGAAGAATTAAAACAGATATTACCTGATTATAAAAAGTTATTAACGCAATAGAAATGAAAAAAAATCTCTTGATTTTAGCAGTTGCTTCGGCCGCCATTGGCCTGGCAAGCTGTAACGGTGGATTTAAGCAGGGGCCGGGTGGCATGCTTTACAACATCCACACTGATAAAGATGGCCCGGCTATTAAAGACAGCGACTTTATCGCCATTAACGTAGTTACTAAAAACGACGCCGACTCAGTATATTCTTCTACTTACGATGCAGGACAGGCAGTGCCTTTACTGGTGCAAAAATCACAAACTAAAGGTGATGTGTTTGAAGCTTTGCACATGTTGAGCGAAGGTGATAGCGCAACCATCAAGGTAAATGTTGATTCAGTTTTCAAAGCAGGTCAGCAACGTCCGCCGAAGCTTAAAGGTAAATACCTGGTTTATGATGTAAAGATCGAGAAAGTCATCCCAAGAGGAAAACTTACTAAAGAGGTGTTCCAGGGCCGCGTGTCTGACTACTTTAAGAAAGAAGGCGAAGCCCGCAAGAAACGCGAGCCACAGGTAATAGACCAATATGCTTCTAAAAACAACATCAAAGGCAAAAAGACAGCTTCAGGCATTGTTTACGACATTAAACCAGGCAGCGGTCCTAACGTAATTAACGGCGATACTGCTGTGGTTAAATACACTGGTAAATTTGTATCAGGCAAGGTGTTTGACACCAGCGACAAAGCCGTAGCCGAAAAAGAAGGCCTGGCAAATCCAATGCGTACTTATGAGCCAATCAAAGTTGTTCCGGGTGCTGGCCGTACAATAAAAGGTTGGGAAGATGCGTTGTTGCTGTTCAATAAAGGCGCTAAAGGTACCATCATTCTGCCATCAGCCATGGCTTATGGCGAACAAGGCAGTCAAATGATGCCACCGTACACCCCATTGGTGTTTGAGATGGAAGTAGTTGATATTATTAAACCAAAAGCAGGTGCTGCTCCGGTTGCACCAGCTCCGGCACGATAATTAATTAGAAATAATCAACAGCCTTTCTGACGAAAATCAGAAAGGCTGTTTTGTGTTTATGAAGAAAGTATATTTTTTCCTGCTGCTGGGCGTAGCGTCTGTAAGCAGGGTTTTTGCACAGCAAGAACAGCGCCTGGCCGATGGAGCGCTATTCACCATCGTAGCAAAGCATAACGGGCCAAAAATTAAGGAAGGTGATGTAATTACCTTTAATATAGAACAACGCACACAAGGCGACTCAGTATTATTCAGCAGCTATGCTGCCGGCAAGCCAGCCAAAATAAGGGTAAGAGCGTCACAAGGTATGATGGACCTGATGAACGTTTTTACCCAGCTTTCTGAAAAGGACAGCGCACTGGTAAAGCTACCGGTTGATTCGCTCATCAAAGGACATGAGGCAGAAGCACAGGCTTTCCCTTTCCTTAAAAAAGGCGCGTACCTGATCACAAGGATCAAAATAGAAAAAGTTCAGTCCATAGAAGTGGTTATGGCAGAAGAACCGGTCGAAATGAGCAAATTGCGGGATGCTGAAACTGCGGCCGCAGCAAAGTATATTGCTGACAATAAACTGAATGTACAAACCACTGCTACCGGTTTAAAATACCTGATCACCAAACCATCAGCAAAAGCTAAACCTAAGAACGGTGATACCCTGCTGGTAAATTACGCAGGTAAAACGCTTGATGGTAAAGTGTTCGACTCAAGCATTGAAGCAGTAGCCAAACAAGCGCAGCTACAACAGCCGGGTCGTAATTATGAGCCAATAGAAGTGGTTCTTGGCGAAGGCCGTGTGATACCAGGCTGGGAGCAGGGCCTTGCTTTACTAGGTGAGGGTGCGAAAGCTATTTTTATGATTCCGTCATCATTAGGGTATGGCGAACGTGGTTCGCCACCGGTGATTATGCCTTTCAGTACTTTGGTTTTTGATATTGAACTGGTAAAAATTAAGCCAGGCAAACACCTGCCGGCTAAACCGGCAAGCCCCGCAATAAAAAAGCCGGTGGCCAAAAAGAAAGCTACTGCTGCAAAACCGGTAGCCAAAAAGAAGAATTAATTTTAAAGCCCTCCTTACCTAATATACGGAGGGCTTTTTTATTTTTGCCGCATGGTGCTTACCGACACGCATACTCACCTCTACTACGAAACTGACCCTGAAAAGCGTGAAAAGCTGATTGCCCGCTGCATTGAGAATGGTGTGGAGCGTCTGTTTTTGCCCAACGTTGATCTCGACTCGGTAGCCAAAGTATATGCCCTTACCGATGCTTACCCACAAATGTGTTACCCAATGCTTGGCCTGCATCCGTGTGATGTTAAACCCGGGTGGGAGCAGCAACTTGCTGGCATAAAAGCAATGCACGGCACCAGGAAAATATATGCCATAGGCGAAATAGGGATTGATTTGTATTGGGACAAAAACTACCTGCAGGGTCAAATAGAGGCATTTCATGCGCAGATAGCGTGGGCCAAAGAGCTTGACCTGCCTATAGTGATACATTGCCGCGATGCCTTTGATGAGGTTTACGATGTATTACAGCAGGAAGCCGGTGAAAAACTGAGGGGAATTTTCCATTGCTTTACCGGTACAGCTGAGTATGGTAAGAAAATAATAGACCTTGGTTTTTACTTAGGTATTGGCGGAGTAGTAACCTATAAAAATAGCGGTTTAGACAAAACAGTAGGGCAATTAGATCTTAAAAACATCGTTTTGGAAACGGATTCTCCGTATCTTACTCCTGTTCCGTACAGGGGCAAGCCCAATGAGAGTTCGTATTTAACGTATATTGCGCAAAAATTAGCAGATATTTATCAGGTAAGTATTGAGGAGGTTGCCCGGGTTACCACCGAAAATTCTAAACTGATATTCGGCATATAGCCGTTACAATTACTTAAAGGTAAAAAGAAATTAATGAATCAAATACTTATCATCTATACCGGGGGGACAATCGGTATGATGAGCGATCCTGTCACCAAGGCGCTGAAGCCTATCAACTTTGAACAGATAATGGATAACGTGCCCGAGCTGGAGCGTTTAAATTGTAAGATCAAAGTACACTCGTTCGACACGGTTATTGATTCATCAAACATGAGTCCGGAAATATGGAGCGAGCTGGCGCAACTGGTTAAAGCTAATTACGATTCGGTAGATGGCTTTGTGATTCTTCACGGATCGGATACTATGGCTTTCAGTGCTTCGGCGTTGAGTTTTATGCTCGAGAACCTGGACAAACCCGTGATATTTACAGGTTCGCAGCTGCCTATCAGCGCCGTGCGTACTGACGCAAAGGAGAACCTGATGACGGCTATAGAATTAGCCAAAGCCAAAAAGAACGATCGCTCACGCGTACCCGAAGTTTGTATCTATTTTGATTATAAGCTTTTCAGGGGTAACCGTGCATTTAAATACAATTCATCCAAGTTTGAAGCATTCCGTTCACCAAATTACCCTGTACTTGCAGAGTCGGGTGTACACCTGCGGTTTAGTTTGAATGACATACGTAAACCTGCCGAGCAGCCAGTTGTAGTGCACACAAAAATGGAGTCAGAAGTGGGTGTGCTCAAATTATTTCCGGGTATTAGCCCTAAGGTAGTTGAAACCATACTTACATCTGACGTAAGAGGGATCGTAATGGAAACGTTTGGCGCCGGTAATACCACTACGGATGCATGGTTTATTGACCTGTTGAAACAGGCTATTGACAGCGGTAAAGTGATTGTGGATATTTCGCAGTGTAAAGTAGGTACTGTGGAACTTGGTCGTTATGAAACAAGTAAGTTATTAAAGGATATTGGTGTTGCCAACGGTTACGACATGACTTTTGAAGCCGCTATTACCAAAATAATGTACCTGCTCGGTCAGTACGATGATCCTGCAAAAGTAAAAGAGCTGGTTGAAACCGACCTGCGCGGTGAACTTACCGTTTCCTGAAAACAATAAGTTTGCAAAAAAGGTATGTGTTATGGTGCGCGTAGGGCAGCCAGAGAACCGGGCCAGGGAGTAAGGCCTGAGGGTGGAAGGTTTTTTCTGGCTTGATTTTTTGCTTCTTTTTTATCAAGAAAAAAGAAGGGTAATAAATTAATGAGAGCATTACATCTGCCAATATGGTCCGATTATCAGTCAACATAAATAAAATAGCCACCTTACGTAACTCACGCGGCGGCAACAACCCCGATGTGTTAAAGGTGGCTATGGATTGCGAGCGCTTTGGCGCACAGGGTATAACCGTACACCCTCGTCCTGACGAGCGCCACATCCGTTATGCAGATGTGCATGCTATAAAAGCCGTAGCCACAACCGAGTT
This sequence comes from Mucilaginibacter sp., assembly GCA_041905165.1. Lineage (GTDB taxonomy): Bacteria > Bacteroidota > Bacteroidia > Sphingobacteriales > Sphingobacteriaceae > Mucilaginibacter. Next base: position 148,848 of record JAYRLR010000002.1, read on the forward strand.
CAATATTGAAGGCAATAGTCGCGAGCAAAAGTTTGTAGACCTGGTACTGGCTGTAAAACCAGCCCAGGTTACCCTCGTGCCTGATGAGGCCGGCCAGATCACCTCAAACCACGGCTGGGACACCATTAAACATCAGGATTACCTGAAAGACGCCATCGCTCAGTTTAAAGAGGCAGGCATAAGGGTTTCTATATTTGTTGACCCGGTGCCAAAAATGGTAGAGGCTGCGGCAACTACGGGTACAGACAGAATCGAATTATATACTGAAGGATATGCCAGTCATTTCCGTCACGGGAGAGAGCTGGCCATTGCGCCGTACATAGCTGCCGCCCAGGTTGCTAATGAAGCAGGTTTAGGTATTAACGCAGGGCATGACCTCGATCTGCAAAACCTGCGCTATTTTGCGCAAAATATTCCAGGATTGGATGAGGTGAGCATAGGTCACGCGCTAATTTCTGATGCTTTGTATCTCGGTCTCGAGCGCACAATTCAGCAATATTTGGAACAATTAAAACCGGAATAACAGCTGGTTGACAAAACGTTTTATCATGTTGCAAGTTGCACCATTGTTTTTCTATGTAAAAGCAATGTCAATCCAGTGTTACTTGGTAAATAAGTGATTGAATTATCGTACCTTTGCGCAAATATTAACAGGGCCCATAATTCATGCAACTGAACACTGATTACCAGGAGAAATTCCAGTCGCGCCATATCGCTCCCAACGATGCCGACACCGCCGAAATGTTAAAAATTGTAGGCGTAAATTCCTTAGATGAACTTATTGAACAAACTGTTCCGGCGCAAATACGCCTGAAAAGTCCTTTAAACTTGCCGGCGGCAAAAAGCGAGTTTGATTACCTGAACACGCTTAAGCAAACGGCATCAAAAAACAAAGTATTCAAAAGTTACATAGGCCAGGGTTATTACGATGTGATAGTGCCTGGTGTAATTCAGCGTAACATTCTGGAAAATCCGGGATGGTATACTCAATATACGCCTTATCAGGCAGAGATAGCACAAGGCCGTTTGCAGGCGTTGCTTAACTTCCAAACGATGGTTATTGATCTGACCGGTATGGAAATTGCCAACGCGTCGTTGCTTGACGAAGGTACTGCTGCTGCTGAGGCAATGTTTATGCAATATAGCCTGCGCAAAAACCAGAAAGCTAACAAGTTTTTTGTATCTGACGAACTTTTTGCCCAAACCACAGATATTTTAAAAACCCGCTCAGAGCCTTACGGTATTGAGCTGGTAACAGGCAGTCACGAGTCGGTTGAATTGACGGACGATATGTTTGGCGCCATAGTGCAATACCCTGCCAAAAGCGGTGAGGTGTATGATTATAAAGCATTTGCAGCCAAAGCGCATGAGAAAGGCATCAAACTAACAGTAGTTGCCGATTTGTTGAGCCTGGTATTATTAACGCCTCCGGGCGAGTGGGGTGCCGATATTGTGGTTGGCTCAAGCCAGCGCTTCGGTATACCGATGGGCTTTGGTGGCCCGCACGCAGCTTTCTTTGCCACCAAAGAGGAGTATAAGCGCTCTATGCCTGGTCGTATTATTGGTGTAACTATTGACAGCGCAAACAACTATGCACTGCGCATGGCCCTGCAAACACGCGAGCAGCACATCCGCCGCGATAAAGCGACCTCTAATATTTGTACAGCGCAGGCACTGCTGGCCATTATGGCTGGTATGTATGCGGCTTACCATGGTCCTAAAGGCTTAAAGCTGATAGCAGAACGGGTACATGGCCTTGCGGTGTTATTATCAAATGCCCTGGGCGAGCTTGGTTATGAGCAATTGAATACGGCCTATTTTGATACCGTACGGTTTGACCTTGGTAACTTGGTTGGCCCGTTACACGGCGAAGCACTGAACAACGAAATGAACCTGAACTACAATGGTTCGGTAGTTACTATTTCGCTGGATGAAACTACTTCTGTAGAAGATATAAAAACCATGGTTCGCTTTTTTGCCAAAGTAAAAGGCAAAAACCTGAATGATGTAAATATAGATGAGCTTAAAGGCGGTCTGCAAACCACCATTCCGACGGAGTTGCAGCGCACCTCAGCTTACCTTACCCACCCGGTATTCAATTCGCACCACTCGGAGCACGAGATGCTACGTTACATCAAATCATTAGAGACTAAAGATTTATCGCTTTGTCACTCAATGATAGCGCTTGGCTCTTGCACCATGAAGCTTAACGCTACTACCGAGATGGTTCCGGTTACCTGGGCCGAGTTCAGCAAAATGCACCCGTTTGCACCAGTTGACCAGACTGGCGGTTACATGCAGCTGTTTGATGAGCTGGATAAATGGTTAAGCGAGATTACCGGTTTTGCTGCCATGAGCTTACAGCCTAACGCTGGCGCTCAAGGTGAGTATGCCGGCCTTATGGTTATCCGCGCTTACCACCTCGACAGGGGCGATACGCAACGTAACATTGCACTTATCCCGTCGTCTGCACATGGTACCAACCCTGCATCTGCAGCTATGGCCGGTATGAAGATCATCGTTGTAAAATGCGACGAGAACGGTAACATAGACGTGGCTGACCTAAAAGCTAAGGCTGAGCAATATAAAAATGAGCTTTCATGCCTGATGGTTACTTATCCATCAACTCACGGTGTGTTTGAGGAAAGCATCATCGAGATTTGTAATATCATTCATGAAAACGGCGGCCAGGTTTACATGGACGGTGCCAACATGAATGCACAGGTAGGGCTTACCAGTCCGGCAACTATCGGTGCCGACGTTTGTCACCTTAACCTGCATAAAACATTCTGTATTCCGCATGGTGGCGGTGGCCCTGGTATGGGTCCGATTGGTGTGGCAAAACATTTGGTGCCATACCTGCCAGGCCATGCTGTGGTTGATATTGATAAAGGCAAATCTATCCCTGCCGTTTCTGCTGCGCCATGGGGCTCTGCTTCTATCCTTATCATTTCTCACGCATACATAGCCATGATGGGCGGCGATGGCTTAACCAACGCTACCAAATATGCTATACTGAATGCCAACTACATTAAAACAAGGCTTAAAGAACATTATCCTGTGTTGTATACCGGCAGCAAAGGCCGTTGTGCACACGAGATGATTCTGGATTGCCGAGCATTTAAAGCATATGGTGTGGAAGTGACTGATATTGCCAAACGCTTAATGGATTATGGTTTCCATGCGCCTACTGTATCGTTCCCGGTTGCTGGTACTGTAATGGTGGAGCCAACTGAATCTGAGCCTAAGCACGAGCTTGACCGTTTCTGCGATGCTATGATTGCTATCCGTAAAGAAATTAGTGAAGTAGAAAGCGGCGCATTAGATAAAGCTGATAATCCGCTTAAAAACGCACCACACACAGCTGCGGTAGTTACAGGCGATGCATGGGATCACTCATACTCTCGTCAAAAGGCTGCTTTCCCGTTACCTTATGTGGCTGCATATAAATTCTGGCCATCAGTAGGGCGTGTAAATGATACCTACGGCGACCGTACGCTTATCTGCTCTTGCCCTCCGGTTGAGGAGTATGCGTTTGAAGAAAGCGTAATTGAATAGTATAGCTTATGAGGATAGGCCTATAGCCGATATACATAAATATTATTTCATAAAAACTTTATAATTTAGTGCTGGTTTTATAAGTGAAACCGGCACTTTTTTCTTAATTGTGTTGTTTTTAATATGAATATTTGCTTATAGGTAAAAAATATATTACAAGGAAACGCTATTCAAAAAAAATGTCGTATCTCGCTGTGATTTTGATAATTTAAAACTTATAGGAATACAACTTTTTAATTGCAGGTGCGTATAACAGCGATATGAATACAGAAAGCAGAAATGTAAGCGTTCTATTGGTTGATGATGATGAAATAAACAATTTCATATCAATCAAATTAATAAAAAAAGCAATCTCGAATGCTGACATTACCGCTTGTTTAAACGGTAAATTTGCTATAGATGAGCTTGTGGCCATGCAGCAGGAAGATCCGGAGACCCTGCCTGACTATATATTACTTGACATTAACATGCCTATCATGAACGGGTGGGAGTTTTTGGATGAGTACAAGCGCTTAAACATTGATCCGAATAAGAAAACCAAGATATATATTATCTCATCATCTGTATTCAGTAATGATATCAGCAAGGCTAAATCATACCCGCTAGTTCAGGATTTCATTTCAAAACCACTTAACGTAGAGCGTATCAGGGAAATCTTTAACGTTTACGAAAACTAATATCAAATAGCCTGCACGGTAAAGTGGTCGCCCTCGTGCCTTACGGTACCTGCGGCAGCACCCTTAGAGTGATAGAACAGGCATTTCCAACCTTCGGCGGCTGCAATAGCACCATACTCTTCACGCAGTTGCATGGCTTTGCGGCCATCATAATCATATTTGGCTATAAACTTACGCAGTAGTTGCTCGGGCTCGGGCAGTTCATCGCCACCAAAAAATATTTTGTCTCCGTTTTCTTGCATCCAGAATACCTGATGAAAGGGGCAGTGCCCACCTGACAGTTCATACCTGATACCATTGTGCAGGGTGCCGTTACCATCGGTAAGGTGCAATTCGACATTATCGCGAAGCGCTTCAAAAATTTCTATATGGTACGATGATGATTTACCGCTAAAGGCAAACTCCCATTCACCCCGCTGTACTACGTGTTCGGCATGCGGAAAGCTGGGCGTTAAACGGCCGTTGCGCTCTACTACCAAACCTCCCGAATGATCGTAATGAAGGTGAGACATCAATACCATGGTCACGTCATCTGGCTCAAACCCGGCATTGCGTATGTGCTGATGCAAAAAGAGTTCGTCGCGGGTGTCTTTATAGCCCAGGCCGCTGTCAAGCAAAAGCAGGTCTGTTGATGTTTTTACCAAAAAGGGGTTTACATGGATAAACAATGAACCCGGGCGGCTTTTACGGTCATCGGTCTCTGGATTAAATGGTACGAATTTTTTTGATGAGTCAACCGAGTATGAGCCTTCGCCCAAAATATGTATCTCCATAGTAGTCAGCGGCGTTATTAAAAAAGGAATTAAAGCCCAACAATTTCTCTGTAAAGATTTGCGTTGGTGTTTTTGGTTTTTTACCTCAAACGCTATATTTACTTTTTATCCCCTTGCAAAGATATGAATAAACGGTGGGCCTTTAGGCAAAAAGCTAACGATAAGGACGTAAAAAGACTTGCCGATGAACTTAACATTACCGAAGTATTGAGCGATCTGCTCATCAGCAGGGGTGTAAATACTTTTGATGAAGCTCGGCTTTTCTTCAGGCCGGATGTGCGCCACCTGCACGACCCATTTTTGATGGCTGGCATGGAAGAGGCTATCAATCGTATTGAGCAGGCCATGGCCGCCGGGGAAAGAATAATGATCTATGGGGATTATGACGTTGACGGTACCACGGCTGTTTCACTCGTCTATGGTTTTTTCAGAGACCGCTATGCTCATCTTGACTATTACATTCCGGATAGATACACGGAAGGTTACGGAATCTCCACACAAGGCGTTGATTATGCAGCGGCCAACGGTTTTACGCTCATTATTGCGCTCGATTGCGGCATAAAATCAATAGACAAAGTTGCTTATGCCAGAGAGTTAGGGGTAGATTTCATTATCTGCGACCACCACACCTGTGGCAGCGAGTTACCAGATGCAGTAGCTGTTCTTGACCCCAAGCGCAGCGATTGCAGCTACCCATATAAAGAACTTTCGGGATGTGGGGTAGGTTTTAAACTTTTACAGGCTTACGTCGAAAAAAATGGAATTCCATTTGATGAGCTGCTGCAATATGTTGACCTGGTAGCCATCAGTATTGCCTGCGATATTGTGCATATCACCGGCGAAAACCGGGTGCTGGCTTTCCTTGGTCTGCAAAAGCTGAATCTGGAACCGTCTACCGGAGTGCGTATCTTAATGGAAGTGGCCGGTCGCACCGGAAATTACACCATATCCGATATCGTCTTTTTGCTCGGCCCGCGTATCAACGCTGCCGGCCGTATAGATGACGCCCGCCACGCGGTACAATTACTTATTGCCCGCACCGAAGACGAAGCAAGGGAAAAGGGGATGCTCATCAATGTTAAAAATACAGAGCGCAAGGAACACGACCTATCCATTACTGATGAGGCTTTGGCTATGATTGGTGCCAGTGAGCACATGATTCAGCGTAAATCAACCGTGGTATTCAGCGAAAGCTGGCACAAAGGAGTTATAGGTATAGTGGCGTCAAGGCTTACTGAAAAGTATTACAGGCCTACCGTTGTTTTAACACGCTCCAACGGTCATGTGGCTGGCTCAGCACGTTCTGTACTGGGGTACGATCTGTATGAAGCGCTTTGCGGTTGCTCAGACCTGTTGTTGCAATTTGGTGGGCATAAGTATGCCGCCGGTCTTACTATGAAGCCCGAAAATGTAGATGCTTTTGTGAGCCGTTTCGAAGAAGTGGTAAGCTCTACCATTGCACCGGAGCAGCTAATACAGCAGATTGACATTGATGCAGAAATCAACCTGAATGATATCGACGGAAAATTCTTCAGGATATTGCACCAGTTTTCTCCGTTTGGTCCGGGCAATACGGCGCCTATATTTTTAACCCGCAATGTTACTGCCCAGGGCATGCCTGCACTGGTAGGCAGCAACCATATAAAAATGACGGTAATGCAGCCCGGCAGCCTGGCATTTGATTGTATTGCCTTTAACCTGGGCGATTGCCTACCTTCAGTAAAGGCTGGTGCTCCTTTTGATATTTGCTATACTATTGAGCAAAATATATGGCGCGACAAGCGATCCATCCAGCTGAATGTTAAAGGTATCAGGTGCTATTAGCATCGTGGTGGGTCACGCCATCACCATAAACAGGCGTACGCTTAAACAAGTATTCACTTAATCAGCCATTAAAACTATCTTTGCGGCACCATGGCTGATAAGAAAGTAAGAGTTAGGTTTGCACCCAGTCCAACGGGTGGCCTGCATTTGGGCGGTGTGCGCACCGTGCTGTTTAATTACCTGTTCGCCAAAAAACATGGCGGCGATTTCATTTTACGTATTGAAGATACCGACCAGACCCGCTATGTAGAGGGCGCTGAAGAATATATATTTAACTGCCTGCAATGGTGCGGCCTTGTGCCCGATGAAAGCGCAGTAGTAGGTGGCACGTATGCGCCATACCGCCAGAGCGAGCGCAAACCTTTGTACCGCGAGTATGCTGAGAAGCTTGTAGCCGAAGGCCATGCTTATTATGCCTTTGACACGCCAGAAGAGTTAGAGAAAAAACGTGCTGACATACCAAACTTTCAGTATGGGCACGGGCACAGATATGATATGCGCAACTCGCTGAACATGCCGCTGCATGAGGTAGAAGAGTTGTTGCATAACGGTACACCGCACGTAATCCGCATAAAGATGCCGGAAGATGAGACCATCAGCTTTAATGACATGATACGCGGTTACGTAACGTTTGAAACTAACCAGGTTGATGATAAGGTATTGTTAAAAGCTGACGGTATGCCAACCTATCACCTTGCTGTGGTGGTTGATGACTACCTGATGAAGATAACCCATGCTATGCGTGGTGAAGAGTGGCTGCCATCGGCGCCGGTACACCTGCTCCTGTGGGAATACCTCGGCTGGAAAGATGATATGCCGCAATGGGCGCATTTGCCGTTGATATTAAAACCTGATGGCCATGGTAAGCTGAGCAAGCGCGATGGTGCAAGGCTGGGTTTCCCGGTTTATGCCATGAACTGGACTGATCCTAAAACAGGCGAGTTGACACCGGGGTTCCGAGAGTTAGGTTTCCTGCCGGAAGCTTTTCTTAACCTGTTGGCTGTATTGGGCTGGAACGATGGTACCGACCAGGAAATATTTACGCTGGATGAACTGGTTGAAAAATTCAGCATGGAGCGCGTAGGCAGAGCCGGAGCTAAATTTGATTTTGAAAAAGCCAAGTGGTTCAATGCAGAGTGGATAAAACGCCTCGACGCAAACGCGCTAAAAAATGATGTAGCTGCGATATTTGCTCAAAATGGAATTGATGTATCGGTTGATGATATCCGCTTGCCTAAAGTAATAGAATTGGTTAAGGATCGTTGCGTTTTACTTGCCGACTTTGTGGCGCAGGCCGGTTACTTCTTTGTACAGCCACAAAAATATGACCTTGATGCAGTAAAGCCGAAATGGACGGATGCCAAAACTAATTTCTTTAACGAACTGATCGAAAAGTTTAAGGCAACTGCTGTTTGGGAAGCAGCACCGCTGGAGGCCTCATTTAAAGAGTTTACAACGGAAAAAGGTTTTAAGATAGGCGACGTGATGCTGCCCTTCCGCATTATGCTGGTGGGTGGTAAGTTTGGTCCGCACGTGTTTGATATTGCGGCCATGCTTGGTAAGGAAGAAACTATTGCGAGGATAGAAAAGGCCTTAGCGGCTATTAATGGGTAGCCGCGGTAGTATTTGTCATCCCGAACTTGTTTCGGGATCTCATCATCAGTCGTTTTGTGTTAAGTATTTGAGATGCTGAAACAAGTTCAGCATGACGGGTGGTTAGTATCGTTTAATGAATAATGCATTGCATCAAAATAACTTTAGCGAATTCAAGTTGTTATAAAATAGGTTCAAGAATTTAGCATTTAGGTTTTAGGCTTTTTTTTAGAATTTAAGATTTTCAGTACTATTAGCATTTAGGTTTTACAACACATATGATTTTACAGGCCGAGCATCTGGTAAAAAAATACAAACAGCGCACCGTAGTAAACGATGTATCCTTCAACGTTTCGCAGGGCGAGATAGTAGGTCTGCTTGGTCCGAACGGTGCCGGCAAAACCACCTCGTTTTATATGATTGTTGGTTTGATAAAGCCAAACGAAGGAAAAATCATCCTCGACAACCAGGAAATCACCAACGATGCCATGTACCGCCGTGCGCAAAAGGGCATTGGTTACCTGGCGCAGGAGGCATCGGTATTTCGTAAGCTTTCTGTAGAAGATAACATAAAGGCGGTGCTGGAGATGGGGCCTATGAGCAAAGAGCAGCAGCGCGATAAGTTGGAAGAATTGATTGAGGAGTTTAGCTTGCAAAAGGTGCGTAAAAATCGTGGTGACCTGCTCTCGGGTGGCGAACGCAGACGTACCGAGATTGCTCGTGCGCTGGCTGCAGAGCCTAATTTTATTTTGCTTGATGAACCCTTTGCCGGCGTTGACCCTATCGCGGTTGAGGAAATACAGGCAATGGTGTACAAGCTTAAACATCGTAACATCGGCATCCTGATAACAGACCACAATGTGCAGGAAACGCTTTCAATTACAGACAGGGCCTACCTGCTTTTTGAGGGTAAGATATTAGAGTCGGGCGTACCCGAAGTATTGGCAGAAAATGAAATGGTAAGAAAAGTGTATCTTGGTGCGAACTTTGTGCTTAAACGCAAAAGTTTCGCAATATAAACCAAGCTATACCAAAGTATGTCCATTTTCAACTCTGTTGTTTCCTGGTTCATGAAAAAGCGCATTCACCAGATTGAGCTTTTTATGAAGTACCCCAATGAAGTGCAGGAAGAATGGTTTGAAAACCTGATTATGGGTGCCGAGAATACCGAGTGGGGCAAAAAGTACCAGTATAAATCTATAGAAAACCTTAACGATTACCGCGAGCGGGTTCCCATACAAACATATGATACGCTTAAGCCTTACATAGAGCGCATGCTTAAGGGCGAGAAGAATGTGCTTTGGCCTTCCGAGATCAGGTGGTTCGCCAAATCATCCGGCACTACCAGCGACCGCAGCAAGTTCATCCCCGTAAGTGAAGAGGCTTTAGAAGAATGCCACTTTAAAGGCGGTAAGGATATGCTTACCATTTATTATAACAACCGGCCAGATGCCATGCTGTTCTCCGGCAAGTCGCTTACAATAGGCGGTAGTCAACAGGTAAGCCATTTTAGTCCGGAAACTTCTTTTGGTGATTTGTCGGCCGTGATCATGAAGAACCTGCCGCTATGGGCAGAGCTGGGCCGTACACCTAACCTTGAAATTGCTTTGCTGGAGAATTTTGAGGAAAAAATTGAAAAGATAGCCCGTACCACTCTCGATGTAAACGTAACCGGCTTTGGCGGTGTACCTACATGGAACATTGTGCTGTTCAACCGCATTCTTGAACTTACCGGTAAAAGCAATATGCTTGAGGTATGGCCGAACCTGGAATTCTGTGCGCATGGTGGTGTAAGCTTTACGCCTTACCGCGAACAATTTAAGCGCTTTATCCCTTCAGACAAAATGTATTATCTGGAAACCTATAATGCCTCTGAGGGATTTTTCGGTTTACAGGATCAAGTAGAGCATGGCGAAATGCTGCTCATGCTTGATTACGGTATCTTTTACGAGTTTTTACCCGTTGAAAACATACATGATGAAAATGCACGAACGCTTACACTTGATGAAGTGGAACTTGGTAAAAACTATGCGCTTATCATCAGCACTAATGCCGGGTTATGGCGCTATATGATAGGTGATACGGTTAAGTTCACCTGTTTGTCGCCTTACCGCATACAGGTATCTGGCCGCACCAAACATTACATTAATACCTTCGGTGAGGAGGTAATTATTGATAACGCTGAGCAGGCCCTGCTTGAAGCCTGTACACATACCGGCGCCATAGTGAGCGACTACACCGCCGGGCCTGTTTATTTTTCAGGCAACCAAAGTGGTGCACACGAATGGCTGATTGAGTTTAGTGAGCCCCCTGCCGAGTTTGAGCGCTTTGTGGATATTCTCGATGAAACCCTGCGCAAGATCAATTCTGATTATGATGCCAAGCGGTTTAAGGATATGGCTTTACGCAGACCGATGGTTAGGCGGGTTGCAAGTGGTACATTTTTTAGGTGGCTTAAGGAACGAGGCAAACTGGGCGGGCAAAACAAAGTGCCGCGCCTTGCCAACAACCGTGAGTACCTGGACGCTATATTAAAGATGCTTGAACCTGAGGGTAGGCAGACTGTTTAGAATTTTGGAATTTTTTTAATTTTTGGTACAGTAAGTGTACTGAAAACTGAAATAAATTTAACGTGCAGGTGACATATTATATGACAGCCGCAATTGGTATGATGATTGTTTAGAGGCGATAGTCTACTATAATATCATATCAATCATGTTTTACTTTACATTAATTATACCAGTGGTGTTGTTGATAATCGCTATCAGACAATACCGCAGATCAGAGGCGCAGATTAGTACCGGGCGCGTGATGGAGGTTGTTGAGGCTCGTACAAGATTTCGCGTACTAATGGTGTTAACTTATTTTTCATCAATAGCTATTCTCCTTTATAAAGTGATCGAGTAATCAGTGAGGTTGATGACTGGGAAAAAAAGAGCGCTGAAACCAGCGCTCTTTTTTATTTAATACCGTTTGTAATGTCCCACAATTTCACCCCTTCTACCGCCTCCTTTACATCATGAACACGTAGTATATCAGCGCCTTTAGTTAGCGCTATAGTGTTCAGCACAGTAGTGCCGTTGAGCGCTTCGGCAGCAGTAATGCCTAGCTGACCATAGATCATCCGTTTGCGCGATACGCCGGCTAATATAGGCAAACCTATCGGCGCAAAATCATGCAGGCGTTTTAACAGCTGGTAATTGTGCTCCGGCTTTTTAGCAAAGCCAAATCCCGGGTCGAGTATTACATCACTTACGCCAAGCATTTTCAAATCATGATATTTTTGAATGAAGTAGTCAAACACTTCGGCAAACACATCGTCATATTCGGCAAGGCTGTTCATATTTTGCGGTGTACCTTTCATGTGCATAAGTATGTAAGGTACCTTTAGCCGTGCAACCGTGTCAAACATTTGTTCATTCAATTGCCCACCAGATATATCGTTAATAATATGCGCTCCGGCTTTTATAGCTGCTTCTGCAACGTTTGCTCTAAATGTATCTATGGATAATACTGCGTCGGGAAATGCTGCAGCAATAGCCTCCACTGCGGGTAGTAACCTGTCCGTTTCTTCCTGTATGCTTATGTCGGCAGCGCCTGGCCGTGATGAATATGCTCCAAGATCAATGAATGTTGCGCCATCATTCAGCATTTTTTCGGCTTGCTGCAGCGCGGCAGGTACATCGGTTTTACGGCTGTCTTCAAAAAAGGAATCAGGCGTAAGATTGATGATGCCCATCACCTTTGGCGCACTAATATCAATGAGTCTTCCGCCGGCGTTCAGGCTTGTCTTTTTGGTAAAAAATGTATCTTTATCCATTAAAATAATCGCTTTGTAAAGGTTGTAAAAAGTACAAAACATTACAACCTTGCAACGTTTATACCGTAAACGATTAAAACACATCACCTTGGCTAATACCGCAGCAGAATACGACGCAGTAATTAATCTCTGTAAAGATCTTTTCATCAAAAAAACGCGCGACTACGGTACGGCCTGGCGAATATTACGCATCCAGTCAATTACAGATCAAATATTCATCAAAGCTCAGCGCATACGTACCCTTGAGGAAAAGAAGGTATCAAAAGTAGGAGAAGATATTACCGGTGAATACATAGGTATAGTAAACTACTGTGTAATTGCCATGATGCAGCTGGATTGCGGTCCGGATACGCCTCTGGAATTACATGCGGACGAGGTGGCTGAGCTTTTTAATGAGAAGGTAAATGAAACTAAAGAGCTGATGTTTGCCAAAAACCATGATTACGGCGAAGCTTGGCGCGATATGCGCATCAGCTCACTTACCGATCTGATACTGATGAAACTGCTCCGCGTAAAACAGATTGAAGACAATCAGGGCCAAACCCTTGCTTCGGAAGGGGTAAAGGCCAATTATCAGGACATGCTTAATTACTCTGTCTTTGCACTGATAAAGCTTGGCGTAAAATGAAAAATATAATTGTTTGGATATGCCGCCTGCTGGTTGGCTTGCTTTTCATATTTTCAGGGCTCATTAAGGCCAATGACCCGCTGGGCTTTTCTTATAAGCTCATCGAGTACTTTGAGGTGTTTCATCTTACATTCTTCAATGGCATAGCCGTTGGCCTGGCTATTATTCTGTGTGCGTTAGAAATGATTTTAGGCTTTGCCCTGCTGATTGGTGCCCGCAGCAAAACTACCGTTTGGGGATTGCTGTTGCTCATTATCTTCTTTGCCTTCCTTACTTTTTATTCAGCCTACTTTGAGGTAGTGCGCACCTGCGGTTGTTTCGGCGATGCTATCCCCCTTACGCCGTGGCAGTCTTTTGGTAAGGATATGGTGTTGTTACTGCTAACGTTGATATTATTTGTAAATCGCGCTGCTATAAAGCCATTGTTAAGCAAAAAAGCGACTACTATAGCAATGGTGCTCGCTTCGGTTTGTGCTGTTGGCGCTGGTTTGTATACCTATAGTTTCTTGCCTGTGATTGATTTTTTGCCTTACAAGATTGGCGCTAATATTCCAGAGGAAATGAAAATTCCGCCCGGCGCAAAGCCCGACGAATACGAGCAGATTTACAACCTTAAGAATAAAGCGACCGGACAGAAAAAAACTATGACCAATAAGGAGTACCTCAGCTCCGGCGTTTGGAAGGATAATAACTGGGAAGTAGTGGGCGATGTGCAGAGCAGGCTGGTTAAGAAGGGCTTTACACCTAAGATAATCGACCTGACCATAAGTGATATGGAGGGGAATGATTATACGCAAGAGCTGCTGGGGAATCCATTCTATAATTTATACATTATAGCGTATGACCTCCGCCACACCAACGAGGAGGCTTTGCAAAAGATCAATACCATTGCGCTCAACCTGGCTGAGAGTTATAACATCCGCACTGTGTTACTTACTTCCGCATCTGCACAAGATGTGTTGGCGCTCGAAAAAAAGTATAAGCTTTACGCTGAAGTGTTTTTTGCCGACGATGTGCCTCTGAAAAGTATGGTGCGCGCCAATCCTGGCGTGTTGCTATTGAAGGATGGCGTAGTGATCAACAAATGGCATTTCAACACCATGCCTACCTACGATGAATTGGTAAAAACTTATCTGCATTGATATGTGGCGCTATATCATCCGCAAAGCAGGTTATGCACTGGCAGTAATGCTTGGGGTGGTGGTAGTGGTATTTTTCTTGTTTAATATTTTACCGGTAGATCCGGCTCGGATGACACAAGGCCAGCGTGCCGATGTACAATCATTAGAAGCGGTACGTAAAGAGTTTGGCTTGGATAAACCTGTTCCGGTGCAATTTGTTTATTACCTTAACGACCTATCGCCAATAGGCGTACATGAAAATACGCCTGCCGAAGAGGGACGTTACAGCTATGTTAAGTTATTGCCGGTTTGGAGCAGCAAAGTTATTGCTCTTAAATGGCCATACCTGCGCCGCTCTTACCAAACCCACCGCAGTGTTTCAGACTTATTAATGGAAGTATTACCCAACACGCTATGGTTAGCAACGGCTGCGATGCTGTTTGCCATTGCTTTAGGTATTACCCTTGGGATTGTATGCGCAGTGTACCGTAATTCATGGCTTGACAGGGCGTTGATCAGCTTGTCTACCTTAGGTATATCAGCGCCATCCTTTTTCGCAGGGATCATAATAGCATGGCTGTTCGGATTTGTGCTTAATAAATATACTGGCCTTAATATGTCGGGCAGCTTATATAGCTACGACCCGTTTAAAGGCGAAGTAATCACCTTGAAAAACCTGATTCTGCCTGCGCTTACCTTGGGTTTACGGCCGCTGGCTATTATTGTACAGCTAACCCGTAATGCCATGCTGGATGTACTGGCTCAGGACTATATACGCACAGCGAGAGCTAAGGGCCTTGCGCAAGGTATCATCATTTACAGGCACGCTTTACGCAACGCACTTAACCCGGTAGTTACTGCCATCGCTAACTGGTTTGCTTCGTTACTGGCAGGTTCTTTCTTTGTAGAGTATGTGTTTGGCTATAATGGTCTGGGTAAAGTTACGGTTGATGCGCTAGAAATGTCGGACTTCCCGGTGATTATGGGCGCCATACTTTTCATTGCCTTCATTTTTGTGATCATCAGCATATTGGTAGATATTCTGTATGTTTGGATTGATCCGCGCGTAACCATCGCCTGATTATAAGCTTATTTTTAATCATGACTGCCAATACCGGTACAACATCTTCACATAAAAACCCTGATCTGATATTCTTTACTGGCTTTATGGGCTGCGGTAAAACTACCTGGGGCCGAAAGCTTGCCGCACATTTGGGCTATGAGTTTATTGATCTTGACCATGTAATGGAGGAGAAAGCAGGTATGAAGATAGCAGAGTACTTCTCCAGCTTTGGCGAAGATGCTTTCAGGCAGTTAGAATCAGCCACCTTAAAAGAGACTGAGTATCCGGAAAAAGTGGTGGTATCCACCGGTGGCGGCCTGCCATGTTTTTTTGATAATATGGCCTGGATGAACGACCATGGCAAAACATTATACATTAAGTTATCGCCCAAAACCCTCGCACAACGGTTAGAGAACGCCAAAACTGTACGGCCGGTACTACAGGGTCGCAAAGGCGATGACCTGGTTGAGTTTATATCTGCCAAGTTGACTGAGCGTGAGCCATTTTATAATCAGGCACAATACACCATAGAAAGTATGTCTCTTTCTGTAGAGGAGCTGCAGCAAAAACTCGAACTTTAACTTCTCTGTAAAAATTGTATAAACTTTTGCAAGATATACGTTGTTAAGACAATACTATGGACCACAATGTATATCTGTTAGCAACCGATCCAAATGATCCATGCCGGGACATTATCCACTCCAGGGATACCGGCCTGAAGGTGCGTGTGCATTGCCTGGATACCGATACGTTTATACCGAACGATAACGAGATACAGTTGTATGGTTATGCACATAGCAAGCTATACGCTTTCGAAACTATTAACATAAACGCAGAGGACGCACTTGACGTAGTAAGCGCCATACAGTGGTATGCCGACTATGTGAATTATCCGCAGATGGAAATATTGCCCGAGGATCCGCGACCGGGGCATGAAAAGGCCATGTAGGGTACTGCCAGCTATTTGCAGCTCGGCGTCCGGTTATTAGCAACAATCAACATGAGGAAGATATGCTTATTTCTGAGCTTGTGGTTTATAACCTTTGTTACCCGTGCCCAGGTAAAAACACCCGCTCAACTTTATCCGGAATTATTTAAAGCGGTGCAGATGGAGAGAGTTTATGGCGATGGTAAAACATTTCCGGATGCAGTGCCACTTGCTGATGCAGCGACCATAAACCGTGAATACACCCAGCAAAAGAATAAGTCTGACTTTGATTTAAAAGCATTCACCAAAAAGTATTTCAGGGAGCCATACATAAACGCTGATGTGTTTAAAACAGACCCATCTAAAGGCGTTTATCAGCATATCGATACTTTATGGTCTGTTTTAAGGCGGCATGCCGATACTGCGGCAAACACATCGCTTATCCCTTTGCCGCATTCCTACATAGTTCCGGGCGGCCGCTTCAGGGAGGTGTATTATTGGGATTCGTATTTTACCATGTTAGGATTACAACAGGCGAAAAAATACGAGACAATAAGAGATATGGTGAAAAATTTTGCCTGGCTTATTGATAATTATGGGCATATACCTAATGGTAACCGCACCTATTATTTGAGCCGCTCTCAGCCGCCATTCTTCGCGATGATGGTAAGACTGCTGGCTGAAATTGATGGTAAGGAAGTGCTGACTACCTATTTGCCGCAGATGCTTAAAGAATATAATTTTTGGATGGATGGCGCTGCGAAAATTAAATCAGGATCAGCCTACAGGCGCCTTTTGCGCATGCCTGGCGGCGAGCTGCTTAACCGTTATTGGGATGACAGTGACCAGCCGCGTGAAGAATCGTACCGGGAGGATGTGCTTGCAGCGCGTGAGTCAAAACAAGCACCGGCAGCATTTTACCGGAACATTCGTGCTGCAGCAGAGTCAGGTTGGGATTTTAGCAGCCGCTGGTTTGCCGATGGCAAAACACTGCAAACCATTATCACTACAGACATAGTTCCGGTAGACCTGAACTGCTTGCTTTACAATCTTGAAAGTACTATCGCCCGTGGCTACCAATTAAAAGGCAATCAATCCGCCTATAATAAGTACATAGCCCTGGCAAAGCAAAGGCGCGTGGCGATTCAGAAGTATTGCTGGAACGGTAACAAGGGCGCATTTGTAGATTATAATTGGCGCGAACGACGCTCATCATCACAGTTAACTATTGCTACATCGTTCCCATTGTTATTCAATATCGCTACCCCACGGCAGGCAAAAAGTATTTCCGCAGTGATTGGGCGGCAGTTTTTATTTGCTGGAGGCGTTGCAACTACATTGAAAACTACCGGCCAGCAGTGGGACAGGCCTAATGGTTGGGCTCCTTTGCAATACATTACTATAGCAGGCTTACGCAATTATCAGCAAAAGGCGCTTGCTGCTGAAATTGCCACCCATTGGATAAAACATAATAGACTTGCCTATAAGCAGACGGGTAAACTGTTAGAGAAATATAACATCGAACTTAAAGGCGACGCTGCAAAGGCCGGCGGCGGCGAATATCCGCTGCAGGACGGCTTCGGCTGGACAAATGGCGTACTGTTAAAACTGATGAGCCTGTATAAGTAATTAACGAGGCATTCTAAAATGCGTTACCATGGTAAAGCCCATAAAGGTTTTGTCGTTGTTAACGCCAAAAGGCGGCTGCTGCAGGGTGAGAATGTAAGCAGTAGCTGCATCATTAAAATAGCGGTTAGCAACAGCTGTTCCGGGATATATCTCTTTTGTAGGGTTACAATAATTGCAGGTGCTGATATCACCCTGATAAGCTTTCTGCGTGTATAAATAAGCCTTTGACAGGCGTTCGTTGCCGTAGTGATAAAGCTTCTCGGAGTTTGTTTGTATCCGGTCAATCTCTGCGGCCAGCGTAATGCCTGTTACGGAGTACTGAAAGTGCGAGCAATCCTCACGGTAACAATATTCGGGTACTATGCCATCCATGGTGATCACCTTGGTCATAATGAATTCCATTTTAGCATAGCCGTCGTTGTACATAGAAGTATTGTTTGTAAAAATTCCGGTAGCCATACGTGCGAGCGTCGCAGATACATACCAATTGTTGATGTTGGTGCCATCCTCAAAGGTTTTGTCGCTGTAATTGTTCACGAGGTTCAACAAAAAGCCTTCAAATTGTTTAACGTCCTTATCTGCCCAAGAGGCGGTTTTCGTGTTATTACTCTTGTAATATCTTATAATTTCAGCGGCGGCAGCAAAGGTCGGGATTACCCAGGCCGCTTCAAGGTAAGTTTGTTTAAAAGGCGAGCCTTGTAACGTGTCATATCGCTTAAAGTTATAGGACCATCCATTCAGCACAGCTATGGCTCGGTTGGCGTAAATAGTATCGGCGCTGGCTACCCATTTTAATGCTAATGCATAAGCAAGTTGAGCATCAATCCGCATGCGGCGCTCCGTATCGGTACTTCCGTCACTTTTTACATCTACTATTGATGGGTATGGTGTCGCTGTGTTGTTATAATATTGTTCGATATAACCATCTACCGTCGATTTAAACATCTGCGAACGCCACGAGTTAGTGGTGTTCACATCCTTATACATAAGTTGTAACGTACTTTGTGTATTTAAAATACCCGGATGTACAAAGCTGAGTACCCCCCGCGGGTCGAGTTCAAAGTCGTCGCCTTTTTTACTACAGGAAGCAAATGCCAGTACCAGGACACAAATTGGTAGGTAAGATAACAACCTGAGGGATATCCAGACATTATGCGACTTCATGTCCATAATTTATTGCAAAAAGCAACAATTTGCAAGTTGAAAGTCACTGGTGACTAATAATTTAACATTGATTTGTCTTTACAAATAAAATTGTTGTTTTAATTAAAAACTGTGTTGCGGACAACGCAAACGGTAGCGGTTGTTAAGCAGAATTCCTATCACGATTTCGTGAGTGCCGCCGCTAACGGTATTAAGGTTTGAGGTGGTGATGTCGTAAGAATACCCAATGTTGATCAACGAATTGACATTAAAGCCTACAAGGGTACCAAAAGAGTCGTTACGACGGTAGGAAGCACCTACCCAAAGCACATCGCGGAAAGCCAGCTTAAGATTGGCATCAAATGTAGTAGGGGCAGGCTTGATAAATTTAAAAAGCACCGATGGCAATAACGAAAGGTCGTCGGTCATGTACAGTCTTAGTCCACCTGTAAGCAAAAAATGAGGTACGGTTTTACTTTGGTTGGTGTTACTATCAAAAATAGTTTGCGACAATAATTGCTGTATAGATGCCCCTGCATAATAATTGGCGCCGTAAAGTACTGCCCCGGCGCTGATATCCGGGTTCCATTTGCTGTCGTTGCCGTTATTAATGGTTGGGTCGATAGGGTTTTCGACCGTAATGAGAGATGTATTGATGGAGTATTGGCTTGCCCCTGCTGTCATGCCCACTGCCAGGTTGGTGTTGTATGACAGGCCAAGGTGATATGCATAACTCCCGGCAATAGTTGTTTGCGAAATGAGCCCTGCCTTATCTGATATAAATTGTGCGCCTATGCCATGGTGTGGTTCCGAAGCCATGTAGGTGCGCAGGTAGGAGCGTTCTGCCGGGTTGCCGCTACCAGCCCCACCATTCAGAAAGTTTTCTCCCAATGGCGTGTTTACGGTAACGTAAGTGGTTTGAGGGGCGCCTTCCAGCCCGGTCCACTGGTTGCGGTACCCCAGCTTAAGGTCGGTGTAATTTTCGATGCCGGTAAATGCCGGGTTAATTAAGTAGTTATTGAAGGGGTATTGCGTATACTGAGGCCGCTGCTGCCCGAAAACAACAGGGCAACAGGCGAGCAGACAATACATAGTAATGCTTGCCCTCCAAAGTTTATTGGCACTTTTAAGTAAAACGCTTAACAATTACGAGGTTATAATAATGAAAGGATAAACAGTTACCCTGTGAGGTAAATATAAAAAATTATTAATGTGATCGTAATAAAAACGTTTTAACATTAAAGCTGATTTTCCAGCAGCATCAATTTTGCTTTGAGCACGGCGCCAACCGTCATACTATCGGTGATTTCCCCTTTGCTTACCATATTATAAACTTCTGTAAAAGGAAGTTTACGGATGACGAGTTGTTCGGTCTCTTCCGGTTCAGGTTCAAACTGTTCCAAATCCTGCGCCACGTAAATAATAGCCAGCTCATCGCTTACAGAGTTAGAAAGATGCATACGCAATATCTCTGTCCACTTATGTGCTTTAAGGCCCGTTTCTTCCAATAATTCGCGTTTAGCGGATTCCAGTGGCTCTACATCCATAGCGCCGCCTCCTTCCGGCATTTCCCAACTGTAAGCGTTTAACGGAAAGCGGAACTGGCCGACCAGGTAAGTGTTCCAATCGGCATCAAGCGGTAGTACGCCTATAGCCAGGTTTTTAAAGCTTACTTTACCATAAATACCCGGATTACCGGCAGGATTGAGAACCTGGTATTCGGTAACACTGATCCAGGGGTTGTTATACTTCTCAGTTTCGCCGGTTATTTGCCAGGGGTTATGGGTAGTTTGCTGCATGGGGTAAATATAATGCATTAACCGTTACGCCTGTCAGTATTTGCTTAGTATCCGCCGATCGATATAAAATGTGCCAAATGGGATCACACACGCCAGCAAAACCTTCCAGGTGGTTTGGCTGAAGCTCCATTTGTATTCTATACCGGCACTGATAGTATTCACTACAAACAACAGGAATAATACGCCGTGTACCGGCCCTATCGACTGAACCCAGGAAGGGTCATCATTAAAATATTTAAGCGGCATAGCAACAAACACCAATACAATGAGTGACACACCTTCGAGCAAGGCAAGCAGTCTGAGCCTGCCTATATTTGTTTTCAAACTAACAAGCATAATTTAGTAAGTTCTGATTAATGGACGTTGTGCAAAAGGTGAGAATGGCCAAGGGATGGCTATAAAGATGATGATAAGTGCAATAATAAACCATACAAGCATGGTAGAAAATTTTTGACTATCGAGACTTCGGCGTTTAGCTACTGATGAGCCTATGGTAATAAGTATAACAGCCAATGTCATGAGCGAAATATGTATAGCCCCAAAGAACAGGTATTGCATTTCCCGGGCTGCTTCATCGTAATGCTGCCGGAAGAACAACACCAATGGACTTTTAAAGTACAATACGTATCCGATTGCTAATTGTATATGGGCAATAGTTGCGGTGGTATGGCGTGTAAGGTCATCAGCTGCAGTAAAGGCCTTTTTGCGTAAAATGCCGTTTGCAGCTTTTAAAATGGAATATAATAAGCTGGCTAATACCAGCCATCTGAATGCGGAATGTAAAAAAAGGAGCGTAGTATACATTGAGGTAATTGCTTCGCTGCAAAGCTAAGACCTGCGCAGTGCTATATGTTAGGACAGATCAATCCATTAGCGGCACTTATCAATCATGCGGTACTGACCGGGTGAAATTCCCACATGCTTTTTAAACATACGCGCAAAGTATGATGGGTCCTGCATGCCTAAAGCATAAGCGATTTCGTTGGTGTTAAGGCTGGTTTGTATCAATAACACGCGCGCTTCCGCAATTACAGCTTCATCAATCCATACCGACGCCGGCTTTTGGGTTGCGCGTTTAACTACCCTGTTTAGATGGTTGGGCGAAACATTTAAAAGTGCAGCATAACCAGTTACCGTTTTTACCCCGCGGAAATTTTTGTAAACAAGTTCCTTAAAGTTATTGGTCAGCTTTAAAAAGGCAGGGCTGGCATCAGCAGGTAAGGAGCGATAGGCCCGTTTTATTTCACCGAGCAAGCTTAACAGGTAAGGCTGTATTAAATCGATGCCGGAGGTTTTGTTGGTTCTGTATTCTGTGCTCAGCCGTTTTAATATTTGTCGAATGTATGCGCCTGTTTCCTCATCAGGTTTTATTAGCGGGTTACCCCATATCTTTAAAAATTCATAGTCGTTCAGCAATTCTGTACTCCCAAACTTTCCTGTGAATAAGGCGTCATTAAAATTGCAGATGTATCCTGTGTTTACGTCTCCCGGTGCGAAAGAGAAAACCTGCCCGGCCGCCACAATTAGCATTTCATTGGCACTTATCCTGTAACGGCCATTGCCCACACCCATATTAGCTTCTCCCTTGGTTATATATAGCAGGCTGTGAGCTGTAGACCTTGATGCCGGGACCGGTTTGTTGAGGTGCTTGTACATATCCTCCACTGGCATTGCAAAGAAATTGCCGTGAAGGGCTTGCATCTCATCTGCGGGCATAAAGCGCGAGGTAAACGCCGGCGGATCATAGGTGCTTATCGGAGTTGTATGCATGTTGCAGTTATCTGCAACAAAAATAGCGGCTGTTAAAAACAAGCCGCTATTCCCATAATATTATTGCAAGTAAATTACAAGCCGAAGGCTGCTTTTACTTTATCAACGTGGTCCAGTTTTTCCCAGGTAAACAGCTCAACTTCGGTAGTAACCGATTTGCCATCGTGGCTTACGAAAGTTTTATTAACGGTTTTTGATTCCTTGCCAAAGTGACCGTAAGCTGCAGTTTCGCTGTAAATAGGGTTGCGCAGTTTTAAGCGAGTCTCTATGGCGTAAGGGCGCATATCAAAAATGCCTTCCACTTTTTTAGCTATCTCTCCATCAGTAAGGCCAACTTTGCCTGTGCCGTAGGTATTTACATAAATACCCATTGGTTGCGCTACACCTATGGCGTATGACACCTGTACCAGTATCTCGCTGCAAACACCGGCTGCTACCAGGTTTTTAGCGATATGGCGGGTAGCGTAGGCTGCCGAGCGGTCAACTTTAGAAGGATCTTTACCTGAGAAAGCACCACCGCCGTGTGCGCCTTTGCCGCCGTAAGTATCCACAATAATTTTACGACCGGTTAAGCCAGTGTCGCCGTGTGGGCCACCAATTACAAATTTACCGGTTGGGTTAATGTGGAATTTGATATCGTCATTAAACAAGTGTGCGTACTTAGGATACTTAGCCTTAACGCGCGGTATCAAAATGTTGATAATATCTTCGCGTATTTTAGCCAGCATTGCTTCCTCATTATCAAACTCGTCGTGCTGTGTAGAGATAACGATAGCATCTATACGGATAGGCTGATTATTATCATCATACTCTAACGTTACCTGTGATTTTGCATCAGGGCGTAAGTATTTGATTGCATCATTTTCCCTGCGAATGGCAGCCAGCTCGATCAGCAACGCATGAGCAAGGTCAAGCGCAAGTGGCATATAATTATCGGTTTCGCTGGTGGCATAGCCAAACATCATACCCTGATCGCCCGCACCCTGATCTTCTTTATTTTGACGTTCTACGCCCTGGTTAATATCAGGCGATTGCTCGTGTATTGCAGAAAAAACGCCACACGAGTTACCATCAAACATATATTCGCCCTTAGTATAACCGATCTGGTTAATTACATCGCGGGCAATTTTTTGTACATCTAAATAAGCTTTTGATTTCACCTCCCCGGCAAGCACAACCTGCCCTGTAGTAACCAACGTTTCACAGGCTACTTTAGAGTCGCGGTCAAAAGCAAGAAACTGATCTATAAGGGCGTCAGAGATCTGATCGGCTACTTTATCCGGGTGCCCTTCTGACACGGATTCCGAAGTGAATAAGTATGGCATAAAGTTTTCTTTAAAATTTACCAGAAAGGGGAGCAGTGTAGTAATCTGCCGGTAAAAAAAGGAGCAAAGATTTAGCACTTTTTTTACGTGGTTGCAATTTGCAGCCTTGAAGGCAACTTAAATCAGTCCACTTTCGGAGCGCTAAAATAAAACAATTTTTACAAAGCGAAAAATACACTTACTTTTGACGCCTTAAAAATACAGGTAATTGAAAAAGAAA
The DNA here is from genome assembly GCA_041905165.1 of Mucilaginibacter sp. GTDB lineage: Bacteria > Bacteroidota > Bacteroidia > Sphingobacteriales > Sphingobacteriaceae > Mucilaginibacter. Next base: position 172,719 of record JAYRLR010000002.1, read on the forward strand.
GTTTTATTCATTATTAATCCCGTTTCGGGTGGTAAGGGCAAGGAAAGGGTACCTGAACTGATTGAGAAATATTTGGATAAAACTGCATTTGAAGCAAGCTTCATTTTCAGCACGGGCGTTACCCATGCGCGTACCGTTGCCAAAGAAGCTATAGGTGATTACCATATTATAGGCGCAGTAGGAGGTGATGGCACAGTAAACGAAGTAGCATCAGCCATTGTAGGAAGTGATACCATATTATCTATTATACCCTTTGGCTCGGGCAATGGGTTATCTCGCTTTCTAAAAATACCTATGGATGCGCAGAAAGCCATTGAAACGCTTAATAGTCAGCACGTAGAGGCCATTGACTCCGCGTTATTTAATGGCCAGCCCTTTTTTAACATGGCCGGTATGGGTTTTGACGCCCACATAAGCAATGTTTTTGCGCATGGCGAAAACGCTAAAAAAAGGGGCTTTTACAGCTACTTTAAATCTTCTGTTCAGGAAGTCATCAATTATAAACCGCAAAAATATCACATTGATGTTGATGGTAAAGCATATGACCGTGAGGCTTTTATGCTGAGTATAGCCAATTCATCGCAGTATGGTAACAATGCCCATATTTCGCCACGTGCTTCGGTACAGGATGGCGAACTGGATGTATGTGTGGTAAAGCCATTCCCATTGTACAAATTTCCTGAAATGGCGCTCCGGATGTTCAATAAAACTACCGACAAGTCTGATTACGTAGAAATCATCAAGGGTAAACACATCAGCGTAAAACGCGGCGACTCGGGCCCAATACATCTCGACGGCGAACCCCAGGTTACCGGTACCACGGCTGAAATAAGTGTGAGGCCACTTTCTTTACGGGTTATAGTAGGCCCGGGATTCATCCAACAATAGATTTATTAAGTTTTTTTCTTTTTTGCCAAATTTTATTTTGTATCTTGCATAATAAAATCGTTGCAACCGTGTTATATATTTAAAATCGAAAAAATATTATCCTTTAATAAAAGGTATAATTAACTTCGATAGATATATGAAAAAGAACAAACAATATACCGGCGTTGTCTATTCTACTGATCCTGGGTTTCAGTATCAGCAGGAGGAGGATAGCCCCGCAGATACATTGCCGGCTAATCAGCAAAATTTAAAAATTTATCTTGACCGTAAAGGCGGAGGTAAGCTGGTTACACGTGTAGACGGATTTATTGGTAAGGATGAGGATTTGGAAAAGTTGGGAAAAGTGCTTAAAACCAAATGTGGGGTTGGCGGTTCTGCAAAAGACGGAGAGATATTGATACAGGGTGATTTCCGTGACAAGGTGCTTGCGATGCTTACTGCGGATGGTTATAAGGCAAAAAAAGCGGGAGGGTGATAAAGAGATGTATAAGAATATCTAATGTTACAACAGCATCAATATTTATAATATTTGTAATTAATGTATTGAAAAACAAGCAACATGATGTGTAAATATGCAGTTAATCGATTGAATGTTGAAAATCTATCAGTTTAGTTACACATTTTTTAGCCGATAAATTTTGCTATTATTGAAAAAAATAATTTTCATTGTAAAAAATTAAAGACGCTGTAAACAATATTTTGCCTTGTGTACGTTATGTACTCACCAAATAATGTTTGGCTGCTTTAAAGAAGGTTAAATAATTATTAAGAATAACTTGAATTGATTTTTTACATTCGTAAAATTCTAATTTTGTTATTCCTTTTTTGATTGCATATTAAACATAAAAAATAAACATAAACTAAAAACTAAATTTTTACTGTAATGGCGAACGTACCATCAAAACCAAGTACCCCTGTTAAACAAGAAAGCTCAAGCTCATCGGGCATTTTCGCTACATTGGCTATTCCATTATGCCTTGTAGTTGGTATCCTTATCTTCATATTTGTATTAGGTCACCCAAGCCACTATAAAGGCGGCGATCCTGCAAATGAGCCTGTGGATATCTTCGGTACCGTACACAAAGGTGGTGTAATCGTACCTGTGATCATGTCAATGTTATTGATGGTGATCGTTTTCTCTATCGAGCGTTTCATCGTTATCGGTAAAGCTTCTGGCACTGGCAACGTAGGTGTTTTTGTTAAAAAGATTCAAGCTCACCTTAACGCAAGAAACATCGAAGCTGCAAGCGCTGAGTGCGACAAACAAAAAGGCTCTGTTGCAAATGTTGTAAAATCTGGTCTTAAAAAATACCGTGAGGTTGAAAATGATCAAACTATGGATTCTGAGCAAAAAGCACTTGCTATCCAAAAGGATATCGAAGAAGCTACAGCTCTTGAAATGCCAATGCTTGAGCAAAACCTTACTATCATCGCTACACTCGTATCAATCGGTACTCTATTGGGTCTGTTAGGTACGGTAGTTGGTATGATCGGTGCGTTCTCTGAGTTGGCAACTTCAGGTGCTCCTAACCAGGCAGCTCTTTCAACCCACATCTCTGAGGCGCTTATCAATACCGCATTAGGTATCAGTACTTCTACTTTGTCAATCATCATGTACAACACATTTACATCTAAAATTGACAAATTAACTTACGCTATCGACGAGACTGGCTTCAGCATTGTACAAACATTTGCATCGTCTCACGCCTAAAAATATTAAGTGCTTGGTTTAAAAGTCCGCCGGCTGTACGGCCGGCGGTATATATAAAATATAAAGCCTTAATATTTATTAAAAGAATTTAAAAATATGCCAAAAGTAAAAGTAGCACGGAAAAGTACAGCGATAGACATGACCGCCATGTGCGACGTGGCGTTCCTGTTGCTTACCTTTTTCATTTTGACTGCCAAGCCAAGGATAGAAGATCCTGTGCCGGTAGACATACCAGGCTCTATTAAAGAGCAACCCGTGCCTGACGATAACCTCGCCACAATCACTGTTGGTTCTGGCAAAGCTTTCTTCTCAGTAGAAGGTAACGATATCCGTAAACAAACCCTGCAACAAATGGGCGAAAAATACGGCATTCAGTTTACTCCTGAAGAGTATGAGCGTTTTGCGGTACTGCCTGTGTTCGGTGTTCCAATTCAAAGCCTTAAACAGTTTTTGGCATTGGACGCTACCCAGCGTAAAGATTACCAGCAGCCTGGCATCCCTCGCGACTCGGTAAGCGACCAGCTATATAACTGGATCCGTGAAGCACGTATTGCCGATAGGGCTTTGCACAACAAGGACTTGCGTATCTCTATCAAAGGTGATAGCAAAGAGGAATATCCTGTTATTAAAGATGTGGTAGACATATTACAACGTCAGGAAGTTAACAAGTTTAGTTTAATTACAACCCTGAGAGGGGCTTCAAAGTAATAGAAAAAGATGGCAGAATTAGATACCTCCGGCGGGGGTGGCAAAGGTAAGAAAGTACGAAGTAAAAAGGCATCAACCAGGGTTGACTTGACAGCAATGGTGGACTTAGCTTTCTTGCTCATCACTTTCTTTATGATGACTACCACCCTCTCAAAGCCAAAGGCGATGGACGTTGCCATGCCCGATAAGGACGAGAAGCAAGAGCAGCAACTTGATGTGGCGGCTTCACGTACCATGACCATTTTATTAGGTAAAGATAATAAAGTGGCCTGGTATATGGGCGAAATGGGCAAAACTCCTCCAACCGTAGAGGGTTTTGGTAAAAACGGCCTGCGCCAAAGCTTGCTTGATAAAAGCAAAGAAGTTCAGGAAAAATTTGGTAAATACATGTTCGTGATTCTTAAACCAAGTGATAAATCAGTTTATAAAAACATGGTTGATGCGCTTGATGAGATTGCGATAACCAATATCCAGTCATATGGTATTGTGGCAATTACCAGTTCTGAAATTAAATTGCTTCAAGATCAGAAGATATATTAAAAAGAATTGTTTACGTTATTGTAATATATAACAAAAAGCCTAAAAGATGTTAGGATCAAAGTTAGATTTAGTAAAACAGGAATGGATTGACGTAGTTTTTACTGGTCGTAACAAGGCTTATGGTGCATACGAATTAAGAAGAGATAACTCAAAACGTACGGGTAAAGCTCTTTTAATAGGTATATCACTGTTTGTACTTGCTATAGCCATGCCAACTATAGTTAATGCCATCAAGGGTATCATCCCGAAGGCGCCTGAAAAAGTGAAGGTGACCGACGTGGTGCTTACGCCACCGCCACCGGTTGATCAAACCAAAAAACCACCTCCGCCAGCGCCGGAACCACCGAAACCGAAAGTAGATCAGGTTAAATTCCCGCCACCGGTAGTTAAGCCTGACGACCAGGTTGTTGAAAAGGATCCGCCGACCGTTAAGGAATTGGAAGTTGCTGACCCTGGCCAAAAAGACCAGAAGGGTGACCCGAACGCCGAAATACGTATCGACGAGCCGGTAGGTAACTCTGATATTAAGCAGGTAATTGAGGATAACTCAAACCAGATATTTACCGCAGTTGAGAAAAACCCTGAGTTTCCAGGTGGTTTGGCTGCTTTCGGTAACTATCTTAAAAACAATATCCGTTACCCGGCCCTTGCCCGTGAGAACAATGTTCAGGGACGTGTATTCCTTCAGTTCGTAGTAGAACGTGACGGTTCGTTAACTGACATCCGTGTATTGCGTGGTATTGGTAGCGGTTGCGATGAGGAAGCCATCCGTGTATTGAAGAAATCACCAAAATGGACTCCTGGTATTCAAAATGGTAGCCCTGTGCGTGTACAGTACACCGTGCCGATTGCATTTAACTTAGCGACTGAGTAATTATTGATGTCATTAAGCAGAAATAACCAGCAAAAATCGCTCAAAAGGCGATTTTTGCTTATTTTGGGGGTGTTCACATTTCTATGTGTGAGCGTGATGGGGGTGATGATTATGTTTTGGGACAGGCTTAACCTGCCGCTTAACAACTGGCAGCGTTACCTCTTCGGGGCATTCTTCATCATCTACGGTATACTTCGGTTCTCAAGGCTTTTAAAGAAAGACAATGAAGATGAATAAAATAACATTCGTCAGCTTATTGAGTTTTGGCCTGCTCGCAGCAAGCTGCGGACAGCAAGCTGGCAAGAAGGATAAAGCAGAAGAAGGCTTTGCCTTTGGCAACATCACCATCTTAGCCGACGAATCTTTTGAGCCTATTGTAGATGCCGAAGAACGCGTGTTCGAGAACTTATATCCTCAGGCTCATCTCGATATTAAGTACTCTTCTGAGAACCAGTTGCTCAATCGTTTTTTAAACGATAGTTGCCGCATTGCCATTATGAGCAGGGAGCCGGATTCGGCAGAGCGACGCATCTTGGACAGCCGCAAGCTTCCACCTATTATTAACCGTTTTGCTATTGATGCGGTGACGCTGATCGTAAACCACGCATCGGCAGATACACTCATTACAGTGGCCGATGTAAAAAAGCTGCTTAACGGACAGACTAAAACCGATAAAAATATCGTTTTTGATAATCCTAACTCAAGCTTGGTTAACTATTTGAAGCAGTTAGCAGGGAGCAAGGAGTTGAAGCAAAAAAATATTTATGCCCTGAATACAAACAAAGAGGTGATAAAGTATGTAAGTGAACATACGAACGCTGTTGGTATTGTAGGGTTTAGCTGGCTTACAGATCCTGATGAGGATTATGCTGCCTACGTGGATAAAGTTAAAGTAATGGGCGTGCGCGATGAAGGTAACCGCAAATTTGGTGGTGAATATTTTAAACCATCGCAGAGTACACTTGTCTTAAAACAGTATCCCCTCAGTAGGGCAGTATATATTGTAAACAGTTCAGGTAAGATTGGGTTGGGCACAGGATTTGCATCATTCCTGGCAAGTGACAGAGGACAAAGGATTATATTGAAATCCGGACTGATGCCCGACTCGCTTCCAAGACGAGAAATAAACGTAAAGAAAGAATAAATTAAATTAAACAATCGATGAAACAAATCAGTAAGATTGCGGCAGCGGCGCTGCCTCTGGTATTTATCGGTTCATCAGTTTTTTCGCAAAGTTTAGACGACGCCAAAAAAGCTATTGACGCCGAGCAGTATCAGAAAGCAAAATCAATGCTCAAAAATTTGACCACCACTCAGGCCGATAAGGATGAAAATTACTTCTACCTGGGTTGGGTTTACATACTGCAGGATTATCCTGATTCAGCAAAGACTGTTTTCAATCAGGGTATCGCTAAAAATCCAAAATCAGCCCTTAACTATGTTGGTTTAGGTGCAGTAGCCCGTATCGAAAAAAATCAGGCTGCTATTACAGATAACTTTAATAAGGCAAAAGCTGCCGCTAATAAAGAAACTGACCCTTATGTTTATATGGGTGAGGCTTATTTGTTAGATCCAGCTGATGCTAACGCAGCTTTAGCCGCTTTAAACGAAGGTGTTGCTCTTGATAAAAAACAAAAGAATGCACGTTTGCAATTAGTAATGGGTAATGCTAATCGTCTGCTTTTAAAAAGTAACGATGCGTTAGGTAACTATACATCAGCACTTACTATTGACCCTAAAATGGCTGGTGCTATTGTAGCTAAAGGTGTGCTTTGGAAATTTGCCAACAACTTTACTGCATCGGAAACTGAATTTAAATCAGCTTTGGCGCTTGATCCTAATTATGGTCCGGCTTACCGTGAGTGGGCTGAAACAGACCTGCGTTGGGCACTTAACGACCCTAAAATGGCTTCAGTTAAAATTAAAGAAGGTGTTGAGAACTATAAAAAGTACTTGAGCCTTACCGATAAGTCAGTAGAGTCACGCATCCGTTATGCCGACTTCCTGGTAGCTGCAGGTGATTATGCAACACTACAAACTGAATTAGCCGAGTTGGAAAAATTAGCTCCAAATAACCTGAAGCTTCTGCGTTACAAATCAATTGCAGCATTTGAAAACAAAGACTATCAGACCTCGCTTACTGCAATGCAGCAGTTTATGTCAAAGGCCGGTGAAAAACGTATCATCTCTCGTGACTACTATTACCTCGGTAAAGCACAGCTTGAACTAAAGGATTCAACCGGTATTGCTTCATTGAAGAAAGCTGCTACTTTAGATAGCACTCAGGTAGGCGTATATGCCGATATTGCTAAATACTACTTTGGCAATAAGCAATACCTTAAAGCAGGTGACGCTTACCACTACTATTCAACAAATAGCAAGGATGCCAAACTGGTAGACCGCTTCTATGAAGGCTACAGCTATTATTATGGTTATAACAAGGATTTGCCTAACGGTGATTCTGTGTTGACCAAAGCGGATAGTGCCTTTTCATACGTAATACAGAAAATGGGTACCAGCCCATCAGCTGATGCTTATTTATACAGAGCCCGTGTTGTAGATATGAAAGAGAAAGACCGTAACAACATTGAGGGCTTTGCAAAACCATACTACGAAAAGTACATAGAGATAGCAACTCCTAAAGCGGCTGATCCAAAAGTTAAAAAGAGCCTTGCAGAAGCTTATGCTTACTTAGGTAATTATGCTGCCTACAAAGATAAGGACGATGCTAAAGCATCTGAAGCTTTTGCTAAAGCCAAAGAGCTTGACCCAACTAACTCTTCGGTGGTAAATTACTATCAGCGTAAGGGCGGAGCCGCTAAAGGCAAATAAGCAATTATTTAGAATTGATAATAATAAGGGCCTCAGGTAACTGAGGCCTTTTTTATTTTGCGCACGTTATTATATTTGTGACATGGAAGCACAAAGTTTACCAATTGATTTCCTACCGATTATATTCCAAATGGTAGTGGCGTTAGGGTTTGTTTTTACAACCATGTTTGTAACGCACAAAATAGGGCCAAAACGCTTAACTAATGATAAGCTTACGCCATTTGAATCGGGTATAGAAGTTATTGGTAACGCGCGTACGCCAATCTCCATTAAGTATTTTCTGGTAGCCATCCTCTTCGTACTTTTTGATGTGGAGGTAATTTTTATGTATCCGTGGGCCATTAACTTTAAAGAGTTAGGCAAAACCGGGATGATAGAGATGTTCATCTTCATGGGCACACTGCTGCTTGGCTTTATCTACGTTATTAAAAAGCGCGCCCTCGAATGGGATTGAGTTTAGATTGATTCTAAATACTTTACGGTACTATGCGCTTCTAATAATACCTCGTATTTTATGCTAAATTTGTGGTGCAGGCGTTCTATAACCTGTAAACCAATAAGTAAATTAGTTCATGAGCAATATTCAGATAGTAGAGGCTCCTCCCGGCGTTGAAGGTTCTGGTTTTTTTGCCACCTCGCTCGACAAGGCCATCGGTTTAGCCCGTTCATACTCATTATGGCCGCTCCCTTTTGCTACTTCGTGCTGTGGTATTGAGTTTATGGCCACCATGGGCTCGCATTACGATTTGTCGCGTTTTGGAGCGGAGCGCTTAAGCTTTTCGCCTCGCCAGGCCGACTTATTGATGGTAATGGGTACCATATCAAAAAAAATGGCTCCTGTACTGCGCCAGGTTTATCTGCAAATGGCCGAGCCCCGCTGGGTGATGGCCGTAGGTGCATGCGCTTCAAGCGGTGGTATATTCGATACCTACTCTGTACTGCAAGGTATTGATGAGGTAATACCGGTTGACGTTTATGTACCGGGTTGCCCACCGCGCCCTGAAGCTATTATAGACGGCTTTATAAATATTCAGAAACTGGTGCAAACCGAATCGTTACGCAGGCGCAACGAACCAAAGTACCAGGAACTTTTAGCTAAATACGGAATTCAATAATGGGTAAAATAACCAATCAGGAAGTTTTAGACCGCATAAATGCCCAGTTTGGCGAACAGGTGAGCCTGATAGGTGAGCCGCACAGTTTGCTTACTGTTGAAACTACCCGGGAGCAGATCATCGATCTGCTGGGGTTTTTAAAGAACGACCCGACGCTACAATTCATATTTCTGACGGACATTACCGCCATTCACTATCCTGAACAGGAAAAGCAAACAGGCGTACTGTATCATCTGCATAGTCTTGTAAACAATGTGCGCATCCGCATTAAGGTTTTTCTGGCTGATGGTGATGTGCACATCCCTACGGCGACTACCTTATGGAACGGTGCCAACTGGATGGAGCGCGAAACCTATGACTTTTTTGGGGTGATATTTGACGGGCATCCTGACCTGCGCAGGATACTGAACGTGGACGATATGACCGTTTTCCCGATGCGTAAAGAATACCCGTTGGAAGACCCGAACCGTGTTGATAAGAAGGATTACTTTTTTGGAAGATAAACAGCATGCATAACCATCCGGTATATTTTGATAACGATCCGCAGAGCGAACTTTCTACCCTTAACCTGGGGCCAACACACCCGGCTACGCATGGCGTTTTCCAAAACGTTATCCAGCTCGACGGTGAGCGCATTGTAAGTGGCGTATCTACCATTGGGTACATACACCGTGCATTTGAAAAGATCGCCGAGCATCGCCCATATTACCAGATCACTCCACTTACCGACAGGCTGAACTATTGTTCATCCCCCATTAACAATATGGGTTGGCACATGACGGTGGAAAAATTGGCTGGCATCAAAACGCCAAAGCGCGTAGATTACATGCGCATTATTATAATGGAGTTGGCGCGCATCGCCGACCATATTGTATGTAATGGTGTATTGGGCGTAGATACAGGTGCATTTACAGGCTTCCTGTACATGATGGAGTATCGCGAGGCCATCTATGAGATATACGAAGAAATTTGCGGCTCACGCTTAACTACCAACATCGGTCGTATAGGCGGGTTTGAGCGTAATTTCAATACTATAGCTTTTGATAAGATCCGCAAGTTTACAAAAGAGTTTCCGGGGGTGTTAAAGGAGTTTCAGAACCTCTTTAATCGTAACCGCATATTTATGGACCGGACGCGCGGCGTTGCCGAAGTATCTGCCGAAACCGCTTTAAGCTACAGCTGGAGCGGTCCCTTACTGCGTGCTACCGGCATTGATTATGATGTACGGGCAATGGAGCCATATTCATCTTATGACGAGTTTGATTTTGAGGTGCCCGTAGGCGATACCGGAGATGTATATAGCCGTTTCCTGGTACGTAATGAAGAAATGTGGCAAAGCCTCCGCCTGATAGAACAGGCGCTTGCTAAAATTGAAAAGGAGCCTGCCGACATTTTCCATGCGGATGTGCCGGAGTTTTACCTGCCTCCGAAAGAGGAAGTATATAACAACATGGAAGCCCTCATTTATCACTTTAAGATAGTGATGGGTGAAGTGGAAACACCGGTAACTGAGTTGTACCACGCAGTAGAAGGGGCCAACGGCGAGTTGGGCTTTTACCTGGTGAGCGATGGCGGAAGGTCGCCGTACCGTTTGCATTTCCGCAGGCCAAGCTTTATCAACTACCAGATGTATGCGCCTATGAGCGCCGGTATGTTGCTGAGTGACGCGATAATTAACATGAGTAGTTTAAATATTATAGCAGGGGAATTAGATGCTTAGAGTTGAAAATACCCAGCTTGAGCCCGTTGAGTTCTCGGCGGAGCTGCTCGCTAAATTTGATGAAGTAAGGGCCCGCTATCCGGAGGGAAAACAAAAATCCGCTTTATTACCTGTATTGCACCTGGTGCAGGCCGAATATGGCTGGGTAAGTGCCCCCGCTATGGATAAAGTAGCAGAATACCTCAGCATACTGCCGATAGAGGTTTATGAGGTAGCGTCATTTTATACCATGTACTTTTTACGTCCTCAAGGTAAGTTCGTTTTAGAGGTTTGCCGTACCGGGCCTTGTTGCCTGGTGGGCGCCGAAAAAATAATGGATTACATTGAGGAAAAGCTTGGTGTAAAGGAGGGCGAAGTTACTGCCGATGGCTTATTCAGCTGGAGAGGGGTGGAATGTTTGGCTGCCTGTGGCTTTGGACCGGTATTGCAAATAGGCCCGGAATATACTTTTTATGAGAATTTGACAACCGCATCGGTTGATCAGTTAATATCGGATTTAAAAGCAAAGGCGAATAACTGATGGGACGCAAATTATTACTACAACACATAAATGTACCCGGCATCAACACGCTGGATGTTTATCGCCAGAAAGGTGGATACGCAGCGGTCGAAAAAGCCCTCAAAACTCTTACTCCTGATGAGGTAGTAGAGGAGGTAAAGAAATCGGGTTTGCGTGGCCGTGGAGGCGCAGGTTTCCCTACGGGCATGAAGTGGAGCTTTCTGGCAAAGCCGGAAGGTGTGCCTCGTTACCTGGTTTGCAATGCTGATGAGTCTGAACCCGGCACTTTTAAAGACCGCTATCTCATGACCTACATTCCGCATTTGCTGATAGAGGGAATGATAGTGGCCAGCTATGCTTTGGGTGCCAATACATCATACATATACGTTCGTGGCGAAATGATGCCGCAGGTGCGTATCTTGGAAAGAGCTATTGCAGAAGCAAAGAATGCCGGCCTTTTAGGTAAGAATATATTAGGTACTGGCTACGATCTGGAATTGTATGTACAACCCGGTGGTGGCGCTTATATCTGCGGAGAAGAAACTGCGCTGTTAGAATCATTGGAAGGTAAACGTGGCAACCCACGCATTAAACCGCCATTCCCGGCTATTGCGGGTTTGTACGGTTGCCCTACAGTAGTAAACAATGTGGAGTCTATTGCTGCCGTTGTACCTATCATTAACGATGGCGGCGAAGAATACGCTAAAATAGGGATAGGCCGCAGTACTGGCACTAAACTGATCTCCGCATCAGGTAACCTGGTAAAACCCGGTGTATATGAAATTGAATTAGGTGTTCCTGTAGAGGAATTTATATATAGTGATGAATATTGCGGTGGCATTGCCAATGGCAAGCGCTTAAAAGCAGTTGTTGCCGGTGGTTCGTCCGTGCCGATATTGCCTGCCAACCTTATACTGAAAACCATTAATAACGAATCACGGCTGATGACTTACGAGTCACTGTCCGACGGTGGTTTTGCCACGGGTACCATGATGGGTTCAGGTGGTTTCATTGCATTTGATGAAGATCAGTGCATTGTGCGCAATACCTGGAATTTTGCTCGTTTTTATCATCACGAAAGCTGCGGACAATGTTCGCCATGCCGCGAAGGTACCGGATGGATGGAGAAAGTGCTGCACAGGCTGGAGTATGGTCACGGCAAAATGAGCGATATGGATTTGCTGGTTGACGTGTCTAAAAAAATAGAAGGCAATACCATTTGTCCATTGGGTGACGCAGCAGCATGGCCGGTAGCCAGCGCTATCCGTCATTTCAGAGATGAGTTTGAGTGGCACGTAACTAACGCTGCAGAAGCAACAACAAGAAATTACGGACTGGCGCATTACGCCGATCCGCTGCCAAAGAAGGAAGAAGCGACAGCATAAATCTAAACGTCATTGCGAGCACAGCGAAGCAATCTTAATAAAGAGTTCAGAGATTGCTTCGTTCCTCGCAATGACGAAAAAATAAAGAATGTAGTTATACAGAAGCTTTCGTATAACTCAAACACGGATCTAAAAGCTCTTGATAAAAGAGTTTGGGAGACTTTGAAAGATGAAAGTAACGATAGACGGAATTTCTATTGATGTAGAACCAGGAACAAGCATCCTTAATGCTGCAAGGCAGATAGGTGGTGATATTGTTCCGCCTGCCATGTGCTATTACTCCAAGCTGGAAGGTAGTGGCGGTAAATGCCGTACCTGCCTGGTTAAGGTAAGCAAGGGATCTGAGAAAGATCCGCGCCCTATGCCTAAGCTGGTAGCATCATGCCGTACAACGGTGATGGATGGCATGGAGGTTCAGAATATTACCTCGCCAGAAGTGATTGAGGCGCGTAAAGGCGTAGTGGAAATGTTGCTGATTAACCACCCGCTGGATTGCCCTATTTGCGACCAGGCCGGTGAGTGCCATCTGCAGGATTTAGGCTATGAGCATGGCGCCGCGAAAACCCGTTACGAGTTTGACCGCCGTACGTTCGAGAAAATAGACCTTGGCGATAAGATACAATTGCACATGACGCGCTGCATCCTGTGCTACCGTTGCGTATTTACAGCCGACCAGATTACAAACACCCGTTTGCACGGTGTATTAAACCGCGGCGACCACTCGGAAATATCTACGTATATAGAGAAAGCTATCGACAATGATTTTTCCGGCAACGTAATTGACGTATGCCCGGTGGGTGCGTTGACAGATAAAACATTCCGTTTTAAAAACCGCGTTTGGTTTACCAAGCCGGTTGAAGCACACCGCGATTGCGACAAGTGCTGCGGTAAAGTAACCTTATGGTACAAAGGTGAGGATGTATTGCGCGTAACCGGTCGTAAAGATGTATATGGTGAGGTAGAAGAATTTATTTGCAATACCTGCCGTTTCGATAAAAAGAAAACAGCAGATTGGGTAATTGAAGGGCCTCGCAAAGTATCGCACCAATCAGTTATCAGCGCCAATCATTACGAAACCATGAAGCCCCTGCCGGTGGTTAAAACCAACCCAGTATTGCAGGAAGCTAATAAAGAACAATTTGAACGCGAAACACGTCTGTAAATGGAGCTTACGCAAATTTTAATCAAGATAGTACTCATTGTAGTTGTATTCGCTATCAGTTTGGTGATAGCTATGTATTCAACTTATGCTGAGCGTAAACTGGCCGCATTTTTCCAGGATAGGGTAGGCCCAAACCGTGCTGGCCCATTGGGTATATTGCAGCCCCTTGCCGACGGTGCTAAGATGTTCCTTAAAGAAGAGATCATTCCAACCAACTCAAGCGGCTTCTTATTTATAGTAGGTCCGTCATTGGCTATTCTTACAGCCTGTATCGGTTCAGCAGTTATACCATGGGGACAGCAGCTTACTATCGGCTCCACAGTTATTGATTTGCAGGTTACTGACATCAACGTAGGCATCCTGTATATCTTCGGTGTAGTATCATTAGGAGTGTACGGCATCATGATAGGCGGTTGGGCATCAAACAATAAGTACTCGTTGCTGGGTGCTATCCGCGCAGCGTCGCAGAACATCAGCTATGAGATTTCCATGGGCTTGTCCATCATTGCTCTATTATTGGTTACCGGTTCATTAAGCTTAAAAGAAATTGCAGAGCAACAACATGGATTTTGGCACGATGGCTGGTTTACCTGGAATGCCTTTAAACAGCCGCTGGGTTTTCTCATTTTTATCGTATGTGCTTTTGCTGAAACCAACCGTTCACCGTTTGATTTACCTGAATGCGAAACGGAGCTGGTAGGCGGTTACCATACTGAGTACTCATCTATGAAGTTGGGCTTTTACCTCTTTGCAGAATATATCAACATGTTCATATCATCGGCAGTAATGGCCACACTGTACTTTGGTGGTTATAACTTTCCGTTCATGGACATGATTGGCTCGCAAAACCTGGTAACCATTTTAGGAGTGATATTCCTGTTTGCCAAAATATTTGCGTTCATCTTTTTCTTTATGTGGATACGCTGGACCATCCCGCGTTTCCGTTACGACCAGTTGATGAACCTGGGTTGGAAGACCCTTATACCTTTGGCTATAGCCAATATTGTAATAACAGGCATTGTTGTTACGCTTGTAAACTAATGCGGAGATTGAATTGAATGGAATCATTAAGCAATAAAAAAAAGGTACTTGAAGTAAAGCCGCTCAATCTGGCAGAGCGTGCTTATTTGCCGGCCATATTAAAAGGGCTGTCAATCACCATAAAGCACTTTTTTAAAAAGCCGGTAACCATTAAGTACCCGGAGCAAAAGCGTGAGTTCTCCGAGAACTTCAGGGGGATGCATTCGCTTAAGCGCGATGAGCATGGTCGTGAACGTTGCACCGCTTGTGGTTTATGTGCATTATCATGCCCGGCTGAAGCCATTACCATGACGGCCGGAGAGCGCCAGAAAGGTGAGGAGCACCTGTACCGCGAAGAAAAATATGCTGCTGTATATGAGATAAATATGTTGCGCTGTATTTTTTGCGGTTTGTGTGAAGAAGCCTGCCCTAAAGAAGCTATCTATTTAGATGGTGATATTGTACCGGCAGATTTTCTGCGCAAGGATTTTATTTACGGTAAGGACAAATTAGTGGAGGCTCCGCTTAATCAATAAAAAAGAAAGTTTTATACCTTAGCCCGGCAATAGATCGGGCGAGGGTGTTATTTCAATACTAAACATGAGTACATTTTACTTCATCGCGTTTTTGTCTATATTCTTTTCAATATTGGTGATAAGCGCCCGTAACCCGGTGCATAGTATTCTATATCTTATCCTTACGTTTTTTACATTCACTATCCATTATATATTGCTCAATGCGCAGTTTTTGGCCATTGTGAACTTTATAGTATATATGGGCGCTATATTGGTATTGTTCCTTTATACGCTGATGCTCATGAACCTGAATAAGGATAATGAGCCCGTGAAATCGAACATTATAAAGATAGCTGCCGTTTTTGGTGGCGGATGCTTACTGGTAACCCTTACTGCTTCCTTAAAAACCCTGGCCGTTTCAGACCCGGTAGTACTGCATGATCCTAACCTGGGTTTGGTTAAAAACCTGGGTAAAGTGCTCTTCAATGAATTTTTACTGCCTTTTGAGGTGTCGTCATTGCTGTTGTTATCGGCAATGGTAGGCGCTGTGTTACTGGCTACAAAAGATAAACAACCAAAAACAGCCTGATGGAAAGTTTTACTAATGCTATTCAGTCGGTTCCGCTTAACCATTACATATTACTGAGCGCAATCATATTTTCAATAGGAGTTATAGGGGTGTTGGTGCGTCGTAATGCCATCATCATTTTCATGTCGGTAGAGCTGATGCTTAATGCAGTGAACCTGTTGCTTACCGCCTTTTCGGTTTATCGTGGCGATGCATCAGGACAGGTATTTGTGTTTTTCATCATGGCCCTGGCTGCTGCGGAGGTGGCCATTGGACTGGCGATCATTGTAATGATTTACCGCAACACCAATTCGATCGACATCAACGTACTGAACAGACTGAAATGGTAATTGCCCCTCCCATCCTCCCCTGAAGGGGAAGTGATTGAAGAGCGCGTATAAAGAAGTGAAATATTCCTAAGAGGACGATATAAAAATTAAACAATCATCAAGTCTCACCCTTTAGGGGGAGATTTAGAGGGGGCTTATACATGGATAAATACATCTGGCTTATTCCTTTATTACCGTTGGCCGGTTTCATCATCAACGGCATCGGCCGTAATGCATTGCCTAAAGCGGTTATTGGTACTATAGCAAGCTTACTGATATTAGGTGCCTTCGGCATAAGCGTAGCCACTTTTTTTGAAATTAAAGCTACCGGCAAGCCGATTGAAGTGAAGCTTTTTGATTGGTTTCAAGTGGTGAACTTAAAAGTATCCTTCTCATTCCTGATAGATCAGTTAAGCTCTATAATGCTTTTGATTATTACCGGAGTTGGTTTCCTGATCCATTTATACTCAATCGGTTACATGAGTCATGACAAGGGCGTCGGTAAGTTCTTCGCTTACCTTAATCTCTTTGTTTTCTTCATGCTGTTGTTGGTAATGGGATCTAACTACCTCATCATGTTCATTGGCTGGGAAGGTGTAGGCTTATGCTCGTACTTGCTGATTGGTTTCTGGTACAACAATCCTAATTATGCCGACGCGGCCAAGAAAGCTTTTGTAATGAACCGCATTGGCGACCTGGGCTTTTTGCTCGCCGTATTTATGATATTTAACACCTTTGGCTCGTTGGAGTTTAAAGATGTGTTTACCAAAGCTGCCTCACTGCATTCGGGCGACACTACATTATTAGCAATTACTTTATTGCTGTTCGTAGGAGCTACGGGTAAGTCGGCACAAATACCACTATTTACCTGGTTACCGGATGCAATGGCCGGCCCAACACCGGTTTCGGCGCTCATACACGCAGCAACCATGGTTACCGCAGGTATCTACATGATAGCGCGTTCAAATATTATGTTTACGCTGTCGCCGGTAACGCTGGAGGTTATTGCCATCATTGGTGTTGCAACTGCAACCTTTGCTGCCCTTATTGCACTTACTCAAACCGATATTAAAAAGGTACTGGCTTACTCAACGGTATCTCAGTTGGGTTATATGTTTTTAGGCTTGGGCGTTGGCGCTTACACCGGGGCATTCTTTCATGTTCTTACCCATGCATTCTTTAAAGCACTGCTTTTCTTGGGTGCGGGTTCGGTAATTCACGCCATGAGCGATGAGCAGGACATGCGTAAAATGGGCGGTTTAAGAGGCAAGTTACCGGTAACATTCTATACTATGCTCATCGGTACTATAGCCATAGCGGGTATTCCGCCGTTTGCCGGCTTCTTTTCTAAAGACGAAATTTTGGCTGCAGCATTTGAACACAGCACCACGCTGTATGTAATAGGTGTTATCACTGCGGCATTTACATCTTTCTATATGTTCCGGATGCTGTTCCTCACTTTCTACGGGAAGTTCCGCGGCACGCATGAGCAGGAACATCATTTACATGAGTCGCCAGCTACGATGACCATACCACTTATTGTATTGGCTGTTTTGTCAGTACTTGGTGGTTTCATTGGTGTGCCGGAAGTATTACATGGTCACCACGAGTTGGGTTCCTTCCTGGCACCTGTGTTCGAAGCATCAGCAAAGGTTGCTCCCGAACATCATCTTACACATAGTACCGAGTGGATACTGATGGGAGTATCGGTTGGTGCTGCGCTGGTTGCATTAGGTTATGCATACAGTAAATACATCAGCGGTAAGCACGTGCCTGTGAGCGATGAGGAAGATCGCCCGGTATTAACAAACCTGTCATACCACAAATTTTATGTAGATGAGATTTATGATTTCCTGATACGCCGCCCGCTTGATGCTATATCGGGTTTCTTTTACCGTGTGGTTGACCTGATGGGTATTGATGGCTTGGTAAATGGCTTGGGTAAAGGATCTATAGAAGCAAGCCGCGGTTTGCGATTATTGCAGGCAGGTAACGTGGGCTTCTACATATTTATGATGGTGATTGGGATAGTGGGGGTATTGGTTTACGGTTATTTACATATTAAATAAATAAAAGCGCAAGCGTTAAAGATATAAAATGACGGTTAGTACTTTACTCTTTTTGCCGGTTATAGCTGCTATTATAACTGCCTTTATAAAAGGTAATGCAGCAAAGCACGTGGCATTGTTTTTTGCTGTTGCCGAGTTAGCCCTCGCGATGTATTTTCTGGCCGGCTTTGTTCCGGATGATACTACGCAATTTACTACGGTTTACGAGTGGATACCAAGATACGGCGTATATTTTACAGCGGGTATTGATGGCATAAGCATGGTTTTAGTACTGCTGAGCACGGTGCTGGTGCCACTTATCATTCTTACCACTTACCAGCATCAGTATAAAAATGCCGGGGCTTTTTACGCTTTGATTTTATTTATGCAGGCGGGTATGCTCACCGTTTTCACTGCGCTTAACGGCTTTTTGTTTTACGTAGGCTGGGAAGCGGCGCTTATCCCTATTTACTTTATCTGTGCCCTTTGGGGAGGCGAAAACCGCATAAGAGTTACCATCAAGTTCTTTATCTATACATTCGCTGGCTCCCTTTTTATGCTGGTTGGGCTTATTTACATGTACATGCATGCGCCCGGCAAAACGTATGAGCTAAGCGATATCTATAGCACTGTTTTAAGCAAGGATCAGCAAAGCTGGGTGTTCTGGGCGTTTTTCATAGCGTTCGCTATTAAGATGCCTATTTTCCCGTTCCACACCTGGCAGCCAGATACCTATACCGAAGCGCCTTCTGCAGGCAGCATGATGTTATCAGGTATTATGCTGAAGATGGGTACCTATGGTGTTATCCGCTGGCTTATTCCAGTTGCGCCGTTCGGCTTTTACCAATGGCAGGATCTCGCGGTAATTCTATCCATCATCGGTATTGTTTACGCTTCGTTGATTGCGTTTAACCAGAAGGACGGTAAACGACTGGTTGCTTATTCATCCATAGCGCACGTAGGCTTAATAGCCGCGGGTTTATTTATGTATAACCACGAGGGTATGCAGGGCGCTTTGCTGCAGATGCTGAACCACGGTATCAACGTAGTAGGTTTATTCTTTATTTGGGATATCATAGGGCGCCGTTTGGGAACACGCGAATTATCGGCTTTAGGTGGTATAGCCAAAGTTGCCCCAAAGTTTGCCATTGCTTTCTTGATTATCACTTTAGGTACAGTTGCATTGCCATTGACCAACGGCTTTGTAGGAGAGTTTTTATTACTTAAAAGCATCTTCAATGGAAACCATTGGCTTGCCGCTGTTGCAGGCTTGACTATCATATTTGGTGCGGTATACATGCTGCGTATGTATAAAAAGGTGATGCAAGGCGAAACCAACGGACTGACAGCTTTATTTACAGACATCACCGGTTCCGAGCAACTCGTTTTAGGTATTATATGCGTATTAATAATTGTTATCGGTGTTTACCCGCAGCCGATTATCCATATATCGGAAGCAGCAGTGAATCACTTAATGGCAACGTTGAACGAGAAGTTTATGAATATGCCGAGGTAGCGGGAATTAAATTCTAAAATCTAAATGCTAAATTCTAATAATAAAATTAAAGTGAATGGCAAGTATGATTTGGAAGAAAGGACTTATGCATTTGCAGAAAACTGCAAAGTGTTTTTAAAGCACGTTGATAAGACGCTGCACAATATAGAATATTATAAACAACTGATAAGGTCATCCGGTTCGGTTGCAGCAAATTATATAGAGGCAAGTGAATCATTCAGTAGAAATGATTATGCTCACAGAGTAAAGATTTGCCGGAAGGAAGTGAAAGAAAGCAGGCTTTGGCTGAGGTTACTGGATGTTAACACTAAACAGGAAGCGGATAGGCAAAGTTTAATTCAAGAAACCGATGAGCTGATGAAGATTTTCGGAGCTATTCTTGAAAAACTTAAAAACACAATAAATCAAACCTGAAGCATTTAGGATTAGAATTTAGTGTTTAGGATTTAGGTTTTACATTTTAAGATTTAGAATTTAATAAAGAACATAGCATTTAAAAATGACTACCCTAATAATATTATCAGTACTGCCATTATTGCTGTTGTACCTTGGTTTATTTAAAGCCAAGAATGCTTTGCTGCCGGTTGCCGTTGTAGGTTTGCTGGGTGCATTAGGCGCTGCAATAGCTGCCTGGAATGATAACGCCGTGCCTATCTTTTCGGGTATGATGGAGTTTAACAGGTTCTCTGTAGCATTTTCAGGCATCACCATTGCGTCGACAATATTGATACTGCTGCTTTCAAAAGGATATTTTGAGAAGATCAGCAATAGCGTAGCAGAATATTATGCCATTCTTATATTCGCACTGGCAGGTATTGTGGTGATGGTATCATTCCATAATATGGTGATGTTGTTCATTGGGCTCGAAATCATGTCAGTTAGCCTGTATATCCTTGCGGGTATCCGTAAAAATGATTTCGCATCAAACGAAGCAGCGCTAAAATACTTCCTGATGGGAGCTTTCTCAACGGGCTTTTTACTGTTTGGTATAACATTAGTGTACGGCGCTTCTGGCTCGTTTGATATTTCGGTTATACGCGACTGGATTGTGATGCATCCGCATAACGTAGACGCGCTTTTTTATACGGGCTTGTTGCTTATTATAGTAGGCTTGTGCTTTAAGGTGGGTGCAGCGCCATTCCATTTCTGGACACCGGATGTTTACGAAGGTTCACCAACACTCATCACGGCTTTCATGTCAACCGTAGTTAAAACTGCGGGCTTTGCAGCTTTCCTGCGCTTATTCATGACCTGCTTTCCAACCATATCCGACTTTTGGGTACCCGTTTTATTGTTTATCACTGTAGTAACGCTCTTTATTGGGAACATCACAGCATTATATCAGCAAAGCTTTAAGCGTATGCTGGCTTTCTCCAGTATATCACACGCGGGTTATATGTTGTTCGCTATAGTAGCGTTAGGTTCGGCATCTGCAAACTCGGTATTTGTGTATGCTACTGCTTATTCGGTGGCGTCTATCATCGCCTTTGCTGCCTTAATACTGGTGCATCGCCAAAGTGGGTCAGACAGTTTTGAAAGCTTCAACGGTTTGGCGGCTAAAAATCCTTTCCTGGCATTTACCTTGACTGTAGCAATGCTTTCCTTAGCGGGTATCCCATTAACCGCGGGCTTCATCGGCAAATTTTATATGTTCTCGGGAGCACTTGCCCAGTATCAGATATGGTTGGTGATTATTGCCGTCATTAATGCTATCATCAGTATATTCTATTATTTCAGGGTTATAATAGCCATGTATTTCCGCAGCGCCGACCGCCCTGAAGTGCAAGTGCCGGCTTATTTCAAGGTTGTGCTGGCGGTTTCTGCCATTATCACAATTGTTATGGGCGTTTATCCCGTATATATTTCTATTTACTAAATATTATTTAACACGCTGTAGGGCTGCAATTGCGTTAATATTTGTAGTTTTACAGATATAGTGAATGGAAAACATAGGGGAGTACCTGCATAGTCTTACTGATGCCAATACTATTATCGGTCTTGGCTTTTACGTTTTGCTGGTAGTGGTGTTTGCTGAAACCGGACTATTCTTCGGATTTTTCCTCCCGGGCGATTACCTTTTATTTATGGCGGGCCTTTTTTGTGCAGCCAATAAATTACCCGTAGGCATTGTGGTTTTAGTGCTTTCGCTGATAGGAGCAGGCGTGGCAGGCAACTTTGTTGGTTATTGGTTTGGTTACCGGACGGGGCCTTTGCTGTATAAGCGGAAGGATACCTGGTTCTTTAAAAAGCGCCATATTCAGGTTGCCGAAGAGTTTTATTCGAAATATGGTGGTACTGCGCTCATTTTAGGCAGATTTTTTCCAATAATAAGAACTTTTGCACCTATCTTTGCAGGAGTTGTAAAAGTTAGCTTAAAAAAGTTCACTATTTATAATTTTATAGGAAGTACGTTATGGGTTAGCGTACTTACGCTTTCGGGATATTTCCTGGGGCGGCGTTTTCCACAGATAGAGAATTACTTAGAATATGTGGTGCTGGCTTTTCTTGTAGTTACCAGCATCCCATTGATATTTGCCTTTGTTAAAAGAAAACTTAATGCCGACAAACCCGTTAAAGAGAACAACTAACAAAAAAGACATAAAGTATAAATGAGTACCCAACACCCATGGCATCAGGTATCACCTGGTAGTAACGTTCCGGACGTTGTAAATGCTATTATTGAAATACCAAAAGGCTCTAAAGCAAAATACGAAATTGACAAAGAATCAGGCCTGCTTAAACTTGACAGGGTTCTGTTTTCATCAGTAATGTACCCGGCTAACTACGGCTTTATACCACAAACCTATTGCGACGATAAAGATCCTTTGGATATATTGGTACTTTGCTCTGTTGACGTATTCCCGATGTCAATGATTGAAGCTAAAGTTATCGGAGTGATGCATATGGTTGATAACGGCGAGCAGGACGATAAAATCATCGCTGTTGCAGCCAACGATATGTCTGTAAACTACATCAACGATATTGGCGAATTGCCGCCGCACACTATGAAAGAGATTGTTCGTTTCTTCCAGGATTACAAAACCCTTGAAGGTAAAAACGTAACCATCGAACATTGGCTTGGCGTACGCTATGCTCACAAGGTAATTGCTGAAAGCCTTGAGCTTTATCAGACTACCTTTCCTGTTTACCAATAACTAATACATGGACCCCGGACTCGAACTTCACATAAGCGGTTTTCAAATTTTCCTTACCATATTCCTGGTATTGCTTAACGGTTTTTTTGTTGCGGCCGAATTTGCAATGGTTAGGGTGCGGGGTTCTCAGATAGAGATTAAAGCCAAAACAGGCAGCCAAACTGCCAAGGTAGCGCGTGGTATCATGCACAACCTTGATGGATACCTGGCAGCCACACAATTGGGTATTACTCTCGCATCGCTTGGCTTAGGCTGGGCTGGCGAAGAGGTGGTTACTACTATGATGCTGAAGGTTTTTTCAGCTTTCGGGGTAGTGCTCAACTCATCATTGGCGGTAAATACAAGCCACGTAGTAGCCTTCCTGTTCATTACCATTATGCACATCGTGTTTGGCGAGCTTGCTCCTAAGTCAATTGCCATACAAAAATCGGTACGTACAGTAATGGTGGTTTCTGTACCGTTGCGTATTTTCTTCCTCATTTTCCGTCCGTTTATATGGCTGTTAAACGGCTTTGCCAATTTCATCCTGCGCACGTTTGGTATCGTTAGCGTTCACGCTTCCGAGACACATCACAGCTCCGAAGAATTGCAATACCTGCTAGAACAAGGTAAGGAGACTGGCGCGCTTGACAGCAATGAGCACGAGCTGATACAGAATGTATTTGAATTTAACGAGCGTGTGGTGAAGAATATCATGGTGCCGCGAACTAAAATCTCTGGTATTGATATTGAAACCACCCGTCAGGAGCTGCTAGAAACTTTAGTAGAAGAGGGATACTCCCGCATGCCGGTTTACGAGGAGGTGATTGATAAGATAGTAGGGATTGTACATACTAAGGATATTCTTCCCTTGATGGTTAAAGGTGAAGAGATCCTATTGAAAGAAATAATCCGTAAGCCTTACTTCGTACCGGAAACCAAGAAGATCAACGATCTGATGGCTGAGCTGCAGCAAAAGCGCATGCAAATAGCTATCGTACTTGATGAGTTTGGTGGCACCGCAGGTATGGTTACCCTTGAAGATATTGTTGAAGAGTTGGTAGGCGAGATACAGGACGAGTACGATGAGGAAAAACCAATTGTTGAAGAGATAAACGACCGCGAGTTCATTGTAAACGCGCTGGCTTCAATATATGATGTGAATGAGCATCTGCCGCATGATCTGCCGGAGGATGGCGACTTTGATACCGTATCCGGATGGTTGGGCGATCTGTTTGGAAAAATCCCTGATGTGGGAGAGCAGAAGGAAGCCAACGGTTATAACATTACTATACTCAAAAAATCGGATCAGAACATCGAGGCAGTTAAGCTTGAATTACTGCTGAATGAAGAAGATACCACGGATTTGCACTAACTTGCGTTATGCATCTGTTTTATACACCCGATATTGACCCATCGGCTACACAGTATATTTTAAGCGAAGAAGAAAGTAAACATTGCATTCGTGTGCTGCGCCTTGTTGTGGCTGATGAAGTACAGCTAATTGACGGGCGAGGTGGATTTTATACGGCAACCATTGCCGATGCGCATCCTAAGCGCACTGTACTCACTATCAACTCCAAGATAACCAACTATCAGCAGCGAAATCACTACCTGCACATTGCCGTAGCGCCTACAAAAAATATAGAGCGTCTGGAATGGTTCCTTGAAAAAGCTACGGAGATTGGGATTGATGAAATTTCACTCGTTATCTGTCAGCGCTCCGAGCGTAAGGACGCTCGTGCCGACAGGCTTAACCGTATTATCACTTCGGCCATGAAGCAATCGCTGAAAGCCTATCATCCGGTATTAAACGAAGCCATTTCTTTCCAGAAATTCATAACAGCCAATTTTGAAGGGCAAGGCTTTATTGCGCATTGTGCCCCCGGAGATAAGCAGGACATCAGCACACTATTAACAAAGCACGGGCGTTATACGGTTTTAATTGGACCTGAAGGCGACTTCACAGATGGAGAAGTGGAATCGGCCTTGCAAGCGGGCTACCAGGCAGTAACCCTTGGCGAAAGCCGTTTACGTACCGAAACTGCTGCTTTGGAAGCTTGCTTTGAAGTGAATTTTTTGAATCGTGTATGAAAAAAATAACGGCATTAGCAGCAGTGGTGTCTATCTTATTACTACTTGGCAGCTTCTCGGTACCAGTATATAAGATAGGCAGGTTGAAATACAATGGTGGTGGCGATTGGTATGGCGACCGCACTGCACTGATCAATCTTGCCAAGTTTTGCAACGAAAACCTCAAAACCAACTTTGCGGAAGAAGAGGAAATAGTAGAAGTGGGAAGCGCACAGTTATTTGATTATTCATTTATTTATATGACTGGCCATGGTAATGTGGCCTTTTCTGATGCAGAAGCAGCTAACCTGCGCAAATACCTCAAAGGAGGCGGTTTCTTACATATTGATGATAACTATGGTCTGGATAAATTTGCGCGGCCACAAATGAAAAAGGTATTCCCTGATCTCGACTTTGTAGAACTGCCACCTAATCATCCAATATTTCATCAAAAGTATGCCATGCCAAATGGCTTGCCTAAGGTACATGAACACGACGGAAAGAGACCGCAGGCATTCGGACTTATATATAAAGGTCGCTTGGTGTGTTTTTATTCGTATGAGAGCGATTTAGGTAACGGATGGGAAGATTACGGCACATACCCTGGGGATAGCCAGGAAACGCGCCTTAAAGCATTAAGGATGGGGGCCAATATAGTTCAATATGCATTTGCACAATAATTATTCAACACTATCAAAGCTGTTAAAATAAAAAAGCTCCGGGTCCGCCCGGAGCTTTCTTATTTTATTTATAAAGCTTATCGTATTCTTGGATTCTTTGGCTTTTTAACCTTTATGTGCGGCTTGCCTTCCGGATGTATCTCGGGCGCGCCTACCATGGTCATAGCACAACGGAAACCAATCTCGGCGCTTGATTCGCTCTGATCCATGTAGCGGCGGCGTGAAGGGTTTAACCAGTACGCCATATCATTCCATGAGCCACCTTTATATACTTTAGAGCGATTGTTTACCAGTGTAGTGGTGCCGTATAAAGATGCATCAACTGTATCCACGTAATCGCGATAATCGTTGGTGTAAGGCTTGCCTGCTATCGGGCTTGCAGCTAACACAGCAGAGGTAGTGTCAACAACGGCAGGTTGCTGAGTAGCAGCACTGTCTGCACCACCGCGGGAAGCAATGAACTCGCTGTATTTCATTTTACGGTTTGATTTTGCAGGATCCTTTATCGGGCGACCGTACCTGTCTTTTGCGTAAGTACCACGCTCAGGGTCAGCAAGGCGTTTGTTTGTAAACTCGTTACCACGGAAAGGGTTAAAGTCCTCAAAATCTTCAAATGACATCTGACGATAAGTATCACCCACCCATTCGTTTACGTTACCGGCCATGTTATACAGGCCAAAGTCGTTAGGTTGGTAAGAGCGTACAGGAGCCGTAATGTCAGCCTTGTCATTCAGGTAACCGCCAACACCCGCATTGTCACCGCTGCCACGTTTAAAGTTGGCCAGCATGAGGCCACGGGTGCTCTTTTTGGGTGAGCGAACGCCTAAGCCATTCCACGGATAAACTTTGCCGTCGTTAATATTTTCAAATTCTGTATTGCCCGCAAGTGCCAATGCTGCGTATTCCCATTCAGCTTCTGAAGGCAGGCGGTATGCTTGTTTCAGGATACCATCTTCCATACGCACCGGGCGCACAGCTTTGCCGCCTTGCGTTGCTTTTGCATTCGGGTTAAGGTCGGGCATCATTCTTTTACCATCAATGCCTTGTCCGCGGTACTGGTTGTTTAAATACATCTCTGTATTGTAAGGCTCTTTGCCTTTGCGCGCAGCATTATCTTTCCAAGTAGCAAGGTAGCCACGTTCACGAAGGATGTTCTCGTTGGTACGGTCGGTACGCCATGCGCAGTACTCCTGTGCCTGCTCCCAAGTGATGCCTACCACCGGATAATCCTGAAAGGCAGGGTGACGGAGGTAGTTATCTACATAAGGCTCGTTATATGAAAGCGGACGGCGCCATACCAATGTATCTGGTGTGGCATTGTAATACATTTCGCGGTCATCAGGAAAGGTAATATTAATCCAGTGCAGATAATCTATCCAGTCCTGGTTAGATACCTCTGTTTCGTCCATATAAAATGATGGTACGGTTACCCTTCGGCGCACGTTATTATAATCAAAAGCTACGTCTTCATCGGCGCTGCCACCCATTACAAAGGTGCCGCCCTCTATTGGTATAAGACCGGGGCCCGGTGCCGGATGTGTTTGGCGGAAACGAACATAACCACCGTTTGATTTATCGTTGTAGACGATACCTGTCTTTTGTGATCGCTCCTTTTTTGAACAACCGCTAATCACTACACCCAAGGCCATCAAAACTACAGTAGTTGCAGTAAAAAGTCTTTTCATATTTGCAATTATAACCCTGAATTTGAATTTGGTAAAAATATAAACTTCACTAAAGTTTCAAACACGATTGTAAGGGAATTTGTTTTTACACCATTAAACGAATTTTAGCAGATTTGGTTACAACTTAACAGGAGTGTTTTGCGTATGAAGAAGGGCACTCAACACTAACCCTTCGCATCGAAATTATACTATATTTGAATCATTAACTTGCAAACCACACTAATGAAGCTTTTCTACGCCAAAGCAAGTGTGTATATGGCTTTATTTTTGCCATGTATAGCTTTAGCCCAAACCAATCTCAACGGAAGCTCAGGCGCGGCCATACGCACTGAAGTTCCCTTTCTGAATATCACGCCCGATTCACGTTCGGGTGCGTTGGGCGATGCAGGTGTGGCGCTCGAGCCGGATGCAAATGCGAATTTCTGGAACCCATCCAAGCTCGCCTTTCTGGAGGAAAACCATAGCCTGTCATTATCATATAGTCCCTGGCTGCGCCGCCTGGTACCCGATGTGAGCTTGGCTTACCTGAGTTATGCACATAAACTGGATGATCGTAATAGCATTGGAGCATCCTTAAGATATTTTAATCTCGGTTCTATATTATTGAGTGACGAAAGTGGAACCGATCAGGGGTCTTACACGCCAAACGAATTTGCAATCGACGCTTCATTTGCACGTCGTTTTGGAAATGATTTCTCTTTAGGCTTAACCTTGCGTTATATTCGTTCTAATTTGTCTAACGTGTCATTCGTTTCAGGCAATTCACAAACGGCCCATGCAGGCAGTGCTTTTGCGGCTGATGTATCTGCTTATTACAAGGTACCCGCACAGCAGTTCGGTAAGGACGCTTTATTTGCTTTTGGCGCCAATATCTCAAACATCGGTACTAAAATTGGCTATACTGATAACGGCCCCCGGTACTTTCTGCCGACTAACCTGAAACTTGGTATTGCGAATACCTGGTTTTTAGATGGTACCAACAAGCTAACCTTCGCATTTGACCTTAATAAATTGATGGTGCCTACTACCACCATCAATCCAGACGGTTCGGTCAATAATGGCGATGACATCTCTGTGCCATCGGGTATATTCCGTTCGTTCAGTGATGCACCCGGAGGTTTCAGCGAAGAGTTTAAAGAGATTACCTGGTCGCCTGGCCTGGAGTACTGGTATGCCGAGCGTTTTGCCATACGTACCGGCTACTTCCTGGAATCAAATGCCAAGGGCGGGCGCAAATACTTGTCATTAGGCGTAGGATTTAAGTACGATGGTTACGGCTTCGACTTTTCTTACCTTGCCGCCAACCAGCAGAATAGTCCGCTAGCCAACACCCTTCGTTTCACATTATCTGCTAACTTTGGCCCCAAAAAGTAAGCAGTGGGAAAAATACGCGTAGGTTTTGGGTTTGATGTTCACCAGTTAAAAGAAGGGCATCCGTTTGTTTTAGGAGGTATTAAGTTGGAGCACCACTCTGGTGCTTATGGCCACTCCGATGCTGATGTGATGCTGCATGCCATTTGCGATGCCTTGCTGGGTGCTGCCAACCTGCGCGATATAGGTTTTCACTTTTCTAATAAAGATGATCGCTGGAAGGGTATAAGTAGCCTGATATTACTGCAGCATGTGATGGCCCTGCTTGCCGAAAAAGGCTGGACAATTGGCAACATAGATGCCATGATATGCCTCGAAGCACCCAAAATTAATCCGCATATACCCGCCATGAAGAAAAATATTGCTGAGGCAGCCGGTATTGATGAGGAGGATATCTCCATAAAAGCTACCACCAACGAACAAATGGGTTTTATAGGCCGCGAAGAAGGCGTGGTGGCCTACGCTGTTTGCCTAATAGAGAAAGCTTAGTCGTTAGTGCGGCGGTTAAGCAGCCAATACCATCCCAGGTTGAAGGCAATTATGCCATGATTAAACAGGGTTGGCAATAAGCCATAATGTTTGCGCATGATGTGAAAGCGCTCTATCAGGCTTTGCCGATGCCTTTTTTTGGACATCCCCCCAACCAGGTAACGCGCTACATAGCGGTTTACGTTCACTATCTTTTTAGCTTTTTTAACGGCGCGTAAAATCCAGTCAATGTCGGCGCTTAACTGATATTGCCGGTCATAGGTCTCCGTGAGACTACGCCTGATGTAAATAGCCTGATGGCTTACGCTCATTCCATAGCTGAAACTGCGAAAATGAAAACGCTTTGGCGCCTTGTGCCGGCGGCGGCCGAGGCTTTCACCGGCATCGTTGATCATCTCCGTTTCGCCATAATAAATGTCGGCGTCATCTGCTGAAGCAAAAACCTGCGCTACAGTATCAGGCGAGTAAAGCTCATCGCCAGAGTTCATGAATAGCACATAATCGCCGGTTGCCAAAGCTAACCCTTTGTTCATGGCATCGTATATGCCCTTATCTTTTTCGCTCACCAGTTTGGCAATTCTGCCCTCGTATTTTTTGATGATATCAAGCGTACCGTCGTTTGATGCGCCATCTACCACGATATATTCAATGTTTGGGTAAGTTTGATTAAGCACCGTAAGCATGGTGCGCTCAATATCGCGCACGTTGTTATAAACTATGGTGATAATGCTCAGTGTAGGATTAAATGCCATTGTTGCTATTTAAAACAGATTGATACAGCTTGATGTATTGTGAGGCAACAAGCTCATTAGTAAAATTGTTGAGCACTTTTTGCCGGGCAGCTGTTGCAAGTAGGTCACGTTCCGTGTTGAATAACAAGTAATGCAGCCCATTTGCCAAATCGGTAGCCGATTTATAATCTGCCAGGTAACCGTTTTGCTGGTGGTCTATAAGATCGGGAATGCCGCCCGTGTTAAAAGCAGCAACCGGAACGCCGCAAGCCAGCGCTTCCATAATCATATTAGGTAAATTATCTTCCAGCGAGGGCGACACAAATACATCAGCGAGATTATAAATTTCGGCAAGCTTTTCGTCGGATGTAATCATACCCAATTCGGTAGTTTTAAAAGGCAGGCTGCTTACGTCGAAATGTTTGTTTTTTCCGAACACCACAACTTCAACCTTAGTGTCGTTGCCTAAAGTTTCTTTCAGGCGTGTTAATGCGTCAATTAAATAGCTGATACCCTTTCGCCTGTCGTTAATATTGGCTGCTCCGAAAAGTATGATAGGCGCATCAGTATTTAGGCCATACCTTTTGCGAAGTGATAGCTTGTCCAGTGGTGTATATAAGTCAACGTCTATCGGGTTCGGGATGGTGGTTATCCGCTGTTGCTTTAACAATGAGCTACTGCGTGCCACTTCACCAAGCCAATGGCTGCAGCTCACAACAGTGAGGTTTTTTGCCGCTTGCAACATTTTTGCCTTGCGCAACCATACGCGGTGCGACAGGTCGGCTGGGTTGCTGTTCCTCAGCATCCAGCAATTGCCGCATTGTTGCAGGTAATGGTCACAGTCGCCTGAGTAATGGCAGCCCCCGGTAAAAGACCACATGTCGTGCAGTGTCCATACAACTGGTTTGCCTAATGAAAGTAATTGTTGCAGATTACTTAAACTTAAATAGCCGGAGTTGGTCCAGTGCAGGTGCAATACGTCTGCTTCTTGTATAGAGGGGTTATTGGTGATGTCTGTGCCGCTGTTTGCCGCCGAAAAAGCAAAGCGCACGCTTTTATCTTTTTCATGAAAGAACATAAATGGCAGGCGCTCCATAAAAAAATCAGCCCTTGCTTTATTGTTACCAACTGTAGCAAGTACCCGCTGTTCTGTGGTTAGCTTTTTTTGCACCGCCATGGTAGCATCTACACCATTGCCGTTGAGCGCTTTCAGCAAGCGCATACAGGCTGCGGGGGCGCCGCCCCCGGCATCAGTGGTGTTGATGAGCGTTACCTTCATGGATGGTGCAATAATAAGGATAAAAAATTGCTGCAATTGAATGACTAACCGCCAAATATTTTACATTTGAGCTTACTATTGTAACAGGCATTTACAAAGATGAACCCGTTTGCATATCTTTTTCAGGACTGGAAAGCCAACCGCCGCAACATCAAAGGGCAGCTCGTGCTGTTTATGTTCAGGCTAGTGCAGCTCATCAACCGGTCAATGATAGCTAAGATGATATTCTTTCCATACCTGGTTTTTTACCGCTTTTTTGTAGAGTGGAGCCTGGGCATAGAACTTCCGCGCAAACTTACCGCCGGTCCCGGACTCATCATTTACCACGGCCAAGCGCTTGTAGTAAACCAGGGGGTAGTATTGGGTAGCAATTGCGTACTGCGCAACTCGGTGACTATCGGACACAAAAAATTGGCGGATGGCAGTTTTAGTGGTTGCCCGCGCATTGGCAATAATGTGGATATTGGTGCAAACGTTTGTATCATCGGTGATGTTACCATTGGTGATAATGTAATTATAGGCGCCGGTTCAGTAGTGGTAAAAGATATACCGGCGGGTTGTGTGGCTGTAGGCAACCCGGCACGGGTGCTGGCACCGAAGGCGGCCGATCTTGTAATGTAGAACTGAGGCTTTAAAATATAGATGGATAATAACTTAACCGACCGTAACTTCTGGAAATCCTTTTGGGAATCAAAAACAGGCCTCATTTTTCCTATTAAAGCGGACTATGTCTTTGGAGATATTTTAGCAAAGTTGATTAAGGAAAAGCGTATAAAAACGGCTATAGAGCTTGGCGGCTTTCCGGGTTATTATGCTACTTATCTGAAAAAGTACCAACATCTGGATACTACGTTATTTGATTATTACATTCACCGCGATATCATCAAAAAGCTTCTGGAAACAAATGGACTTAGCGAAAATGATATCCATATTATAGAGGCCGACCTTTTTAATTATACACCGGAGCGTCAGTACGATTTAGTTTCTTCTTTCGGACTGATAGAGCACTTTAACGATACTAAAGCTATCATTGAAACGCACCTGCAATTTCTAAAACCGGGCGGTGTGCTATTTATCACGCTGCCTAACTTTACCGGTGTAAACGGCTGGGTGCAGCGCAAGTTTGATATAGAGAATTATAAAAAACATAATATAGCCAGCATGAACCTGCAACTGCTTGCTGATAGCTGCCGCCAGTTAGGACTTAAAGAAGTGGAGTGCTACTACTCCGGTAAATTTTCTATCTGGTTAGAGAACAAAGCCCAGCAAGGCGCCTTGGCCAAAGCATTTGTAAAAGGACTGTGGTTAGCCGGTAAGGTATTCACCAAAGTAATTCCGGTAGAGAGTAAGGCGTTGTCGCCGTATATCGTATTGAAAGCGGTTAAAGGGTGATCGTGTTTATGAGGAGAGTGACGTAATCGTCACAAAGTCTTATCTTGCTAAAATTGTTTCTGCATCTTATTTAGAATGTTAGTCTGATGGTTTTTTATCACTATTGCATTCTATAGTCACTTTTTTCTTGATAAAAAAGTAACCAAAAAATCAAGCCAGAAAAAACCTTCATCCGCACAGGCCATACTCCCGGCCCGGTTTTCTGGCAGGCCGCAGCTCGATGAGATTTGTTGTTGAGTTTGTAAGCTTTACTGCTTCTTTAAATACTTAGTTTGCAATTGCTTCATCAGGCGCATGCCGCGTTGCCACAAGGTTCCTTTACGGTTTTTAAGGAAATTGTATATAGCCTGGTGTGCCTGGGCATCTTCGCCTATTATGGTAGGGTATTGGGTTATCTGCTGACGACTGATCTGCACCTGATACATGTGCTCTATGTTGGAGTGCGTACCCGTACCATCATGCCCTATATTGTGTACCAGCGACCGCGAAGGGTTTAGCGTTAAGCCGCCCTTTAGGAAAATGGAAGCGTACCACCGTATGGCCCATGAGTTATTTTTGCCCGCTTTAAATTCCTCCATCTGTTTCCAGAAATTCATAGTGCCTTCCACCGTAAAGCGGTTTTTCTTCTCGGCATCAAACTGGCTCATCAGCGAGTCTATGTCAGGGTTAAAATTTTGCCATGCTCTGTCCCAAGTGGCCCAGCCCCAACTGGTTGCAATGTGGTGAAAGAATGTTTGAGGCAATTTTTTATCCTTAAGGGGATACATATATGCCCCGATGTGCATTACCTCTGGATTATTGGCATACCGATGCAGTGCCTCGTTAAAATATTGCAGCGTATATGGTGATGACAACAAATCATCTTCAAATACAATTACTTTTCCGTAATCCTTTATGAGCTGTGTAACGCCATCAATAATAGAATTAGCCAGCCCCATATTTTGGGTACGTTCAATTACTTTTACTGATTTAAAGCCCGAGGTGTTTTTGATCAGCTGGCGCACCTGCTCTACTTTGGGCTTATCAGCGTCGATTTTAGCAGCATCCGCAAAAATGAACAAGCGCGATTCTTCGGCCAGTAAATTCTTTTGAAGATAACTCAGCGTTCTGCGCGTATGATCGGGTCGGTTGTAAACAAATAAAGCAATAGGAGCGGGGTTTTGCATTCGTAGAGGTGAAGTTTGTCATTTAAAATTTGTTAACCAAATTAATAAAGAGAGGTTTTAAATAATATAGCAAAACTGTTTTATTTGACAAATCGAGCCAGTAGTTCGTCTACCTTCTCGTTTACATCGGGTGAAATTTTGAAAGCGTAGGCAAGACACAAATATATTAGTCCAGTGAGTCCGCTGCGCACCAATATATCAAGCCACACATTTGGCAGATGCCAAAAGTATTTTCCAGTAAGAAAAGATATTATACCAATTACAATTACCAGCAAATGTTTAGCAGTGAATGGCTGCATTTTAAAACGAACCTTGATATATAACCAGCAACAAAAGTTAATACCTACAATGGTTAAAAGGTAAGCTATCGCGGCTCCCAACCCGCCATAAACAGGGATCAGGAAATAATTTAATGATATACAGAAAACACTTGCGGCAATAATGAGCCCTGTCATCAGTCTGTACTTATGTGAGGTAGTAATAATATAATTGTTAAGGCCTCCGGTTATATCGGCCAAAAAGCCCAAGCCAATCACTACAAACAGACTAAAGTAATGAGGGTTGGTAAAATCTTTATTTTTCGCCAGCGTGTAGAGATTTTCACGATTTACAAAAATGCCCACAAAAAGCAATACACCAGCCACCATTTGTATAATAGATGTTTTGTTGTACACCTGCTTAATACTTGCCATATCGTTCCTGCTCCAGGAATCAGCAACAATAGCGTATGTTGTACGACTTAGAGCTTGTGCGGGTACGCTTATGACCATCGCTATGTTGAAATACCAACTGTAAACCCCTTGTACGGCGAGTCCAGCCATTGAGCTTAGCATAAGCGAGTCAACCTTTTGCAATAGTACATATACCGAGCTGCTTATCATGGTGTATAATCCAAAGTTTATTATTTGCCTATGCTGTATGGATTTTGCACCCTCGCGGTGGAACCGATGGCTAAAATCGCCAGACAAAGCCAAACTAATAAGTAGCAGCAATGATATGCAACCGTTGCTTATGATATATCCGATTATAAAGTCATTGAAAGTAAGCCAGCCTTTTTGAACCATCAGCAACATGACAGTTGTTGCCAATCTAAGTAATACAAATTGCAAAAAGTTGGAAAACATTGTCTTGTATATCACCCTGCCCGTCATTTCCAAGAAATTGAATACCACCACAAAACCAGTTAGTGGTATCATTAGGTAGTAATATTTTACAAAGAGCGGTGATTTCTCTATATAGGCTGATATAATTGCTGATTTAAAAACGATATATAAAAGAGTGGCTACTGCAAAACCAACCAACGACAGCAATGCTGCCCAGTGAATGAAACCGCTATGGCGGCGATCATCTGTACGATAAAATGGAAAATATTTAGCGATAATACTGGGCACACCCAAGGAAGCCACAAGTGAATACAATACCGACACGCTTATGATAAGCGTGTACAAGCCTAATCCATCATCTCCTATTATTTTAGGAAAAAGCAAAACAGTGTTCACATACGCCACTACCATACCTATATACAGCATGATGGTATTTTTGTAAGCCTGCTTTTTTACTATTCCCATATTTATTGGTGCCGACGCGCTATAATCCGTTAAAATTTAGCCGAATCAGCTTTGCCTAAGTGGCCGTTTAGACCGTCGTGAACGGCTTGTTTGAGTTTTTTAAATTCGGCCGTTTTACCGCTGGCCAATGCAACAATGTATAGCCACGCCAAATATAAAGTCTTATTTATGGCGAACATAAATTTATTTGGGGCGGCCACCCTGGTGTAAAAATACATACGGTTGCGTATATGGTAATAGGTACGAAAGCTCCACTCGTCTAAAAGCTGAGTATGCATAAATCTCTTTTTGTACCCTATCCCCTGCGACTTATCTATATCAATAACTTTGGCAGCAGGTACAAGCCAAATATTTGCGCCGTGCTGTGTTATCCTATAGCTGTATTCGGAGTCATCAACATATAAATAAAAGTCTTCATTGGGGTAGCCGATATTGGCAACCAACTCTTTATGCAAGAGCAGGCCGCCATAAGGTACGTACGGCATCTTTACCTTCTGTTTAAATTCTGAAAGCTTAACAGAGCGGTCACGCCATTTATTATAACGGTTGATCAATATTCTGAATAAATGGAAGCCAAGAAAGTTGTTATCCACCAGGTAGTATCGATAGGGGTCTTCCCCTCTGGCTATACGTACATGTTGCACCCTATCATCCCTCAGGCAAAACAATGCCTTTTTGTTGTTAGGCGCCTCAACGGTTGGCCACTGCTCTAAAAGCTTATCCAGTGCATCCGGCTCGGGCAGGTTGTCGTCGTCAAGTAGCCATATAAAGTTGCAGTCTACCTGCTCATACGCATATTTTATGCCTTGATGGTAACCGCCGGCGGAGCCAAGATTTTCTTTGTTGTTAATGACGGTTATCCGATCATCTTGGGAAAGCGTATCTATGTCTTGCGTGGATGCATTGTTAACAACTACTGCTTTAACAACTTGCGGCATGCCTAACGTACGCGTCAGTACTTGTTGGAGCAGGTGTAATCTGCTCCCATAAGTTAAAGTTACAATGCAAACAGTAGGGTTAATCATTAAATAAATGTAACAGATAATTAATGTTGTGCTGCAAAGTAGCTTATTTCTTTACTTTCCGGCAAATAAAAAAGCCGCTTTGTGAGCGGCTTAATATTTTAATTATCTCTATGATACAGGTCTACAATACCAGGATCCGAAATTTTCCTGTTATATATTCTTATATCATCAATTTTACCGTGGAAGAAGTACGGATTTGCAAATTCATTAAGGTCAAGCAAACTATTGTTACCAATATGCAGCTTGGCATCCGTGTTGGCATTAGGTGTTGGTATTATCCTGACTTTGCTGTCTAATATACCGTCTACATATAAGCTTACTTCTTCTTTAGCAAGTTCATAGCTAACCGTAAGCATATGCCATGCCGCCGTATCAATTACCATATTGCCTGCTGCGAATGGATCCGTGCCGCCGGAAACGTTATAGAAAAGATTACCGGCTGCCGCTCCATCATGATTGTCGGTACCTACAACAGAACAATTCCATCCCTGTTGGTATGCGCCCTTATTTTTAGAAAGTATACAACTGCCGGATGCTGCAATATAGCTATCCATCTTCACCCACATATTAAGGGTAAAATCGGTGTTGTTCAGCCGCAATGCATGTTTGTCATCAACAGTAATATAGCTGCTCGTACCGTTGAACTGATAGGCCGCATTAGGTTTATTGTTACGATCAGTAGTCGGAAAAACATTGTGGATCGTGCCATTATTGTTGTTACCTGACGAATCTGCGGCGCTGTTGTCAAACGTGTAATACGCTATTAGACCTACGGCTAAGCTATCGGGCGTAGGGTCTGTTACTTTTATCTCAACACTTGCAGATCTAGTGCTATGCAAATCGCTCACCGTAACAATTGATGTTCCTTCGCTCAATGCAGATAATAATCCTGTTTGAGAAATTTGTAATACCGATGTATCTGATGATTGCAGCTTAAGCGAGTCTAGTGAAAAATTTGATGGATTGGTTACGATTGGGATCTGCCGCTTTTCGCCAACAAACATATTAAGGGATGCGCTATCTATTCGTATGCCTTGTAAAACGTTGCGGTGAATAGAGTCGTCATAAATTTTGCTGCATGCCGAAAGTGTTGCGCATGCAATGAGGCAGTAGAAAAGTAGTTTTTTCATAAAATGTGTAAGGCGTCTGCTTGTGATATAAATTTATACAAAAAAAGGGCATGTAACTACATGCCCTTTTTTTATAAATAAAATTTCTATTACGACTGGAACTTTTTGCCGTTAACCTTACGCTCGTTTTCAGTTAAGTAAATTTTACGTAAGCGGATGCTTTGCGGCGTAACTTCAATGTATTCATCAGCCTGGATATACTCCATTGATTCCTCTAACGAGAATTTGATGGCCGGCGCAATACGAACGTTGGTATCGCTGCCTGATGCACGCATGTTGGTTAATTGCTTGCCTTTGGTAAGGTTAATAACCAAATCGTTATCACGTATGTGTTCGCCTAATATTTGTCCTTCGTAGATATCCACTCCCGGATCGATAAAGAAACGGCCACGATCTTGTAGTTTGTCGATAGCGAAAGCGGTGGTTTTACCGCTGTCCATTGATATTAATACACCGTTTAAGCGGCCAGGGATTGTACCTTTCCATGGCTCATAAGCTTTAAAGCGGTGCGCCATGATCGCTTCACCGGCAGTAGCAGTTAGCACGTTGTTACGTAAACCGATGATACCGCGCGATGGGATATCAAACTCAAGGTGTTGCAAATCGCCTTTTGGCTCCATTATTAACAGGTCGCCTTTACGCTGGGTAACCAGTTCAATTACCTTACCGGCAACATCACCAGGTACATCAACTATCAGGGTCTCGATAGGTTCGCATTTAACACCATCAATCTCTTTAACAATTACCTGTGGCTGGCCTACCTGCAACTCATAACCTTCGCGGCGCATGGTTTCAATCAGTACTGATAAGTGCAGGATACCACGACCGTATACCAGGTATGAATCGGGCGACTCGGTTTCAACAACACGAAGTGCCAGGTTCTTTTCAGTTTCTTTAATCAGGCGGTCGCGCAGGTGGCGTGAGGTAACAAATTTACCTTCTTTACCAAAAAATGGAGAGTTATTGATGGTGAACATCATGTTCATGGTAGGCTCATCAATTTTAATAACTTCCAGTTGTTCCGGCTTTTCAAAATCTGCAATGGTATCGCCAATGTCGAAACCATCGATACCTACAACAGCGCAAATATCACCTGCTTTTACTTCAGCAGCTTTTATTTTACCTAAGCCTTCAAAAGTATAAAGTTCTTTTATGCGTGATTTTTGGATAGTACCATCACGTTTTACCAATGATACCGGCATGTTCTCTTTAATAGTACCGCGGGCAACGCGGCCGATAGCGATACGGCCTACGAAAGATGAATAATCTAACGAGGTGATCTGCATTTGCAGTGTACCTTCGTTAGTTGGAGCCGGAGGAATGTGCGCCAGTATAGTATCCATCAGCGGGAATATATTATCGGTTGGTGTTTTCCAATCCGTATTCATCCACCCTTGTTTTGATGATCCGTAAATAACCGGGAATTCCAGTTGCTCTTCTGTAGCATCAAGGTTAAAAAATAATTCGAATATCTGCTCATAAACCTCTTCAGGGCGGCAGTTTTCTTTATCAACCTTGTTTACAACAACAATAGGTTTTAAACCTAATGCCAAAGCCTTTTGGGTAACAAAACGCGTTTGAGGCATTGCACCTTCAAAAGCGTCGCAAAGCAACAATACGCCGT
Organism: Mucilaginibacter sp.; assembly: GCA_041905165.1. Taxonomy (GTDB): domain Bacteria; phylum Bacteroidota; class Bacteroidia; order Sphingobacteriales; family Sphingobacteriaceae; genus Mucilaginibacter. Next base: position 211,496 of record JAYRLR010000002.1, read on the forward strand.
CGGCCATTTTTAACACACGCTCAACCTCACCGCCGAAGTCGGCGTGACCAGGAGTATCGATAATATTGATCTTAACGTCTTTATATTTAACCGAAACGTTTTTGGCAACGATGGTAATACCACGTTCACGCTCCAGGTCGTTATTATCTAATATCAATTCTCCTGTTTCCTGTCCGTCGCGAAATATTTCGCAGCTGTGCAGAATTTTGTCAACCAGGGTGGTTTTACCGTGGTCAACGTGTGCTATGATAGCTATGTTTCTTATTTTTTGCATGTAAATGCGGCTCTAAAATTTGGCGCAAAGGTACACTTAATTTATTGCATTTTAAAGTGTTGTGATATTATGAATTTATTATGGCACAGTTTGTTGCTCAGTAAAAGCAGTTTGTATTATAAAATTTTATGGTCACTGGTGTGCAATAATGGCAAACGCCAGATACTGAAAAATGTAGGCATTCGTTTAAGCGTTGTTATTTTTATTAACTTCGTATTGTAATGAACGCTCAGGGTGTTATAGTTGCTATATTGTTTCTGCTGGCTGCAGCCTATTTATGCCGCATGGTTTACCGTAGCCTTACGGTGAAAAAAGGGTGTGGTACCAACTGCAAGTGCGGGGTCGATTTTAGCCAGATACAACCCGGCGATCATAAATAAACTCTGATACCCTAATTTTTTTACTGTTAGCTCATCATGTCAGGAAAACAAGTTTTTCAGGCTGATACCCCTGGCAGATGGAAGCGTTTTAAGTGGTTTAGCCGCATTTTAATGCTTTTGCTGCTTGCTGGTATGGTTGCTGCCGCCGTAACTGTAACCGACGCTACTTACCCAAGCCTTCCCAATCTCAATCCCTCGCCGCGCCGCCTGAGTGCAGACCAAATGCATAAGCTGGAGCGCTCTACCCGTTATAAGGATTTCAAGATACAAAAAGTGCAACTGCAGCAATTGCAGGAAGCAAAGCGCCGCCACCAATTAAAGCATCCTAACAATAAAAGACGTATTAACGCGGCATTTTACCGTGCATGGGAGCCACAGGCTTATAACTCTCTTGCCGAAAGTTTGCCACGGCTGGATATGGTAGTGACCGAGGGCTTCTTTATCAAACCCGGCGCAGATTTGCCAAATCTCACTATTGATACAGGCTTACTGCACCTTAATGCCAAATATAAAAAGCAGGTGGTTGTTAGCTTATCCAACTACGTAAATTACGATAATGTAACCGGTGGTTACGATACCAAAACGCTTAACCACATCATAAACAGCCCTCAACTACGCGCACGTTTTATTGACGCCATTGCTGCCGGACTAAGGAAGTACAAGTTTCAGGGCTTCAACATGGATGTGTACGACATCGACCGCAGCAGCGCCAACTTTATCAGTTTTGAGAAGGAGTTATACGCCGCTTTGCATCAGCAGGGCTTTGTAGTGACCACCAATGTTATCGCCGACGATGAAGGGTACGATGTAGTAAACCTGCAGCATTATAATGATTACCTTTTTGTGATGGCTATCGACCAGCACAATGAGTCGAGCAATGCCGGCGATGTATCGCACCAGGATTGGGTAGAAGAAATTTTGGATAATATATGCGCCAAAATACCCAGCGAAAAGGTAATACTCACCTTCGCCGGCGGCGGTTTTGATTGGCCTACCGGGAGCGTAGGTACATCAGTGAGCTACCAGCAAGCCATAAGTGTGGCCAAAGAGCATAAGAGTACTATCACGTTCGACCCTATGTCGGCAAATTCACATTATACTTACCTCGGACTGGATAGCCTGCAGCATACCGTATACTTTACTGATGCTGCTACTAACTTTAACCTTATCCGTATGGCGGATGACTGGGGCACAGGTGGTGTGGCTTTATGGCGATTGAGTTATGAAGACCCGCGCTTGTGGGAGTTTATGCCCAAAAACCTGACTATCGATTCATTGCGGAAAACCGGTTTTGAGACAAAATTGCTGGCATCAGTCGGCTTAAATGATAAAATAGATTACATCGGGGATGGTGAGGTGCTCGACCTTATTACTACGCCGCATCCCGGAGAGATAAAAGTAAAACTGGATACCAGTAATTATACCATAGCGAACCAGCAATACATTACACTGCCCACCAAATATGTTATCCGCCGTTACGGCTACAAGCCAGGCAAGGTAGTGCTTACCTTTGATGATGGGCCCGACCCGAATTATACCCCCCGTATACTGGATATATTAAAACGGGAAAAAGTGCCTGCTGCCTTCTTCGTGGTAGGCTCCATGGTGGAGAAGGATATTCCCTTGTTAAAGCGAATTCATGACGAAGGGTATGAGATTGGTAATCATACTTATTTGCACCCCGACATTTCAAAAGTAAGCCTGCAGCGCGTAAACCTCGAACTTAATGCTACCCGAAAGCTTATTGAGTCGGTTACCGGGCGTAGTACTATATTATTCCGTCCTCCTTTTAACGCTGATGCCGAACCGCAAACTATAGAAGAAATTATTCCGGTGGCAGAAAGCCGTAAGCAAAGCTACATCAACATTGGCGAATCCATTGATCCCTGGGATTGGGAGCCAGGTGTTACAGCAGATAGTATTTATGCCCGTACCATACGCGATGCGCATAAAGGCTCTATGATTTTATTGCACGATGCCGGTGGCGACACGCGTGAAGCTACTGTGCAGGCCCTGCCCCGTATCATAAAGGAACTTAAAAAGCAAGGTTACGAGTTTACCACTATTGCCGATGTGCTGGGCAAAACCAAGGACGACCTGATGCCTCGTGTTACTGACGATGTGAATAGCGGTATAACCGGGCCGTTGTATGATGCCGTGGTAACAGGCTATTTTTATGGCAACTGGTTTTTGTTTTATGTGTTCTTAACCGCAATATTTTTGGCCGTTGGCCGCATTATATTGATAGGCTTGCTGGCCATACGGCAGTTTTTTGAAAACGAAAAGCGCCAGGAAGAAACAGCCGACCGCATACAGCCGCGTATAAGCATTATTGTGCCCGCGTATAACGAAGAGGTTACCGTTGTTAAAACTATCAGCAGCTTGCTTAACCAGCAGTACCCTGATTTCGATATCATATTTGTTGATGACGGCTCCACCGACCGCACTTATGAAATAGTAAGCAATGCTTTTAAGGGGCACCCTTTGGTTAAGGTTTTTACTAAAGCTAATGGCGGCAAGGCTTCAGCGCTTAACTATGGCATTGCACAAACAAGTAACGACTACGTAGTTTGTATTGATGCAGATACCCAGCTCAAGGAAGATGCACTCATTCATTTAATTGCCTGTTTCACCGATGATGAAATAGGTGCAGTGGCCGGTACGGTTAAGGTAGGTAACGAAGTCAACCTGATTACCCGCTGGCAGTCGATAGAATATATTACAGCTCAGAATATGGACCGCCGTGCTTTCGACCTGATCAATAGCATTACGGTAGTGCCGGGTGCTATAGGGGCGTTCCGCAAAAGTGCCATTAACAAAGCCGGTGGTTTTACGTCTGATACATTGGCCGAGGATTGCGACCTTACCATGCGCATCCTGAAACAAGGTTATGTGATACGGAATTGCGGCGATGCCATCGCCTATACCGAGGCGCCGGAGACTATTAAAAGTTTACTCAAACAGCGTTTCAGGTGGAGTTTCGGGGTGATGCAAAGCTTCTGGAAAAATCGCGATGCCTTGTTTAACCATAAGTTTGGCTTCTTCGGAATGGCAGGGATGCCTAACATTTTAATCTTTCAGATCATTCTGCCGCTTTTTTCGCCGATTGCCGACCTGATGATGATACTCGGCCTGTTCGGTCCGCATCCCGAGCGTTTGCTGAACTACTATGGCGTGTTCCTGCTGGTTGATATGGCCGTTGCTATTATTGCTTTTAGGATGGAGAGGGAGGATTACCGCAAACTCATTTACATTATTCCGCAGCGCTTTTTATGGCGTCAGCTAATGTATTACGTGTTATTTAAGTCGGTACGTAAAGCTTTAAAAGGTGAACTGAGTGGCTGGGGCGCTATTAAGCGTACCGGTAATGTTAAGATAGAATAGCGTAGGAGATACTCCAAATAAAAAAGCGATGGTTTTGAAGCCATCGCTTTTTATGATATAAATTGCAGTATCGGTTAGCAATACTGGTCAAAAGCATATACCAGGTTATCAGCAATCATTTGTGCCGGGCGACCTTCAATTTGATGGCGCTCGATGATATGCACTAATTTGCCGTCTTTAAATAATGCCATTGATGGTGATGACGGAGGGTAAGGCAGCATATAGTTACGCGCAGTATCTACAGCTTCTTTTTCCATACCGGCAAATACGGTAACTAATTTATCCGGGTGTTTTTCGTACTTAACTGCAGCGCGGGCAGCAGGGCGGGCGTTTGCAGCTGCACAACCACATACCGAGTTTATTACAACTAATACAGTGCCTTCGCTCTCGATAGCTTGTTTTACAGCATCAGCGTCTTTTAACTCTTCAAAGCCGGCTGTAGTCAGCTCAGCGCGCATGGGAGCTACCAAATATTCAGGGTACATCATAATTATCTTGTCCTTTGTGTCTTAATTAACTGCAAAATTATCAATCTGTTTACAATAGCACAAAATCAGCAAGTAAAATAACATTTGGTTGACGCTAAATTACATAGGCGCTTAACCTTTCCAGTAAGCGCCTATGCTTATATCGGTTACGAAAAGTTACTGGTTAATGAGGAATTTTTCCCAGGGACCGATGGCCGTACGGTTACAGGTCATGGCCTGGGTACCGTTTTCACTACTCACATATAGTCCGTTTGAACTACGAAATGAAACCGTACCGTCACCGTTATTTATCCAGTCGAATTGTTCCTGGCTACCAACAGTGGTGCGGTTGCAGGTGATGGGTTGTGTGCCATTTTCGCTGCTCACATACTTGCCTGAGTTTTGCAAAGCCACTTTGCCGCTGCCCGCGCTTGTAACCGAAAACTGCTCCCAGCCGCCAACAGCAGTGCGGTTGGCGTTCATGGCCTGTGTGCCATTCTCGCTGCTTACGTACAGGTTGTTGTTAGCTTTTATGGTCACGGTTTGTCCTATCGGAGCGGTGCCGCCGCCGCTGCTGCCCACTATGGGTTGCGTTGGTCTGGTGGCGGTTAACCCTATTTGCCCTTTAAGCATACGGCCGCCATCGCCGGTTAGACGGAGGTAGTAGTCGGCAGAACAGGCTACGCCGTCTTCATCAAGCGTTACAAAGTTTGAACCCGCGGGTATAAATGAGGAGTTTTCAGCTGTCTTTGCAATTTGGTTACCCTCGTTGTATTCGTCAAACATGGAGATGTAAATACTTTGCGCACCTACACGAACGGCATTATAGAACATGCGCCACATCAGGTCGCCATGTACGCGCTGGTGCATTTGCAAATCGCCGGGTAATACGCATGGCTGGTAATCAATATTGTTAGCATTACAATCGGCTTGATCAGCCACCATGTGATTGGTGTATTCCCAATCAGCGCTGCCTACGTTGCCTACAGCACCTATTAACCAGGGCGATATCATGTTAAAGGCGTGGTACACATTGATAAAGCCAGGGCGCGAGCCACCGGTACCATCACGCCACTCGCGCGGCACACCACCGATAACGTAGCAGCCCTGCGCCTTAAACCAGTTGATCACATCCAGACATTGCGTTGCGGTAAAAGGTCTGCCCGCGTCGTTAAAACCGAAACCCCATATACATACTACAGGCTTGCCGTTCTGTTTAGCATAAGCTGATGAAGAAGTATAAGCCGACATTTTATTTGTCCAGTCGGTTTTAATTTCACTCTGCATGTTGGTCCAGTTGGTTACATCATACATAATGTAAAACTTACGGCCATAAGTTTGTGCAGCGTCGCGCACTTTAGCGGTGATTGCATCGCGCACCGGTCCTTCGCCGCCGGTAGGGTTAAAACGCTGTAAAGCGGCGCAGTCAATACCATATTGTTGCATCCACTCAAATTGCTTATTAACCGTTTGGGTAGTGTAAGAAGAGAAAAGCCTTGCCTGCGAGCCATTGTTCAGGTTAGGCCATGCAGTTGCAAAAGTTGTAGTATAATCGCGTACATCCGGCCATGATTTGATGCCGTTGTTGCTGGCAGATGGCGATTGCGACCAGTTTTGTGTCCAGTGCCACCATTGATTTATTGGCGAGCCATCGCCGGTAGCGGCAAACCAACCCTGGTAGCCAACTATCACCTTACCAACCACATCTCCCGGCGGCGAAGCGTTGGCGCGTTTTACGGGTTGTGGGTTTAAGTTTGCGGCTGCAGGCACAGCTTCTTTTTTTGAACAGGCGTTTAGCAATACCGTTGCGGCAACCGCGCCTAAGGTTAGGAGTTGTTTGATTTTCATAAAATAACGTTTATAAGAGGTTGTTTTTGTTTAGTGAAGGTTCAGGCGGCATCAATGCCGTGACCTCGCCTTATGGCGGTTTTGCATGCGTGATTTTCATAGAGGTAAATAATTTTTAGTTAATTGATACGCTTTTGGTATCCAAGCGTATCAACCTATAATTGGTTAACCACTAATTAAATTCACGGTAATTAAGAAAACGCTAATAAAATCTTAATGCAAACCGCGGATAGCGGAAAATTTGAGGCGCATTATTGCGCGTCCATAACATTACGCACCTGTTTGCTGTTATTACTTTTCGTAGATTTGTTATAATGCAGTTTAATTTAACTTCTCAATATCAGCCAACCGGTGACCAGCCGGAAGCTATACGCCAGTTAGTGGAGGGCGTTAATGGCGGCGAGCAATATCAAACGCTATTAGGTGTCACAGGTTCCGGCAAAACGTTTACAGTTGCCAACGTGATTGCACAAACGCAAAGGCCTACGCTCATTTTAAGCCATAACAAAACGCTCGCGGCGCAGCTGTACGGCGAGTTTAAGCAGTTCTTTCCGGAGAATGCCGTGAATTACTTTGTTTCGTATTATGACTATTATCAGCCGGAGGCTTTCATCCCCACTACCAATACTTATATAGAAAAGGACCTGCAGATAAACGATGAGATTGAAAAGCTGCGCTTACGTACCACTTCCTCGCTTATGTCGGGCAGGAGGGATGTAATTGTGGTATCGTCTATATCCTGTATCTACGGTATGGGTAACCCCGAAGACTTTGCCAACTCCGTGTTCAAATTTGCGGTAGGTACACGCATTAGCCGCAATGCTTTTTTACATAGGCTGGTTGAGATTTTGTATGTGCGCACCACGGCCGATTTCAAAAGAGGTACTTTCCGGGTTAAAGGCGATACAGTGGATATTTTCCCGGCATACATGGACCACGCTTACCGTATATCATTCTTTGGGGATGATATTGAAGAACTGAGCACTTTCGACATCAGTACCGGGAAAACCATTGAGAAGATGACTCACATGGTGCTTTATCCGGCTAACCTGTATGTTGCCCCGCGTGAACGCTTTCAGCAATCTATCTGGGAAATTCAGGAAGAGCTGGAAACACGTAAAAACCAGTTTTTGGAAGATAAGCGCTTCCTGGAAGCCAAGCGGCTTGAGGAGCGTGTGAATTACGATCTTGAAATGATACGCGAACTGGGTTATTGCTCAGGCATAGAAAACTACTCGCGCTTTTTCGATGGCCGGGCTCCGGGTGCACGCCCATTCTGTTTGCTGGATTACTTTCCGGATGATTATTTGATGGTGATTGACGAGAGCCACGTAACCGTACCGCAAATACGGGCTATGTATGGCGGAGACCGTTCGCGCAAAATGTCGTTGGTTGATTATGGTTTCCGTTTGCCGGCAGCGCTGGATAATCGCCCGCTCAATTTTCAGGAGTTTGAACGCCTGGCACCGCAAACCATTTATGTGAGCGCAACACCCGGCGATTTTGAGCTGGAAAAATCAGGCGGTGTGGTAGTAGAACAGGTAATACGCCCGACCGGCCTGCTTGATCCTGTGATTGATATTCGCCCGGTAATTAATCAGGTGGATGACTTGCTTGACGAAGTAGACCAGACCATTAAACAAGGCGACCGCGTGTTGGTGACTACGCTTACCAAACGCATGGCCGAGGAACTAGCGAAGTACATGGATAAGCTTGGTATTAAATGCCGTTACATCCACTCCGAAGTAAAAACCCTGGAGCGTGTAGAAATACTGCGCGGGCTACGCTTAGGTGAATTTGACGTGCTGATTGGTATTAACCTTCTTCGTGAGGGGCTCGACTTGCCGGAGGTATCCTTGGTGGCTATTCTTGATGCAGATAAAGAAGGTTTCCTTCGCTCAGAGCGGTCATTGATACAAACCATAGGTCGTGCTGCGCGTAACGACAGGGGGCGTGTGATTATGTATGCGGATACCATTACAGAATCAATGCAGATCACGATTGATGAAACCAACCGCCGCCGCGAAAAGCAGATTGCATATAACCAGGAGCATGGTATTACGCCAAGAACGGTGGGTAAATCTAAAGAAGCGATTATTGAGCAAACATCAGTGGTTGACTTTAAGGGTGGTGTACAGCGTGCCTATGTAGAAGAAGATTCTGTTACCCTGGCTGCCGACCCGATTGTACAATACATGACCAAGGCCGATCTGAAAAAATCTATAGATAATACCCGTAAAGACATGATGGCCGCCGCGAAGGATATGGATTTTCTGCTGGCAGCTAAACTGCGCGATGAAATGTTTGCTCTTGAAAAAATGATGGAGGAGAGGTTTGGAAAATAGTCATTAGTCATTGGACATCGGTCATTCGTCATTCGACATTGGATGCGTTAACTTCATTAATCCTCTTTATGTAACTATTGCATAAGTTCCCGGTGACCAATGACTAATGCCCAATGACTAACCAAAATCATAAGCAAACAATTTTTACGTTATTAACTTATATTTGCAGGCGCAATACTATTTCACTATGGGATTACTCCGTTTCTTATTTATCGCTATAGCTGTACTTTACATCATACGTTTAGTGGCGCGTTTGGTGCTGCCTATGTTTTTTCAGAACATGATGAATAAAGCGCAGCAGCAAGCTAACAATCGCGCTAACTATCAGCAACGCCGCCCCGAAGGTACTATCAAGGTTGATTATGTGCCCGAAGAGCAACGCAAGTCGTCTATACCTGACAACGAAGGCGAATACATCAATTACGAAGAGATAAAAAAATAAATGATTCCGGAGCAGCTATACAAGCGTCGGCGCCAGCACGACAATACCCCGGAGTGGATCATTGTAATCATCGTAAATTATGTGATAGTGCCGCTTTGTACACAATGGTTTGCCATGTGTACCGAGATAAAGACCGCATTTTGGGTTATACTGGCCGGGCTTGCACTGTACAATGTTTACACTTTGCGCCGCAACCGTGAGGCCATCAACCGTTCGGGCTTTATAGCCTATGGCGTTAGCATGGTGGTACTTATAGCATTATTCTTTTTATTGCGCTCCCGCGCAGGCAACTGTTAGTAAACAGCAAACATTCATTTCTTTTCTCATTCAATTTTCTATTTTTGAGCAATAAACATTCTTTTAAACTATATTGATGAACAACTGGTTTAAGCGCAATAGTGTGCATTTTGCTGTAATAGCAGTACTGATAGTAATTGCTTTTGCCTATTTTTTTAGTCCGCTGGTGCAGGGCAAAGTGTTATATCAGCACGATGTGATGCAGGCGCAGGGCACCCAAAAAGAAATAATGGAGTTCAGGGAAAAAACCGGTAAAGCTCCATTATGGACCAACAGCATGTTTGGTGGTATGCCCGCCTTCCAGATATGGACACAGTATCCTAACAACATCACTACGTATGTAGTATCAGGCCTTAAAGCCATATTTCCTAACCCGGTTGATACGGTATTGCTTTATTTATTAGGTGCATACCTTTTATTCTGCTCACTGCGTGTAAACCCATGGCTTTCTGCAGCAGGCGCTATCGCTTTTACTTTTTCATCATACAACTTTATATTGATTGATGCCGGCCACGCCAACCAGGCCTATGCTATTGCATTTTTTGCGCCAATACTTGCCGGTATTATCTATGCTTTCAGGGGCAAATATGTGCTTGGTGGCGCTTTAACCGCTTTCTTTTTGGCGATGGAGATACGCGCCAACCACATACAAATGACCTATTACCTGATGTTTGCCATCATTATTTTGGTTATTGTACAGTTGGTTGCCGCTGTAAAAGCCAAAAGAACCAAGCCATTTTTTACAGCTATCGGTTATCTGGCTGTAGGCGTAGTACTTGCCCTGGCGGTAAACGCGGGCAGTTTGTGGACGACTTACGAATACGGAAAAGAAACCAACCGCGGACAATCCAATCTTACCAAACACACCGACGAGCCAAGCAACGGTTTAGATAAGCAGTATGCTTTCGGCTGGAGCCAGGGAATCAGCGAGTGTTTTACCTTTTTAATCCCTAATGCTTATGGCGGCGCTTCGGGCACCGATGCCCTAAAAGATGAATCAAACACATCAAAAGCTTTTGTTGCCAACGGCGTGCCGGAAGATCAGGCGAATGCTTATGTGCATCAGTCGGGCTTTTTCAGTACGTACTGGGGCGATAAAGCGTTTACCAGCGGGCCGTTCTATTTTGGTGCAGGTATATGTTTCCTGTTTGTGCTGGGCTTGCTAATTGTGCGCAGTCCGCTCAGATGGTGGCTATTAGCCACGGTAATATTTACCATGCTGTTATCATTTGGCCGTAACTTCCCATTGCTTTCCGACTTTTTCTTTAATTACTTTCCGCTGTATAATAAGTTCAGGGCGGTAGAATCGATACTGGCGGTAGCCAGCCTTTGCTTCCCAATCTTAGCAATCCTTGCGATACAAGAGGCAGTTACCAACCCGGACAAGAAATTCATCCTAAGCAAAGCAAAACTTGCACTATATATTGTAGGCGGCCTAACATTGATTTTTGTGGTAATGCCTGGCGTGTTCCTGTCTTTCAAGACGCCGAACCATCAGGATATGATTGCCAGCTTAACGCAGGCGCTGCAAAACAATGCAACCTTCGCCAATGCGCTAATGAGTGGCCTGGTGCATGATCGTGAGGATCTCGCGCGCCATGATGCTATTCGTTCACTGATCTTCATCATTGCCGTATTTGGTATACTGTGGACTTATCTCAACAATAAAATAAATATCCTGGTGGCGTCGTTGTTATTTTTAGCTGTCACCATAGGCGATATGTGGACAGTAGACAAGCGTTACCTAAACGACAGTAAGTTTATTGCCAAACAGGATTATGAACAGCCTGTAAAACCACGCGATATTGACAACATCATCATGCGCGATCCTGACCCTAACTTCAGGGTGCTTGATCTGAGCCAGGGCAATCCTTTCCAGAATGCAGGCCCTTCTTTCTTTTATAAGAGCATTGGAGGTTACCATGCAGCAAAATTGAAACGTTTTGACGAGTTGATTGATATGCAGTTCAGCAAATCCATTAACCAGGACGTGCTTGACATGCTCAATACCAAGTACATCATCGGCGCTAACCCGCAAACGCAGCAGCCAACCATGCAGCGCAACAACTCTGCCTGCGGTAACGCCTGGTTTGTTAAAACGGTGAAATATGCCGCCAATGCCGATGAAGAGATGCAGGCAATTACCAGCTTCAAACCGCAGGATGAGGCTATTGTAGATCAGCAATATAAATCAATGATCAACGAAAAGGCCATCGGTATTGATCCTAACGCCAGCATCAAGCTGGTAAGCTACAATCCAGACCATTTGGTTTACGAGAGCGGTTCAACAGCGACGCAAATAGCAGTTTTCTCGGAAATTTATTACAACAAAGGTTGGAAGATGCTGGTAGATGGCCAGGAGAAACCTTATTTCCGGGCCGATTATTTGTTACGTGCCGCGGAAATTCCGGTAGGTAACCATAAGATAGAATTTATTTTCCACCCGAATTCTTATTACGCTGGCGAAAGCATATCACTCGCCGGCTCAATATTGCTGGTACTGGCTTTAGGTGGTGCTGCATATGTAGAAAATAAAAAGAAGGGCGAAAAGAAGGTTGCTTAACAGCCGGTAAAATAATACTGTAAACCGCTCTTATGGGGCGGTTTTTTTGTTTGGAACGATGCAGGTTGAAAACATAGTGGCAAATACCGCGGTTACATGGTTCAAACTCATCAAATAATTTTAACTTTACCGCATTTTACAAATAACATTAACATGGCTTACAATTTATTAAAGGGTAAAAAAGGAATTATTTTTGGCGCCCTCGACGAGAAATCAATCGCCTGGAAAACTGCGCAGCGCTGCCACGCGGAAGGTGCTGAAATTATACTGACTAATGCTCCGATAGCTTTGCGTATGGGTACCATCAATAAACTGGCCGAAGAAATTAATGCGCCGGTTATCCCTGCTGATGTTACCGTGAATGAAGATGTTGAGAACCTGATACTGAAAGCCAAAGAGCATTTCGGCGGTGGTGTCGACTTTATTTTACACTCTATAGGCATGAGCGTTAATGTTCGTAAAAGCATCGCTTATCCGGAAAATAACTACGAGTTTACGCACAAGGGTTTTGATATTTCGGCATTGAGCCTGCACCGTGTATTGCAGATGGCCATGAAACATGATGCCATTAACGAGTGGGGATCTGTTGTAGCGCTCACTTATATAGCTTCGCAGCGTGTATTCCCTGACTATAATGATATGGCTGATAACAAAGCCGTTTTAGAAAGCATTGCCCGCAACTTCGGTTATTTTTATGGTACCCGTAAAAAAGTGCGCGTAAATACTGTTTCTCAGTCGCCAACCCGTACTACTGCCGGTTCAGGTGTTAAGGGCTTTGACGGCTTTATCAGCTATGCAGAAAAAATGAGCCCGCTGGGCAATGCATCAGCCGATCAGTGTGCAGGCTACTGCGTAACCCTGTTCTCTGACCTTACCCGAATGGTGACCATGCAAAACCTTTTCCACGATGGTGGTTTTTCGTTCACCGGCGTAACCCAGGCGGTGATAGAGCAAATGGAAAAATAATATAAGCTGCTTAAGCAGTGTTTTAAGGAGAAAGCCCTTTTGTTGTAATAGCGAAAGGGCTTTCTACATTTTTGAGAAGCTAAGTGCGCTGCCCCACCAGAAAACCAGGCCGGGAACATGGCAGGACGGTGTTCTCCTTGGTTTTTGATCGACTGAATACCCTTGCTATTTGGGAAGGTGGGTGGGGGTTATTGCCGCAGCGACTAAATTTACATCCATCGGCACCCGCTACTCACTATATTTAACTACCTTCGTTTATGCAGTCTTTTGATTTTAGCTTTCTGAAGATGTCGGTATTCGACGTGCTGGATGTAGTGCTGGTGGCAGTAATCATCTACCAGTTATACAACCTCATCAGGGGTACCATAGCAGCCAATATTTTCATCGGTCTTGCCGTGGTTTGCGCGCTGTACTTTGTAGTTAGGGCCCTTAACATGAAGTTGTTGACCGGCATACTGCAAAACTTTATGAGTGTGGGCATCATTGCCATTGTTGTGGTGTTTCAGCAGGAGATAAGGCGATTTCTGTTATTGGTAGGAAAGAACGCATCGCTGCAGCGCAACAGGGCATGGTGGCAATATTTCTTTGGTAAAACGGAAGTCGAGAAAAATAACTACGCCCGTATAAAGCCTATTGTTGATGCCTGCAAAAGCATGAAGCAAAGCCGAACGGGTGCGCTCATAGTAATCGTTAAAATTTACGACGAGCAATTCTATCAGAATAGCTGTGAACTGATGGATGCACGCATCTCTAAGCGTTTGTTAGAAAGCATATTTCAAAAAAATAGTCCGCTGCACGACGGTGCGGTTATCATTGCAGAGAACAGGATAAAATCGGCCAGTTGTATTTTGCCTTTGACCGAGAAAACTGACCTGCCCGCACAATTCGGTTTGCGGCACCGTGCCGGTATCGGCGTTACCGAAGCCAATGAAGCTACCGCCGTGATCGTTTCAGAAGAAACCGGCGAAATATCTTATGCTAAACAAGGGCGTGTAAAAATGAACATCAGCTTTGCCGAGTTGGAGAAATTGCTGAACAAGGATTTTTAACATACCACAATATCTCCGTTTTATAATTTTGTTTTATGGATTAGAGAGGTTAACTTTAGTTACCGCTTATAACCTGTCCATGAAAACCACACTACTATTTTTCCTTTTCATACTTGTCGCAATTTCCGTAAATGCACAGTGCAATATTCCTGAATCTGCTATTGAGAGCGATGAGTTTCCATATCGTTCCGCAAAAGCCAGGTATATTTTTAATGCGCCAAGTTATATATTCGCCCCCGGTGGCGACACCTCAAGGGTATGGAATTTGGAACATAAACCGATATCATTAACGCGGCTACCCGCTCCGGCGGTATTGGTGCAGAATATGGTTGAGGATACCATCAAAGCTTACTCTGGCAATGTCTTTTTTGATGACCTGGTTTTCGACAATGTTGAAATTGTTTACCCTGACCGGAAAAACGACTTTGGCTTTATGAACTTTCAGCGGTATAAGCTGAAATATTGGTTTACCTACCGGCTGGAGGTTGATAATCTGCATTCTTTGCCGGTAGGCATAGGCGTTTATGACGATGGAACAATAGCCGTGAAATTGAACATGCCTAAGCGTGTTACTTATAAACGTGTAATTAAAAACGTGAATTACTGCGAACTGGCATCCGTTGCTTCACATACTAACAAAGCGCTCAATGAGTCGGGCAGGTTCGTTTTTCAGTTTGATGAGCAACATGGTTTTCGTTGGCTGGTTTTGCAGAAGCTTGTTAAAAACAAGATCAAGTATAACAGGCCGTTGGTATATATCAATGCCGCTGATTTTTCGGATGTGAAGGCATCACAAATATGGCAAGAATATGCTATGGAAGATGTGAAGATACTCAATCTATAAGGCTTGTACGATGAAAACCTATATTTTGAAAATATCTGTGGTTTTTGTTTGCTTTTTTTTTTCGCTTAAGGTGAGCGCACAATGCGATATTGAAAAATATCAGATTGGAAGAAAAGAAACACAGTATGATGTGTTTTTTAGTCGGTATATTTCTAAGTCGCCGATGTTTGTATTTGCACCCAATGGTGATACGTCCACCAAGTGGAATGTGCTTTTAAAGCCCATATCTTTAAATCAAATGCCTGATGATTTGATTAAGGCGCGTAAAATGGTGGAGGATTGGATCAAAGAAAATTCAGGTAACTGGTTTTTTCGGGATATTACTTTTATGATTGCCGGGATTGCTTGTCCTGAAATGGTTGAGTATTTCAGAAAAAATGGTGGCGGTAATACCGTAGGTAATTATTCCAATCCGGTAAAATATTGGTTCACCTATCAGATCACTGTAGATAGCTTATCATATCTTACACCAACTGTTGCAATTGGCCATGACGGAAAAATATTTAGGGCGATTTTTTTCCCTAAGCCCGACACCTATAAACATTTCAAGAGGCCAGTAGATTATTGCAAGCTATTTGCTATAGCACAAAAGGCAAATAAGAATAGCTTTCCGTTAAAATCTATAGATTTAAGTTTTGACGAAAGTGCCAAGCAATATTGTTGGCGGGTGGTGCAGCTGGTTCCTCATCCTGACGGTGCATCAGGAGTAGATTATCCCGTTACTAAAATAAAATCCTACGGATTTTTCTGTCATCGAACTTACCCACGAAACATGGTCTATCAGGTTCTAAATTTTAAGGATTAACCTTGACTGCTACACTGTCTGGATTAATTATCCTTACCTTTTTTACAGGCATTTTATAAGCCATGCCGCTACCGCTCACGGTTACAGGTGTCTTGCTGTTTAATCCTGGTATTTTCTTAACAGGCATCCTGCTATAAACTACGATGTCGCCTGGTTTTGCGCTCAACGCTGTAATCTCGCCGCCTTGCGGTTTTGATTTGATGCTATCAACAGGCAACAACTTTTTTTGCTTTAACGCATCAAACGAAAGCATGTTGGGCGCTATGATAGCCGGAACTTGTTGTGCTCTTGCTGCCGATAAACCTGCGATTAATATTGCGGTGATTAGATACCTTTTCATGCCTAAAACTTTTAATTATCCAAACAAAAAGGGTTGCCCGTATTAACAGACAACCCTTTTAATGTTATGTTGCATCCAGAAGCAGAAAATTATTCCGCGTCATTGATGGCTTTAATGGCGGCATCAGCAGCAGCTACCGATGCGGTGTCATTCATTTCGGCACGCTTGCTTTTAATATTGGTGATAGCTGTGATAGCGTAAGCACCAATTCCGTAGCGTTTATATTTTGCTCCGAATTCTTTTAAAGTATTGATGCCCTGCTGTGCATAAGCCGGACTTTTTACACGTGCTGCCATGCCTGCAAATGGTGTCATGGCATCGAATTTAGCCTGAGGCTGTGATGCTTCATACTTTTCATAGACAAATGGCCATTCTGCATCACTTCCGCTTTCAGCATAAACGCCGATGATAGCTTTGGTAAGGTCGCCTTTGTTATCTTTTTCAAATGTCTTGGCATATTTAAGTGCCTCGGTCGGATTGATAAGCGCCAGTGCTTCCAATGCAGCGCCTTGTACTGCGTATGATTGGCTTTGCAATGCCTCTTTGTAAAGGTTAGTCATGCCGGAAGCTTTCAGTTTACCCAGCACACTGATAGCTGCAGCGCGGGCAAGTGTATTTTCATCACCGCGTGCAATCTTTTCAATAATCGGCTGTGCGGCGTTACGCATTTGGTCGTTCGCCATGTTTACCGAATTCATCGCATCGATACGTAAACCGTAATACTTATCGCTCAAGGCTGCAATGATGATCTTTTGAGCGTCTTTATCACCCTGGTTTGATTTTGCAGCCTGTACAGCTTCCAGGCGGTCAAGGTAAAGCGGCGCATTAGCGTATTGGAAGGCAAACTCCTCTAACGACTTTTTATCAGTCTTTTGCGCAGGCAGGGCTTTGTCGGCATCCACATTTACCAGGTTAGGTTTAGTGGCGACCTTAAAGGTAAGGGTATCAGCTTTACTGTTTAACCAAACTTTATGACGTTCCTTTTTGCCACCTGCATAAATGTCAACAGCTATCGGCAAGGTAAAGGCATCGCCGGTTTGCGTTTGGTTTACATACACAGTCTGCGTTTTGCTGGCATCATCCCATTTATACGTGATATTCAGGATAGGGTGGCCCGAACCGTAGTACCATTCGTTAAAGAACCAGTTCAGATCCAATCCGCTCGCTTCCTCAAAAGCAAGGCGCAATTGCTGTGCTTCGCCGTTTTTAAAAGCGTTATTTTTAAGGTAGATGTTTAAGCCTTTGTAGAAAGCGGCATTACCAAGATAGCTGCGAAGGTAGTAAAGGATAGTTCCGCCTTTTTGGTAAGTAACTACATCAAAAACGTCCTCTTTATCTTTATAATGAAAGCGCACAAGATTTTTGGTACGTGCATCCGGATTACGGAGGTAAGCTTGTAAATCATCATGAATATGCGCGCCGCCTTCGTCCTTACCGTACTTATGCTCAGCCCAAAGGGTTTCGCTAAAGTCAGCAAATGATTCGTTTACAGTTAGGTTGCTCCAACTTTCTGCAGTTACGTAATCACCAAACCATTGGTGAAACAGCTCGTGGGCAATAGTGCTGCGGCCTCCGTCGTAGTAAGCGTCTATCAGTTCGCGTGGGGTTGCCTGTACATACTCCCCATGTAGTGTGGCAGAGGTGTTTTCCATGGCACCGCTTACATAATCGCGCACTACAATCTGCGAATACTTGTTCCACGGAAAATCAACACCCAAAGTAGTTGAGAAGAACTCAATTGCCTCCGGTGTAAAGCCGAATATCTGTTTAGCATAAGGCGCATACTTAGGCTCCAGGTAATAGTTTACCTCTTTATCGCGCCATTTGTCTTTATATATTTTGAAGTCGCCGACAGCCATCATGAACAAATATGGTGAATGTGGCAAATCCATTTTCCAGGTATCGGTACGCGTGCCATCTGTATTAGGCTTTTGTGATACAAGCTTACCGTTTGAAAGGGTAACGTATTTAGCCGGAACCGTCATGCTGATTTCTTCGGTAGTCTTTTGGTTAGGCTTGTCAATAGTAGGGAACCAGGCCGATGATGATTCGGTTTCGCCCTGTGTCCAAATCTGTGTAGGTTTATCTTTTTCAGAACCGTCAGGGTTAATGAAGTACAAGCCTTTAGCATCGCTGATAGCTGCACTGCCTTTCACCTTCAGCTCATTTGGCTTGGAGGTGTAATCGATATAGATGACGTATTTCTCCGTGTTCTGATACGTTTTATCAAGCTTTATCTTTAGCTCCAGGCTATCAACATAAGTAAATTTAAGTGGTACGTTCTTGCCATTCTTCACTACCGCTACGGTTTTTATGTCCATGCCTTTTGCATCCAGTGTAAGGCTGTCGGTAGGATAAAAATGAGGCTTTAAGGTTACCCATTCCTTACCATACATATAAGCTTTTTTGTAATCAAAACGTACATCAAGCTTGGTATGTACCAAATCATTAACCTTGGTTACCGTGGCACGATAAATTTTTAAAGCGGGGTCATCTGCCGGCTTTTGCTGTGCCATAGCCGGAACAATGCAGGCGGATAACAGTAATGCACCTGCAATAAAGAATGGTTTCATAAAATGAGGTTGTTTAAACGCAAATTTAAAATAATAACGGAGCTAACGCTACCAAAAAGGCAACAAAGTATTTCTCGCCTTAAACATGCTTAAGATGCTGGTAATAGCCAAAATGTTACACAAAATTTCGGGCATTCGTTATATTTAACCCTAAGTTTACTCTCGACTCCAATTTATACCTATGCACCGACGAAAATTTTTGCAGCATGCTGCCGTTGCAGGCAGTAGTTTTTTTATGGCACCTGCGCTTTCAAAAGCGGCCGGCTTTTATAAAGGTTTGCCCAACGAGAAGGTAGTAGTAGCCATTATGGGCGTTAACGGGCGTGGCGGTTTCCTGGCCCAAAAACTTGCCGGAGTGAAAAACGTGGAGATAGGATACATCTGCGATGTGGACGAAAAGGTAATGAACCGTGGTATTGCTGATATAGAAAAGACCACCGGTAAAAAACCAAAGGCGATTGGCGACATCCGCAAATTGCTTGAAAAAAAAGATTTCGATGCACTTGTAATTGCAGCGCCCGACCATTGGCACGCGCCGGCTACAATATTGGGCTGCCAGGCAGGCAAGCATGTATATTGCGAAAAGCCGAGCAGTCATAATCCCAACGAGGGCGAGATGGCTGCCGCAGCTGCAAAAAAATATGGCACCATAGTGCAAATGGGCAATCAGCGCCGGTCGTTCCCAAATGTGCAACTAATGGTGAAAGAGCTGCACGAAGGTGTAATAGGTAACGCATATTTTGCCAGGGGTTGGTATACCAACGACCGGAAAAGCATTGGCACAGGTAAAAAAGTGGCCGTACCTGCCGGCTTAAACTTCGACTTATGGCAAGGCTATGCGCCTCATGTAACTTACCAGGATAACCTGCTGCACTATAACTGGCATTGGTTCTGGAACTTTGGTACCGGCGAGGCGCTGAACAACGGTACCCACGAAATTGATGTGATGCGCTGGGGGCTCGGTGCGCAATACCCAAACCAGGTAACATCGGCCGGCGGGCGCTTTGCATTTAAAGATGACTGGCAAACACCCGATACGCAAACCATCCTTGCCAATTTCCCTGATAATAAATCCTTGTCATGGGAAGGGCGGAGTTGCAATAATTATAATGATGGCAATGGCCGAGGGGTAATATTTTATGGCGATAAAGGCAGCATCTATTACGGCGGAGGGAACGGTTACAAGGTTTACGATATGAAGAACAAATTAGTGAATGAGGTAAAGGACTCTGTAGTGGTTGACGCTAATAATACGCTTAGCCCTACCGAACTGATGGACACCATACACTTGCTTAATTTCGTGAATACCATCCGGGGAACAGAAAAATTAAACGGCGGATATGCTGAGGGCAATATATCCACATTGATACCGCAGCTGGGTAACATTGCTTACAGAACCGGGCAGGTACTGAACATCGACCCAGCAAACGGTCATATTTTAAATAACCCAGAGGCAAACAAGCTGTGGAGCAGGGAACATGAGCCGGGCTGGAAGCTCAGTGTTTAAATAATAAGATAACAAATAGAAAAATACAATACTCCATGAAAACAAATTCTGCATTACTGGCTGTGTTGATGACGGCGACTATCGCCGGTACAGCATCGGCCCAGGTAAAAAAGGGTTACACCAGTTTGTTCGACGGTAAAACGCTTAACGGCTGGAAAAAGCTCGCCGGCACAGCTGATTACCAAGTGGTTGATGGCGCCATACAAGGCACAACCGTGATTAATAGCGGCAACACCTTCCTGGTGACTGAAAAGGAATACGGCGATTTTATATTGGAACTGGATGCCAAAATGGAAAGCGATGTAAGTAACTCCGGTGTGCAAACGCGCAGCCATTTTGATGCATCGGCCAATGGTGGTAAAGGTAAAGTATATGGCAGGCAGATGGAGCTTGACCCATCCAGCAGGCAATGGGCCGGTGGTATATATGACGAAGGCCGCCGCGACTGGCTTTACCCGATGGATTTAAATGCTAAGGCAAAAGGTACTTTTAAGGTGGGGGAGTTTAATCACATAAGGATAGAGTGCATCGGAAACCAGATGAAGACCTGGATAAACGACGTACCTATGGCTTATGTAGTAGACACGATCGATACGAAAGGCTTTATAGGTTTGCAGGTACACGCTGTGAGCGACCAGGCACAGGCTAATAAGAAGGTGTGGTTCAAAAATATTCAGATCAAAACAACCAACCTTAAGCCAGAGGCATTTGATAAAAACATTTACGTGGCGGATTTGGTGCCTAACAGCTTAACCGCTGTCGAAAAACAAGCAGGCTGGGCCTTGTTATTTGATGGAAAAACCAACGCCGGATGGCGGAGTGCCCGTGGTTCGGCATTTCCTGCTAAGGGCTGGAACATCAGTAACGGCACTATAAGTGTGCAACCATCCGACGGCGCCGAGTCGACCAACGGGGGCGACATTGTATCAGACAAGGAATATGGCGCGTTTGATTTGTCGTTTCAGTTCCGGTTAACGGAGGGGGCAAATAGTGGCGTTAAATATTTCGTAACGCTGGATGAAAAAACACAAGGCTCCGCCATTGGGCTGGAGTACCAGGTGCTGGATGATGAACGCCACCCGGATGCCAAGCTCGGCCGCGATGGTAACCGCACCATGTCGTCATTGTATGATCTGATCACCGCGAAAAAGCAGAGCCGATTTGTGAAACCTATTAGTCAGTGGAACTGGGGGCGAGTAGTGGTATATCCTAACAACCATGTAGAGCACTATCTTAACGGGGTAAAAGTGCTGGAGTACGAGCGTGGCTCGAAAGAATTTCGCGACCTGGTAGCCATAAGCAAGTACAAGGTATGGCCAAATTTTGGTGAAGCCCCTCAAGGGCATATCCTTTTGCAGGATCATGGCAATGCGGTAAGCTTTAGAAGCATCAAGATTAAGAGATTGTAGAACTTAGACTGTGGGCATGGACATAGCTTTCTAAGTGCTGTTATGGGGTGTTGATCTGGCAGCCACTTTTGGCTTAAATTTGCTACCTTCACAGCCTCGAAAAATAATAGAGCAATACATGAAATTGTTAGAAGGAAAAACCGCGCTGATAACCGGCGCATCAAAAGGAATAGGCCGTAAAATAGCCGAGAAATTTGCCGAGCATGGTGCTAACGTGGCGTTTACTTATCTTTCATCTGTAGAAAAAGGTCAGGCGCTGGAGCAGGAGTTACAGTCATTTGGTACTAAGGTTAAAGGTTACCGTAGCGATGCTTCTAAATTTGACGAGGCTGACCAGCTGATTACCGATATCGTAACTGACTTTGGCGCTTTGGATATTGTCGTGAATAATGCCGGTATCACTAAAGATGGCCTTTTAATGCGTATGACTGAAGAGCAGTGGGACGAGGTGCTAAATGTAAATCTGAAATCGATCTTTAACGTAACTAAAGCGGCATCAAAAATAATGATGAAAGCCCGCAAAGGTGTTTTTATCAACATGAGCTCAGTGGTTGGCGTACAGGGTAATGCCGGTCAGGCAAATTATGCGGCATCAAAAGCCGGCATCATCGGCTTTTCTAAATCGGTAGCGAAGGAGCTGGGCTCGCGCGGTATCCGTACCAACGTGGTAGCACCGGGCTTTATCCGCACGGAGATGACTGATGTACTCGATCAAAAAGTAGTAGAAGGCTGGACCGCCAGCATCCCGCTAAAGCGTGCCGGTGAAACAGAGGATGTAGCTAACGCATGCGTCTTTTTGGCATCAGACATGGCAGCTTACATCACCGGTCAGGTTATACCGGTTGACGGCGGTATGTTATAATATAAACGAGTAACCAAAATAAAATATAAGCGGCTGCCTGAATAAGGTGGCCGCTTATATTTTAAGGCAGCATAACACCCGTACCTGTAGGGAAGTAGGTGTTTACGCTCACCGGCAGCTTGCCCATTGGCTTTTGCTGTCCGGTTATAATTTTTACGGCAGAGCGCTCCAACTCCTCCATGTTCTGATAGCCTACCATCAGCGCAGAACTTTTCTCGATGCCGGGAAGCCCCGCAATAGTATAGGCATTTGCAAAAACGGTGGTTACAGTGCGCGGCTGAGCCGCAAGCTGGGCAATCAAAAACTTAATGTCGGCGTTATAATCTAATTTATTTTGCGGGCGAAGACGAGTATCATAAACAGCCATTACAATCTGATCGTATTGTTTAAGGTTCTTAAGCATAGCGTTCAAATCATTCAAAGCAGTGTTTTTTCCTACCACAAATAACATACTGTTAGGATACCACCTTGCTA
The DNA here is from genome assembly GCA_041905165.1 of Mucilaginibacter sp. Classification (GTDB taxonomy): domain Bacteria; phylum Bacteroidota; class Bacteroidia; order Sphingobacteriales; family Sphingobacteriaceae; genus Mucilaginibacter. The sequence continues at coordinate 234,325 of JAYRLR010000002.1, forward strand.
ATTCCTGCTGAAATACGGTTATTTTATTTGAGCCGACGCTTACAATAGCAGTACGCCTTAGCGGATTGGGTTTTATGGTGATTGCATCACCTTTCAAGAGGGTGACAGATGCATCACATAACTGCTGAATAAGCGTTTTCGCTTGCGGGCGGTTAATGTAATTAACTACACCGCCCAGCTCTGCAGGCCGGTAATTATTTAATCCCGCCCAGTATTTTGCTGCCAGCACTTTCTTCACTTTGGCTTCAAATTCCTCTTCACTTATTAAATGTTTTCTTAAAGCTTTTTTAATGAGCTTTATAGCGCGTTCCGAGTTTTCCGAAAGTTCTATGATGTCATTACCTGCAATAAAAGCCTGTACATCGGCATCACCATTTGGGAAAAATTTGGTTACGCCCTTCATCTCCATGGCATCAGAAACCACCAGTCCTTTAAACTGCAGCGAATCTTTGAGCAATTTAGTAATGATAGGCCTCGATAAAGTAGAAGGCCGGTTTTTTGTACTGTCGAGCGCTGGAATATTCATGTGCGCTATCATGATGCCGCTGATGCCGTTACTGATGGCCTCCCTGAAGGGATATTCTTCCAATGAGTCGAGCCTTTGACGACTGAAGGGCAACAAGGGTAAATCGTAATGCGAATCAACATTTGTATCGCCATGGCCGGGGAAGTGCTTAGCCGTAGTGAGCAAACCCTCTGCCTGCATACCTTTAAAATACGCAACACCCTTACGTGCCACGTTATATCGGTTGTCGCCAAATGAGCGATAGTTGATCACCGGGTTGTTAGGGTTATTGTTTACGTCCATATCGGGCGCAAAGTTCATGTGCATGCCTACCCGCTTAAAATCCTGCGCTATGAACTGCCCCATTTTATAAATAAGGTTATCGTTCTGTATAGCGCCTAAAGTCATTTGATAGGGATATGATGTGGTAGAATCGAGGCGCATACCTAAGCCCCATTCACCGTCCATGGCAATTAGTAATGGTACTTCTGATGCTCTCTGATATCGGTTAATAAGAGCTGTTTGCCGGCCGGGTCCTCCCTGAAAGAATACAAGTCCACCGATGTGTTGGTCCTGTATAACTTTTTCTACCGAATCTTCATAGGCGGCGCCTTTATTGGTGTGTGCCCTTACAAAGAAAAGCTGGGCCACACGCTCTTTTTTGGTTAATTTATCGTACACAGAATCTACCCAGCGGTTTTGCCGGGATAAGGAAGTTATAAAGTCGGCCTTCTGACTATATGCCCTGTTACTTAGTAATAATATTATGACAAAAAATAAGGTAACAGGGTTCGGCTTATATAATTTCATGCTTCAAATGTAATTTAAATCAGCATTTACTATCAATTGTTTTGCCAGTATGTGGTGAGTTACGAATAAACCTTTTACAATGGTTTTACTCTATGCAGTATAATTAAATAAATTGCATATGAAAAAACTTGTATTAATGGCAGCCTGTCTGCTTATAATAGGCAGCGAAGTAAAGGCGCAGTATCCGCGCCGACGTGTGGTGCGCCGTCCGCCGCCGCCTGCTTACCAGAACCAGCATCGACGGTACGACGATTATCAACGAATTAAAGTGGGTATTACCGGTGGCCTAAACATCGCTAATGCTGTTGAATCATCCAACTCATGGGACAATTGGAGCACCGGCACCATCACCGGGGCCAATGTAGGCTTTACACTGGATGTGCCTATCTCTTACCCATTATCTTTCGCGCCGGAGATATTATGGTCGCAGAAAGGGTATAGTGCTTCAACCATTGATGGCGACTTTAAGCAGCGGAACAACTATATAGATGTGCCGTTGCTGGCTAAGCTTAAGTTGACACCTGGGTTTAACGTGGTAATCGGTCCGCAGTTGTCATTTCTGGTATCATCAAAGAATATTTACCGCAATGACTTTGCTACCGTAGTGGAAGACCGCTATGATTATGATGGCAATAAAACACTTGTTGGTGGTGTGGCCGGTATCAGCTTAGATTTGAGCCGTTCGGTTGAGCTACGTGCCCGTTATACGATTGACCTGCAGGATAGCAACACCGACCGCTTCTCGGCCATCCCGGATTACCGGAACCAAGTATGGCAGATAGGCCTCGGCTTTAAATTGCAGTAACTATAAATCGATCGTATGATACAAATAAAGACCGTGCTGATATCAGGCGGTCTTTCCTGTAAATATGGATTTCACCCAGCGCTTAAAGCGCCTTTTAGGTTTATTATACCGGCGCCTACGGCGGGTGATATGAAAGTCCTTATCGATGGTATAAAAGTCGGCCTTTTTTTCGGGCAGCATATAAGTTGGATGAATAATCTCGGTGATATCTTGCAGAGGCACATTGGCATTGTCATTATTGCTGTCGTGCGTGTGGGTAGCACCCGCACCAAAACCAATGTTAGATATAAGGTTATAATTAGGGATAACCGATAGGCTGTTGTTAAAAAAGTTCATGAACGCAAGCTGATAGTCCCAGGTGTCTATCTCGCCCATTTTCATCCGGCCAAAAATATCCGTCCAGTCGGCGGCTGCCATGTCATCATTGAATACCTTTAATAACTGCTCATATACTTCGCTGGTTTGGTAGCGCGACAGGTTCTTATCATAGTCTTTCCAAACCCTGCGCCATCCTGCCCAACCCCATACGTGGGTCATGTTAGAGAAATAATAAGTGCCATCGCCCCATTTTTGTCCACCTTGCAGGTTAGAACCACCTACGTGGCGTACCCGTTCGTCGTGCCGGTAGCGGCTTAACATTTCATCACAGAAGTAAAAGAAGGAAGGGGCCGGCAGGCAGTCATCTTCCAGAATAATGCCTTCTTCTTCGTTTTCAAAAAACCAGGTTATCGCAGTGGACACGCCGTCGCGGCAACCCAGATTTGTGATTTGAAAAGCTGTGTTTACCTCACAATCCCAATCCACCTGGCTGGCAATTGCGCGTGTTTGCTCGCAAAGCTGTTCCTCGCCCGGTTTTGTTGCCCGCGGGCCATCGGCAGCTATGTAAAGCTTTGGCGGACGAGCAGCTCTGATGCGCTCGAATACTTTCTGAGCTGGCTCCGGGCGGTTAAATGCAATAAATAATACGGGAGATTTTGCCTGATAATCTGAGGTGAATTTGTTCATGAAAGATCTGGGTTTAATATCAGCGGATGAAAATTACTCGTTAAACGTTTGCATCTCTATAAGCTTACGATACAAGCCATTCTTCTCTATCAATTCTGTATGACTGCCTTGCTCCACTATGCGACCTTCCTCCAATACCATAATAATATCGGCATTTTGTATAGTGCTCAGTCGGTGGGCAATTACCAGCGAGGTATGGCTTTTCATCAGGTTGTTCAGCGCATCCTGAACCAGTTTTTCAGATTCCGTATCAAGTGCAGAGGTTGCTTCATCAAGCAACATAATAGGCGGGTTATTTAACACCGCTCGGGCAATACAAACACGTTGCCTCTGTCCGCCCGAAAGCTTGGTGCCGCGATCGCCTGTATTGGTTTGGTAACCTTCGGGTTTTTCCATAATAAAGTTATGGGCATTGGCGATCCGGGCTGCTTCCTCTACGTGCTCGGGTGTAGTGTTGGGTTTGCCAAAGGCAATGTTATTATAAATGGTATCATTAAATAATAGCGACTCCTGGTTTACGATACCCATCAGTGCGCGTAATGAGTGCGCGGTAACCTGCTTGACGTTGATGCCATCAATCAGCACTTCTCCTTCCTGTGGCTCAATAAAGCGGGGGAGCATATCCATCAAGGTTGATTTGCCACCGCCAGATGGTCCCACTAACGCTACCGTTTTACCCTTAGGTACAGTTAGATTAATGTTTTTGAGCACAACTCGTTCGCCATAGGCAAACGACACATTTTTAAGTTCAATGCTTTCTTTAAAGTCCTGCAGTTCGGTTGCATCTTCAGCGTCAAAGATCTGTGGTTTTTCGTCAATTAAATCCAGTATGCGTTCGCCTGCCACCAAACCGGTATGTATGTTGCTGAAGGCATCGCCAATTGCTTTTGCAGGGCGCATTAATTGTGAAAACAAAGCAATATACGCGATGAACTGCCCGGCGGTAAGGTCCGACTCATTGTTGAAAAGTAGATAACCACCATATAACACAATGAACGATATCATGATAACTGATAGCGCCTCAGATACCGGCGAAGCAAGTTGCTGCCTGCGAGACATGGCCTTACCTATGCCGGAGTAATGAATGTTTTCATCATTAAACCTATTAGTAACGAAATTGGTAGCGTTAAATGCCTTTATGATTTTGATGCCCGACAATGCCTCGTCAAGGTAACTTACCATGTTGGCATATGAGTTTTGCAGATCGACGGCCTGTGCGCGCAGCTTTTTTACGATACGTGAAATAATTAGCCCGGCTATAGGTATTACCAATAACGATATAAGCGTAAGTTTGACTGATGTGGCAAATAATACCACCAAATAAGCAATCAATAGCAAAGGCTCTTTAAAAACCACTTGCAAGGTGCCTGTAACAGTATATTGTACGGTTTGCACTTCAGATGCTACCTTCGAAATGATATCGCCTTTGCGCTCATTGCTAAAAAAACCAACATGTAAATTCATTACATTTTCAAACACGGCCTTGCGTATACGCAACAAGGTGTGTATGCGCATATTTTCCATAGTGCGTAGAGAAAGGTACCTGAACAGGTTGCCTAAAATTACGGCGGCCATTATTACAGCGCAAACAAATTGCAAAGCTCCAAACTGACCATGTTTTTCAACAAAATCATTTAAGTAGAATTTAAACCAGCCCGCAACATCAAGGGTTGAAATCTGTTCCGCTTTTTTTGCTGCCTTTTCGGGCACACAGTTGTTTACGTTGAACAAGGTATTTAAAAGGGGCCCAAGTAACGCTAAAACAGAAGTGCTGAATATTACATATAGAATAGTAAAGAATACATAGGGTATTGCAAATTTTTCGATTGGTTTAGCGAACGATAAAAGCCTGAAATATGTCTTCATCAACAATTATAAAGGGTACAAAGCTAACAACAAATTAGCGGGTATTAAAGAGCTCATTTACTGCTGCGGCAAAAGCGGCTTAACCGCTTGCCATACCTGCTCTGTACTTACCGATTGTATGCAAGGGAAAGCTTCTCCTTTCACCGTCGTATAAATGCAATTCCAGTTACAGTAATAACACTCCATCTTATTAAATACACAAAACGGACTGTATACAATATCAGCAGGGTAGGGTACAAACCGGCTGAAATGCCCTCCGCCAACTATGCACACAGATGGTGTTTGCGTTGCTGCCGCCAAGTGTATAGCCCCGCTGTCATTCGCTACAACCAAACTTGCGGACGCGATGCGCATGGCAAGTTCAGTCAGCGTTGTTTTGCCTGTTATATTAACTAATTGTGGTGTGCTAAATTGTGCAGCGATGGAATCATTTAAAGTCAGGTCACTCTGGGCACCTGCCAGATATACTTTTGCGCTGGTGTAAGTGAGTATGTTGCTAATAAGATCAACAAACTTCTGCGCCTCCAATGCACGCTTGTTTAAACCCGCTGCAGGTATAATGACGATACCGTTTCGCTGCTCTGTTAAAAAAGGTAAAATGGGTTGCTTAATATTTGCGCATTTCCCCAGAACCTGCTCAAAATAAAAGCAATGACGATGAAATTCAAAGTTAATATTGGCAGGGAGTTCAAGTAGTTTAGTATAAAACTTATCGGTTTTTCGTTTAAATTTTTCCGGAATTCCTTCTGTGTTGCTTTGGTATCCTATTATTTGCGGCGCTGCGCTAAGGCCGGCCATGCCATCAGTAATAAAGGTGCGGGTGGAGTTGGGATTCAGCACCACTTGGTAGCCTGCGCGAAAAAGCTGCCAACCCAGTTTTAAAACATCACGCGGACTGTAATACATGCTATTTGGCTTCGCAAAAAGGAAGCGGCTTACAAACGTACCATCAACATGGCGGGCAAGGTCGGCCCAAATAGTGTTACCCAGCAGGTGAATCTCGTAACCCTTGTATTTAGATGAATTTTTTACCTCTTCAATAAAGTTACGAAAGAGTACGTAGTCGCCAATTGCATCAGGCTTAATTATGAGCAAGCGTTTACGCACAGGCCTTAAATAAGCCAGTAAGCAAAACAAATATGGCAATTTAAGTAATACAAAACGTGTAAGACGGTATAAATTTCTGCTCCTTATCTCCATTTACTTAAAAGCACTATCTAGTTCACTGTAAAGCACTTCTTTACTAAAACTGCTCCGGATAAAATCAAGGGCCTGTATACGCAGCCTGTGATAAAATACATTATCGTTTAGCAGGATAGTAATATTTTCCGCAAATTTAGTCGCGTCATCGCTAACCAAACAACCGTTAAGACGTTTATTTGGCAAACCATCAACTCCTCGCGTGGTACTTACTACCGGCAAACCGTAACCCAATGCCTCAACCACTTTTACCTTAACACCCGTTCCAGTAAGCATGGGGCACAAAGCAATTCTGGCATCGGTATAGTATGATTCAAGGTTTTCAGCATAAGCAATTCGGGTAACATCGATATCTTTCGAAATGAACTTGTTAATCAGCCCAATAACACATATACGAATGCCTTTTGGCAGCAGCGGATAGACATTGTGAAAAAACCAGTTTGAAGAACGTTGATTATGGACGTTATCGCTAGCCACATAAATTAAATCGTACTTTTTTGCTTGCAATGTCGGCGATGCTTCAATTTCTTTTTCAATTATAAACGGGACCAACCTGACTTGCTTTTTTATAAACTGGCTAAAAACATATTGCTCCTCACTAGATATAGCCCACACTTCATCAAAGGTATTGAGCCTGCTTATTTCATCCTCAAATGTCGCACCTAAACTAAAGTTTCGCTTGTTTTTAAGCTGGCCAGTGATAAGATCATGCGTATCAATTATTGTGCGCGAGCCCTTAAGCAATGCGCGGTCATCAATAAGTCCGGCACACTGCACATAACTTATTACTATATAATCGTAATCGTTTTGTTTAAGCACCTTGTTGAAAGCATGCTTCAATTTAATGGTTAAATAAGGCGGTATATTTGATCGTAACGGATATTTTATCCAATGGTAAAATAAATCACTCACCTTATAGCGAAAAAAATACCATAATAGGTTACCCTTGCCTGGTTTGCGGGGTAAAAGGTGAACGTTAGTGGCAAGCTTGCTACTAGTTAACATTTCGATTGTTTCCTGCTCAGTACCACGATCTGTTTTTTCGTGCATCAAGCTTACATAATCAACCGCAAAGCCCCTGTTTTTGAAATAATGCAAAAGCTGCAAAGCGCGGGTTTTATTACCTGCATTTTGTTTACCCACATTGTCCGGAAAAAAGTAGAGAATTTTTTTCATTTAAGAAGCTTATAGTTGCGGTACTCTGTTACGCGCCACCCAGTCAAATCCTCTACCTTTTGCAACACCCTACGTCTAAACGTCATTCTTTTTCGGAGTTCTTTGAGATCGATATCAAGGTTCCAGTTAATAGCAGCCACACGCTTTTGCATTACTTCCGGATGCGTGCCGGTAAATTTTTCAAGCTTGTCCGGGTTCTTATAGGTATAGTCAAACTGAAAACTATCAGGCAGATTTTGCTGCATCCAATCATCATCATGATAAAAACGATTGAAGTTGCGCACTTTATTAGTGAGCCCCGACGGCGGCTTTACCCAACCGTAATGATATATATAAGCATCAATAAGCTTTACATTAAGCTTGCGATTTTGCCACCTGAAACCCTGCGCATCTCGATAAGAATGTATGGCAGCATTATTACGCACTATCCTTATCTCTCGTCTGTACCAACGGCGCGAATTGCCATAGTAATCATAAGAACCATAAAAGTGCAGGTATTTAAACAACAGCCCTTCAACCTCAGGTTTTGTTAGATTAACATACATGGCCTTTTTTATAATAGGGAGATATTTTTCATGGACACATTCATCTCCCTGTATATAAAAAGCCCAATCGGCATCCGCAGCAATGGCGCCAAAAGCTTTATCTGTTTCAGCAGCAAACACAGTACCGCCATCACGCAGGCTTTCGTTCCAAACAGTATGTATTATTTTTATTTTAGGCGATTTAATACTTAAAATGAGCCGTTCGGTTTCATCCTCATTATTGCCGAGGGCTATCACAAATTCGTCACATATTGGCAATATAGAAGTGATGGCCTCGACAATAGGATAGTCGTTTTTCACTGCATTGCGTATGAAGGTAAATCCTGAAACTTTCATTTAAACTCATTTTAGCTATTTAACAAATTATCCTTTACTTTGTAAAAAGTTGCGTGCGTGGCCGCTTGCCAAATATACACCAACTGTTTATAAATATTTCTATTTAAAGTTTGCCATAGTATATAGTGACTCTCAAGGGCTCAAAAATATCCATTATTATAGTTACTTATAACGCTGCTCAAACGCTTGAGGTATGTCTGCAAAGTATATTTAAGCAGCGATACACCAACGTTGAAATAATAGTGATTGATGGACAAAGCACCGATGGCACTATTGATATACTAAAACGATATTCAGCGCAAATAGCTTTTTGGAAAAGCGAGAAAGACACGGGTATCTATGATGCCATGAACAAGGGACTGAAACAAGCTACCGGCAAGTGGATATATTTTTTAGGTGCTGATGACATGCTATTTGCTGAGTTTAGCGATTTAGTTGATGAACTGGATGATGAACATTGCATTTATTACGGCCGGGTGATGACGCTTGGCGGGCCGACTATACCGGCAGATGCCTATGCGTTCGCCAAATACGGGCTGTGCCATCAGGCCATGATATACCCGATCGGTGTCTTTGACAAACGCCGTTTCAATACAAAATACCGCATATCAGCTGATTACGCCCTTAATATGACGCTTTTCAAAAACAGTGAATACCGATTCCAATTTTGCGATCACTTAATTGCAAACTTTAACCACACGGGTATTTCAAGCACCACTGTTGATGCTGCCTTTGAGAAGGATCGCCCTGCATTGGTGCGCAAATATTTTGGCAATTTTATATGGCTGCGCTTTATGTTCTGGCGTTTAAAAAACAAATTGAAGAATAAAAAATAGAATTATACGAGTTTATTCTTCCAGACATTCTTTGTATAGCTGCATATACTGTCGCGCCGCAATTTGCCACGAAAATTTCTTGGCCTGCTGTTTTATGCTTTCTTCGCGGCAATTGGCCTCATAATCTGCCATCCCGGCTGTAAATACCTCTTGCATATGAGCAGGTTCGAAGTTATCAAAGTAATAGGCCACGTCGCCCCCAATTTCTGGCAAGCAAGTGAACCTTGACAAAAATACTGGCTTGCCGAAATGCATGGCCTCAATTACCGGCAGGCCAAACCCTTCCGCAATTGACGGAAATGCAAAGGCGCTGCAATTTGAATAGTACCACGCTTTGTCATCATCGCTCACCGGGCCAGTAATTATAAGCCTGTCCAGGCATCCTGCCTTTATAGCTGCATCAATGATATTTTGTTTGTGCGGCGTTTCAATACCTGATATTATAAGCTCGTAATTATTACCTGCCAACAGAGCCGGCAATAAGTGAAACCCCTTTTGAACGGATAATAGCCCAATAGTAAAAATGAATTTTTTTTGAGGCAGATAGTGTGGCAGATGCCCATTAGGTACTGTCAGTTTATCTGCACCATTGTATATGACACTTATTTTACCACGCACTTCAGGAATAAAATGTATTACGTCATTGGCAACAAAGCTTGATATGGCAACAACGCGGTCGCAGTGTGCTATAAATCTTTTTAGTTTGCGAATATGCTTTTTAACCTTGTATTTAGATTTAAAAGCGAGGTGCGCATTGTTAATGTCATGAATGGTCATAATCTTTTTAGCATTCAAGCGGTACGGCCTCAGGCGACAGGTTTGATCAGAAAAATGCACCAAATCAAAACGTTTGTAAAATGGAAAAAACAACCGGTGCGCACGATATAGTCTTATGATATTCACCAGGCCATTAAAAAGCGTAGTAATCTTAAACAGGTAAAAAGTGAAATTGAAACGCCCCTTGTTCTCACGTAGCAAGGCTTCGCCAAGTCCTTTTCCAAAATAAAAATATCCGGAATTAGGGTTTTTCATCGAATCAAAGGTTATTAATACTTTATGTTGGCGCATAATGTAAATTAATAAACATACTTAAAATCAGCTATTCATTATCTCTTCTATATGATCTGCTTCAACCGGTATGTCGGCCATCAGGTCAACATTGCCGTCAGGAGTAATCAAAATGTTGTTTTCTATGCGGATGCCCAAACCTTCTGCCGGAATATAAATGCCCGGTTCGCAGGTAAGGATGTTGCCTACCTCAAAAGGTTTGTAACGACTGGCATAATCATGCACGTCCAGCCCTAAATGGTGGGAAGTGCCGTGCATAAAGTATTTTTTATATGCAGGCCAGGCCGCATCTTGCTTTTCCACGTCATGTTTGGTGATCAAACCTAAGCCTATGAGTTCGCTGGTCATAATTTTGCCAACCTCTTCATGATAATCGTTCCACACCGTTCCGGCTACAACCATTTTGGTAGCCTCACGCATCACTCGCAATACCGCATTATATACATCGCGCTGGCGTGGAGTAAAGCGTCCGCTTACCGGAATGCTGCGGCTCATATCGGCATTATAATTACCATACTCTGCTCCAAAGTCAAATAATATTACATCGCCGTCCAGGCAAGGCTGGTTATTATCATTATAATGCAGTACGATTGCATTTTTACCCGAAGCAATTATTGGATTATAGGCATGGCCTGTGGCGCGCTGCCTTAAAAATTCGTGTATAATTTCAGCTTCAATTTCATATTCTGTTACGCCGGGCTTGGTAAAGCGTAATACGCGTACAAAGGCGTCGCGGGTAATTTCACAAGCTTTTTTAGTCAGCGCTATTTCTGCTGCAGATTTAACAGGGCGAAGATCGCGCAGTATCGGTGCAGAGCGCTCATAGTGATGTAACGGATATTTAGTTCGAAGGGTATCCAGCATACGCAGGTCACGGTAAGGTACCGTGTGCAGATAGCGGTCGTTTTCGTTAGTATTAATATATATATGCTCGGCATAATTAATAATACTATGTAATATGGTATCAAAATCACTAAGCCAATAGATGCTTTCTATGCCGGAAACGGCTTTGGCTTCCTCTTTAGTGTATTTGTGGCCTTCCCAAATGGCAATGTGTTCACTGGTTTGTCTTAAAAAAAGTACTTCTCTGTATAATTTATTAGGACAGTCCGGATATAATAATAAGATACTTTGCTCTTGATCTATGCCTGATAAATAAAAAAAATCGGGGTTTTGTTTGAAAATAAACGTCTGGTCGCCATTTCTTGGGAACTCGTCATTTGAATAGAACAGCGCAACAGAATTAGGTTTTATACGTGCAACGAAATTTTTTCTATTATTGATAAACAGCTCATTATCAATTGGAAGGTATTTCATGAGGTAATAGTTAATATTTCAAAAAAATAAAACAATTGTTCAATCCGGCATGTTAAGCCTTTAATTTTTGGAACAAAATTTGGTATTCTTTTCAAACATAATTAGTATTTTTGAAAAAAATCACAATTAAAATCGTTTAATCTTAAAACTATGAACTATTCTACATTGAAGAAAACAGTCGCATTCTCGTTCGCTTCTTTGATGGCTGTTAGTGTGGCTTTCGCACAAACAGATTCAACCTCAACAGAGACTTCGACCGAACCTACTACTGCCAAGGTATTTGGTGGTTTGGGCCAGTACAGAACATTCAGCATCGGTGTAAACGGTGGTGCTACTTCACCGTTCAGCGCACTTGGCGGTTCAAATGACTTCCAGAAAGCCGACATCAACATCGGTTACGGTCTGTCATTCCGTCAGCAACTTTCTCACAGCTTTGGCTTAATCCTCGATTTACACGGCGGTAAAGTTGGCGGTAACAATGACGAAGTTGAATTTGCAAATTCTGCATCTTACGACGTAAAATCATTTGAAACTAAATTCTGGTCTGCTACTTTAGGTGGTGCCTGGAATTTCGGTAGCATCGATTTCTTACACCGCAAAAACGCAGTTAATTTCTTCGCAACAGCTGGCGCAGGTTTAGCTTGGTACAAACCACAAATCAGCACAACTGTAAACACTGATCCTAACACTGATTATAGCAGCGATTACATCTCTGAATTAATCATCCCTGTTGGTGCAGGTGTTAAATTCCGTTTAAGCGACGGTGTTGCCTTAAACTTTGGTTATACTATCAACTTTGTTGACGGTGACAACTTTGACGGCTACAAAAGAGGCTATCCTACTAAAGATAAATACTCTTACGGTTGGGGTGGTTTAGAGTTCACTCTGGGTTCTTCATCAAAACCAAACCTGGACTGGGTTAACCCAATCGCAGTTATGTATGATGAGTTGAAAGATCCTACTTTACGTCAGGAAGTTGAAGCTTTGAAAGGCCGTGTATCATCTGTTGAAACTGCAGTTAGCGACCTGAAAAAAGATTCAGACGGTGACGGTGTATCTGATCAGTTCGACAAATGCCCTAACACTCCTGCTGGTACAGTAGTTGACGGTGCTGGTTGCGCTATCGTGTTCCCTAAAGGTGACACTACTGCTGCTGGTACTGCTTATTCTAACATCCAGTTCGAATTTGACAGCTCAGTATTGAGAACTTCAGCTTACCCAGCTCTTGATGCTACTTCATCTGATCTGCGTTCATCTGGTGCTACTGTAACTATCAAAGGTTACGCTTCATCAGAAGGTACTGCTGCTCACAACATGCAACTTTCAAAAGACCGCGCTAACTCAGTAAAAACTTACTTAGTTAACTCTGGTGTTGCTTCATCACAATTGAAAGTTAAAGGTTACGGTGAAACTAACCCAATTGCTGACAACTCTACAGAAGAAGGTCGTATCCTTAACCGTCGTGTTGAATTCACCAAATAATTTTAATATCGCTTAAGATTTAGATATTAAGTGAAGGCCCCGGATAACCCGGGGCCTTCTTTTTTTTATTAAATTTGCGCTATGTACTTCTTCCGGAAAAAAGACCCGAACAGGCCAACCAGCTTTAATTTAAAGGTGATGCATACCATTAATGCTATTGCTATACTGATGTTTTTGGCAGGTATTATCTGGAAGCTTATCGATTGGTTTATACTCAAAAAATGAAGACAATAGTAAATACATCAAATGCGCCTGCACCTATCGGGCCATATAGTCAGGCCGTAAAAGCCGGCGGTTTTTTATTTATATCAGGTCAGGTAGCTATAAACCCGGCAACCGGTGAATTGGTGTTGGATGACATAAAAACTGAAGCTACGCAGGTTATGGAAAACATCAAAGCAATATTAACAGAAGCCGGTGTAGACTTTAGCCATGTGGTAAAAACAGGCATCTTTTTAAAAGATATGAATGACTTTGCTGCGGTAAATGAAGTGTACGGCGGTTACTTTACTGATAACTTTCCGGCGCGTGAGACTGTTCAGGTAGCTGCATTGCCAAAGAATGTGAACGTGGAAATATCAGTCACTGTGTTATTATAGTACACTTAAATTACGTTAACGTATTTTGAGCACAAACGCTTTTGACACACCTATTGAGTATTTAAAAGGCGTTGGCCCGGTCAGGGCCGAGGTGTTAAAAAAAGAGCTTGCCATTTACAACCATGCCGATTTACTTCGGCATTTTCCGTTTAAATATATTGATCGTACCCGGTTCTATAAGGTAAAGGATGTGCACCCAGACATGCCATACGTGCAGCTCATCGTTCGCTTAAAACATAAAGAAATAGCGGGCGAAAAGCGTAACCGCCGCCTGGTGGTTGTGGCGCAGGATGATACAGGGCAGATTGAGCTGGTATGGTTTCAGGGCGTGAGCTGGGTAGAGAAGAGCTTGCGCGTAGGCAAAGCTTACATCATATTCGGTAAGCCGGGTATGTTTAACGGGCGGCCGCAAATGTCGCACCCGGAGATGGAGCAATATTCGCCGGAGGTGCTACAACGAAAAGGAAACCTTACTTTGCAGCCCGCCTATAGTTCAACAGAAAAACTAAAGCAATTCGCCCTTGATAGTAAAGGATTGCAAAAACTGGTTGCCATACTTTTAGAACAATATGCGCGCACCGTTACAGAAAATCTTCCGCAGTATTTATTAAATAAGTACCGGTTAATGCCACGTGAGGCTGCTTATAGAAATATCCATTTCCCGACGGATGCAAACGCGCTTAACGAAGCCCAGCACCGGCTTAAGTTCGAAGAGCTTTTCTTTTTGCAGTTTAGACTGCTGAAGAGCAAAGTGCACAGAACGCAAAAGTTTAAAGGCAATATATTCGATCGCGTAGGCGACTATTTCAATACTTTTTACGAGCATAAATTACCGTTTGCACTCACCAATGCGCAGAAGCGGGTGCTACGCGAAATAAGGGTAGATACGCAACGCGGTGTACAGATGAACCGTCTGTTACAGGGCGACGTGGGCAGTGGCAAAACCGTGGTAGCCTTGATGAGTATGCTGATTGCCATTGATAACGGATTTCAGGCTTGTATGATGGCTCCTACGGAGATACTGGCTAATCAGCATTACCAGACCATACAGGGACTGGTTGGCGATGGATTTGTCGAGGTAGCTTTACTCACAGGCTCGACACCAAAAAAACAACGTAAAGTATTGCATGAGCGATTGTTAAGCGGCGATCTTAAAATATTGATTGGCACACACGCACTCATTGAGGATGCCGTACAATACCGTAACCTTGGTTTTGTGGTAATTGATGAACAGCACCGCTTCGGTGTGGAGCAGCGCGCTAAGCTATGGCGTAAAAATGTGATACCGCCCCATGTGCTGGTCATGACGGCGACACCTATACCACGTACACTGGCCATGACGTTGTATGGCGACCTGGATGTATCGGTTATTGATGAATTGCCGGCTGGCCGTAAGCCCATACAAACCGTGCATTTCTACGAAAGCCAGCGCCTGCGTATGTTCGGTCTCATGCGTGAGGAGATAGCTAAAGGCAGGCAGGTTTACGTAGTTTATCCGCTAATTAAGGAAAGTGAAAAGCTCGACCTTAAAAACCTGGAAGATGGAATAGAGGTAATGCGGCACGAGTTCCCATTACCTAAATACCATATCAGCGTGGTGCATGGTAAAATACCGGCGGCCGATAAGGAGTTTGAAATGCAGCGCTTTATCAAAGGCGAAACCCAAATCATGGTGGCAACAACGGTAATAGAAGTAGGCGTAAATGTACCCAACGCTTCTGTGATGATTATTGAAAATGCGGAACGTTTCGGTCTTTCTCAATTACACCAGTTGCGCGGCAGGGTGGGCCGTGGGGCGGAACAATCATACTGCGTACTAATGAGTAGCAATAAGCTGAGTAATGACGGTCGCATACGGTTGGACACCATGGTGAAAACCAATAATGGTTTTGAAATATCAGAGATAGACCTGCAATTACGCGGGCCGGGCAACATTGAGGGCACACAGCAAAGCGGTGTGCTCGACCTTAAAGTGGCTAATCTTGCTACAGACCAGGAACTGTTGGTAATGGTACGGCATTGTGTAGAAGAAATATTTGAAAAAGACCCACAGCTTGCCTTGCCGGAGCATAGTATCCTGCACCAGGCGACCGAAGCAAAAGGCACCGGATTAACGTGGGATAAGATATCGTAGGGGGTAGTTATTAGTAGGTAGTGATTAGAGATTAGTTATATTGATCTTGAAAGTCGTTTCAAAGGAAGATAACTGCTGAAATAACTTACTGCTAAAGTGGCTGATTGACAGGGTTCACTTTCAGGAGTTAAGTGAGCTTTCTTCTTTATTCTTTTCGCTCCTAGCCCTTTCCCCTTTGAACTATAACCTTTCTGCGCTCACCTTTCTGCTTTTCGCTTTTTCCTTTCCCCTTTTGCCTTATATTTGTTAAAACTGACTCCACGACAATGAAAAAAACTTTACTCTCGCTGGCACTATTGGGTGCCATGTTCAGCGCAAAGGCACAGGACTCTGTGATGATGCGTAAAATATATGACGAAGCGCTTGTTAACGGACAAGACTATGAAAATCTTCGTTATCTCTGTAAAAAGATAGGCGCAAGGCTCAGCGGCTCACCAAATGCGCAGAAGGCAGTTGAGTGGGGCAAAAAGCTGATGGAAGATTACGGCTTTGATAAGGTATACCTGCAGGAAACCATGGTGCCGCATTGGGTACGTGGCGAAAAGGAACAAGCTTTTATCATTGATGGCAAAAAGAAAATACCTGTGCCTATCTGTGCTTTGGGTATGTCTGTTGCTACGCCTGCAGCGGGTATAACCGCCAGCGTTATTGAAGTAAAGGGTATTGACGAATTAAAACAGTTGGGAGAGGCAACGGTAAAGGGTAAGATAGTTTTCTTTAACCGTCCGTTTGATCCACGTTTTATTGAAACAGGGCATGGCTACGGCACTGCCGGCGATCAGCGTTTTATTGGTCCGGCGGAGGCAGCTAAACTCGGCGCTGTCGGCGTTATAGTGCGCTCAATCACACCAGCGCATGATGATTTCCCTCATACAGGCGGTACGTTAACGCCTGAAGGTGTTAAAGCCATTCCGGCAGCAGCTATATCAACTGTTGCTGCAGACAAGCTGAGCGCAATGTTAAAGCTGCGCAAATTCCCGCAGGCTAAATTCTGGTTTAAACAAAGCTGCCAAACCTTGCCTGATGTTAAGTCGTACAACGTGGTAGGAGAACTTACCGGTACGGAGCATGCCAACCGTGTTATTACTGTAGGCGGTCACCTTGACTCGTGGGACTTAGCCGAGGGTGCACATGATGATGGTACAGGCATTGTACAATCGGCCGAAGTGCTGCGCATTTTCAAGGCATTAGGGTACAAGCCTAAAAATACGGTGCGTGCGGTGTTCTTCATGAACGAAGAAAACGGTACACGCGGTGGTAATACTTATGCTAAGCTCGCTGCGCAGAACAAAGAAGAACATATTGTAGCTATAGAAACCGATGAGGGCGGTTTTGTTCCGCGTGGTTTTGGTTTTGATGCCTCGCCGGATGTGGTAGCCAAAATCAACAAAAACTGGAAAAAGCTTTTTGAGCCTTATGAAGCCGACCGTTTAGTGGTAGGTGAAGGTGGTACGGATATTGAGCCGCTTAAAGAAAGTGTACCGGGTATCACATTGGTCAGCTTCCTGCCAGATTCACAACGTTATTTTGATATACACCACACAGCAAACGATGTGTTCGAGAACGTAAACCGCCGCGAGCTGGAGTTAGGGTCAGCAGCTATGGCATCATTAATCTATTTGATTGATCAGCATGGGTTAAAATAATTAACCACTGAATGTAAAAATACCAAAGGCAGAGCGTTACACGGCTCTGCCTTTTTCATTTTATCGCTATTTTTGCATAAAATTAAAATACCACGTGCCCGACGCTGATAGTACAATCCCCCCTGTAAAACCCGACCCATACGCCGCGCTGCGGTTCAAAGATTTCAGGTCATACCTGGCCATGCGCTTCTTTTTTACTTTTGCTTACCAGATGCAGAACGTTGTGCTGGGCGCTTATATATACGATGTTACACATGACAAGTTTGCGCTTGGCCTGATAGGATTGTATGAGGCCATACCGGCTATGGGACTTGGATTATACGGCGGCTACATTGCGGACAAGCTGGAGAAAAAGCGTATGCTGCTGCTCATTTTTGCAACTGTGCTGGTATCTTCATTCGTGATGCTCACAGTTACTCACAGCAGTGCAGGTAACTTTGTGCAGATGCATCATGCCGTGTATGTAATTTATGGCATGCTGTTTTTAAATGGTATTGCACGGGCATTTTATGCTCCGGCCGCCTTTTCGGTGTTGGCCAACAGCGTACCGCGTGAGGTTTATACCAATTCAAGCACCTGGAATAGTTCCAGTTTCCAAACGGCATCTATTATAGCGCCGGTTATAGGTGGATTTATCTATGGTTTTTGGGGGATAACCGCATCATTTATTGCCATTCTTTCTTTCCTGGTAATTGCTTTTGTTTCGGTAGTGCTGTTGAAAAAGGTGCCGCCTGTTTTTGCTGCAAAAGAAAATCTTTGGAAGAGCCTGTCAGAAGGTATCAGGTTTGTATTTAAAACCAAAATGCTTGTAGGAGCACTTAGTCTTGATATGTTCTCCGTGTTTTTTGGCGGAGCCGTAGCGTTGCTGCCCGTGTTTGCTAAGGATATCCTGCACGTTGGTCCCGAAGGGCTGGGTATAATGCGAGGAGCCGCCTCACTAGGGGCTGTGCTTACCATGTTTGCAATGACGCGCTTTTCGCCGATGAACCGCCCATGGCGAAACCTGCTCATTGCTGTAGTAGGCTTTGGGCTTTCAATAATTTGCTTTGGTCTGTCTACCAATTTTTACCTGTCCTTGTTTTTCCTTTTCACAGAAGGAGCTTTTGACAGCGTGAGTGTGCTGATACGCGGCACCATTATGCAGTTACTCACGCCGGAGAATATGCGTGGCAGGGTGTCGTCCGTAAATCAGCTCTTCCTTAATTCGTCTAACGAAATTGGTGAATTTGAATCAGGCGTGGCTGCCAAACTGCTCAATACTGTGCCAGCAGTTGTTTTTGGCGGAACCATGACCTTGATAGTAGTCTTCATCACCTGGCTTAAAACTAAAAAGCTTGTACCTGTTACTTTAAATGATATTGTGCAGCAACCCGCACCGGTAACAGTGTCGGCGGAGCAATCATCTACTTCACACTCCGCTTCAGCAGAATAAAGTAACCTGCAAAAAACACTACAGCGGCCACAGCAAGGCTTACGTATACATCATCCGTAAGAATATTAATCACCAATTCTTTGGATGCCGGACCGCCTTTGCTGCTGCGCGGCATCATGCTCGTAAGGGCCAGCATGGGGTGCGCATAGGGAAACAGGTAAGCATACTTCCAGTTCATGGACGCCATTATCACGCCGGAAATGGTGCCCACGAAGCCCAGGCCCATCGGTTTCAAGAAATCCTTCCATAACAGGCTTAAGAAGAATTGTAAAGACAAAATACCTAATCCAGACAGGAAGAGCTTGAAGTATACCTCAAACAACGTCTTCTCCATGTGGTAGTCGCCAAATTTAAGTTCTGGTTTTAAAGCGCTTAAAAGGTTAGCGAAGCCAATAGTGAACACCACGAATAGCAGCAGGCTCAGAAAAAGCAGTAACAGAGCGTAAAAGTATTTGGCTGCATAAACGGATAGTTTTGGCAACGGCAGGCTGAACAGGGTTTTCCAGGTATCGGCCCGGTGCTCAATGTTATTTACCGAGTAAGCCAGAAATACTACAAACATGGGTAATAACAAAACGCCCATAATATTGAGTACACCACCTGTAAACCGTATCCAAAGCAACATGCCCGGCATGCCAGCCATCTTATCGCTATTAGCAAAAAAGCCTATGGACATTAGCAGGCATATTACAAGCGGCAGCAATATGGCACACCAAAAGCCAAGCGTTTTGCGGCTTTTGTAAAACTCCGACCATAGAGAGAGGAAGAATGCTTTCATGCTTATATCAGGCTTGTTGAGTGATGGTTAAGAACAATTTTTCCAGATCCTGCTGTTGTTTGCCAATGCTGTAAACGGTATAGCCATTGGTAACAAGAAGTGTATTAATTTGTCCGGCTTGTTGTTTTGATAGGTAGGGTAGGGTAATAAGGGTATCTGTAACCTGAGTTACATCGTATTGGTTACGTTTAAGCAAGTTAGCAGCGTCAACGGTATTGTCAGCTTCAATCAAAATCAGGGGCTGACTTATTGCTTCCAGTTCGCTGATGCTTCCCTGGAATAGCATTTTACCTTTGTTAATGATGCCTACGTGAGTAGCCATGCGTTCAATCTCCGAAAGTAGGTGACTGCTGATGAATACCGTTTTACCATGTTGTTTGGTTAAGCGTATCAGTAGCTCTCTTATTTCAATGATTCCGTTCGGGTCGAGACCGTTGGTTGGTTCATCAAGTATAAGCAATTCCGGATCGGTCAGCAGTGCCAGCGCAATGCCCAACCGCTGTTTCATACCCAGCGAATACTGTCCTGCTTTTTTTGCTGCGGCATTTTCCAGACGCACCAGTTGCAGCATTTCATCCACCCTTGCTAAAGGCACCTGCAGTAAGCGGGCACGGTTAATCAGGTTTTCCCGGCCGGTGAGGTGCTGATAAATAGCGGGCTGCTCAATAAGCGAACCTATTTGCGAGAGTACAGCTATACGGTGTTTTTTTAAATCGCTGCCAAAAACAAAAATGCTGCCTTCATCTGTCTTTAACAGATTAAGCAGCAGTTTAATGGTGGTTGTTTTGCCGGCGCCGTTTGGCCCCAGGAAACCATAAATGCTTCCTTTAGGTACTTCCAGCGAGAGTGAATCGACAATCTTTTGGTCGCCGTAGTAAAAGGTGAGGGCTTCCGTGCGGATTACCATACGTTTTCCTGGCTTATACCGCAAACGGTTTTAAATAATGTTACGCCTTTTACAAACAGTGATGTTGCCTGTTTGGCTTGTTGTATATTGTTGCCTTGTACAAAATTCTGTTTTGATGAAAACTGATATGCTACGCCCATAAACATGGCAAACACAACAGGTACCAGCATCAGTACGAAAGGGTTTGAGTGATTGATTAACTTTTTCATTGCGATTGATTTTGATACAACAAAGGAATATTAAATAATCAAGCCCTTAAAATGTATTAGACCAACGCCAATTATTTATAGATGAACAGGCCACTGTCGGTTCGTCGGTAAAAAAAGGCAGTTCATCGAACAAAAGGGTGTTTGTATATAATAGGTGGCCGTTTGACGCCAGCCGTTGCTGATTTAGGTGAGTAAACACGTATTTTTATCACAGAATAAATACCCTTATGAAGAAAGGATGGCAAATTTTCTGGCATGTGTTTGTGTGGTGCTGCCTCATCTCTTTCTTTGTGTTTTTGGCGCATGCCAATAGCAAAATAACACCAAAGGGCCTGGCGGTCATCTTCGTGCTGTTTGGTGGAATCAATATCAGCCTGTTCTACTTAAACTACCTGGTGTATATTCCGTTATTGCTTGACCGGAAGCGTTATGCATGGTATGGACTTGCCGCCATGGGCTCCATTGTATTGTTCTGCTTCCTGAAGTATGGAGTAGCGCTTATTTATAAGGAATATGCTCTTACACATATGAATGGTAAAGCCATCCACTTTGCCGACTATATGTGGAGCGCTTTCTTCACCGGTCTCATATTCGTATTTTTAAGCAACGTGCTTAAATTCTCTATCGACTGGTTTTTGAACGAACGTATTCAGCGTGACCTGGAAAACCAGCGATTAACGGCTGAGTTATCCTTTTTGAAATCGCAGATCAATCCGCATTTTTTATTCAACTCGCTTAACAGTATTTACTCACTGGCGTATCAGCGTTCCGAAACTACCCCGGAGGCAATCCTCAAACTCTCGGAAATTATGCGTTATATGCTGTATGAAAGTAATGACAACAAGGTTGATCTGGAAAAAGAGATACATTACCTGCAAAACTACATCGATTTGCAAAAGATACGTTTTGGCTACAGGGCCTTTGTGGAGTTTGAGGTAACTGGTGATATAAGCGGACAACGCATAGCGCCGCTGCTGCTGATATCTTTTATTGAAAATGCTTTTAAACATGGGGTGGCCAACGATCCTGCGACGCCAATAAAAATGTCGCTTGCGGTAAAAAGCGATGAACTGTTGTTTCATATCGAGAATAAAAAACATAACAATAACCGGGACGCTGTTGGCGGCATTGGGTTAATTAATGTGCAACGCAGACTTAACCTTTTGTACCCGGGCAAGTATGTGCTCGATATTAAGGATACGGAAACCTGCTATGTTTGTAACCTGAGTTTAAAACTATAGCATGGCAATGCTTTTTTTAAATAACAATTAAAGATTTAGTTTTGTAATAATGATAAGGTGCCTTGTAGTTGATGACGAGCCGTTGGCTTTAAACATATTGGAAGATTATATCTCCAAAATGCCGTTTTTAGAACTGGTAAAGGCTACTACCAATCCTATTGAGGCGCTCACCATGGTGCAGCAAGGCGATGCCGATCTTGTTTTTCTGGATGTGCAGATGCCGGAGCTTACCGGTATTCAGTTCCTGAAAATTGCAAACGGAAAAGCCAAGGTAATACTTACTACTGCTTACCCACAATATGCTTTGGAAGGTTACGAACTCGACGTGGTTGACTACTTGCTAAAGCCGATTGCCTTTGACCGTTTTTACAAGGCCGTACAAAAAGCACAGGGTATATTACAGCCGGCCGCTAAAGGTACGGTTGCCGAACAGGCGCCTCAGGTGCAGCAACAGCAGGACTTTAATAACGATTTTATTTTCGTGAAAACGGAGCACAAAATACAGAAGGTGTACCTACACGATATCTTATTTATTGAAGGGCTAAAGGACTACATATCCATCTTTACCACAACAGAGCGTATCATCACTCTGCAGAATATGAAGAAGATGGAAGATGCTCTGCCCGAAAGGTATTTTGTGCGCGTGCATCGCTCATACATTGTATCATTAGACAAGATTGACAGCATTGAGCGCAGCAGGATATTTATTGGAGATAAGATTATACCTGTAGGTGATACTTACCGCGATGAATTCTTTAAAATTATTGATGGGAAAAATGTGTAGTTGACTCACCCAACTCTTCAGAAGACAGGGCTAAAACTCACACCACTCACTAAAACACCCTTGCACGGATTCTTTCTTCGGCCAATTTAACCAGCTCATCAATAGGGCCGCTGGTTGGCTCAATAGGCTCCAGTACCTCCCAGGTCATTTTATTGAAGGTGTCGAGGGGATACTTCCCATAGCGCACCAACTTCCACGAGTTATTAATGGCTACCGGCACTAACAAAGCATTAGGGCATCTTTTTAGCAGGGTAGCAATACCGGCTGACTGAAAAGTTTTTACTTTACCATCTTTTGAGCGTGTACCTTCAGGGAAAATCATTGCCGACCAATTATTTTCTTTAATGCGGGTGCCCAACTTTGATAGTTCCATAATAGACTGTCGCGGATCCTTACGGTCTATATTGGCGCCGCCCCCAACCTGCAGGTTGTAGGATATAGAAGGGATGCCTTTTGCAAGCTCGATTTTGGAAATAAATTTTGCGTGATACTTCCTGAAAAAGTAAATCATCGGCGGTATATCAAACAAACTCTGGTGGTTGGCCATAATAATCATCGGCCTGTTTACAGGCAGATTGTGATGATTTATAAACTTAACCGTATTGAACAGGAGGTAGTAAGTGCTTAATAAGCACAGATTAAGTAGATCTACAGAACGTTTATGAGCAGCATAGCCGAAAGCCTTATAACATATCCATTGTATAGGTTGAAATATAACCAGCACCAGAAAAAATGCCAGGGCGGCAATCGGAGTAAAAATGTAGCCTAAAAACTTTTTCATTAATCGGTAAAGATACGATTTAAGGCGAAAGGTGTGCAGTGTTACGCTAAGCTGTAAATCACTAAAAAAAAGAAAAACCCACCCAAGTGGGCAGGTCTTTACTATTACAAACAAAAAACAATTATTATATGGCCGGGTTTTCGGCATATTTTTTCCAAAGGTCTTCTACGGTGTAACCCGTTACGTCTTTCCAGGTATTGTCGTTATAAGTATGTGCACGCATAATTGCATCAAGCTTTTGCACGGTACCTGCTTTAACATGCTTTTCTATCCAAGCTAAAAAGCGCGCAGTAACGCGGTAGCTGTTGTCAAAGTTTTGTGTTGATTTAAATTCAGGCAATGCCCAATGGCCTTCTTCGTTAGCCACGCCAAATTTAAAGCGGGCATAATCAGCAATACCTTCAGTTACCCACCATGGGCCGTTGGTATTGCCATAATCCTGCACAATGTGCATTACTTCGTGCGTTACCACATCAATATCAGTAGGGTGTTTGCGCATGTACTCGGCGCTGAAAACTACACGGCCGTCGGCAGTTGCGGCCACACCATCATAAGCAGTATCCACAAAAAACTTCACTTCTTTTAAGGTTTTCTTGTTGTACTCCTTTTCTAATTTAGGGTAAACCACAAAAAAGGTGTTGATGAGTTTTTGTTTAAGGCCTTCATCAAAGTTGGCATCGTTACCAGAAAAGGTAAGTGTATAGCCGTTCTTTTTAATGGTTTCGGTTTTTTGTGCGTAGCTAAAGCTGATGCCGAACAAGGCAAGCGCTAATAACAGTACTGTTTTTTTCATTGGATTCAAGTGGCTTTAATCAGTGTGATTTGTAAATGCTAATCTATAAAATGATAATTTAATAAAACGTTTTACCAACAAAGATAGTAAATTAGTTACAATGTGTTTACCGGCGTAAAATATAAATTGATTATCAAGATAATAGGCCAACCGGTCACCTATATTTCTATCCTGCTTTGGATATATGAGCGAAGAAAAGGAACTTCGCTGTCCGAAATTTAAATGCTTATGCAATCTCATTTTAAAAAAATCGCCGCAGAGCTTTCTATCGCTGAAAGGCAGGTGAGTGCAACTGCCAACTTGCTTGACGAAGGGGCTACGGTGCCATTTATATCGCGTTACCGTAAGGAACTTACCGGCAGTTTGGACGAGGTGCAGGTAGCCGCCATCCGCGATCGTATGCAACAACTGCGCGATCTGGACAAGCGACGCGAAGCAATTTTAAAATCCTTAACGGACATGGGTAAGCTTACGCCAGAATTGGAAGTAAGCTTAAACGAGGCAGAAACCATGGTAGCGCTGGAGGATTTATACCTGCCTTACCGCCCCAAACGTAAAACGCGCGCTACTACTGCCCGCGAAAAAGGTCTGCAGCAGCTGGCAGATGCGTTGCTCGCTCAGGACCGGTTTGATGTAGAAGCAGAAGCCGAAAAATACGTCGATACGGAAAAAGGTGTTGCCGATGTAAACGAGGCACTGGCAGGTGCACGCGATATTATAGCTGAGTATGTAAGTGAGCATGCCGAAACCCGTACCAAAATGCGGGAGCTTTTTATTAACCACGGTACTATACAAAGCAGGGTAATAGAGGGTAAAGAGCAGGACGGTATCAAATACAAAGATTATTTCGACTGGACGGAGCCGGTGAAAACGGCACCATCACACCGTATACTGGCTATGCGCCGCGGCGAAAAAGAAGAAATACTTTGGCTCGATATAAAACCTGAAGAGGAAGCAGCTATGGGGGTGTTAGAGCAGGAGTTTGTAAAAGGTGGTAATGCTGCCTCTCAGCAGGTAAAGCTGGCTTTAACGGATGGCTATAAGCGCTTGCTTAAGCCTTCGATGGAAACAGAGGTGCGCTTGTTTACCAAAAAGTCGGCCGACGATGAAGCTATCCGCGTATTTGCGGAGAATGCGCGGCAGCTGTTACTTGCTGCTCCGCTCGGTCAAAAGCGCGTAATGGCTATTGACCCAGGTTTCCGCACAGGTTGTAAAGTGGTTTGCTTGGATGAGCAAGGCAAACTGTTGGAGAATGCCACTATTTATCCGCACACCGGTGCCGGAGGTGTAAAGGAAGCGGAAAAGACAATTGAATACCTCACCGACAGGTACAAGATACAAGCCGTTGCCATTGGTAATGGCACCGCAGGTCGCGAAACGGAGGTGTTTGTGCGTAAGCTGAATTTAACTGCTGTAACCATAGTGATGGTTAACGAAAGCGGTGCATCAATATACTCCGCTTCTGAGGCTGCACGCGAAGAGTTCCCGGATAAAGATGTTACCGTAAGAGGTGCCGTGTCTATTGGTCGCCGTTTGATGGATCCTTTGGCCGAGTTGGTCAAGATTGATCCAAAATCGATAGGTGTAGGTCAGTATCAGCACGATGTGGATCAGAATAAGCTGCAAACCTCGCTGGATGATACAGTAATCAGCGCAGTGAATGCTGTGGGCGTAGAGCTGAACACTGCATCCAAACAAATTCTTTCCTATATATCAGGGCTTGGTCCGCAGCTGGCGCAAAATATTGTGAGCTACCGCGACCAAAACGGGGCTTTTACCCGTCGAGATCAATTACGCAAGGTAACTCGCCTGGGCGATAAGGCTTATGAACAGGCCGCTGGCTTTTTACGCATCCGCGATGCCGAGAATCCTCTTGATGCCAGCGCGGTGCACCCGGAACGCTATCCGGTTGTAGAGCAAATGGCCAAAGACCTTAATTGCACCGTACGCGACCTAATGACCAACGACAAGCTGCGCAAAAGCATCCCGCTGCAAAAGTACGTTACAGATACGGTGGGTTTACCTACATTAAATGATATCGTGGCAGAGCTGGCCAAGCCAGGCCGCGACCCGCGTGAGCAATTTGAAGCTTTTAGTTTTACAGATGGCGTTAACGCTATTGATGATTTGAAGGTAGGTATGAAGCTGCCAGGTATTGTTACCAATATAACTGCCTTTGGCGCTTTTGTAGATATTGGCGTTCATCAGGATGGCTTGGTGCACCTGAGCCAGATTACCAATCGGTTTATAAAAGACCCAAACGAAGTGCTTAAAGTGCACCAGAAAGTAGAGGTTAGGATTACTGAGGTAGATGTAAACCGCAAACGCATTTCACTATCCATGAAGGATGAAGAAAAAAGCAACAGCGCTAAGCCGCAAGCGAGGCGAAGTGATAACAGGAACACGGCCACACAAAAAGCAAGGCCCGAGCCCGAAACGGATATGGCCCTTAAACTGGCAGCATTGAAAAATAAGTTTAAGTAAAGATTGCCTTTATAAACCAAAAGCGGGGTCAGTAGCTGACCCCGCTTTTTTTATGTCTTTTAAATGAATCGGGAAGACTTACAGAAATAGAGATTATCTTTTAATTCCTGATGACGTTATTCCCGATAAACGAAAGTTTGTGTATCAATTGTCGATAGCCTTATTCTAATGTGATTTGTCTTCTGATGCTTTCTTCCAAAGAGATAAACGTCTCGGTGCGTTGTATGCCCGATACACTTTGTATCTGCTCATTTAATACCTCGCGCAGGTGGTTGGTATCATGACAAACGATTTTTGCAAAAATGCTCCAGCTGCCTGTGGTGTAATGCAGCTCAACAATCTCGTTTATTTTCTTTAACTGTGTTACAGCATCCTGATACTGAGAGCCTTTCTCAAGGTAAATGCCGAGAAAAGCGGTGATGTCATAACCTAATTTTTGCGGATCGACCTCAAGGCTTGCGCCCTTAATAACACCCATTTCTTCGAGCTTTTTCATACGTACGTGTATGGTTCCGCCCGAAACAATCAACTCCTTTGCTATCTCGGTATAGGGGGTAGTCGCGTTCTTCATCAGGATCGATAATATCTGAATATCGAGATTATCAATTTCTAAATTTTGAGCTTTTTTATGGGGCATAAAATGAAAAATCTATATTTTAATACAAGTTTAATTAAAATCTGAATAAAAATAAAATTATTTCTTTGAAATATTTGCAAGAAATTCACAACTCCTTTAAATTTGTATCAAGCAAATGACAAAATGCTTAACGTTCTTTAAAGAAAAAAACACTGTTGGGTGGTGAAATTTTTGGCAGACACACCTCCTTGTCCCGGTGGCGGAGATCATGGGAAACTCTTAGCAATAAGAATAACCACTCTGTGAAGGTTCGACTCCTTCCCCAACAGCACCCGAGCAATTCGGTTATATCCTGTAGGATGGTGAAATTTTGGCAGACACACCTCCCTGTCCCGGTGGCGGAGAACAATGGGAAATCTTAGCAATAAGAATAACCACTCCTTGAAGGTTCGACTCCTTCTCCTACAGCTCTTCTCATAATTTAGGTTTATAATTGGTTAGTAAAGGCCCCTGCCCATCAGGGGCTTTGCTGTTTTATAAGGTTTCGTGTTTTTAGGTAAACCTGTGTTATTAGGGTAACAGCCAAAATCGCCAGCCATTCCAATATTCATCGTAATATGTATAAAATGTTTTGAATTGATATGTCAGCGGCAGGTTATGAGTTGATGCATAAGCTTCATATTCTTGCACACTGTTATATCTGACCCAATCACCGGTTGGTAATAGATAGTCGTAGTAACCAGTTTCAGAAGCTAAGCATAGGTGCTCATTGTATACAAAAAAACTTTCTACGGGCACTTGTTTTCGGCCGATATCTAAATAGGCATAGCCATCCGAGCTTCGCATAGTCTTATTATGTCCCAAGGGTAGTTTTGCCTCGTCGCCAAGGCCATGATTGCCATAATAGGTAAACGAGAAGATAAAAAGCAGAGTGGCTGTGGCAAGGTATATAGCTGTAAATCTGAGCCGATTTAAATGAGTATTACCGGTTAACCTTCCAATAGCAGTTAGTACAAAAAATATTATTAATGAATAAATACCGGATTGGAGTGCTATCTTAAAAATTAGGAATCCGAAATGAAACAGCGTAAACATAACGTGATAAAGTGTTGGTATGCGGTTGACGCTATAAATATCAGAATAAATGACTAATAATCGTATATCAGGACTACACGAAAATCGTCATTGCGAACGGAGTGAAGCAATCTCAATAGGATTATTAGCTTTTCGGTTCACAAACCTCGCTTAAAAGTCTTTTCAAAGGTAGAGGACTTCGGAAAAAAAAGCATCAAACATACGTGTTGAAGCAATCTCAATGTGAATAATTAGATTGCTTCTTCCTGCCGCCTCACAATGACGCAGTTGGATGAGCTGTCTGCGGACCTCGCTAAGATTTTTCCGAGGGAGAGGAATAAAAAAACGTCATTGCGAACGGAGTGAAGCAATCTCAGTTGGTTAAGTGGGCTTGTGGTTTTTAAATCTCACCTAATCCTCTCCAAAGGAAAGGACTTTTTAACAGATAACGTCATTGCGAAAGTAGTGAAGCAATCAATGTGAATAATGATAAATTGCTTCTTCGTGCCGCATTACAATGACGCTTTGGTTTTGCTGTTTGCACAGCTGTCCTAAAAACAAAGAGCGATGGGTTTTAAACCTATCGCTCTTTGTTGCAATGATTTATTAATCAATCCTGCTTAGAAGAACCTGAAGCCTACGCTCAAAGCCCATAGGCTTTGTTTCTGATCGAAGTAGTCGCTAACCTTGGTAAGGCCGCCTTCGTAACGCAGGTCAACAGTGATGTTGCCTATATCAACACCGCCACCGGCCTGGAAGCCCAAAGAGCTACTTTTGTAGTTTCTGAATGCGTCGCCAACGTTCTCTCCAAAACTACGGCTGTCACTTAATATAGCACTGTAAACCGGGCCAGCAACTAGGTGAAGGTTTAAGTCTTCCTGGCCGAAAGATTTACCCACCAGCACCGGCACGTTTAATGTAGTGAATCGTACCTTGCCTTCTGCCGTGTTGTTTTCGTTGGCTTTAAATTTGCCGCCGCTGCTGCCCAAATATAGCTCGGGTTGTAAAAACCAGTTGCTGCCTACACGAACGAAACCGCCCACCTGGTAACCAGTAATGCTTGATTCTTTTAATTCATCAGCGTTAAGTTTAGAGAACGTAACGCCTGCTTTTGCTCCAACAGATACTTGCGCCTTGGCACCGATAACGCCTGCCACCAGCACTGCAACAGATAAAATAAACTTTTTCATTTTTGTATAATTTGGTTGAACATCTGGTTTAGATGCACCTTACCTAACAAACGTTTAATATTTTTGTGTTAAATTTAACCGGCTTTAACATTATAAACTCAACAATGGCAGAGATAAGCATTAGCAATAAAGACTGGCAACGCGTTAAAATTAAGCTTCAGCGTAAATACAATCACCTCACCGATTCGCAGCTACAATATAACGAAGGGCAGGAGGATGACCTGATTAACCGGGTAATGCAACTGGTAAATCGCGACCGTGATTATGTGGTGTTCACCCTTAAAAAGGCGCTGGTGAATATTGATACCAACCGCTTATAAAAACTCAGGCCCTCCGGAAAAAGCGGAGGGCTTTTTTGTACATTTATATTTTATAATCTGCACGTTGTTGAAATGAGTACCGGACTAGCCAAAAACAAAAAATATAAAGTACAGCTGATCTGCGCCACCCTTATCGCTGTTTGCATTGCTACCTGGAGCTTTAAGGATGACCTGTTCCAGATATCAAAAAACCTGGATGTTTTTGCCTCGCTCTATAAAGAAGTAAATATTAACTATGTTGATGATATCAACTCCGCATCAATGATGAAGACCGGGGTAGATGCTATGCTGGAAAACCTGGACCCGTATACTGAATTTGTGCCTGAGTCAGAAATTGAGGATTACAAGCTTCACTATGTGAGCACACAATATGGTGGTGTAGGTGCAAGTATTTTCACGAGAGATAACAAGGTTTATCTGTCTGACGTTTTCGAGGGTTTCCCAGCCCAAAAAGCCGACCTGCGTGCGGGCGATCAATTAGTGAGCATTAATGACATCATACTTAACGGAAAAAATAACGACGAGGTTAGCCAACTTTTAAAAGGCCCTAAGGGGGCTGCGGTGAAGCTTACTATAAAACGTGGTGATGCGGCACCTTTTGTAAAAAATGTTGTTCGTGACGAGATTAAGCAGCCCAATGTAAGCTACTATGGCATGATGGCTAATAACACAGGCTACATTAAGCTGGATAAGTTTCTGGAACGTTCTGCCGAGGAAGTTACCAATGCACTTACTGCTCTTAAAAAAAATAACCCCTCCGCCATTATCCTTGATCTGCGGTCAAACGGTGGCGGTATATTGCAGGAGGCTGTAAAGATTGTAAACCTTTTTGTTGGGCGCGATGTAAAGGTGGTATCGCAAATAGGTAAGGTGAAGGAAAAGAATTTTATTTACACCACGCAAAATGAACCACTGGAGCCTAACCTGCCGTTGGTTGTATTGGTAAATAACCGTTCGGCTTCTGCTTCGGAAATTGTGGCGGGTACATTGCAGGATCTGGACCGTGCCGTAATCATAGGGCAGCGCAGCTTTGGCAAGGGCTTGGTACAACAATCCTTTGGCTTGCCATATAACAACCTGGTTAAAATAACGGTAGCGAAGTATTACACCGCTTCAGGGCGGTGCGTACAGGAACTGGATTATGCTCATCGCTCAAATGACGGCAGCGTGCTTAAGGTTGCCGATTCGCTCATTCACGAATACAAAACCAAAAACGGGCGCTCTGTTTTTGATGGCAGCGGCGTATACCCCGACCTGATGGTAGAGCGCGAAAAATTTGCCAGGGTAACCCAGGCATTGGTGGCCAAATTGCTGGTTTTCGATTATGCTACCTTATATAAGAGCACCCATCCCACTATCACCAATGCCAAAGCATTCAGCTTGAGCGATGCGGAATACGATAACTTTGTAAAGTATGTATCGGGCAAAGATTACAGCTATACCACTGTTAGTGAAAAATTGCTCAACAGCTTAAAGGAAGAAGCTACCAAGGAAAAGCAATTTAATGAGATTCAGGGTGAATATGAGGTGTTGCGCACTAAACTGCTTGCCAGTAAAAAGAATGATCTGACGCAGCACAAGCAGGAAATAAAGGAATTGCTGGAGAACGAGATTGCATCGAGATATTACTACGAAAAGGGCCGTTACGAAACCCACTTTAAATACGATAAGGAATTGGCCGAGGCATTGAAAGTACTGGGCAATCAGCAAACGGTGGCTGCCATACTTAAGGGCGAGGGAGCATATAAAACGATCGGCAAGCCTCGTGCTGATCTCGTAAAAAAGGATGCCCAAAAACAAGACGAGGAAGACGAAGATTAATAAGCCTATAAACCCTATCGTAAAACATTTAGAAAGTCGCACGATTTTAGGTGTAAGCTAATAAAGGCTTAGCGAGATAGCAATTTCAGTATTTTCTTGAATATCTCTATGTTTTGATACGTACCTGTAAATTCATTGGCGTGTGGGCCATAGGCAAATACCGGTACGTTAACACTTGTATGATCGTTTGTGCTGAAATTACCGAGCACTCTGCCTTCTTTAACCGACACATCAAGTAAACTTAATCCACCGGTTTCATGGTCGGCAGTGATAATTACCAGCGTTTCACCATCCTGATCGGCATAGCGCAGCGCTTCGCCAACGGTCCTGTCAAAGTCAAGCAACTCGGTAACCAGAAAAGGTAGGTTATTGGCATGACCGCCATGATCTATCTGGGCACCTTCGGCCATGATGAAAAATCCTTTTTTGTTAGATGATAACAAGCGGATGGTCTCTTTTAGAGATTGGCTAAGCATATCGCCCCGGCCTTCCAATACCGGCCGTGTTGCAGCATTATTAAGTAATACCGCGTGTTTGCCTGCATTGGCTTTACCGAGGTCGGCCAGGGTGGTGTCGACGCTGTATCCTGCATTATTTAATTGCGGGCGAAGGTCGCCTGCAGGATTGCTGAAAAAACTTTTTTGGTTAGAGCCTATTAATACATCAACATGGCTTTTTAAAAAGTCTGCAGCAATGGCAGCTGATGATGAACGCTCAATGTTATGTGCATAAAAGGCCGCAGGCGTGGCATCGGTAATATCACCAACACTTATAACACCACTTTTAAGGCCTTTGCTTGCTAATAAATCGGGCAGGTTAGCTAAGGATTTGCCCTGTGCATCAACACCTATATA
Organism: Mucilaginibacter sp.; assembly: GCA_041905165.1. Lineage (GTDB taxonomy): Bacteria > Bacteroidota > Bacteroidia > Sphingobacteriales > Sphingobacteriaceae > Mucilaginibacter. Next base: position 266,900 of record JAYRLR010000002.1, read on the forward strand.
GCGGTTGTTTGTTTTTTCGCCACATGCCATAGCGGTAGCACCGGCGGCAGAATCGGTATTGTCGGAGTTAGATGCCCATGTTTCCGAAAATCCGCTGAAGCGGCATTGCAGTATGTTGAGTGCACCACGGTTGGCAGTTAAGCCGGCCTGTATTTCGGTTAGGCCCATGCCATCACCTATCAACAAAATTATGTTTTTAATTCTTTTTGCGGAGCCATCACTTTTATAAGTGGGCTCGTAGACAGGGTATGGTTTATCATTAACAAAATCCAGCTTATCACGGTTAACCAAAAAATCATGCAGTTGAGCAGGATGGTCGGTATTCAGCCAGTCGACGCCCAACTTATTTAACTGTATCCATGTGTTGGGGCTATCCTGCGTAGCCCAAAAGCGAAACGGTTTGCCTTTGGCATGTGCGGCGTCAACCAGTGCTTTCAGTTTTGCGGCATCGGGCGGCGTAGGTGTGCCTTTGCCGTTCCATTCGGTATAATCACTCAAAGCATCGCTGATCATGGCTACCCGGCTTAACTGGTCATCTGTGTAATTGATATTCGGCCGTCCATCAAAATAAATATAAGCCGGATAGTTCTTAAACTTGATAGGCTGGGGCATATCACCGCTGAGCACTATGCGTACGGTATGTTTGTTGTTCGCATTGGCAAAAACATCCTGATAAGGAGCCAGCTCCTTCAGCAGTTCTGGTATTACGTGCGCACGGTTTTCCTTAATGTCTATCACCAATTGCAGGTTTAACGTGCTGTCGGCATAGGGCCTTCCTCCGTTTTTGCGGAAGCGCTCGGCAAGCGGTTTCAGGTACATTTCGGTAAGTGTACGCCCGACCTCTATCTCTTTACGTTGGTGGGCTACGTAAAGCGTATTGTCCAGATAAAATACATCCGCTTCAATAGAGCCAGCACCGGCATAATAAGCCTGCAGAAAAGGAATGTTCTGCTTATAGTCGTTATGGCTGTGACCATTATTAAATGTGAGCCGTTGTGCCTGGCCGCCAAGGACGCCGGCCAATAACATACAAAGGGAAAGGTATGCGCTTTTCACGGTGTAAAGGTTAATGATGTTGAAAATTGGCAGTTTAATTTTAAATGCTCCTTAATAAGGCCAATCTAAATTGTTACTTTAGGCTTTTTTCAATTGAGCCACCGGTGCGCGATTGGATATGCAACGTTTTTGTACTCCCGGTACGGATGATATTAAAACTTAGTTCTCCTTCCAAACTATCAAAACCCTCTGGTGAATAATAAAATATAGATTTGTCTATTCTTAGCTCTATCGGCAAATAGTCGAATGTTCTGTAAGTTTCAAAACTATAAGTGGTACCTTCGTTACCTAAGCCGTATATGTAGCGGCGTACTTCATAACTACTTTCGTTACTCACAAACTGGAAAGAACGTTCAGTCTCGTATTCGCTTGAGGCAGTAGCAAAAATTAGCAGGCCGGGTATTGCGATAATTATACCGGCGACCCAGCAGACAAAGGCTCCTGCCTTAAGTAAAAATGTAAAAGTATTTCTCCGTGCGTTTCTGTACGATTCTATTAAAATCGTTAGAAATAAGTATTCCAATCCAAAAGCTGTATAGTCAAAGTAGTCGCCTTTAACCGATACGCCGAATGCAAACAGTACGTTATGAATAACAAAGAAAGTAGCCAAGTAAACAAATAATCGTTTAGGTAGCACTAAAGAAAAGCCGTTTGCAATATATAGCCCTATAAATGGGAAAAATAACAGTGCTCCCTCAATTAGGTAATAAGGAAAGTTCATGTGACTATGCCTCCATAGCGTCATATACTATTACCTTTTCCCACAAATGGCTGTAGTTCTTCACAAACTCAACATGTACAGGATGGGTTTGGTAGGTGGCCTGCCCGGCAAGGTCGCTAAAGAAGATCAGTTCTGATACGCCCCAGCTGTTGTCTACCACATCGCGCTTCTCCGTTGCGGCTACTACCCCCACATGCAGCTCGCGAACTGTCTCTATTTTGGAAAGTGTTTTTACGCCTTCCACCAGCTTGTTTCTATCTTCTACCGATGTCGGGTTTTTGAGCCAGAAAAATACGTGATGCACTATCGGATATTTATCTTTCATGGAAGGTAATGTTTTTGCAGATGCGGCCGCACCAGCCACCAAGGCTGATGCAGACGCTATAAATTTACGACGGTTGGCTGGCATGCGGTTAACTATTTTACGTAAACAAATTTAACACTGTCCTTTACGGTAACGCCGCTAATGTTTTGGCCGTTGTAAACGATAGTATAAGTACCCGGCTCGCTGATGGTGTAGCTGCGTAAAACATCGGCGGTGGTGCTTACACTATCATGCGGATTCAATTTGATGTAGCTGCTTTCTGGTGGCGGCATCATTCTTTTAGCCATCGCGCCCTGATAAGCCATTTCTGTTCCGTTCTGATCTTTAATATCAAGGTAACGGCTCATTGGCGGCTCAAACGGCGTATGCCATTGGCAAAAGCGCATAGCAGTATCTGCAGGGTTTTTTACCGTAAAATGTAGTATCACCGAATCGCCTATTTTGATGGTGTCTTTAATAGCCATAGTACCTATAAGTGCAGTGTCTGCATTGGTGCTATCGGTTTTGCTGGCTGATTTGTTGCTTACGCCGCATGAAGCTAAGGCAAGTAGGGCGGCAGGTAACAGTAATTTGATGCTTTTCATGCAACAAAGGTATTGCTTTTGTTCGATGTGTTTAAGCGGTGCAATGTTAAATTAAACTAAAAACGCCATATTGATTTCAGGCTCACGTTGCGCCCCATGTTGTAGATGCCCAGTCTGCCATTTGGCGAGGATTGATAGTACTCAAAATATTTTAGCCGGTTAAGGTTGGATTGGTATACCTTGTCAAACAAGTTAGCCGCCTCGACAAAAACATCTACCTTTTTTTGATTCGTGATTTTAATAGAAGAACCGAGGTTGATGTTAATGAGTGTATAGCCCGGCGTAAAAGTTTCCGTATTGTCGAGCGCATAGAATTTATCCTGTTTGGCATACATATCGCCTTCTATGCCTGCATATAAATTAGAGAAAGCACCGTATTGTCCGCTCAGTTTAAAACGTAACTCGGACCGCACATGCAGCGGCGGTATAAAAGGCAGGTACTTCGCTGCGCCGTTGGATTGCTCAATTAACGGCTTGTTTTTATTTATACCCCGCACAAAAGCCAGGCTGTTATTCAATTCGAGCCAGTTTAGTGTCTCTGGGTGTAGATTAAGCGTCAGCTCGGCGCCGTAAAGCCGTGCTTTCGACTGCTGGTATTGATAAGTGCTATTGCCTTCAACAATCACCACCGGGTTACCATTGGCATCGGTTAAGCGGGCCTGATAAATGTAGTTATCGATATTGTTGTTAAATACTTCTACCTGAATGTCGACGTTTCGCAGGTAGGCTATGAAACCAGCATCCTGTTGCAGGCTGAATTCGGGCTTAAAGCTGCGGTTACCAAGGTAAACAATGTGCGCACCAGGATCTAACCCGTTTGATCCTATCTCGGTGATATTTGGTGCACGGTAACCACGGGCAATGTTGGCTTTAACCAAAACGCGGGAGGTGATGTTGTAGGTTAACCCGAAACTGCCCGAAATTCCAGTATAGTTGTGGTTAAACGCCGGGAATTGCAAATTTGCTCCTGGTGTCCTGGCGTCGGCCTTTTGGCCAAAGCCGGTTTGGGTGTTGGTACTTACATAGAAGTTGTTCCAATTAATATGGCGGTTATCATAGCGGATGCCACCTGAGAGGTCAACCTTACCAAGGCTCTTCTTAGCAAAAAGGTAAGTGCCTATATCGAAAAGGTTGTAATCCGGGATGGGAAAGTCAGTTGCTTGTTTATTGCGGTTGGTTTGGTAAAAGCCGTTGGCGCCGATAGTGCTTTCAATACCTGCGAAGGCAGGCAGGTTATACCGGGCCTCGTAGTTGCTGGTGTTAAGTACAATGTCAAGCGCGGCTTGCTTAATAGCTGTAGGGTGGGTGTATTCGCGGCGAATGTTTTGCTGCCAGCCAAATAGGGTGTTAAGGCTGCCGCTGCCAATCTTTACCTGGTTTTGAGCATACACCCGGTAATGCTTTATGCTTTGTCTTAAGGGTGAAAGGCGATAAGTGCTTAGCTCATCATCAGGCACAATTGGGCGGTTCTTGATGTCGTCGTTTTCGGCTACTTGTTTTGTAAACCGGCGACTAAGCGAATCGCGGCTTCCATCGGGTATTTCCTGGCTGTTATGGTACAGTGTTGCACCCAGCTGCAGGTAACCCCATTTTTTATTTGTGCGGGCGATGCCAGTAAAGTTCAGCTCGCGAAAGCCACTGTTGTACACATAGCCATCAGTTGCATTTCGGTAATCATGCGCGGTTTTACCTGTCCCGCGGAATACATATTTCCAATCGTTGATTTTGTAACCTAAGCCGAGCGAGGTTGCCGCCATGCCATTGTTGGTATGGTATTCCGTCGTGAGGTCGCCCATCAGTCCGGTGCTGTCCTGCGAAACGTCAGGTATCATATTAATTACCCCCGCTAACGCGTCGGAGCCATAAGTTAAGCTTGCCGGACCCTTAACCACCTCTATGCGGCCAAGGCCATAAGCGTCTACCTCAATGCCATGTTCATCACCCCATTGCTGACCTTCCTGGCGTATGCCATCATACAAAGTGAGCACACGGTTATAACCTAATCCGCGAATAAATGGCTTTGATATATTAGGCCCCGTAGTAACTGCATTTACGCCCGGAACGCCTTTTACAACGCTTTCAATAATATTAGTACTAAGCTTACGCTCCAGGTTCTTCTTTGATAGCACCGCAACCGGCACCGGGTTTTTGCGTAGCTCCGTAGCACGCGATACACCTGTTACTACTACTTCGTTAAGTTTTGACTCTATGGGCTTTAAATTGACGTTTAGTGAAGCGGTCCTGTTAGCCGTAATGCTTACTTCATGTACCTGCTGCTCGTAACCAATGCCCGAGAAGCGTATGCGATACCTGCCCGCCGGAAGATCCACTATTTTATAAATACCGCTGCCGTTGGTTGAGGTACCTGTGTTTTTTCCTACTACAGTTACGGAAACATTAGCCAAGGGAACACTATCGAGAAATACTTTTCCTTGTATGCCAACTGTTTGAGCATTGGCTACATGTGATGATAGTCCAAATACTACTAGTAAGATGTATTTCATGTTTTATGGTTGATTTGACAAATATATATTTTTATATAAACTATAAAAATAAAATTAGGTTTGTCTAATTTTATTTATTCTAACTTATAAGTATGTTTGTTCACTCGTTTTAGCAATGCATACATTATCAGAAGAGAATTATCTGAAAGCCATTTACAGGCTCTCGCAGGAGGAAGGGGTGAAGATTTCGCCTACAGCTATTTCCGAGCTGCTTGGCAATAACCCTGCTTCCGTGGTGGACATGATACGCAAGCTTACCGAGAAGCAGCTGATAGAGTATGAAAAGAAAACAGGCGTAAAGCTTACCGCTCAGGGGCAAAAAGATGCAGTGCTTATTGTGCGCCGCCATCGTTTATGGGAGGTTTTCCTGCTGGAAAAACTGGGCTATGAGTGGGACGAAATTCATGATATTGCCGAAGAGCTGGAACATATAAGCAACACCACGCTGGCCGACAGGCTGGACAAGTTTTTAGGTTTCCCTGAATATGACCCACACGGCGATCCTATACCAAAAGCTAACGGTAAAATGGCAAAACCTTATTCGGTCACATTGGCGGATATGAGTATTGGCGCTACCTGCCGTGTGGCTGCCGTTCGCGATACAAGCAGCGCTTTTCTGCAATACCTGCTTAAGCTCAATATTGGCATAGGTACACGCATTGCTTTATTGGAAAAGATCAGCTATGACAATTCTTTAGTAATCAGTATTGATGGAAAGGAAAGTACCACTGTTTCGCAAAAATTTGGAGAAAACATTTTGGTGGAGTAGCTTATAAATCAATATCTTAAAACTAATAGCTCTTAATAAGATACTGCAAGCTATTAGTATGAGTATTTTATTATTTTTATGCTGATTATGCCAGCAGCAATCACCAACAAATTATTTAGTCTTTACGTAAGGCTCAAATACCCTAAAGTCCCCCCAGCACTCAGATATTTTTATCGCGACACATATAATTGCGAAATGGTGCAGTTAAAATATATCTGGCCGGATTATGTTACCAAAAAGCCTTATAAGGATATCTACTTTGATGGTGAGTTTGCACCCGAGCTGGAATTTGTGCTTCCTTTTGCTTACTGGCATTATAAAAATGGCACTTTGCGCAGCACGCATTCGTCTAAATTTACCCGCGAGCTTTATTTTTTCTCTCCCGAACACCACGAGGATTTTGAAGTGCGTACTAACGAGGGTAACTATAATTATGAAACGCCCCGCATTTTATACAGCCATGATTACGATATGAAAAAGTGGCTGGCTGTGCCGCTTAAGCAACACTATAGTAACGATGTATATGTGTATGATAAGCCTATACTGATTATAGCCAACCGTTACAACATGGAATGGGACGGCCCGCCTATCAGTTTTTATGATATACCTACGCTTGATTTCATCATATCTAACCTCAAAAACGATTTCACGATCATTTATAACCGTCCGCGCCCGGAGCATATCACCGGTGATAATAGTGCTATTTATGATCTGGGAGAATTTGAGTGGCTGGAGCAACATCACCCGGAGGTGCTGCTGATGCAGGACTTATGGAAAGAGAACAAAGGCAAGGCAAATAACTTTAACCATCTGCAGTTGATGGTATATGCCAATGCCAGTCATTTTATATCGGTACACGGCGGTACTGCAGCATTGGCCAGTTATTTCGGCGGTGTAAATCTTATCATCTCTAAGCAGGGGCCCGAGCACCATTTCGGCTGTTTCCATACCTTATTCCCTAAACTTTCGGGTGCCAGGATATTGCTGGCAAAATCTAACGATGATGTAAGGCAGCATATTACAGAACACTACATTCGCCGCTCCTAACACACATGGCGCAAAAAAAGGATATTTACTGGCTTAAATCGGCCATACTTACCACGTTGCAAAGCTTGTCGGGCGTACTGTTCGGCTTTGGTAGTTTTTATTTTCTGGTTAGGCTGCTCTCTAAATCCGACTTTGGCGTATGGACGCTCTTCACAGCTACCACCACTATACTGGAGTTCATCCGCAATGGTATGATACAAAGTGCGCTGATACGCTTTTTGGCTGGTGCCGATGAAAGCGAGAAGCCACATATTATTTCGGCATCTTTCTCCCTGAGCGGTATCATCACTGCGGCTATTATAGTAGTAAACTTTTGCTTTGCAGGCTTGCTGTCTCACTTATGGAAAACGCCTGTATTGGTGCCCATGCTGTTTTGGTTTAATGCCCTATTCCTGTTCTCGGGCTTGCTTACGCAGTTTCAGTCAATTGAGCAGGCCGGACTAAAATTTAACGGTATTTTTTTAAGTACCATGGTAAGGCAGGGCGGTTTGTTTGTTTATGTTTTAGCAGCACATCTGTTAGGTTTTAACTTGGAGCTGATTAACCTGGTTTATGTGCAGTTAATCTGCACAGCGCTTAGCGTACTGGTATCTTATGCCTTTGTGCATAATGCCTTTAAAGTGGCAAGAGGCTGGCATCGTAACTGGATAAGTAAACTGTTTCATTACGGTAAATATGCTTTTGGTACCACCCTTAGCGCTATGCTATCAAACAGCATCGACCAAATGATGCTAGGCGGAATGCTCTCTGCAGCATCAGCCGGGGCATATAATGTCGCTGTACGAACTATCTCAATGGTCGAGATTCCTACTAGTTCTATTGCAACGATCGTATTCCCGCAGAGCGCCAAAAAGATGGAAACCGAAGGTATTGCTGGCGTGAAGTATTTGTATGAAAAGTCCGTAGGCGCTGCGCTGGCAGTACTGCTGCCCGGATTAATCCTCTTGTTTGCCTTTGCCAACCTGGTGGTCGATTTTGTCGCCGGGCAAAGCTACGCCGAAAGTATACCGGTGTTGCGTGTTACTGTAGTTTATTGTTTATTGATGCCTTTCGGGCGGCAGTTTGGTACTATACTTAATGCCATAGGCAGACCTAAGATAACCTTTTATGTAGTATTAATATCCGGAGCTATAAACGCCTTGTTCAATTATTTTTTCATCATACAGATGGGCGTAATGGGTGCGGCATGGGCAACGCTTTGTGCTGCGTTTATAGGCTTTGTGATAGGGCAGGTTATCCTTAAGCGTGAGCTTGGCATTAGCACCTGGGCGCCGTTCCGGTATGCCTTACTTTTTTATCCTGAATTTTATACTAAGTACTTTAAACGGTCTGCTCCTCCGCAGGAGGCATAGCTAAATCAATCTTTACAGCTGACGGCCGTACTGAGGGTGGTACAGGTGTAAGTTTTGCTGCCAGTATACTGGCAAAACGCTCTGCACGGTTAGCCCACGAATTTTTGCCTGCAAGTTCAAGCCGCTCACCAACCTTGTCGGGCGTATTCTCTGCCAGTGCGAGTTCAATACCTTGACTAAACGATGCCGCATCGCCACAATAGGTTACTGCATCTTCGGTAAAATCTTTCAGGTCCTGGTTAAATTCGGTTATTACAACCGGTTTACCTGCGCTTAAGTATTCAAATAATTTAAGCGGGAATATGGTGTTGCTTACCTCGTCGGTTTTAAAGGGAATAATGGCCACATCAAAACCTTTAACCATCATTGGCGCTTCGCTGTAAGGGATATGCCCCAGCATATGCACGTTAGTATATTCGCGTAAAGGGTCAGAAAGGTAGGCGTCCCAAACGGGGCCGGCAAAAACAAATGACTTATCCGGATTTTGCTTTACTACCTCTTCCATCAACTCATAATCTATACGCCGCTCTATAGTTCCCAGGTAGCCAACTACCGGTTTGGGCAGGTCTTTTATTTTTTCGTGAACGGGCAAACGCTCGTCTAACGCAGTGCTGAAGTGTCGTATCTCACCGGCATTCGGCACAAAATATGTTTCGGGGTTAATCTGTTTCTTTTCCTGATAGAGAGCTTTGCTGGTGCATATTACCAAATCGCTTTCTTTTACGAGTTTATACTCCGACGGCACACCGTGCTTAATGTCATAACCCACAATAATAGGGTCCACACAATGATAAACATTCAGCCTCGGCTTTAATGCTTTGGCCAGGTTAGGGTAATGAAACTCAAAGGAATTGATGTAAATAAAGTCCTTTATTTTATCTTTTTTAATGAAGCGCTTTATGCGCCACAGCAATATGCGCTCGTTAAGCTTAAGCAGCGTACGGAAGAAGTCGCCCTCTGGCAAAAAGTTGATAGGGAATACAGGCGGCATTATTACCACCTTTAAATTAGCAATATCGGTATTGATGATACCATCCGACAATGGTCTTAATTTGCCCCGTCGCGAACGGTCTATTTTGCGCTGATGGAGGTAATCTTTTATGGTAAAAGGATGGTCAATAAAATACACCTTGTTGTGCCTGGCCAGCTGCCGCGCCAGGAAAAGCGAGGTTGCCATAATCTCGCTGTCAAAACGGGCGTTGGCAAGAATAACAATGGTTTGGTTCTTTAAGTCCATAAAGTGCCCTGAAATTAAGAGTTTTATGGTTATTTATCTAAAAATCAGCTTAGTATATTAAACAAATTAGGAATGCTTTAATTAATGATTACACTATTTAATTAAAGCTACTTAATTTAAAGTATGCGAAAATAATGCTGGAAGGTATAGCACTAAACAGACGTTAATTTTTAGTAATAAAGAGGTCTGCCAGTAGTTTGTAAGAATTTAATCTGTCCTCAAAATCTTCAGTAATTGTTACTGCTACTATTTCTTCCACATCATATTCTTCAGCAAGGGCTGTAAGCCTTGTTTTTACGTGATCCGGAGTGCCTGCAATAATCCGTTTGGAATGATATGCCAGTCGCTCAGTTTCTGCTGGTGAATAATATATATCCTTTACGTCGTCATAGGAGAGCGGCACAATAGGTCCTCCTTTATCGAACTGTAAAAAGCGGTGTTGCATAATAGCGCGGTGCTGTTTTATCTTCTCTTCATCTTCGGAGCAAAAAACAAATATGGCTACGTTGGCCTCTGCAACAGGCATATCTTCTGATGGCTGATAGCGCTCGCGATAAAGTTTTACTGCGGCTGGGCCACCGTTGGGGTTGATGAAGTGTGCGTATGATAAGCCCATACCAAAATGTGCTGCAAACAAACCGCTTTGTCCGCTGGAACTGAGCAGCCACATAGCAGGTACGGTTTGCACCTGTGGTATAGCACGTATTTTTGATTGAATGGTACCGGGCTCGCCGCGGTCATGAAAATAGTTGACCAGATCAGATAATTGCTCTATAAAATCCTGCTCGTGGAATTGGTTGCTCGGATTGAGTATGCTCGCGGTAATGCGGTCGGTGCCCGGCGCGCGGCCCATACCCAGATCTATGCGGCCCGGGAAAAGCGCCTCAAGCATGCGAAAGTTTTCAGCCACTTTTAAAGTACTATGATTAGGCATCATAATACCGCCCGAACCTATGCGCAGGTTTTTGGTGACACCTGCAAGGTGCGCCATCAACACCTCGGGCGTTGAGCCTGCAAGAATGCCAGTGTTGTGGTGTTCTGATACCCAATAACGGTAATAGCCCAGTTCGTCAGTAAATTTGGCAAGGGTAATGGTTTCTTGTACAGCTTGCTCGGCTGTAGCGCCTTTACGAACGGGTGACTGGTCTAAAACACTTAAACGGATATTTCTTGCGCTCATAACTATGTTTTCTGTGGTGCAAAAGTAAAGCCGCAAGGCCGTTGTGGAGCGATGCCACGTGGTTTATGGCATTAAGATTATGATTCCCCAATATGAAGCCGCAGACTTCGTGCAGCTATTGTTGGTTTTTGTAGGATTTATACATTCCAAATCGAACGTTATACCCACAACAAAAACGCCCCCGGTTTTTTACCGGAGGCGTTGATATCTTAATTAAAAGCCTTAATTATTTCGTAACGTACATTACCTGTTTTACAGCTTTTACTACTCTGTCTGCATTTGGCAAATATTCTTGTATCAAAGTAGGAGCATAAGGCAATGGCACGTCGCCGCCCATAATACGTTGTATAGGAGCATCCAAATAATCAAATGCATCTTTTTGTACCTTAAAGGCAACCTCAGTAGCAATTGAACCCAAAGGCCAGCTTTCTTCAACTATTACCAGGCGGTTGGTTTTCTTTACTGAATTGATAACGGTAGCGTAGTCAATCGGGCGAACGGTGCGCAGGTCAATTACCTCAGCGTTGATGCCTTCTTTTGCCAGTTCTTCGGCAGCGGCATTAACCACTTTCATTATCTTACCAAAGCCTACCAGTGTAACATCAGTACCTTCTTTGGTTACTTTTGCCTTACCTATTTCTATATAGTAGGTTTCTTCAGGCACTTCGCCTTTGTCACCATACATCAACTCCGATTCCATAAAGATAACCGGATCCGGATCGAGGATAGCTGATTTTAATAAGCCTTTAGCATCATACGGGTTTGATGGAACAACCACTTTTAAACCAGGGCAGTTAGCATACCAGTTCTCAAAGCACTGGCTGTGCTGAGAGCTTAGCATACCTGCGTTACCAGTAGGGCCACGGAAAACGATAGGTACAGAAAACTGACCACCGCTCATGCTCATCATTTTTGCTGCAGCGTTGATCACCTGGTCAATAGCAACTAATGAGAAGTTGAAGGTCATGAACTCGATGATTGGTTTTAAACCGTTCATTGCCGAGCCAATACCAATACCTGCAAAACCCAATTCAGAGATAGGCGTGTCAATAACGCGTTTAGCGCCAAATTCATCAAGCATACCCTGGCTTACTTTGTAGGCGCCGTTATATTCAGCAACCTCTTCGCCCATAAGGTATATTTTATCATCATTGCGCATTTCTTCCGACATGGCCTCGCGAAGCGCTTCTCTGAATTGTATTTCTCTCATTGTTCTTTTAAAAATGATTTTTTACGGGGCAAATATAACGCATAATGTTTGAAATACAACGCCTCGCACACATGCATATTTATTTTACAGCTTTGTTACAAATGTGGGTTTTAAGTAATAATCCAATGTAGATACGAAACCTGTCAGGCCGCGCTTAAACCCAATAACTTTATTACTTTAGTGCCACAAACTTTATCGCGCTCAACATGAAATTTCCTTCTATAAAAAATCTCGCCTCTGATGCACTGTCTACTATAAAACGTTTCCCTTTAGAGCTGTTTTTTGCTTTAACGGGCACTGTAGCTGTAATAGTGAACATTGAGCTTGACGACATTAACCGCCTGGCAGAAACATGGTGTATACGTATTGTCGCCGTTGCTAATCTGGGTTTGCTGCTTAGCTTAGCTGCCACGCTGTTTGCAGAAAGTAAGCAATGGACAGGCTTAAAGAAAATGCAGATCAGGGCGGTGGCGGGCATGCTTGCCGTTTTGCTCCTTTTTGTTCTTAACCCCGTTGCGCGGCAGGCAGATTCTTTTCGGTTCTTTTTGCTGAGCATTGCTTTCCATATGTTGGTTGCTTATGCCGCTTTTTTAGGTAAGGACAGTATACAAGGCTTTTGGCAATTTAACAAAACGCTTTTTCTGCGCTTTTTAGCGGGTGCTTTATATAGCCTTGTATTGGGTGCAGGTATATCTGCAGCTATCGGGGCAGTGAACTATCTTTTTGGTGTTGATTTTGAGTTTGATACATACAAGATATTATGGACATGCATCGCCGGTATTTTTAGCGTAATGTTCTTTTTAACGGGTGTGCCGGCAGACACGGCATCGCTTAATAACGATTATGCTTACCCCAAGGGGCTTAAGGTATTTACCCAATACGTGCTTATACCTTTGGCTACTATATACCTGCTCATTCTGCTGATGTATGACGGTAAGATATTGGTGGAATGGAACTTACCTAAAGGCAACGTGGCCTACCTTGTATTGGGTTACAGTATTTTTGGTATACTATCGTTACTCTTGGTTTACCCGGTGCGTGAGCAAGCAGAAAATAAATGGCTTAAAACCTATACCCGCAGCTTTTATTTTTTACTGATGCCCCTGCTTGTATTGCTATGGGTAGCTGTCGGCGCGCGCGTTATTAAATACGGTGTTACTGAATTTCGCTATATCCTGATTTTGCTGGCAGTATGGTTGCTTTTTATCAGTGTGTATTTCTTGTTCTTCAAGAAGCAAAACATCAAGCTTATTCCTGTATCATTAAGCATATTGGCATTGCTGGCGTCATATGGTCCGCAGAGTGCATTTTCTATATCTGAGTCGTCTCAACGTCGCGAATTAGTAAATATCTTCAAGCGTAATAACGCTTTCAAGGACGGGCATTTTGAAGTCATCAAAAAGATAAGTAAAAAAGATGGTTCACGCGCGGTGGCCGTAATGCAGTATCTGGTTGATAAGCATGATATGAGCTCCCTGCAGCCTTATTTTAAAACAGACCTTAATGCCATAAGTGATTCATTGAGCAAACAAAAAAGCGAATACGGGCCTGGATATGTGATAGAACGGCATGAGTTGCGCAGAAATAAATTGGAATGGTTGCAAAAGCAAACGGGTTTAATTAATTACTCACCATATGGCGAAGCATATGAGGTAAAAGTGTCAGAGCAATATTGGTTTGGCGCCAGAGAAAATGTTGTAAATGTACAAAATTATGATTTTATCGTTTTCGCCATTCCGACTGACACTACCTATAAAGTTTACAAAGGTGTTTCATTTAAAAACGAGGCGCCCGAAACCTATATGGATATGCAGCAATTTAAGCTGACGGTAAACGGGCAGCAAGCTGTATTTAATATGGATATAATAGCTGCAAAGGTGCTAAAAAGCTTAAAAAAAGAGCAGTATAAAATTGCAAAGGGTAGTGCATATAATTACGAGGTGCCTGCCGATTCGTTGGTGTTTCATAAGCAATTAAATGGCTTTTTGGTATCTTTTGCTGTGAGCAGTATTAGTTTTGAATATACTGATCATAAAGCAAGCAGCGTAAATGTATCGCAAGGCGTTTACCTGGTAAAAAAGTTAAAATAGCGCGAGCTTGTTATGCTTATTCCGGGCTCAATCCTGGCTCACCTTTTTAAATAACTGTTCAAATACTTCGGGATGATCTGAGTATTTGTAATAAGCGTCATTTCTTAATATCGAACCCAGCATCACCTGTTGCCGCTTTTCCGTCTTGTTCTTTTTAGCGAGACAATAGCCATGGTATAGCAACGTATTAAGGTACTTGTTAATGTAGTATTTTTTAAAGCTTTCTTTTGGCTTGGTTTTATCAAGCGTGAGGTTAAAATCCGTGAAATTCAGGTCGTGGAACTGGTAATAAGGCATCCCATTAAATTTCGGATATTTTTCAATGTACTTATAGGCTTCTTTATAGTTCGGCGGGTTCACAATATTCATGTATCCCCATATGTAAGTGCCGCACATATTCATTGCTTCCAGAAAGAAGATACCTTTCTCCGTATCATCAGCTAAGTTATATCCATCCAGGTTAAAATCATTGTGGGATAGGTTAAACGGACGATTCTTGTTCCCTACCGAAGTAAATATCATATTGTAATAGCAGGAGACATATTCATAGTTACTGGTGGGATGACTGTTAAGGCTATCAATCACGGCGTTATAATCAACAGGCTTATCTTCAAACATCTTCCAGTTAAGCATACGTATGGTATACAAATGTTTAAGCGTGGCGGTATCAGGCTTGGTCAGATATTTCTTATCAGTAAGGTTATTATTGCTCTTTATCGCTTCGGCTACGAAGTCGCGGGCAGTACTTAAATCTGTAGTGGTAACGCTGTTTAATTGTTCAGTAACCGCACCCGGCGAATTGTTAAATGAATGGAAATTACGGTATATGCGGGCAAGCTTTATAAGATCGGCGTTAAGAGACTGTGCTTTGCTGGCAGCACAGGCAAACACGCAAATAACTGCGGTAAAAAGAAACTTTTTGTACATGTGATAAGAGCTGAGTAAAAAATGTATGCGTCAAATATAAATATTCATAAACAAAGAAAGCGGGCTATTGCCCGCTTTCTTCCTATATTCAAAAACCTTAGTTCTTTCTTTCACCTTTCATGGTGGCAGCAATTTCTAATGCGCGCTTTGCATTAACAATACCACCTGATTTTGACAGTGTGGTAAAATCTACCAAGTCATGAGTACCTGGCTTAATAACCATGGTGCCTTTTAACGGAGTGGCCGATTGTATAATTACCTGCTTTAATTGCGCTGCGCTCAGTTTAGGGTAGTACTCTAATACCAATGCAGCCACGCCTGCGGTGATCGGTGAGGCAAAGCTGGTACCATCGGCAGTATTAAACTCGGCGTCTTTGTCAATAGAAGTTACTTTTACGCCTGGCGCAAACACATCTACATTCTTTTGGCCGTAGTTGCTGAAAGAGCCAGCCAGTGTGCTGTCGTTTTTAGCGGATGAAGCGCCTACAACCAAAACGTTTGGCAGGTCGGTAACAGAGCCATCTTCAAACGTATCGTTCGGGAACTGAGGCTTGGCGTCAACATCCTGGTTATCGTTACCTGCAGCCTGTACAAGCAGTACATCTTTTGATGCAGCATATTTAAAGGCCTCATCTACCCATTTTTTGTGCGGAGATATTTTCTTACCAAAGCTCATGTTGATAATTTTGGCGCCATTATCTACAGCGTATCTTATGGCCTTAGCTACGTCCTTATCGTATTCATCACCGTTAGGCACAGCTTTGATACCCATAATGCGCACATTGTCGGCTACACCGTCTATTCCGTAACCATTGCCACGTACGGCGCCTATAAGACCCGCAACGCCTGTACCGTGTGACGCATCAGGGAATTTTAGAATGTTACTGCCATAAGGTTTGGTATCCCATACGTTTGGGTCATCGCCTACGATGCGCTGGCGCGAAGTAAGATCGGGGTTAACATCGTTGTTCAGTTTGGTGAGGTATTCGCTCAAATCTTTAATAATGGCCGCATTGTCCTGGTCGCCACCCTGCTGTGTAAATATTGACGTCCAGATGGCAGTACTTTGTCTTACAGTATCATTTGCGCTGGTGATCTTCGCCAAGTCGCCTTTTTTAAAAGAGCCATCCGTAGGCAGGTTAAGCGCGCGTTTCACGTAGCCGCTGGTAGTCATCAGCACGTTTAGAATAGGCTGCAACTGCTCTAATTCACTTTTGGAGTGGTTTACAGTAGTATCGTGCGTAGCCTTTACCTTTTGCCAGTAAGCAAACTCTTTTTTATCCTGGGCCTGAGCTTCGGTAACGGCTGCATATTTCTTGCTAAGACGGGCATACTCGCGCACCTCTTCAGTAGTTTCGGTATAATCGGCTTTGCCGCCCGGGCCGCCTAAAAAGTTCCAGCCATGGGTGTCATCAACATAACCGTTTTTGTCGTCATCCTTTCCGTTAGCTTTTTCTTTAGGGTTTGTCCAAAGTATCGATGAAAGATCTTTCTGAGCAGTGTCAATACCGCTGTCAATAGTAGCAACTACTACGGTCTTGCTTTTTTTTCCGTTGATGAGTTGATAGGCAGGCGCAAGGCTTATACCGAAATAACCATCAGTTTTCAAGTCAAGCTGGTGCCAGTTCTTAGGCAATTCGGGCTGTGCCGCCGGAGCAGATTGCGCTTGTGCGGACAGGTTAAAAAGTAAAGCCCCTGCCAACAGCGGCGCTATTATTAATTTGTTTTTTTTATGCATTGAGGTGTAATAAATATATCGCGAATAAAGTAAATATATGCAAACTAAGCACTTTTAAAGGTAAATTATAAATGTACTTTTAGGACGCATGACACTAAACGAGGCTATTTTGTTTTGCTTTAACAAAAAAGGGACATTGAAACCCTTATCATTAGTAGCGATGTAAACATCGCCGTCACGGGTAGGCAGAACAAGATTGCCGTCTACATCAACTAATGGTTCCAGGCCAACTTTTTTCAATAATGCAAAATTGGCGTTACGATAGTGGATGTATCTTAAAGCAGATACATCTACTTTATTAATCGCAAGCTTGTTCTCGATTTCTTCAATTTGTTGTTCGTGGAACTTGCCTATCTCTTTAACCACCTCGGGTTTTACTGCTGAATAATCAATAGTGATAAAATATCTGTTATCTATATCCAGATGATTCCACTTCCCGCCTTGAAGACTGCTTAGGAAACCTTTAATCAGTGCTTCGTGCTTTGCGGTGTCCTGAGCGCTCGTGCTTAAAACGGCGGCGATGGCCAGCATACATGTAATTACATACTTTTTCATGCCTTAGTGTAATGTGATTGTTGTTGGTTATAAGTTTTGTATTCGATTAAATATGAATAAAATAACGCAAATAATGATATGAAAGTGTGTTGCATTTTGCCTTGTACCAAAAGTGTTGCAGTGTCGTTTATGTGTAAATGATTGGCTACATAGGCTGCCATTAGTCAAATTGTAGTATATTTGTATATATAACCTCCGCAACCGGCAACACCAATACCCGCTCAAAAACTGCCAAAATAATTTACGTTTATTATCAGACAGTTGTATTGAACCTGTGTTAATAATGTGTGTTTGTTGAAAACTTAATTGCCCGGCGGCGGCTTATTGTTGTTAACTTAAACGCAGTGAAGCCCTAAAGCGATGCAATATTGCTTATACGAGTGAATATGTTCTGCAAACAAAATTGAATGGAAGAAGAATTTGAATTTGGTTTTACTGAGGACCCAAAGTTTTCGGTAGAACGTTACGAAGAGATGATTCGTAACCACGACCAGTACTTTTTTGATGCCCAGGCGTTTGAGGACATAATCGATTACTACATCGAAAAGAACGATCCACCTAAAGCATTACAGGTGGTTGAGTATGCCCGCGCCCAGCATCCTTTTGCTGCCGTTTTCTTGGTAAAACAGGCCCAGTTACTTGCCATTACCAATCGTGCCAGCGAAGCGTTTGCTGCATTAGAAAAGGCTGCTATGCTCGAGGCTTCGGACCCCGATATTTACATCATTCGCGGTAACCTGTACGAGAGTATGGAGCGCTATAGCGAGGCGTTGGAAAACTACGAGCGCGCGCTTGAGTTGTCTGACGATACGGACGAAGTGCTGCTCCATATTGCCTACGTTTACCAAAACATGGGCGATTATGAGCATGCCATAACGTACCTGAAACGCTGCCTGCGCCAGAATATGGAAAATCAGGATGCATTGTATGAGCTGGCATTTTGCTATGATGTGCTCGACAACCAGGAAGAAAGCATACAGTTTTACCAGCAATATATTGATAACGAGCCCTACAGCTACGCCGCCTGGTATAACCTCGGTAACGCGTATACTAAGTTAGGCTTGTACGAGAAGGCCATTGATGCGTATGACTACGCCATCCTGATTAAGGATAGCTTTGCGTCGGCTTATTTTAACAAAGGCAACGCACTGGTAAACCTGGAGAAATATGCAGAAGCAATTGAAGTATATCGCCAGACCTTTGAATATGAGCAGCCTAATGCCGATACCTATTGCGCTATTGGCGAATGCTACGAAAAGCTGGAGCAGATGGACGATGCTCGTGCATTCTATAAAAAGTCGGTAAAGATGGACCCTAAGCTGGCTGATGCATGGTTTGGCATAGGTGTAACGCTTGATTTTGAGGAACGCTACTTTGAAGCACTACACTTTTACAAAAAGGCACTTGATTTGGACATTGCCAATGCCGATTACTGGTTCGCTATTGCTGACGCAGAATACAAGCTTGGCCGCATAGAGGAATCAGAAAAAGCATATGAAAAAGTAGTAGAACTTAATCCGCTGGATGTGGATGCCTGGTTAGATTATTCATCCATATTGTATGAGCAGCAAAAGCTTGACGAAGCAATAGAAGTGATGACGCTATCCATCAAAAACAATCCGGATGCTGCTGAGTTATATTACCGGATAGTAGCTTACCTGTTTGCTCGCGGCGAGTATAACGAAGCGCTTAATCAATTGGAGATGGCCTTGGCGGCAGATCCTGAAAAGCACTATTTATTGTTTGATTACCTGCCGCAGTTGCAAAAAAACCAGGTGATCATCGATATCATTAACAAGTATATACGATAGTTTTAGATAAACGTTGATTTTACATTAGGCGACCTGAAAATGGTCGCCTTTGTTTTTTTATCTTTAGGGCATCGTTTTTCATGAAACATTTCCCGCTGCGATACTTTACCATACTTTTCTTTTTATCGGTACACCTGCAGTACTTCTGGCAATATTATTTGGGGCTAATAGGTGCCGCCATCAGCTTGTTTCTTGGTATCGCTTTCCTGGCACTATTCGCAGCTATGTTGTTCCAGTTTTACAAGGCTGTTCGTGAGCGGTTCGCAGTAAGAAGGAGGAATGTTAATATTATGCTGATATTGGTGGTACTGGTGATTACTTACTTTTTTCCGAGCGGGGTTGTCGATTTTAAACAGTTCGAATCGCCGGCCATACTTACCGCTTATCAGGAAGGTACCGCCAACTGTTCCAAAACAGTGGAGCTTAAGGCTGATGGTAAATTTATTGAGAAAGATATTTGTTTTTCATTAAGCAAGGCTGAAGGTAGCTATACCCAAAAGGGCCAAACATTACTGTTGCATTATGATGATAAGCATGAAAGTAAGGCGGTATTAAAAGAGGTTGGCAAGTACAAAATGCTGCTTTTGTATCATCATATGAAGGACACCGTTCCCTATCCCATGAAGATTATTTACCCAAAAGGAAGTACAGGCAAGTAATTTATAACTTGCAGTGCATCCAACAATTTAGCCCTAGCAGGGTTAAGTGTTTACAAGTGAATATTTATATTCGCCGTTTTTACTATCAAATCTCACCGGCATGAAAAAATACGGGCTGATCGGGTACCCGCTCTCGCATTCGTTCTCAAAAAAATACTTCACTGAAAAGTTTGAAAAAGAAGGTATCACCGATTCGGTTTATGAGCTTTACCCTATAGAAGACATCAGTAAATTCAATGACTTTTTGCTGGCTAACCCTGATCTTTGCGGCCTCAATGTAACTATCCCATATAAGGTAGATGTAATGAAGTTTATTGATTGGGTAGAGGCAGGCGCCCGCCATGTAGGCGCAGTAAATACCATAAAAATTAGAAAGGAATCGCCGGTGTCAGTAGCTTTTCAGGGCGAAGTGGCTTTCGGTAACGATCATTTCAGGCTCGAAGGATTTAATACCGATGTTTACGGTTTCGAAAAATCTCTTAAACCCTTGTTGAAGTCAAAACATAAAAATGCTTTGGTGCTGGGCAACGGCGGTGCTGCCAAAGCGGTTTTGTACGTGTTGGACAGGCTGGAGATTCCGCGCAAAATAGTTGTGCGTAAGCCTACGGCAGGCGCTTTGCTTTTTGATGAACTCACGGAGCAAATAGTTGCCGACCATCAGCTTATCATCAACACAACACCCATAGGCACTTACCCCAACGTTGACGAATGCCCGCCGATACCCTACGAGGGTATAAGCAAAGACCATTTGTTGTACGATCTGATTTATAACCCGGAAGAAACGTTGTTTTTGAAAAAGGGCGCAGAACGTGGTGCCAAAACCAAAAATGGCATGGACATGCTGATAATGCAAGCCGAAAAAGCGTGGGAGATATGGAACGAGGACTAAAATCCGCCTGTAAGTACTTAATGGTGTTGGCCAGCATGCTAACGCTATTTTCGGCGTGCAATAATCAGCCGGATTACTCGCCCAAGCCGAGGGGTTTCTTTCGTATTTATTACCCTAAAAAGGCTTACCGCGACTTTAATGATGGTTGTGCATTTACCTTCAAATATCCGGTTTATGCTACCATTGGGCCAGACCCGCGTGCACCCGGAAAGGATTGTTGGCTGAATATGAATTTTCCTCAGTTTAAAGGGATACTGCATTTGAGCTATGAACCGGTTACATCTCCCAAAATATTTAACGAACTGGTAGAGGACGCACACACCTTTGCATTTAAGCATACGGTTAAAGCCACCTCAATAGATCAGGGGTACATCAACTACGCTGACAAAAAAGTTTATGGCCTATATTACACCATAGATGGTAATGCAGCTTCATCTGTGCAGTTCTTTTTAACGGATAGTACGAGGCATTACCTGCGCGGAGCATTGTATTTCAGCAGCGAGCCGCGACTGGACTCCATTCAGCCTGTGCTAGACTTTGTGAAGAAGGACGTAGATGTAATGATAAAAACCTTCCGGTGGAAGTAGGGACAGCTTAAAAATTCTTAACTCTAAATTCTGAAACCTAAGTCCGGGGTTCTGATATCCGAAATCAAACACTACTTTTGAGCTATGGCTGTGATACAAACTTTTGTAAACAATCCTTTTCAGCAAAATACCTGTGTATTGTATGATGACAGTGGAGAGTGTGTTATTATAGACCCCGGGATGTATACCGGAGTGGAGCAAAACGCTGTGGTTAATTTTATCAGTGCAAACCAGCTTAAACCTGTCATGCTGTTAAATACCCACTGCCATATAGATCACGTGCTGGGCAATAAGTTTGTTTATGAACAGTGGGGGCTTAAACCGCAGTTTCATGTTGGCGAAACTGTGGTGCTTAATTTCGCACCCGTACATGCCATGCAAACCGGGCTGCGTTATGATAATTCGCCCCTACCCGATAAGTACTTGCCAGAGACAGGCTCAGTAACTTTTGGCAATACTGTGCTCGAGCTTATATTTGCACCAGGCCACTCACCTGCACACCTTTGCTTTTATGACCGTGAAGCCAATTTACTGGTAGGGGGCGATGTTTTATTCAGGGGAAGCATAGGTCGTACAGATTTGCCGGGTGGTAATTATGATCAGCTCATACAAAACATCAGGGAAAAGTTATTTGTTCTTCCGGATGATTGTGTGGTTTATCCGGGGCATGGCCCTGAAACCACCATCGGTTTTGAAAAAGAGCATAACCCGTTTTTTGATTAGTATTTCAAATTAATCTACCCAAACACTACGTTGAATACCTCAGTATACATAGCGCGTCGTTACCTCTTCTCACGAAAGAGCGTGCATGCCATCAATATTATTTCGGGTATATCTATGCTTGGGGTATTTGTGGGCAGCGCAGCGCTGATCATCATCCTGTCGGTTTTTAATGGGTTTGAGAAGGTTATACTTTCATTATACAGCAATTTCAGTCCTGAATTAAAGATAGAGGCCAAGCTGGGCAAAACTTTCGACCCGCGTACCGCTTATTTCCAGTCGCTGCGGAAGGATAGCCGCGTATTTTCTTCTACCGATGTATTGCAGGAAAAGGTACTTATCCGTTACGGAAAGAAGCAGTTCATTGGTACTATAAAAGGGGTTAGCGATGACTTTCTGAAAAACAAAGACCTGGATAGCACCATAATCTCAGGCTCTTTCACGCTGCATGCCGGCGGGCGCGATTATGCCGTTGCCGGCGCCACCATACAGGGTAGCCTGGGTGTTAATGTGAACGACCCCTTGGCCATGCTGCAAATATATTCGCCGAGGAGGGGAGGTGCAGTCGGTGTCAATCCTTTGAACGAGTTTGTGGTACGCAGCATAGCCCCGTCTGGAATTTTCGCCATTCAGCAGGATTTTGATGATATCGTAGTAACGCCTATCAGTTTTACCCGGGATTTGCTTGATGAACCAACTAACGTGTCTTCCATTGAGCTTAACCTAAAGCCGGGTACTAATGTAAACCGTTTAGAAGAGGAGATAAGGCAGCATCTAAGTAAGGATTTTTACGTGCGTAACCGCGCGCAGCAAAATACGGAGCTTTATAAAACGTTGAACTATGAGCGGTGGTCAGTTTTCATGATTCTTACGTTTGTACTTATCATCGCTATATTTAATATTATCGGTTCGTTAACCATGCTGGTTATTGATAAGCGGAAGGATATTGCCATACTAACCAGCTTAGGTGCCGGTCGCCGGCTGATACAAAGCATATTTTTTGCAGAAGGTATGATGATATCGTTAGCGGGTTGTATAGCCGGTATGTTGGTAGGATTAATATTTTGTGTATTACAGGAACAGTATGGCCTGGTAAAAATAAACGGCACACTAACGGTTATTGATGCCTACCCTGTAAGCATTCAGCCTGGTGATTTTATACTGGTGTTTGTAACGGTAACCGTCATCGCCATGATTGCATCCGGCATTAGTGCACGCCTGAGTGTGAAAAATATGGCCGATATAAAACAAGATTTATAATGATGAAAGCAAAATACATCAGTTTAATAATTGCATTATTGTTGGCAGGTATAACACTATGGTCATCATGCTCATGCAATGGTAAAAAGAACGACAAAGGTAAAGACACTACAGGCCAGGTTACTACAGCAAAGCCGTTGAATACATCTTTTAAGGGCCTGTACAGCTTTGGGCCGGAGGTGCGCAGCTTTCAGGAATGTGGTAAAAATCAGGAATTTTGGGTGACCGACAGCTCCGCGCAATTGGAACTGCAATACTCTCAGCTAGACTTTGAAAAGCCTTACGAGGCCGTATATATCATAGTTGAGGGTAATAAAGTAAGATCCGAAGGGCAGGGCAAGGCAGCCGGTTATGATAGTACGCTTGTTGTAAAAAAGCTCTTAAAAATTAGCCGTACTATTCCGCAGGATAGCTGCCGTTAATAATATACCATCGCGCACGGCAGTACCTGAAACAAAATGCGCGTATTTATCTTTTTTAAATAATAGCTTTGCGCGGTGGTTTAACCGGCAACGGCTAATAAACTTCTTATCATGGAATCAAAACGTCAGCAAAAATTTGCAGGAGTAATACAGCAAGACCTCGCCGCTATTTTTCAGCGAGAGGGAGCTGCTTACCTGCCTAATACACTCGTTACTATAACTAAAGTACGTGTTACACCAGACCTGGCAATCGCAAGGGTGTTTCTCAGCTTTTTAAATACCAACAATACTGCGCAATCGCTGCAGCAGATAAAATCACACGCGTCTGAAATACGTTATAAGTTAGGTGCGCGTATTAAAGACCAGGTTCGCATTATTCCGCAACTGGAGTTTTTTGTGGATGATACTAACGAGTACGTGGAGCGTATGGACAAGCTGTTTGAGAAGATTGCCCAGGAACCACGTCAACCTGATACTGAGGAATAACGAATAATGCCGTTATGGACGCTTCAGCAAAACTGGCTGCATATATGCTTGTTGCACCTGTTAAGGTGCAGCAGGTAGTGGAGTTTGATGCGGAGAACGATAAAGTTTTCCGTTTAAACCTTACTGCAACAAATGAAAGCCTAACTCCCGGCATGCTTGCGGATAGTAACGCTTTTGGCCAGTGGATAAATGAACAGCTATCTCTTCACGAATGCCGTTATGGCGTAGGCGGATACCTGGAAAACCGCACCATTTACAACGGCAAGGCGCTTTTCGCCAATAAAGAAGAACCACGTAGTTTGCATTTAGGCATTGATGTGTGGGCACCAGCAGGCACTGCGGTGAGGGCACCATTAGATGCAATAGTACACAGCATTGCCGACAATAATAATGTGGGTGATTACGGGCCGACCATTATATTGCAGCACGATGTTAACGGGCTGCAGTTGTTCAGTCTTTACGGTCATCTCAACCGTTCCTCGATACAAAATTTGAAAAAGGGGGACGCCATAAAGGCCGGCCAAAAAATAGCCTCATTGGGCCAGCCGGAAGAAAACGGTAACTGGCCGCCGCATTTACACTTCCAACTGATGCTGGACATGGAAGGCCACGCAGGAGATTATCCGGGCGTTTGCCGCCCATCAGAGAAGGCGCAATACCTCAATAATATCCCCGACCCGGCAATTTTGCTGCCATTTCCCGAAATCGCCTTTATTTAATTTCCCTATAAATAGCTTAGCCACCACTGCTTGTGCGTCATCTTATATTTCATATACCAGCGACACGGGAAGTATAAGAGGGTGACTGCTGCAAGCCATATCAGGTAAACCACATAAAGCGGCGCACTGGGTGATGCCTGACCTGGTGTATTTGCTGACGGCGCGTGCCCAGTAACCGCCAGGTAAGTTATTATACCCATTAAATGCAGCAGATACAGATGGAGTATGTAATAAAATAACGGAACCCTGCCAAACACCAGCATAATCCTCGTAAACCAGTTGCTTGCATATTCAAACGCCGCCAAAAGCAGGTTACACATGCCTAGAGTAATCAATAAGTAATCAAGCGACGGAGGATATTTCTGTACATTAACAAAAGAAAGTACGGTTCGGTGCCAAACGCCCTGGTCAACCCAGTTATCCGGATCGCCATAGATGTTAAAGTAGCGCAGCACAATAAACAATAACCATGATGACAAGCCTATACCGATAAGGATAGGTTGCCTTTTAGCAGCATCCATTTTAAATATACCGCCAAAAACATATCCTAAAGCCATAACGCCTATCCAGGGGATGAGCGGATATAAAATAAACGCCTGAGAATGTTCGCCGAGTTTAGCTATACCCTGTACGTGTAGTATAGTCCATATACTGTTCATAGGATACGCAAATGATGACGGTTTTATACCGTCGAGCGCGTTATGCCCGAAAATAAGTATAAGCCCGAATGCGGCTATTACAGCACGAGGCAGAAAGATGAGGCCAGATAACACTACCATGCTCACGCCCAATGCCCATATTACTTGCACAAAAATAAAATGATAATCAATATTAACGGCCCAGCCAAATTGTATAATGGTAAGCTCCAGCAAAATAAGCCAAAGCCCCCGGGTAAATAAAAATCGTGAAGCTTCCGCTTTGGTTTTACCGCGACTAAAGGATAGAAAAGCCCCCGTTCCCGCTAAAAAAACAAAAGTAGGCGCGCAAAAATGCGTTACAAAGCGGGTAAGGAAAAGTGCAGTTGAAGCTTTGGTAAGGTCTGTAGGATTAAAATTTTGCGGCATAAAAAAGTCGCGGGTATGGTCCAGCGCCATAATAGCCATTATCAGCCCGCGAACGATGTCTATAGACTCGATGCGCTTTTTAGGCTGAACAACAAAGTTGGTCATTGTAAATAAAGTTTCTGCAACATACAAAAACCGGCTTGTAAATGCAAGTATCAAATTGGCATAAACGGTTGATATTAAACTGTATCCGTCTGTAAATCAAATTACACAATTCTCACTCAAACCAAATTTGGTAATTAGCACGAAATATTTTTATTTTTATACAACTTTAAACTATTGATTTTACTCAGTCACTTATCACATGAAAAAGATTTATCTGAATCTTATGCATATGCTGTATTTCTATCGGCATTGTGAATACCAAAAATTTTTACTGACGCTGCATACATAGGTCAATAACCCTTGGTCTTCGTATTTCAACAAGTTCACTCTGTTGCTTTCACGGCTGTATAATGCCAGTTAGGCAATAACATATTACCACCATCACATACGTATTAGAATTAAGCCCCTTAACACAATGAAGAAGATTTACCTGAATCTTATTGGCGCAATGCTGTCTTTTACCGCTGCTGCCCAAACCCCAACTCCGGTTCAACCTTACGGCAAGGTAGATGTTGCCGACCTTGAATTAAAACAATGCGACTTTGAGCCCGACGCCAACGCAGAAGTTTTATTTGACAAAGCCGACGTTTATTTTGATTTCGATTTTAACGTTGTTAATGAACGCCATAAACGCATCAAAATATTTAACGATAACGGTAAAAAAAATGCAGACATCCGTATTGAGTTTTACAGCATTAGCCGTCTGGAATATATCACCGGCCTCGATGCCCAAACCATCAATTTGGTAAATGGAAAACCGGTAATCACTAAAATAGATAAGAAACAGATATTTACGGAGAAGATTGACAAGATACGCTCGGCGCTTGTGTTTTCTTTGCCGAATGTAAAGCCAGGGTCAGTGATTGAGTACCGGTACAAATGGACAACCACTTCGCTTTATAACTTCCCTGAATGGTTTTTCCAGGAAAAAATACCGGTAAGGTATAGCGAGTTAAATACCTCAACGCCTGAGTATTTTTACTACAAGCCGCAAATGCACATCAAACAGATGTTTGCCGTAAATAAGTCATCTACAGCCTCGGCAAGCCTTGGTTCCGGGCCGGACGCGGTAATGTATACTAACAACATTTCTACTTGGGGCATGAAGGATGTGCATTCCTTACCGGATGAGCCTTTCATGAGTTCGGACTTTGATAACCTGCTGAGTATAACGTTTACGCTTACACAGATACGTCCGCCGAGAGGTTTTATACAGCAGGGTGCCGATTCATGGCCGCGTATAGGCGGAATGATTGCAGAGGATGAAGATTTTGGCAAGCAGTTAAAACGTAAGCTGGAAGGGGAGGAAGCTTTAATTACTAAAGCAAAGGCGATGACGAGCAACGACCAGAAAATAGCCTACCTTTTTAACGAGGTGAAAAATACCATGAAGTGGAACGGTAACGATCGCTGGTATACTAATGACGGTACCGCTAAAGCCTGGGAGAAAAAATCGGGTAACGCAACCGAGATAAACCTGATTCTTTATCACTTGCTGGACAAAGCAGGTGTGGAGGCACTCCCAATGGTAGTGAGCACTCGTGACCATGGCAAGGTAAATCCGTACACGCCATTTGTGCATCAGTTTAACCGTGCAGTGGTAATGATACCTGTTGATACTGCAAAGTATTATATACTGGATGCCTCCGGCAAATACAATCTTTACAACGAGATTCCTGACAATTTGCTTAATTCGACTGGGTTGTATTTGAATATGGCTGCCAAGACATACGATTTGGAATACATCGAGCGTAACGATGCCGTTCGCCGGTCAATGTTTGTAAATGCCGAGATTAAGCCAGATGGTAAAGTTACAGGAACTACCCAGTCTAGCCTTCTAGCCTATAACAAAATTGACGCGATGAACAGGTTTAAAACCGATGGCAAGGACAAGTACATAGAGTACTTGCGCAATAAGGATAATAATCTCAAGATCACATCAGTAGATTTTGAAAATATGGACGTAGATACGCTGCCATTGGTGCAGAAGGTTGCGTTTGATCTTTCTCTACCCGGCGGTGATGACAACTACATTTATTTTAATCCTGGCGCTTGGTCTGGTATGCAAACCAACCCTTTTATCGCCGAAAATCGCTTTACCGACATAGAATTCGGATACCGCAATAACCTGTTTTACACAGGTATGTTTAAAATTCCTGCCGGGTACAAAGCTGAAACACTGCCTAAAACATTAAGCATAGTAATGCCTGATAAGAGCATCACTTTTAAGCGCATAATTAACGCTACAGACCAGGCCATATCCGTACGCTATGTGATTGATTACAGCAAGGTTTCTTATTTTAAAGATGAATACCCGGATCTGCGCGAGTTTTGCCGCCAGATGTATGAAATGATAAATGAACCGATCGCTTTAAAAAAATCGTAAGATTTTATGTTAAAAAGAATTTTATTGAAGGTTGTGCTGGTGGCAGCCGCCTCATGTGCTGCGGCGCAGGACATACCTAAAGACCTGTATGTAGCAGCATCCATACCAGAAGAGCTGAAGGGCGAGGCGAATTCCGTAAGGCGCTATGCATTGGATGAAACTACCATAACAGCGCCTGGACATGTTGTAAACCACGTGCATACCGTGGTAACCGTTCTTAACGAAAAGGGTATAGCCTATACGGGGATGGCTATATCTTATGATAAGGAATCATATATCAACTCATTTTTAATGAATGTATATGATGCCGATGGCAAACTGGTAAAAAAGTACCGTAAAAGTGATATGTACGATCGCTCTGCCGAGGATGATGTATCCATTGTTACTGATCAGCGTGTAAAAGCAGTAGGCCATACCGTTCCACGCTACCCAATGACCTTTGAGGTAGATTACGAAGTGGAATACAAATCTTCACTGGGCTCTGTTGCGTGGCGCTTGCAACTACCGCAGCAGGCCGTGCAAAATTCATACTGTAAGTACACGGTGCTACCTTCAGTTGGCTTTAAATACCGTGCAATAAATACCAATATAAAGCCTGCCAAAGAGCAAGTGAAGGGCAATGATGTATACAGCTGGGAGGTGCACAACCTTAAAGTGGAAAAGGAGGAGGAAGGTGCACCCTACTGGAAGGTTGTGCCCCGGATTGATTTTTGCACCGACAGTTTTCAATATGGAGGCAACGCGGGTAACATGGCTTCATGGGAAAACTTTGGTAAATGGATAGCAGGGCTTAACAGCGATGTGAATACCCTGCCGCCAGACCGGGCAGAAAAAGTGAGGCAGATGACCGCTAATCTTAAAACCGATAAGGAGAAGGCGCGCTTCCTGTATGAGTATCTGCAAAAGAACATGCGCTATGTTAGTATACAATTGGGTATAGGCGGCTTTAAGCCTTTCCCGGCCGTATTTGTGGATGATAAGAAGTACGGAGATTGCAAGGCGCTTTCTAACTATATGTATGCTATGCTAAAGGCGGTGAATATTCCTGCCTATTACGCCATAATAAGAGCCGGCGAAAATGAAGAGCCTGCGGATCTTTCGTTCTCACAGAATCGGTTTAACCATGCTATTATATGTATTCCGTTTAAAAATGATACTACCTGGCTCGAATGCACCAGCAGCACTCAGCCTTTTGGTGTGCTGGGCACGTTTACCGAAAACAGAAACGCTTTATTAATTACTGAGAGCGGTGGCAAATTGGTGAATACCCCACGCAGCAAGGCTGCAGAGAACATGTTCGATAGCAAGGCGCATATTAAGCTAAATGCTGACGGAAGCGCCTTAGCCACTGTGGAAGCAGATAACACCGGCGAATACCGCTCACTGATGCTTGGTTTTGCGCACCGTAGTTTGGATGAACGTAAGGAGGCTATCATCAGAATGATGCATATGAAACAGCCGTACGCTATCAATATAACAGATGTTGACGACAAGGACGGCATCAAGAAGATTAGGCTCGAGATGGATTACGATAAGTTTTGTGACATTATTTCGGGTAACAAGCAGTTTTATAAACCATCGGCTTTTCAACTATGGTCATTCACCTGCGACGCCGCGGAGCATCGAAAAAATGATTTTTACTTTGAGCATCCTTTGCAAAAAAGATGTGTAACAACCATTGATCTGCCTGAAGGCTTCGAGGTAGAAAGCCTGCCGGCAGCACAGTCCCTTAAATTTACCTATGGTAATTTTGAAACCAGCTACGCCTATGATGCCGCGAAGAACCAGGTAACTGCTACAACAAAGTTTGTGCTTAACAATCATATTATACCGGCTGCTGGCTACAATGAAATGCAGCAGTACATGGATGCGGTAGCTAAAGCGCAGAATAAACGCCTGGTTATACGGCGTAAGGCGTAACTTTGGCCTGATGATATTCAGGCTTGACGAAAGGCTTTTATTTCCGGATCCGGCTCTTGCCGAGGAAGATGGGCTGCTGGCGGTAGGCGGCGACCTGTCGCCCGAACGCCTTATACTTGCCTATGAAAATGGCATTTTTCCATGGTATTCTGACGAAACGCCCGTGCTGTGGTATTCACCGCACGAGCGTTTTGTGCTTTATCCGGCAAGGGTAAAGGTCAGCAAAAGTATGCGGCAGGTACTGCGCAGCGCTCGTTTTAAAGTAACATACGATACTGCGTTTGCCGAAGTTATTGCTGCATGTTCTGCCGTTGGCCGTCCCGGGCAGGATGGTACCTGGATAACAGACGATATGATTGCCGCCTATGTAAGATTGCATGAATTGGGTGTTGCCCATTCGGTAGAAGTATGGGAGCATGGCAATTTGGCAGGCGGTTTATATGGCGTACAAGTGGGTGGCGTATTTTGCGGCGAAAGCATGTTCAGCAAAGTAAGTAACGCCTCCAAAACAGCGCTCATCAGCCTTTGCCAAACAGGCAGGTATAATTTGATAGATTGCCAGGTTTACACAGAGCATCTTGAAAGTATGGGAGCCGAAATGATAAGTCGCGACGAATACATGGCCGCATTACGGCAATAAAGGTTTACCTTCGTATTTTCAAATTTATTGGCCAGGCCGGTCCGCTTTATGCTGCAGAACAACCAACAGGAACGTATTATATTAGGAATTGATCCCGGAACGGCGGTAATGGGCTACGGCTTGGTTAAACAGATCGGCTCAAAAATAGAACTCATTAGTTTAGGTGTAGTGAAGATGGACAACCTTGATGACCATATGCTTAAGCTGCGCCGCATCTTTGAAAAAACCATCGCACTTATTGATAACTATCACCCGGATTGTTTGGCCATAGAGGCGCCCTTTTACGGTAAAAACATACAGGTAATGCTAAAACTGGGCCGTGCACAGGGTATAGCCATGGCTGCGGCCTTATCGAGAAGCATAGACGTGACCGAATACTCGCCCCGTAAAATAAAACAGGCTATTACCGGCAACGGAAATGCCACCAAGGAGCAGGTAGCCGGAATGATACAGCGCCTGTTAAATTTCAAAGAAACGCCAGAGTTTCTGGACGCTACCGACGGACTCGCAGTAGCGGTATGTCACGCTTTTCAGCGCGGCGTTGCTTCTGCGTCGGGCAGCAGTAAAAAATCGTATTCCGGTTGGGATACCTTTGTTAAAGACAATACAGCACGCGTTAGCGGGATAGCCAAAAAGAAGTAAACTCGCCGTCTGATAATATTTGCTTTAAGCTATCTGCTTCGGCTTTTACTTTCGACTTTGCTGCTTTGAGCTTTCACCTTTGAGCTTGCCGCCTAAAATCTACTTATTCATCGTTATGACGTAGCGCTTCCTTAATTTTCTCTGCGGTAGCTTGCAGTTCATCATCTGTAAAAGAAAGCTTTGGTCGGGCAAAATTTATATCGTCAACCCTGTTTACCGGAATTAAATGTATGTGTGCATGCGGTACTTCTAACCCGATAACCGCAACACCCACCTTTAAGCAAGGTATAGCTTTAGCAATACCGGTGGCTACAATTTTGGTAAACAGCTGCAGACCCGTATAGGTCTCGTCGTCCAGGTCGAACAGGTTATCAACTTCTTTTTTAGGGATAACGAGTACATGACCTTCGGCCAATGGGGATATGTCCAGGAAAGCTAAAAACTCATTGCTTTCGGCAACTTTGTGGGCAGGTATTTCGCCGGCTACAATTTTCGAAAATATCGATGCCATTTTTCTTGATTTTAGGTAGATAAGAAAAATGAGCGGCTATTTGTTTTCAAATAACCGCTCATTTATGAAGTATGTATAAGCCTATTTAGCGGCTTATTTCCAATATCTCGAACTGAATTTTACCGGCAGGTGCGCTTATTTCCGCAACCTCGCCAACCTTTTTGCCAAGTAAGCCCTGAGCTATAGGGGAGCTAACGGAAATTTTGCCGGCTTTTAAATCCGCTTCCGACTCTGATACTAATTGATAGCTCATAGTAGCACCGTTTTTGGTGTTTTTTATCTTAACTATAGAAAGCGCCAATACTTTTGATGTATCCAGTTTAGACTCATCCAGCAAGCGGGCGCCTGCAAGCGTTTCTTCCAACTTGGCAATTTTCGTTTCATGCAAACCCTGCGCTTCTTTAGCGGCATCGTACTCTGCATTTTCAGATAAATCGCCTTTATCACGAGCCTCCGCAATTGCCTTGGCAATATTGGCGCGGCCTGTAGTTTTTAAATATTGTAATTCCTCTTTAAGTTTTTCTAAACCCTCTTTGGTATAGTATGATACCTCTGCCATAACGCACTTTTTGTTAAATGGTTAAATAGTTATTGTTTCAATTACTGTCAAAAAAAACCGCCCTTCCTTTTTTGGAAAGAAGGACGCCGCTGACATTAAAAACAAACAAGACTATGGGAGGCCGTAGCTTGCATAGTCTTGCTTTGATGTAAAACGAAGATAAGAGATTTAAATTTTATTCTCCAAATTTTTATTCAGTAGGTAATATTATAGTATAGCCTGCATAGTCTACAAACCTTAATTGAAAGTTCTGTTAATATGCATATTGGAAATTTGATAGTGTATGAGTATATAGTTAGTTGTACGATACAATGCGCTTGAAAACTTTTTGTAATCGGTCTTTATCACCAAAGATAAAAAGATATTTTTCGGACTGACCGAATGTTGGAGCTCCGTTTGGCGAGTCGAACACTTCGGCCTCCAGCATTTTTTGCTTGATCTTTACAAGGTTAGAAAAATAAATGTATTTTGTTGGTTGCTTGCCTTTTACAAATAAATTTTTTAAAAACGCCTTGTTGTCGTCCTTAGTTAAGCTGCGTTCGATGCTATCAAGAAAAAATAGAGTAAGCTTTTCGTTTTGACCCCAATGTTTGCCAATCTCTTCAAAAAAATCGGTGGGTTTAATATGAGTCAACGTGTCAATAGTGAGAATTTTAGTACCAGTATTTTGGTTTTTAATATAATTGAATGCTTGTATATATATCTTGTTCTGAGGCTGTGCATACA
Source organism: Mucilaginibacter sp. (assembly GCA_041905165.1). GTDB lineage: Bacteria > Bacteroidota > Bacteroidia > Sphingobacteriales > Sphingobacteriaceae > Mucilaginibacter. Next base: position 300,301 of record JAYRLR010000002.1, read on the forward strand.
TCGCCCCTGAGAAAAATAAACACAAAAATATAGCAAGCAATCTTTTCATTTTTCGCTCGATGATCATGGCTTAACATTCCTGAAGTTCAAGTCCAAGCACAATTCACCATTTACTATTCTCCACTCACCACCATCGGCAACTTCCCGGCCAGCACTTCGCTTATTTTGCGGTACGATTCAAACGTCCAGCCGGCAACGTGCGGGGTCAGGATGACTTTGTCTGATTTGCAAAGGTCGGCGTACCATTCCTGTTCGCCCAGTGCAGGGAATTTTTCTACTTCCAGCACATCAAGTGCAGCGCCTATTATTTTGCCGTTGTTAATGGCATTTAATACCGAGCGCACTTTAGCCGTTTTGCCCCGGGAGGTATTAATGAAGAAGATAGGCTTTTTAAAATGTAGCAGGTATTCGTCATCAACTAAATACTGCGTTTCGTGGGTGAGCGGTACGTGTAAACTCAATACATCGCTGTGCTTAACAATCTCTTCCATGCTGGCCTCACGGGCGTAAGCGTCGCTAAAGCCCGTTTTGTACTTATCATAGGCAAGCACGGTAACGGCAAAGCCAGATAGGCGACGTGCAAAGGCCTGGCCCATGTGTCCATAACCAATGATGCCAACAGTACGACCCATCAGCTCATACCCGCGGTTTTCTTCGCGCAGCCATTTGCCTTCGCGCACCTCTATATTACCTATGTTAAATTTATTCATGAGTGCCAGCAGCAAGCCAAGGGCATGTTCACCTACCGCATCGCGGTTACCTTCCGGGGCGTTGTAAATGTCCAGGCCTTTTTGTGCTGCATAATCCCCATCAATGTTGTCAATGCCTGCACCTGCCCGTGCTATAAAACGCAAGTTAGTAGCGGCGTCCATAACAGTTTTATCTACCTCAAATTTTGAGCGGATAGCAAGGCCAGCATAATTGCCAATAACGGCCATCGCATCAGCCAGTTTATAATCAGGGTGATAATCGCAGGTATAGCCTTTGGCTTCAGCAATTTGCATGAACGACGGATGGAGGTCGTCCACTATAAGTATGTTATTTTTCAAAGTAATAATCTGTTTAGAAAAGTAAATGTACAAATAGCCATGTTAAAATTAAGGCCAGGTACGGGCTGACATTATTACCGTGTTGTAAAATGGCACGTAAATGGCACTGTAATAACATCATGAAATCATTAAAGAAAGCAACTACCGATATAAAAGAGCAGGTGAACACCTTAGCGGGCAAAGGCTTCAGGCAAATATTTGACCGTATAGATCAGCTTCGTGTTAAAAAAGGGGTAGATACGTTAGGCCTCGACCGTTTTATTGAGCAATGCGCTTTTATGGCGGCCGGCACAGGAGCACTGGCAGGGACCGGCGGTGTATTCACGCTGTTTATCGGTTTGCCGGTTGATGTGATGAATTTGCTCACACAGCAGTTCAGGGTAACCATGGCTGTTACTTATGCTAACAAAGGCACATATAAACTAAGCTTTGAGGAGTTTATGGCTGTATTGGCGGAATCATTGAAAGTAGAAGCAGGGGTGACCATCACCAAGAATGTGCTGGAAGCCGTTGCCGAAAAAATTTTAGTAAAGGTAGGAGCAGGCGCTGCCCGCAGATTAGTGCCCGTTGTTGGTGCAGCCATTGGCGGCGCAGCAAACTATATATTTGTGAAGCGCATGGCGCAGTCTGTAAAGGAAATGCAGCAGAACAATCTGAAAATTAATTAGGAAAAATATGACCTAAATTTTTAGTTACATACCGTTTTTTGCTATATTGCTATTCATAAACCTTAATCATGAATAGCGCTCCCAAAGCATCCATTTTGATTTTGCTCATTATATCATTTGGTAATTTATGTGGAATATGCCAGAGTAAAAAAGCGTATTCTAAACAATATGCAGATCGGCTCCGTGCTCTGCGTACATTGGTTGAGCAAAAACCGGATGATATTAACAGGCACAACGACTTTATAAGTACTTGGGGCATTGATGATAGTACTATTGTACTGCAATACAAATACTGGCTTAAAAAATATCCAAATAATGTAGTGGTGCCTTATGCAATAGGTAGCTACTTAGTAAACGCCCAAAGAGCTAATGCCGAATACTTTTTGAACAGAGTATTACAAATCGACTCGAATAATGCAGACGCATGGTTTGCACTTTACAATAATGCCGTTACGCTCGGTAAAGACTCGGCTCACCAGGTTTCATTATTGCAACATGCAATCAACTTAAACCCGGGAAATAAAACCTACTATTTAGCATACATCAATCGTTTGCAAAACATTGATACCGTACGATGGAAAGACTCCTGTATGGCTTATTTGCAACGTTATCCTAAAGATGAAAATACCTTTTCAATAATTAATAACTTAATCAATAGCAGCAATATTGTTGGCATGCGGTACCATTATTACGATTATTTGCTGGAGCATTACCATATGCTTAAAGGAACCGAAGCTATAAGGCTATTAAACGATTATTACGCAGAAATTTTATTTTCTGATTCACATAAGGCGCTTTCGATAGCAAAGCTTTATAAAGACACTTCTCGCATTAATTATGCGCAACAGATAATAAATGCAGATAGCCTGGTAAAAGCGAATCAGCCGGACAGTGCATGGCGCTCGATATCACCGCTTAAGCACAATTTTTGCAACACTGAACACCTACTGCTAGAGAAAGCCAGGATTGCCTCGCATGCCGGTTTTGCTAAAGTGGCTTTTGACACGCTTGTCAATTTATATGCGCAATCGCCTTCAGATACTCTTAAGGCAACAATCTGCAGATACGGCGAAACACTTGGTTTAACGAAGCAGGCGATATTTGCGGAAATTAAAGGTATAAGGGAAAAAAGTGTTATACCTGCAACGGATTTCAGCTTGATGAATTATTTTACCAGTACTGGTACCAGATTGTCCGATTTTAAGGGTAAGGCGGTGTTGCTGAGTTATTGGTTTCCGGCTTGTAACCCATGCCGCAAAGAGTTTCCTCATTTTGAGCGGGTATTGAAACGATTACAAGGGAACAACATTGTCTATCTGGCTCCTGATCTTCAAGCTACAGAACCCGAAGTATTGCTGGCGCTGGTAAAAGCAAATGGTTATTCATTCATACCCCTAAAGGATAGCTGGGCCCGGAAAAAGGGAAATCTGCAAGCTCTAGGCGCCCCAACAAATTATTTGATTGACCCCGATGGGCGTATCGCATTTTCTAACTTCCGGATTGATGAAACCAATGAACGAACGTTGGAACTGATGATGATGGAAACGCTTAAACCGGATAGCTTTTGAGAGTTGTTTAACGAAGCTGAATACAAACCTGTTGAATGTACATGTAGCCTGCCTGAACATCTCACCTCCCCTCCGCTATCTTGTTTGTCAGATCTACAAAATCGTTGACAGTGAGGCGTTCGGCGCGAAGGTCTAGGACCGGTTCGTCGGCCATTTTCTCTTTATTGATAAGTGCTGATAAAGCATTGCGCAATGTTTTGCGGCGTTGGTTAAAGCCTGCCTTAACTACTTGCCAAAAGAGTTTTTCGTCGCAATTAAGTTCAGCGACTTCATTACGGGTTAATCGTATAACAGCTGATAATACCTTCGGCGGCGGATTGAACACGCCTGCTTTTACGGTGAACAAATACTCTACCTTGTAATAGGCCTGCAAAAATACGCTCAGGATGCCATATTCCTTGCTGCCCGCTTTGGCGTTGCAGCGCTCAGCAACTTCTTTCTGAAACATGCCTACCACCTCGGGTACCTGTTGCCTGTTATCCAATATTTTAAATAATATTTGCGAGGATATATTGTAGGGAAAGTTACCTATAACAGCTAGTGGACCATTAAATGTGGCCGCGAAATCCAGCTCCAAAAAATCTGCATTAATAAGCCTGCTGCCCAGTTGCGGATATTTTTTGTTCAGAAACTCATAGGATTCTGTGTCAATATCGATAAGGTAAGTTTCATAATCAGTTTTTTGCAGCAAAAAATCAGAAAGAATGCCCATGCCCGGCCCCACCTCCAGCACCTGTTTGTAGGCGCCCGGCCGTAGCGAGACCACTATCTTAGCGGCGATATTTTTATCCGTCAAAAAATGCTGACCCAGATGTTTTTTGGCCCGTACTAACGACATGCTTATATAAATATTGCGCAAATTACGGCATATTTGACCGCTAATCGGACAGATTAAACCTAAAAATATTTAACTTGCGTGATTATTGCTTCAAACTACAATAGTTTTTTTGTAGCTGATTGAGGCAGTGGATCAAAGAAAATTGGAGTAATCAGTTGATATAATTGATTAATTATCATACAAATAATGAGCGGAAAAATAAAGGTAGGCATCAGCGTTGGCGATGTAAACGGCATTGGTTTAGAAGTTATCATTAAAACACTTTCTGAAAGTAAGGTTTATGATTATTGTACCCCAATTGTTTACGGGCATACCAAAGTGGCATCCTTTTACAGGCGCATAAGCAACGCTAACGAATTTGTATTCAACGTAATTAACCATCCATCCGAAGCGCAGTTTCGCAAGCCTAATATGATTAATTGCTGGGAAGAGGATATTAAGCTTGAGCCAGGTGTAGTAAACGCTACGGGGGGTAAGTACGCACTTATTTCTTTAGAGCGCGCCACTACTGACCTGCTTGCCGGTGATATTGACGCTTTGGTTACAGCTCCTATTAACAAAGATAATATACAAAGCGAGGCCTTTAACTTTCCTGGCCATACAGAATATTTGCAACAGCGCGACGAGGCTGCGGAGTCGCTCATGTTCCTTATCAGTGAACAGATAAGAGTAGGTGTGGTTACGGGCCATATTCCGCTGGCACAGGTTCCGCAAAGCATCACGTCCGAAAAGATACTGACAAAGTTGAAGCTGATGGAAAATAGCCTTCGCAACGACTTCTGGATACGCAAACCCAAAATTGCTGTTTTAGGGCTAAACCCACATGCAAGCGATAACGGTTTGATAGGACAGGAGGAGCAGCAGGTAATTATACCGGCAATTGAGGAGGCGCGTGCTAACGATATATTAGCCTTTGGCCCTTACCCGGCGGATGGCTTTTTTGCCAATGCAGCCTATAAGCAGTTTGATGCGGTATTAGCAATGTATCACGATCAGGGTTTGATTCCTTTTAAGCAATTGGCTTTTGAGGACGGTGTAAACTTTACCGCTGGGCTCAGCTTTGTACGCACCTCGCCGGACCATGGCACGGCGTACGACATTGCAGGGAAAAATAAGGCTTCAGAAAGATCATTCCGCGAGGCACTTTTTTCAGCACTGCACATAGTGCGCAACCGCAGGGAAAATGAAGTGCTTACAGAAAACCCGTTAGTACACCACAAACTAAGCCGGGATAGGGATTGAGTTGGTGAGCGATAAACTGTAAACTGTGAGGAGTGTATGGTGGTTATTGAGCAGATGATTATAGCTTCTTTGTAGCTTTCCGCTTTAACCTTTATACTTTTTGCTTTAACCTTTCACCCCGTTGGCTTTCACCTTTTTGTTTTCTGCTCTAAGCTTCAAAGCATAAATAAAAAAACACTTTACAGATTTAGGAAATTTGCCTACATTTGCGGGCTAATTATCGCTGGTTGAAATCGCTTAGAACATATTCGATACCATATACAGGGTTAGCGCTGGGAAAACATCAGTTCGAATTCGAGATTGACGATAAGTTTTTCGATGAATTCGAGTATTCGCTGGTTAAAAAGGCCGACCTGAAATGTGAAGTGGAGCTGGAGAAGCAGGAAACTATGCTGATACTTAACTTTGCTATTAAGGGCACGGTTAAGCTTAATTGCGACAAGTGCCTGTCAGAGTATCCGCAAACGCTGGAACTCCATGAGCGGCAGATTGCCAAATTCAGTAATGAAGAGGGCGATGAGGAGGATGAAATAATTTTGCTTGGTAAAAATGATCATGAGATCAGCATTGCCGGGCTTGTTTATGAATATATAACCGTAGCGGTGCCTTACATAGCATCATGCGGAAACGAGGGTAACACCCCGTATTGTGATAAAGAAATGCTTGCCCGGCTTGATAAGCTTGCAGGTAGTGAAGAAAAGAACGAAGCGACTGACCCGCGTTGGGATGCGCTCAAAAACATTAAGTAAATTATTAGTTAGGAAGTTATGCCAAATCCAAAAAGAAAATTCTCCAAGTCAAGAAGAGATAAACGCAGAACGCATTACAAAGCTGAAGCACCTACTTTGACTACCTGCAAAACTACAGGTGCTGTTCACCTGCCTCACAGAGCTTATACTGTTGATGGTAACGTTTACTACAACGGTAAATTACTGATTGAGAAAACTGCGGTAGCTTAAGTTTAATTTTCAGGTTAATGAAGATTGGCTTAGATATTATGGGCGGTGATTATGCCCCTAAAGCAACAGTTTTAGGCGCTATTGAAGCCCGTAAGTCGTTATTACCCGAGCAGAAACTTGTTCTTATCGGCGATGAAGCTGTTGCGCATGATTTATTGCAGCAACAAGGTGTATCGCCGGATTTGTTTGAGTTTGTGCATACCACCGAGGTAATAGGTATGGGCGAACACCCTACCAAGGCAATTGTACAAAAACCAGGCTCCAGCATCAGCGTAGGCTTTAAGTTACTTAAGGAGGGAGCCATACAGGCATTCTCTTCCGCGGGTAACACCGGCGCCATGCTTGTAGGGGGCATGTTCAGCGTAAAAACTATTCCGGGTGTTGTGCGCCCCGCCATGACAACCATTGTACCCAAACTGAAAGGCGGTTTGGGTATTTTGTTGGATGTAGGTGCCAATGCCGACTGTAAGCCCGATAACCTGCTGCAGTTTGGAATACTTGGCAGCCTCCTGGCAGAATCTATCTATAACATTAAAGAACCGCGTGTTGCGCTGATGAACATTGGCGAGGAGGAAGAAAAAGGCAACATGCTTACCCAAGCCACCTACACGCTCATGAAAGATACCAATCTGCTTAATTTTGCAGGCAACATCGAAGGGCGTGATTTATTTGGCGACAGTTTCGACGTAGCCGTTTGCGACGGTTTTACCGGCAACGTTATCCTCAAACTGGCGGAATCTTTCTATGTAATTACGCTAAAAAAAGGTTTCAAAGACCAATTCCTGGATCAATTTAACTACGAGCAATACGGAGGCAGCCCTATACTCGGCCTTAACGCGCCCGTGGTTGTGGGGCACGGCATATCAAGCCCCGAAGCAATTAAAAACATGGTACTGCTATCAAAAAATATGGTTGAGAGCAACCTTATCGAAAAGATCAAGCAGGCGTTTCATTAATAACTTTTTTTAAAAAAGATGAGCAAAATTCATGCTGCAATTACTGCTGTTGGTGGGTACGTACCAGATTATGTGCTAACTAACCAGGAGCTCGAAGCCATGGTTGATACTAATGACGAGTGGATAACTACCCGTACCGGTATCAAAGAACGCAGAATACTTAAAGGCGAAGGCCTTGCTACTTCAGATCTGGCTGTGCCTGCTGTAAAGCAATTGCTTGAGAAGCGCGGCATCGGTGCCGAAGAAATAGACCTGATTATTTTTTGTACAACAACTCCCGATTTACCTTTCCCGGCCACGGCCAATATTTTTGCCGAAAAAATAGGCGCTAAAAATGCCTGGGGTTGGGATTTACAAGCGGCCTGCTCAGGCTTTATTTTTGGCCTTACCACAGGTGCTCAGTTTATTGAATCTGGAAAACATAAAAAAGTATTGGTAGTTGGCGCAGACAAGATGTCGGCCATGGTAGATTATACTGACCGCGCAACCTGCATCATCTTTGGTGATGGCTGTGGCGCGGCTCTTTTAGAACCTAACGAAGAAGGCAACGGTGTAATTGACTCTATATTGAAGAGTGATGGTGCAGGTATTCCATTCCTTCACCAAAAATCAGGCGGATCATTACGCCCTACAAGCCATGCCACTATTGATGCCCGCGAGCATTATGTTTACCAGGAAGGCCGCGCAGTATTTAAGTTTGCGGTTACCAACATGGCAAACGTAGCTGCAGAGGTAATGGAACGTAACCAGCTCAATGCTGACGATATAGCATGGCTGGTACCACACCAGGCCAATAAACGTATCATTGATGCTACTGCCGAACGTACTGGCGTAACCGCCGACAAGGTTGTAGTGAACATTGAGCGTTATGGCAATACTACCAATGCCACCATTCCGCTTTGCTTGTGGGAGTGGGAAAACAAATTCAAAAAAGGCGACAATATTATTCTTGCAGCATTTGGCGGTGGTTTCACCTGGGGATCGGTTTATCTGAAATGGGCTTATTAAGCCACAGGTAACTGCGCCTAAGTCGTTATTTAACGGCTGTGATTTATGCCCAATATGTTTGAACTTTATGAAAGATGTTTTGTTACTTTGCTAACAAACTAACATAAAGCCAGTTAAACTAAATATGCGTGAGGGTGAGTTCACCGCGCATGGCAAAATTTAAATTATAGTAACTTTACCTCATATTTAAACCTATTAATACCAGATATGGATATTAAACAAATACAGGACCTGATACGCTTCGTTTCAAAGTCGGGTGTAAATGAAGTCTCTATTGAGCAAAATGATTTTAAGATCACTATCAAGACAAATCAGGCGCCTACTATAGTTAACGCTACTATACCTTCAGCGCAACCTGCCGCTGTTGCCACTCAGCCTTTGGCTGCCGCCGCTGCAGAACCACCTGTTGCAGTTGCTCCGGTAGTTTCTGTTGCTGCCGCTGCAGAAACGTCCAACTATATCACTGTAAAATCGCCTATGATCGGTACATTCTACCGTTCTGCAGGTCCGGATAAAGCATCGTTTGTTAACATAGGCGATGAAATTAAACCAGGCAATGTGCTTTGCATCATCGAGGCGATGAAACTTTTCAACGAGATAGAATCAGAAGTATCTGGCCGTATTGTTAAGATTTTGGTTGAAAACGCTTCTCCTGTAGAGTACGACCAACCACTGTTCCTGGTAGAACCGGCATAATTTAATATGCAGATATGCCTATGTGTTAATTGAAACGATTTACACATCAGCGATTGTAATGTTAGAGCTGCACATTAAAAACCAAGTTAATTAAATATACGCATAGGCAATAGCAGATTTACTGAAGGGTAACGTATCTGCACATTGCATATCGGCATATTTACACATTAAGAAAGACTATGTTTAAAAAGATACTAATTGCTAACCGTGGCGAGATTGCATTGCGTATTATACGTACTTGCAAGGAAATGGGTATTAAAACGGTAGCTGTTTATTCGACCGCTGACCGCGAAAGCCTGCACGTGCGCTTTGCTGATGAGGCGGTATGTATAGGTCCTCCTGCCAGCAGGGATTCATATTTGAACATTCCTAATATCATTTCGGCTGCGGAGCTTACCAATGCCGACGCTATACACCCTGGTTACGGCTTTTTATCAGAAAACGCTAAGTTCTCGGCTATTTGTGCCGAATATGGCATAAAATTCATCGGTGCAACTGCTGACCAGATTAACGCCATGGGCGATAAAGCATCAGCTAAAGAAACTATGAAAAAAGCTGGTGTTCCGACCATTCCAGGTTCTGACGGATTGGTTGGCAACGTTAAAGAAGGTATCAGCATTGCGCGTAAAATAGGCTACCCGGTAATACTTAAAGCTACAGCCGGTGGCGGTGGCCGTGGTATGCGCGTTGTTTGGAGCGATGAGGAATTTGAACCGGCCTGGGATTCGGCCCGTGCCGAATCAGGAGCAGCCTTCGGCAACGATGGTATTTACCTCGAAAAATTTGTTGAAGACCCACGCCACATAGAAATACAGGTAGTTGGTGATCAGTATGGTAAAGTTTCTCACTTATCAGAACGTGATTGCTCTATACAGCGCCGTCACCAGAAACTGGTTGAAGAGAGTCCTTCTCCGTTCATGACCGAAAAACTACGTAAAAAGATGGGTGATGCTGCTGTAAAAGGCGCTAAAGCCGTAAAATACGAAGGTGCCGGAACTATAGAATTTCTGGTCGACAAAAACCGGAACTTCTATTTTATGGAAATGAACACCCGTATCCAGGTAGAGCATCCTGTGACTGAAGAAGTAATTAATTTCGACTTGATAAAGGAGCAGATAAAGGTAGCTGCCGGTATCCCTATCTCAGGCAAAAACTACGAGCCAACTATGCATGCCATAGAGTGCCGCATCAACGCCGAGGATCCGTTTAACAATTTCCGTCCTTCACCGGGTAAGATCACCAATTTTCATTCTCCGGGAGGCCATGGTGTTCGCGTAGATACACACGTTTATTCAGGCTATACCATTCCGCCGAATTACGACTCCATGATTGCTAAGCTGATCTGTGTGGCGCAAACCCGCGAAGAGGCGCTTAACACTATGGAAAGGGCTTTAAGTGAATTTGTGATTGAAGGTATTAAAACAACTATACCGTTCCATTTAAAATTACTGCAGGATCCGAACTTCAGGGCTGGTAATTTTACCACCAAGTTCATGGAAACCTTTGAGCTTACACAAAATTAAATCTGCAACGTCAAAATAAAACGTAAATACCCTTGTTAGTAAAAAAGCAGGGGTATTTTATTTAAACGCATGAGCGATAACAAACTTATAAAGGCTATTAAGGATAAAGGTAAAACCATTGAAGCGGAGATGTCATTCTTTGATCATCTGGAAGCGCTTCGCTGGCATTTGATCAGAGCAGCTATTGCCATAATGGTGTTTACTATCCTCGCTTTTGTGTTTTATGATTTTGTGTTCGATAAAGTAATTATGGGCCCTATGGACCCGCAGTTTTTTACATACCGTATGCTTTGTAAACTGGGCGACTACCTTAACCGGCCGGGCTTTTGCATAGATAAAATACCTGGTAAGATCATCAATACAGAGATGGCGGGTCAGTTTACGTTACAAATCAACTCTGCGCTTATTATAGGCATTACCTTAGGGTTTCCTTACCTGTTGTTTGAGATATGGCAATTTGTAAAACCAGCTCTGCATGATAACGAACGCAAAGCGGCAAGTGGTTTTGTGTTTTATGCGTCTGCACTATTTATACTGGGCGTGTTATTTGGTTATTATGTGGTAACGCCGGAGAGTATATCATTCTTAGCAGGCTACCAGGTAAGTAAGGTTATCGAGAACACGTTTACCATCGATTCTTATCTCTCATCTGTATCGACGCTTACCCTTGCTACAGGTATTGTTTTTGAGCTTCCTATACTTGTTTACGTATTATCAAACATTGGCGTACTTTCAGCCAAGAACATGAGGGCCGGCAGGCGCTATGCCATAGTGGGAATCCTCGTGGTTGCCGCCGTAATTACGCCAACGCCGGATATACTTACCATGACAGTAGTGGCCATTCCATTGTTTGTGTTGTATGAAGTAGGTATAGTGGTAGCAGCAACCGTGGAACGCCGCCGGGCTAAGCGCGAAGCCGCAGAAGCTGCCTTATAAACAAAGAAGTTACACGCATTCTATTAATTTATTTGATACTTTTAAATCCATGAAACAAGGGCTTAAAATAGCTATTGGAGCAGATCATGCTGGGTTTGCATTGAAAGAAATTCTACTGGAAGGAATTGAAGGAATAGAAATTCAGGATAAAGGCACTTATTCTGAAGAGTCCGCCGACTATCCTGATTTTGCTCATCACGTGGCCTCGGCCGTTGAAAACGGTGAAGCCGATTTTGGAATTTTATTATGTGGCACAGCCAATGGCGTGGCTATGACAGCCAACAAACATCAGAACATACGCGCTGCACTTTGCTGGAAACCAGAGGTTGCCATACCCGCACGCAGCCACAATGATGCTAACGTGCTGTGCATCCCGGCAAGGCATGTAAGTGTTGAAGAAGCACGCGAAATTGTCCGAATATTTTTTACCACGGAGTTTGAAGGTGGCCGCCATGCCCGTCGTGTAGGTAAGATAGCCTGCTAACATTGAAAATAATTTACCGGCCTGTGCCGGTTATTTATACAACACCCTTTTTTAAACTGACCAATCAAATGAAAAAATTATCGTTACTGTTTTTTGTTGCTGCAGCCACGTCGTGCTGCTATGCGCAAAAAAATCCGGTGGCTGAAAAGTATGCGCAGTATATCAGCGTTGAAGATGCCACTAAACACCTGAGTACTTTGGCTTCTGACGCCTTTGAAGGCCGCGAAACCGGTAAGCCTGGCGCAGAAAAAGCTGCCAATTATATTGCAGGCGAATTCAAAAAAATGGGCCTTAAAGGTCCGGTAAATGGCTCGTACTTTTTAAATGTGCCGCTTACCATGAATACATTTGAAATCAGCAAATTTACTGGTGCCGGTGCATCTTTCACCAACGGAGTGGATTTCTACTCGTTTACATCTGCACCTGCAAATACGGTCAAAGCTGAGGATATTGTTTTTGTTGGCTACGGCATCAGCGACGAAAAATATGATGACCTTAAGGGGATAGATATTACCGGTAAGGTAGTTATCGTGATAAACGATGGCGAGCCAATGAAAGACGGCGTTTCTGTAATAACAGGCACTAAAGATCGCTCGCAGTGGAGCATAAGCCGTGGCAAGCGTACGCAGTTTTTACAAAGTAAGAACCCCGCGCTTATCTTGGCTGTAAACCCAATGGTAGCGGCTAACCTGCAACGCTACAAAGCACAGATTATGGAGCCGCGCATGTCCATCAAAAAAGAGGCTGCCGCAACAAAGACTGCCCCTGTAGTGATTAACATTACCACGCAAATGGCTGATGCTTTACTAAAGAGCAGCGGAAAAACCTATGCGGAGTTGAAAGGTGAAATTGATGCCGCAGGTGCGCCAAAATCTCAAGTGGTAAAAACCCCTGTTGAGGTTAGCTATGGCAGCCGCGAAACCGATGTGAAAGCGGTAGATGTACTTGGTTACCTCGAAGGTTCTGATCCAAAATTGAAATCGGAAGTGCTGGTTGTTTCTGCGCATTATGACCATATTGGTATTGAGCCGGAGGGCAGCAAATCAGCCGATAAAATTAATAACGGTGCTGATGATGACGGCTCCGGCACTACCGGTATGCTGGAGATTGCCCGTGCATTCAGCATGGCTAAAAAAGCAGGCAAAGGCCCTAAACGCAGCATTTTGTTTTTAGGTAACGTAGGCGAGGAGAAAGGCCTGTTGGGTTCGGAATATTATACAGATCATCCGGTATTCCCGTTGGCTAACACAATTGCCGATTTAAACATTGACATGATTGGCCGTGTAGGCGAAGAGTACATCGGTAAGCCGGACTCTGCCAACTATGTATACCCAATCGGTTCGTCTATGTTGAGTACTACGCTGCATAAAATTGGTGAAGATGCTAATAACACCTATACTAAACTTAAGCTTGACTACAAATACGACGATCCGAATGATCCGAACCGCTTCTACTACCGTTCAGACCATTATAACTTTGCCCGCTTTAATGTGCCTATTATATTTTATTTTAATGGTGTGCATGCCGATTACCACCAGCCTGGCGACGAGGTAAGTAAGATCAACTTCCCGTTATTGGTAAAGCGTTCTCAATTAGTTTACTACACCGCATGGGAACTGGCAAATCGCGCAGAACGCCCAGTGGTAGACGTAAAAACTGAACAAGGCGTTAAATAAACGTAACAAAATACGCTGTAGCGTGTTAATAAAAAGTAAAGGGATGTGTTTTATACGCATCCCTTTACTTTTGCAAAAAACTTTAATTTAGCCACATGCACAAATCTGCCGATGAATTTATGATTGCTGCTGATGATAAGGCATTTGATGCTGAGCAACGTAAAGTTATCAATGATAACATTGCTAATTACGACATTGCTGTTGAGCGCGGCCTTTCGCGGCTGGCTAACCTGGAGGCTGCCAAACGCAAAGCGCATGTAATAAAGTGGAAGGTAATGGAAAACCTTGACAAGCTACTGCCCGAATTTGAAGCAAATTTTCAGCGGCGTGGAGGCAAGGTGATATGGGCTAATGATGCTGCTGAAGTTAATCAGGAAATCTTGCAGATTATTCAGCGCGCAGGAGCGAGGAGCGTCGTTAAATCGGCATCTGCTGTAGCGGAAGAAATTAAGTTGAATGAGTTTTTGAGTGTTCAGGAAGTGGAGTGCATTGATACCGAACTTGGCAGTTTCATTGTCAGGTTACTTGGTGAATCACCGTCGCATATTACCACTCCCGCCATGCACCTTTCTCAAGAGGCTATTATTAAACTGTTCCATGAGCGGTTTGGCACACCGGCCGATGCTACCCCGGAGCACATTAGCGCAAAGGCACGGGAACTAATGCGCGATAAATATTTAATGGCTGATGTATGCATAACGGGAGCTAATTTTCTGATTGCAGAAACTGGCAGCGTTGCCATCAGCGAAAACGAAGGCAATTTGCGTTTGGGTACTTCATTTCCTAAAATACATATTGCTATTGCGGGGATTGAAAAGGTGATTCCTTATATGAGCGATGTCGACCTGTTTTGGCCATTGCTCTCCACGCATGGCAGCGGGCAAAATCTTACCACTTACAATACCATACTAAGCGGTCCGCGGCAGCCGGGAGAAACCGATGGCCCGGCCGAAATGTATGTAATTTTGCTTGATAACGGCCGTACAAACGTACTCGCCCAAAAGGAGCAACGCCAAGGCTTATATTGTATTAAGTGCGGGGCTTGCCTTAACGCCAGCCCGGTGTACAAAACAATAGGAGGGCATGCTTACCAAACAACCTATAGCGGACCGATAGGCTCTGTTATAACACCGCATATGCGAGGTATGGAAGAGTTTAAGCACCTGAGCTATGCATCAACCCTGTGCGGCTCATGCAACGAGGTGTGCCCTGTGAAAATAGACATAGACAAAATGCTGCTGCTTAACCGTAAGGAAGCTGTGGAGAGCGGTTTCGTAACCAAAAAAGAACGCTGGGCGTGGCAATTATGGAAGAAGGTTATGCTTAACCGTAAGCTGTTAGACTTTTTCAAAGGAAAAGCAAAAAACTGGCTCGCAGGAATGTTATTTAAGAAAACCTGGGGCCGATACCGTGAAATACCAAACCCTGCTCAAAAATCGTTCAGTCAGCAATGGGCGGAACGCGGCAAGAATGATATAAACTGATGCGCAAGATAATTTATAATTTGGCTGTAAGCCTTGATGGTTTTATTGAAGGCCCAAACGGTGAGTATGATTGGTGCTTCACCGATCAGGATTACGGTATGGAAGCTTTTACCGCTGATGTAGATGCTATTTTTATAGGCCGTAAAAGCTACGAGGTGCTGCAGGAATATGGCAATCCATGGCCTGACAAAAAGATATATATTTTTAGCGACACTCTTGTCGATACCGAGGGAGCAGAGATTATAAAGTCCGAAGGTTTTATTGATAAGATTGATGAGATAAGGTTTTTGCCGGGCAAAGACATCTGGCTTTTCGGTGGCGCCCAATTAGCTTCGTCGCTGTTGAGCCATAACTATATCAATGAGTTGCTGCTATCAGTACACCCAATTTTGTTAGGAGAGGGAAAGCCGTTATTTGACAGCATAAAACAACGTACGGAGCTTGCGTTATCAGACACGCAGGTATATGATACAGGACTGGTGCAACTGCGTTACGCTGTGAAGCCTAAGTTTGATATTGACGCATTGCCGTCATAGCAACTTATCAATGCACATCACCGAAGCCGAATTCTTTGTAGGTGTTTGGCAATTCGTTGGCGCTGGCGAATGCAAAGGTGAATGACGCCCATTGCGTTTCAAAGTCTGCATCGCTGCCGCCGGAGGCAACGGAGTGTGCTGCACTTAACATGTATATTCCTTCGCGGCTTAGCTTAAAGTAAACCTGGCCATGCTGATCAGATACCAGCTCCTGCGGATAGGCATTCCCGCTGGCCGAGCGTACGGTAAGCTTTACGGGCGCTGATGCAAGGGGTTTGCCATCGGCGTAAAGTATTGCAGTGATGTCATCACCATAATTCAGTTTATAAGGGTTGTTCTTTAGCACAATTTCGTATTTATCGCCAAGCACTTTGCTATATACATCGCCTGATGGCTTGTCGACCACTACCAGTGTTTTCAATGAGCCACTATATTTTTCACGAACGCTCATGGTATGGAATGCCTTGAGCTTTTTCAACGCCTCGTCATGCCCCTCATTTTCCATGCGCTTCAAAAATTCTTCCCTGTCAATCTCGGTAACATTTACAGTGGCGGTTTTAAGCAATGCAAGTCCGCTTTCGTCTAGCTTATAATTTTGTACACCGGCACCTTTAGCAACTGGTATATCTTTTTTCTTTTTCCCCGCATACAGCTCAATCTTGGATGCAGCCTCGCCGTTAACTCCGGCTGACTGAGCATTGCCGGCGTTGAAGATGCGCACATTCAAGTCATCGCCTTTTTGCAGAAAGAATTTTTCTGCCAGCAGGTAGTCGTTGTCACTAAAAGCCGACAGCATCGCTGTTGCAAGGGCGGCTAAGGCAAAACGATAAAAATGTTTCATAAGAAAATTGGATTTAACGCACACCCAAACATACAAAGTTTTACGCTTTTGAGATATGCGCTCTGCCCCGTTTTGTTGGATAACAGGTACTATTGTGACAAAACCCTGAAGCCTGGAACGAACAAACACCGCCTAATGGTGTTGTTGCATTTTACTTAAGGTAAATTATTAAGTGGCGGTTAGTGCTTTTATTTTGATATTTTGCACTTGTTAAGTATGGTTGTTTAACATGATTAATTGAAAAATTGAGTACCTACACTACTTTAATGATACTATGCGGACTGGTAATTTCCTCCTACCTGTTCGATCTTATTGCCGGTAAAACAAAGTTGCCATCGGTACTGCTACTGCTGTTTTTAGGTATAACCATAAAGCAGGTAACGCTTTATTTTAACTGGCAGATATTTGATTTCAATAAAATCCTGCCTACCCTTGGAACACTCGGCTTAATACTGATTGTATTTGAAGGTGCGCTGGAGCTGAAATACACACCTGAAAAAAATGCCGTCATTAAAAAGTCCTTTCTTTCGGCATTGGTAACGCTACTGGGTACAGCGGCCATGATAACCACTTTGTTCTATTACATTACCGGCAGCAGTATTTACCGCTGTATTGTGAATGCCATTCCGTTCTGTGTGGTGAGTTCTGCAATTGCTATCCCGTCAGCTTCTGGCTTACAGAAAGATAAAAAGGAGTTTATTATTTATGAATCATCCTTTTCGGACATACTGGCCATTATCTTTTTTAACTTCATGCTAAGCCACAATACCTTCAGCTTTTCGGCTTTTGCCGGGCTTGGCGCTGAACTGCTTACGATCATGATTTTTGCCGTGCTTGCCTGTGTGTTTTTACTTTACCTGATAAAGAATATAACGCACCACGTTAAGTTCTTTCTCATTATATCCATCATCATTCTGGTATATGCAATAGGGCAGTCGTACCATTTATCGGCATTGATAGTGGTACTGGCCTTCGGTTTATTTTTAAACAATGCCTCGCAGATTAATTATCCGTGGTTTCAGCGCAATTTCATTTATCCTACACTGGGCCACGAGCTAAAACAGCTACTGCAACTATCCGCAGAAAGCGCGTTTATTTTACGTACCTTCTTCTTCGTATTGTTTGGCTTTACCATGAACATGAGCGACCTGAATGATCTCGGCGTAATCATCATCAGTATTATGGCCCTGGTGTCCATATACCTGGTGCGCTTCTTAGTTATCAAGCTGGTATCGAAAACAGATATGATGCCTGAGCTGGTGTTGATCCCTCGCGGATTGATAAGCGTATTGCTCTTTTACAATTTGCCTAAAAATCTGCAATTACCCGAAATGGATACCGGCATGCTTTTCATCGTCATATTATCCACAAGCATTATCATGAGTTTAGGCTTGCTTACTACACGCAAATACAAATCATCCGACAGCCAGGAATTTGGCAACGTTTAATTATAGTTAAGGAGTAGTTAAGGCTACCGGCAGTATTTTACCATTAAAGAATTTATGGCCGGTAAGTGCAAAGTCTGCAATGTATTTACCCATCTCAAAAGCCATTACCGGCGATTGATAGCCCGGGAAGGCCTGTTCCAGCATCTCGGTTTGTGCCGATCCTAAGGCGAGGCAATTTACACTTATTTGCTGCGGATCAAGCTCCTGAGCCAAACATTCAGTAAGTACATGCAGGGCCGCTTTACTGGCTGAGTATGCCGCCAGCCCCGGAAATTTAGCACTCCCCTGGTAGCCGCCCATGCTGCCTATATTTACGATGTGACTGCCCGCTGGCATAACGCCGAGCATACTTTGTATGATACGTACGTGTGACAGATAATTACTTTGAAGCATCTCCACAAAGTCCATCTCGGTTAGCTCAGTGAAAGGTTTGTTTACCAGTACACCTGCATTATTGATGAGCGCATCCACTCTGTTATCAAAATGGCTGCCGATGAACTGCAATAGTCCGGCATGGTCATCATTTACCAAATCAAAAGCAATGGCATACAGTTCGCAATCCGGATTGATGCCTTTTGATATCTCCAGCAGCCGGGTCAGCTTGTCCTGTGAACGGGCAAGGGCAATTACTTTATGCTTGCCCGATGTAATAAGTTCAATAACGGCTTCGAAGCCTACGCCACTGCTGGCGCCGGTTATAATGATGTTCATAGAATTTAAGCTTGTTTAACGGGTTCCTCTTCCTGCTCCTCAATACTTGGCAGCCCTTCTTCCAAACGGCTGGTACGTATTACATAGTATATACCGGTAAATGCTACCAGTAAGGAAATGAGGTAGAACGATATACTGATGAATACGGCCAAATCTTCCTGCATACCAAATATGTTGGACATTTCGGCAAAAATGGTTTCACGGGCACCTGCTCCTCCAATAGTGATAGGTACTACTGCGGCCAGCGCTGACATCAGGAAAGACAATAGATATGGCGCGAATTTGCCATCAAAGCCTTGACCGATCAATATGAATATTACACACAACACCTGCAGGCTTTGCACACCTATAGCCTTTGCATGTGCAGAGATAAAATTTTTAGTGTATTCCCTAAAGAATCTGTAGGCTACAAAAGCATAAATCAACGTACCGCCAATAAAAATGCCGCCCGTTATGGCCAGGTGCACATCTATCTGCGGGATGAAGATGATCAGCGCACACATGATAAAGCCTATTGCCCACAGGCCGCTCAATCTGTCAAACAATATAGCCCAGAACATCTTTTTAGCCGGGAGTTTGTAGCGCTTGTTCAGTAACCATATTTTGTAGCCATCTCCGCCTATACCGCCGGGCAACAAAAAGTTATAAAACAGACCCAATAAATACAAACGGAGGTTGAAGCGGGGATCCAGACGCAAGCCTATCGATTTAAAGAAGCTCAATAACCGCCATGCCGATACTATCATCGATGCAAAAAAAGTGACCACGGCAGCGCCCATCCACCAGTAATTGGCATGTAGCAGGCGGAATTTCACTCTTTCAAAATCAACCTGACTAAACACATAATATAACAGCGCCGAGGTTACGGCAATCTTCAAGATCAATTTGGCAGCTTCCCAAAGCTTTTGCTTAGCTGTTTTGGGCGCAGGTGCATCGGGTTGTTCGCTCATGTGTTTGCAAAGCTAATAAAATCAATACATTTTGTGCGAGGGTATGGTGCAAGCATAACCTAAGCTTAAGGTACATTTTTTGACGTGTGGGTTAATATTAAAACAGTATTTTTGCGCAAAATTTAAAGGGATGAGCAAAGTAAAAGTAGGCATCGTACAGATGAGCTGTGTTGCTGACAAGCAACAGAACTTGGATAAGGCCATTTTAAAAGTACGCGAAGCGGCTGCCAAAGGCGCGCAGATTGTTTGTTTGCAGGAGCTTTTTACATCGCTGTATTTTTGCGATGAAGAAAATTACGACAACTTTAAGCTGGCTGAAAGCATACCAGGCCCATCAACAGACGCTTTGTCTGCCGTAGCAGCAGAGTTGAATGTGGTGATCATTGCCTCTTTATTTGAAAAACGCGCACAGGGCGTTTACCATAACACTACAGCTGTTATTGATGCTGATGGTAGTTACTTGGGTAAATACCGCAAAATGCATATTCCGGACGATCCGGGTTTTTATGAGAAGTTCTACTTTACCCCGGGCGATTTGGGCTATAAGGTATTTAAAACTAAATACGGCAAGTTAGGCGTACTTATCTGCTGGGATCAATGGTATCCTGAGGCAGCACGCATAACCGCCCTTATGGGTGCCGAAATATTGTTTTACCCTACGGCAATTGGCTGGGCACTTACTCAGGATGCTGAGACCAACACCGACCAGTACAACGCATGGCAAACCATACAGCGCTCGCACGCCGTTGCCAATGGTGTACACGTAGTGAGCGTGAACCGTGTGGGCGAAGAGGCCGGTGTTAAATTCTGGGGCGGATCATTTGTGGCTAATCCTTTCGGCAAGGTGCTGTACCAAGCCTCTGCGGACGACGAGGAAGTAACTGTACACGAACTCGACCTTCAACAGTCTGACTATTACCGCAGCCACTGGCCCTTCTTAAGAGATCGCCGTATTGAGACTTACCAGCCCATAACAAAACGGCTGTTGGACGAGGAGTAGTTAAGTCCGGAAGTCGGTAAAGTCAGTTAGTCCGAAAGATGCTAAGCAAAACGTTTTAAAATGGCTTTTAAATTTGAAAGACTAATCGTTTGGCAAAAAGCGGTTGAATTGTCTGCAAACGTTCACGAAATGTGTAAAGCGTTTCCAAAAGACGAGTTATTCATTCTGACCGCACAGATGAAACGAGCTGCTGATTCTGTGTCATTGAATATTGCAGAAGGATCAACGGGCCAATCGAATGCAGAGTTCAATAAGTTTTTAGGTTATGCGTTGCGATCCAATATTGAAGTTGTTAGCGCTTTATATCTTGCTCAAAAAAGAAACCTAATAGACGGCCAGCAATTTTCGAAATTATACCAGCAATGTGAAGAGGTCTTGGTCATGATAAACGCATTGCGCAACTCTCTTAATAATGATAAGTAAAGATTTAAATCTTCCGGACTTCCGGTCTTCCGGACTTCCAGACTCATTAAAAGGCTTCCACTTCCCTGCAGAGTGGGCACCACATGTGGCTACTTGGTTAAGCTGGCCCCATAAGGAAGCTTCATGGCCGGGTAAGATACAGATGATCTATCATCGCTATTGCGAATTCATAAAAGAAATTGCTGCCGGTGAATTGGTGCGCATCAATGTGCTCAACAAAGAGATGGAGGCTTTTGCGCAACAGCAATTGAGTTTAGTTGGGGCAGATCTGAATAAGATTGAATTTTTTGAATTTCCAACCAATGATGCCTGGTGCCGCGATCATGGTCCGGCGTTTCTCATCAATCCTGAAGCTAAGCAAAAAGTAGTGGTTGATTGGGGTTACAATGCATGGGGCGACAAATACCCTCCATATGAACTTGATGATGTGATACCTACCCGCATTGCAGAGTATTATAATTTGCCGGTTTATCATCCGGGCATTGTAATGGAAGGCGGCTCGGTCGACTTCAATGGTAAAGGTACGGTGCTTACTACAACTGCCTGCCTGTTAAATAAAAATCGTAACCCGCATTTAAATCAGCAGCAGATTGAAGGTTACCTGCAAAACTATTACGGTGTAGAGCAAGTGCTTTGGCTGGGCGATGGTATAATAGGGGATGATACCGATGGCCATATAGACGATATTACCCGTTTTGTAAACGAGGATACTGTAGTTACAGTGGTAGAGGAACATAAAAATGACGAGAACTACCACATCTTGCAGGAAAACCTGCAAACACTAAAAACCATGCGCCTGCTTAATGGCAAACAGTTAAATATAGTGGAGCTGCCTATGCCTGATGCTGTTATTTACGAAGATCAGCGTTTACCGGCATCTTATGCCAACTTTTATATTGGCAATGCGGCGGTTGTTGTTCCAACTTACCGTTGCGCTAACGACCAAAAAGCGTTAGATATTTTACAGCAATGCTTTACCGACCGCAAGGTTGTAGGTGTCGATTCAACTGATATCATCTGGGGGCTGGGCAGTTTCCATTGCCTGAGCCAGCAGGAACCAGCTGTGTAACAGTGCTTAATTTAAATTAAACCGAACTATTTAATGTGGGTATTGTTGTACCTGTAAGTATGTTAGCTCATTGCAGCTCATGCTTACAGGTATTTCTTTTTTAAAGCATTAATTGTAAACCCCGCCTATGAAACCGGATCAACTCAACAGGAGAGACTTTTTAAAAACGTTGTCGTACGGTGCCGGTGCGCTGGCTATAGTTCCCGCTCTGGGTTCATTACAGGCTATGACATTGCCGCAGGGCAAAAAGCTGGGTATCGCTTTGGTTGGTCTCGGTGGTTATGCCGGTGGACAGTTAGCTCCCGCTTTGCAGGAAACCAAGCATTGTTATCTTGCAGGTATAGTTACAGGTACACCATCAAAGGCCGATGAATGGTCTAAAAAGTATAACATTCCCGACAGAAATATCTACAATTATCAAAACTTCGACGAAATAGCCAAGAATAAGGATATAGACATTGTGTATGTGGTGCTACCCGTATCAATGCACAAGGAATATACCATTCGTGCTGCTAAAGCAGGTAAGCATGTTATCTGTGAAAAGCCTATGGCATTAAATGCGGCTGATTGTGTAGAGATGATCGCAGCATGTAAAAAAGAAAGCCGGATGCTGTCTATTGGCTACCGTTTGCACTTTGAACCGCATAACCAGGAGATTATGCGCCTGGGGCGCGAAAAGGTTTACGGCAAGATTACCGGTGTTGACACAGGCAACGGTTTCAAATATAACGGTGACCCCAACGCATGGCGATTAAAGAAAGCGTTAGCAGGCGGCGGTGCGCTGATGGATATGGGTGTATATTCTATACAGGGCTCCCGCTATGGCACCGGACTGGAACCATTGTTTGTAAAGGCGACTGAGCAAAAAACCAATAACGAACTGTTTAAAGAAGTGGATGAAACCATTTTCTGGGATCTGGAGTTTCCGGGTGGGTTAATGGCTAAAGGAAAATCAAGCTATAACAATAATTGGGGATACCTTAATGTGACGGCAGAGAAAGGTCAGTATGGCCTTAAGCCTGCTTTCGGCTACGGTGGTATACAGGGTTTTACACCGCAGGGAGCCATGAATTTTCCACAGATAAATCAACAGGCTTTTCAAATGGATGATTTTGCCCAATGTGTATTACAGAAAAAACAAAGCCGCGTTCCGGGTGAGGAAGGCTTAAAAGATATGAAGGTTATTGATGCCATTTACCGCAGCATTGCTTCAGGTAAAAGGGAGAAGATTGTTTAATTTGAATAAAGGTAAATTCAGCAAAAAATTGATTTTAAACGAGCGTTAACATAGGCCCTGAAATTTCTGTTGTTACTTTACCTTAGATGCAAAGTAACCAAACATCAAGCCAGAAAAAACCTTCATCCGCACAGGCCAAACTCCCGGCCCGGTTTTCTGGCAGGCCTACACTACTCATAACAAAATCATAGGGAAAACCATACATATCACCCGCCACTTAATTTTAGAGTATACAAGTCCTCCCGTGGGGCAGAAAATTTAGAATGGAATGGGTGAGCCATCGCAACTAATAACAAATTGTAGGAAAAACCATTCATAACTTAAATTACCGGCCTCTTAATTTTTGGTCGCAGTGAGATGCACTAACATTCATAAAAAATTAAAAAGCCGACGGGTTTGCTTCTTTTTACCGCTCAAAAGAAGGGATGGAATATCTAATAACTTTATTTAAGAAGTACTAGTCAACAGTAACAAACGGCGTGCCTATGGCATCCTGACGGCGGTAGCGTTTACCGGCATCTTATGCCAACTTTTATTGGCAATGCAGCGGTTGTTGTTCAAACTTACCGTTGCGCTAATGACCAAAAAGCGTTAGATATTTTGCAGCAATGTTTCACCGACCGCAAGGTAGTCGGTGTCGATTCAACTAA
Organism: Mucilaginibacter sp.; assembly: GCA_041905165.1. Classification (GTDB taxonomy): domain Bacteria; phylum Bacteroidota; class Bacteroidia; order Sphingobacteriales; family Sphingobacteriaceae; genus Mucilaginibacter. The sequence continues at coordinate 324,253 of JAYRLR010000002.1, forward strand.
TATCATTTGGGGCCTTAGCAGTTTTCATTACCTGAGCCTGCAGGAACCGGAGATAGTATAAATAAATAAGGTTGTGATTAAAAACAGCCTCATTTTAATAACTTTCTAATAAATAAGGCAAAAAACACTGTTTTTTTAAAATTGCCTTACTCTAATCAGCTCTAATCGGATTTCCTAAAAAACTAGAGGTATTACCTGAACGTAATTGAAAGCAACAATCTACTGTTGTTGAACATTACGTGAAAGCTAAGTTGCATCATCGGACCATTTACCTGCGTATTGCCACCGGCATACTGTTTGTCCTGTTGATAGGATTTAAACTGGTAGCGCCGGTGTTCATCGCGTCCATGTCGGTTGATAAGGAACTTGTCACCAACGCTGATGAAGATGGTGGTGAAAAAAAAGCCGATAGCGGCTTCCCGTACGAAAAGGAATTTACACGCCCCTCAAATTATATCTCCAATAATGTTTTTTGGGATAGTTATATTGAACATTTTACTATCTACAAAGGCAGTTATCAATCATTGTATTACCAAAAGATCACTACACCGCCTCCTGATATTGCTCCTCGCAATTGTTAAACAATCTTGATCACGGCATGTCGCCGTATTGTAATTACTTATAATCTATCTTTTTCAAAATGAAAACATTTAACCTTTATTTACAAAGGGTGGCCATAGTATGTGCCGCCGCAATTTTATTGATCGCCACTTCGTGCTCTAAGGATAACGATATTGATGATCCTGCGGAGGGTTCCATAACCGGTCCTGACCTGGCAGTATACGCCTTAACCTCAAACAACACGCTGTTGAGTTTTAACGCCAAAAATCCATCAGCAGCCACTAAAACAACCAGTATTACCGGCTTGCAAAACAACGAAACTATCTTAGGAATTGATTTCAGACCTGCTACAGGCGAGCTTTATGGCGTTGGAAGTACCAGTCGCATTTATGTAATCAACACACAAAGCGGTGCCGCGCGTGCTATAGGTACTGCAGCGTTTACACCGGGTATAAACGGAGCTTCTGTAGGTTTTGATTTTAACCCTACTGTTGACAGGATTCGTTTAGTAACTTCCAGCGGGCAAAATCTGCGCCTGCATCCCGAAACGGGAGCTGTTGCTTTTACCGATGGTGTGCTTAATGGTGCAGCCAATTCAAGCGTAAGCGCGGCAGCCTACACGCAAAACAAAGCCGGAGCCGCCACTACCGAGCTTTTTGTAATAGATGCAGCTAATGATAAGCTATACAAGCAAGATCCACCTAATGATGGCAAACTGGTTGAAATTGGCAACCTTGGTGTAAATGTTGAGCAAGCTGGTGGTTTTGATATCAGTCCGGATGGTAAAGCAGCCTTGGCCGCGTTAACCGTAGGCGGCAAAACCAGTTTATATAGTATTAACACAACTACAGGCATGGCCACCAAAATTCAAAACGATTTTGCAGGTACAGTAACCGGCCTGACCATACCTACTGAACCTGTTGCATATGCCGTAAACGAAGCCAATGAGCTGGTAATATTTAATCCTATGAGCCCAAGCCCGGTGGTTAAATCAATAACCGGTATAGCAGGTGGTGAAAATATTTTGGGTATTGATTTTCGTCCGGTGAATGGCCAGTTGTATGCTTTAGGCAGCTCAAACAGATTGTATACTATTAACTTATCATCAGGAGCCGCGACTGTTGTAGGTACAGCGCCGTTTGCTACCTTACTTTCAGGCTCTCAATTTGGGTTTGATTTTAACCCAACGGTTGACAGGATACGCGTAGTAAGTAACACTGGCCAAAACCTGCGCCTGCACCCGGAAACAGGTGCGGTGGCATTTGTTGACGGGCAATTATCGCCGGGCAGCCCATCGGTTACCGCTGCGGCCTATACCAACAATTTTGCCGGTGCGTCTTCAACCGTCCTGTTTGATATTGATACGCAAAACAATACGCTATATAGGCAAGATCCACCAAATAGTGGTACTTTGGTTAGTGTTGGCGCATTAGGGGTAAATTCCGCTACTACCAATGGTTTTGACATTGGCAGCACCAGCGGAACAGCCTATGCCTTGCTTAGTGTAGGCGGCACTACTAAAGTGTACACCATTAACCTAACGACTGGTGCAGCAACAGCAGGCGCAACGGTTACGGGTAACTTTAAGGCATTTAGTTTAGGATTAGGTTTTTAATTAACATAGCTATAAAACAACGAACGCCGGGTAGTTAAACTATCTGGCGTTCGTTGTTTTATATCAACCTCACGGTGTTTATTTTACATTCCGAACGAAAGAGGGGAATCTGCACGCTTTTATTTAACACAGGCAGAGTACTCGTCACACCTCCGCGAAATGACATTCTTCTAATTCTTTACATACTCTCTCTTTCAGGAGAGTGCTTGGCTGAGGCTTATTATTTCAATACATTCTTCCAGCTTACCAAATCGCCGATGATCTTTTCCAGATCGGCAGCGGGTACGCGTTCTTGCTGCATAGTATCCCGGTAGCGGATAGTTACGGTATCGTCTTCCAAAGTTTGGTGGTCAACAGTAATACAGAACGGCGTGCCTATAGCATCCTGACGGCGGTAGCGTTTACCAATGGCATCCTTTTCCTCGTACTGCACATTGAAGTCGAGCTTCAGCTTATCCATAATTTCGCGAGCTTTTTCCGGCAAACCGTCTTTTTTGGTAAGCGGGAAAATGGCAGCTTTAACCGGAGCCAATACCGGAGGCAGGCGCAGCACGGTACGGCTGTCTGCTTTTTCCTCAGTACTCAGGTCCTCTTCTTCGTAAGCGTTGATAAGCGTTAGCAGGAACATTCTGTCCAGACCTATTGACGTCTCGATAACATATGGGATATAGTTGCCAAATGGCTTGCCGGTGTCCGGGTCCACTTCGGGGTCGAAATACTGCATTTTTTTGCCCGAATATTGCTGATGCTGGCTCAGGTCAAAATCGGTGCGGCTGTGTATACCTTCCACTTCTTTAAAGCCGAACGGAAATTCGAACTCAATGTCATAGGCAGCATCAGCGTAGTGAGCCAGTTTGGTATGCTCATGATAGCGGTATTTTTCTGGAGCGGTGCCCAGTGCAAGGTGCCATTTTAAACGGGTTTCCTTCCACTTATTAAACCACTCTTTTTGTGTGCCGGGGCGAACAAAGAATTGCATCTCCATTTGCTCAAACTCACGCATGCGGATGATGAACTGGCGTGCAATAACCTCGTTACGAAAAGCTTTACCAATTTGCGCAATACCAAAAGGTATCTTCATCCTGCCGGACTTTTGCACATTAAGATAATTCACAAAAATACCCTGTGCAGTTTCTGGGCGCAGGTATATGGTTTCCGACTCATCAGCAACAGCACCCACCTGCGTACTGAACATCAGGTTAAATTGGCGAACGTCAGTCCAGTTTGCGGTTCCACTCAGCGGACAAACTATCTTTTCCTCAATGATTAATTCTTTTAGTGCCGGCAGATTTTCAGCCTTAAGTGCGTCGTCCATTGCTGTTTGCAGTGCAGCAGCTTTTTCCACTTCACCATCAGCTTCGTATTTTGCAATGCGGTCTTCAAGCAACTGGTCCGCACGGTAACGTTTTTTAGAATCTTTGTTATCGATCATTGGATCGCTGAAACCGTCTACGTGACCGCTGGCTTTCCAGGTGGTAGGATGCATAAAAATAGCGGCGTCAATACCAACAATATTTTCGTGCATTTGCACCATGGCTTTCCACCAGTAGGTTTTAATGTTGTTTTTTAACTCAGCTCCGTTCTGGCCATAGTCATAAACAGCGCTCAGGCCGTCATATATTTCGCTTGATGGGAATACGAAACCGTACTCCTTAGCGTGGGATATTACATTCTTAAAAAGTTCGTCGGTTGATTTACTCATAACAGAGCAAAGATAGTTTTTAGATTGAAAGTCAGAAAGTCGGGTGCGGTAGAAAGTCTTAAAAGTGAAATGTGCTTAATGCGGTGAAATAATAAATATTTCTTTCAGACTTCCGGACTTATGCTGACTTCCGGACTTAATCTATAAATTTACCGCCATGAGTATCCGTGTTGAGGCGCTTACAAAAGTTTATGGTAGCCAGAAGGCTGTTAGTGGTATTTCGTTTTCGGCCGGAAAGGGTGTGCTTGGTTTTTTAGGGCCAAATGGAGCAGGCAAATCAACCACCATGAAAATACTTACCGGCTTTATCCCCCAAACATCCGGAGTGGCTGAGGTATGCGGTTTTGATGTCACTAAACAGTCGCTGGAGTTGCGGCGCCACATCGGGTATCTGCCAGAAAACAACCCGCTTTACCTGGATATGTATGTAAAAGAGGCATTAACATTTGTAGCGGGTATACACAAGCTGATATCACCCCAAAAACGTATTGACGAGGTAATAGCACAAACCGGGCTTGGGGTGGAGCAGCATAAAAAAATCGGGCAGCTATCAAAAGGCTATCGTCAGCGTGTAGGCTTGGCGCAGGCTATATTACATGATCCGGATGTGCTGATACTGGATGAGCCAACGTCGGGCTTGGATCCTAACCAATTGATCGGTATCCGCCAGCTGATAACAGAATTAGGTAAGAGCAAAACCATTGTCCTATCCACTCATATTATGCAGGAAGTAGAGGCCGTGTGCAACCATGTAATCATCATTAAAAAGGGGGAGATTGCAGCTAATGATACTTTACAACAGCTTCAAGCAAGACACTCAGGGCAATCCCTCGAAAATATTTTTATCAGCCTCACCAATAAATAACACAATTTAACGATGAAAAGATTTTTGTTCTTGTTAGTTGCTTTTGCTGCATTTAAAGCCGAGGCACAGGATTTTCAACCCCAGAGTATGGCTTTTAGTCTGGGGGGCGAAATTGCGATCACCAGCCACAGCGCCTATAATACGGGCTGGGGTTTTTCGGGCAAGTTTGATATCCCGGTGGCAAAACCGGTATCGCTGAGTTTAACTGCCGGTTACACACGCCTCGGCTTTAAGGAGGCGCTCATTGGTGGCTCGTCGCGCCCGCCGGCTACTAATTTTGTTCCGCTTAAAGCTGGTGCAAAAGTATTTTCCGGTGGTTTTTTTATAGAGGCTGAAGCAGGTGCAGCGATTGAAACCAATTACAATAAGGACAAACTGTTTGCATTTGCCATTGGTCCCGGCTTTATAGTGCCGTTAGGCGATAGCAAACAAGCGATTGAATTCGGATTCAGGTACGAGCGCTGGGCTAAACGACTAACACAAACCGGCATCCGGGTAGCTTACCGCATAGGCTGGTAATGTTTTATTTAGAATTAACCAATCAATACAAATACACATGAGAAAATTATTTACTATCATTTTAGTACTTGCGGGCGCAGCCACTGCTTCTGCACAAAGCCCTGGCAAAGTAAACGTAGGCTTTGAGTACGGGTTACCGGTAGGCGATACCAAGCAGAGTTCATCCTATGCCATTGGCGGATCATTGAAATATGAGCAAAATGCGGGCAAAGATTTCTTTATCACTTTTTCGGCAGGTTATACATATTTTCCTTTTAAGGACAGTTATCGCGAGGCGTTACAATATCTTTCGCCTCCGGGAGTAGAGATTAGAAAAGGCGTAGGCTTTGTGCCGGTTAAAATTGGGGCTAAACAATATGTAAGTGGTACGGGCTTTTTTGGCGAAGCGCAGATTGGCGCAAGCATTTCTACCAATGGCGGGGGTACCGGCTTTGCATACGCTCCGGGTATCGGCTATACTTTATTCAATGGACTGGAGTTAGGCGCTCGTTACGAAGGCTGGTCAAAGGACGGCACTGTGCAGCAAATCGGTTTCAGGTTAGGGTATAGGTTTTAAAACAATTTATTTAACTGCCAATGCTACGTGCGGGCTCTTGGCTCTTGCGTAGCGTTGTTATTGCAAAAAGATTAAATGTGGCTTAAATAGCTTGATCTTGTTGTAATTTTTAATATTATGCTTATGGGCGAAAACCGTGTTGATATAATATTTCAGGTACGGCGCTTTATTAGTTGGTTCTCTGGTATTGCAATTGAGAACATACAAACCACCTCGCGTTTGGAAAAAGACCTTAAAATATACGGTGATGATGCTGTTGATCTGATAGTAGCTTATTCAAAACAATTTAATGTTGATATATCAGAATTTAAATTTGAGGATTTTATAGCTCCAGAAGGAGATACCTTATTGCCAGCACTTGCTACTTGGCTGATGCCTAATCAACCGAAAACAAGAAAAGAGATCGCTGTAAACGATTTGGTAAAAGGGATTTTTAGTAGGAAATTAACTGTTACAACAGCCTCAAAATTTTGAAACAGCCGTTCGTTACAAAGCTTGGTCGAAAGATGGTACATTAGGCCAGTTTGCATTACGTATAGCCTACAAATTCTAACATTTAATTTCACAAGGTACTAAAAGAATGCCTGGCCCACTGCCGGGCATTTTTGTTATAAAATGTTACCCTTTGCTTTGGCGCTTTAATGTTGTATTTTCGGCCGAAAGCAAAATCAATCAACGTGTACCCGGTTTTTAAGAAAGAGATTAGCGCCTATCTGAGTTCGCTGGTGGCCTATATAACCATTGGTGTGTTCCTGCTGGTGATGGGGCTTTTCCTGTGGGTTTTTCCTGAATCAAGCATACTGGAGTATGGCTACGCGGGGCTGGATAACCTGTTCGCTACTGCGCCTTACCTTTTCATGTTCTTGATACCGGCCATCACCATGCGGTCGCTTGCCGAAGAGCGCCGCGAAGGCACCTTTGAGCTTTTACTTACAAGGCCGCTTACGCACCTTCAAATAGTTATCGGTAAATACCTGGCTTGCCTGTTATTGGTGCTGTTTGCTTTACTGCCTACCTTGATTTACTATTTTTCGGTTTACCAGTTAGGCGCACCGCAGGGTAATATTGATACCGGTGCGGTTATAGGATCATATATCGGTCTGTTCTTATTAGGTGGTGTTTTTGTCGCGATAGGGTTGTTTGCGTCGTCAATCAGCAAAAACCAGATTATCGCCTTTACTATCGCCGTTTTCTTGTGCTACTTTTTTTATTCCGGCTTTGATTCGCTGGGCGGCTTGCTATCATTGCAAAATACCGAGATTCAAAATTTTGGTATTAACGAGCACTACCAGTCCGTAAGTCGCGGTGTGCTTGATACGCGCGACCTTTTCTACTTCATTATACTCACCGCCATATTTATAGGGCTTACGTTGCTGGTGCTCGTGCGTCAGCAGCAAAAAAGGCTGCAAATGGGCGTAGTACTTGGCAGTGTGGCCATCATAGCAGTAATATGGTTTTTGACTGATAGAGTATTCACACGGTTCGATTTTACTACTGAAAAGCGCTTCACCCTTTCTGCTGTTAGTCGTAATGTGATGGATAGCCTTGCTGCGCCAGTACGTGTAACTGTTTACCTGCAGGGTGATAATTTTCCTGGTGGATTTAAGCGCTTGCAGCGAGCTACGCGTGATATACTCATGGACCTGCAATCCTACAGTCATGATAAGCTTCAGTTTGATTTTTTTGATCCGCTTGAAGGGTTGAATGCAGATCAACAAAACGCCACAATAAATGCATTCGATTCTTTAGGATTAGTTAATAACCTTAGTGTGAAAACTGAGAACGGCTTAACTCAAAAGATTGTGTTTCCGGCCGCAATGGTTTCCGGTAGAGGAAAGCAAATACCTGTTAAGCTTTTACAAACACGCATAGGATTGTCAGATGAAGATCAGCTCAACAACTCTGTGCAAAATCTAGAATACGCGTTTACATCAGCCATAAAAAAAGCTGCCAGCGGTGGTATGCCGCGCATTGGTTTCACAGAAGGGCATAACGAACAGAGCAACCTGCAGTTGAACGACGCGCTAAAATCGTTGTCGGACGGTTACCTTGTTGGCCGGGTAGATGTAAAAAACATTCCGCAGGATAGCCTGCAAACCATGAGCTTACTGGTAATACCTAAGCCTGATATGCCTTTTACCGAAGCCGAAAAGTTTAAGATTGATCAGTACCTTATGCATGGTGGGCGTATAGTATGGGCTATTGACCAGGTAAGTGCCGAGCTTGACAGCTTGCGTGGCAAGGGCGGCGACCAATTGGCATTCCCTAAAAAACTTAACCTGGACGATCAGTTGTTTACCTATGGCATAAGGCTCAATTATGATTTGCTGGCCGATATGAATTGCTCGAGGATTCCGGTGGCTGCCGGCAGTATGGGAGGGCAAGCGCAGATACAGCTTGCACCGTGGTTGTTTTACCCGGTATTCATCCCCATGTCCACACACCCGGTGGTTAAAAATGTGGAGGGCATAAGCAGTCGATTTGCAGGCTCTATAGATACACTGGGTATCAGGAATCTGAAAAAAACGGTGTTATTAACCACGTCGCCTTATGCGAAAAGGTTTGATGCGCCGTATATGCTGTCGCTACAGGCTTTGGAGCAGGAGCCAAACCCAAAGGAGTTTTATAGTAAGCCAAAAATAACCGGGGTGTTGTTAGAAGGTTCTTTTGTTTCTGATTTTCGTAACCGGCCGGTGCCAGAAGGGGTAGAGGGCCATCCGCAGGTAGCAGGACAGAGCAAACCCACAAAAATGATGTTCTTTAGCGATGGTGACCTGTTTAGCAACCAGGTAGCTACGGATGGTTCGCCGTATCCGCTGGGTTTCGACCAATATACACGGCAAACTTATGGCAATAAAACATTGCTGTTAAACATCGCCGATTACATGACCGATGATTCCGGTTTAATAGCGCTTCGCAGCAAAGAGATAAAGCTGCGTTTGCTTGATCGCGCCCGTTTGCGTACCGAAAAAGTATACTGGCAAATAATTAATATGGCACTGCCATTGGCTATGGTGTTAATATTTGCTATTTTTCAACATTACGTACGCCGGTACAGGTATGCCCGTTAAATTTTAATACTTTTGATTGACAATTATTAAGAAAAAATATGCGATTTATTGTTTCTACATCGACATTGCTTAAACAGCTGCAAGCTGTGAGTGGTGCCCTGAGCAACAGCACGGTATTGCCAATTCTGGAAAACTTCCTGTTCGAGATAAAAGACGGAAACCTCACCATTTCGGCAACGGATCTGCAAACCAGCATGACTACCTCGCTCGCGGTAGAGGCAAAAGAGAATGGCCGCATTGCTATTCCGTCACGTATATTGTTAGATACGCTGAAATCACTGCCTGAGCAGCCGGTGGCTTTCTCTGTTGATGATACTACCTTTGCCATTGAAATAAGTGCCGGCGACGGTAAATACAAACTCAGCGGCGAAAACGGCGAGGATTTTCCAAAAATCCCTGCGGTTGAAAATGCATCATCAGTAAACCTGCCTGCATCGGTATTGGCTGAAGCCATCAACAAAACCATATTTGCGGTGAGCAACGATGAGTTGCGCCCTGCCATGACGGGTGTTTACTGTCAGCTGTCAGCACAGCATATCACCTTTGTATCTACCGATGCGCATAAATTGGTGCGCTACCGTCGTAAAGATGCACGCGCTGCCAGCACCACATCTTTTATATTACCTAAAAAAGCCTTAACGCTGCTAAAATCTGCGTTACCCGCTGATGATGTGAATGTTGCAGTGGAATATAACAACACCAGTGCCTTCTTTAAATTTGGCAGCATTAACCTGGTTTGCCGTTTAATTGATGAGCGCTATCCGGATTACGAAGCAGTTATCCCGCTTAACAATCCAAATAAATTGAACATAGACCGCCTGGCATTCCTGGGTTCCCTTAATCGTGTTGCTATATATGCCAACAAGACCACTCATCAGGTTCGTCTTAAAATAAACGGCAGCGAGTTGCACATTTCGTCAGAAGATATTGACTTTGCTAACGAAGCGCACGAGCGCCTAAGCTGTCAGTATGAAGGCGACGATATGGAAATAGGTTTTAACGCACGTTTCCTGATAGAGATGCTTAAAAACCTCAGCAGCGAAGAAGTTGTTCTGGAAATGAGCACTCCTAACCGCGCAGGTTTATTGTTACCACAAGGTGGCGATGAAAATGAGGATGTATTGATGCTGGTAATGCCGGTAATGTTAAACAGCTACGCATAACATAGCACGTTTGTATAAAAATATAGAGTCCGGCCCCGAAAAGCCGGACTTTTTTCATAGATAGGGTAGGGCCATTTCAAAAAATATCTGTTTCTTTTCTGCTTTCCGGCGGCTTTGCTATCACGTATATCAAACCAAATAAGCAAAGCGAAAGTGCCCCGTGTGTAAGTAGATAAATAATTTGTTCCATGGTGATTGTTTTAAAGTGTTACATCACTTATCCAATCGAGATGCCATTATTTAAACTGTTGTATTTCAATGTTTTAGGATGTATGAAAATTTAACAATTCTACGATATTTCGGAGTTCGGCGAAATATAGGAGTGCTTAGTCATATATGCTTTGTAATGTTTTTTAAGGTGCCGATAACAAAGAATAAAATATGCAGTTATATATTAGCGTCATGAAATTTAAGGTTCCGCTTATAATATCACTGGCAGTTGCAAGCTTCGCATCCTGCCAGAAAGAGGATTTGCCGCCGGCTGTCAAGCCGCAGGCTTCTTTAAATGTCATCAACCTTACATCAACTTCGGTAAACGTATTACAGAATGGCAACCGCATCAACAATACAAGCACTGTATATCCTAATGGCGTAACCGGCTACCTGGTGGTTAGTGCAGGCGAGTCGCCATTTACCATTACCCGTAACGGTACGCCCGATATCTTTTTTACCAAACAACTTGCATTGGATAGTTTGGGAGAGCATACTTTATTCATAGCAGGTGCTACTGCTGATGATGCCATCTTAACAAACGATAGATTTACCACCGATACGGCCAATGTTACGCAGGTGCGCCTGGTGCAGGCTTCATCCAAAGCCGGTGATCTGGAGGTGAGGTTTAATGATACTGTAGCTTTTTCCAATGCGGCTTACAAATCTGTATCTGACTTTAAAAAGCTTAAACCCGGCAATAAAGAGTTAAAGATATTAAGAGGAACAACCGTGTTATTGACGGACTCTGTTACCATAACCAGAAATAATGCGTATACGCTTTATACAAGCGGCGATCCGCAGGTGACCGGTGATGCCGGGTTTGGTGCAGGAATTTTACAACTTTAGAACTAAAGAGCATAGCTAATGGGCATTCGAAAAAATATATGGTTATATATTTTCTTTTTTATGGTTGGCGTATTAAGCTTACCGGTAATTTCATCGTGCAATAAAAACGGTAATATCAACCCTACCGAAGCGAAGATAGAATATCAGGTGCTTAACCTTAGCTACGATGCCTTGCCGCTGAACCTGTACGTTAAATTTTTAAAGCAGAACCCATCGCTATTGCGCTATCCGACACCGTCGGGTTATTTTGGACTAAATACTATTGATACGCCTTTTCAGATACGCTCTGCCCAAACCGGTAGTGTAATAAATCTGCTGGATATAGACAGTACTAACCTGCGCCGCGAGACCCGCTACTCGTTATTTGTTATAGGCTCGCGCAAGGATAATACACTCAATTATATATTCACCACTGATGCCAGCACGCCGCCTACGCCGGGTTTTTGCAAAGTGCGTTTTTTAAATGGAGCACTGCCTGTGAAGGGTGCCGACAAAGGGCTCGACTTAACGGCCAATGATACGGTTGCTTTCGGCGCAATAAAATATGATTCGGTAACGCGTTTCCTGCAAATTCCGGCGGGTATTTATAGTTTTAAAGTAAGGCCTACCAAGTCTAATACCGAAGTGTTAGACGAACTGGCAAATACCCGCTTAGAAGACGGGCGCTTGTATACCATTTACACCTATGGTTTGGCTTTTAAAACTGATACTACTGCTTTCGGCGCATCAATATTAACTAACCGATAGCTGGTTTTTATTGCTATTTTAGCGGCAAAAAAAACACCCGTGGAGATTATTAAAGGCATCATTGATTTTATACTGCATATAGATAAGCACCTGGCGCAAATTACACAGGACTATCAAAGCTGGACGTATTTAATACTTTTCCTGATCATATTTGCTGAAACAGGCTTTGTGGTAACGCCATTTCTGCCTGGCGATTCGTTGCTTTTTGCTGCGGGTGCATTGATTCAAGGTGGCCAAACCGGGCTCAATATCTATCTTTTAGGATTATTGCTGGTAGCGGCGGCATTTTTCGGGAATACGGTAAATTACATGTTAGGTAACTTCCTCGGACCGAAGGTTTTTAAAGAAGACAACAAAATACTTAAGCTTGATTATTATTTACAAACCAAAGCTTTTTTTGATAAACATGGTGGTAAGGCGGTCATATTTAGTCGGTTTTTACCCATCATACGCACTATTGCGCCTTTTGTGGCCGGCGTGGGCCGTATGCCTATAGGCCGATACAGCTTTTATAATATTGTCGGCGGTTTCTCATGGGTAGTGAGCTTTCTTTTCCTTGGTTACTTTTTTGGAGCAATCCCCGTAGTAAAGGAGAATTTCACGTTGGTGGTATTTGCAATCATATTGTTCTCGGTAGTGCCTCCAATATGGGCTGCCATCAAAAGCAGAACCACGAAGAAAGCAAAGTGATAAGGCCGTTGAAACAAGGTTAAGGGAGTCACATTCTTACAACACCCTGTCACGCTGAATTTCTTCAGCATATTTTATGAGCGCTTAGCTATATTTTTTTGGCGCCACTGCTCCAGCGTCATTAATGGTTGTTTTGGAGATAGCCAGTCGCAATAATATATCTTCATGGTTGTTGCATGTACGTAAAACCTCATAGAGGTTCTGAATTGTCCACGATTAGCTACTCCAACTGAGACTACATAATAAGTAAATGCTTTTGTAGGTTGCCCGTCTATGATAGCGACAGGCAAGTACTCCTTTGGCGTCTTTAATAGAAAGTTTTTTACCTCTACCAGTTCCTTTACTTTATTTAATGCAATGTCTTGCTTGTCATAATGTTGAAAGGCATTGCTGCGAAAAACAGGAAAAAGGAGGAAGGCAATCACAAGGAGGCGGTGCATAATTATGCTGTTTGGTAATGTAAAGTAAAGCTAAGCTATTAGAATAAGTCACTTAAATATTTCCTTACTTTTTAATTTCTCTGCTTACGCCTTTCTCACTTTTACTTTTTCACCATCATCTTATTAAGATCAGGCTGGCCAGCATCAACCCATGCCGAAAACCAGAAATCGCCGGCTGACTGTATGGCGGCCTGCATGCGCCTGCGCACCATTCCTTTAAGCATTGCGTGGTACGCTTTGCAATATTCGGGCGAATAAACTTTAACCTTTCGCGAGCCGCGTTGCTCAATCACAAATCTTTTTTCGAGCGGTATTTTGGCGTTGAGTATGCGTTGCAGGCGTAAAACGCTGTCGGAACGGGCGTAAGATTCGCGGCAAATTGCCCAAGCTTCAGTAAGCGGGTTATTGATGTACCGAGCCTTTTTATATTTAAAAGCATAGGTATGACCAAAAAGTTCCGGCAGGCGGCTTTCCCAGAGCGCATGTAAACCGTCCTGACCGGTAAGTTGTCCGTCGTGATTTTTAGTGAGGTGCAGCGGCACATGCGCATCGGCAATGTAATGGGCCAGGTTAGCTGATGTGCGCAGGATGGATAAGGTATCGTGCTTTTTAAATGCCTCTACCAGCCAGTAGTAATTTTGTTGGATTGTCCACGGCAGGATGCCGTTCTTAAGCATGGTGTCTCTCGTGTAACGCTTTTCAAAATCACGCCATTTTCGCGGCATCAATTTAAAAGGATTTTTGCCGTAGCAATCGGCATTAAAAAAGTGACGAGGTATTTCGCTTGAGTCTACATAGCGGCGCTTGTCGGCAGTGGTAGCGCGATGTACAAGCGTGTCAGTATAAGCGCGGTAAAATGCAAGCATACCTTTAGGCAAAGTATACACAGCCAGCCGGTTAATGCGTTCATGTGCAAAATAGCCCCACGAGCAAAGTAGCGTTATTATAACTGAGGCGATAAACAGGCGCAATGCATGCTTCATATCCAAATATGCTACAAATTTTCACGGAGTTAAGTCTAACTTATTTTTATTTAACCTTTGTAATAAACAAAATTCATTCTATATTTGCACTCTTAAAAATTTAAAAGGAATAACAAGAGCTGTAAGATGGCAAATCATAAATCATCATTAAAAAGAATCAGAGCAAACGCTGCGAAGCGCCTGCGTAACAGGTATCAAGCCAAAACTACCCGTAATGCTATCAAGAAATTAAGAACCACTACTACTAAAGCAGAGGCTACTCAGCTTTTAGGCAAAGTGATTTCTATGCTTGACCGTTTGGCTAAAAAGAATGTTATTCACAAAAACAAAGCTTCAAACAATAAATCAAAGCTGACCAAATTTGTTAACGGTCTGCAATAATAGATTTTGCAAGATTATAGGAAAGGGATAGTGTACTGCATTATCCCTTTTTTGTTTTGAACGGAGTTTATAGTCTTGAGCCGAAACTTATAGTCTTGAGCCGGAATTTATAGTCTTGAACCAGAATTTAGAGGAGTTAAGGATTTACACAATGCTTTGTTTTGAATAATCTTTTCATTATTTAGCCTGTGATTCTGAAAATTCTCTAATTCCGTAAATTCTGGTTCAAAATTCTATAAATTCGGTCATCCATGGACAACTACCAAAACCATATCAGTATCAAGGCCTGGGCCGAAGAAGATCGCCCGCGTGAGAAACTTAGCGGGCAGGGCAGGCGTGCGCTTACCGATGCTGAATTGATTGCTATACTGATTGGGTCTGGCAGCAGGGATGAGTCGGCAGTTGAATTGAGCAAGCGCATCCTGCATCATTATGGTAACGATTTGAACCGTTTAGGAAAGGCAACCATTGCAGAGCTTTGCAAGTTTAAAGGGGTGGGCGAGGCTAAGGCAATATCCATTATAGCCGCGTTAGAGCTGGGGCGCCGTCGGGGTGATACAGAAGAGGCAGTGCCTGAACTGATTAAAGGCAGCCGCGATGCTTACCAGGTAATGAAACGGCACCTCATCGACCTTAACCACGAAGAATTCTGGCTGATTTTACTGAGCCGTGCATCAAAAGTTATTGCCAAGGAATTGGTAAGCAAAGGCGGGCTTTCGGGTACGGTTGCTGATCCAAAAATCATTTTCCACATGGCCTTGCAGCATCAGGCCAGCGCAATAATCCTTATCCATAACCATCCGTCGGGTAACCTTAAACCAAGTCAGTTAGATATTGACCTTACCAAAAAGATAGCTAACGCAGGCCGGATGCTGGATATTAATGTGCTTGACCACCTGATAATTACCGACTCAAGTTATTTCAGCTTTGGCGACGAAGGGCTGCTTTAAAAGTTATGGGTTGCTATAGGAAAATAATCACAAACAACATTTGGCTTACACCGTTGTACATAAACAATTAATATTTAAACAATCATGAGAACACCAGACGAAGACGAAATACTACAACAAGACGATCAGTTGAGTCAGAATGACGAGCAACAAAGTCAGCAAGATCTTCATTCTAATGGTTTTGATGAAACCGTAGATGATTTCGGCGAAATAGACGAAACCAGCCAGGCCCAGCAAGCTTACGATGCTTCAGAAAGCTCCTACCTGCTCGACTTGGATGAAGATGATGACGAAGAAGAAGATTAAATTATTGTGAATATTGAAACGGCGATGGATTTAAAACCCATCGCCGTTTTTGTTTATCAAGGTAGGTGATTTTAAATACAGGTAGCCTTACACTTAAAACTTTTATCTGTTTGCTTTTGTCGGTTTTTCTTTCACCTTTCATCAGTTAAGCTTTATCCCCTCAAGCGCCTTTCGCCTTTCGCCTTAAATCGTATCTTTGCCGATTATCATTAAGGCATAATGAAAATCTCATATAATTGGCTAAAAGACTTTATAAATACAGATAAAACTCCTGAGGAGATTTCGCAGATATTAACCGGCATTGGCCTGGAGGTAGAAAGCCTCGAGAAAGTGCAGGCAGTACCTGGCGGACTGGAAGGTTTGGTGATAGGTTATGTAAAAACCTGTGCGGACCACGCTAACTCTGATCACCTGCACGTAACTACTGTTGATGTGGGTGGTGCCGAAGACTTGCACATTGTTTGCGGTGCGGCTAATGTGGCCGAGGGCCAAAAGGTGGTTGTTGCCACCGTAGGCACTACCGTATATCCAACATCAGGCGAGCCGTTTACTATCAAAAAATCGAAAATAAGGGGCGAATTGTCTGAGGGTATGATATGTGCCGAAGATGAGATTGGGTTAGGGCAATCGCATGAGGGTATTATGATACTTGCCAACGACGCTGTGGTAGGTACGCCCGCCAAAGAATATTTTAAACTTAACGACGATTATCTGTACGAGATTGGCTTAACGCCCAATCGTGCCGACGCGGCTTCGCATCTGGGTACTGCAAGGGATATAGCTGCCTTTTTAAAAATTGGAATCCAAAAGCCCGATGTAGCTGCCTTTAAAGTAGATGATACTTCGCGCACAGTAGAAGTGGTGGTTGAAAACCAGGCTGCGGCACCGCGTTATAGCGGCGTAACCATTAGTGGGGTAGAAGTAAAAGACTCACCAAAATGGTTGAAGGAAAGGCTGGCAGTCATTGGTATACGGTCTATCAATAACATTGTTGACGTTACCAATTATGTATTGCACGATCTTGGTCAGCCACTGCATGCTTTTGATGCTGATAAGATAGCCGGTAATAAAGTGATCGTAAAAACTACTGCAGAAGGTACGCTCTTTAAAACACTGGATGGTGTGGAACGCAAACTTTCTGCTGATGATTTAATGATCTGCAGTGCAGAAGAACCTATGTGCATTGCCGGCGTATTTGGCGGTATTGATTCTGGCGTTACAAACTCAACAACTAACATCTTCCTGGAGAGTGCTTACTTTAACCCGGTATCGGTTCGTAAAACGGCCAAGCGCCATGGGTTAAAAACTGATTCATCGTTCCGCTTTGAGCGCGGCACTGATCCTGATGTTACCGTTTATGCACTTAAACGCGCGGTGTTGCTTATTCAGGAAGTGGCAGGCGGAAAGGTTACATCAGATGTGGTTGATATTTACCCTGCTCCTGTTGAGCCGTTCGCCGTTGAATTGTCATACAAAAACACCACCCGCCTTATAGGTAAAGATATTGCACATGCCGAGATTAAAAGCATAATCGAAGCCCTGGATATTGAAGTGGTAAACGAAACTGCTGAAGGGCTTTCGCTGCGCGTGCCACCTTACCGTGTAGATGTTACCCGTGAGGTTGACGTAATTGAGGAAGTACTACGTATCTATGGCTATAACAACATTGAAATTCCGACGCAAATAAGGGCCTCGCTAAATAATTCTCAACGGCCTGAGCGCGATACCGTACAGAATTTACTGTCGGACTTACTTACAGCCAATGGCTTTAACGAAATTTTAGCTAACTCGCTTACCAAATCTGCTTACAGTGATGATCTGGATAGTGCCGTTAAAATACTGAACCCGCTCAGCAGCGATCTGGACGTTATGCGCCAAACATTGCTTTACTCCGGTTTGGAAGCTATCGCTTATAATCAGAATCGTAAGAACGCTGATTTAAAACTTTACGAATTTGGTAAAGTATACAGCGTTGCAGAAGATAAGTATACGGAGGTACAACGCTTCTCGGTATTCGTTACCGGTGCAAAGAGCGGCGAACAGTGGAATGCCAAATCATCGCAGGTGTCATTCTATAATCTGAAGGCTATTGTTGACGGCATTATCGCTAAGCTAAACCTAAAAGATTTTGCGGTGGCTGATGCCGAAGGCAGTGAGCTGGCTTACGGTCTGCAATACAATCGCGGTGCTAAAACACTTGTTAAGTTTGGCGCTGTATCTTCATCTGCATTGAAAAAGGCTGATGTGGACAAAGAGGTATTTTACGCCGACTTCAATTTTGATTTGCTGCTTAATATCGCTCGTAAAAATACTATCGTTTACCAGGAGGTGTCTAAATTCCCGGCTGTGAGACGAGATCTGTCCATGCTGGTTGATAAGGCTATTACCTTTGAGCAAATAAAACAGATAGCCCAGAAAACCGAACGCAAACTGCTTAAAGAAGTTAATGTGTTTGATGTTTATGAAGGCGATAAGCTACCTGTTGGTAAAAAATCCTACGCGGTAAGCTTTGTTTTGCAGGATGCGGAAAAAACGTTGACCGACAAAGCAATTGACGCTATAATGCAGAAATTAATTTTTAATTTAGGCAAAGAAGCAGGAGCGGAGATACGTAAGTAATTATTGAATGATTGATTTATAAGGTTAATGCAGGATTTTTAAATCAATAAATCACTCAATCAATAAATCAACAAATAAACCAGCATGTCAAAGGTAGCCGAGCAGTTAAATAGTGTAATAGACAAAACCGAGAGGTTGTTGGAGCTATGTGAAGCGCTGCAAGAGGAAAATGACCTCATGCGACTGGAAAATCAGTCGCTTAAGGTGGCGTTGGATGCCAGCAGAAATAAGACTGCCGAGCTTGAGGAAAAGCTTCGTGTACTGAAATTAGCCAAGTCATTTTCAGATACAAACGAAAAAAGCCTTGACATTAAGCAAAAAATTAACGACTTTGTGCAGGAAATAGACAAGTGTATTGTATTGCTTAAAAAGTAATGCATAATTGTGAATAGCTCAAATGGGAGAAATCTCAATAAAAATAAATATTGCTGACAGGGTTTACCCGCTAAAGGTAAACATGGAGGAAGAGGAAATTATAAGGCGGGCAGCTAAGTTGATTAACGACCGTATAAAGGAATATCAGGAAAATTATGCGGTTAGGGATAAGCAGGACCTGCTTTCAATGTGTGTGTTGCATTACGCTACATCGGCATTAAATGCAGAGAGAAAGGTTACTACGGAAGATACCGAGGTGGCCGATAAAGTTTATCAGCTTGATCAATTGCTGACCGGATTTTTCTCGAAGTAATAACGTTCTTTACATAAAGCGAGCGAATTAAGATATAACCGTGGTTAAATCTTAAGTTTCACTATTAAAAACTTAACGCTTCAATATCAGCGGACCAGTTAAAAGACATGCGTTACCTGCCCGAGGGCGCTTAACGGTAGTCAGTGTCCAATAAAATCTGATGAGAGGTTTTTCAATACATGACACTTAAGGTTTAGTTGCGGTTTTTTTATTTTATAAACTTAAAGATGGATTCATTATACGTAATTATCGGGCTGCTGATTGGTGTCGGTGTCGGCATCGTAATCGGTCGCTTCCTGCTGCGTAAATTGCTGAAGGACCAGGAAATTTCAGCACAAAACAAGGTTAAGAAAATTCTTAAGGACGCGGAGAACAACGCCGAAATATTAAAGAAGAACAAGCTGCTCGAAGCAAAAGAGAAGTTTTTACAATTAAAGGCTGAGCATGAGCAGGAAGTTAACAGTAAAAACAATGCTTTAAATCAGCGCGAAAACGGCATCAGGCAAAAAGAGCAATCGCTTAACCAACGCCTGGAAAATACCAGCCGTAAAGAAAACGAGCTTGAGAATACGCGCAAAAACCTGGAAAAACAAACCGAGGTTGCTTTAAAAAAACAGGAAGAGTTAGAGCTGCTTAAACAAGAGCACCAGAAACAACTGGAAGCCATTGCAGGCATATCTGCAGAAGATGCGCGTAATCAGCTGGTAGAAAACTTAAAAGAAGAAGCCCGTAGCCGTGCAATGGCGCAAATAAAGGATATTGTTGACGAGGCTAAACTTACCGCTACCAAAGAAGCTAAAAAGATAGTTATCCAAACTATTCAGCGTACTGCAACTGAGGCAGCTATAGAAAACACTGTATCTATATTTAATATAGAAAATGACGAGATCAAAGGTCGTATCATTGGTCGCGAAGGTCGTAATATTCGTGCACTCGAAGCAGCTACCGGTATAGAGATCATTGTTGACGATACGCCGGAGGCTATTATTCTTTCGGGCTTTGATCCGGTTCGTCGCGAGATTGCCCGCCTGGCTATGCACCGTTTGGTAACAGACGGCCGTATACACCCTGCACGTATTGAAGAGGTGGTGGCGAAAACCAAAAAGCAGATTGAGGAAGAGATTGTAGAGATTGGTGAGCGTACAGTAATTGATTTAGGTATCAACGGCCTGCATCCGGAGCTTATTCGTATGGTTGGCCGTATGCGTTACCGTTCATCATACGGACAAAACCTGTTGCAGCACTCGCGCGAGGTGGCTAACTTCTGCGCTACCATGGCTGCAGAGTTAGGGCTTAATGTAAAATTGGCTAAACGTGCGGGCTTATTGCATGATATTGGTAAGGTACCTGATGACAACCCGGAATTGCCACACGCAATTTTAGGTATGCAGCTCGCGGAAAAATATAAAGAGCATCCGGATGTTTGCAACGCTATAGGCGCCCACCACGACGAAATTGAGATGACTTCAATGCTGTCTCCAATTATTCAGGTGTGTGATGCTATTTCAGGTGCTCGCCCTGGCGCGCGACGTGAGGTTGTAGAAAGCTATATTAAACGTTTGAAAGAACTTGAAGAACTGGCACTTTCATACCCCGGTGTCGAAAAGACATTTGCTATACAGGCGGGTCGCGAATTGCGCGTAGTGGTTGAAAGCGAGAAAATAACAGATGCGCAGTCGGAAATATTGGCTGCCGATATTTCTAACCGTATTCAAACGGAAATGACCTATCCCGGTCAAATTAAGGTAACGGTTATCAGGGAAACACGGTCAGTATCATACGCTAAATAATAATAACCCCTCCCTGAAAAGTGAGGGGTTTTCTTTTTCACAGTGGCAAACAATAAATCTAAACAAGTACCGGCGGCACCTTTAACACCTGTAAGGCCAATAGACCTGGTAATTACTAATGGCGATGCTGCATTTAAAGGTAATAGCTTTACAATAGTGGCTATCATTACGCCAATCTTATGGTTTGGCTTATTTGCATTGCTTTGGGTTTTGCCTTTCCCCGAATTGAAATTTTTAGGCCGGTACAACGCTTTTATCAATTGGGCTTCGTTTCTTTTGGCAATTAGCGTATTTGCTTACTACAAGCTGTCGCCGATGTTATCTTACTTTGTACTCTTCACTTTTTTTGCCTACTCATATATCATCACCGCTTTGCAAGAACCACAAGTCAAGGGCGGCTTGTCGCTTATTGTCATTGCATTATTATTGATAGGCCTGTCATTAATTGCTTTGATTGCTGCTAAACCCGCTACTGTTTCATGGTCGCAGTGGCTGCGACAGCAGTTAACTGCGCCAGTGTATTTATGGGCAAAAGTTCTTAAAACTATTAAACTCCGCTATTGAAGTACTTAACATTGGATTAATCTTAATACAATGTTAAGGTAATTTAATTGTAACCTGTAGCTAACATTTGGTTAATAGTTTTGCCGTGATTAAAATCCAGAATCACGTGAAAAAATTACTATCATTATTAGTTGTTGTACTACTAACGAGTGCTTTCTCCACAAAATTGTTGGCACAAGCGAACGGTAAAATTGCCGGTAAGGTAATAGACCAAAAAAACAACGAAACCCTAATTGGGGCGACAGTACTTATACAAGGTACTACCAAAGGAGCCGCAACCAATGTTGACGGGCAATACGTACTTGCGGGTTTGCAACCGGGAAAATACACTGTTGAAGTAAAGTATTTAGGTTATCAAACCAAAGCTATATCAGATGTAATTGTTAAAGCAAATGCTGTAACCAATTTAGATGTGGTATTGGCAGAGTCAGCCAACAATGCACTTGGTGAAGTTGTTGTAACAGCAACATTCCGTCAGGCATCAACAGCATCATTGTATGCAGTGCAGAAAAACAGCGCGTCAATATCAGACGGCATTTCATCCCAAACCATAGCCCGTTCACCAGACCGTAACACTGCTGATGTAATGAAGCGTGTAAGCGGTGCAACCGTGCAGGATAATAAATTTGTTGTTGTACGTGGCTTAAGCGATCGCTATAACTTGGCTATGCTGGATAACACAGTGTTGCCGAGTACGGAGATCAATACCAGGGCGTTTTCATTTGATATTGTGCCTTCAGCTTTGGTAGATAATATAACGATTACTAAAACAGCCACCCCAGACCTTCCTGCTGATTTTGCAGGTGGCGCGGTTAACATTTCTACTAAAGATCTACCCGATCAAAACTTTATTAGTATAGGTATAGGGGCTGGTTACAATACAGCATCTACTTTTAAAGACTTCAAAGCCGGTGCCCGTACAGCAAGTGACTTCTTCGCGTTTGATAACGGTGATAAAAAGTTGCCATCAACTTTCCCTACATTTAATCAGATTGAGAACGGTCTTACTGCACCACAAAACGTTGCTGTGGCCCGTAATATTCCTCTTGATCTGAATACCTACACAAACACAGCTATTCCGTCTCAAAATCACCAATTTACCATTGGTCGGGTAAAAGATTTTAAAAATGGTGACCGTTTTGGCGCAATCGTAGGGCTGACTTATCGTAATTCTCAAAATCTCGTTAATGACCAGATAGTAAATTACCTTGGTTACGATTACAGAGATAATATTTCTAAATTCTCATCAAGCGTAGGGGCTTTGGCCAACTTTGGCTATACCTTCGGCAAAAGCAAAATCACATTAAAAAATATTTTTAACAGAGTATTTGACGATCAGTATCTGCAACGCGAGGGTTCTGACTTGGGCCGTGGGGCTGATATAAAGTATTTTACTTTTGACTTGCTTCAGAAACAGTTATTCAAATCTACACTTGAGGGCAACCATCCGATTGGCGAAAAAGGTTCAAAAATCAACTGGTCTTTAAGCTATGCTAAAGTGCTGAATGATCAGCCCGATCAGCGTAAAGTGCAATATGCGAGGAATATATCTGACAGAAATGACCCGAATGCTCAGTTCATGGCTGACGTAACTACCGTGGGTAAATCCAATGCTACATTTTTTTCAAAGTTAAACGAGGACAACTATTCAGCGGCAGCTAATTATACGCTTCCCGTTAAAATGTTTAATCAAACAGGTACATTCAAAGCTGGCTTAAGCAGCTATTATCGCGATAGAAGCTTTGATCTACGTTTTCTTGGTTTACAGCTGCGCCAAAGTAACGGTGCGGACCTGAATAACTGGATAAGAAGTCTACCGCTGAACCAATTATTTGATCGCAACCTCCTTAATAACAACTATTATGAGGTGAGAGAACCGTTTGGTAATAACGACTCTTATGATGCTCACTCATTTACAAATTCAGCTTACGCAATGTTGGATAATAAGTTGAGCAATAAACTGCGTTTGGTTTGGGGAGCCAGGGTTGAAAAATTTAATCTTGAGCTGAATCCGGCCAGTGATTTGGTAAAAGGTATAAAAAAGGATTATACTGATATATTGCCATCAGCAAACCTTACTTATAGTGTTAACGATAAAACAAACCTAAGAGCTTCATATTATCGCACATTGGCTCGTCCGGAATTCAGGGAGTTAGCGCCTTCTCAAATTTATGACTATGAGTTCCTGCTTATCCGTCAAGGTAACTCAAATCTTGAGCGTACGCTCATAAACAACTATGACCTTCGCTACGAAATTTATCCATCAGCAGGCCAGATAGTTTCAGTATCTGCTTTTTACAAAAATTTCAGTAATGCAATTGAGGCATATACGTTGGATGTAACCTCAACGCGTATGATCACTTACTACAACCCGGACAAAGCTTATTTATATGGAGCGGAAGTTGAGGTTCGGAAAGCCCTTGATTTTATTTCGCCTTCAAACTTTTTCAAAAATACAACAGCGTATGCCAACCTGGCGATTATTAAATCTAAAGTCACAAACCCAACAGATGGTACAATTGACTTCTTAGAAGATACTCGTCCGATGGTAGGACAAGCGCCTTATGTTATTAATGCAGGTTTGCAACATAGTTTCTTAGACAACAAGATCAACTTTAACGCTCTTTATAATCGTGTAGGACGCAGGCTTTATATTGCCGCAGGTGCCATTGTGCCTAACGTGTGGGAAGCTCCGCGCAACGTCATTGACTTGCAATTGAGTACTAAGTTGCTTAAAAATAAAGGTGAACTTAAATTCAATGCTAACGATATTCTGAACGCTCGATACAGCTATTACTATGATCTAAACGGTACAAAAAAATATGAGTTGAGTGCTGATGAAACTTTACGGTCAAATCGTATTGGTGCAAACTACTCATTAAGCTTTAGCTATAATTTTTAAGATTAAATATTTGTTAACAAAGCTCAATACTAATTAACATACATTTTAATTTATGATAATGATAGATTTAACTGGTGTTTACAATTTTGGGCAAACAAAAATGAAAATGAAAAAAGGTCTATTATTTGCTTTAATGAGCGTGGCAATATTATTTGCAAGCTGCTCTAAAAAAGATTCTGACACTGGTGTTGTAATTCCTCCTATCGATGGTGGTGGTGACCAATCAGGCGTAGTAACTATTCAAGGAGATATCACAGCTAATACCACTTGGTCTTCCGATAAGATCTACTTACTTAAAGGCAATGTTTTCGTAACTAATAATGCTACTTTAACTATTCAGGCAGGTACAATCATCAAAGGCGACAAGCCTACTAAAGGTGCTCTTGTCATCACTCGCGGTTCAAAAATAGAAGCTGTTGGTACAGTTGATAAACCAATCGTTTTTACATCTAACGTAGGTGCTGGTGGTCGTAAAGAAGGTGACTGGGGTGGTGTTATTCTGTTAGGTCGTGCAAAAAACAACGGTGGTACTGCTGTGCCAATTGAAGGCGTTTCTGATGATACAGATAAGGGTAAACACGGTGGCGACAATGATGCTGATAACTCAGGTACATTAAAATATGTACGCATTGAATATGCCGGTATTGCCTTAAGCCCTGATAACGAAATCAATGGTTTAACCTTTGGTAGCGTTGGTTCTGGCACCACAATTGAATATGTAGAAGTTTACCGTTCTGGTGATGATGCTTACGAATGGTTTGGTGGTACCGTTAACGCCAAGCATTTATTAGCCATAGATAGCTGGGATGATGATTTTGATACCGATAATGGCTATTCTGGAAAGGTACAGTTTGCTTTAGCACAGCGCTTAGCTGCAACTGCCGACTTATCAGGATCAAACGGATTTGAGTCTGACAACAACTCTGATGGCACTAATGTTACTCCACAAACTTCGGCAGTGTTCTCAAATGTTACCATTCTGGGACCGGTTGAGAGCGGTACGCCTCCTACAATCAATAACAACTTTCAGCATGCTGCTCAAATTCGTCGTAACTCAGCTATAAGCATTTTAAACTCTGTGTTTGCTGGTTATACTGAAGGTGTATTTTATGATGATGGTCGTCCCGCAAACAGTAGCATCAATTCTTCTGCCGCTTTGCTTGCTGGTACATCGGTATTCACAAACAATATAATTGCTGCATGCAACGGCAAAGGCAATCAAATAAAAGCATCTAATGCTACAGCCTTAGCTGCAGTAACTGCAAAGATCACCCCTAATAACACGTTTGATCCTGCTTCTTACGCTTCGGCTTTCTTTGCAGATCCATACAAATTTGCATCTGACATTGCTCCTTCATCAAGAGCTGGTATACCAAGCTTCATTCAAAAGACTGGTTCTGCAGCATTAACCGGCGCAACTAAAGATAACGCTAAAATTGCTGACGCGTTCTTTGCAAAAGTTGATTACAGAGGTGCTTTTGGTACTGAAGACTGGACAGCTGGTTGGGCTAACTTTAATCCACAAGTTTTACCATACACCACTCCAGGTGCAGTAAAATAATCTTGAAAGTAATTCGCTTACTTAAACAAGAAAAGGCCGCTATATAAGCGGCCTTTTTTTGTTAGTTACAGGTTATTTGAAACAAATGCCCAGTGAATGTGATTTATATCATATATCCGTGGCATAATTTTTTTAAATTTGCCCGTAGTTGTAATATGAAGAGTAAAGCGGTTAAATATTTGATCACCCTGATATGCCTGTTCTCCGTTTTGGAGAAGACTGGCGTTTCAGTGCTTTCAGTATTTGCACATGTAAACTCTGTTTTAACGGAGTGGCAGCAAACCAAAGAGGATAGCAATGCCAATGAAAAGGAAGCCAAGCAGGCAGAAGTAAAAGAGTTTTGGGCTACTTATGACCAGCTCAGTTTATTGATGCCACCTAACGCGCCTTTGCTTACTGAATACACTACCGATTATAACATTAACCACTCTGTATGGTACCCGCCGGTGCCGAATCCGCCGCCTACCTTAGCGTAATATTTTATCAACTATGCCGGTGTTTTATACCCGGTACAAAACAATAAATATTACGAATACTAAGAGTTTACATCATGAAAATTAAATTATTGCAAGGCATAGTTTTGCCTTTATTTATCGCTGCTATATCTTTATTTGCTAACAATGCTAATGCACAACAAAAGGCAAAAGCTATCACTGCAGATACCGTTGAATTGAAAAATGCGTTGAGCTATGTATCAAAATTAAGGCCGGTTAGCAGCGGCCAGCAATATAACCTTCTTGCGGACGACGTACAATCTATATTACCGGGTGTTATCACTCAACAAACTAAATGGGTTACAGCGGGTAAAAACAATCCAAAAGCTACCACTTATAGCAGTGTAGATTTAGAAAAGCTGGTGCCTGTGTTGGTGGGTGCTATAAAGGAGCAGCAGGCGGAGATTGACAAATTGAAAGCTGAAGTTAGGCAGCTGCAGCAGATGCAAGCTGCCCGTTAATTGAATATAAGTATCAAACAAAAGAGCCGCT
The DNA here is from genome assembly GCA_041905165.1 of Mucilaginibacter sp. Taxonomy (GTDB): domain Bacteria; phylum Bacteroidota; class Bacteroidia; order Sphingobacteriales; family Sphingobacteriaceae; genus Mucilaginibacter. The sequence goes on from JAYRLR010000002.1 coordinate 350,971, forward strand.
TATCAGCGGCTCTTTTGTTTTTACAATATATCTATCAAGACCCTTTGGCCAGCTTGTCCAGCATCTCTTGAGGTACTTTCTCCAGGTCGAGCACCAGGAAGCCGTCCAGAGAGTCGGCAAACTTAGGGTCAATGTTAAAGCAAATGATTTTGGCATTTAAAGCGATGTATTGGCGAAGTAATACCGGTACCTTCATGCTTCGTACCTCTATCTCAGAAATAATGGTGTCCAGCATCTTAAAATTATCTTCGCCTTTAGTTAAAGCAGCGGTATCGATGTGGGAAAAATCAACCTTAAATTGCTTACGTGGCTTTACGTACTGCGCCATCTCATGATCGAAATGGTTGCGGTTTATGTAGTCTACTATTAGCGACTTGGATAACTTGGAAAAGGAATTACTGATACTTACCGGGCCTATAAGATAGCGGTACCTCGGGTTTTCCACCAAAAACTTGAATATACCTTTCCAAAGCAAAAATAAGGGTATTGGCCTTTGCTGATATTCTTTACGGATAAACGAGCGGCCAAGCTCCAGGCTTTTCCGTAATACGGGCATCAGCTGCGCTTTTATTTTGAAGAGCTCGGCTACGTAAAAGCCTTTTTTACCCATGCTGTAAAATATCTCGTCGCCAAGGCCTATCCTGTACGCACCCACTATCATACGTGCTTCGGCATCCCAGATAAACAGGTGGTGATAATATACATCATAACCATCCAGGTCTATTTGTTTATTGGTACCCTCACCAACTTCGCGAAAAGTTATTTCACGCAGGCGACCTAACTCACGGATGATAATAGGAATTTTGGCTGGCGGAGCAATAAACAGCTCGTAGTTGTTCTCTTTTAATATACGGTAATTATCGCGGAGGGTGGCAATTTCCTTTTCCACCACTTCGGGAGGTGTTTCGGCAACAATTTCTTCTGGTACTTTTTTAATCGTGAAAAGGTCTCTTGGGCGAAAAAGCTTTTTCTCCTCTGCAAGTCCGGCTCCCAGTGCGTAGGTTTTGGTGCGCAAAAAGCTCAGCAATTTAGCGCTGTTATTGTTATCAGGAATATCGGTAAACTGAATAGGCTTGCCAATGCGCAGCTTTATCGTATGCCCCTGCTTGTTGAATAATTCGGATGGCAACTTAGCTGTGCGCAATGTTGGGTGAATAATGCTCAGCAGGTTAAATAGCAGGCCATTATTACCATGGAAATAAATAGGCACCACCGGAACCTTGGCTTTAGCTATAATTTTGCCCACAACCGGGTGCCACAGCCTGTCGGTTACTTCGCGCTTTTCCAACTTAAAGGTTGATACCTCGCCCGCAGGAAAAATACCGATAGGGGTACCATTGTTTAATAACTCGAGCGTTGTTTTAAGTCCGCTGATGCTTGATGAGTGTTCTACGTTCTCGAAAGGGTTAACGGCAATAAAATAATCGGCAAGATTGGGTATTTTCTTTAGCAGGAAGTTCGCCATTATTTTGGCATCAGAACGAACCTCACATAGTATTTTAAGAAGCACCATCCCTTCAATGCCTCCATAAGGATGGTTGGCAATCGCTATAAAGCCACCATTAGCCGGTATATTCTTTAACTCGTTTTTATCGTACTCAATTTTTACACCGCAGCCTTCTAATATAGCGTCTACAAATTCGGGGCCTTGTTTGGGTTGGGCACTGGCAAACAAATTGTTTACCTGGTTTATCTTCATCAACTCCATCAGAAAAGAAGCCAGGCCAGGAACGCGGAGTTTATCCAGCTTGGTTGCCTTTGCAAATTCGTCGGTAGTGATTATCTTCATTTAACTAAGAGCTCGTTTTTACAGTTCATAAAAAAGATAAATATCTTTAAAATTACTAAAATTCTTATTTAGCCGGGACTTTTAAATGAATCCGGGTGGCGAAAATATGTTGTCTGCTGCAAAAAAATACGTTTCTATAACAAAAAAGCAATGGAACGGGCTTGTTGTACTTTTTGTACTAACGTTGCTTTTTATAATATATAAATTGGATGCACGTAATGCAATTGTGTCAGAATACACGAGTGCTCAAGCCATTACAGCAGCAGTAAGACATTTAAGCGGCGGCGAAGGTAAGCCCTTAAAGATAGAGCCGTTTGATCCTAATGTAGCCTCAAAACGTAAAATGTTGCAATTGGGCTTAAGCGAGCGGCAGGTTAACAATGTCATCAATTACCGCGATAAAGGCGGGCATTTTTACACTAAAGCCGACATGCTTAAACTCTACACTATCGATAGCGTAGTTTATCAGCGGTTGGCTAAATTTATAACGTTGCCCGAAGCCAAAGCCGCGGCGGTGACGGCAGTAGACTTAAATACCGCCGACTCGGCACAGCTGTTAGCTGTTAAAGGCATAGGGCCGGTATTTGCCGGACGGATAATTAAATACAGAAAATTATTAGGTGGCTTTTATCATAAAAAGCAGTTGTTAGAGGTTTACGGAATTAGTGCTGACGCTTATACAAATATTGAAAGCCAGGTGCGCGTTGGCACAAACGGTATAAAAAGAATAAACGTTAATCAGGCCGATGCCACCGCGCTTAATCGCTTGCCTTATCTAAGCTATAAACAGGCCAACGCTATTGAGCAATACCGGTTGCAGCACGGCGATTACAGCAGCTTTGCTGATTTGTCAGATATAGCGATATTAGACGCCGCTACTATCAACAAAATAAAACCGTACATTACTTTCAAATAAATGATTGAACAACAAATAAAGGCAGCTATTCGCGACATTCCGGATTTTCCGAAACCGGGTATACTTTTTAAGGATATTACGCCAATACTTAAAGATCCGGCATTGTGTGTAGCTATAGCTGACAACTTTGCCGAAAAGCTTCGTGATGAAAATATTGATGTGGTAGCAGGTATAGAAAGCCGGGGCTTTCTGTTCGGCCTTGCTTTAGCAAATTTACTCGGTGTACCTTTTGTGCCGGTACGTAAAGTTGGTAAGCTGCCTTATACGGTTAAGAAAAAGGAGTATGATCTTGAGTATGGCAGCGCTGTTATAGAAATGCATACTGATGCGTTTGCGCCGGGCAGCCGGGTGCTTATTCATGATGATCTGCTGGCAACCGGGGGTACCGCGGCGGCGGCAGCCGAATTAGTGCAGGAAATGGGCGGAACGGTAGTAGGTTATGCGTTTCTTGTTTCTTTAAATTTTTTAAATGGCCGCGACCGTTTGGTTCCTTTGTGCGACAAAATAATTGCACTGGCTGAGTATTGATGCCGAGAACGCAGAGCACCAGCTAAATAATATTTTTATATCTTTTTAAAAATCAAAATATTGTATTTACCTTTGCCTTCCCTGAAAGGAGGTATTTAAAGGAACATATGATTATCATCAACGTTAAAGAAGGCGAGTCATTAGACAAAGCGTTAAAACGCTTCAAAAAGAAATTTGAAAAAACAGGTGTATTACGTGAACTTCGCAGCCGCCAGGCCTTCGAGAAGAAATCAGTAACCCGCAGAACGGTAGTGAAAAACGCTATCTACAAACAAGGCTTAAATCAGGAAATTAACTAATTCCTTCTGCCGCAGCACGAAAGAATTTTATAATTTCTTTTAACATATCGAAACTATTTGTACATTCAATACCCGGATGTATAAATAGTTTTTATGTTTTTAGAGCGTTTCATTACATACATTCAGTTCGAAAAACGGTACTCCCCACATACCGTTACAGCCTATAAGGCCGACGTGGAGCAGTTTTATGCTTATTTAACGCTCAACTACCAGGTACTTCCCCCCTTACAAGACATTACCCATCATGATATTCGCAGCTGGATGATGGAGCTTATGGATAACGAAAAGCTCACCGCCAGATCTGTTAACCGTAAGATTGCCTCGTTGCGCAAATACTTTAAATTTTTGATGCAGGAAGGTGTGGTAAACACAAACCCTACAGCACGTATTATTTCTCCCAAAATGCCTAAGGCTTTGCCGGTGGTAGTAGAGGAGGAGCCGCTCACTAACATGCTCAATAATGATGAGATTTTTGGTGATGATTTTCCGGGCGTAAGGGACAAGCTTGTAATAGAATTATTATTCGGTACGGGCATTCGCCTTTCAGAATTGCTTGGGCTGAGCGATACCGATTATGATGCGTATGAGCAAACCATAAAGGTATTAGGTAAGCGTAATAAACAGCGCATTGTACCAGTTAACCGTGAACTTGCCACGCTGCTCAATGATTACCTGTTGTTAAAGAAAAATCAAAATTTCTATAACAATTTATTAACGTTAATCGTTACAAATAAAGGAACGAAGCCGTACCCGAAACTTGTTTATATTATTGTGCAGAAGTATTTGTCTAACATATCAACTCAAATTAAAAAGAGCCCTCACGTGCTCAGGCATACTTTTGCAACCAGCCTGCTTAACCGCGGCGCCGATCTAAACTCAATTAAAGAACTTTTAGGGCACGCCAACCTTAGCGCCACCCAAATTTACACCCACCATTCTGTGGAACGACTAAAGTCTATTTATAAACTCGCCCATCCAAAGGCTTAAAAATGGAGGAAAAATGAAAATCACAGTGCAATCAATCCACTTCGACGCAGACAAAAAACTGTTAGATTTTATTCAGAAAAAGGCTGATAAGCTTGATACTTTTTTTGATAACATCATTAACGGACAGGTTTACCTAAAGCTTGAAAATGTTGAGGACGAAGCTAATAAGATAACTGAGATAAAATTGCAGCTTCCGGGTTGCCAGCTGTTCGCTAAAGAAAAATGTAAAACGTTTGAAGAAGCAACAGATGAGGCCATAGAAAGCCTGCGCAAGCAAATCCATAAACACAAACAAAAGAAACAGTCGGCTGAGGCAGCACAAAAAGAGGTGCTTTCGTCTGCCGAATATGAAAGCGATTTTTAAGTAAAAACATCATAAAATATTGTAATTCAATCATGATAACGGCAGCCCATATGGCTGCCGTTATTTTTTTGATAAAAAATTTTGTTCGGCGTTTATTTTTTGTAGATTTGCAGTCCATTTCGGAGGGGTGATTTATGTGCACCAAATTGATGAAATGAAAGGTTCTTTAAAATAAAAAAAATAAAGTTTGTAATTACTAAACCATTAATATCTTTGCACCCACAAAACGCGGGATGAAGGGATAGAGGGAAGTAAAAAACATAAGCCTCCTTAGCTCAGCTGGTAGAGCAACTGACTTGTAATCAGTAGGTCATTGGTTCGATCCCGATAGGAGGCTCAGTTAATTTTGAATATCGAATTTTTGAATTTTGAATTTTTAATTCAGAATGAGGAATTTGAAAAGCAAGATCAACGCTGGGGAGATACCAGAGCGGTCAAATGGGACGGACTGTAAATCCGTTGCTTCGGCTACGAAGGTTCGAATCCTTCTCTCCCCACTAATGTTAAAATTATAAAATCTAAATTTTGATACCTGAAGTAATTCAGTATTCAGAATTTAGGTTTTTGGTTTTAAAGCTTTGCGGAAGTAGCTCAGTTGGTAGAGCGATAGCCTTCCAAGCTATAGGTCGCGAGTTCGAACCTCGTCTTCCGCTCGTTAAAAGGTCGGATCCAGGATTTTCGAATTCGGATTTGAAATTGATGGTTGAGAACAGGGAAAGTTTCTGCGGTGAAATCCAACGGAAATTCCGGAATGTAAAATCAGAAAATTAAGCCGATGTAGCTCAGGGGTAGAGCACTTCCTTGGTAAGGAAGAGGCCATGGGTTCAAATCCCATCATTGGCTCTGGTAATAAAGTTTATAAAAACTAATTAAAGTAAAATTAACCTACAAATTAATATAAATCATGGCAAAAGAAAAGTTTGACCGCAGTAAGCCGCACTTAAACATCGGTACTATCGGTCACGTTGACCACGGCAAAACCACCCTTACAGCTGCAATTACTAAAGTTCTTGCTGATGCGGGTTTATCTGAAGCTCGTTCTTTCGATTCAATCGACTCTGCTCCTGAAGAAAAAGAGCGTGGTATCACTATCAACACCGCGCACGTAGAATATTCTACAGCTAACCGTCACTATGCACACGTTGACTGTCCAGGTCACGCCGACTATGTGAAAAACATGGTTACTGGTGCTGCTCAGATGGACGGTGCTATCCTTGTGGTGGCTGCTACTGATGGTCCAATGCCTCAAACTCGTGAGCACATCCTGTTAGCTCGTCAGGTAGGTGTACCTGCACTTGTTGTTTTCATGAACAAAGTTGACATGGTTGATGATCCGGAATTGTTAGAACTTGTTGAGATGGAAATTCGTGAACTATTATCGTTCTATGAATTCCCTGGCGACGATATCCCTGTAATCCAAGGTTCAGCTCTTGGTGGTCTTAACGGCGAGCCAAAATGGGTTGAAAAAATCATGGAATTGATGAACGCAGTTGATGCTTACATTCCAATTCCTCCACGTCTGACTGATCTTCCATTCCTTATGCCAGTTGAGGACGTATTCTCAATCACTGGTCGTGGTACAGTAGCAACCGGTCGTATCGAGCGTGGTGTAATCAACTCTGGTGATCCAGTAGATATCCTGGGTATGGGTGCTGAGAACTTAAAATCAACCGTAACTGGTGTTGAGATGTTCCGCAAGATCCTTGACCGTGGTGAAGCTGGTGACAACGTAGGTTTATTGTTACGTGGTATTGAGAAAACTGATATCCGTCGTGGTATGGTTATCTGTAAACCAGGTTCAGTAACTCCTCACACAGATTTCAAAGCAGAAGTTTACGTATTATCAAAAGCTGAAGGTGGTCGTCACACTCCATTTTTCAACAAATACCGTCCGCAATTCTATTTCCGTACAACTGACGTAACTGGTGAGATTTCACTGGCTGAAGGTGTAGAAATGGTTATGCCTGGTGATAACGTAACTATCACTGTAAAACTGATCAACGCTATCGCGATGGAAAAAGGCTTACGTTTCGCTATCCGTGAAGGTGGCAGAACAGTAGGTGCTGGTCAGGTAACTGAGATCCTTCAATAATCTCCTCTTATCTGCGAAAGCAGTAAAAGGTTAGGTTAATTATAAAGAACAAAGTACTCGGCTCCGGCCAGAGTACTTTGTTTCATATAACAATTGCTAATTATACACGGGAATAGTTCAACGGTAGAATAGAGGTCTCCAAAACCTTTGATCAGGGTTCGAATCCTTGTTCCCGTGCTTAATACAGAGAGAGTAAGCAACTAAAATGGCTAACGTAACTGAATATATCAAAGAGTCGTACATCGAGTTGACCCAGAAAGTAACCTGGCCAACCTGGCGCGAACTGCTGAACAGCGCTGTATTAGTGCTGGTAGCTGCTATCATTATTGCCATTTTAATTTTTGGCATGGACCAGATCATCGGCTATTTGCTTAAACAGTTTTATAGTTCATTATAATATTCATTGGCTTAAATAGTTGACTATAGATGAGTGAGCAGTTAAAATGGTATGTGGTTAGAGCCATCAGCGGTAAAGAGAAAAAGGTAAAACAGTATATTGATGCTGAGATTAATCGCCTTGGCATTTCTCATCTTGTACCGCAGGTACTTATCCCAACCGAAAAATATTATCAGATGCGCGACGGAAAGAAAATTGCGAAAGAACGCAATTACTTTCCTGGTTACGTTTTGATGGAAGCCGCTTTAGACGGCGAGCTGGAACACGTTATCAAAAACATCAACAGCGTAATAGGTTTCCTGGGCGATAAGGCCGGTAATGCTATACCGCTTCGTCAGGCTGAGGTGAACCGCATATTAGGTAAGGTTGATGAGATGACTGCACAAACCGAAACCATTGCGGTGCCTTACTACGTTGGTGAAAACGTAAAGGTAATGGACGGACCTTTCAACGGCTTCAGCGGTGTGATTGAAGAGGTAAACGAGGAAAAGAAAAAGCTGAAAGTAATGGTAAAGATATTCGGGCGCCGTACGCCGCTTGAATTGAATTACATGCAGGTAGAGAAAGAATAGTTTGACGATCGGCGATTGGAATGTAAGCGAATACTTACAGCCATCATCAAACAAAGCAAAAATATAAGTGAATTTTTGAAGAGGAGAGAGTTTAAACATTCATTACTCAAATCAATTACTCACTAAAAGATAAATGTTACATAGCTTCCACTTACTAACATTGGGTTAATTAACACAAAGTAAAATTAAAAATGGCAAAAGAAGTCGGTGCGTTAGTAAAACTACAAGTGAAAGGCGGCGCGGCAAATCCATCGCCACCAATTGGCCCTGCATTGGGTGCAAAAGGTGTAAACATCATGGAGTTTTGCAAGCAGTTTAATGCACGTACCCAGGATAAACCTGGTAAAGTGTTGCCTGTGGTTATTACCGTTTATACAGACAAGTCTTTTGATTTTATCATTAAAACCCCTCCGGTAGCTATCCAGTTGATGGAAGTTGCAGGTTTAAAAGGTGGTTCGGCTGAGCCTAACCGTAAAAAGGTTGCTACCGTTACCTGGGATCAGGTAGAGGTAATTGCCAAAGATAAAATGCCAGACTTGAATGCATTTACAGTAGAATCGGCCATGAGAATGGTAGCGGGTACTGCGCGCAGCATGGGGATCAACGTATCAGGTACGGCCCCCTGGAACAATTAATTAATACAAATCAGTTTAAGACAGTGGCAAGATTAACAAAAAATCAAAAAGCGGCACTATCCAAAATTGAGGCCCATAAAGCATATACGCTTCAGGACGCTTCTTCTTTGGTTAAGGAAATTACCTTAACTAAATTTGATGCTTCTGTTGATATAGATGTGCGTTTAGGCGTAGACCCACGTAAAGCCAATCAAATGGTACGTGGTATAGCTACATTGCCTCATGGAACCGGTAAAACTGTACGTGTGCTTGTACTTTGCACGCCTGACAAAGAGCAGGAAGCAAAAGACGCCGGTGCAGATTACGTAGGTTTGGATGACTATATAGCCAAAATTGAAGGCGGTTGGACTGATGTTGATATTATCATCACTATGCCAAGCGTGATGGCTAAGGTAGGCCGTTTAGGTCGTATCCTTGGTCCGCGTAACCTCATGCCTAACCCTAAGTCAGGCACCGTTACTACCGAAGTAGGTAAAGCGGTTACAGAGGTAAAGGCTGGTAAGATAGATTTCAAGGTTGACAAAACCGGCATCATTCATGCCTCTATAGGAAAATCATCTTTCCCTGCTGATAAACTTTATGAAAATGCGCTTGAAGTACTTCAAACCATTTCAAGGTTGAAACCATCAGCAGCAAAAGGCACATACTTTAAGAGTATCCATCTCTCATCAACTATGTCGCCAGGAATCGAAGTTGAAACTAAATCAGTAGCGGGGATCTAATCATGAATAAAGAAGAAAAATACGAACTTGTTCAAGCCCTTACTGAGCAGATCAAAGATTACGGTAACTTCTATGTTACTGATACTTCAGATCTGTCTGTTGCCAAGATCAACAGTATCCGTCGTAAATGCTTTGAGAGCGATATCGAGATCCAAGTTGTTAAGAACAGCTTGATCAAAAAGGCGCTTGAGGCAGTAGGCGGCGAGTACGAAGGTCTGTTTGATGTACTTAAAGGTCAATCATCACTTTTATTTTCAAGAACCGGTAACGCTCCGGCTAAGCTTATAAAGCAACTTAGAAAAGAAGGTGATAAACCGGTACTAAAGGCAGCTTACATAGATTCAGCAGTATTTATCGGCGATAATCAACTTGATACTCTGACTAAGCTTAAGTCAAAAGAAGAGTTGGTGGGCGAGATCATCGGATTACTACAGTCTCCTGCAAAGAACGTTATTTCAGCGCTTCAATCAGGCGGAAATACACTGGCAGGCTTAGTAAAAACATTACAGGAAAGAGAAGGTTAACGAACACCTATAAGTTCGCAATAAAACAACAAACAAAGTATTAAAGACAAAATTTAAAATAAAATGGCGGATTTGAAAGCATTTGCTGAACAGTTGGTTAACTTAACAGTAAAGGAAGTAAACGAATTAGCTCAGATCTTAAAAGACGAGTACGGTATTGAACCTGCTGCTGCAGCTGTTGCTGTTGCTGCTCCTGCTGCTGATGGCGCTTCTGCTCCAGCTGTAGAAGAGAAAACTTCTTTCGACGTAATCCTGAAAGAAGCTGGCGGTCAGAAATTAGCCGTAGTTAAATTAGTAAAAGACCTTACTGGTCTTGGTTTGAAAGAAGCTAAAGACTTAGTTGACGGAGCTCCAAAAGAGATCAAAGCTGGTGTAACTAAAGACGAAGCTGAAGGCCTGAAAAAACAATTAGAAGAAGCAGGCGCTGTAGTTGAAATTAAGTAATTTCATTACAATACACAATAGCATCAGACTCCGACCGTTTTAGGTCGGGGTCTATTGCTGTTTGTAACGGTTTCAATTTTGCATCAGGAGATGCGCGTTGGTAGTCTGCTGCTTTGTTATAGCAGGCTTTTTGGGCAAAGAACAAACCGTTAACATTACAATAAAGACCTAACCGCATCTCAAAAGAGTTTATTAATAAACTAAATTTTAATCCCTTGGCAAACAAAATTAATCAAAGAGTAAACTTTGCAACCAGTCGCAAGGTATTGGAATACCCTGATTTTCTGGATGTTCAGTTGCAATCTTTCAGGGAATTTTTTCAATTGGAAACCACTTCTGACGACAGGCATAAAGAAGGCCTGTTTAAAGTGTTTGCCGAAAACTTCCCTATTTCCGATTCAAGAAACATCTTCGTACTGGAATTTCTTGACTACTTTATTGATCCGCCACGTTACGACATTCAAGAGTGTATCGAGCGCGGTTTAACCTATAGTGTGCCATTAAAAGCGAAGCTTCGCCTTTCTTGTAACGATGAGGAACACGAAGACTTTGAAACAATAGTGCAGGATGTGTACTTGGGTACCATTCCGTACATGACGCCTAAGGGTACTTTCGTTATCAATGGCGCAGAGCGTGTAATTGTATCACAGTTGCACCGTTCGCCAGGTGTGTTCTTCGGCCAAAGCCGTCACACTAACGGTACCAAATTATACTCAGCCCGTGTAATCCCTTTCAAAGGCTCATGGATTGAGTTTGCTACAGACGTTAACAACGTGATGTATGCATACATTGACCGTAAAAAGAAATTCCCGGTTACCACGCTGTTGCGCGCCATCGGTTATGATTCTGACAAGGACATCCTGGAATTGTTTGAACTTGCCGACGAGGTAAAGGTGAGCAAATCAGGCCTGAAAAAATACATCGGCCGTAAGCTTGCTGCAAGGGTGCTTAAAAAATGGGTTGAGGACTTTGTGGACGAGGATACCGGTGAGGTTGTGTCTATTGACCGTAATGAGATTATCCTTGAGCGTGAAACCATCCTTGAAGATGACCACATAGATATGATCATTGATGCTGGCGTTAAAACAATCATCCTAAACAAGGAAGATTCATCAACCAGCGGTGATTATACCATTATATATAACACTTTACAAAAAGATACTTCCAACTCCGAGAAGGAAGCGGTGGAGCATATCTACCGTCAGCTGCGTAACGCAGAACCACCAGATGAGGAAACCGCCCGCGGTATCATTGACAGGTTGTTCTTCTCGGATAAGAGATATGATTTAGGTGATGTAGGTCGTTACCGCATCAACCGTAAATTAAAGTTAGATACCCCTGATGAGACTAAGGTATTAACCAAGCAAGACATTATTGCCATTGTTAAGTACCTGATCAAGTTGATCAACTCTAAGGCAGAGGTGGATGATATTGACCACTTGTCAAACCGTCGTGTACGTACAGTTGGTGAGCAATTGTATGCACAGTTCGGTGTTGGTTTGGCTCGTATGGCGCGTACTATCCGTGAGCGTATGAACATCCGCGATAACGAGGTGTTTACGCCAACGGATTTGATCAATGCCCGTACTTTGTCGTCAGTAATCAACTCGTTCTTCGGTACCAACCAGCTTTCACAGTTCATGGACCAAACCAATCCACTGGCAGAGATTACGCACAAGCGTCGTCTGTCAGCCTTAGGTCCCGGTGGTCTGTCGCGTGAGCGTGCAGGTTTCGAGGTACGTGACGTACATTATACCCACTACGGTCGTTTGTGTACTATTGAAACACCAGAGGGTCCGAACATCGGTTTGATTTCGTCACTTTGCGTTCACGCCAAAATCAACAACCTTGGCTTTATCGAAACTCCGTACAAACGCGTAGTTGAAGGTAAGGTTGCGGTTAATGAGCCTGTGGTTTATCTGTCGGCAGAAGATGAAGACGGCAAGACCATTGCTCAGGCTAACGCTATTTATGACGAAACCGGTACTTTCGATACCCCTAAGGTAAAAGCCCGTTTCGAGGGTGACTTCCCGGTTATTGAGCCTGAAAGACTGGATTACATGGACGTTGCGCCGAACCAGATCACTTCGATAGCTGCATCATTGATTCCGTTCCTGGAGCATGATGACGCCAACCGTGCATTGATGGGTTCGAACATGCAGCGCCAGGCTGTGCCGCTTTTACGCCCTGAGGCGCCAATTGTAGGTACTGGTCTGGAAGGACGCGTGGCAAAAGACTCTCGCACACTTATCAACGCCGAAGGTGATGGTGTGGTTGAGTATGTTGATGCCAACGAAATCCGCATAAAATATGATCGCAATGATGATGACCGTTTGGTGTCATTCGATGGCGACTCTAAGTCATACCGCTTAATTAAGTTTAAGAAAACTAACCAGAGCACAACTATCAACCTGAAGCCGATTGTTAAAAAAGGCCAGCGCGTTGAAAAAGGTCAGGTGCTTTGCGAGGGTTATGCAACACAGGACGGTGAGCTTGCGCTTGGCCGTAACCTTAAAGTAGCATTCATGCCTTGGCAAGGTTATAACTTTGAGGATGCGATTGTGATTTCTGAACGTGTGGTATCTCAGGATATCTTCACTTCAATCCACGTAGAGGAATTTGAGCTTGAAGTTCGTGATACCAAACGTGGTGAAGAAGAGTTGACTGCTGATATCCCTAACGTATCTGAAGAAGCTACTAAAGACCTTGACGAAGACGGTATCATCCGTATCGGTGCCGAGGTTAAAGAAGGCGACATCCTGATTGGTAAGATTACCCCTAAAGGTGAGTCAGACCCATCACCAGAAGAAAAATTGTTACGTGCCATATTCGGTGATAAAGCCGGCGACGTAAAAGACGCTTCATTGAAAACTCCGCCATCAATCAGTGGTGTGGTTATTGATACAAAGCTGTTCTCACGCGCTAAAAAGACTTCAAAAGCCGAAGAAAAAGCACAGTTAGATAAGCTTGAAGTAAGACACGAAAGAGCCCTTAAAGAGCTGAAAGCCACTTTGGTTGATAAGCTTTTTGAGATTGTGAATGGCAAAACTTCACAAGGTGTTTTCAACGTTTACAAAGAGCTGTACGTAGCTAAAGGTGTTAAATTCACTCAGAAAATTCTGGCTGAATTAAACTACGAGAACATCAACCCAGCAAGGTGGACTACTGATGACGATAAGAATGAGCAGATTAAATTACTGCTGCACAACTACGGCATTAAAGTTAACGAAGAGCTGGGTGCTTACCGCAGAGATAAATTTGCGATCAGCGTAGGTGATGAGCTTCCATCAGGCATTGTACAAATGGCTAAGGTTTACATCGCTAAAAAGCGTAAGCTTAAAGTGGGTGATAAAATGGCCGGCCGCCACGGTAACAAAGGTATTGTTGCACGTATTGTACGCGATGAGGATATGCCATTCCTTGATGACGGTACTCCGGTTGATATTGTGTTGAACCCACTGGGTGTACCTTCACGTATGAACCTTGGTCAGATCTACGAAACAGTATTAGGTTGGGCTGGTAAAGAGCTTGGAGTGAAGTTTGCAACGCCAATTTTTGACGGTGCTACCCACGAAGAGGTTGAAGAATGGATTAAGAAAGCCGGCGTGCCGGAATCTGGCCAGACTTACCTGCACAACGGTTTAACCGGTGAGCGTTTTGACCAGCCAACTACTGTAGGTATTATCTACATGCTTAAGCTGGGTCACATGGTTGATGATAAGATGCACGCCCGTTCAATCGGTCCGTACTCACTTATTACACAACAGCCATTGGGTGGTAAAGCACAGTTTGGTGGTCAGCGTTTTGGTGAGATGGAGGTTTGGGCATTGGAGGCATTTGGTGCAGCCAATATCCTGCAAGAGATACTTACCGTTAAGTCTGACGACGTTATCGGCCGTGCTAAAACATATGAGGCTATCGTTAAGGGCGAGAACCTGCCTACGCCATCAGTTCCGGAATCATTCAACGTATTGGTTCACGAGCTTAGAGGTTTAGGTTTGGATATCACTTTGGAATAAGGTAAAAGGAAAAAGGTGAAAGGTAAAAAGACTGGTTCGTTTTGCCTTTCGCCCTTTAAAATAACAACGAGCTAAAAGGAAAAAAGGAATAAAGAAGAATACGTTAGTAATAACCCTTTCAGCTTTTACCTTTTACTTTTCACCTTTAAAAAAAGAGCTATGTCTTACAAAAAGGATAATAAAATAAAAAGCAACTTTACCAGCATTACCATCAGTTTGGCTTCACCAGAGTCAATACTGGAGCGTTCAAGCGGTGAAGTTTTAAAGCCGGAGACCATTAATTACCGTACTTACAAACCTGAGCGCGATGGTTTGTTTTGCGAGCGTATTTTTGGTCCGGTAAAAGATTATGAGTGCCATTGCGGTAAATACAAACGTATCCGTTACAAAGGCATCGTGTGCGACCGCTGCGGTGTTGAAGTAACTGAGAAGAAAGTACGTCGTGAGCGTATGGGCCACATTAACCTGGTGGTTCCTGTTGCGCACATCTGGTACTTCCGTTCATTGCCAAACAAAATAGGTTATCTGTTAGGTCTTCCAACCAAGAAGCTTGACCTGATCATCTATTATGAAAGATATGTAGTTATACAACCTGGTATTAAAGAAGGTGATGGCATCCAGAAAATGGATTTCCTTACTGAAGAAGAATACCTTGACGTACTGGATACTTTGCCAAAAGAGAACCAGTACCTTGATGATAAAGATCCGCAAAAGTTTGTGGCCAAAATGGGTGCAGAAGCACTTGAAGAGTTGCTGAAACGCCTTGATTTGGATTCACTTTCTTACAACCTGCGTCACCAGGCAGCTAACGAAACTTCTCAGCAACGTAAAAATGAGGCCTTAAAACGTCTTCAGGTTGTTGAAGCTTTCCGTGATGCCAAAACCCGTATCGAGAACAATCCGGAGTGGATGATTGTGAAGATCGTTCCGGTTATCCCGCCAGAATTGCGCCCTTTGGTGCCTTTGGAAGGTGGCCGTTTCGCTACATCGGATTTGAACGACCTTTACCGTCGTGTAATTATCCGTAACAACCGTTTAAAACGCCTTATCGAGATCAAAGCTCCTGAGGTGATTTTACGTAACGAAAAGCGTATGTTGCAGGAAGCTGTCGATTCGTTATTCGATAACTCACGTAAAGTAAACGCTGTTAAAACTGAAGGTAACCGTGCCCTTAAATCACTTTCAGACATTCTGAAAGGTAAACAAGGCCGTTTCCGTCAGAACTTGTTAGGTAAACGTGTGGATTACTCTGCACGTTCGGTAATCGTTGTAGGCCCTAACCTTAAACTGCATGAGTGCGGTTTGCCTAAGGATATGGCTGCCGAGCTGTTTAAACCATTCATCATCCGCAAAATGATTGAGCGTGGTGTGGTTAAAACAGTAAAATCTGCTAAAAAGATAGTTGACCGTAAAGACCCATTAGTTTGGGATATATTAGAGAACGTGCTGAAAGGTCACCCTGTATTACTTAACCGTGCGCCTACGCTGCACAGGCTGGGTATCCAGGCTTTCCAGCCACGTTTGGTTGAAGGTAAAGCTATCCAGCTGCACCCGTTAACCTGTACCGCGTTCAACGCCGACTTTGACGGTGACCAGATGGCCGTTCACGTGCCGCTTGGTAACGCCGCAATTTTGGAAGCACAGGTATTGATGCTGGCTTCGCACAATATTTTGAACCCTGCAAACGGTACGCCTATCACGGTTCCATCTCAGGACATGGTACTTGGTCTGTATTACATCACCAAAGGCCGTAAAACTGACGAAACACGCGTGGTAAAAGGCCAGGGCTTGTCATTCTATTCAGCCGAAGAGGTTATCATCGCCTACAACGAAAAGAAAATCGATCTGCATGCCTTTATTAAAGTTAAGGCTAACGTTAAAGAACGTGATGGCAGTATTGTAAATAAACTGATTGAAACTACTGTAGGCCGTGTATTGTTCAACCAGCACGTACCTGAAGAAGTAGGATATATCAATGAACTGCTTACCAAAAAATCACTGCGTGATATTATTGGTGAGGTAGTTAAAACCACTGGTATGGCACGTGCTGCCCAGTTCCTTGATGACATTAAGGAATTAGGTTTCAGAATGGCATTCCAGGGTGGTCTGTCATTTAACCTGAAGGATATTAACATTCCAGAAGAAAAAGTTACACTCATTGCACAAGCGTCGAAAGAGGTAGAAGAGGTAATGAATAACTATAACATGGGTTTCATTACTAACAATGAGCGTTACAATCAGATCATCGATATCTGGACACGTATCAACAATCGCTTAACTGCGAATGTGATGAACATACTGTCTACCGATAACCAAGGCTTTAACTCCGTGTACATGATGCTTGATTCTGGTGCACGTGGTTCTAAAGAGCAGATCCGTCAGCTTGCAGGTATGCGTGGTTTGATGGCCAAGCCTCAAAAGTCAGGTTCTGGTGGTGAAATCATTGAAAACCCGATCCTTTCAAACTTTAAAGAAGGTTTGTCGGTACTCGAGTACTTTATCTCTACCCACGGTGCCCGTAAAGGTTTGGCGGATACGGCGCTGAAAACGGCGGATGCGGGTTACCTTACTCGTCGTTTACATGACGTTGCCCAGGATATGATTGTTGGTGAAGTAGATTGCGGTACTTTAAGAGGTATCTACACTACTGCGCTTAAAGATAATGAAGACATTGTTGAGCCATTATACGATCGTATATTAGGCCGTACCTCGCTGCATGATGTTAACGACCCGCTTACTAACGAATTGTTAGTATCAGCAGGGCAGGACATTACCGAGGAAATTGCCAAGAAAATAGAAAACTCACCGCTCGAAGGTATAGAGATACGTTCTGTACTTACCTGCGAAAGCAAGCGTGGCGTTTGTTCACTTTGCTACGGCCGTAACCTGGCCAGCGGCAAGCGTGTACAAAAAGGTGAGGCTGTAGGTGTTATTGCGGCACAGTCAATCGGTGAGCCGGGTACACAGTTAACACTCCGTACCTTCCACGTGGGTGGTACTGCGTCAAACATCGCTGCGGAATCGCAGATCAACGCAAGGTTTGATGGTGTCATCGAGTTCGAAAACGTTCGTACCGTTGAGTATGAAACTGAAGAGGGTCCGGTTGATGTGGTACTTGGTCGTTCGGGCGAGTTCCGTATTATTGAAGCAGGCAGCAATAAAGTGATCATGACCAACAACATTCCATACGGATCGTACCTGTATGTTAAGGATGGCAGCAAGATCACCAAAGGCGAGCGTATCTGTTCATGGGATCCATACAACGCAGTTATCATCTCCGAGTTTGCAGGTACTGCACGCTTTGAGGCGGTGTTAGAAGGTATAACCTTCCGCGAGGAGTCTGACGAACAAACCGGTCACCGTGAAAAGGTAATTATTGATACCCGTGATAAAACTAAAAACCCTGTCATCCAGGTAGCTGATGGTATGGGTAATGTGATCAAAGGGTATAACATCCCGGTAGGTGCACACATCGCCGTTGATGAGGGTGATAAGCTGAAAACCGGTCAGGTAATTGCTAAGATCCCACGTTCAACAGGTAAAACCCGAGATATTACAGGTGGTCTGCCTCGTGTAACTGAGTTATTTGAGGCACGTAACCCATCTAACCCTGCGGTAGTAACCGAGATCGACGGTGTGGTAACGCTTGGTGGTGTAAAACGTGGTAACCGTGAGATCAGCATTGAATCAAAAGACGGACAGGTGAAAAAATACTTGGTGCCACTTTCTAAACACATCCTTGTACAGGATAACGACTTTATAAAGGCCGGTATGCCATTGTCTGACGGTTCTATATCGCCAGCAGATATCCTGGCTATTAAAGGCCCTGCGGCTGTACAGGAATACCTTGTTAACGGTATCCAGGAGGTTTACCGCTTACAGGGTGTGAAAATCAACGATAAGCACTTTGAGGTAATCGTTCACCAGATGATGCAGAAAGTACAGATTGAAGATGCTGGTGATACCCGCTTCCTTGAGAAAGAAGCAGTGGATAGCTGGGACTTTATGCACGAAAACGATGAGATATTCGACAAGAAGGTAGTAGTGGACCCGGGGGATTCAACTACACTGAAAGCTGGTCAGATTATCTCTGTGCGCAAACTGCGTGATGAAAACTCTGCACTTAAACGTCGTGACCTTAAACTTGTTGAGGTAAGAGATGCAATAGCTGCAACATCAAGCCCGGTACTACAGGGTATCACAAGAGCGTCGTTAGGTACTAAGTCGTTTATCTCGGCTGCATCGTTCCAGGAAACTACTAAAGTACTGAACGAAGCTGCTATAGCAGGTAAGATGGACAATATGCTTGGTTTGAAAGAAAACGTTATTGTAGGTCACCTTATTCCTTCTGGTACCGGCTTGCGCGAATACGAAAATATCCGTGTAGGTTCTCAGGACGAATTCGACCGTTTGATGGCCTCAAAAACCGAAGACGTAGAAGCTTAAATGCAAGCTGTAAAATAAAATTTGAAAAGCCTTCCGTTTTAACGGAGGGCTTTTTTATTTTTAATGCAAATTCGGCTTCATGCCGTTTCTGTGACCCCAAAACAATCTGCTCAATGTTCAATTTTTTCAAAAAGTCAGCCCCTGCAGTAAGTTTTGACTGGCTTGGCGTAGATATGCATTCGCATTTATTACCTGGTATTGATGATGGCTCTCCTGATATAACCAACTCTATAACCTATTTTACCGAACTGAATCAATTAGGTTTTAACAAATTTATTTGCACGCCGCACATCTTTATGGAGGTGCATCCTAACGATAGCAACACCATTACCGGTGCTTTAGATAAGGTGCTGAATAACGAGGCGATAAAAAAATTAAATATAGAAGTAAGTGCGGCTGCGGAATATATGGTCGATCAGGATTTCGGCCCATTGCTTCGAGATGGCGAAACTATGATGACGCTGCCTGATAATCACATTTTGATAGAAATGTCATACCTCTCAGAAACGCCTGACATAGAAAGCTATGTTTTTGAACTGAATGTTGCCGGCTACAAACCTATACTTGCACACCCTGAACGTTATAACTTTTATCTCTCTAAACCTCAAAAAATTCAGCGCTTTAGGGACATGGGTTGCCTGTTGCAAATGAACCTACTCTCGGTAACAGGTTATTATGGACGGGATGCCAAACATGCTGCATTACGTATGCTCAAAAGCGGATTATATGATCTCGCAGGTACCGACTTTCATCATGATAAGCATTTACAGGGTTTTAACGACCAAAATCTTTGGAAAGAGAATTTTGAGCTGGTGAAGAACTACCCTTTTAAAAATCGGGAGTTGTTTGGGAGTCGTTAAGATTCACCGATAAAGTGGTGCAAAAATCAGCGAACTAAAACCTTTCCTTCAGTTATGGGTTATTGAGGTTGTAAAAAATCAATCGGTTGCGATATTTATAAAAAAACTGGACTATAGATAAATATTTTTTTAAATTTTTATACTTTTGCTGTCATTATTTGAATTTAATATCTATCTTAGCACGGTCTGTATAAAATTACCAGTCGTTTAATATTTTATTAATAGTAAATTGCTTTTTACGTTAAACACAAGGGCGAATAAAACAAATACACCTCAATCTAAATATGACAAAAAAGATTTCTAAAATATGCTGTATAGGAGCCGGATATGTAGGCGGTCCTACAATGGCGGTTATTGCACAAAAGTGCCCTCACATTCAGGTTACTGTAGTTGACTTGAACACAGCCCGTATAGCAGCGTGGAATGATCCGGATACAGAAAATATCCCTGTTTATGAGCCGGGCCTTTCAGACGTAGTGGCCGAAGCACGTGGCAGAAACTTGTTTTTTTCGACTGAAGTAGATAAAGCAATTGACGAGGCTGAGATGATTTTCATTTCAGTGAACACGCCAACTAAAACATATGGTACCGTTAATGTTTTGGCTGAAGACTTAAAGTACATTGAACTTTGCGCACGCCAGATTGCCCGTGTATCCACTACAGATAAAATTGTTGTTGAAAAATCGACTCTGCCGGTACGTACTGCAGAGGCTGTAAAAAATATTCTTCAAAATACAGGCAACGGTGTAAACTACCAGATACTCTCTAATCCTGAGTTTTTGGCCGAGGGTACCGCAGTAGAGGATTTGCACGCACCAGACCGTGTTTTGATAGGTGGTGATAGCACCCCTGAAGGCCAGGAAGCTTTACAAGCCCTGGTTGATGTCTACGCCAATTGGGTGCCGCGCGAGCGCATCCTGACAACCAATCTTTGGTCATCAGAATTATCAAAACTTACAGCTAACGCATTTTTAGCGCAGCGTGTATCATCAATCAACGCACTTTCTGAGCTTTGCGAGCGCACCGGTGCTGATGTTACGGAGGTAGCCCGTTCAATCGGTACGGATAGCCGTATAGGGCCCAAATTCCTTAAGGCATCAGTTGGTTTTGGTGGCTCATGTTTCCAAAAAGATATTTTAAACCTTGTATATATCGCCCGTTCTTACGGTCTGCAGGAGGTTGCTGATTATTGGGAGCAGGTAATCATCATGAACGATCACCAGAAACGCCGCTTTGCTACAAACATTGTACGTACGCTATACAATACCGTTTCGGGCAAAAAGATTGCTTTCCTGGGCTGGGCGTTTAAAAAGGATACAAATGATACCCGCGAATCAGCTGCAATTTATGTTGCTGACGAGCTGTTGAACGAAGAAGCTGGCATAGCCGTATACGATCCGAAAGTACCGGAAAGTCAGGTGTATTTCGACTTGGATTACTTAGGTAGCCGCAGCAGTGAAAAAAATAAACAACTGGTTACTAATTTCACTGATCCTTACGAAGCATGTAAAGGCGCTCATGCCATTGCAGTGCTTACCGAGTGGGATGAATTTAAAACTTATGAGTGGCAGCGTATTTTCGATAATATGATGAAACCAGCATTTGTATTTGACGGCCGCAGCATACTCAATGTTAAAGAACTTGAGGAAATTGGCTTCAAAGTATATACAATCGGCAAATAGTTACTAGTTAACCGCCGTACACAAACATGGCGGTTAACTTAATATAAGATATGTTTTGCAGTAAAGTAGTATCCATATCTTAGTTCTGTACTTATGAAAATCAAATACTTTAACTATCCAATTACTTTTCGGTCGCTTAATCTAAATGCAGACGTCGGACTTATTACCTACTCAGTTTTATCATTGTTTATAGGTAGTTTAGTTAAGTTTTTGATGCATTAAATTATTAGGTATGAGATGAGCTTGTAACACAAGCTCTTTTTGTATTATTATACATCATGAGTTAATGAACTAACAATTATTTTGGGGTTGTAAAGTTAAATGATGTAAAAGAAAAAAGAATTGTTAGTATTGTACTTCCATCAATCATTAATATGTATAAAATTCTTACCAAGTGTGGATTTGTAATCGCACTTATAGCTATTTGTTTTAGCTTCCCATCATGCGTATCGTATAAGAATGTGCCATATTTTCAGGACCTCGACTCAACAAAGGTTATTGATCTGATGAAATATAAGGCACCTTTGGTGCAAAAAAGCAGCGTTCTTAGTATTAAAATAACGTCGTTAAGCGCTGAAAGCCAAGTGTTGTTTGGTGATGCAATGACAGAAACCCGCGTGCCTAACAGCTCAAACAGCAACAATACCAACCTGCAATATACCGGTTTTCTGGTTGACGAAAAGGGGGAGATAGATCTTCCAACTTTAGGAAAAATAAAAGTTGAAGGCCTTACTACCGCCCAGGTAAAAGATATATTGGTAGAAAAAGCTTCTTACTATGTTAAAAATCCGGCGGTAACGGTGCGCTTTTTAAACTTTACCGTGTCTGTAACCGGCGAGGTTGGTCACGCAGGAACATATCCAATTACTAACGAAAGAGTAACCGTGATCGAAGCCATTGCAATGGCTGGCGACCTTAAGACTACAGGTAAACGGGAAAATGTGTTGGTAATACGTCAAAATGGCGACCAGGTATCATTTGCCCGTCTCGACCTTCGTTCTAAAAAGGTGTTTGAGTCGCCATATTTTTACCTTGCTAATAACGACGTAGTATACGTTGAACCAAATATTCAGCGTTTGGAACGTAATGATAACATCTATCAAAATACCACTATTGCATTAAGCGTCCTTACAGCATTATCATTAATACTTAGCAGGCTTAATAATTAACACAAAAAGATATTACATTTTACCATATGCAAGAAGGAGCACCTAACGGTCAAATAAAGCAGGGCTTTGATGAAGATGCTATCGACCTAAAATCGATATTATTTAAATATCTTTATCACTGGCCTCTCTTTATCATTGTAGGATTTGTGGCATTATGCGGGGCCTTTATTTACATGCGTTATACGCCACCGGTGTATTTAATGCAAACCTCCATCCTCATAAAAAATGAAGATAAAGGCGGCAACCCGCAAGTTGGCCTAAACGAGATTGATCTGTTCTCAAACAGTAAGATCGTAGAAAACGAGATGGAAATTCTGCAATCAAAAGAGTTGATGCAGAAAGTTGTCCAAAATCTTAACATTAATGTTGATTATTTTGCAGAAGACAAATTTGTTGAACGTTCTTTATACAAGGATAGCCCGATTGAGCTTTACGCGATAGATTTTGATGATAACGTTCGCGGAGCAGAACTTACCTTTAATTACAACGGCGGTAACAAATTCACTGTTGTAGATAAAAAGGGAGATAAAATGACTGGTGAATTTGGTCGTATTTACCACAAATTTTTCGGTTCTTGGAAGATAGATAATAAAAAGGGTGTAGACTCACTATTATCAGGAGAACTGACCATCCAAGTGAAGCGTCCTAATCTTGCTGCGAGTAGCATATTAGGTAGCTTGGTAATAGCCCTGCCAAACAAAAATGCGACGGTATTAGACATTACCCTGGAGGACGAAGTGCCTCAACGCGGCCGTGATATCTTAATAAACCTTATTAAGGAGTATGATCAGGCATCAATTGAGGATAAAAACCGGGTAACAGAAAGTACCTTAAAATTTGTTCAGGATCGTTTAGACTCACTTAGCAGTGAGCTGAATATTGCTGAACAAAATGTTGAGCGTTTTAAGAGCAGTAAAGGCCTTACGGATATCTCTGCTGAGGCGGATATGGTGCTTAAAAATATTCAGGAGGTCGACTCAAAACTGAATGATGTAAATATACAATTAAGCGTTATAGACGGGATTGAAAAATATGCAAGAAATCCGGACCAGGCTGGAGCAACACCAACTACGCTGGGCCTAAATGACCCCGTGTTATTGAACCTAATTTCAAAATTGAGCGAATTCGAAGCGCAAAAACAAAGTATTTTATCAACCGCAACCGAAAATAGCCCGCTCTTACCTCCGCTTCAGGCGCAGATAGATGCTACAAGAAGAGCTATTAATGAAAGTGTTGCTGTAATGAAGAACTCTTTGCTGGTAACTAAGCGTGATTTAACTTCCACCACATCAAAAATGGAAGGTAACATCCGCGAAATACCGGTACAAGAACGTCAGTTTATTGATCTCAAGAGACAACAAAATATCAAGGACGGTTTGGTTACTTACCTGTTGCAAAAGCGGGAGGAAGCTGCATTGTCTTATGCATCTACTATTGCGGACAGTCGTGTAATTGACCCGCCTTACGTAAACGACATTCCTATTAAACCGAAAGCGCAGATTGTATATGCACTGGCGCTTATCATAGGCATGATTCTTTCCATCGGCTATATTTACGTTAAAGATCAGCTTAACAATAAAATTGTTAGTCAGGAAGACATCACTACCAAAACACCGGCGCCTGTTCTTGGACAAATTATGTTTAACGATAGCTTTGAGCCGGTGGTTGTTAAACCGAAGAGTAGGAAAGCCATTGCAGAGCAGTTCCGTGCTTTCAGAACTAATCTTCAGTTTGCCTACGGTGGTAAGAGCGACACCCATGTAACGTTATTTACCTCCAGTATGTCCGGTGAGGGCAAAAGCTTCGTAGCCATTAACCTTGGTGCAGCGTTTGCTATATCAAACCGCAAAACAGTAGTATTGGAGCTTGACTTGCGTAAACCAAAAATTTCGAATAACCTTGGCTTGCCAAATACTTTCGGCTTAAGCAATTACCTCATCGGTAAAGCCAAGATGGAAGAGATAATACAGCCATCCAAAGTGCATCCTAATTTATTTGTGATAAGCTCTGGACCTATACCGCCGAATCCGGCTGAGTTGCTGGAGCAAACAGCGATGGATGACCTTATTACTTATCTTCGTGCTAATTTTGACGAAATCATCATTGACTCGCCGCCAATTGGCCTTGTTACTGATACGCTCATCCTGGCTCGTTTGGCCGATCTGAGCTTATACATTGTCCGTCACGGTTATACTCAAAAATCGCAGTTGCAAATTATCAACCAACTGTACGAAGAAAGGAAACTACCTAAAATGGGCATAGTAATTAATGCTATTCAGGCTACAGGAAGCTATGGCTACGGTTATGGTTACGGTTATGGCTATGGCTATGGATATGGTTACGGTTATGGTTATTACTCCGATGACGCTGACCGAAAAAATGTCCCTTTTAAGAAAAAAATCGCTAAATTCTTTAAGCGACTCTAAGCGCTTATAGAAGTTGATTAAATGCTTTAATCGACGTTTTCAATAACGAAAATTAATTTTAATGATTAAATTCAAAAAAAATAACATTGTTTTTTTTGAATTTAATCATTTTTTGCATTAATTTGTGTGAAATTAATAAATGAGTAAAAAATGTACTCATTTTATAGTTGAGGAGAAAAGCATCTAGGTGTGTTCTACTTAGCTAAAGGTTGCACTAACTATGCTTGATACATTAATTACTTCGAAAACAAGGATTAAGCTACTGCTGAAGTTTTTCCTGAATGGGGAGACAAAAGCTTACCTACGCAGCCTGGAATCGGAGTTCGGCGAATCAAGCAATGCCATCCGGGTCGAGTTAAACAGGTTTGAGGAGGCCGGTCTGTTAGTGTCAACTGCATCTGGTAACAAAAAGCTTTACCAGGCCAATAAATCCCACGCGTTCTTTCGTGAAATTAATACTATCCTGTTCAAATTTGTGGGTATTGACGAGATTATTGAAAAGGTACTTACCCGCATCGGCGATCTGCAATCGGCTTACGTTACCGGAGATTTTGCGAGGGGGGTGGATAGCAGAATAATTGATCTCTTACTGGTAGGTAATAATTTAAACAGGAGTTATGTAGCGAAGCTAATAGAAAAGGCTGAAGCTATTATTAAAAGAAAAATCAGGCTGCTGATAATTACATTACCCGAGCTAAACGAATTTATCAATTACAATCAGGCGCTGCTTATTTGGGAGAAGGATGGCGAGAGTGAAGTGGATGAAAATAACACAGCCGTTTAAATATCAAGTTGAAGTAGACATACATGAAGCTAAATTTTAAGAACAACTTTATCGGGTACTTTCGGTTTTATTACACCGTATTAGGTAACAAGCTATTAGTTGTAACCTCGTTAGGCATATTAGTTAGCTTTATGGACGGCATGGGGCTGGCCATGTTTATGCCATTACTCCAGTCAATGGATGACAAAGGCACGCAAGCCAGCGGCAAGTCAATGGGTAAGCTTCATTTCCTCACAGACGCTATTACAGGATTGGGCTTCCAAATCAATTTAAATTCTGTTTTAGCTACTTTGGTTATAGTGTTTGTAATTAAGGGTAGCTTTAAGTTTTTAGAGCAAACATCGCAGGTCAAGCTTTGGCATTATTTTATGCGGCGTATACGTTTCGAAATGCTTGATAAGCTGAAAGGCCTTACATATCGCGGCTTTCTGGCTCTTGATGTGGGCCGTATACAAAATACATTTGCCTCAGAAGTTGCACGCCTGAATCAAACCGTAAAATTTTACTCAAACTCTATACAGGCGGGCGTTATGCTCACCACATATATAGTATTGGCTTTCCTGGCAAATTATCAATTTGCTATCCTGGTAGCATTGGGGGCTGGATTGTCAAACTTCTTATACCGTAGAATATACATATCCACCAAGAATGCTTCATTGAGCATTTCCAAAACCGGTAACCAATTCAATAAACTAATTGTACAATCAATTCATTATTTCAAGTACCTGAAATCAACGAGTTATTTTGGTAAGTTCTCTAAACATATAAAAGACGTTATCCACGAGTCGGAGGGATATAACCGCCGCATGGGTTTCAACGCAGCTATCACTAATAGCTTAAAGGAACCGATGATTGTAGTGATTGTGGCATTGGTAATTTATGTGCAGGTTACACTAATGGGTTCTACAATAGGTACTATTATGCTGAGCTTGCTATTGTTCTATCGTGCTTTAACTGCCTTGGTATTGGTGCAAAACTACTGGCAGAGCTTTATCCAGAACAGTGGTGCTATGCACGCTATTTCAACCTTACATACCGAAATGCAGGAAGTTCAGGAGGTTGAAGCGAAAGAAGAGTTTAAAACATTTAACGATTCAATTGAAATTGCTGACGCTACATTCTCTTATGTTCCTGAAAAGCTAATATTGGATCATGTAAACCTTCGTATAGAGAAAAACAAAACCGTAGCGTTTGTTGGAGAAAGTGGCTCAGGAAAAACTACCTTGGCTAATATATTGGTAGGTTTGCTTAATACAAATTCTGGCCAGCTATTAGTGGATGGTGAACCGCTAAGTCAATTTAACCTAAATAGTTTTCGTAAAAAGATTGGATATATATCGCAGGAAGCAGTTGTTTTTAACGACGATATATATAACAATATCACCTTTTGGGCCGAGCGCACCAAGGAAAATTTGGAACGGTTTGATCGCGCAGTAAGACTGGCTTCTCTCACAGATTTTATTGCATCACTTCCTGATAAAGAAAAAACGTATTTGGGTGATGGCGGTACGCTGGTCTCAGGCGGTCAAAAGCAACGTATTTCTATTGCACGTGAGTTGTATAAAGATGCGGAGATATTAATCCTCGATGAGGCAACCTCGGCGCTCGATTCAGAGACAGAACGTGTAATACAGGATAACATTGAGCAGCTACATGGTAGTTACACAATGGTGATCATTGCCCACAGGCTTTCTACAATTAAAAAGGCTGATACAATTTATTTACTGGAATTAGGTAAAGTAACAGCAAGCGGTACATTCAGTGAGATGATTGAAACGTCTGACCGTTTCCGCCGAATGGTTGAGTTGCAGGAAGTTTAGTACGTATTCGACATATTACAAACATAAATTACAAGAAATTACAAACAAAAGCATCATGTTCAATTTTAATTATCAAACTCCGAAAGTGATTTCAGAAATAGGCTGTAATCACATGGGCGACTTCGAGATAGCAAAAGAATTGCTTTCTTTATCAAAATTTTGCGGTGCCGATTTCGGTAAATTCCAAAAAAGAACTAACAAAGAGTTATTAACTCCTGAGCAGTATAATGCACCACACCCTAATCCGCACAATTCTTACGGTGATACTTACGGTGCACACCGTGAGTTTTTGGAATTTAGCCAAGATCAGCATGCTGAATTAAAGAAATATGCGGAGTCTATTGGTATCGGTTACGCTACTTCTGTATGGGATGCTACATCAGCCCGTGAAATTATTGAACTCGACCCAGTATTAATTAAAGTACCTTCAGCTTGTAACAACCATGTCGAAATGCTTACGCTGTTGCGTGATACTTATAAAGGCGAAATTCACCTTTCAACTGGTATGACTACTAAAGATGAGATTGAAGAAGCTGTGAAGTTTTTCGAAGAAAACGGTCAGGCTAAAGATCGTCTTGTAATTTACAGCTGTACTTCTGGTTACCCTGTGCCATTCAATGACCTTTGCTTGTTAGAGATCAACAACCTATATGATCGTTATGAAAGCCGCGTTAAAGCTATCGGTTTTTCTGGTCACCACTTAGGTATTATGGCTGATATTGCTGCTTACACTTTGGGAGCGCATTGGATAGAGCGCCACTTTACTAAAGACCGTACTTGGAAAGGCACTGACCATGCTGCATCATTAGAGGTTTCTGGTATGCAAAAGTTAGTTCGCGACCTTCACCATGCTCACGAAGCATTAACATACAAAAAAGACGAGATTCTTGACATCGAGCGTGTACAACGCGACAAATTGAAATATCGCAAAGCTTAATTAATACATATGGCTGTTGCTTTTATCCCTGTAAGGGGGGGTAGTAAATCTATCCCCCTTAAAAACATAAAACAGTTTTGCGGTAAGCCGTTGGTTTATTGGTGTGCTAAGGCGCTGCAGGATAGCGAGGCCATAAGCAGTATTGTAATAGCAACCGATTCCGACGAGATAAAGGAAACTGTAACCGGCTTTGGATTCTCTAAGCTGGTTATTTATGACCGCGACCCGGCTAACGCTACCGACAAATCGTCTACCGAAGCGGTGATGCTGGAATATCTTAATAAAGGTTTAGTTGACCCGGAAGAGTATTTCCTACTGGTACAGGCTACTAATCCTTTTATCACCAGTGGTGATATCGATGGTGCCTTTAAACAGTTAAAGAAATCCGGTGCCAATTCACTACTTACTTGTGTGCGTTACAAACGTTTCTTTTGGAACGAAGACGGTACACCAAAGAATTACGATTACAGGAACCGTCCGCGCAGGCAGGATTTTGACGGCGACCTGATGGAAAACGGGGCGTTTTACATCTCTACTGCGAAAGACGTTCTTGAGCACGAGAACAGGCTTTCTGGTAAGATAGCCGTTTACGAAATGCCTGAGTTTACAGCGTTCGAAATTGATGAACCCGACGACTGGATGATCATGGAAAGGCTTTTCCAAAAATATATCGGCGTAGAGGGGAATGAGGTAGTTAAGCCGGTTAAGTTATTTTTGTCAGATGTTGACGGCGTATTGACCGATGCTGGAATGTATTACACCGAAACCGGCGATGAATTAAAAAAATTCAATACGCACGACGGTATGGGCTTTCAGTTATTGAGGCAAGCAGGTGTAAAAACCGGCATTATCACTACAGAAAATACGCAGATAGTGGCGCGTCGTGCCGCTAAACTGAAACTTGATTATGTACACCAGGGTAAAGGTTTCGGCTCAAAGTTGGAGATCGCCTTGGAGATATGCAAGCAGGAGGGTATTGGCATAGATGAAGTAGCCTATATAGGTGATGATATTAACTGTGTTGATCTGCTTAGTGCAGTGGGAGTAAGAGCTTGCCCTGCCAATGCTACGCGCCGCGTAAAAGCTATACCAGGCATCTTACATTTGGATACTAAGGGAGGCTACGGGGCCGTGCGTGAATTTGTGGAATGGCTGTTTGATAACGGGTATTGCACAACAGAGATGCCTGCGGATTTGAAAAAGGAAAATTGGGGATCTTAACTGACCATGTCAATTATTTTGTAAGGACTGATTATTTGAGCCATTATGAATCATAAGCAAGTCATAGAAAAACTTAATGACCTCGAGGCGAAATATCCCGTTAAAGATTGGCTTATCGATGACATTCATATATGGCCATTGCTGAAATATAATATATTCAAGGAATGGAGGAATGCTGATGACAAACCGGCCAAAGGGCAGCAGCGTTCAAAAACGTTCACCGATAAGATCAAGAATAAATTTAAAAGATATTATCAGATTTGGAAATCAGGACAAAAAGTCGCTGCATTGAAAAAATCTAATGTAAAAAAGTCTCCAGTTCTTTTCACCGGTTTCAATGCGCACCGTGTTGAGATGGATGGAATGTTTGTGAACAGATACTTTCAGCCTATCACAACCTACCTAAAAAAACACTTCGGTTATGATTCAATAATGATTGAATATCGTGACCGAGACAAAACAAAAAAATACATTGACGAAGGTCAAATAATTTTTTTACCCGAGTTTTTGCCTTACTTTAATTATAAATACCGCTCAGCCTATCAGCAAATGTCTGTACAGTTGAACGGCTATGAAGAGTTTAGTGCTGAAGTTTTATCGCTTTTGCCATTTTTAAAAAACAAAGCAATTTCTACCACGGCCTTAAAAGGCTTGGTAAAAGAAATAAAGATATTCTCGCATGCCTATGATTTGATCATAGACAAATACGACCCTAAGTTAGCGATAGGCTTATGTTATTATAATAAGCCAGTGTATGGTCTTGATTACGCTGCTTCTAAAAGAAACATTCCAACTGTAGATATGCAGCATGGTGGACAGGGAAAGTTGCATGTATCATATGGCAGTTATGAATCTGTACCAGCTAATGGCTATAATCTGATGCCAACGATATTCTGGTGTTGGGATGAAGCATCATACAATGCCATCAACAGTTGGATAGTAAAGCAAAACCACCATCGCGTAGTAATGGGCGGTAATCCCTGGCTCGATTATTTTTTCGATACGATTAAGAGAGAAGAATTCACTTTTCCTGAAAAGAAGATCATACTTTACAGTATGCAGCTTGATGTACCTGAAGATTACATCATTGAGGCTATAAAGTCAACGCCACCTGATTTTGAATGGTGGTTGCGATTTCATCCTCGCACAACAGCCGAAACCAGGCAAGCTGTTTCTGGGAAAATAGCGGCAGCCGGCCTTGCAAAAAAAGTCGAGTTAGAAAAGGCAACGTCATATCCATTACCTATTATTTTGGAAAACACCAGCGTTCATATATCAAAGTTTTCTGGTTCCATTATAGAGGCTACGCAACTCGGCGTAAAGACAATTCTGATTGATCCTGTTGGGGTAGAAAATTTCAATGACTACGTTTTAAGCAATAATGCGGTAGTCGAACTTAGTAAATCAGCAAAAGAACTTCTCGAGACAATAGCAATCATTGCAGCGCAAGGGAAAGATAGCATATCGCAAGACAATCTTAAACAACATCAAAAACTCATAACAGATTTATTGGCAAACTAACAAGTCATGAGTAAACTATTGAAAAATTTCTACAAAAGGATAAAAGGCGCAATCGCCGAAATGAATGAAATAACTCCCTCGGTTAAGATTGGCAAAGATGCGTTCATAAAAGGGTCAGTGATTGAAGGGAATACAATTGTGGAAGAAAATTGCCGTATTTATGACGCGACTATTAAAGGTAATGTTCAAATAGGTCGCTACTCCTCTTTATGGGGGCCAAATATAACTATCTTATCAAAGGTTAACAAAATCGTCATTGGGAACTTTTGCTCGATAGCGCGTAACGTAACTATTCAAGAATTTAACCACAATATGAATAAGCGAACAACTTACTATGTTGGTAAGAATATTTTTCATGAAAAGTGGGAAAATGAAAATGTTTCTAAAGGCGATATTGTTATTGGTAATGATGTATGGATTGGTGGCCATTGTGTTATACTGTCTGGTGTTAAAATTGGTAACGGAGCTGTGATAGCTGCAAACAGCGTGGTAAGTAGTGATGTGCCTGATTATGCCATAGTTGCTGGCTCACCCGCTAAGGTTATAAAATATAGATTCGATAGTGATACTATAAAAACACTTCAGGAAGAAAAGTGGTGGCAATGGGATATTGATACAATAAAAAAGAATAAGCATCTTTTCGAAGAAACGTTGACAATTAATTAACATCTTAAAAGGCATGGCCGAAAATTTATTCGTCACAGTCATTATTCCTACTTACAACGATTGGGAAAGGCTTGGAAAATGTATTAATGCACTTGCACAACAAAGTTATCCGGCTGACCTTTTTGAGATAATAGTTGTTAATAATAACCCCAACGACGCACCACCAGCCAATTTTCTAATTCCGGGGAATTGCCGCATCATAACCGAGGCTAAGCCAGGCTCATATGCTGCACGTAATACGGCGATCAAACTTGCCAAAGGCGATATTTTAGCGTTTACCGATTCGGACTGCATTCCCGACAAGGAATGGATTAGTAACGCTGTTGATTTTTTAGGTAACAATCCCCAGTATGCTCGAATAGGAGGCAGGGTGGCTCTGTTCTTCTCTTCAAAAAACTTAACAAATGCTGAATTATATGACAAGGTCTATGCATTCCGTCAACACGAAGTAGTGAGGCAGAGAGGCACTTCAGTCACTGCTAATATGATAACATATAAGCATGTTTTTGATAGTGTGGGTTTGTTTGATGAAAATCTGTTATCGGGTGGGGATTTTGAATGGGGTAAGCGCGCGAATGAAGCAGGGTTTAAAATAGGCTATGCAAGTAACGTTATTGTTAATCATCCTGCCAGGGCATCTTTCAAAGAACTCATAAAAAAATCCAAGCGTGTAGCCGGTGGACATGCTACTGCTGAAATGCCAGTTAATATTGGTTCGCTTAGGCTTTTTTTACGACATCTGAAATCTGCACTTCGTCCACCGTTGAATCAAATTAAGATAATCAACGAGTATAAGGAGGAAATGAACACTGTTCAGCGTGCTAAAGTGTTTTTTATGATATATTATCTCAAAGCTGTTATGGCTACTGAGAAGTTTAAAATACAAACTGGGAAAGCCGCAAACAGAGCGTAATTTATGATGCATCCGTTCATCTCCGTAATATCACCAACATATCATGACTGGGACAGGCTCGCGCTTTGTTTGAAAGCTTTGGAAGGCCAAAGTTACCCGGCTGATAGTTTCGAGATTATTATAGCTAATAATGATCCTGCAGACGCCGTGCCTGAAGGTTTTCATTTGCCAGCTAACTGCCGTATCATTACTGAGGGGACACCAGGTTCTTATGCAGCACGCAATGCTGCCATCAAAGTGGCACAGGGTGAAATATTCGCTTTTACCGATTCTGATTGTATACCCGATAAGGACTGGCTTAAAAATGCCGTTGAGCATTTCAGTGCTAACCCGGATTGCAGTCGCATCGCCGGGCGTGTTGAGCTTTTTTATAAGGACAAAAGGCTAACCCCCGCAGAGCTTTTTGAGAAAGTGTATGCTTTCAATCAAATAGATGTGGTGCGCAAGTTAGGTACCAGCGTTACTGCAAATATGATCAGCTATAAAAAGGTTTTCGACGCTGTTGGCCCTTTTAATATAAACTTTTTGTCGGGTGGTGATTATGAATGGGGGCAGCGCGCTCATGCAGCGGGTTTTCGTATTGCTTATGTGCCAAATGTTGTTGTTAAACACCCGGCACGCTATTATTTGAGTGAGCTTGTAACCAAAGCTAAACGAGTAACTGGTGGCGAGGTAGTATCTGCAAAGAATGGCAGTGTTAGCAAAACAGCAGTTTTGCGAGATTTGTTAAAACCGTACCTGCGCGTGCATAAGGATGCAAAGGCAATTTTCATACTTACTAAGGGTGTAAGCTTTTTGGATAAGTTGAAAATATTCGGAGTTCGCTATTACCTTATAGGGATAAAGACAATGGAGAAAATCAAAGTTTATCAAGGAAAAAAACCGGTCAGACTATAATATACCTATCAGCACAATCATGATATTAGAAAAAGAACCATTTGTTTCGGTAGTATTGCCAACCTACAACAGGGCGGATAAGCTTGTGAGAGCTATCAGGAGCGTATTGCAGCAGACATGGCAAAATTTTGAATTGATTATTGTTGATGATTGCTCAACAGATGATACGGAAGAGGTTGTACGCTCCTTCCGTGAAGATCGTATCATTTACCTGCGCAACGAAAAGAACAGCGGTGCCTGTGCGTCTCGCAATAACGGAGTGAAAAGAGCGTCGTACGAGCTGATTACTTTTTTAGATAGCGACGATGCCTTTAAACGGGATTACTTAGAAGCGCATATAGAAAATTTAAGAGGTTCCGAAATTCCTCTGGACCAATTCGGATTACAGTTTTGCCAGTATCACTTTCATGAAAAAAATGAAAAGGTGCTAAAGCCTGGTCGGCCGCTTGATTTGACTACACAAGAAAGTACTTTATCAACCTTACTGTTTCGAAATTTTATTACTACCCAAACTATCATGACCACCAAAACTGTGCTCACTGCAGTAGGAGGGTTTGATGAAGACTTAGGCGCATTTCAGGATTGGGATTTGGCAATTCGCATTGCGGAAAAATATAAGGTTATCTATTTACAAAAGCCTTTGGTTGACGTATACCTTTCGGACGATTCCATCACCCTCAATCATAAAAAGCGCCGTTTGGCATTGATCTACCTGCTAAATAAATATAACAACCGTGGTTTGATAGACCGTGATCTTAATTATTTGCTTACCTATCGCATTGTGCGGTATGCCCAGGTAAATAAATTAAAACCGGAGCCGGGCTACAGTTTTGGTTCCTTATTTAAATTAAAACCTTTTGATGCACGTACGTACTTTGCATTAGCGAAAGGACTGACGAAATAATAGATTAAAACTGTTACTTTAGCTATCAGATAAGAATGATAAAGTAACAGCTTTGAAAGAACGAGAATGATAGTACTGTTTTTACTGCTTGTAGTCGCGCTGATGATTATTACTATTAATAATCTGAGGCGTGGTATAAAGTTTTTTGTACTGGTTTTCCCGTTTATACAATTATACATGAAATTAACAGCCGGTTTACCCTTACAGGCTGTGATGTGCTTGTTAATAGCTGCTTTTCTTATCTACCATTGGATAAATGGTAACCGGCGCCTACAAGCAGATCTAAAGGCAAGTATTCATAATCAAGCTATCTTTTTACTTTGCTTTTTACTTCTCATAGGAGTAATCTTCAATACCGAGATATGGAAAAGTAATTTTGGCACTTATGTGTATTTCGTGGTACGGAAGATTCTGCTTTTTTATGTAGGTTGGGCGGCCATAACATCCGTAACAGAGGGCAACAGGCTCATCAAACGCATATTGATAACATATGTCTGCCTAATGGTGTACGCACTGCTCGAGGTGGCTTTAAACCGTAACCCAATCCTTCTTTTCTTCTCCGGTATGGCAAGTGTTATCGATCCGGAACAGATTGTGATCTATAAAGCGTCTGACAGGGGATATCGTGTACAAAGTATATTTTACCACCCGTATGCGTGGGGCGGTATTCTTGTAATGATAAGTGCGTTTTATATGTATCTGATGCTGAATACCCGAAGTCAGAAGAAGTATCTGCGCTATATGATGGTATTTGGGATAGCGGCTTTGAACATCGTGCTTACGCGCGGTCGATCTATCATATTCCCGTTCCTGTTTTTAGTGGGCGCACTGTACTTCTTAAAGTCTGGCAGTCTTAAACGTAAGCTTGGGCTTATCGCCCCGATTGTAATAGGTGCTGTTGCTGCGGTAATCATTTTCCCGCAAATACTTGATGTACTTAACCAATATTTTACGGTATCTGATTCAAGTTCACAGGCATTACAAGGAAGCTCGCTCGAGATGCGTTTAGGTCAGCTAAACGCGAGTTTTGATCTGATCAAAGAACACCCTATGGTCGGCAATGGCTTTGAATCTCTGCGTAAGTTCTTGTCAGAAACAGGCCAGGGCACTGATCTTGAAGGTGCAGAGAGTATCTGGTTTGCGGTACTGATAGATCACGGTATATTAGGGATCATAGCATATATACTTTTTTATATCATGCTGATACGTAACTTCGCAGGCACCAAAAAGCGTACACGCTCTGTGTATGTTCGTCGTCAGATAAATTTTGCTATTGTTACCATACTTGCTTACATCATATTTATCACTCTTACCGGTGATATGAACACTTTTACATTCTTCCTGATGTACGTTGGCTTGATGAGTAAGTACATTTATTTACAAATTGAAGCTGAAAAACAGCAGGTTTATAGCGTGCCGGTAACAGCAACAGAAACAGCCATCGTCTGAAATTAAAAGATATGTCACAAGCTACAGGCCCCATCGATATTGCTATTATCTTACTTAATTATAATGGTAATGACGATACCATTCAATGTCTGCATTCTATCCGTAAGTATAATCAAACACTCAATCTGATGGTTGTACTGGTTGATAATGCATCGAGGAATCCATTATCGGCCGCCGAGGTTGAAGCTGCTTACCCTGGTATTATATACATACTCAATAATAACAATGATGGCTTTGCCGAAGGTAATAATATAGGTATGCGCGAAGCCATTAAGTATGACCCTAAATATATCTGGCTGCTTAATAACGACACCTTGTTACTGGATGACTCGCTAACCCGAATGTTCCATTTTATGGAAGCCAACCCGGAATACGGTGTATGTGGCGCGGTGAACTACTATTTTTCTGAACCTGATAAGATGTGGCAGGCGGGCTTGATGGTTAACTTTAAAAACGGGACGCAAAAACCTGTGGAACATTTCGACGTAAATTCGTCTGTACCAATTGAGGTTGATTATGTGCCTGGTTCGTCCTTCCTGATCCCAACCGAACTGCTAAAACAAACAGGCTTACTTGACGCGCGGTATTTCGCGTATTTTGAAGAGATTGATCTTTGCGTACAAGTAAAAAAACTGGGAAAAAAGGTGGCTTTTATACCTAATGCCAAGATATTACATAAAGTAGGGCAATCAGCCGATTCAATGGTAAAATTTTATTTGAAGAACCGCAACCGGATGCTTTTTTACAGCAGGCATGCCAAAGGCGGTTGGTTCACTTACATCTTTTTAAAGGAGTTCGCCAAGAATTTAATTAAGGCCACGGTATACAATGCAAAGGCAGGGAACGTAGGCTTTTATAAAAGTTATTTTTTAGCTCTCAAGGACTTTTTCGGTAAGAAGTATCATAACGGCAGTATTCCTAAACTCATATCCAAGTAGGCAAACCGATTACTTACACAGTGCCCTGCATGGCATTAATGGTAGAGTTTTTGACGTGCAAAAGGAAAAACTACATATGTTATGAAAGTACTTGCTTCTCCATCTTCCTTTGGCCAGGTCAGCAATGAGCCTGAAAGAATATTAACAGATAAGGGCATCGAGGTTGTGAAAAACCCCTACGGCCGTACTTTGTCAGAAGATGAAGTAATTAACCTCGCTGACGGCTGTTCAGGAATAATTGCGGGTACCGAGCCACTTAGCAAACGTGTGATTGATGCCTTGCCTGAACTTAAAGTAATAAGCAGGGTTGGTGTAGGGTTGGATAATGTAGATATGAACTACGCGCAGCAAAAAGGTATAACTGTAAGCAGTACGCCTGATGCACCAACAAGAGCAGTAGCTGAATTTACACTTGCTATGGCTTTCGCGCTTTTGCGTAAAGTTCCGCAGGCAAATGCGGGAGTCAAAAACCACGAGTGGCACAAACTAACAGGCAGTCTGCTCTATAACAAAACCGTGGGTGTTGTAGGCTTAGGCCGGATAGGTAAAATGGTGGCCGAACTTCTTAAGGTACTCGGTGCAAAGGTGGTAGCCTTTACGCCGCACCCGGATAATAACTGGGCCTTTGAAAACGAGGTTCAGCTAACAGAATTAAATACACTTTTGAGTAACGCCGATATAGTAACGTTGCACGTGCCTGGCAATTCGGATAAGTCCCCTGTAATTGGAGCTTCCGAACTCAACTTGATGAAGGCAAGTGCACAACTGATTAATATATCAAGAGGTGGTGTAGTGGATGAAGATGCGTTGTACACTGCATTGGTAAATGGTAAACTGGCCGGTGCCGCTGTTGATGTTTTTGTGCAAGAGCCTTACACGGGGCCTCTGACAGAGTTAGATAATGTTATACTTACGCCGCACATGGGCTCATACGCAGCTGAGGCAAAACTACAGATGGAACTTGATGCCGTAAATAATTTAATTGAGGCATTATAAACAAAAACAGCCGGGAATTCACCCGGCCGTTTTGTTTATAGAGATTAACTATCATACATAGGGGGTAAGGACCGTAGCCTTTTGAGCCGGAACTCCAGTTGCACCAACATTGGCCACAAACAGACTACCAGCTAATGGATACTGCTCCAACTCTTCCGGCGTCATGTCCACACTTGCCGTGGTAATGTACAAATGGTCTAAATTTTTGCCGCCAAATGCACATGAAGCAGCCTTCGGCGCTGGTACGTTTACTTTCTGTAACAGCTCACCTGTAGATGGATCGCATTGTATTACACCAAAACCATCCCATAAGGCTATCCATAGCATACCATTGCTATCAATGGTCATCCCATCAGGGTATCCCATTTCTTTGGGAATAGTAACTACCACTTTTTTATTAGAGATAGCACCTGTATATACATCAAAATCGTATTGTACTACCTGGCTGGTAGGAGTATCTATATAGTACATAATGGCACCGTCGAAGCTCCAGGTCAGGCCGTTTGATATGGATACGCCTTCTATCTTTTGCTGTAAGCTAAGATCATTATCAACGCAATACAGCGAGCTTACCTCCTGAACACCATCCATCGAAAGTGTACCCACCCAAAAACGCCCTGAAGGGTCGCATTTACCGTCATTAAAGCGCTGATTATGCTGCAAAT
The DNA here is from genome assembly GCA_041905165.1 of Mucilaginibacter sp. GTDB lineage: Bacteria > Bacteroidota > Bacteroidia > Sphingobacteriales > Sphingobacteriaceae > Mucilaginibacter. The sequence goes on from JAYRLR010000002.1 coordinate 389,553, forward strand.
GAATATCGGTATTCAACCGGTATTCAATCTCGCCTGTTGGTATGTTTAATATAATTAAACCATCTTGAATAGCGATCAGTACATTTTCCGTATCAATTGGTACTACAGTACCTGGCTTTTTTGGTAGCGGATAAGTTTTGTTAATGCCCGTCTCAGGGTCTGCTACATTGAAAGCGTAACCTTCAATATCCACCCAATGCAACTTCTGGTTATGTGCATCCCATATGGCACCTTCGCCAAGCTTGGCGTCAATTTTTAAAAGCAGGTCAGCGTTCATAATTGTATAAAAGCGTTTTTATCGGTTAGGCCGAAATTGGATATTTACTTCTTTTTTCTTTCGTTGACAAGGATAGGAATAAATGCTGCGCTGTCAATAAAATACCGCCTAAAAAGTCGCTTTGGTTCGCTGGCAAACCTGAATAACCATTCCATCCCTGTTTTCTGAAAAATCATTGGCGCGCGGCGCTTAATGTTGAGGTAAAACTCAAACGAAGCTCCCAGCATACAAAACAGCGGTATATGCGCCGCTTTTTGCTGTTTGAGTGCTCGATACGTGTCAATTGCTATATAATGCTGCTTAGGTGAGCTAACGCCGATAACGGTTATTTGTATAGCGTTCTCGGTTATCAGCTTTACACAGTCATCTACAATTTTTTGCAGCGCCTTCTTATCATCTTTATCAAAAAACGGGAGTGTATAGCATACGGCATCAGGGTTTTCTTTTTTCAACGCTGCCGATATGGTATCGGAACTGGTGAGTGCCAAAATCTTAATGCCTTTTGCTTTGCATTCCTTCCAAAGCATCGGGAACAGGTCGCTGCCCGCAAGCCGCGTTTGTAGGGGCGTTTTTAATAGTTTAGATGCAATGATGATTGGCTGCCCATCCGGCAAAATATAAGCCGATTGCACAAATACATCTTTTATAGGCTTACTTTCCGGCCTTTCAAGCTTTACAACTTCATCAACGTTAGGGGTAAGCAAAAAAGGTAGTTTGCCATCCTTTTCGTAATTGTTGTTGTCAACAATATCCTGTAATACCGGTGTTAAGCTTGCTTCGGAAACAAAATCAAAGTTGAATAATTGAACACGTTTTAACATAGGTTTCGGTACAACTATTTTGCTTTGTTTTTCATGTATTCGTAATAGTCTACTTTCTCAAAAATCTCGCATTTACCGCCAATTGTTGCGTCGAGTATCTTACGGCCATGTTTGTCGTAATAATCACGGGCGCGGGCATAACCGGCTTCAGACTTTACCAGGTCAGGCAATACCCATTTCATGCCTTTTGGGAAATAATTTGGGTCAAAGTGGCTTTCGTCCTTGTCGTACTTTCTAATCTCAGCTTTACCGGCCAGGCCTTTTTCCTTAAAAGAGTGGTCCATACCTACAATCACAATTTCCTGAAAGCCCATAAAATAGGCCAGTTGCAAGCACAGGTAAGTTACGGTACCGCCAATGTTAGCCGGTTCGGTAATATCCGGTTGAAAGAATGGGTTAATATCGAAAGATTCCTTCAGGTATATAACACCGGGAATTTTTTCTCTTGTACGCCAGTTTACAAATGTTGGGATCGGGAGTTTTGCAAAGTCGTCGGCAAACTGATCCAGTACTGTCTCCTCAATACAAACCAAAAAATTAGGCAATATATCCAGATCCGGAAACTTGATGTAGAACCTGTTCATGCACATCACATTCTTGCCTTTCATCAGGCTCAGATCAGTCTTGTTGATGGAAGGGCCGTTTGCCAGCAGGTATAATGTTTCGCCTTTGAATTTATCCTTGTATGAAAGTAAGGTTTCTTTATTCTTTTTTCCGGCTTCGGAGTATTTCCAGGCCATATAGTGCGGTATTTCACGCAGCCTTCTTTTTATTGCCGGAAGTAATCTTTGGGGGTTAAGACGGGTAAAATCAAACATATGCGAAATTTTGGTTAGAGATAGTTGCAGTACTTTCGATGCGGCAACTATCTCTTTATTTATTGTTTCTATATAATAATCAGGACCTGATATTAATCAAGGTCTTTCAGCACGTTGCTTATGCCGCCGTCAATCTTCAGATTGGCGCCGTTTATAAAGCCCAGCTTGTCTTCGGCGAGCAGCAATGCCAGTTGTGACACCTCCTGCGGTTTGCCAATACGCTGGCTCGGGTGCAGTTCGTTCAGCATCTGTACTTTGGCTTCGTCATTATCAAAACCATCGCGTAGCATTTGGGTATCAATAGCAGCCGGACTAATGGCATTTACCCTTACACGGCCCTGTAAATCAACAGACATGGCTTTGGTAAGGCCCACCAATGCGCTTTTTGAACTTGCGTAGGCCACAAAGCGTTTTTTGGTAAGCTGCTGGTGTATGCTGGCAATATTGATGATTGAACCCAACGAGCGCTCCAGGCGCGAAAGGAAGAACTGGCTTAACAGTAGGGGACCAGTAAGGTTTACGTTAAGGGTCTGGTTCCAGTCGTCAATAGCAATTTCGCTAACGCTGCCTAATATTTGCACGGCCGCATTATTGATGAGCAGGAAAAGCTCGGGTATCTCCTCATCAAATACTTTTTCGATGTCGGCTTTATATTGCGCATCGGTGCAGTAACGATGTAAATCGAACTTGATAAATTTATCACAGAAGTCGGGCTGAGCATCCTTTACGTCGAGGCCAACTACATAGTAGTTGTTATCCTTAAATGTTTTGGCAAGGTTGCTGCCAATGCCGCCTAATACTCCGGTTACTACAACGCGTTTTGATTCTGTCATTACTTAACTCCTAAAAAACCAAATAATAATTCGATTGCTCTATGGCTTGCACGTATAACAGCTTCCTTAGTGTTTGAGCCGTTGTGTGTGCCGAAAATACAGTGGTCAAACTTGCGTAGCGGGCTGTCGGCAGGTAGTGGTTCTACCTCAAATACGTCCAAACCTGCAGCTGCTACTTTGCCTGATTCTAAGGCCTCGATTAAAGCAGGCTCGTCTATTAGTCCACCTCTTGAAACGTTGACAATCTTTACACCGTCTTTCATCTGTGCGATGCTTTCCTTGTTGATAAGGTGATAGCTTGATGGTGTAAGCGCACAAGTAACGATCACAAAGTCGGCTTCGCCCACCTGTTCAGGGAAGCTTAAAATTTGGTCAACGCCGGCAGCTTCTGGTGTTAGTGAAGTAAACGGATCGTAAGCATTGATCTTAACATCAAAACCTTTCAAACGACGGGCAGTAGCTAAACCGATATCACCTAAGCCGATCAGGGCAACAGTTTTACCTGTGGTAGAGTTACCTGCTGGCTTGATCCAGTTGCCGGCACGTACCTCCCGGTCTACAAGGTAGCTGTCTCTCAATAAGCCTGTAAAGTAAGCCAGTGCCATATCGGCCACCTCGTTACCAAACATGCGTGGCGTGTTCTGGATAGGAATGCCTAATTTTTCGCAAGCTTTAAAGTCAACATTATCTACGCCAACACCCCATTTTACAGCAGCTTTTAACAAACCGTTTTTGCCGGCAGTAAAAACTTTTTCTGTCGCCGGGTCGTCGCCTATAATCCAGGCGTCAACTGTAGGCACCAGCTCAATTAGCTCATCTTCTGTAAGTACCTGCACTACGTTAGGGGTAACTAACTCAATGCCTTTTTCGTCAAAAATATATCTTAATTGATCTATGGCCCTTAACATTGGCGGGCATGTAACCAAAACTTTCATCAGCAGGTGTTTTTATAAGTTGTGCAATTTTTTGTAAAGTAGTTCCGCCATCACAAAGTTCAGTTCCACGTCAATGTCCTGAGCTTCTTCTTCAGCCATTTCATACAGAAAAGGTCTGTCGCCTATACGGTTGTGCTTACGCTCCAATATAGCTTTGGTGAAGAGGTACATACATGAGTTTTCCTCGTAAATAGGAGGAAGATCCTGTGTACGCAGCAGAATATTCGGGTTGTGGTTAATAGGGCGGGCAAGGCCATCCCAGTAACGCACTTGCTTTTTTGTTACCGAGAAAAGCGAATCGTACATAGGGTAAAGCTTTAAAAACTGCTCAATACCTTTAGTAACTGTCTCGGTAGAAAGTATTGGGTTAGTGCTATGTGTCTGCAGGTAAAACTCTGATGGTACCTGATTAATGGTGTTCAGCAATACATCATTCATCGGGATGCTGCCATCACGCAGGTGCTCAGGGCGCTCCAATACCAATACGTCAGGGAATGCCTGAGCGCATTGCTCAATTATGACAGGGCTGTCGGTATCTATTACTACTTTATCTACCAAAGGGCTGTTCAGCATAGCTTCAACCACGTAGTGAAATAAAGGCTTTCCAGCAAAATCTCTATAATTTTTTCCCGGTACCCGTTCACTCGAGTGCCGCATTGGAATAAGGGCGGTTAGTTTATACATTATATTATTTAATACTTAAGTCTGTTAGTTGCATCAGGAGGTGTACACAATAAGGTCACCAACGCCTGATTTCGTTTCGTCTTCTCTTTTCTTAAAGAGCTTGCTGCGGAAGTCATTCGGATAATAAAAGCGCATCCTTAATGTTTCGTCCGGTTTTGATTTTTGGGTGTAACCACGGTAGGTGCCCCAGAACTGCAGCGTACGGAAAACAACAATAAAGCGAAACTCTTTACTGAATTTCCCCTCATGCAGCGCATGTATAGAGTCGGCCCATATATTTCCTACGCTTAGTTTCACAAAATTCCAGAAGTTGAATTTCTCTTCCGGGTATATGCTTTTCAGAGCAATGGCTTCACGGCGATAGCGGTTCTTTATACGTGATGGTGTTTCTTCGTGTACGTGTACAATGGTTGCAGTAGCTTCGTAAGCTATAGCATATCCTTCGCGCATTATTTTGCTGGCCCAGTCAAGGTCTTCCAGGCCGGTCAGGTCCTCATCATAAGGCTGCTGTTCCCAAAGCTCTTTGCGCACAACGGCGTTGGCGTTGTTGCAGAAAGGTATTTTCTGGTCGTAGTTAGAACGTGCGGGGAACCACTTTTTAAATAGTTGTTCTTCTGAGTAGCGGGTAATTTCGTTACCTACCTGCCTGCCGTAAACAAGTGCTACCCTTTCGTTTTTGAAGGGTTGCAGCATTTTGGCCAGCCAATCGGTATACAACGGGTATACGTGCGCACTGGCAAAAAGCAGAAATTTACCCTTTGCTGCACGGCAACCCATATTGAGCGCCCGGCCAAATGAAAATTCTTCAGGCTTAATATTTACAATGGTAGCTCCCGCTTCGCGGGCAATTTTTACAGTATCATCCGTAGAGCCGGAATCTACTAAAATAACTTCTACCTGATTATAGATCGTTTGCTTTTTAATTCCTTCAAGCAGTTTTCCGATATGCTTTTGCTCGTTAAATGAACGGATGATTACACTACAGATTGGGCTTGTCATACAAAAAGACTTATTGAATAAGTTTGACATGAAATGCTTAGTAAAAAGTCCGCTGCCGGGCTACACACCGGCTGAGTCATAAATGCTTTGGTAAACATTGTTTGTTGCGGCCGCATATATGAGAGAAAGAGCGGTTTTTTAATAAGATTGTTTCTCATAAAATAATGCCTCTTAGTTAAAAGATGCTTAAACGATGCAATATAGGTACAGTTTTTCAACTGTGCAAAATTTATTGTAATATTATCAAAAATTACCCTCAAAAAATTAAATTTTCGTGAATTTAAAACCAAATTGATAAATTTTTGTCAATAAATGTTTGTTTTTACTAAAATAATTATTGTCAAAAATACGGGTAAAAGGTACCTTGCGGCATTTAACCGGTATTCTTAAAAGTTGAGTGATGGTTGTATAACGAAGCACATTGCCGTTTGAACACGAAATTGTTACCCGTGTTCATAAACTTTGTTCGAGAAAATGCCGTTATTGAAAAAATAATAGTAATTGATTATTATGAAGAATAAGACCATGCTATTTAAGAACGGGATATTCATTGCCCTGCTGGCTGGCGGAGTAACGTTTATCAGTAGTTCATGTATTAATGGAAGTAAAGAAAAGTCGTCTGCCGATAGTACAGCAAGCAAGCCGCAGCCGGTTGCAGCTTTAAAAGCTACTGACAGTGTAATTGATAGCCCAACAATTAAGGCGGCTAATACTCTTACAGTAAAGGATACCCCGGCGGTACCAGTGGTACCGGTTAAGAGCTTAACTGCTAATTTTAAGGCGGAGATAAGCAAACCTGCGGCAGCAAAGGCTATAAACAACATTGCGCAGCAGCAAACACGAACTTTAAGACAGGCTTATGCTAATTACTTTCCGATAGGTGCTGCGATCAGTCCTGCAGAAGATCTGGCAGACCCGGCTAAAGTGAAATTCCTCGTAAGCCAATATTCAAGTTTGACACCTCAGCATTCATTTAAGCCCCATTTTATACATTTTAAAGAAAATCAGTACAACTTTGGCGAAGCTGATAAGCTGGTCGCTTTTGCTCAAGCTAACAACATGAAGGTGCGCGGACATTGCCTGGTTTGGGCTGCTTGGATGCCAAAATGGTTTTTTGTAGATAAAAATGGTAATGAAGCATCACGTGAATTGCTGTTACAGCGCCTTAAAGATCATATTAGCAAAGTAATGCGCCGCTACAAAGGCAAGGTTTATTGCTGGGATGTAGTTAATGAGGCGATGGGAATTACTCAAGAAAGCGACAAGGATTTACTGTATAAAATCATAGGACCTGATTACGTCGATAAGTGTTTTGAATTTGCCCGTCAGGCCGATCCTACCGCCAAATTGTTCTATAACGACTCGTACAATGCAAATGGCGATCGGGGCCGCAAGATTTATGAGTTAGTAAAGGGCTTGGTCAATCGTGGCGTGCCAATTGACGGCATGGGGCTCCAGTTTCACATGGCTAAACAGGGCCGGACGGGTCAAAGCTTGCAAAAAGATATAGACCAGTTTTCTGCTCTGGGGTTGGAAGTACAGATTACTGAAATGGATATCGCCATGTATAATGTTGCTGATACACGCCAGGCTATGGCTCTTAAAAGTATAAATGGCCTTTTTACTCCTGCACTGCAAAATATGCAGACAAACGTTTATCAGGACGTGTTTTCTGTGTTGCGCAGAAATAAAGGTAAAGTGACCGGTGTTACATTTTGGGGTTATAGTGATCAGCCTGTACTTAAAATTACGCAAAAAGAGCGTGGTAAGAACTTCTCGTTTTTATTTGACGGTAACTTAAACCCTAAACCATCTTTTTTTAAAGTTGTTGATTTTTAACGTAGAACATGTATGGGCGTTCATCATAAATTGTTGACGGCTTTTTTATTCCAAGAGACTCGATTTACTACAGGTTTATTATTTTAGCGTCATTATGGAAGAGAACAACGAGAATCAACTGAATATAGAATTGTCTGAAGAAGTAGCAGAAGGCATTTACTCTAACCTTGCTATAATCACGCACTCTAACTCTGAGTTTGTGTTGGATTTTATACGCATAATGCCAGGAGTGCCTAAGGCAAAAGTTAAATCACGTATTGTGCTTACACCCGAGCATGCCAAACGCTTGCTTGCAGCGCTTGAAGACAATATTGAGAAGTTTGAAGCCGCTAACGGCCGTATCCGCATCGCTGAAGAAAACTCCGGTTTTCCGTTAAACTTTGGCGGTCCTGTAGGGCAGGCGTAATATGATCATCAGTTTGGCCAATTGTCGCTCCTAAATGGCTCTGCAGGTAAACCGTCGCTGTTTTGCAAATTTGTAATAGGGAAGTTGCTGAACGCATAACGAACGGCAAGTATGGGAAGTTGCATGCCTTGTGGAACTGTAATAATAATTTCATCGCCTGAAATTTTTGCCTCACCATAACGAAACTTATAATCCGGCCCAGAAATTGTGAAATGTTGCTTTAAGGTAGTATTATCAGCGGTTGATAAACCGTTGGCTGTACCTTTCACAAATTTTACTACTATCTTGTTATCCCGTTGTTCGAACGACGAAAACTGGGGACCAAGGCATGTTAGTGATATGGCATAAGTATTATTGAGTGCTAATAATGCCAATCTTTCCCCAACAGGTTTTTTCTTTGCCGGATGATGATTATCCACGTCGCCTGCATCCATCGTAACAGCCATGCCTGTACCTGGTAAATTACGTATCGCGGCTTGCGCTTCTCTAAATCTTGCGAGGTTATTTAAAGTATCATTACGAGAGCCGTCCTCGTCAAACGGAGTAAGCTGTGTATAATAAAACGGCAACTCGCCTTGCGCAAAGGTATTGCGCCAACCTTTAATTAACGCGCTGTTAAGTATGGTGTAAATGCCTGAAGGCGAGATGTTTTGATTGTTTTCGCCCTGATACCAGGTAAAACCCTTTAACCCTAATTTTTTCAGAGGGTGAATCATGGCGTTATAAAGCGAAGCGCTGCGTCCATAATAGGTAAAAGTGTTTAAGGCAGGCTCGGCCTGTAATGAAGATAAATCAGTCCAGCTTTCACACCAGCTGCCATTGACGGCTGCTACTACAATTCCGATCGGAATGTTGAGTTCACGCTGAAGTTTTTGAGCAAAATAATAAGCCACAGCGCTTAGCTCACTTGCAGTTTGCGGTGAACAAACTTTCCAATCCGGTTGTCTTGCCAATTCATTCATCGGTTTGCCTTTGGATGCTTCAGGTATTACTGTAAAACGGATCAACGGATGGTCGGCCGCACCGATTTCTTGAACATAATTTTCTACACCCGAAAACGGTGGAATATTGCCTAAAGGCATCACCATATTAGATTGACCAGCACATAACCAAACATCACCTATCAATATGTTATCTAACACTACACTTTTTACACCCTCTGCGGTAACTGTTATGGTTTGCGGAGTCCTTTTTACAGGCACCGGTGGAAGAGTAATTTGCCAGTTATTGTCGCTACCGGCTTTAGTTTCGTACGATGTACTATCCCAACTCGTAGTAACGGTTATTTTTTCAACCAAGTTGACGGTGCCCCATATATTAATCGGTTTGTCGCGCTGAAACACCATGTTACTTTGTAATATACTTGCAAGGTTCAACGTCCTTTTGGGCTCTTCTTCGGGAGGTTTTGGATTGACCGGCGGCTGATTCACGTTATCATCCTGTGGAAGCGGATCATAGATCTTTTTACAGCCTACTATAGAAACAAAAAAGAAAAGTATGAGAAGGTATCTAGGTTTCACATTACAAAGCTACCCACAATTTTAGATAGTGTGATAACGGTTTTAAAACTAATAAGGAAAACCGCTGTTCGCTTGAAAATAACAAAACCGCCTGTCTTAATACAAAAGAGGCGGTTTTTCTTTAGAATGAGATGTTTGGCTTATGCCCAAAGGCTTTCAGGATAAGTGCCGTTAGCCACCAGGTCAGAGATGCTTTGCTGTACTATTGGCTTATCCTCTTTATAAGTTACACCGAACCATTTATTGGCGGTAGGTATTACTTTAAATGATGCCGTGCCTGATTTGATCAACTCATCAGCCACAAGCGGAATAAAGAATTCAGCTTTAGGATTACCTTCGTTTGCTTCTGCAAAGCGTACAAACATTGGCTCGCTTTGTTTAAATACTGCGGGTGTGAAACCCCAGAAGTTCATAGATACACGCGTGTCATTAGGAAGCGGATGCTCAACGCCACCTTCTTCATACACTACGCTGCCATCTTCCTTAAAGTAAACCTGGGTGCGTTCGTTAATTTCAACCATGTTGCCGTTTTCATCAACCTTACATACACCGCGCGATACTGAACCGTAATCAGACAAAGTTTTATCGATCTGATAACCTATCAGGGAGTAGGTGTCGTCTGCTACTTCACTGGTAAGGAATTTCGCCATTTTATCAAAAGCGTCAAAACCGTAAAAGTCATCAGCATTAATAACACAGAACGGTTCTTTAACCTGGTTGCGGGCAGCAAGTACAGCGTGTGCAGTACCCCAAGGTTTAGCGCGTTCAATTTCTTTATCTATACCGTACTGTTTTAAATCAAAGTTCTGGAATACATAGTCAGTCTCCACTTTGCCGTTCAGCTTTGGCTCGAAAATAGCTTTGAAAGAATCTGCAAACTCTTCGCGGATTATAAAGGTAATTTTACCGAAGCCTGCTTTGATGGCGTCATAAATTGAGTAATCAATAATGGTTTCACCGTTAGGGCCAAAGCCATCTATTTGCTTCATACTTCCGTAGCGGCTTGCCATGCCAGCGGCTAATATCAGTAAAGTTGGTTTCATAGTTGTTTTATGTTATTGGAGAATAAATTATAAACTACAAATGCATTTTTTACGGTTTGGTTTAAAAAGATGCATAAAAAATTTAGCGTGATAAATTTTGAAGCAATTATAACCCGTTGGGTTGGTATTTGCTTTAAAAAAGGTCGTTAATTAAAAATTTAACACTTATACCGCAATATTAAAAAGTATTTAATAATAATCTGACTATAATTTAAAATTTTGTAAATATTACCTGCCTGCAATATGTATGATGCGACACATCTTAATATCTGCTAATTGTACGTAATTTAGCGCCGATGGGTTATTCAAGCTTACGCGATTGTGTTGCCGACCTGGAGCGGCACGGGCATTTAATACGTATTAAGGATGAGGTAGACCCTCATTTGCAAATGGCAGCCATACACCTGCGGGTTTTCGAAAATGAAGGGCCAGCCATCTTATTCGAAAATGTAAAAGGTAGCCGCTTTCCGGCGGTATCAAACCTGTTTGGTACGCTGGAGCGTTCTAAATTTATTTTTCGTGATTCGTTGGATAAAGTGAAAAAGCTGGTTGAAGTAAAGAATAACCCGCTTGCTGCTTTGCGTAAGCCCTTTGCTTTTGCCGATGTGGCGCTCACTGCCCTTTCTGCATTGCCCATGCGCGTTGGCAAACGTAGTGCTCCCATAAGCTTTGGGCAAACACAAATAAGTGAGATCCCTCAAATAATAAACTGGCCGATGGATGGCGGCCCATTTGTGACAATGCCGCAGGTCTACACCGAAGATGCCGACAAACCCGGCATCATGAATGCTAACTTAGGTATGTATCGTATACAGCTCGGCGGTAATGATTATATCCTCAACCAGGAAATCGGCTTACATTACCAACTCCACAGGGGTATAGGCGTACATCAAACCAAGGCCAACGCCAAGGGTCAGCCGCTTAAGGTAAGTATATTTGTAGGTGGCCCGCCGGCCCACCCCGTAGCAGCCGTGATGCCTTTACCGGAAGGATTGTCAGAAATGACATTCGGTGGTGCGTTGGCCAACCGTAGGTTCCGTTACTTTTATGATGAAGAGGGATTTTGCATATCTGCGGATGCCGACTTTGTGATTACCGGCACCGTTATGCCACATGAGAACAAACCTGAAGGACCCTTCGGCGACCACTTAGGTTATTATAGTTTAACTCACCCGTTTCCTTTGATGAAGGTGCATAAGGTATATCATCGAAAAGATGCTATTTGGTCATTCACTGTAGTAGGTCGCCCCCCGCAGGAAGATACCAGTTTTGGCGCTTTGATTCACGAAATCGCCGGGTCTGCCTTACCGCAGGAAATTCCGGGATTGCGTGCGGTGAACGCAGTTGACGCAGCTGGCGTACACCCCTTGCTGTTTGCGATAGGCAGTGAGCGTTACACTCCTTATTTAAAAGAGCGTCATCCGCAGGAGATACTCACTATTGCCAATCATATTTTAGGAAAAAACCAGCTTAGCCTGGCCAAGTACCTGTTTATAGCAGCGCATGAGGATAACCCAGCGCTGGATATACATGACATAGGCGCTTTTCTGAAACACATGCTGCAACGCATAGACCTTACCCGCGACTTGCATTTCTACACCAAAACTACCATTGACACACTGGACTATAGTGGCTCTGGCCTTAACAGTGGTAGTAAGGTGGCTATTGCAGCCGCCGGGGAAATTAAGCGTGAACTCTGGAACGAGCTGCCTGCATGGTTTACATTGCCGCGCCCTTTTGCTGCTTATAAAATGGCTATGCCGGGTGTATTGGCTGTAGAGGTGCCTAAAAATATTACAGCCAGTGATATGCCGCTGATGCTGGAAATATTGGAAGAAGCACTTACCGGAAAAAATCTGGATGGCTTGCCTTTGATAGTGCTTTGTGATGATGCAGGGTTTACTGCTGCAAGTGTAAATAACCTGGTTTGGGTAACCTTTACCCGCAGCAACCCCTCACATGATATATATGGCATCGGCAGTTTTACAGAGCATAAGCATTGGGGCTGTACAGGTCCGCTCATTATAAATGCCCGCATTAAGCCACATCATGCTCCTGTGCTGGAACGCGACCCTGCTACTGAGCGGCTTGTTGATGCCATGGGTGCTACCGGCGGTGAGTTACACGGCATTATTTAGTAAAAAATACTACACTTCGTGGATGTTTATACCCGTGACACTCAGTTACGTTGCTAAACTTTTTTAGTAACTATTATCTGTTGTTTACGTAAACAGCTTAATAAGCTCAGTTGCACTATTGATTAGCATTTGGAATGTTGTTTGCGATAGTTATATTGCTCAACGGCACCGGCCAAGCAGCAGATAAACAACGCTAATTGTATACCAGCCTCGTAACTGATAAACCTGAGTTATAAGCATTAAACATGTACGCTTTTAGTAAGATAAAGTGCCTTTATGCCGCTTTTGCATTGTTGCTTACGGCATTGTGTGCCAGTGCGCAGGATAAGCGGCTGAAGTTTTTCCATTATACTACTGCTGATGGCTTGTCACAGGTAAATGTGAATTGCATACGGCAGGATAGCCGGGGGTTTATGTGGATAGGTACGCGTAACGGCCTCAACCGTTTTGATGGCTATACCTTTACTACCTATCGTTTTGATCCGGACGATAACACTACCATCAGCAATAACATGGTTAATGACATGGCCGAAGACAGCCATGGAAATATATGGCTGGCAACGCAGGCAGGCCTTAGCATGTATAACCGCTTAACCGGAAAGTTTGTAAGATACGAGCATGACGACAAAGAGCCCGGCAGTGCAGCAAGTAACCTGCTCGGCCGGTTAAGTTTTGATGACAACGGTAAACTTTGGATAGCTACGCAAACCCATGGTGTGGAGTGTTTTGATACTGCCCGCAAAGTATTTATCCATTATAACCCAAATACTAATAGCGGGCATGGCCTGAAGGACGAAAATATACGCTCGGTATATATCGACCACGACCGTCAATTGTGGATCGGTACATCTAATCATGGCCTATACCGTTATAATAAGACTACTAATACGTTTGTAAATATTATTGCGAGGGATACCACCGGCAAAAGCGGCATCAACTCCTCCATTATATCAATGTTTGAAGACGTCCGCAAGCGGTTTTGGATAGGCACGCAGGATGAAGGGCTTTATCTTTTTGATCGCAATACCAAAAAGCTGCAGCATTTTTCAACGCAGACGGTACCAGCAGGTGGCCTCATGAGTAACACAGTGTATACCTTGTATAATGACAATGATGGGAATCTCTGGATTGGTACTGATAATGGAGGCCTCAGTATTCTTGATGTGAGGGGGACTTTCCGTAACTATCAACATGATGAGATAGATAATAACAGTTTGCTGGGCAACTCGGTGTATGCCCTGTGTCTTGATAAAAGCAACAACATGTGGGTGGGTACTTTCGGCGGAGGTATCAATCTGTTCCGCAAAACGTCCGACAACTTTACGCTTTACAGGCATAATGCATCGCCGAGCAGCCTTTCAAACAATTTTGTGCTGGATATTTTTGAAGATAAAGCAGGTAAAATTTGGATTGCTACTGACGGTGGCGGCATGAATCAGTTTAACCCACAGACGGGAGCCTTCAAGACCTACAAAAAGCAGGAAGGTAAAAACAGCATTACAGGCAACTATGTGCTTGCGCTGGATGAGGATGCCAACGGTAAATTATGGATTGGTACCTGGGGCGATGGGTTGAGTGTTTTTGACCCTGCTACCGGCATATTTAAAAACTACAAACACGATAACGCTAAACCCAACGGTATAGGCGGCAATAATATTTATTATTTATTTAATGCAAAGGATGGCAGTACATGGCTAAGCGTATTTAACGATGGAATTGACCATTATAACCCTCAAACAGGGCAATTTACCCATTACAGAAACACCTCAGGCAATAGCAACACGGTTAGCAGTAACCGCGCCTATTCAATGTTTGAGGATGAGAAGGGTATTATCTGGATTGGCACTGCTGATGCAGGGCTGGACAGGCTTGACCCACGCACCGGCCGTTTTACCCATTATGCCCATGTCGATGGGCATAACAGCATCAGCAATAATGGTGTAACAGATATAATGGTAGATAGCCGCGGCACCATGTGGGTGGCAACCCTATCCGGCCTTAATGCTTTTGACCGCCGCACCGGTAAATTCGATATCTACCGCAAAAAGGAAGGCTTAGCAAGCGAGATTATATACGCTATCCTCGAAGATAAAAAGGGTTTTCTGTGGATAAGTACCAATGCTGGTATTTCAAAGTTTGATACCCGGAAGAAGACTTTTATCAACTTCTCTACCGAGGATGGCCTGCAGGGAGAAGAATATAAACCCCACTCGGCATTACTAGCGCGTAACGGCGAAATGTATTTTGGTGGCATCAATGGCTTTAACCGCTTTAGGCCGGAGCGGATAAAAAACAGCGCCGGTTTTGCGCCATTGGTAATCACATCTTTCAGCTTGTTTAATAAGCAGCTAAATATTGCAGGCAGTGCTTCAGATGCCTCGCCTTTGAAGGAGGACATTACCGATACACGCGAAATAAAGCTCAATCACAAGCAGTCTGTACTTTCGTTCGGGTTTGCCGCTTTGGATTATGCCTCGCCTGATAAAAAGCAGTACGCTTATATGCTCGAAGGTTTTGATAAAGAGTGGAACCTTATTGGCAGCCGTAACTCGGCATTCTACACCAATTTGCCTGCAGGCAGTTATAAAGTACTGCTCAAATATCGCAATTCTTCAGGGCAATGGTCGCCGGTTACTATGCCGCTTACTATAGTTGTTACGCCACCGTTCTGGCTAACCTGGTGGTTCATATCGCTTTTAATAATAGTATTGGTGGTAATTATATACAGTGTTATACGCTTAAGGGTAATGCGCGTTCAACGGCAAAAAAGAATATTGGAAGAACAGGTGCGCGAACGCACGGAGACATTGGCCCAATTGACCATCGAAGAGCGTAAATCGCGCGAGGCTGCAGAAAATGCCAATAAAGCCAAAAGCGTTTTCCTGGCAACCATGAGCCATGAGATACGTACGCCTATGAATGGCGTTATAGGTATGGCATCACTATTGGCTAATACACCATTAAATGATGAGCAGCGCGAGTACACAGAAGCTATTAAATACTCCGGAGATGCCTTGCTCACCGTAATCAATGATATTCTTGATTTCTCGAAGATAGAGTCCGGGAATATGGAGCTGGAGGAACACGAGTTTGATTTGCGCGAATGTGTGGAGAACGTGCTGGATGTATTTGCAGAAAAAGCCTCATCGCGCAACCTCGACCTTGTTTACCAGGTGGAGCTTAACGTTCCTGCTCAAATTAAAGGCGACTCCTTACGCCTGCGGCAGATACTCATCAACTTAGTAGGTAATGCGGTAAAATTCACTGAACATGGCGAGGTGTTTATCGGCGTTAGCCTTGTGAAGGCCGAAGGGGAGGGGCTGGAACTTGCCTTTACAGTTAGGGATACCGGCATAGGCATAGCCCCTGATAAGATTGACAAGCTGTTTAAGGCCTTCTCACAGGTTGATTCGAGCACTTCCCGAAAATACGGAGGTACAGGGTTGGGGCTTGTCATCAGCGAAAAGCTTATTAGGCTTATGGGTGGGCATATAGAGGTAAAGAGCGCCATGGGTGCCGGCACGCTGTTCAATTTTAATATAGTGGTAAAGGCCAGTCGTAATCCATCACGCACCTACGTTAATATAAACACTGTGGGCCTTGAAGGTAAGCGCATTTTGATTGTTGACGATAACGATACTAACCGCCACATCCTGGAGCAGCAGATGCTGGAGTGGAAGTTTGTGCCTTTGCTTGCTGCTTCAGGTGACGAGGCGCTGGAGGTGTTAGAAAAAGAAAGCCGGGTCGACCTTGTTATAACCGATCGTAAAATGCCTGGAATGGATGGTATTACGCTTACTCAAAATATAAAGCAAAAATACCCTGATCTGAATGTGGTGCTATTAAGCTCGTTGGGTAATCAATTGCAGAAGACCCATGCCGCATTATTTAGTGTAATATTAACCAAGCCCGTTAAGCATCATCTGCTGCATAAGCATATAATAGAACAACTTAAACAAAAAATTACCAGCACGCCGGTAACGCCATTAACCGCGCAGGGTATAAGTGTGGAGTTTGCGGCGAAATATCCTGTAAACATTTTGCTCGCCGAGGATAATCTTATTAACCAAAAGCTGGCAGTACACGTATTGCAAAAACTGGGTTACGAGCCGGCTTTAGCGGTAAACGGTTACGAGGTGCTGGAAGCAGTGTCAAACAAGCATTATGACCTTATTATAATGGATGTGCAGATGCCGGAAATGGACGGTATAGAGGCCACGCGTTTTATAAGGGAGCATGTGCAGCAGCAGCCAGTTATTATAGCCATGACGGCGAATGCGATGGAAGAGGACAAGCAGCAGTGCCTGGACGCCGGTATGGATGATTACCTGAGCAAACCTATCCGCCTTAACCAAATGGTAGAGATGCTGCAGCTGTGGTGCGAAAAGATACTCAGCAAAAAGCAAACCGGCCAGCAAACACCAGGGGCGGACGCTTAGCGCTGCACAAAGTTAGCCAGCTCTACAGAGGTTTCGTAGTTGGCGTTTTTGTAGTGTGTAATCTTTTCATCAAGGCAAACCGTGTCGGCTGAGCCATCTTTGTAACTCAATAGCAGCTTAACACGGACATTTGGCTCATAACCGCTGTCGGCGGTCTTCTGAGCATCAAGCAGGTTTTGTAACGAGTCTAACTGTTTGGGTTTGTCTAAAACCGTTTTATGCCATTTATCCTGATAATAAGTGTCAAACTTCTCGCAGGAGATGTTAAACATAGTTTCCGTTTGGAAGGAAATAGCCTCAATGGTAACCGCATCAAGGGATGGCTTCGGTTTTGAAGTTTGGCAGGATGCCATGGCTATGGCCGCTGATACAATTATTAATAGTTGCTTTTTCATAAACGAGGATGTTGCCGCAATTTAAAACTCTTTTTTGGAAGCTGCCCTTATCATTTGCGCATAATCCCACCGCTTTACCATAGCATTTACAGTAAGAGCCATGCGCTTTTCGCGGGTTGGTTGCGTTTTGGCACTTTCAATCCATTTAATAAAATAGTGCCTGTGTGATTTAGCCAGGCTGTTAAAGAATTCAAATGCCTCCGGCTCATATTCAAAGCAATCAGCGAGGTCGTCCGGTGTCTGCACAGTGAATTCTGTATCTTCTTCAATCTGAACGCGCACCATGGCACCATGATTTTTCCGAATGCCTTTGCGCATGGCTGCGTTGACCGCCATAATAAAATTACCCTCACCCATAGGAATCAGCGCTATGCCCGCAATGGCAAAATCGTCAAGCTTACCCCGTACTCTAAACGACTGCTTATTGTCGGGCTTAAGGGTTTGAGCGATATCGGCTGGTATCTCAATATAAGTCCAACCGGTTTTTTCGCCTTTATCATCAAACTTTAAAAGGATGGTGGTATAATCGGTCATAACGCTAATTTACCGCTTATTTCAATTTTACAGGAATCCATATTTCCTCTTCAGAGCTCGGTGAATGCCGATCATATCGCTGGCCGAGTATTTCAAAATGAGGCCTGTCATCAAGCAGGTATGCTGATTGAGGCAGCCATTCACCAAAAATATATTGAAATGGTTGCGGGCTACCGGATGGTCCTTTATAATTAAATACAGCATACAAGCCGCCCGGTAAAGTAAATGGCCGCATCCCATCGGGTATGTAATTATAATCGCTGACTTCGGTAAGTGCCCATTTTTCAAAAAATGTGGATGCGTTAAAGTTTTGGAAATAGCCTCCTGGATAAACCTGCAGTGAGTAAACGCTATCACCAACCTGATTGAGTACTTCTTTCAATCTCGGCCTAAAGTTTTGCCACAGTTTCACCGTTTCGTTGCCTTGGAAGCTCATGCTTATATGCATGCCCACTAATTTTTTTTCGGAAATAGTAATTATTGAAAAAGTCACTAAATGCAAAAGTTTTAATAAAACGCCGCTAAAACAGTTAAGCCCAGCGAATTTTAGCTAAATGCGTAACGCAAAACGCAGTTTTAAGGTGCAAGTGTTAAATATATGTTAAAAGTGCAAATGCGCTAAAAATTCTGTAACGTTTGCTAACATGCTGATGTCTTATAGATATAAAATGAAAAACATTAAATAACCTTAAAAATCAGCACAATGAAAACTCTAAAATCAATCCTCTTAGGCTTAGCTTTAATATTAACCATCAATGTAGTTAAAGCCGATGACACAGAAAAACTAACCAAAGATTTCGCCGTTACATCATACATCGAGGCCGTTACTCACGGTAAGCTGGAAGGCTTTGCTCAGGTGCTTGACAATAGCGTAAAATTCAGCATGGTACAAGGTAACAAAGTATTGTCTTTCAACAAAAATGAAATGCTGTCGTTCATGAAATCAAACAAATCTGAACAGAACTGCAAAGTAACTACATCAACAGTTGAAAGCGATGGCGAAATTGCAGTTATCCGTATCGATCAGGATTACGGCGCATTTACCCGCAGCAACCTGGTTACCGTTACTAACACTGGTAAAGGCTGGAAAATCACTAGTGTACACTCAACCTTCAAATAATCTTAGTTAATTAGTTTAGTTTATTCTTTCGTTAAGCTCAAAGCCCCGTATTATACGGGGCTTTGTTATTTAATGGAGATCATTTAGCGTCTGTCTAAAACAAATTATTTATAATTTCGTAGAAAGAGTAACTCATCTATAATACAAAGAGAATGTTAAAGAAAAGATTCCTGTTTTTGCTGCTTGGTATTGTTGTACTTGCCCTGTCATCATGCGGTATCTTTAAAAAGGATTGCGGCTGCCCGCACTTCGGGTACAAAAATGCTGCGATAGTAGCCGCCCGTCATTCCTGAGTAATGTCGCGTAACAAAAATGCACATTTAGGCTTTCTTATTTGGATTCGGTATAAATAAGCATATATTTGTGTGCAATTATTTTACAGATGGATCTTTCGCAACTTGAAATAGGCCAGTCAGGCGTGGTAAAGGAGTTTACTGATCTTGAAATGTCGGTAAAACTTATGGAAATGGGATGTTTGCCGGGCGAAACCATTAAGGTTACCCGCGTGGCTCCTTTTGGCGATCCCATAGCTATTAACGTATCCGGCTATCAGCTCAGCCTTCGCAAGTTCGAAGCGTCAACCATCATTTTACAATAGTTTTTATTCGTTGAAAGCCGATATACGCGTAGCATTAGCAGGAAACCCTAACACCGGAAAATCAAGTTTATTTAACGTTTTAACCGGGCTTAATCAAAAGATAGGGAATTTTCCGGGTGTTACGGTAGATAAAAAAACCGGTTACACCCAGTTGCCCGACGGCAGAACTGCCGAAATAGTAGACTTGCCGGGTACTTACAGCTTGTACCCAAAGAGCAAGGACGAATCCATAGTATTTTCTGTATTGGCCGACAGGGCCAACCCATCTAACCCCGATCTGGTTGTAGTTGTACTTGATGCAACTAACCTAAAGCGTAATCTTTTGTTATATACCCAAATAGCCGACCTTAAAATACCGGTTATTGTGGCCCTGAACATGATGGATCTGGCATCGGTGTCGGGCATTCAGATAAACGTTGAGCAGTTTGCCAAAAAATTGGGTGTGCCTGTGGTACCCATGGCCGTACGTAAAGGCGACGGTGTAGGGCAATTAAAACAAGCTATTGCTTATGCGAACAAGGTAGCCTTACAGCCAGACACCATCGATGTAGAAGTTTTAGCGCCTGAACTGATTGCAAAAATTGGGGAAGAGATAAAGGTAGATAACCCTTACTTTGCGCTGCAACTGGCACACCAGCACGAGCATTTACGCTTTCTTACCCCACAGCAGAGCGATAGGATAGAAGGCTTTGAGCAGGAATTTTCTTTCCACTCTCAAAAGGCGCAGGCCAGCGAAACTATTGCGCGGTATAATTTTATCAACGATCTGCTTTACGATACGGTTACTCATCCGGAAACGGCAAAACATGAAACCTGGAGCAACCGCATAGACCATGTGCTTACGCACAAAATTTGGGGCTTTGTGGTATTCCTCGGTATTTTACTGTTCATATTCCAGTCGATATTCGCCTGGTCCGAGTACCCCATGGCGCTTATAGAAAATCTTTTTATCTGGGCCGAAGATGGTTTGCGCGGTGTAATACCCGAAGGGCCATTGGCGAGCCTGCTTATTGATGGTGTATTGGCCGGGCTTAGCGGCGTACTGGTGTTTATCCCGCAGATAGCCATACTATTTATGTTTATTTCAGTTTTGGAGGATACAGGCTATATGGCCCGCGTAACCTTTATGATGGATAAACTGATGCGGAAGGTTGGATTAAGCGGCAAATCAGTAGTGCCGCTGATAGGTGGTTTTGCCTGTGCGGTACCATCAATAATGGGTACGCGCACCATCGAAAACTGGAAAGACCGCATGATTACCATTATGGTGACCCCTCTGGTTACCTGCTCTGCACGCCTGCCGGTATATACTTTATTGATTGCATTAGTGGTGCCCGACCGTACAGTTTGGGGCATATTTAACCTGCAAGGGCTGGTGCTTACCGGCATGTATATTTTCAGCTTAATATCTGCTATTGTTGTAGCATTTGTGTTTAAGCTGATTATGAAGAGCCGGGAACGTGGTTATTTCATCATGGAACTGCCGGTGTATCGTATGCCACGCTGGAAGAACGTCATCTTCTCCATGTACGACCGCTCGAAGGCATTTGTGTTGCAGGCCGGTAAAGTGATTATAGCGGTTTCCATTGTACTTTGGGTGATGGCCTCTTATGGTCCCGGTGATCGTTTTGAGCAAATAGAACAAAAATATAAGCAGGAAGCCGTACGGGCAACGCAGCCCGAAGAGGAGTTGCAACGACTGGAAGCATCCGAAAAGTTAGAAAATTCTTACGCCGGTGTATTAGGTCATGCCATTGAGCCGGTGATACGCCCCTTAGGGTACGACTGGAAAATAGGCATTGCGCTGATCACGTCGTTTGCTGCCCGAGAGGTATTTGTAGGCACCATGGCTACCATTTACAGCGTAAATGGCGATGCGGACAATATTCAGTCGGTACAGCAAAAAATGGACAGCGCCCGTAACCCCCAGACAGGCGAGGCGGTATTTACTGTTGCCACCGCCTTTTCGCTCATGATGTTTTATGCTTTTGCCATGCAGTGCTCCAGCACGGTAGCTGTGGTTTATCGCGAAACACGTAGCTGGAAATGGCCTGCTATACAGCTAACTTACATGACAGCCCTGGCATACATCGCCGCCCTTATTACCTACAATGTGCTCAAGTAAAGCTAACAAGGGCTTTGAATTAAATTTGCCTTATATTCGTTAGCGTTTAAAGCACATTCCCTTTTGCCTGATTGTAGTATGCACAATTACCGCCGTTTAGCTTTTATATTAACTGCTCTATTGATGATGGCCGCCTGCTCGGCTCGTAAAAATATTTCGCAAACATCAATTGCCAACGATGGTAAGGCGTGGGCCGCCCTGTGGCAGCAGCGTGCCGCAGAGTACAAAGCGCTGTGTTTGCAGGCTTATAATATTGCCCGCCTTCGGGTAGATGAAGCTATAAAGCAACCATCAGCCAAACCACTCGCCATAGTCACCGATATAGACGAGACGGTATTGGATAATAGTCCGTACGATATGCAACGCGCACTGGCCAACCAGGAGTATACTGCCAATACTTGGAAGGAGTGGACTGCCCGTGCGCAGGCAGATACGGTACCCGGGGCACCTTCGTTCTTCAAATATGCGGCATCGAAAGGTATCCGTATATTTTATGTTACCAACCGCGATGCCGATGAAGCCGCATCAACACTGAAAAATTTACAACTATTCGGTTTTCCTGATGCTGATGCCGCGCATTTTTTACCAAGAGCAACCTCATCAAGCAAAGAAGCACGCCGGCGGGAAATAGCGAAAAGCCACAGCATAATCCTTTTATGTGGCGATAATCTTGCTGATTTCGACGCTTTGTATGATAGTCATCCATCAGAAGCACGTCGCGATAGCGTAACGGCAAGCCTTTCGCGCCAATTTGGCAACCGGTATATAGTATTGCCCAATCCTTCGTATGGCGATTGGGAGGGTGCTTTGTACAAATTCAATTACAACCTTACACCGGCACAAAAAGATTCACTGATAAAATCGGTTGCCAAACAGCCGCATTAATGCATGTGGTTATGCTAATTATTAGCATTTTTGGTTGTCAGATCATTAAACATTCTGCCAAAGATAAAGTTAACCACTTATGACAACCATTGAAAACGATCACTTTAAAGTTACTATTAAGCCTAAAGGCGCCGAGCTTACTTCACTATACAATAAAGCCACAGGCGTAGAGCAGCTTTGGCAAGCCGATGCGAACTTTTGGGCATCGCACGCTCCTAATCTATTCCCGATTGTGGGGATGGTTATAGATAACCAATTGCTGGCCGATGGCCGTACTTTTCCGCTATCAAGACATGGTTTTGCACGCAATAATGAATTTGTATTGTTAGAGCAGAGCGATGTGCACGCTATATTTTCACTGCCCTACAGTGCCGAAACTTTAAAGGTATATCCGTACAAATACGATTTTCAGATAATTTACAACCTTATTGATAACGCCCTTCGCGTAACTTATAAAGTAATTAATCTTGACGACAGAACGATATATTTTTCCGTAGGCGGGCATCCAGCATTTAACGTGCCCTTCAATGCAGGTGAGCAATACGAGGATTACTACTTGTTATTCGAGGTACAGGAGGAACTCCACAGGCATTTGTTATCAGCCAACGGTTTCCTTAATGGCGAAACAGAGTTAGTACCATTACAGGATAAAAAGCTTCATCTCACCAGGGAACTTTTTAACCGTGATGCGCTCGTGTTTAAAAACGTACAATCAAAAATGATAACCATTGCCAGCGACAAGCATGAGCAAACACTATCGGTTGAGTTTCCGCATTTTGAGCATTTAGGCATATGGGCCAAGCCGGGTGCAAATTTTGTATGCATTGAGCCATGGATGGGTTATACAGATACCGAAGGTCGGCCTACCGACATCAGCCAAAAAGAGGGGATACATACCTTGAAAATGGGCCATACCTTTGAGGCGTCGTTCTATATCAGCATTTAAACTCATTTGATGTTAAATAATTGAAAAATTATTAAAACATTTTATTGTTTTCAAAGCTTATCTGAGTTGAAAAGTCACACAATTTTAAATGCTATGAAAAAGAAAATTTATCTATTTGCAACAACCATGCTGCTGATGCTGGCTGGTTTTAACAGTAATGCAGCTACCGTTAAAGAAGGTGATGAAGACGGTGTGAATACCGAGGCAATTGCTAACATGACGCTTGAGCAGAAAGAAGCCCGTGTAGAAGAAATTAAATTGCGCGTTGCCGAAATCAGAGCGATGGACAAATCTGAACTGACCAAAGAGCAGCGTAAAGAATTGAAACAAGAGTTGAAAGGCTTAAATAACGAAGCAAAAGCCATGACAGGCGGCGGCGTCTACCTTTCAGTTGGTGCTATCATTATTATCATCCTGGTATTAATTCTTATCCTGTAATTCAATAAACGATATTTTGTTAAAGCGGCGCCCATCAGGCGCCGCTTTTGTTTTATAGCCGTTTGCAGTCGCATCCAATCCCATTTACCTTGTAGACATCGCCCTTGAAGGCACAATTGACTTTATTTGTGCTTGGTTATTATCTTTCAAGAGCGTACACTGGCTGTATCGAAACCGAACGCCGTTGCGGGATGTTTTGTTGTTAACTTATTGTATGCCAGATTTATAGACAGGTGGCATGTAAATGGCGCGTATATAGCTATATTTCGGTTACCTTTAACTACGCGCCATGATAACTCATTACCTCAAAATCGCATTCCGTAATATGCAAAAGCAGCGGATGTACGCCGCCATTAACATTGGTGGATTTGCCATTGGCATAGCTGCATGCTTACTCATCGCTCTTTATATTGCTAATGAAACCAGCTATGACAGCTATAACCGTAATAAAGGCAACGTTTTTCGTGTTATAGGCGAGGTAACACAAGCGGGCACCACTTACCGGGGCACAAGCTTTCAGCCACCGATGGCAAAGGCGCTGGTGAACGATTTTCCGGAGATACAAAAAGCCGGCCGTATATTATATAATAAGCTTTTTGGCGGCACAGAGAACCAGATACGCCGCATAGACCAGGCTAACGATACTTTTGAAGAAGGTTTTTGCTTTGCTGACACCTCGATGCTTGACATCCTGGACGTGCAAATGGTATACGGCGACCGGCTGACGGCGTTAAAGGAACCTAACTCGGTGGTCATCTGCAAGAGCATGGCAGATAAGTATTACCCAGGACAAAATCCTGTAGGTAAGACGCTTATATTTAATGATAATACCAGGGTGCCGCTTTCAATAGGAGGGGTAATGCGGGATTTTCCGCACAATTCGCACCTGCAATTTCGTGGGTTTATCTCTCTTTCCGGCTTAAATTTCTGGGAGGGTGAGCAGGATAGCTGGAACTCCAGCAACTATGGCATATACGTGCAATTAAGGCCGGGCGTAGACATCGCCTCGTTCAACAAGCGCGTAACCGATCATATCCTCGATAAGTATATTATCCCATCAATGGCCGCAAGAGGCCGCAACTATACCGACGAGATCAAAAAAAACGGCCACTTGTACCTGCAGCCGCTTACCGCTATACACCTCAATTCTTATAATATTGAAGAAAGCCACATAAAGCATGGCGACATCAGGTTTATATGGTTATTTGGAGGCGTGGCAGTATTTATTCTGCTGCTTGCCTGTATCAACTTCCTTAACCTTGCCACCGCCAGGTCGGCAAACCGGGCTAAGGAGGTAGGCTTGAGAAAAGTGATTGGTTCCAGCCGCGGCAACCTCATCAGGCAGTTCTTAACCGAATCCATACTTTACAGTTTCTTTTCATTCGCCTTAGGGTTGGTCATTGCTGCTGCATTGCTCCCTGCTTTCAACAAAATGGCTGGCACTAGGCTCAGTATACCTTTTGCTAACGTATGGTTGTTGCCGGCAATAATAGGCTCGGCTACCCTCATCGGCATTTTAGCAGGTATTTACCCGGCATTTTATCTGTCATACTTTAAGCCTATTGATACACTTAAGGGAAGCCTGCGTATGGGCAGCCGCAATTCCGGTTTGCGCAGCGGACTGGTAGTATTTCAGTTCACCGTATCTATTGTATTGCTTATAGGCACTGCCGTTATTTACAAGCAGATGCAGTACATTCTTAACTCTAAAATTGGGTTCGATAAAGAGCAGATTGTAACCATCCAGGGTGCCGATGTGCTGCGTACACAAACAACCGCCTTTAAGGACGAATTGCTGAAGTTGCCTTATGTAAAAAACGTTTCTGTAAGTGATTTCCTTCCTGTTGCAGGCACCAAGCGCAATGGCAACTCATTTTTTAGAGAAGGGCGTATGCAGGAAGATGCACCTATACGCACGCAGCATTGGGTGGTTGACGACAGCTACCTCGCCACCTTCGGAATGAAGCTAATAGCCGGCCGTAACTTTGATAAAACTATGCCTACCGACTCGCAGGCTACCGTAATCAATGCTGCTATGGTGAGAAAGCTTGGCGTGAAGAACCCCATCGGGCAAATAATTACCAATGGCGACGAACACCTTACCGTGATAGGCGTGGTGGATGATTTTTACTTTGAATCTGTTAAGCAGCAGGTGGAGCCAATGGTAATGATATTAGGCAATAGCAACAGCATTGTATCGGTAAAAGTAAAAACGACTTATATGCACGCAGCGTTGGATGGACTGAGCGAAACCTGGAAAAAGTTTCAGCCACATCAAACTATGCGCTATGCCTTTCTTGACCAGAGCTATGCCGCCATGTATGCAGATGTGCAACGTACACAGTACATATTTACAGGTTTCTCTTTACTGGCGGTAGTGGTAGCCTGCCTTGGTTTATTTGGCCTGGCGGCCTTTATGGCGGAGCAGCGCAGCAAGGAGGTAAGCATACGAAAAGTGCTCGGAGCATCCGTGATGAACCTGTTTGCATTACTTACTGGCAACTTTTTACGCCTGGTACTCATATCGCTTGTTATTGCCGTACCGTTGGGTTGGATGCTGATGAACAAGTGGCTGCAGGATTATGCTTACCGCGTCAACATCAGCTGGGATATATTTGCGCTCTCAGGCTTTGCAGTTATAGCCATTGCATTTATCACTATATGCTGGCAGGCAGTAAGCACTGCAATTGTAAATCCAGCGAAAACATTAAGATCAGAATAGTTAATTGAAGTAAAAAGGCCGGTTATATCAACCGGCCTTTGCTTTTTATTAATGCTTATCTAAATAATCACTGATTTCAAAAGAGATATCTTTGTACTCGATATCGCGCTGTAATACCTTCCAGTTGCCATCCAGCAAGTAATAAGTTGGCACCTTGCTGATTCCCCACGCCCGAACGTTTTCTGATTCGTTGCCCTTAAGGTCTGAGTATTGCGGCCATTTCATGCCATCTTCTTTAATGGCTTTAAGCCAAAAATCTTTCTCCTGGTCAAGGTTGATGCTGATGATGCCAAAATCTTTGTTGTTATTTACCTGGAAGAACAGCTTGCTTGCCATTTGCAGGTGGTTCATGCGGCTCACCTCGTTTCCGGCTCTCCAAAAATCAATCAGGTAAATTTTCTTTTTAGATTTTGCAGGGTCAAACGCTTGTCCATCCGGATTGGTACCATAAATTTCAGGAGCCTTTTGTCCGGGTACCAGCTTTACTAAACGGCCGAGTGTTTCACCTATCTCTTTGCCTTCTGCGCTGCCTTTAGCTTCGCCGCTCATTTTATTATATAGAGCGAAAAAGCGCACCGGGTCGCTTTGGTAATCGGTGTTGGCCATCAAATGTGCCGCCACCGGACTATCTGCATGTTGCGCCAAAAATTTCTCCAGAACGTTAGCCTGCATCTCAACTGCCTGGTTATTTAATGCCTCAAGCGAATCTACCTGCTTAAGGTACAGGTCTGGACGAAGGCTGCTGCCCTGCGCTTTAAGGAATTTCTTTTTTTCGGCAATGGCCTTTTCTACGCTGGTTACCATTTGATCGCGCAGGGTATAAAAAGCCGACAGGTCATTCTGGATTTTCGAGTCGGTTTCTATCTTAGGGTATTTGGTAAGATCTTTTCCGTCTACGGTAAAAGTATAATCGCCGCCTTCAAGGTATACTTCGTGTGCTTCGCTCGGCGCTTTTGCATCCGCGGTGTTAGTTACTTTAACTAAATAAAAGCCGGCATATTCCAGCATGCCTTGCACTTTGAATTTTCCACCGCTAATGTTTTCGCCGTAAATGGGTTTGTTGGTTACATCGTTTACACCGAATACGCCGTTATTAAGATTTGTTGTAGTGCCTTCAATATTAAACTTATTGCTATTGCTGCAACTTGCAGCCAGTAATCCGATAAGCAGGAGGTATGTTTTTCTCATGTTGCTAAGATAACTTTCTGCGTTGTAATAGCCAATGGCGCATTTTGCTTAGATTGTTTCTAAATAAAAACTAAGGCGGTACTTTGCCAGTGCCATTGCCATGGTTTTGTTATTTTATAGATACTTTTGCCGAAATAATCAAAAATTTATAATGAGCGAAATTAAACAAACCTTTAACTCGTCGCTGGGCAAAAAGCTTATCATGGCTTTAACGGGCTTGTTTTTGTGTACTTTCTTAATTGTTCACCTTAGCGGTAACCTTGCATTGTTTAAGCATGATAATGGCCAGGCGTTTAATGCCTACGCCAATTTCATGACGCATTTTCCGCCAATCAGGGTGGTATCGTACCTGCTGTACTTGTCTATACTGGTGCATACCATTTACGCTATCATTTTAACGGTGAATAACCGCAAAGCCCGCCCTGTTGGTTATGCTTCGGCGCCCAAATCACCGGTTTCATGGGGTTCAAAAAACATGGGACTGCTGGGATCAATCTTGTTTCTTTTTATTGTGATTCACATGAAGGATTTTTGGTTCAAATATCATCAGGACGATTTTACCGGCAAAAGCACCCACGTTATTCCGTTCAAAGAATACAAAACGGACCTATCAACAGGTGAGCAGATTTCGGCAAGAGACCTTCCTCCGGGCGATTACCACTATGCTGTTTTTACCGAAGGCAAAATTGAAACGATGGTGGCTAAAGATTTAAATCAAACCGTTGAGGTTGCTTTTAAACAATGGTGGTATGTAGCATTTTATGTTATAGCGTTAGGTGCGCTTTCCTTCCACTTACTACACGGTTTTCAG
The DNA here is from genome assembly GCA_041905165.1 of Mucilaginibacter sp. Taxonomy (GTDB): domain Bacteria; phylum Bacteroidota; class Bacteroidia; order Sphingobacteriales; family Sphingobacteriaceae; genus Mucilaginibacter. Next base: position 418,067 of record JAYRLR010000002.1, read on the forward strand.
AGTGCATTTCGCAGTGTGGGCTGGGTACATCGTAAATATACTCCTATTGTAGAGGCTGTTGGTACTTGGTTGTTTGCGGTGATTATTCCGCTTGGATTTGCCTTGATGCCAGTTATTTACTTCTTTTTCAGATAAGGTTTATTGTTGATATGATGCGGCTGCAAAGCCGTTCAAAAATATAAATTGTAAGAGATGATTTTAGATGCTAAGATTCCCCAGGGCCCATTGGCCGAAAAATGGAGCAAGCATAAATTTAACCTGAAGCTGGTAAACCCTGCCAACAAACGTAAATACAACGTTATTGTGGTAGGTACAGGTTTGGCAGGTGCATCGGCTGCGGCAACGCTTGCTGAGTTGGGTTACAATGTAACTGCATTCTGTTTTCAGGATAGCCCACGCCGTGCGCACTCAATTGCTGCACAGGGTGGTATAAACGCCGCAAAGAATTATCAGAACGACGGTGACAGCGTTTACCGTTTGTTTTACGATACTATTAAAGGCGGCGATTACCGCGCCCGCGAAGCCAACGTGCACCGCCTGGCAGAGGTATCGGTAAATATTATTGACCAGTGCGTAGCACAGGGTGTACCTTTTGCACGTGAGTACGGCGGTTTGTTAGATAACCGTTCATTCGGTGGTGCCCAGGTATCACGTACGTTTTATGCCCGTGGGCAAACAGGACAGCAGTTGCTGTTGGGTGCCTACTCTGCGCTTAACCGCCAAATAAACCTTGGTAAGGTAAAAATGTACACCCGCCACGAAATGCTTGACGTGGTAGTGGTTGATGGGCATGCAAAAGGTATTGTTACCCGTAACCTTAAAACAGGCGAGATTGATACGCATGCTGGCCATGCTGTATTACTTTGCACTGGCGGTTACAGCAACGTGTTCTACCTTTCAACCAACGCTATTGGCTCAAACGTAACGGCTGCATGGCGTGCACACAAACGCGGTGCATTCTTTGGCAACCCTTGCTATACGCAAATACACCCTACCTGTATCCCGGTAACCGGCGATCACCAATCTAAGCTTACGCTGATGTCTGAATCGTTGCGTAACGACGGACGTGTTTGGGCACCTAAAACAGTTGAGGTAGCTGAAAAGCTTCGTAAAAAGCAAATAACTGCCGATCAGGTAAAAGAAGAAGACCGTGATTACTTCCTGGAAAGAAAGTACCCTGCCTTCGGTAACCTTGTTCCGCGCGACGTTGCCTCACGTAATGCCAAAGAAATGGCCGATGAAGGCCGTGGTGTAGGTACATCAGGCTTGGCTGTATATCTCGACTTTGCTGATGCTATCAAACGTATGGGTGAAGAAACAGTTGCCGCTAAATACGGTAACCTGTTTGATATGTACATGCAGATTACTGATGAAAACCCATATAAACAACCAATGCGTATTTACCCGGCGGTGCACTATACTATGGGTGGCCTTTGGGTTGATTATAACCTGAGCACAACCGTACCGGGCTTATATGCTTTGGGCGAGTGTAACTTCAGCGACCACGGCGCTAACCGTTTAGGTGCGTCTGCGTTGATGCAAGGTTTATCAGACGGTTACTTCGTTATCCCTTATACTCTTGGCGATTATCTGGCTACTATCGGTCCAAAGGCGGTTGATAAAAATCATCCTGCATTTGAGCAAACCAAAAAAGACGTGCTCGATTATGTAAACAAGTTGCTTTCTCTGAAAGGAAATAAAACAGTTACCGAATACCACCGTGAACTTGGCCACATTATGTGGGAGTACTGTGGTATGGCCCGTTCAGAAGAAGGCCTGAAAAAAGCAAAAGGGCTTATTCAGGCATTGAAAGCCGACTTTTGGAAGAACGCCATTGTGGTAGGCCAGAACGAGGAGTTGAACGCTTCATTAGAACGCGCAGGCCGCGTTGCTGACTTTATAGAACTTGGCGAGCTGATGGTTACTGATGCATTAATGCGCGGCGAATCATGCGGTGGTCACTTCAGGGTGGAGTCGCAAACAGAAGAAGGCGAAGCATTGCGCGACGACGAAAACTTTGCATTTGTTGCTGCCTGGGAGTTTAAAGGTGAGAACGTGGAAGAGGAACTCCATAAAGAGGAACTGATATTTGAAAATGTTAAGTTAACACAGAGAAGCTATAAGTAGATATGAGACAAGAAATATGAGATTTGAGATAAATATGTCAGTTTGTCGGTGGTTATCTTACATCTCATGTTATTATCCTCACATCTCAATAAAATAATATGCATAATCTCGCAGAGTTGAAAATTTGGAATAAGGCGATTGACCTGGCAGTAAGTGTTTATAAGGCTACTGCTTCTTTCCCGGCCGACGAAAGGTTTGGACTAACAAACCAGGCTAGGAGGGCAGCTGTTTCCATATCTTCTAACATAGCGGAAGGTGCAGGCAGAAATTCGAGTAAAGAATTTTGTAATTTTTTAGGTATAGCCAATGGCTCATCTTATGAATTACAAACACAATTGGTTATTTCAAATAAGTTGAATTTAATTGATGAAGATCTGACAAGCTCATTGCTAAAGGAAATCGATGAATTGCAAAAAATGAATTATTCATTTCAGCAACGATTAAAGCAATAGTCTCATATCTCACATCTCAAATCTCATATCTAAAACCATGAGTAACGAAAATATGAACCTGACGCTTAAAGTATGGCGTCAAAAAAATGCACAAACTGCTGGTAAGTTTGTATCCTACAAAGCAGAGAACATTTCTCCGGATATGTCATTCCTGGAAATGCTTGACGTCGTAAACGAAAGTCTTACCCACAAGGGCGACGAACCTATATATTTTGATCATGACTGCCGCGAAGGTATTTGTGGTATGTGCTCATTGTACATCAATGGCCGTCCGCATGGTCCTAAAAGGGCTATCACTACCTGCCAGTTGCACATGCGCTCGTTTAAAGATGGCGAAACCATTACTATTGAGCCATGGCGCGCTGCTGCTTTCCCGGTAATTAAGGACCTTGCAGTAGACCGCTCTGCTTTTGACCGTATACAGCAGTCTGGTGGTTACGTATCAGTAAACACCGGCGGTGTGCCTGATGCAAATGCCACGCCTATACCAAAAGTTGTGGCCGATGAAGCATTTAACTCCGCTACCTGTATCTCATGTGGTGCATGTGTGGCAGCTTGTAAAAACGCTTCAGCTATGTTGTTTGTATCGGCTAAAATAACCCAGCTTGGTTTATTGCCGCAAGGCCAGCCAGAGCGTTGGAGCCGTGTACAATCAATGGTAGCACAAATGGATGAAGAAGGCTTTGGTAACTGTACCAATACCGGCGCTTGCGAAGCCGAATGTCCTAAAGAGATTAAGCTTAACAACATCAGCCGCATGAATAGTGACTTCTTTAGCGCGAAGTTTTTCCGCGAAGAGAAGCCGCATGGTCACGCTTAATTGTAGCTGTACAGATAATGAAACGGCCGTCATAAAAATGACGGCCGTTTTTATTTTGTGTATATGCTTTTGTACATCTCTACACCAAAAAGTTGTACTGAAACATCTACAACACTCCTGCTTGTATAGTCAATTTGTAAGTGACATCACTTATAAGTGATGTCTGGAATGCTAATTGTATATATTATTTTATAATAATACTATTTATAATATTAGCACTTATTACTATGAAAATTTTCCAACAAACCAAAACACCTAAACTATTTGCAATACTTGCGCTGGCTGTAACCGCAACAGCGTTCACCTCTTGCAAGGACGACAATAACGACGTAGAGCCAAATAGCACAGCGTCAATACGCGTGGTAAATGCTGTAGAAGGATCTGCTTCGCAGGAGCTTTATCTGGACAATGCCAGGGTGAGCACATCGGCAGTAGCATATACGAAAGTTTCTGACTACGTTAAAACCAAAGCAGGCAGCCACTCGGCACAGTTGCGTAATGACAACTCAGCGACAGCTAACGTTAGCTTTAATGTTGATCTTGATAGCGATAAACGTTATACCGTATATTACACCGGTAACGCAGATGCCAAGGCTGCTGTGGTACTGAAAGATGAAACCTCTGCACCTTCATCAGGTAAAGCTAAGGTGCGCTTTGTGCATTTAAGCGCAGCTGCAGCTTCTAAAATTGATCTTGCTATAACTGCAGGTACTAAATTAATAACCGATTTAGCTTATAAAGCTTCAACTGCTTACCAGGAAGTAGATGCTAACACTACTTTCTTATTATACGCTTCGGGCTCTACAACAGTAGGTTTAAACATGCCTACCACTGTGAAAGCTGGTAAAATTTATACCATTTATGTGTCTGGCAATACTGCTGCTACCATCAGCTACCACGTTATCGCTGAAAATTAATCGTTAAGATAATTTTCTATGAGGCGTCTTCAATAATTTGGAGACGCTTTTTTTATTGTGATGCTACTTAAATTATAATTGCTACCGAAATAAAGCTGATGGAAAACAAAATTTGGCCTTTTTAATTATGTATTTTGTAAAACATCTGAGAGATTATTAAAAAATACTTTATAAATTACGATACAAAACTTAAAAGCGATAAAATTTAATATTAGATATAGGATTTATTTATGCAGGAATCGGCTTATTTTAACAAATATAATCCTATAAACGGCGTATGGGACGAGATGTATGGCGAAGACAATACTATTCGTGAGCATTATCGCAAAATTATTGAGTACGTATCGGGTGAATCTGCCGATGAACTCAATAAAAAAGAAGAGTTAGCAAAGCGTCTGTTTATGAGCCAGGGCATTACCTTCACCGTTTATAACAGCGGCGAAGGTATTGAAAAGATATTCCCGTTTGATATCATTCCCCGCATCATAACGGCAAGCGAATGGGCTTTTATAGAAAAGGGGATTAAGCAGCGGCTTACAGCGCTGAACCTTTTTCTGAAGGATGTGTACAGCAACCAGTTCATCATTAAAGATGGCATCATCCCTATAGACATTATTTATTCTTGTCCGCACTTTTTAAGGGAGATGTACAACCTGCAGGTACCGCACGACATTTATGTTCACATATCCGGTATCGACCTTATTCGTGATAACGATGGTACTTTCTATGTATTGGAAGATAACCTGCGTACGCCATCAGGCGTAAGCTATATGCTGGAGAACAGGGAGATTACCAAACGCCTTTTCCCTGACCTGTTGCCGCAATGCAGTGTGCGCAGTGTAAAAGATTATCCGAATATTCTTTACCGTAACCTGCAGGCCTTATCGCCACGGCAAATACATAATCCAACTATTGTACTGCTTAGTCCGGGCATTTACAATTCGGCCTATTTTGAGCATACCACGCTGGCAAGGTTAATGGGTGTAGAACTGGTGGAAGGGCGAGACCTGGTGGTGAACAACCACAAGGTATACATGAAAACCACAACAGGTTTGCAGCAAGTAGACGTGATTTATCGCCGCGTTGACGATGATTACCTGGATCCTTTGGTATTTAAGCCGGAAAGCATGCTGGGTGTTGCGGGTATCATGGGTGCTTATCGTAAGGGAAACGTAGCCATTGTAAATGCCATAGGCAACGGTGTGGCCGATGATAAGGCGGTTTACGCATACGTGCCGCAAATGATAAAGTATTACCTGAACGAGGAACCGATACTTAAAAATGTGCCTACGTATCAATTAGGCAACCCCGATGAACGCGAGCATGTATTTGAAGGCATTCATAACATGGTTATTAAAAGAACAAACGGTAGTGGAGGGTACGGAATGCTGATGGGGCATGCATCATCCGATAAAGAGATAGCCGACTACAAGGCTGAAGTGTTAAAAAATCCGCGTGATTTTATTGCGCAGCCAACTATCAACCTTTCGGCAGCACCTTGTTATATGCAGGGTACCTTACAGCCGCGCCGTATTGATTTGCGGCCATACGCCCTATTCGGGCCGGACGGTATCGAGATAGTACCTGGTGGCCTTACCCGCGTAGCCTTGAAAGAAGGATCGCTGGTGGTAAATAGTTCACAGGGGGGCGGCAGTAAGGATACGTGGGTGCTGGCTTGAGATAGCTGATAAGTGTCATAAAATTCGGACAACGAATGTTGAATGCTTTTATTCATCATACGTTGTTCTATATTCAAATTCTAATGTTAAGTAGAGTAGCAGCAAGTTTTTATTGGTTAAGCAGGTACATAGAGCGCAGCGATGGTATTTTGCGCATGCTTAAAATAAATTACGCTTCATCGCAGGATTACGCACAGGAGTTTACCTGGGAGCCTGTTGTCCGCATTTTTGCAGGCCTTGGCGACCAGGAAGCGCAAAAGCTTGAGAATGATACCCGTGCTGTATTAAAATATATGGTAACGGGCAAAACCAATCCTAACAGTATCCTTAATATCATTACACACGCCCGTGAAAATGCGCGCAGCGTGCAGGAGCACATCACCAAGGATTTATGGCAGTGCCTTAACGAGTACTACCACGCGGTAAAAGATAGCCGCCTTGAACGCAGCCTGCAGCGGGAAGACCCTATTGGTACGCTTGATGTGCTCATTAAACAGGTAATGCTGTATTACGGCACTGTAGAAATTACTATGGAGAGGGGTGAAGGACGTGCTTTCATGAACATTGGTAAATACCTGGAGCGGGCCATACAGTCGGTAGACATATTGGACATGAAGTTTGTATCAGTAAACGAAAATCCGGATTTACTTACCGATACCAGCTACTGGAGGCATTTATTACTTTCTTTGGGTGGATATGAGCTCTACTTAAAAACATACCGCGAAGGGTTCGAAGCCGAAAATGTACTTGAACAGGTGGTTTTGAACAATGATTTCCCGCGCTCGGTAATTTACTCGGTTAACAATATACAACGCTATTTTGACCGTCTTAAGAATGATAACAACATGGAAAATTACCGTGAGCTATCCTTCCAGATTGGGCGCCTGCAAAGCCGTATCAAATATAGTTCGGTACGCAGTATAAGGCAGGAGGGCCTCCACACATTTCTTACGCAGATACGTTCCGAATTATACGGCGTAGGTAACGCCCTGAATGAATACTATTTTGCCAACTCTTAACTAACTGCTATGCCAGAGTTTGAAATACAGCATACCACCCAATACATCTATCAGGGAAACGTACGCGACAGTGCCAATCAGATAATTCTGTACCCGATTAATGACGAGAACCAGGAAGTTATTAAACAGCAGGTTGCCATAACCGGAAACCCGGCGGTAGATATCCATACTGATTACTTCGGTAACAAGATCGGTAGTTTCACCTATACCGACCGCCACAATATGCTCGTTATTAGTTCGCGCGTGTCAGTTAAAACACGGCATAAAACGCTGCCTGTAAATGATATTTTTCCTTCGCACCAATGGGAAGATTTAAAGCGGCTGCAATATGTGGTACCATATATCGATTTTTTGAAGCAGGAGTACTTTGACGGTATTGATGAACTGCGCGAAAACGTAAATGCGGAGCGCCGGCCCGATGATACCCCGTATCAACTGGTTTTAAGGTTTTGCCAGTATGTATTTGATAATTTCGAATACATTAAAGGCGTTACCACCGTTGATACTACGCTTAACGAGATATGGAAACTCAAAGCAGGTGTTTGCCAGGATTTTGCCCACATATTGATAGAGATGCTGCGCATAATGCATATACCTGCCCGTTACGTTAGCGGTTACATTTGTACTAACAGGAATGGTATGCGTGGCGAAGGTGCTACGCACGCCTGGGTTGAGGCCTACATACCGGATTATGGCTGGTTGGGTATCGATCCTACCAATAATTGTATTGCCAATGAGATGCACGTGCGTTTGGCAGTTGGTCGTAATTTTTCTGACTGCTCACCTGTCAAAGGTGTATATAAAGGCACCTCAAATCATAAGCTCGTGGTATCGGTATCGGTAAACGAGGAAAGCCTTGCGAGCGATCATCACCAGACGGTTATAGAAGTGCCCATAGCAGACCAGGTGACTGAGTTTACCCAGAACAGTTACCAGAGGTACATGCAAATGATACAGATGCAGCAGCAACAGCAACAATAAAAGGGCTATTGCTTAAGCCTTTTTAACGGCGGCAAGCAGCTCTTTTACCTCAGGTGCTTTTTCAAATGCTTGCACCAGTTTGCCTTTATGATCAAATACGGCGGTGTACGGAGTTTCCTTTATCTGATAGAATTTTTGCACCTGCAGACCGTAGCCTTCAGTACCTACAATAATGTTAGGGTAGGCTGATAGCTTATAATCCTTATAAAAGGCTTGCAACGACTCTACCGGGTGCCAGGTAATTAATAACACCTGCATGTTGGATAGCGCCTTAAATTGCGGCTGCAGTTTTTTCAGCAAAGCATGACAATGGCCGCAGTCTGGTGCAAAGTAAATGAGCAATACCGGTTTGTTAGGCTTCAGATCTGCGTTGGTAATCCAATGGTTATCAACGGTAAGTATTTTGAAAGGGGCCAGTTTATCAGCCTCAGGGTTTGCGGAAGTAGTTTGCTGAGCGGAAGACTGGTTTTTATTGTCGCTTACATCCGGATGGTTAGATGCCTGTATGCAGCCCACCACAGCAACAATACATAAAAGATATATAAATTTTTTCATAGTCTGTTATTTGTTATGCTTCCAGTATTTCAATCTGCCAGGCAATATGTTCATCAGTTACCGGAAACGCCGCTCCATCACGTATAGTATGGTATACGGCTTCAAAGAGTTTTTTATAATCACCATTTAAAGACGGTACCGGTTCAATCAGTTTATTCCCGTTTTCATCAAAAGTGATCAGCTGGCCTTCTTTACCTTCAGGCTCTATGCCATAGTTATCGTCCACAGGCATCACTCCGGCGTTCAGCTGGTCTTCCTGCACATCAACTCTGTCTTTAATAAAGCTGCCAAGTTTACCATGCAGTACAAACGCAGGTAGCGGCTGACCTACAAGTAGGCTGGTAGTGATGAATACATTAAGCTGATGCGGATATTTGAGATGCAGATGCAGGTAATCATCCACCTCTGAGCTATCGCGATAGCTACCAGTAGTTTTAGTGAAGCTTACAGGCTGGCCAAAAAGCGCTATCACCTGATCGAGCAGGTGAGGGCCAAGGTCAAATGATACGCCGTTGGCAGCGAGCCCGGCTTTTTCCTTAAAAAACTTCGGGCCAATAGTTGCACGATACCTGTCGAACCGGAAGTGAACCTCGATCAGATCGCCCAGGCGGCCGCTTTCAACAACCTGCTTTACGACCAGGTAGTCGCTGTCCCAACGCCGGTTTTGATAGACGAACACGTGCTTGCCTGCCTTGCGTGCGGTATCAAACAGTGTCTTTACTTCGTCACTGGTAGCGGCCGCTGGTTTTTCAATCAATACATGTTTGCCTGCTTTTAAAGCCTGAATGGCAAGATCAAAATGGGTATAATTAGGCGTATTGATAACCACCAGCTCAATTTCTTCATCGGCTAAAAGCGCTTCGGTAGTATCGTAACTTATTACATCGGGATAAAAGGTATGCACTTTTTTTTGCGTACGTTCTACAACTGCCTTTAACTCAAATTGATTGCTGGTATGCAAAAACGGTGCATGGAAAACCCTGCCCGACATACCAAAGGCCAGCAGGCCCGCTGTAATAGGTGATGCCATATATGCAATATTACAATTTATGTGCTTAAGCCAAAAACCAACAAATAAAAAAGCCGGATTACAACTAGTAATCCGGCAATACTTACACAAGATGAACAGACAATTATTTCATCTTATCTTTAATAGTTTTGATATGCTCCTGGTGAGCTTTCAAAGTAGGAAGGGTTTCAGTAGCGAAGGCTTTTAAGTCAGCATCAACGCAATTTTTTGAACCATCTTCAAACAATGACACAGCCTTGTCATGGTCTTTTACCATAATATCTACGTAAGCTTTGTCAAACTCAGCGCCTGCTTTAGTTTGCAGGTCAGCAGCCGTTTTTTGCTCTTCCTCGCCGGTTACAGCAGGTAATGTAATATTTTTTGCTGTAGCAAGGGCTTTCAGTTTTTCTGCAGCAGCCTTATGGTCAGTAATCATTTGCTGTGCAAATGCTTTTACATCGGCGTTGGTTGCTTTTTTAAGTGCCAGGTCTGATAAAGCGATCTCGGCCATACCTGCGTTAGCAGCTTCAGTAGCAAATTTAGAATCAGCCTCTGCAATACCTGTACTGTCGCCCATACGGCTGGTAGAGGTGTCTGCGTTGGTATTGATACTGTCTGCAGTTTCAACAGCATCTTTATTACTGCTGCCACCACATGAGCCCAGCGCCAACGCGATCATCGGAACAAGGGCAATCATACTTAACTTTTTCATAGGTAGTATTAATATTTATTTTTTAGTTAACATATTTTATAATAAGTGGTTTTAATTCCGGTATAAATTTTTTTAGAAGACACTTCAGTATTATTTGCCAAAGCCAAAGTTTTGTTATTTTTGGGCACATCATTAATATTAACTGAAAATGGAATTTCCAGCCGAATTAAAATACACCAAGGACCATGAATGGATCAGGCTTGAAGGCAGCGATGCATTTATAGGCATTACAGAGTTTGCACAGGGCGAGCTTGGCGATATTGTTTATGTTGACATTACTACTGTAGGCGAAGAGATTGCCAGGGAAGAAGTGTTTGGTACTATAGAAGCGGTAAAAACCGTGTCGGACCTGTTTATACCTGTAACCGGTACTGTGCTTGAGGTGAATCCTGCACTGGATGCCCAACCCGACCTGGTAAATACTGACCCTTACGGCCAGGGCTGGATAGTAAAAATTACTCCTGCGGACGTAGCCGACATTGACGGTTTACTTTCAGCTGAAGAATATAAAGAATTGGTAGGCGCTTAATCAGGCTGTTTACTATGAAATAAGAAACGCCCTGGCAATTACCAGGGCGTTTCTTATTTTATGCTTTTCAGAAAAGCGAAATGCAGCGACTAAGATCAGGCCTGATTATAAAAACTTTCTGATGCTCATCATATAGCCTAAATGCAGGCCTTCGTGATAGTTGTTGCATTCAAATGCATCCTGCAACGAGGTTAAGTGAAAGCCGATTCCGGTCGTTCTTTCGTTATACGACTTGAATATCCCTTTAGTAAAGTCGGTTTTTGTTTTTGCAATCAATGATATTAACAGGCTTTTCAGTTCGTCAGCTTCTGTTTGCGAAACTGGTTCTGTTGGCTTGGTGCCGGATTTATACCGGTTAAATATTTCGTCTGAAAGATAACCTTGCAAGTTGGCGCCCTTGTAAATTAACTTTTGCTGCGTCGCTATGATGTGGCCGATATTCCAGATGAGATTATTATTAAACCCCACAGGTATTTTATTAAGCTGATCTAATGTATAATTTTCAAAGAAATTCAAATGTAGTTTCCTGCCGGTTTCCCATGCTTTAAATACTGTCTCCATTTTAACTCTTACTAATTCCTGAAGCTTGAAATCTCATTCGCCTGATCATTAAATAGCGGCCGATCTGGGTAAATAAAAGCATTATAATGCCGGTTAAAAATATACCTTGATGGTATTTCACAAACCAGTATACAAAAGGGCTGCTCACTACCAGCCATTCTAATATCAAGCCTGCCATTAATTGCCTACCTGACCTTACAAAAAGTAAATCACAAATCATAAGGCCTAATATCAGTAAGCCCCAAAATATAAAGCCATATAATAATACTAAGATCAGGCTTGCAACCATAGCAGAAACTATGCTTGCTTGAACATTCGCAGTTAGATAGATGAACGCCGCATGAAAGTAAACTGCAACAAACACCCCTGCAATGTTTATCCAATTGGTAAGGATAATCTGACTTAGTTTATTGCTAATCATTAAACCCTATTTGTAATACTGACAGTTCTCTCGCTACTAGCCATTCACTCTTCACCACTCACTACTTCACATACGGCTTCAGTACCTTCTCCCAGCGGTCATAGCCGTCGGCGTTCAGGTGCAGGTAATCGCCTTTAAAAAGACTGGAGTCGGGTTGTGCGGTGGTAGGTTTCAGTATTGGTGTGCTTACGTCGACGTAGGTAGTTTTGGGCTTAGCGGCTATGGACTGTTTTATAAGCGCATTAGCCTTGTTAACTTCATTTAAGAACTTTGCACGGCTTGGGCTCGGCTTTATAGACAGAAAATATATATCCGCTTTAGGCAGTTTGTCGTGTATCATGGTCCAAAGCTTTTCAAAGCTACCGGCTACGTCGGCCGCCGGTCTGCCTGCTGCAATATCATTTTCGCCAGCATATATAAATATTTTTTTAGGCGAATAGGGGAACACCATGTAAGGCGTGTAATACTGCACCCACTGCCAAAGCTCGGAACCGCCCAAGCCGCGCTTGATTACTGGCTTGCCGGCAAAGCGCTGTTCCAGGTCGTCCCAAAGGCGAATTGATGAACTGCCAATAAACAATATTCCACCCGGAATTGGCTTATGTAAACTATCCTGCTTTTGAAATGCCTGTACTTCCTTATCAAACGGAAAGCCTGACTGCGCATGTACCTGCAAGGCAAATAAGGCTGCAAGGGCAGCCAGCAAAAATTTTAGTTTCATAGGTTAATGTGTTAGTCTGTCCTCAAAAAACAAAAATGGTAAAAAACTCTGAACACCGCTAACTTCCCAAACCGGGCCATCAATGCAATATAAAAGTGTACGTATAGGCGCTCGCTGCATTTTTTCGCATTCGGCCATTACCTGTAGGCAGGCCCCGCATGACGTTACAGGCTTAAGCAAATCAAAATCATCTGTTTGGGCAGTTACCGCCATGGTGATAATCGGGTCGTTTGCATGGTTGGCGCCCCAATTAAATAAGGCTACGCGCTCCGCACACAGTCCGGATGGGTAAGCCACATTTTCCTGGTTGCTGGCATGCAATACGGTTCCGCTTTGTAGCAGCAAAGCTGCGCCTACACGAAATTTAGAATAAGGCGAATGGGAAGTTTTGAGTACTTTTACGGCCTCCAGGCATAGCTCACGGTCCGCAGCGCTTAGCTCCTCAACGGAATTATATTCTTTGAAGGATATATTAATTTGTTTATCAGTCATTCACAGATATCCCCTGATAGTAAAGGGGGATACAAGGTAGGGGTTTGAGTATAGAATTGCAAGTTAATGCAATGACCAGTTATACCAAGTTTGCAATTCGGATCAATGAATGGTGATTGGCATCATGAATTGCGTACGTATAGGTTTTTGATCGCTAAGCCTGATGGCTGGTTTCCATTTGGGTAATAATTTAAATACTCTCTCTATTTCGGTGTTTACTTCTTTGTTTCCTCCTTTTAATATTTCCAGATCGTTAACACTGCCATCAGCTTCCACCATAAACCGCATAACTAAGCGGCCTGAAAAGGGAGATTTCAATTTCATGTTGTGCATTACAAATTTCATTAAGGCACTGTAGCCTCCCGGATATTCAGGCGTAGTCTCCCTAATAAGGCCAAACATCTTTGATGTATCCTCGATAGCCTTTTGCTTTGGAGTGCCTTTCTTCTCTACAACAACTACTTCTCCCAGCATAGGCGGTTCATTCACCCTACGGTTGCTGTCAATTTTTGTTTGTTTAGCTACCTGTGCTTCTGCTTTCTGCAACGGCAAGCTAATACCCAATAGTACCGCTGCTGCCGAAAGCCATTTCATCCAACTATGTTTTGGCTTTTGCGGTCTTAATTGTTCTACATTGAAACGGCCGCAAACACCGCCGCTGCTTTCGGCCATTATTTGCGCAAAGTAAGCAGCATTGGCGTTGGTAAAGTCGTGCACTTTTTTCTGGCACACATTGCAAAACCGCCCGCCTTCTACAGGCTGCATCTCATTATAATTTACAGGGCATTTAAATTGGAGGCTTGCACTGGTTATAAGCTCGTTCATAAGGCAAAGATTTAATTAAAGTTAAGCATCATTTCCTTAAAGATGTGTACCTGCATGGATTTCCATAACTCATGTATAAAAATCAAAGCTTTTGTATGTTTTAAAAACTGATGCCCGCAATAGTCGTTTATAGATAAGGTGTTGTAACATTAAAACCAAATTATTTATGGCAAAAACAGTGGCCGATCAGCTGGTATCTATGCTGGTTAATGCAGGTATTAAGCGCATTTACGCCGTAACCGGCGACAGTTTAAATGAAATTAATGATGCTATCCGCAGGGAAGGAAGCATAGAGTGGATACACGTACGCCATGAAGAGGCGGGCGCGTACGCCGCAGCCGCCGAGGCGGAGTTAAACGGCATAGCCTGTTGTGCGGGCAGTAGTGGCCCTGGTCACGTGCATTTGGTCAACGGCTTGTATGATGCGCACAGGGCCGGTGCACCGGTCATCGCCATAGCATCAACCTGTGCCTCATTTGAGTATGGCACCGAGTATTTTCAGGAAACCAACACCATCAAATTGTTTGATGACTGCAGCTATTATAACCAGGTAGCCATTACTCCAAAACAGTTGCCGCGTATGCTGCAAACTGCTATACAAACCGCATTGCACCGTAAAGGCGTGGCAGTGCTGGGCATCCCTGGCGACCTGAGCGCAATGCCAGCCGAAGAAATCACCACGGCTACCGTTAACTTTAACCCGGTGCCGGTGATAAAACCTACAGACGATGATTTGCAGAAATTGGCGGCTACACTATCCTCGCATAAAAAGATCACTATATTTTGCGGTATAGGCGCTGCTGATGCACACGACGAGGTGGTGGCACTTTCGCAAAAACTTAATGCAACCGTGGCATACTCCTTCCGCGGTAAAATGAGTATTCAGCATCATAACCCCAACGAAGTGGGCATGACAGGTCTGTTAGGTATTCCGTCGGCATACCAAAGCATGCATCATTCGGATCTTATTCTGTTGCTGGGAACCGATTTCCCTTACACCAATTTTATACCTACAGATTGTACGATAGTACAGATAGATATAAAGCCAGAACGCATCGGCCGCAGGGCCAAAGTTGATGTAGGCTTGCATGGTTCAGTGAAAGATACGCTGCAGGCCTTACTGCCGCTTGTTGCTCAAAGCACCAATGACCACTTTCTTCGTGAGCAGCTCGACTTTTATGCGGAAGTAAAGAAGAAGATGCGCATTTATGTAGATGATCAGGGGAGCGCCGAAAAGATCCATCCTGAGTTTGTATCCACCTGCATTGATAAACTGGCTGCCGAAGATGCCATCTTTACGGTAGATACCGGCATGTCGTGCGTTTGGGGAGCGCGTTACATTAATGCCACAGGCAAGCGTAAAATGCTGGGCTCGTTCAATCACGGCTCTATGGCCAATGCCATGCCGCACGCAATAGGCGCTGCGCTTTGCCGGCCGGGTACGCAGGTTATAGCGCTTTGCGGTGATGGTGGTCTCTCCATGCTTTTAGGTGATTTGGCAACTATAGTTCAGTATAAGCTGCCTGTAAAAATTATTGTCTTCAACAATCGCTCGTTAGGGATGGTTAAGCTGGAAATGGAAGTTGCCGGTTTGCCTAACTGGCAAACAGATATGTATAACCCTGATTTTGCCTTAGTGGCACAAGCTATGGGCATGAGAGGTTTTAATGTGAAAGAACCTGCCGAAGTGAAAACTACGTTACAGGAAGCGTTCGCATACAATGGCCCTGCGCTCATCAATATCTTTACTGATCCTGACGCACTTGCCATGCCGCCAAAAATTGAATTTGAGCAGGTAAAGGGTATGGCTTTGTCCATGACCAAGCTGATGCTGAACGGCCGGATGGACGAAGTAATGGATACTGTTAAAGCAAATTACAAGCACCTGAAGGACCTGTTGTAATGCAACGAGCGTTAACGCGCATTGTGTTATATTTGCAGGCTTATGACGATTTGTGCGGGTTTAGATTTTAATTTTATGGGGCAGGATCTGGTATTACTGCCCCAAAGGGCAATTTACTGGCGGCAGCAAAACTTACTGATAGCTGCCGATGTGCATCTTGGCAAGGTAGGGCACTTCCGCAAAGCGGGTATTGCTATACCACGCGACATGGAGCAGAATGATCTGGCCATTTTATCTGATTTGATAGAGGAATATCGTCCGCAAGGGATTCTCTTTTTGGGCGACTTGTTCCACAGCGATATGAATGCCGACTGGGATTGGTTTGCGCTGTGGCGCGAAAGGCATGCCGGCTTGGAGATAACGCTTATTCGCGGTAATCATGATATTATACATGACAGGCATTACCTGCAGTTAAACGTAGTGCTGCATAATGAATTGGTAATAGGGCCGTTTTTAATGCTCCATCAGCCGTTGCCTCCAAGCAAATTAAAAGAAGCCGCGGGTTATGTGTTTTGCGGGCATATACATCCGGGTGTGGCGCTCAGCGGCCGTGGCCGGCAACAAATAACCTTGCCTTGCTTTGCCTTTGGCGATGGACAGGCGATACTGCCCTCCTTCGGACGCTTTACAGGTAAGGTAGCCATCCGCAATCAAAAAACGGATCGCATATTTGGTGTGCTTAAAAATAAAGTTATCGCGATTGCTTAAAAAAGAAGGGGTCCCGAAAACCAAAACGGAACCCCACTAAACGCAACTAGTAAACCAACATTTACTTGAAAACAGAGCAAACGTTAGTAATCTTCCAGCCTGTGGCTGTGTGCGCAACGGTTACATAGTTAGAGCGCACAAAAGTTTCGTATTGCATGTCTACCTTTACTACGGTAAGCTGCGGGTTGTCTTCAATTACTGTCGTACTGGTACTGCACAATTGCTTTAATTTGCCGATATGAGCCAGGTAGGATAATAAAGTTTTTTTGTCCGTGCTTTTTATGGTTTTACCCATCGTACAAAATTTGGCATCGGTATCAAGTACTTCGGCAAAGCCGTCTATATTTCCCTGGGTGATAGCCGCCACATAGCGGGCAACTGCATAATCTTTGGTGAAAAGGCCGTCGTCAGTGCGGGCGGCCAGCGCTGCATGCACGGTAAGCACCAGTGCAAATGCGCTTATAGTTTTGATGATTGCTTTCATGGTATTGGATTGTTTGAGTGCTTTTAATTATAAGACAAGCCCAAAAACGAAAGGGTTACACTTTTTAACTGATTTTCTGACATTTATTTTTAGTCAGCATCTGAACGACTTGTAATTTCTTATCCGGAAGTGATTTTGAAGAGGCTTCATGTTTATAAGTCAATTGCCAAAATTTATAGCAGAAGCGTTATCTTTACCCATCCTTTAATTTTACTGCTACTGAATGAGCGACGATTTAAACCCTAACGATATATCAGCGAACGGCGAAGAAAAAATGCATAATGTTACGTCCCTCGGGGGGCTGTACGAGAACTGGTTTCTGGACTATGCCTCATACGTTATTCTGGACCGCGCCGTGCCACATATTAATGACGGATTAAAGCCCGTACAGCGCCGTATACTGCACTCATTAAAGGAGATGGATGACGGACGCTTTAACAAGGCTGCCAACGTGATCGGTAATACCATGAAGTACCACCCTCATGGCGACGCGTCCATTGGCGATGCCATGGTACAAATAGGGCAGAAAGACTTGCTGATAGATACGCAGGGTAACTGGGGTGACCCGGTAACCGGCGACTCGGCGGCTGCGCCACGTTACATCGAGGCGCGCTTATCAAAGTTTGCGAATGATGTGGTTTTTAATCCCGACACAACTGTGTGGCAAGCCAGTTACGACGGGCGTAACAAAGAGCCTATCACGCTTCCGGTTAAATTTCCATTGCTATTGGCTCAGGGTGCTGAGGGTATCGCCGTAGGCTTAGCTACCAAAATTTTACCGCATAACTTTATTGAGCTGCTTGATGCTTCTATAGAAGTGTTAAAAGGTAACAGGCCCGACCTGGTGCCCGATTTCTCTACCGGTGGTATGGCCGATTGCAGCGCCTACAACGAGGGGCAGCGCGGTGGCCGTGTACGTGTTCGCGCAAAAATTAGTGAGCGTGATAAGAAAACACTCGTTATTACAGAGATACCATTCAGTACAACTACCGGCGGCCTTATCGAGAGCGTTATAACTGCTAACGATAAGGGCAAAATCAAGATAAAGAAGATTGAAGATAACACCGCAAAGGATGTTGAGATAGTAATTCACCTTGCTCCGGGCATATCGCCCGATGTAACCATTGATGCCCTGTACGCTTTCACCGCCTGCGAAGTATCTTTGTCGCCCAATACCTGCGTAATTCAGGATGATAAGCCGCGCTTTATGAGCGTGAATGACCTGCTGATAGAGAGCACCCACACTACCAGGGATTTACTGAAGCAGGAACTGGAGATACGCCTTAAGGAACTGATGGAAAAGATATTTTTCAGCTCACTGCTTAAAATATTTATCCAGGAGGGGATGTACAAGCATCCGGACTACGAAACGTCGGGCAATTTTGAGGAAGTGGTTGTGGTACTTACGCGCTTGTTCGAACCGTTCTTCCCGCAGTTTTATCGCGAAATACTGCCCGATGATTATAAGAGGCTTATAGATAAACCTATGAGCAGCATCACTCGCTTCGATCTGAAGAAAACAGATGAACAGATCAGGAACCTCGAAGAGGAAATAAAACAGGTAAAGCATCATCTTAAACACCTGACCGATTACGCCATTGCCTGGTTTGAAAAGCTTAAGGACAAATATGGCAAAGGCAGGGAGCGCAAAACCGAATTGCGCACCTTTGATAAGGTGGAAGCTACGCAGGTAGCTCTTGCCAATGTGAAACTCTATGTTAACAGGGTAGACGGCTTTATTGGTTCTGGCTTAAAACGCGACGAGAACGTAGAGCTGGTAGGCGATTGCTCCGATATTGATGACATTATAGTTTTCCGTGGTGACGGACGCTTTATAGTGACGAAAGTACAGGATAAGGTTTTTGTAGGTAAAGATATATGGCATGTGGCAGTGTTCAAGAAGAATGACGAGCGTACCATCTATAATATGATTTACCGTGATGGGCAAAGCGGTACCAGTTACGTAAAACGCTTTGCGGTGACCGGCATCACCCGCGATAAGGAATATGACCTTACCAAGGGTACAAAGGCATCCAAGATGCTGTATTTCACTGCCAACCCTAATGGTGAGGCCGAGGTGGTAAACATCCAACTGAAAGCTCATTCCAAGCTTAAGAAATTACAGTTCGATCTGGACTTTGCCGAAATAGGTATTAAAGGCAGGGCCTCTATGGGTAACATTGTTACCAAGTACCCGGTGAAGAAAATAGTGCTCAAAAGCAAAGGCATATCAACACTTGCAGGGCGTAAGATCTGGTATGACGATGTACTGCGCCGCCTCAATGCCGACGGACGTGGTAAGTATCTTGGCGAATTTGACGGTGACGACCGCATACTTACCGTAATGGCAAATGGTATGTATGAGCTTACCTCTTTCGACCTGAATAATCACTTTGATGACAAAATGATCGTCATTGAAAAATACGACCCGGAGAAGGTGTATTCCGTAGTCCATTTTGATGGTAAATCAAAAAACTACATGGTGAAACGCTTT
The DNA here is from genome assembly GCA_041905165.1 of Mucilaginibacter sp. GTDB lineage: Bacteria > Bacteroidota > Bacteroidia > Sphingobacteriales > Sphingobacteriaceae > Mucilaginibacter. The sequence goes on from JAYRLR010000002.1 coordinate 437,476, forward strand.
GTATTCGAGAATACTGCACTCGGCAGGCAAACCAGCATTATCAGTGAGGATGGTGGCTCCAAGCTGGTGCTCATCTCCGGTGCTGCGCAACCGGTGGTAAAGGTGGAGCAGTTGAAAGGCAAAACGCAAGTAGCAGAAGCTACAGAGCTAAACCTTGCCGACTTGATAGATGTAAAGGGAATGAAGGCTATGGGCAACCGCCTGTCGGCACACACAGTACAGAGCGTGGAACTGATTGCCGAGCACGATGATGAAGAGGATGTACCTGACCCTGCACCTGACAGTGTGGAAGAGACAGAAATAATTGAAAAGCCTGAAGAAAAAACGGTAGCCGACACGCCGCCGGCAGAGGGTAAGGCAAATAAGGCTGTAGATTTCGAGATAACCAATCCGGATGATATTGATATGGATGATTCCGGTCAGCTGGGGCTGTTTTAATTAACATCAACATTTATTTTTGATGACAATATAACCTTAGCACCTCATGCTCAACCTATTCAACGGCGATGGCTATTATTACTATATCCCCTTAATATTGCAGGGTATTTGCGCAATACACTTTTTGCGCAATGGCACTGCACAAAAATGGCTGTGGATAATCATCATTATACCCGTTTTGGGCAGTTTGGCTTATCTGTACTTCGAGGTGTGGCGGGGCAGGCGCATTAACCAACCCAAGATTGATGTTAAGGCTATCATCAACCCGCATGTAAAGTACAAGCGTCTGGAAGAAAAGGTTCGTTTTAGCGACACATTTGCTAACCGCATGGAACTGGCGGACGCGTACCTTTCAGGTGGTTTTATTGACGACGCTATTGATCTTTATGAGCAAAGTCTTACAGGTGCCTTTGCCGAGAACGAGCATGGCTTGCAGCAACTGATGGTGGCCTACTCTAAAAGCGAGCGGTACGCGGAGGTTGTAGATATCGGCAGAAAGCTTTACCGCACACCGCAGTTTTTACGTGCAAAATGGCATGTGCTTTACGCCATAGCGCTTGAGCATACAGGTAACATCCAGCAAGCTGAAGAAGAATTCAAAATGATGAAAGGCCGTTACTCTAACTTTGAGCAACGGTATGAGTATGCACTCTTTTTGGAGCGTAACAAGCGCTTTGCCGATGCCGCCCAAATACTTGCCGACATGCTGGAGGAGCAGCCGCAGCTTACGCCCATGGAGCGCAAAGCCAACCGCGAGTGGTTCAGCAAAGCCAATACAAAGCTAAGAAAGCTGCAGGCGGAGAATAACTTAGCATAGCGCGTTATAAGCCGTGCGCTTGACTTTCCAAATCCATGTCCTCATGAGGGTATCGACTTACATAGCAGGTTGGTACAGTTAAATTAGCATAGAAATTAATCAGTCCGATCAAAGTTTACGCTGCTTCATTTTAAGCAACACTTTCTTGGCCGCATCTTTTCCATTGCCTGCCTTCATCATCTTGATGGCCTTTGTTTCATTCATTATTGCCTCCTCATAAAAACCCAAACGGTAGAAGATTTGAGCTAAAGTGTCATAGTAGTTGGCATCCGGCTGGATATTTATAGACATTTTTGACCACTGCAACGCTTTAAATAAATACTTCTCCTGCCTGGTCCCGGTCATGAAGATATCCCACGCAGCATCATTTAAAATTACGCCGGCATCTGTATAGGATTGATCCTGCTTGTTGCTGATGCTATCTCTACGGGTGGCTGTGGGATCAGGCTTATCGATTATTCCCTGGTTAAATATTTCTGAAACAGGTATGCGTTTACGAGCCTCTTTGATATTCAAATTCAGGTAGTAGCTATCATAATAAGAGCTTGCCGCATTTAGAAATGCTGTTGTATCGTTTACCTTTTTATAATAATCCATCATCGTATAGGCATATGCTCTGGCAGCTAACTTATAATTATTGCTATAGGTGCCATATCCGTAATTTGATGCGCGTTCTGCTAAGTTATTGTTCTTGGTTTTGATAGCCTTCTGCAGGCTATTTCGTATAATCCGCGAATTTATGTCGATACGCAGAGGGAGCGACTCTGTTTTGTAAATACTGTCTACTAATGCCCTTGAGAACTGTGTAGCCCGGTAAGCTGGTCCGTCAACGATAGGACCTGCCTTTAAAATGAAAAGTATTTCACTGTAATTACCTAATTCATCTAAGGTAATTTTCTTTACATAGTCTTCTATGAGATCGGCATTGTCATATACGCCGGCATCCATTCGCTTTTGTATGAATTTTTTTAGTTCGCCTGCATTTAGCTGACCTGCTTTGTGCCGCTGCTCATAATCCCTAAGCGTATCCGCTGATTCCCGATTGCTTTTTTCTGAAGTTACTTGTGAAAAAGCCAGGCTTGCAAAGAACATGGCGGCTAATAAGAGGAGAAGGTTTTTCATATTCAGGTTTTGGTTCACCAAGGTAATAAAATCATAAGGCATAATATTCATCTCCAATTATTTTTATTTGGGCATCTGCCAAACGGCAACGCGTTAATGGTATTTACCCGCCTGATAAACTGTAAACTTTCGAGGTAAATCTCCCGGCTAAATCTTATCTTTGCCCATGCAAGAAAAAATCATCATTCTTGACTTTGGTTCGCAGTTCACTCAACTAATAGCGCGCCGTGTCAGGGAGCTACGCATATACTGCGAGATCCACCCGTTTAATCATTTTCCTCAAATTGATGGCAGCGTAAAAGGGATCATCCTTTCGGGGTCGCCTTATTCCGTACGTCAGGAAGACGCTCCGCAATTCAACTTTCGTGAGTTTCATGGCCAGCTGCCTATCCTGGGTGTTTGTTATGGTGCGCAATATTTGGCCCAACACAGTGGGGGCGAGGTGTTACCATCCAGCACACGCGAGTATGGCAGGGCAAATCTGCAGTATATAGATCACGCAAGCCCATTGTTAAAGATGATACCTGCCGATTCGCAGGTGTGGATGTCGCACGGTGATACTATTGCAAGCATAGCAGGTGATTTTGAAGTAATTGCAAGTACCGACAGCGTACGTGTAGCTGCTTACCATGTAAGCGGAACGCAGACCTACGGCATACAGTTTCACCCGGAGGTTACGCATAGTACCGATGGTAAGCAATTATTGCATAACTTTTTAGTTGACATTTGCGGTTGCTCCCAAAACTGGACGCCGGATTCTTTCATCGAAACTACCATTGCACAGCTAAAAGAAAAATTAGGTGATGATAAGGTAGTACTTGGTCTTTCCGGCGGGGTAGATTCATCAGTTGCCGCGGTGTTATTACACCACGCCATCGGTAAAAACCTGCACTGTATTTTTGTCGACAATGGCCTGCTGCGTAAGGATGAGTTCGAGATGGTGCTCGACTCCTACAAGCACATGGGTCTTAACATAAAAGGTATTGATGCCAAGCAGCGCTTTTATGATGCGCTCGAAGGCCTTACAGATCCTGAGAAAAAACGTAAAGCCATTGGCCGTGTGTTCATTGAGGTGTTTGATGATGCCGCACATGAAGTGCAGGACGTAAAATGGCTGGGTCAGGGTACTATTTATCCCGACGTTATAGAGTCGGTATCGGTAAAAGGCCCTTCTGCTACTATCAAATCTCACCACAACGTAGGTGGCTTGCCAGATTTTATGAAGCTTAAGGTAGTTGAGCCGCTAAATACTTTGTTTAAAGACGAGGTACGTAACGTAGGCAAGGCTTTAGGTATAGATCCCAATATTTTAGGCCGCCATCCGTTCCCGGGCCCAGGTTTGGCTATCAGGATATTAGGCGAAGTTACGCCTGATAAAGTACGCATACTGCAGGAAGCAGATGCAATTTACATCAACAATTTAAAGGCTGCCGGTGTTTATGATAATGTTTGGCAGGCAGGTACCATATTCTTGCCGGTACAATCAGTAGGGGTAATGGGCGATGAGCGTACCTACGAAAACGTGGTTTGCTTACGCGCTGTGGAATCGTTAGACGGGATGACCGCCGATTGGTGCCACTTGCCTTACGAACTGCTTGCAAAGATTTCAAACGAAATCATCAATAACGTTAAAGGGATAAACCGGGTAGTGTATGATATCAGCTCAAAACCACCGGCTACTATTGAGTGGGAGTAAATGGATAATATTGGCGGCCGTGATTTTCTCGGCCGCTTGTTCGCCTAAAACTCAGCCGGTAAGTAGCGGTGCCGGGAAGAAGCCGGTTGAAAAAGCACCCGCCGAAAAACAGGCAGAAGAACAGCAGAAAGCCGCCGGTAAGAAAGATAAGCCGGTGAGTAGCCAGTTAAAAGTGAACACGATTTCACTGATATTGCCTTTTGGGTTGGATCACCTTGCGCCAGGGCAGCAATATTCAACGGCAGGTCTGCAAAAAGCCGCTTTGGCTGTTGACTACTATCGTGGCTTTAAGCTGGCATTGGACTCATTAGCGGCTGACGGTTATAACTATAAACTTCAGCTGTTTGATTCAAAGGACATGCCGGCTCAGTCGCGCGGTCTTGCGCTTAACCCCCAGGTTAAAAATAGCGCCCTCATTGTTGGTCCCGTATTTCCGGAAGGACTAAAATCATTTATTTCAGTACCGGGAGGCAGCAAGGTGCCGGTTTTGTCGCCGCTATCTCCGGCTGCGCCTCAAACCTACCAGTTTAACGGACTGTTAACGGCCATACCTCCTTTGGAATACCACGCTACACGAGCGGCCGCATTTGTGAAGAGCCACATCCGTACAAAAAAGGTATATGTGCTCATGTCTGGCTATAGCGATGAAAAGGCATACATCAGCATGTTCAAAAAGGCTATGGACAGCCTCAGCAAGAAAAAAATCACGGTAGTGGCCATAACGCCAAGCAAAGGTAACCTGGCCATAATTCTCAAGCAGTTAAGTAAATTCGACCGGAACTACTTCGTTATTCCTTCAACCCGGCAGACGTTCTTGAAAACTACACTTTACTCGCTCGATACACTTTCCAACCATTATCCGCTAACTCTAGTAGGGCATCCAAGTTGGGAAAAGCTGTCGTACCTCAAGGCTGAGCAAATGCAAAAACTGCATGCGCACATCACCTCTGGGGATAGGGTGAATTATAAAGCCAACGCCACTGTTACTTTTGTACAGAGCTACCGTAAAATGTATCATGCCGAACCATCTGAGTATTCCATCAAAGCTTTTGATGAGGGTATGTTCTTTGGCCGGCTTTTGGCAGAGGAGAAGCTGAATGATATAAGCGACGAAGACTATAAGGGTATCCACAATAGTTTTGAGTTTGTGAAAAAGCCGGGCCAAGGCTGGATAAATAACCATGTGATGGTGCTCCGGTACGAGGATTTTGAACTTAAAGAGGTTGAATGAAAGCGTTAAACCAGCTAAAAACTTTTACGCGTATATTGGAGGAATATCCTGCAGATATGCCTTTAGGTAAGTTTTTAGCGGGATTCTACCGTCAAAACAAGCAGATGGGTTCTACCGACCGTAAGGTAGCCAACCGCTTGTTGTACAACTATTTCAGGTTAGGTAAAGCCTTGCCCAAGTTGCCTGCTGAAGACAGGCTGATGGTAGCAGAATTTCTGTGCAACACGCAGGTGAATTCCTTCTTGCAGCATTTTAAGCCTGATTGGGCGGCTTGCATACACTTTAGTATTAACGAAAAGATTGCGCTGATAAAGGCCGCTTATCCCGACTTTAAGCTTACCGACGTGTTCCCATGGCACGGCCACCTTTCCGAAGGTATTGATAAGGAACAATATCTACGCTCGTTTTTTACACAGCCAGATCTGTATATCAGGCTTGCCCGCGGCCACGAGGCCGAGGTTAAGGCAGGGCTGGTAAAGGCCGGAGTCCCCTTTAAGGATGAAGGTAACAATTGCCTGAGTATGCCTAATGGTACCCGGCTCGAAAATATATTTCAAAGACAACATCTTTTTGAGGTGCAGGATTACTCTTCGCAGCAAACAGCCCGGTTATATAAGCCGCAGCGCTGGGATGGCTGGTGGGATGCTTGCGCAGCATCGGGCGGGAAGTCCTTACTGTTGCATAGCCTACAGCCGGAGATTAAGCTGGTGGTATCGGACGTGCGCGAATCCATATTGTCCAATCTTGATGAACGTTTCAGGCAGGCAGGTCTCTTAAAATATCAGAAAAAAATACTCGACCTTACCGAGAACCCCGACCCGGTTATGCATGATTATGCTTTTGACGGAATCATTCTGGACGCACCGTGCAGCGGATCAGGCACCTGGGGGCGTACACCCGAAATGATCAGTCAGTTTAATGGTGAGCGGATTGCATTTTTCCATCGCCTGCAGGAAGCTATCAGCCGTAATGTAGTCAAGTACCTTAAAGCAGGTAAGCCGCTTATTTACATTACCTGCTCTGTTTTTAAAGAAGAGAATGAGGACATAACGGCATTTCTATGCAATGAGTTCGGTATGCAAATAGAAGAACAAGGCATTTTAAAAGGCTATGAACGGCGAGCCGATACCATGTTTGCCGCAAGGCTGATTGCTAAGAATTCATAAATAAAAGCGGTGTTTGATTGATATCAAATATTGAATGTCGAAAGAATGATAAATTCAATTCATTATTCAACATTCACAATTGGGTGTCCGATATTCTCATTACAATCCGCTATTACTTCTAAATAGTTTAATAGCGATGGCTAATAGTATCACACCAAAAGCTTTACGCAACACGCTTAACCCGGCTTTGCCAAGCAGGCGTTCCAGCCATTTTACGTTTTTTAGCACCAGGTAAACTACAGTGGTATTTATGACTATGGCCGCCAGAATATTTTGTGTTTGATATTGTGATTTAAGCGATAAAAGGGTAGTCATAGTACCGGCGCCGGCAATGAGAGGAAAGGCCAAGGGAACTATCGAAACCGTTTTGGCCATTTCAGGATCATCCTTAAAAAAGGTAATACCCAATATCATTTCCATGGCAATAATAAAGATAACTATGGAGCCGGCGATGGCAAAGGATGCAATGTCAAGACCGATAATATCGAGCAGCTCATTACCTACAAACAAAAAGGTAACCATCAACACCAATACCGCTATACTTGCCTTTTCCGACTGGATGTGGCCTGCACGCTGGCGCAATTCAATGATAATAGGGATAGATCCCAGAATATCAATGATCGCAAAGAGGATCATGGTTACCGAAACGATCTCTTTTAAAATAAAAGGCTGCATAGTTAATTGTGAGCTGGCTGTTTATTTTGCTGCCTCAGGATTGAAATCAACACAATGGCAGCAAGAATATACAAAGATGCTAAAAAGAAAATACTGTGCAGTGATATTGCCGTAATAAAACCCGCGGTTACAGGTCCCAGCGTTTGCCCCAATGAGGTGTACGATTGATTAATTCCTAATATCTTGCCCCGCTCGTCATCTCCGGAATGGTCAGTGATTATAGCATTAAGCATGGGGTTACGCAGTCCATTGAACAATCCGTATACACCCAGCGCAGCGGCAAACAACCAGAGACCGGTAGCCAGGCCGGCGAGTGCCATGCTCACAAGACAAACAGCCGATGATAGTAAAAGGATGAGTTTTCTGGATTTAAAGATGCGCGTAAACAGCGGCACCATCAGTTGCATAACAACACCGGTGGCGCCAAATCCGGCGTAGAAGATACCGGTTTGCTGCGAACTCAGTTTCAACTCGTCGGTGCTGAAAGTTTGGAAGCCTACAATCATGGCGAACTGCGCCATGGTGAGCAAGAAACCGGCGAGTATACATAGCGCCACCGTTTTCTGCTGCCAGATAGTTATCAGGCTTTTAAAGCTGAACTTGCCTGCATCGCAAGCTTCATTATCTTTTTCCCTGCTCTCTTTCAACACAAAGATGGTAAGCAAAACGCCAATCAATGCAATGCCTGCTGCAAAATAAAACGGTACCTGCATACCATACTTACTTAGCAAGCCGCCTATTGCCGGTCCAGCCACAAATCCGAAACCAAATGCTGAGCTCAGTATGCCGAAATTTTTCGCGCGATCTTCGGGTTTGGAAAGATCTGTAACCATAGCCTGTGCCACGGAGATATTACCACCGGTGATGCCATCGAGAATACGGGCGGCGAAGAGCATGAAGAGGTTTCCGGCCTGTGCAAATAAGAGGAATGAAAGGCACGTTCCTGCAAGGCTAATGGCCAATACAGGCTTGCGGCCCCATTTGTCGGATAGCGAACCTAAGATGGGCGTAGCAAAAAACTGCGCGATGGAAAATGTTGCGGTGAGCAGTCCGAGTGTTTCGCCGGTTATGCCGAATTTTTTTCCGTAGCTGTACAATAGCGGTACCACTATGCCAAAACCCATAGAATTTATCACGCAGATTACTGCCAGCACCCACAAGCTTTTGCTTATCTTCATCAAAATCAGGTTTGATTATACAAGCAATCCAAAACAAAAAAGGTTCTGAATATTCATTCAGAACCTTTTTCAATATCAGTTTTGTTACTTATTACTCAACATAATGAGGGTTTGGCGGATCGTTGGCATCCTCAACTTTGCCATGGCGTACATGTGATCTTTTTACACTGTAACCAAAGTAAATGATGAAGCCGATAAATAACCAACCAAATAAACGCAGCCAGTTTTCAAGGCCTTCGCTGGCGATCATACCCAAACATACCAAAGCGCCCAGCGGACAAACAATTTGGTATAAAGGCGTTTTAAACGGACGCTCCAGGTTAGGATCTGTTCTGCGCAGGATAAATATTCCGATACATACCAGCACGAATGCAAACAGTGTACCGATACTTACCATGTCACCTACTATACGGTCAGGAATAAAGCCCGCAAATAATGATACAAACACGAAGAACAACCACTGAGATTTGTATGGAGTTCGGAATTTAGGGTGCAGTTTAGAGAAAACGCGCGGTACCAGGCCGTCAGTACTCATGGTGTAGAATACGCGGGTTTGGCCCATCAACATCACCAGGATAACCGAAGAGAAACCTGCAAGGATAGCAACTGTTACAAAAGATGCCAGCCATTCATAACCAGGCATAGCCGTACGGATAGCGTAAGCTACCGAAGCTTCTTTACCTTGGATAAGGAACTCTTTATAGTTAATTAAACCGGTTAGTACGTGTGAGAAAAGTATGTAAAGTGCAGTACAAATTACCAGTGACACTAATATACCCAGCGGCATATCTTTTTGCGGATTCTTAGCTTCCTGAGCTGCTGTTGATACGGCATCGAAACCGATGAAAGCAAAGAACACCACGCTGGCGCCTCTTAATACTCCGAGCCATCCATGATTAAACGTGTTAGAATAGTCTATTACACCGGTACTCACTTTCACTTGGCCCGCATCAGCAGGAATCATGTAAGGGGTATGGTTAGCCGGGTTGATGTAACCCCATCCTAAAGCGATAATCACCAATACGATGGCAACTTTAACAATAACGATGATGTTATTCACCACTGCTGACTCTGCTGTACCTCTTATCAATAACATTGATAATAAGAACAGAATAAGTATAGCCGGAAGGTTTACAATACCGTGCTGACCGAATTCTGATGCATACATACCTGTTGCGGTATTGCATACTTCAAAAGGAGAGTGGGTCCACACGTAGGGGATGTGTGTACCGAAGAATGTATTGAGAAACTCATTAAAATACTGCGACCAGCCAATTGATACCGTTGCAGCACCGAGTGCATACTCGAGCACCAAATCCCAGCCAATTATCCATGCGATGAACTCGCCCATGGTGGCATAAGAATAAGTGTAGGCAGAGCCGGCAATAGGGATCATACTCGCAAACTCTGCATAGCATAAACCCGCAAGGGCGCAGCCTATAGCTGCAATGATGAATGAAATGGTTACTGCCGGGCCTGCATGTTCGCCCGCAGCGGCCGCCGTACGAACAAAAAGACCCGCTCCGATAATAGCACCTATACCAAGGGCGATTAGTGAAGTGGGTCCAAGCGTTCTTTTAAGCGTATTGCCCGATTCGACCGAAGCGGCCAGCAACTGCTTAATAGGTTTCTTAATAAATAATTTCATATAATTTGTAAGATCAGTTAGTAAGTAAAGTAATTATATTACTCAGCCCAAACCTACTTAAAATTTATGGAAACCGAAAAGAAAGAGCCCTGAACAATAAAAAATATTGATGTTATTGGGGTGATTTTTGAAACAATTTGAATTGACGGGTGTTTGCCCCGCTATATTTTAATTGGTAGCGCAGGATTGATTGTGAATGTGCGCGAGCATGTCTGCACTTAGCGGCTTTACAAGGTACGATTTTACAAATGGATACTTGCGGGTTAGCATGGAGTCTTCCGGCTTTATAGATGAACTCAGGATATGAATGTCGATGTTTTTTGCCAGCGTACTTTCCATGGTTTTAAAGCGTTCCAGGAAATCCCAACCTGTAAACTCGGGCATGTTTAAATCCAGCAAAATTATATCGGGTAGTTGTTCTCCGTTGAATTTGTTTTCTTCTACGCTTGATATTACCTCGCGGCCGTCGGTAATGTGAGTACAATCGCTGAAAAGGCCTGTTTTGCCTATTAGTTTTTTCGCAATAAAATGATCCAGCGGATTGTCATCTATCATTACCAGTTTTCCCATATATCTTTTAGTGTTGTGTAAACGCTTGTTTACAAATATCGTTCCCATTTAACAGTAAACGGCAGGTTTATAAGCCTGCCGTTTGTAAAATTACTGTTATACATACACTTACAACCTGTGATTTTTTGGTGGCGGTATGGTAATGCTCTTTTCGCTGGATTGTTGTTTTAACTCTTTTTGTATACGGTCATTGGTATTTACTTCGTGATTTAAATGCGGAGCGATCACCAGTGATACAATTGACATAAGCTTAATCAGGATATTCATAGATGGACCAGAGGTGTCTTTGAACGGGTCGCCTACAGTATCTCCGGTTACTGATGCTTTATGCGGTTCCGACTTTTTATAATACATTTCGCCATTGATTTCTACCCCTTTTTCAAATGATTTTTTAGCATTATCCCATGCACCGCCGGCATTGCTTTGAAAGATACCCATTAATACACCCGATACTGTTACACCCGCCAAAAGCCCACCCAATACTTCCGGGCCAAAAGCAAAACCAATAACTACCGGCGTAATTAAGGCAATAAGCCCCGGGGCAATCATTTCCCGAATTGATGCGGCAGTAGATATTGCTACACACTTTTCATATTCGGGTTTAGCTTTATATTCCATAATGCCAGGAATTTCCCTGAACTGCCTGCGAACTTCCTGTACCATTGACATAGCTGCCCGGCCCACGGCGGAGATAGCCAACGCCGAAAAAATAAACGGAATCATGCCACCTACAAATAATCCAGCCAGCACGTCGGCTTTATAAATATCTATATGCTCAATACCTGCTACGCCTACAAAAGCTGCAAATAATGCCAGAGAGGTAAGCGCTGCTGATGCAATGGCAAAGCCCTTGCCGGTAGCCGCAGTTGTATTACCAACGGCGTCAAGGTTATCTGTACGGTGGCGTACCTCTTCAGGTAGCTGACTCATTTCGGCAATACCACCTGCATTATCTGCTATGGGGCCAAAGGCATCAATAGCCAACTGCATGGCCGTAGTTGCCATCATACCGGCTGCGGCAATGGCCACGCCATAAAGCCCAGCAAAATGATAGGAGCCAAAAATTCCTGCTGCAAGTACGATAATAGGCAATACGGTAGACTCCATACCTATGGCCAAGCCGCCGATGATGTTGGTAGCATGCCCTGTGCTTGATTGGCGTATGATACTCAGCACAGGGCGTTTCCCCATGGCTGTATAATATTCGGTGATGATGGACATCAGGGTGCCTACAATAAGCCCCACCATGATTGAAAGGAATACCCCTGTTTTATCAAATTCTTTGGCCCCTTGTTTTATCTCGTTGGTGCCAGGTATCAAGTCGCGGGTTAAATGTAGCGGCCCTTCAGGCAACATCCATCTCACTACAAAAAATGTGGCGATGGCGGTAAGCACTATTGATGCCCAGTTGCCCACATTGAGTGCATTCTGTACGCTGTCTGTTTCATTCTTGATTCGTACAAAAGATGCGCTTACAATTGAAAATATAAGGCCAAGTCCTGCAATAACCATTGGCAGCAGCACTGGTGCAATACCGCCGAAGGCATCAACGGATTTTATTTCGCGTCCTAAAACCATGGTAGCCAGCATTGTTGCCACATAGGAGCCAAACAAGTCGGCACCCATACCTGCTACGTCGCCTACGTTATCACCTACGTTATCGGCAATAGTTGCCGGGTTGCGTACATCATCTTCGGGGATACCCGCCTCTACTTTACCAACGAGGTCGGCACCTACGTCCGCAGCCTTGGTATAAATACCACCACCCACACGGGCAAACAGGGCAATGGACTCAGCGCCCAGGGAGAAGCCGGCCAGTACTTCGAGCGCCTTTTCCATAGGTAAGCCGTTCACATCCCCTTGTACCTTTACTACAAATAAGTGATAGAATAAAATAAACAGTGATCCTAAACCCAATACTGCAAGTCCGGCAACACCTAAGCCCATCACGGTGCCGCCTGTAAATGATACTTTTAGCGCTTTTGCAAGGCTGCTTCGAGCCGCCTCGGTAGTGCGAACGTTAGCTTTGGTGGCTATGCGCATACCTATGTATCCGGCCAGGGCCGAAAGGAATGCTCCAATAAGGAAGGATATGGCAATTACGGGGCTTGAGGTTTCAACCGTAGTGCCCGACCAGGCAAGCAGCAGTCCGGCTACAACAACGAAATATCCCAGCACTTTCCATTCCGCTTTTAAAAAGGCCATGGCGCCTTTGGCAATGTGGCCGGCAAGCTCGGCCATGCCTGCATCGCCCGAAGGTTGCTTACTTACCCACGAAGCTTTGGCAGCCATCACTAAAATACCGACGATGCCCAGCGCGGGTATCAGATAGATTAAATTACTGTTTAGAAAATCCATAAAATTAAGTTTATACAAGTGGTTTATAATGGTCTTCAAGGATTTAGGGTTGGCAAAATAGCAATTTAAATGATTTATGCATGGCTGTTCAACAAAAGATTTTGAGGCACTTATGTATCACAATATTCACCATAATGCAGGCATCAATTGCATCCTGCTATTTTATACGAAAGCGACAGGCCAAGGGATATATTTTTTGATAAGGTTAAACCTATTTCACATTTGTTTCGTTAAAGGAAAAAGTGTAATAAATTTTTAAATGTTTTTAATCGAAAAGGCTTTTATGAACACTTTCTCATCTACACACTTAAAACATCCGCCCAGGCCCGTCCGCAGACGACGTAATTTATATAGGCAAATTTGCCTTGCGTTAATCCTGATTGCATATGGGATAAACTTAAAAGCGCAAACGCCAAATGGTTACGGCGGAACTTCCCAATCGGTTATAAACCTCAATGTTGGTACACAAGGTATAGGCGCCGATTATAGTTATCACTTTAACAACCGCACTGCCATACGTACAGGTGTCAACTTTATACCGGTTAAGGCAAACAACTTGTTTGATGTTTCCGGCTTTAATTCCAGCTCTAAGCTTTCGGCCAAGTTTTCTAACCTGCACCTGTTTGCAGATTATACACCATTTGCAAGTGCTCCCGGTTTTAGGCTGGTGGGCGGCGCCGGGTACTTTTTTAAAGCTAATGGTAATTTAGAAGTACGGCCAGATGATGGTTATACTTACGGAGACATTAAACTAACACCCGACCAGGTAGGCCTGGTAAATATGAATGTGAATTGGGAAGGGCTGGCACCGTACCTTGGCTTCGGTATTTTAAAGGCTTTACCTGGTAACCGTTTTAACGTAAACCTGGATTTAGGCGCCTATTATCTCACCAAGCCGGACGCATTTATACAGGGAACCGGCCTGCTTAAGGGCAACGATTCACAGTCGGATCAGTTAGAATCAAACGTTTCCGGTTTAAGGCTTTTACCTGTTCTTCAAATCAATTTCAATTACAAATTATGAAGCTCGCAAATTTAATAAAGGCTATAGCGGCCTTCGCGGTTGTAATTACCGGGGCGGCTTGTAACAAACTTACCGAAGACCTTAAACTGGTTGTTGATACAGATGTGATCAAACATACAGCGCTGATACAAGTGCGGGATGCATCAAACGACGGCGCTCCACCGCCATCCACCACAAAAATTACCATATCAGGCGCTGATGCCGATAATATTTACGAAGTATCCGGCAAAAAGAATATTAAACTGGTGGCCGGTATTGTCACCATAGGACCAGGCCCGGCAGATAGTGTTACAGCAAGCAATCCGGCCGAGTGTACGGTTACGGTATCAGCACAAGGCTATGAAACAGTATCAAAACAGATAACTTTTACTGCCGGTGTTGCACAACAAATTGTAGACATACAGATCCAAAAAAGCGGGCAACCGGCCCAACCGCTGCCGCCGATAGAACCGCCTACAGGTAACCAACAGGTGCAACTTAATTTTACCGGTACCTGTAGTAGTAATCCGGATTTGCGCATACGGCCAAGTATTTACATTTTTTATCGTTTAAATGGCTCGGGCAAACCGTATGCTTACCTCGGCTACATGCAGAACGGCTCGCTTAGTACTACGGCGCTTACACAAGGCAAAAATTACGATTTTCAGCTAACGTATGATAATACAAACTACTCTAAAACACAGCTAATACAAGGTAGTGCCTTTAGCGTAACCATTGATATGGGTAAGGCTTGCGATAATTTTTAAAATGAACTATTTTTCGTAATTGAACTATTCAGAACCGCTCCGGCGGTTTTTTGCTTTCATAAGGGCGCATCGCTGGCCATGCAGATTTGTTTAATTGCTTTATCTCATTAAATTTACGGCATAACACTGACCTTGTATGAAAGAAAGCTCTTCTCCCTCGGGGATGAAACACGAACTTGGCCTGCTTGATGGCACCATGCTGGTAGCCGGTTCCATGATCGGTTCTGGTATTTTTATAGTGAGCGCCGACATTGTTCGTAACGTGGGTTCCTCGGGCTGGCTCATTGCCGTTTGGCTCATTACCGGTTTCATGACGCTGACTGCTGCCGTAAGCTACGGCGAGTTGAGCGCTATGTTCCCTAAAGCCGGAGGACAGTATGTTTACCTGAAAGAGGCTTACAATAAATTTATTGCCTTTTTATATGGATGGAGCTTTTTTGCGGTGATACAAACCGGGACTATAGCCGCCGTTGGTGTAGCCTTCTCTAAATTTATGGCTTATCTGGTACCGCAAGTGAGCGACGAAAACATTCTCTATACCTTTTATTTTCATGATAAGCCGGTGTTCAATTTAAATGCCGCTCAACTGGTTTCTATCGCGCTGATTATCTTTCTTACTTACATCAACACCAAAGGTGTTAAAGGTGGGAAGTTGATTCAAACTACTTTTACACTCACTAAGCTGCTGAGTTTATTTGGTTTGATAGCGTTTGGCTTTATAATGGCCAAGGGTGATGTATGGACTGCCAACTGGACTAATGCCTGGGATATGCACGGCCTTGCCAAGGATGGCAGTGTAACCAGCCTTACGCTTGCTGCCGGGCTTGGTGCTATTGCGGCCTCACTGGTAGGTTCTATCTTCAGCAGCGATGCCTGGAATAACGTTACTTTCATTGCCGGCGAAATGAAGAACCCCCAGCGCAACGTAGGATTAAGTTTGTTCCTGGGTACGCTGGTGGTAACTATTATCTACGTATCTGCCAACGTAATGTATACTGCCGTATTGCCCTTGCTCGACATTGCCAACGCACCTAAAGACAGAGTAGCTGTGGCAGCATCTATACAAATCTTTGGTAACGTAGGCACAGTAATCATAGCGCTCATGATCATGGTATCAACCTTTGGTTGCAATAACGGCTTGATATTGGCAGGAGCGAGGGTTTACTATACTATGGCGCGCGATGGCCTCTTTTTTAAAAAGACGGGCACCCTTAACAAGGCCGCGGTACCCGAATATGGCTTATGGATACAGTGTGCAGTAGCCAGTATACTCTGCTTAAGCGGTACCTATGGCGATTTGCTGGATATGATTTCGCTGGTAGTGGTTATATTTTATGTGCTTACCATTGTGGGTATTTATATCTTACGAGCTAAACGCCCGGATATACCACGCCCTTACAAAGCCTTTGGCTACCCGGTGTTGCCGGCCATATACATAATAATGGGCCTGGCATTTTGCATATTGCTACTTATCTACAAACCTGGCTACTCGCGCCCGGGATTGTTAATTGTACTTACAGGTATCCCTATTTACTTTATTGCCAGAAGAAATATTAAAAAGGATGAAGAGACCACGGATCTGGTTAGTTAGTTTATTGTTACTTACAGGGCAAACCTATGCCCAAACGCTGCAGCAGCAGCTTAAGGTTGCTTTTGATAAACTGCAGCGCGACAGCCAATGCCGCTATGCCTCATTGTCGTTAACCGTGCTCGATGCTAAAACAGGGCAGGAGGTGTTTTCATCTAACGGCGATGTGGGATTAGCAACAGCATCTACATTAAAAACCATTACATCAGTAACGGCTTTTAATGTGCTTGGTGAAAATTATAAATACCAAACTACCTTCGGTTACAGTGGCACTATAACGCCGGATGGTGTGCTTAACGGCAACCTGATAATTCGCGGTGGCGGCGACCCGACCTTGGGCAGCTGGCGATGGGAAACTACCAAAGAAAAAGCCGTTCTTGACCAGCTCACGGCAGCGTTACAAAAAGCGGGTATAAAACGAGTTAATGGCAGTGTGATAGGAGATGATGGGGCTTACGGCAGCCAGACCATTCCGGACGGCTGGATATGGCAGGACGTAGGTAACTATTACGGCGCTGCACCCAGCGCACTTAGCTGGCACGAGAACCAGTTCGATATCAAATTGAATACAGGCTCGGTGGGCACGCAGATAGGGGTAAACCGCACGGTGCCGTCAATGTCATACCTGCAATTGAAAAGTGAGCTCACTAACGCGCCAGCAGGTACTGGCGATAAAGCCTACATCTATCTTCCGTTGGGCAACAACATTGTTTACCTGCGCGGAACTTATGCTATTGATCAATCGAAGAAAACGATATCCGGAGCCATTCCTGACCCGGCTTATGATATCGCCTTGCGACTGACCGATACACTGAATAGGATAGGTACGCCGGTAAGTGGTAAGCCGCAGTCCACGTTAACGCTTAATGCTGCAGGCAAAACGTTAGAACCTGTGAAGCAGAATTTGGCAAGCATTGCATCGCCGGAGTTGAGCAAGATGGTATTCTGGCTTAACCGTAAAAGTATTAACCTGTATGCTGAGCAATTTTTAAAATCAATAGCTGTTAAGGCGGGTAAAGAACCTACTACCGGAAACGGGGTGGATGCGCTGCGCGCCTTTTGGCGTGGCAAAGGTATTGATGACAAGAGCATCAACATATACGATGGCAGCGGCCTTTCGCCACAGGACAGAGTAACTACCCGTACAATGGCGAAGATCGTGCAGTCGGCTTACGGACAAAGCTGGTACCGATACTTTTATGAAAGTCTGCCCCTATACAACGATATGAAGATGAAGAGCGGAAGCATAGCAGATGTGCTTGCTTACACCGGTTTCCAGGAGCACAAGGGGCAGATGCTATGCTTTTCCATCATCGTTAATAATTACAACGGAACCACAAGCGGGATAAAGCAAAAGATGTTTACCGTGCTTGATGTGTTGAAGTGATAAGTCCTTAAGCAACGAGTGTATTGAAGTCAATCTTATTAAGATCTAGTCCAAAGCGTTAAAAGGGATATTAACGGGGGGATAAAAAAAGTATATATAGATTAGGGGGCGCGGTGGGTAGCCAAAAAACCGGGCCGGGTGTATGGCCTGTGCGGATGAAGGTTTTTTTTGGCTTGACTTTTGGTTACTTTGTGTCTAAGACAAAGTAACATAATCAATAAGACCTAATTTATACGTTTAAAGGCATGGCCAACAAGTAATTTTAAAGAGCTAATGCCGTTATAACAAAAGTGATAAAGAAACTCTTCATATTACTCGCATTCATCTTATCCGTACGAGCGGCATCTGCGCAAGCGATTGATTCCTCTGCGGTAGTAGACTTATATATGGATTTGAATGTTGCTATGCTTGAGGGTAATAGCTATAACGCCGAGCGAATATCCGAGCGCATTATGCCCGACAGTGCCGCGCTTCCGCATAAGGCACGCATCAGCTATTACAATATGCTGGGTAAGTTGTATGAAGATAATCAGCCTGCCGATGCAGAGAAATATTATAACCGGGTAGTAACTGCTGTGCCCGACTATTATGTAGCACACCGGGCATTGGGTTATCTGTACCTAAAAGATTGCCAAGCAGCGGAGCAGAAATTAACTGCCTCGCCGAATGACGCCTCCCTGAAGCAAAAATACGAGCAATGCGTGCGTTCTGCCTTGCCTCATTTAGAGAAGGCACAGGCCTGCGACCCAACGCCGGAAACATTAGAGATCATCATCTCGCTTTACAAAAAAATACATGATGATGAAGGGCTTAAAACTTTGTACGCTCGTATGAAAGACCAAAGCAAAACCTGCCTTGATGTTTTGGATTCTATGTGACCCTTAAAAGGTTAACCGCTTTCCCTGCTCAGGAAAAACCAGTTTCAAACCCAGGGTGTTTTGCTGCCTTAATTGATATTTTATCTGTTCAATTTTCGCCTCCGGCGGCTTTACATGTGTGATTACAATATTTACACGTTTAAGGGCTTCGGCACTGGAGTAACTGGCCAATACCTGCATTTCCTTGTAAAACCAGTTTGGAGTTAAGTGCCCGAACAGTGTTTTGTCAGGCTGTTCGTTAGGAAATGACACCTCAATCATGATGGTTTTAAGAGTACCATCTTTAATTAGCGGAGCAGCGTATTGCCATAATTCATGCAGCCGGCTGCTCTTTTCTACCTCATCAGGCCCTGTGTCACCCAAGTACAGTGCATAGGCATCATTGCTGTTTTTTACTAAAAGTGCTGCGCTGGTAAGGTTGGAGTGGCTAAGCGGGAAAACGCGTGCCTGGAGATTGGTGCCTGCAATCTTTACAAAGTCACCAGGTGCCAGTGGATGGTAGCTGTATTTTTTTAATTGTGGCGCATCGCCCTCATTCGTAAAGTTGGCCCAGCTTTGCCATGTAAAATAATGTGTCTTGATGGTTTCGAGGCATTGAGCCAAGCCGTAAATGTTTTTAGTGCTATCCTCGGGTGAGTTAATAATTAGGCCTGAAACATGATCCAGGTGCGCGTGCGAAATAAAATACCCTTTGATGTATTGCTTTAAAACCGTTTCGGCGGATACCTTAAAGCTCTCTTTTTTAATAGCTTGCTGTATGCCGAAGTGTAGGGTACCTGCATCAAGGCAAATAAAGTCATTACCGCTTCCAGCGGCTAATAAATAAGCAGACAGATTGCTTT
This sequence comes from Mucilaginibacter sp., assembly GCA_041905165.1. Lineage (GTDB taxonomy): Bacteria > Bacteroidota > Bacteroidia > Sphingobacteriales > Sphingobacteriaceae > Mucilaginibacter. The sequence continues at coordinate 456,840 of JAYRLR010000002.1, forward strand.
CGTCAATGCCTCCTTTAACCCCAAGCGGAACTACTGTAAAAGCAGGTTGCTGTTTTTGAGCCGCAGCACCGAGGCACGCTATGCATAGCAGCCATGCTGATACATGTTTTAAAAATCTGGTCATGATGCCATAAAGATAGCTAATGGCATTTATTCGGTTTTCATTTTCTTCTTGGCTTTTTCCTCGTACTCATAGTCGCCGCCTAATAGGTATCCCCATGGCTTAAGTGTCTCTACACGGTCAAATATAATCTTGAAGATAGCGATTACCGGTATGGATAGAAACATACCCGACAATCCCCAGATCATTTCACCTATGATGATTCCCATGAACGTGATCAATGCATTCAATCTTACTTTAGCACCCACTACAATTGGCAGCAGTAAATTGGCATCCAAAGCATGTATGCCTACCACAGCCACGGCAACAGAAACAGTTTGTTGTACGGTGCCGGTAGCAAAGGTAACTATGCAGCTAAGCAGTAATGCCGTAAAAATACCTATGTAAGGTATGATGTTAAACAAGCCTACAATGATGCCCAGTAATACTGCATATTTTACATTTAGTATCCAGAAAACGGCACAGGTAACTCCAGCTACAATGGCCATCTCCAGTATCAAGCCAAAAAGATATTGCCGCAGAATTGCCTGAATGTTCTCTACCACGTCGAGCACAATCGGCCCGTGAGCAGCATTAAAAACCCGTAGGGCAAAACGCAAAAGTAACCTGCGATAGAACAGGATGAAAAACGTAAAGATGAGTATAAACACATAGAATAGCAGGAGGGATGACACCGCACCGAATGTTGTGCCCAATACCGTAGTGCCCGATTGAATAATTTTTTGAGTGGTATCGTGCACGTAAGTGATCTGTTTATCGGTATTAATCTTTAAAGTAGTTTCTATCCAACCCTGTATGTTGACAATGGACTGCGAGATCTGTGCTTTAAGCATAGGCCAGTCAGAACTTAGTCCTGAGATTTGAGCGCCCACCAGGTAAGCTATCAGGGCAATAAAGCCAACAAAAAGTAATATAGCGGCAAAGGAGGCCATGCTTCGCGGAAAACGTAGCTTGCGTTCAAAAAAGTTTGCTACAGGCAGCAATAACACAGCAAATAAAAACCCGAACATGATTGGGTCCAGTATCTCTTTACCGAGGATAACAAGGTAAGTTAGTGCAATAAGGCCTACCAAAACCAACGCGAGGCGCTCGTAAAAAGGGGGTGTAATTTTTGATGTCATCGTATCTGCATTATAACAATTACAAGCCAAACGCGCGCTGCATCATAATGTTTTGTAAAACAATTTGGTAGCAGTTTGGCCAGCGCCCTCGAGTTAACTTTTGCGATAATGGTTTTTGTAAACGTCTGCCAATAAGTTAATGATATGGCAAGGCTTTTGTTACAATATTACTATTGTATAATTAAGCAAATAGGTTATGGCAAAATATTCAGAGAAAGCGCAGGAAAAGGTAGAAGAGAACCTGCACGAGATGAAAGAAGGAAAGCTCAAAAGCGGGCGTAGTGGTAAAAAAGTTACCAGTAAAAAACAGGCTATAGCTATCGGATTGTCAGAAGCGCGGAAGGACGGTGCAAAGGTGCCAAAAAAGAAAAAAGAAGCGAGTAAATAGGCAAAATAAGCGGCTTGACAAATATCAGGTCGCTTATTTTTAATTATTTAATAATATTTATTATCATATAATAATATAGGATTTGCATAAATAATCAGAAGCTTTATTGAACTTATTTTACTGTAATTAAAACGGTTTACCTGTTTGTTTGTTGATATATAACAAGTGAAAAATTAACGTATTTTTTCGAAAAAAAATATCTTTGAGGTTTAGAAAATTAGTTATAGGTTAGAGCGCATTTAAACTATTCGGTTTCGCCATCCCTGGGCAAGCGTATTTTCTATCATCTTAATTGGTTATTTTTTATGAGAAACAGTTCTTTAGTTGCGGGCGCACCCCCGCAAATCAGAAAAGGAGTGCAAAATCAGAGTCCGCCTTTAAAAAAGCTTTTGTTTGCGGTGATGCTTATGCTGGCAAACTTAATGGTACTACCGGCTTTTGCACAGCAAAAGGTTACCGGTACCGTTGTGGACAAGGAAAACATTCCGTTGCCTGGTGCCACAGTAAAAATTAAAGGCACCGGCACCGGTGTAGCAACTGACATTAATGGACAATTTACAATTTCTGTACCGAATGCAAACACTGTACTTTCTATTTCATCCATCGGTTTTGGCACAAAGGATGTAACCGTAGGCAACCAGGCTAATGTAAAAGTCACCCTGCTCGAAGAAGCAAGAGGGCTTAATACCGTAGTAGTTGTTGGTTATGGATCACAAAAGAAAGGGGAGATCACCTCTGCAACAGGTCACGCCGATACGGCTGACTTCCGCCAGAGCGGTTCACGTAATGCACTTGACCTTGTTCAGGGAAAAATTCCTGGTTTGCAAATTACCCGTACCGGTGGTAGTAATCCAAATTCAGGAGTGGGCATTCAGTTACGTGGTGTAATTTCTGTTAATGGAGTTGCTAGTGCACAGCCCTTGATTGTAATTGACGGTATACCCGGTGGTAACCTCGACCTTTTGCAACAAGACGATATCGAATCAATCGACGTATTGAAAGACGGTTCTGGCGCGGCCATTTACGGTACTAACGCAAGTGCCGGTGTAATATTGGTAACTACTAAAAAGGCAAAAGCAGGACCTCCGCAATTTAATTATTCAAGCTATGTACGTAAAGAGTTTGTAGCAAGAAAGCCTGATTTTTTAAATGCTGCTGAGTTCAGACAAAAATTAGCTTCAGGAGAAATCAAAGGTACGGACTATGGACATACATCTGATTTTTTTAATGATTTAGTGAATAAAGGTAACCTTTCGCAAAATCATAATTTGTCATTACAAGGCGGTTCGGACAAGAGTAACTACCGCGTAAGTTTAAATTACCGCAACCTTGAGGGCATCGCCAAAGAGAATAGTCGTACAGAATACACTATTCGTATGAGCATGAATCAAAAAGGTTTTGATGGTAAACTTAAAACTCAGATTAACTTAGCTACAAACTTCAACAGAGCAAACCTTTTAGGTGGCGGCGGTTGGGAAGATCAGTTCATGCGCAACCCAACATTGTCAAATTACAATGATGACGGAACGTTTTACTTTGAAAATACCAGCACCAACCAGTTTGCACGTTTACAGCAGGAAACCAACAAACGCCAGCAGCAAACTTCTTCTGCTGACGCAAGGGCTGATTATGAAATAACAAGTGGCTTAACAGCATCAGCCTTTGTTTCTTATCAGCGTAACAGCTATCTCGACGGCATTTATCGCAGTGTGTTCAGTGAGTTTTCGCTTGAAAATGACGTTTATAAAAATGGTGGTTATGCAGAACGTGGTACTTATTTAGCTCAGAATTTTGCATTTGAACCAACTATTAACTATAACCGCACGTTTGGTGATCATAACCTGAAGGGTGTTGTGGGATATAGCTATCGTTATAATGTTGACGAAAGCTTTTCTGCAAACAACTACGGTTTTTTGAATGACGCCGTTGAAGAAAACAATCTTGGCCTTGGTAGTCAGCTTACAGCTGGTAAAGCCGGAATGTCAAGCGATAAGGGTGCTGATAAGTTGGTAGGTTTTTTTGGTCGTATCAATTATTCTTACCAGGATAAATATCTGTTGCAGTTTATTCTGCGCCGTGAGGGTTCTACAAAATTCGGACCTTCAAGAAAATGGGGTAATTTCCCGGCAGTATCTGCAGGTTGGACGTTGAGCCAGGAAGAGTTTATGAAAGGCGCAACTTTTATCAACTATTTAAAGCTTAGAGCCGGATTTGGGGTAACTGGTAATGCTTCTGTGGAAAGATATCGTTCTGACGTTTATCTTGGTGGCGGCGGTTACTACTTATATCCTGATGGAGAGTATCGCGAAACCCTTGGGCCGACAACTAATGCTAACCCATTCTTCAGGTTCGAACGTAAAAAGGAACTTAACATCGGTGCTGACTTTACTTTACTTAACAACAGACTGAGTGGTACATTAGACGTGTTTAAGCGTACTACGGATGGCCTGGTAGATCTTTATAGAACACCTCAGCCACCTTACGTTTTAGAGAACATCTACGCTAACGTAGGTCAGATATCTGCCAAAGGTATTGAGTTAGGCTTAAGCTTTGCTGCAGTTAAGTATAAAGATTTTAAATGGAATATTGATGCAACTGCAAGTACAGCAAGCAATACTCTTGATTCCTACTCCAACGATATATTTACTGTAAATTATCAGCCATATGGCGATATCGGCGGTTATGGTGCCTTAGGTACTGCAATACGTACTTACGAAGGTGGTGCTCTTGGCGAGTTCTGGGGTAAGAAATTTGCCGGCTTTACCGAAGATGGCAAATGGTTATTCTACAACCGCAATGGCGAGAAAGTCCGTAACGATCAAATCAACAACTCATTTGATAAAAATGTTACCGATTACCAAAAATTAGGTAATGGTATTCCTAAATACTATGCATCGTTAACAAACACCTTCAACTATAAAGGATTTGATCTACGTGTGTTTCTGCGTGGCAAGTTCGGTTATCAAATATTGAACACCACCGCCATTTCATACGGTAATAAAGTAACAGGATCTAATTTGCTTGCAAGTGCCTTTACTAAGTATAAAGATATTAATGATACTTACATGTATTCAGATTACTATCTGGAAAATGGCTCTTTCGTAAAGTTAGATGAGTTAACCTTAGGGTATACATTTAAGCTTAAAGCGAAAAATTTACGTTCGCTTCGTGCTTATTTAACCGGCCAGAACCTTGTTACTATAACTGGTTATAGCGGCAACGATCCCGATTTTGTTAATGACACCGGCTTAGCTCCGGGTATTGATGGCCGCGGCCCTTATCCAAGCACGCGTTCGTTCATCTTTGGAGTAAACTTTGGATTTTAATTAAGAACTACAAATGAAAAGAATATATAACAAAATAGCGCAAGCAACATGTCTTACCGTGCTGTTAAGTGCTACGGCTTGTACCAAGCTTGATGAAAAAGCTTATAGCGTAATACCAGCAACCGATTTTTATACCAACAAAAATGAAATTATATCGGCTGTGTTACGTCCTTACACGCATGCAAATGCTTGGGCTACGCCATCCGGACAGGATGGTTGGTGGAGGCCAAGCGAATTATCAGGCGATCAATTAGCTTGGCCTACTAAAGGTCGTCACGGTGAGGACGGAGGTAAATGGAAAAGGTTACATTACCATACCTGGACAAATGATGAAGATGGATTGAATCGAGCTTGGGTTTTAATGTATTGGGGCGCAGGTTTGTGCACAATCCCAATTCAGAATATTGAAAAAAGAGATGCTGCGGCCATTGGTCTTACACAAGCTGAAAAGGATGCATATTTAGCTGAATTAAAGCTTTTGCGGGCTTACCATTATCTGAAGCTAATGGATTTGTTCGGTAATATTCCTATTTCTACTGTAGTGCCCGATGGTCCTACTAACGATTATCCTTCAACTCTGTCGCGGAAAGAAGTATTTGATTTTGTAGAGAAAGAAATATTGGATAATATACAAAAGGCGCCAAAGCTTTCAAAACAAATGTTGGGCCGTATGAGCCAAGCCGGCGGCTATGCCATGTTAGTTGAGTTGTATTTGAATGCTGAGGCTTGGACTGGTACGCCACGCTGGGATGATTGTATTGCAGCCGCAAACAAATTAATCAACAATGAGGCTGGTGGCTTAAATGGAAATATGGCGTTAGACGAAAACATCACTGATGCATTCAATCCTAACAATGATCTTTCTAAAGAAAGCATCTTCTCCATCGCGTACGAGTTTCAGCGTGCCAATTTCCAGCCATCATGGACAGGTGAATTCTTCCACTTTCAACAGCAATATATCTACGGCGGCAGTCGCAATGGTAATGATGGCGTAGTGGTAGTGCCTGGTAATTATACCAAATTTGATGATGATGACCTTCGTAAAAAGGAGTGGTTACTGATTGGTCCGCAGTACAGGTTTGATGATGGTAAACCTGTAATTTCGCAAGGTGGAAATGAATATGACGGACAACCGTTAGTATTCGTTGATAATATTCGTCGCAATAAAGATGGAGGTACTTCATCAACAATGAGTGATGGTGAAGAAAACAGCGGTGTACGTTTCAATAAATACAGACTGGGTAACAATGTGGCAGGTGTTGACGGTACCCCACCGAATCCTCAATACAATAGTACTGACTGGAATTTATACCGTTTAACCTGGATATACTTTGCTAAGGCAGAAGCTATTATGCGTAAAAATGGTGGTGCAGCTAATGCTGAAGCGGTGCAGTTAATTAACGATTGCAAAAAGCGTGCTTATACTGCAGCTACCTGGCCGTCACACGCCTACACCACTGCTACTTTAACCATGGATGAGTTATTAGAAGAGCGCGGCCGTGAATTTATTTTTGAAGGTTACCGCAGGGATGACCTTATCCGTTTCAATAAATTTACTACAGGCACCTGGTGGGATCACCAGCCGAGCCAGGAATACCGCAAGCTGTTTGCTATACCGCAACAACAGATAGCGCTTAATCCTAAATTAAAGCAAAACCCTGGCTACCCAAACTAATAGGTAAACAGGTAAATTATTTATCAAAGGTCCCGCGCAAACGGGACCTTTTTAGTTTAATAAGCTTAGCTGGTAGTCAAACATTTCTTTTTTTAAGCGGAAGGTGCGCTCGGTAAACACATGAAAATAACCGCTGTTTACCTTGATCAATAAGTCAAGCTCATCGTTATCATATCTATTATTCTTGAAGTATTCGGGCGTGCTATCGAGGTATTTGCTAATGGCCTCAGTAAGTTCTGCATCAATATAAGGGGCAAATGATTCATCATTTTTAATTTCAATCAGCTTGTCTTTTAGCGGTTGCTGTGTTCCCTTAAGATGATTGACCGCTACTTTGATCTTATCAAAGGGCATAGTTTCATATAACGGAGCTAAGGCTGTATTTACAGCTGCGTAAACAGGGAACGAGGCATTATCGTGGTGTGGAAAGGTGAACAACAGATTATAATAGTCTGTCAGCTTACGTTTCTGCACGTCGCTTTTTGCGGATCTGTAAAACAGCACGAACAGGTGAGTATCTAATTCTATTAAGCGCAGCCTCTTTTGTGCAACCTCTTTTTCCAGGACTTCTTTTATCGTTCGAGCTTCAGTAACCGGGTAATCTTTATTCCTGAATTGAAAATACTTAACGTCGGTATTCGTAGTTGTGTCCATAAGGCTATCCAACACGGCCATGTCGTTTTCGGCATAAGTAATGGTGCGGAATAGTCTGCAGTTTTCATTAGTAAGCAGTGCATCGAGTGTATCAAAAGGATAACTATTAATGCTTGCAATTACCTGGTCAGCATCAAACTCAGATACTTCGCGGCTATTGTAATAGCCTTTATAGATTGTGCTGAAGTTGGAATCAACGAGGTTAGCGTCATAACTATCCCTGAACTCGTGAAAGGATACCTCTGTAAACGTATGGCTGTTCTCTACGTTTTCATATAGCTGCCTGGTAAACTGCTGTTGTATTTCTTCGGCATTGTTGAATAGTGCCCAGGCAGCATCTGACTCTGGCTCTCTATGAAAAGGAATAGTTAACAAAGCCTCTTCCCGCTCTTTGCTGGTAGGGTGGGTTGACCACTCGCTGCCAATGATTACCTCTCTTGGCTCAAGCTCCGGTATAGGTGAGGCGGCATGCGGAAGTCCGTCGGCATCCATTGGGATGTTAAAGCTGTCAGCATAATGCTTGATAAACTCCAGGTGCTGGGGATAAAAATTTACGGCGCGTGTTTTATCCGGGATGCGGCGGTTCCAGTATTCCAGGATATCATTATAGCATATCTGTCCTATATCAATACGGCGCGATGATGTAATAGTGTTGTTGGCACCGGCGGCACAAGCTGCAATTGCATCTGCATGAAACTCCATCTGCCTTGATAAGCTCAACTGTGTTTTGTTGATGTATACGTGCATCTTGCGCAAAACGAATTGTATGGCCTGTATGATTTTGACGTTTATCCACGCCGTTAGCCTGAAAAAGGAATGTATGCTTCCCCATTTGTCAAGGATGTTACCGTAACTCTCATTATCATAGAGCATGTTATTGATCATGATGTTCACGTGGTATACATAACTGCCGAACTTCATGCTCCTTTGCGAAAAGTGCCCGAACTCATGTGCCAATACCGAACGGAATTCGCCTTGGTTAATGCAATTTACCAAACCTAAACCGATGTTGAGATTTTTTTTAACCGGCAGAAACATACTTAAGAAAGTGGCGTCGTAAAATACGCTTGCGTTTACATCTGGAATTAAATAAACATGCTTCGGAAAGGGCGTCCCGGTTTTGTCTGTCACTTCGCGGATGAATGCAAACAGGCGCGGTTGTTCGGTCTCTGTTATTTCATAGTGCTGCACGTCATCGCTATGCTTTTTAAAAACGAACTTAATAAGAAAGTAAACCAATAGAATGCCGCTTGCAAAAAGGCTTAAGCCAAGTGCAATGGTTATCCAATGGGTATAGGCAGCGATAATAAAAACACCGAACGCGCCAAATGCTATGGCAAGCCCTACTGCCAATTTCAGCAATAAAATATAAGTTAAAAAGAATGCCGAAAGTGCCCACATAGAACGGTACACCTGTTGTTGAAAAACTTTTGAAGGCTTAATATAATCGGCTATGGTTACCGGTATTTGTTCGGTAGCAATGCTTTGCATAAAAATGTAATAAGGTGGTATAAATTAAAAATTAAAGGCAACTATTTTTGCGTAAATGCATCCATTATTTGCATGAGTGTAACCGCTTCATCAATGCTGCAAGGATTGGCCTGTTCATTGCTGAAATAACGTACAACCTGTTCTATCATCGGTTGCTGTATATGCTCCGGATGAGTAAAGGGTATTGTTTCGCCGTTAAGCGTTATGGTCGACCCAAAAAATGGAAACGATATCTTACCCTTCGAGCCCACAATTTCACATACCTCGGCTTGTGCATTGTCCGCAACATTGAAACTCCACGAGCCACTCATAGGTATGTTATTGCTAAAAAGTATTTGCCCGTTTACGTTATCATCTGCTGATGATTCACCAGCCTGATTCAAAGAGAAGCCATGATACTTTAACGGGTTGCCAAAATAATAAAGCAGTATGTCCAGTTGGTGTGGCGCGAGGTCATGAAAGTAGCCACCTCCTGAAATATCAGGCTGTACCCGCCAGTTAGTTTCGCTATTGGCTACCAGTGCGGGTTTACGGGCTTGCCACATACGCAACTGTACAGACCGTACTTCACCTATTGTACCATCCTGCAATAACTGTTTTATCTTTAAAAAATAAGGAAGCGCCCTGCGATAGTGGGCTACTGTTAGTTTGGCGTTGCTTTTCTTAACAGCTTCGGCCATTGCTATGGCCTCTGCGGCATTCATGGTAACAGGCTTTTCCACATACACATGCAAGCCACGCTTCAATGCTTCCAGGGCGTAAGGCAAATGATAGGCTGGAGGAGTTGCTATATATACAGCATTTATCTCTGCATCATCCATTAGCTGGCCAGCGTCACTGTACCATTTTGGTACGCCGTGCCGGCGGGCATAGTCTGCTGCCTTGTCTGCATCGCGGCGCATAACAGCCACCAACTGACTATTAGGAACTTTATTAAAAGCCGGCCCGCTTTTTTTTTCGGTCACGTCGCCGCAGCCTATTATGCCCCAGTTTATAGTTTCCATTCAGTTAACGGTAAAGCCTTAAAATTTTAGCTCCTGTCTATTTCAATATTTGTTCTATGGTATTCAATTCCTCCGTATCAAACGCCGTATTATCAAGCGCTTTCAGCGAGTCGGCCAGTTGTTCGGCACGGCTTGCGCCAATCAGCACAGATGTTACCCGGTTATCTTTAAGCAACCAGGCAAGCGCCATTTGTGCAAGGCTTTGCCCGCGTTGGGTAGCTATGTTGTTAAGGGCTCGTATTTGCTCAATACGGGCCTCGGTTACTTCTTTGGTTTGCAAATGACCTGATGCTTTTGCGGCACGTGAATCTTCTGGAATGCCATTTAAATATTTGTTGGTGAGCATACCTTGCGCCAATGGTGAAAAAGGAATACAGCCTACACCTTCACGCTCCAATACATCAAGCAAGCCGCCTTCAACCCAACGCTCAAACATAGAGTATTTAGGCTGATGGATTAAGCAAGGTGTTCCCAGATCTCTCAAAATCCTGATAGCCTCTGCTGCCTTATCGGCGGGGTAATTGGAAATACCAGCGTATAGTGCTTTACCCTGACGAACAATCATGTCAAGCGCTTGCATAGTTTCTTCCAAAGGCGTTTCCGGGTCCGGGCGGTGATGGTAAAAGATGTCCACATAATCCAGCCCCATACGCTTCAAGCTTTGATCTAGGCTGGCAACGAGATATTTCTTGGATCCCCAATCGCCATAAGGACCGTCCCACATGGTGTAACCGGCTTTGCTGGATATGATCATCTCATCACGGTAACCGGCAAAATCTTCTTTAAGTAGTTTACCAAAGTTTTCTTCGGCAGAACCGGGAGGCGGACCATAGTTATTGGCCAGGTCGAAATGGGTAATACCGCTGTCAAAAGCCAGGTGAAGTATCTTCCTGAAATTCTCAAGCACATCAACATGGCCGAAGTTGTGCCAAAGGCCTAATGATATAGCCGGAAGTTTAATGCCGCTGCGACCGCAACGACGGTATTGCATATTTTGATATCTGGAGTTTGCTGGTTGATAGCTCATATTAAATTACAAGTGATAGTGTCGCCGTAAAAATAAAATTATTTATTAAGGCCAAATTAATCACCTGCAAGTAGCATTTATTTTACCAGTTCAGCCACTACAAAGGTACTGCCACCGGCGAAAACAAGGTCATCGCTTGCCGCTGCATTGCGCGCTGTAGCCAAAGCCATAGGTACCGATTCATATATTTGTCCGTGCAAGTTGAATGCTGCGGCCTGTTGTTGCAGTTCGGTAGCATTGAGGCCACGCGGAATATCAGGTCGGCAAAAGTAATAGGTAGCCGTTTTAGGCAGCATGGATAGCACTTTACTGATGTCCTTGTCGTTTACCATGCCCAAAACAAAATGCAGCTGCTGATGCGCCACCGCTTCAATATTTTTAAGTACTTCAGCTATGCCGTCTGGGTTGTGGCCGGTATCGCAAATAGTAAGCGGGTTGCTATCAATTACCTCCCAGCGGCCATGTAGCCCGGTAAGCAATTTTACCTGCTGTAGTGCGCTTTTAATATGATCGTCTGTAATGGAAAAGCCTTGCTTGCAAAGAGCGGCTACCGTTTCCATCACTCCTTTTATGTTCTTGAGCTGATAACTGCCAGTAAGGTCCATCTCCACATCTATCATCCGGTCTGCATGCGTTAACGATACAATTTTCCTGTCCAGGTTGCTGTTACCGATAACCTCGGCATGCCATGTATCAGATGCAAATACGATAGGCGACTGATTTGATGCCGCAACATCTACAAATACCTTGTCAATATCAGGCTGGCGCTCGCTTATTACTACCGGCACACCCGGTTTTATAATTCCGGCTTTTTCTGCAGCGATTTTTTCCAGCGTATCGCCGAGTATGTTCATGTGATCCCAACCGATATTGGTGATGGTGGAGATCAGCGGCGTGATTATATTTGTCGAGTCCAGGCGACCGCCCAAGCCTACCTCAATCACTGCTATATCAACTTTGTTTTTAGCAAAATAATCAAAGGCGAGAGCTACAGTCATTTCAAAAAATGATGGATCAATTTCGGCGAAGGAGGACTTGTTTGCTTCAACATAGTCGATCACAAACTGTTCATCAATCATTTGGCCGTTGATGCGAATGCGCTCCCTGAAATCTTTTAAATGAGGCGAAGTATATAACCCGGTTTTATAACCGGCAGTTTGCAGGATGGCTGCCAGCATGTGCGATGTAGAGCCTTTGCCATTGGTACCTGCAATATGTATGCTTTTAAATTTTTTATGAGGATCACCCAACCGGCTACACAATTCAATTGTGTTTTCCAGTTTGTTTCTTAATGCCGAAGTACCTATGCGGCTAAACATGGGTAACTGGCTAAAAAGATAGTCGAGCGTTTCGCGGTAAGTGGCCATTATGAGCAAAAAAACGATAATATTGGCGGCGAAGTTGACGTATTTGATGTTAAATTAAAAGTACCTGGCTGTTATTTTACCTTGAATACAAATACCTGGATGTACCGTTGGTCATCGGCAGAATTGCCTGATGATTTTACTTTGGCGCTAAGCACGGCCTGCTCGCATTTTTCAAGCAGGTCAGCATCAACAATGGTTGTACCGCGGGCACCCGCACGCGCAGATATTACGTTACCGTTGCGATCAATGCTAAACTCTACTACCACGGTACCATTGTATTTATTACCTACGCTTGGCTTCGATGGGGTACGTTCCCAACCCGGTGCTGTAAGTGAATTGCCACCGTTGCCGGAGCCTGTACCGTCGTAACTATTGGTAAGTGTGGTACCGGTGGTTTTACCCTGGTTGCCGGGCGTACTACCTGTACCATCGCCCTCGCCTGTGCCGTTATTGGTTTTGCCTTTGTATAATGCGTTCTGATTAACAGTTGGCTTGGTCTCGGCTTTAGTAGGTTTGGTAGCAACGGTATTGCTTTGCGTTTTGGTATTGGCGGCAACCTCAGGAGCATCCTCATTATTTTGAGTAACTACGTCTTTGTTGCTATTATCAGACTGTACTTTTTCTTCGGTAGGTGGAGTAGGTGTTACCTTATCGGGCATGGTTTGGTTGGCATGTTCCGCAACCGATGGCTCTTCCATACTCATGTAGTCGCTGCCCATGCCTTCATCAACAGTACCATAGTTTACCAGAATGCCTCCGGTACCTTCTTCCTGCATTTGCTGATGAAACACAATAAAATAACTCAAGGCAAGCACCACCGCTATAATGAGCCCGGTTGCCATAAAGGCCTTGGGATAATTATTTTCCTCGCGGTATTCCATCTTCATCTTATTCTGTTTTTGCTGCTTACTATAAAGTTATTAAAATTTGAGTATTATTTTTTTTCGGTGGCAAGTACCAGTTTTATATTAAGTTTTTGCGCAACGTCCATCACCTGCACCACATCCTGTATAGCTACCGTGCGGTCTACATATAAAACAATGGTAAGCTCAGTAGCCAGGTTCTTATAATTGCCTAAAGTGCTTTCGAGCTGGTCAACCGGCACTTCTTTCTTATCAACAAAATACTTTAACTCCTTAGTAACCGATACCGTGATGGTTTTTTTAGAAACCGACTGCCCCGAGGCCGATTTTGGCAGCATCAGTTTAATCACGTTAGGATTGGTAAGCGTAGATGCAATGAGGAAGAACAACAGCAGGAAGAACATGATGTCATTCAGCGCCGAGGTATGCACCTCAGCCGTTGCGCGCCCGCGTCTCTTTCTTAAATTCATTATTTACCAGGTTCTTCTAACAGGTCAATAAATTCTACTGCATCAGTTTCAAGCTTCAGGATAACTTTATCTACCATGATGTTCAAGATATGGTGGCACACATAAGCCACAATACCAACAAACAAACCTGCTGCTGATGTTACCATTTTAACGTACAGACCGCCTGAAATGGTACCCATGCTTATATTATCCGTTTTAGAAATGTTGTAGAAAATCTGAATTACACCGGCAATTGTACCAAGGAAACCAAACATTGGTGCAATACCTGCTACAATGCCCACGATAGGAATATTTCTTTCCAGTTTCGATACTTCCAGTTTACCTACGTTCTCAATAGCGCCTTCAATTTCTTTTATAGGACGACCTATACGCAGCAGGCCTTTTTGCAGCATGCGGCCAAGCGGCGAGTTGCTGTTGCGGCAAACGGCTATGGCTGATTGCAGGTTGCCAGACATAATAGCGGCTTTTACCTGTGCCATAAGGCTCGACTCATCTTTGGCCGCCTTACGGATTGTAAAATAACGTTCGAAAAATATTACCAGACCAAGCACTGCAAGTATGCCGATAGGTATCATTACCCATCCGCCTTTTATCAGTAAGTCGCCAAAACGCAATTCTTCTTCTTGTACTACCGGCACGGCCGTTCTGCTCACTGTGTCTGCCATACGTGCAGCTGTATCTGTCAGTTGTTGTATCATGGTATTTTCTTAATTTCCCTGCTGTAACTTTCTTTTTGTATTTTTTTTAATCCGATTAATTCTTTTCTTTTTGCGTCAGACTCCTCTTTTGTAGAGAACGGCCCGATCACTATTTTCTTGAGGCTGCCGTAATTTTCCTCGTCTAAAATATACGCATTTACGCCTTTGGTTTTATAAAGTGTAACAGCTTTATTAGCGCGTTTATTTGTTTTGTAAGCCTCAAGGATAATTACCCAGTAAGGATAGACCCTGCCATTGGCATTTGTGGCTTTTACTTCGGGTGCGGCTGGTGTTATAACCGTTTGTGTTTCACCTTGGTTCAAGTCGGCTTTTTGTGTACCACTGGTGTCGGTATCAGCAATAGTATCCTTTGGCACTGAACTATCCACTTTTGGCGTATCAGGCTGTATGGTTTCCTCGCTTGGTGCATCCAGATCCGGCGCTGCCAGTGGCTTTTGCTCCGGATAGACGCCAAATAACGTTGGTTTATATATGTACAATGCGCCGGCTGCTGCTGCCAGTAACACCACAATTGCAACAATTGCCAGCCAAAGCTTGGGCTTTTTTACAGTCGGTTCTTCAATTTGCTCAACCTCGGGCGCTGGTGTTGATAAAGTAACTGGCTCCGGCTCGGCTACAGGTACCGGTGTAGCTACTGCTGGCGCGGTCACTGGCGTTACTTTAGTTTCAAGTTCAGGAATAGCCTGCGGCACAGCCGCAGGTTGCTGACCTATTTTGTATTGCTCAAAAGAAGGCAAACCGAAGTAAGCGCCGCCTAATGAGCCACCGGCGGTTGCTCTGAAAAGCAATTTTGTACCATCGGTAAACAAATGCCCGAGTGTGCCTACCTGAAACTCACGTATGCTGATAGTGCTGCGCAATTCATTTACAAAGCGTTCTATGAAGTACCGGGCCGATGGCTGCGAAATGCTCTTTTCTTCTGAAATGAAGCTTGCCAGCACATTGTCTGTAACCTGGTACTGATCTGAAAACTCAAGCTTTAACCCCGGCGGATAAAAACGTGCCGAACTATCGTCATAATAACCATTAGATTTTTCGCGAGCAAATACGCCCAAGCCGGGTACATATATAGTACCATGCTTTTCAAGCAATGCTGTCACGTAATAGCCTAAGTCCATTCCGATAAAAGTACGCTTATTTATAAAATTTCAAAAAACTTAAAAGGCATAGCCAACGCCGCCAAAGATATTAAAGCTGTTGTTATTGTAATACAGCCAGGTTGGATTGGTATTGTTAAGCAGGTTATTTACCTGTACAAACACCGATAAACCTTTAGCCGCTTTATACTCAGCACCACCGTTTAAGTCAACAAATGATTTTACGTTCACCGTGCGGAAGGTATCAGTTGATGGATCGAACATCTGATCTTTGGTATCGCCGCGCACAAGTAACGAGCCGTTGATGTTGATTTTATCTGTAATGCGTATAACTGTACCTGCAGTCAACTTAAACTTAGGCATGTTCCAGGCTTCTTCCTGCACTGCCGTCTTAAAGTCCTTAAACTCTACGCGACCAAAAATATTAAGGTCGTCAGTAGCTTTAAAGTCGAGCTCGCCGTTAAAGCCGCTGATGCGTGTATTGCCTTCATCGTAAATAACCAGGAATTTGTTGTTTACACTCTCCGGTGTAAAGTGGCTTACAAATAGTGGCAGGTATTTAACCTCGTTGCGGAAGAAAGTAGCTTTGAAACCTAAACCGGGCGCCAGCGTACCCTTTAAACCAACTGCAAGATCGAGCTTATCAACGGAGTTGCGGATAGGAACGTTTTCGCCTATGAACGGGTTGGTCTCCGCCAAATCGCGGATAGATGTTTTATTGATGTCGCCCTTAGCCTCAGCAAACAAACGCACATATTGCGGTATCACCTGAAACTCCAGCTTAGCGGCAGGGAACAGGTAAAAACGGTTGCTAAAACCAAACTCCTTGGCAATGTTTACACCAGCATCAATCTTATAGTTTTCGCCCTGGAACTTGATGTAAGGATTAGCGCGAATGATGCTGTTGTTGTGTGAGTACAGGCTATCTTTTTGAGTGCTTACATCTATAGATGCCGCCAAACCTGCGTAAAACTGTTTTACAGTCTGGTTCATAAAACCGGACAATACGATATTGTTTTCCTTTGCCTTATATGCATTATTAAAAACATAGCCTTTTAACTTAAGGGCATAAGTAAAGGCGTTCTCTTCATCGCGATAGTTCTTAGAAAGCTCGCCCTCTGCGCTTAATGTGTTAAAGGTTTGCTTTTGAGGTCCAAACTCCGGTACAGTTTCCAAATCACGGTTATAGCCGTAAAAGTTTACGCCCCTGCGTTTGTAATTGATGGTGCCGCGCAAGGTATTCTCATCCATAATGCTTTTACCGAACACGCCTATCTCATTACGGCTTTCGTTTTGCTTATTGAAATCGTTGCCTTGTTGGGCAAAGTGTTTAACATAACCGCCAACCTGTAGCGCTTGGTCGCTGCCGTTGGAAAAAAAGCCTTCAAGAAAAGTTGTTTTAAGACTACCCAAACCGCCCCGGACAAAGTTGTTGGTAGGGAGCGAGTCGCGCTCTGGCGGGCGTTTCATCGCTTCCAACTGCTGTATCTCGTTATCTTTCTCTAACCTTTTATCGACAGTGCTGTAACTTAGGGGCGCTTTAAACGGCGTTTTATCATCCAAATCGGGGTTGCGGCGCAGTTTTACAGCATCAGCCAACACAGGCTTGTATGAAGTGGTTACCACAATCTCCTCGGAGATAGCTCCCGCCTGGTTATCGCCATTTTTTTGACCTTTACGACTGGTATCCTGTGCTGTGGTGGCAGCTGCATCGCCAAGTTTTTTTGCGGTAGCCTGTGATGCTGGCGCGGCTTTTTTGCCGTTTTTTACCTGCCCGCTCGCCGGGACGAAGTAAAGACCCATGGCCGCAGTGCAAAGTATATATATTGGTCTCAGTTTCATGTTGCTTGCTCTTGTTGTTCTTAGTTTTGCTGGGTTGAATCTGCCTCGGTGGTAGTGCTGTCAACCGGTGCACTAATTTTTTTACCGGTAAGCTTAGATAGTTTCTGGCGTGCTTCAGGCAGCACATCGTCCTTACCTTTGTAATTGTCAATCACGCTCTCTAAAGTTGCTTTGGCCTGGAAGTTATCTTTAAGTGCAACATAAGTATCAGCCAGCAGCACGAATGTTTTTGCTGCCCAGTAATCATAGTTCGAGAAGTCCTTAGCTACCTCGAAACAGGTTTTCTGTGCGGCTTTGTATTTGCCTTGCAGGTATTCTATACGGGCAATATTGTACTTAGCCTCGGCAGCGGCAACAGTTTTAGTGTTGGTAAGGGTGTAATTGAAATCTTTTATAGCAGTAGTAGTGTCACCTAACTCCAAATGAGCTTTACCTGCGTATAAGCCTGTACGGAACTTGTCTTCTTCGGCTGATTTTTCATTGTCACGCACAATTTTTACGTACTTCAACACATCGTCAGACATCTTCATCTGGTCGTAACTATATAGCAGGTTGTTTACAGCGAAATTGTAATCGGCCTTGTACTCGGAATTAGTTTCCAAACGTTTCAGGAATACTACAGCATCATTATACTTCTTCTGCGACATGTACATCTTCGCCATCGCTATCAGCGATTTCTCGGTATAAGCACTTGTCCAATCGTTCAGAATATAGTTATAATCCATGGCAGCTTCGTTGTAACGGCCAAGGTTTACCAAGCCTTGCGCACGGATGTAACGCGCCTGTTTATCGTATATCTGTTTTGTTGGAAATTTGTCGATGTAAGCGTTTACTGCATTAACAGCGCCCTGCCAGTCGTTACGCAGGTAAAGGTTGTTAGCAGCCGTTATCATAATGTTTTCCTGCTCGGCAGTAGTATAGTTGCCGATAGAGGTACCGCTTGCATAGTTGATAAAGGTTTGCGCATCGCCTTTATCGGTGTATATCTTCTCGGTTTGTTTAAGCGCCTGCTTAGCCTCGTCGCTTGAAGGGTAATCCTGCACCACTTTCTTAAATGATTCAACAGCCACATCATCTCTTTGGGCATTGTAATCAATCAAACCGATAGTTACCAAAGCTCTCGGAACGTAACTGCTGTTCGGATACTTTTGTATCATAGCCTGCAGATCTGTTTTAGCTCTGTCACCATCTTTTTTCAGGAAGTAGGTGTATGCTATCTCAAATGATGCATCGTCCGCATAGTCAGAATTAGGGAACTGCGCCAGCACATCGTTCATGGTGCTGATCTTAGTATCATAGTTACCTTCCAGACCTTGAATTACACCACGCTGAAACAGGGCATAATCTTGCCCAGAGCTGCGTTGAGAAATGATCTGGTTATAGTACTTTAAAGCGTTACCATAGCTCTTCATTACAAAGTAGCTATCGCCAAGGCGGGTAATGGCATCATTGGTAGTATTCTGATCGCGCTCACTGCCCTGTAAAAAGCGCTCAAAGTAACGCGCAGCTTTAGGGTACTGTTCGCCGTAGAAAGCCGCGTAAGCGAGCGCATAATTAGCGTAATTGCGCAGGTTAGTGTTTTGTGCCTCCGGCATTGCCAGGAATTTCTCGAAGGTTTCTACCGACTCTGTGTACTTGCGTACCTCATACATAGATTCGGCCATCCAGTATGTGGTCAAAGCCTCAATATGCGGGTCTACGGGAGTGCTTAGTGAACGCAGGAATATACCTATGGCATTTTCGAATGCGCGTTCGTTGTAAAACTCCAGGCCGCGGTAGTAAGTAACCTTCTGGTATGCTGTACGTGCACTTAAAGATTTGTTAGGTATTGGCTCCAGTATCTCTACGGCCTCGCGGTAGTTACGCGAGTTAAGCAACGCCTCGCCAAGCAATATTTTTACTTCGTCGGTTTTTGGCGAGTTAGGATAATTGCGCAGATAAGCACGTGTTGCTTCTAACGACGCAGTGTAAAAGTCCAGCTCGTATGAAAGCTTGGCATAGTTGAACAACGCATCTTCCTGCAACTGCTTATCAAAATTCATTTTTGAAGCGGCCTGGTAAGCACTGCGGGCACTTTGCTTGTTACCTAATTTCAGGAAAACATCACCCAGAATATAATTACCGTTCTGGCTATATACGTCCGTTTCACCGGCAAGCTTTTTTAATTCAGCCGCTGCTTTTTGGTAACCGCCTGTTTTATAATGTGCAAAGCCTATCTGGTAGCTATCCTGCGTATTCTGAGTGCGGCCATTGTCCTGGCTTTGGAAACGGGTGTAGTAGCTAACTGCTTGCGGGTAATTGCCTTTTGCAAAGTACGATGCCGCAATAATGCGCAGCATTTCGGTTTCGTTTTGCTGTTTAGTGTTGTTGATGATAGGGATAGCGTAATTCAGCACATCATCATAGCGCTTATCAAGGAAATAAACAGCCGATATGTAATAGGGGTAACTGGCTTCGTATTTTTTGGAGTCCTTAAGCTTCTCGAAATTAACAAGGGCCAGGTGATAGTCCTTATTAAGGTAAGCTATGTAGGCAAAGTAATAGGTAGCATCTTCAGTAAAAGGTGACCGCTTATTTTTAACGTCGCCGAAAAGCTTTTGTGCGTTCACGTAATCGCCGGTTGCAAAGTAAGCGTAACCTTTACGGAATTTATACTCGGTATTGTCTTTACCGGTTAGTTCTGCCGATTTTACTTTGTCAAACCACTCAAGTGCTTCCTTATATTTTCCTTGCTTGAAATACGATTTACCAACCTGAAAATAAGCTAACTTTGATAGCGGGTTTTCCGGATGTTCTTTTATGAATTTCTGGAATAACAGCTTGGCATCATCGCTGCCGCTTTCAAGCGCACATAAGGCTTCGTAGTAGTAAGAATTCTCTTTTACCAAAGATAACTCCGACTCGAAACCAGGCTGGGTAGATGTTTTGATGCGGGCATCCTCTACCAAACGGAATTGTTCAGCTGCAGAGGTGTATTTGCCTTTGTCAAGTAAATCGAGACCAGTATGATAGGCTTTATAGACGTAAAATGATGGGTTTTGCTGACTGAATGCCCCGGTCGATATGAATACCGCCGCTGGCAGTATGATATATTTAAGTTTTATCATAGAGTGCGTACTTTCGGTTGCGCTAAAATAGCTAAACGGCAAAGATGCAATCCACCCTAGTATTTAACAAGTGTGGAAAACAAAATTTTAACGAAAGTACAACGAAGATGGTATGTTTGTTGAAAAGTTTATAAAATTTCTCTTAAGCAGCAAGCTGGCGCTCTACTGTATTAATGAGGTGGGTAATATCAAAAGGCTTTGCTATAAAAGCATTTGGGCCGCCTTGCTGATTGTATGATAGCGTATCGGTAACGTTATGGCTGGCCGAAATCAAAATAACCGGTATATTATTGGTTTCGAAATTTGATTTAAGTTCCTGGCATAATTCACGGCCGTCCATATCGCCAAGCATTATATCCAGTAGTATCACGTCGGGCTTTTGTTCCTTTATCTTTTCGAAAACCTGGTGCCCATTAGCAAGAGTATCTATCTGGTAACCGCTATCTTCAAAAACCAGTTTCAGCACTTCAAGTATGTCCACATTGTCATCCACAGCCAATATCCGTCTCATAGTATCATTTAAAATATGGTGAGCATCAACAAAATATGTACCAAATAAACGCTTGATGCGAGACCTTAAAAATTCACTGGCCTAATCTTTCTCCTTTTTTTCAGGAATGTAAACATAATACGCGCGCTGGCATTTAGCGCAGAAATACTTTTTGAAAGGCTTCACGGATGATAATAATCGCTCAAAAACGTTGCGATGAAGCTGAAAGTGGAAGGAACTACCGCATTTGTTGCAGTAATAAGTTTTTCTGTTTTCTGATGATGTCAACTTAGTAAGCGGATTAAGAAAGGCTAAAATCTTGTTTATGTGGCAAATTGCCAAATAAAAATGCCTGACCTAAATTGCGGATTTAATTGCAGTAATACTAGTTAATAATTTTAACGGCTAATCCAGTATGTACTGTTTATGGCTGCATTTGTAACATTTGTATCTTTTAATGGGCAGCCAGAAGAAGAGTGTTTTTACTACTGAGCTTCGGGCTATACGATGCCCTGCGAGCTCAGACTTGCACCGGCGGCAAAAATGCTTCTTTCTCAGGCCGTCAACGTTTACATCGTGAACTTGATTTTCCATAAGTTATACAGTGGGGTCATGTGTACATATGGGGACCTGTATTTTACTACTGATTCCTTTTTCTCAAAGATACAATAATTGACAACTTGATAAAATTTACAGCAAGTTATTAAAGCATTTAATGCAGTCCGGCGTGTGTTTTTATCAATCTGTTAAAATAACGAATAAAAAAGGGCGGTAAATAAAAAAGAGCCGCCATAAGGCAGCTCTTTTTATAAATTTCGTAAAGCGATTGTCTTTAACTTTTAATTAGATGAGACTATTAACCTTTTCAACCAGTTCGCCCAGGTCAAATGGCTTGTTGATGATTGCGTCGCAGCCGTAATTAAACAGCTCTCCGCCGTTATTTACATACGCTGAGAAAATAATCACAGGGGTATCTGAGTATTGCGGAGTGGCTTTTATCTGGCGGCATATTTCACCGCCGTTCATACCTGAAACCCTGTAATCAAGGATAACGAGATGAGGTTCAAACTCTTCCATCAAAGGTAGTACCTCCGTGCCGCGACTGGTACCTTTTACTTCAAATTGTTCATACGACAGCGTTTCCTGAACAATGTCAAGGATGTCCTCATTGTCGTCTAATACCAATATACGTTTTAACATTCTAAAAATTTATCAGCGAAAAAATCCCGAAATGTGTTCAGTAATTGCATGTGATGTATGTCTCCAAAAATGAAAACACGAGAGGGATTGGCTGTATTCGGATTTCGTCGCAACAAAAGTAATGAAAATAAAATTAAATATTTTTAATCCATTAATTTAACTAATAGGATATATTGCACTCCATAGTGGTGTTTTTTGCGCGTGTTTTCACGTTTTAGCTTCAAAATTGGGCGTATAGTAACGCTTATTATTTTGTTAAGTATCAGTAAAATTACTTAACCGTGATTAGAACGCCTCACCTAAGCTGATCATCAAAGCCTTGTTTCCTTTGCTGAAACCGTAATCAACACCTATGTTAGTACCTGATTGCTTATTGAATTTTACACGTAAACCAGCGCCTCCTGCCGGGTGCCAGTAACTAAATGCCTTGTTATCCGGCTCGCGAACCGAATTTACACTCGCAAAAACTACGCAGCCGATAAGCCCATTGCGGGTTATATCTCTGCGGTATTCACTTTCCAGGTAAATGAGCGATTCGCCGCGGTAGCGGTTTTGCGGAATACCTCTGCCAGAGCGGTTGTACGGATCCCAACCAACGCTTGGTAAATTCAGATAGGGTGTGCCTTTTGTTAAAGTAGTCCAATAATACCCCCAGAACGCCAATACATTTTTAGGCCCCGTTTTAGTGAGCGATACATATTTACGCATATCAAAATACAGTGATTGCCAGTGCTGGTTACTGCCCAGTTTACGTGTGTTGAAACGGTAAACCAGGTTAGCATAGCAGCCCGGCAACGGGTTAATGGAGTTGTTGCGTGTATCGTATAGTAAATTAATACTGCCTCCGGACGAGAAAGAGTTGCTGCTATCATCTGTACCGTACTCGTAGCCGGTAAAGTTATGCAGTGCGTTGTTAGTGTTGGTCTCTATATTAATATAGTAATCGAGGTTATAACCTATACCGGCAAAGAAGTATGGTGTTATGCGCTTTAGGGCACTTTGATAGATCCTTACGTATTTGTAATTCAGCAAAAGTTTATCATCATTGGTTTGCCCTCCCAGGCCCCAGGTGTATTGTGGGTATTTGAGTACCCGTATATCACCCTGTATGTTCCAGTTGTTGTCTTTCGTCCAGATGTTAGAGCGAATGGGCATGCCGTATCTTCCTCTGAAGGTGATGTAAGGCGAGAACGTAACGCTCGAAATGTACGTAGAGCTGCGGTCGCCGAGGTAGAATCCTCCGGTAGTGGAAGTAAATACAGCTTTGCCTCCGCCTGGTACTGCAGTTGATGCCGGTAAAAATGAAAAGTATACTTGCTTGCCTTCTTCGCGCTGTATTTTGTGCGGCTGTATATCAAAAGTTTCTTTAACTACATCTATCAGGTCTTTCTGATGCGCGGTATTTTCGTATCCGGTAGTATCCTTTACCATACGTGGCTGTGCAATGGCAATGCAGCCCCATAATAGCAACAGAAATAGTACCGATAGTTTGGCCATATAATTAGTTCAACGTAAGATACGAATTAATTGTTAGCGAATTGTCAAAAACGTAAATGAATTTGGTAATTAGCTAAACAAGATTTATGCCACATGCAACGTCACGTAGAGTATAAAGGATTGCAAACGGGAATGCGAGCTTAATAGTCTACTAAGGGGCGTAATAATTACAACCGACTTATTTAAGCGATGGTTAATAAGTTAAAATAGATCAAAGCATGACAGGCAAAATTTGCCTAATGCTTCATGTGCAGATGATTATACTTATCGGTCGATTTATCTCTTCCAGAATAATGAATGATTAAGAAACCGCGGCCCGGGCCTGATTAAATTTTTCGCGGTACTCTTTTGGCGTAAGACCCACACCTTTTTTAAACAACTGGCGGAAAGATTTTACATCGATATACCCGGAGTTGTACATTATTTCGGATATGCTTTGATTGGTTTTCTCTAATAGCTTCTTAGCTCCCTCCAGCCGGGTACGTTGCAAATACTCAATTGGGGTAATACCGGTTGCCTGTTTAAAACGCCTTACAAAGTTGCGCCGGCTCGATGGTATGTCGCCAATAATTTCTTCTATAGTAGCAGGTTTGTTGTACAATTGTTCCATACGATGCTGCGCATTAGCCACCAGCGGATCGCTATGATCTTTACTTGGCAAAAAAGTGGCAAAGTAGTTTTGCCTGTCTCTGTCCATATCTATAGCAAACAGCTTGGCTATCCGTACAGCCGTATCGCGATTGCAATACTTTTCAACCAGGTGCAGCAACAGGTGGAAGGTGTTGGTAGCCCCGCCGCTGGTGTAAATGCCATCATCGTGAGTTACTACCTCATCCGGCTGCACATCAATATCAGGGAATGTTCGGGCCAGGTCATAAGTAGCCATTACATGAGTAGTTGCTTTCCGTCCGTTCAACAATCCGGTTGCGGCAAGCAGAAAAGCGCCCGTGCAAAAGCTGGCTACTTCGGCACCTTTTTCATATTGCTGTATTACCCACGGTATAAGCGTGCCGTTGCATTGTACCGCTTCTTCAACACTGATATATTCTGAGTTGAACGCCGGTATAAGCACCAATTGCGTATGGTCAATAGCAGAAACGGGTAGTGTATGGTACCGGTCGTTAATACTGATACCGGCTTGTGCCCCCGCGAGCTGAATATTGAAAGCAGGAGAGAGATGATTGCGCTCGTAAAAGCCGTTTACGCTTTCAAAAACATCTAATATGGCGGCTACACTCAGCGGCCGGCATTGCTTGGTATACAATACTGTAATAGGTATCATGATTTACGAACAGACGGTTTACAATCGCTAATTTATATTATTTTGTCTTATTCGCCCCCTGCAACTGGCTTTTTATCGCCTCCCTTTTTCAAGACCATTTCGTATTTTTATAAAAAGCTTAAACTGAAACTTAAAAATGAAGAATATTTACCTTGGTTTATTATCGGTATGTCTGCTTACGGCCTGCCGTAACGGTAGTATTATAGAGGATCAGCGCAACATAAAAACGGCCCAGAAAATGTTTGAGGCTTTTAATAAGCACGACTGGCAAAATATGGCTGATTATTATAGTGATGATGCCCTTTTCCTGGATCCAGCTTACGGCGACAAGTATGTGCACAAAACACGTAAGCAAACCGCTGCCAAGTATGCCGAAATGCAACATATGTTTGCGGATATACACGACGATGTGGAAAGCCTGCACGCGGTTAATGACGTGGTCGTCGTGCAATTTACCTCCAGCGGAACGCCCAAAGGCGGTGAAAAGTGGCGTTTACCCATCTGCTCTGTGCTCACATTCAATGGGGAGGGTAAGATTATAAAAGATGCTACTTACTATGATAATTTTTAAGCGTCCGTTTCATCTGCTTGTAATAAGTGCCAGGGAAGTGAGATAATGTCAATTTACAAAAGCATCTTTGCACTCGCTTTTACCCGATGAATACAATGTCACCCAAACGATACTTCTTTCTTATATTAATATTAGGCACGCTTACGGCGCTTGGCCCTTTCTCTATAGATATGTATTTGCCGGGCTTTCCGGCTATCGCTAAATACCTGCATACCGACGTAGCAGGCGTTGCACTTTCCCTATCAAGCTTCTTTATTGGCTTGGCTGCAGGGCAGTTACTATACGGCCCCTTGCTGGATAAGTTTGGCCGCCGTAAACCACTATTCGTAGGGTTAACAGTGTACATTATTGCATCGGTAGGGTGTACGTTTGCTACCTCCCTCAATATGCTGATTGTGCTGAGGCTGATACAGGCTATAGGTAGTTGTGCGGCTGCCGTTGCATCAATGGCCATGGTACGAGACCTGTTCCCTGTGAGTGAAAATGCTAAAGTGTTTGCCTTGCTGATGCTGGTTGTGGGTGCCTCGCCAATGGTAGCGCCAACCATCGGTGGTTATGTTACTGCCGGACCGGGCTGGCAATGGGTATTCATCATATTGGCAGCTATGGCCGTGTTGATTTTGCTTGCGGTAATATTTGTATTACCTGATAGCTATAAGCCCGATAAATCGATATCATTAAAACCGCGGCCAATTCTTGCAGGCTTTGCCATGGTGCTTAAAACGCCACAGTTTTATACGTATGCACTTACCGGTGCATTCGCATTCTCAGGCTTGTTTGCTTATGTATCCGGCTCGCCGCTGGTGTTTATGGAAGTTTTTCATTTAAGTGATAAGGCCTATGGTTGGGTATTCGCGGGCTTGTCAGTAGGCTTCATAGGTTCCAGCCAGGTAAACAGCGTTTTGCTCCGCACCTATAGCAGTGAGCAGGTAGTGCGTGTGGCGCTGCCGGTGCAAGCTATCACAGGTATCTTGTTTTTCTGCGGCTCAGCTATGGGCATATTGGGTTTATGGGGCACCATCATCATGATATTCTTGTTTTTGTGCTGTTTAGGTCTCACCAATCCAAACACGGCAGCCTTAAGTCTTGCACCTTTTGAAAAGAACGCCGGCACAGCATCATCACTATTTGGTGCTTTACAATTAGGTATAGGCGCTTTGGTATCAACCAGCGTGAGCTGGTTTAACAGTCAATCGGCTACGCCGCTGGCAACGGTAATGGCAGCAACAGCAGTAATAGCGGCTATTATATTATTTATAAGCCTGAAGATAAATAAGGGAAGGTTTGTAGGCACCAGCGGGCAGGGAACGGTGATGGCTCACTAAGCAGACTGTTACTTATCTTTTACAGCAGTAACCTTTGATGCATCGGCGCCGACCGTTTCGAATACCATTTTTTTATCACTGAACTCCGAGACGTAGAACGGGAACTCCCTTGTTTGCCCTCCGCCCAAGTCTTCCTTAAAACGGATGTTATCGGCATCTATATGGTAAGTGCCTTTTGAAAGCACTTTGCCGCCCCATATAATCTGCAATTTATCATCACCTGAAAACTCAATGTAAGGCTTCGTTTCTTCCAACTCCATGGTAGATACGCTGTCGGGCGGAAACGTCTCCGGATTAAAAACTTTAATATAATTCCATTTTCCGCGCAAACGTTCAGGCGAAAGGCTTGGTTTGCATGCCGTCAACAGAACAAGCAAAGTAACAAATGTTAAAACTTTAATATTTTTAGGTATTCCGGATGTCATTTTTTTGCAAGTAGCGAGCTAAAAGTAACACTTTTTTGCTACTTGATTAAATCGTTCGGGGGGTATTGACAGATATTATAAAAGCATGCAATATTTGTTCTGTAATTCTTACACAATGCGACCGTAAATCACATCCCCAAAACCAACCAGTACACAGCTAAGGTATTGAAAATAAAGCTGTAAACATTTTAAGGTGTCTGCCACCTTACGGGCTCCTCTGTCTAAAAAATCAAAAATCATGAATGGTTTATTATTTAACCTGTGGTGGGTATTGCCCATCGTTGTGCTCGCTATTTTGTATAAAATTGTATTGCGGGTATTCTTTGGTATGGTCATCGTACCCGATGATCGTATAGGACTTGTTATTAAAAAATTCACCCTCCGGCGCGATAGCCATCTGCCGAATGGCCGCATCATTGCCACTAAGGGCGAAGCAGGTATGCAGGCGCAAACACTGGCACCGGGACTTTACTGGCGGCTATGGCCATGGCAGTATGAAATAGTAATGCAGCCTTTCACTATTATTGAACAGCATAAGTTAGGGCTGGTTAAAGCAAAGGATGGCGCCTCGCTGGATACCGGCCGCGTGCTGGGCAAGCCGGTGCAGTGCGATAAGTTTCAGGATGCCATGGCGTTTCTGGAAAACTCAGGTCAAAAAGGACCACAAGCCGCTTTCCTTACACCGGGTAGCTACCGTGTTAACACCTTCTTGTTTGAGGTTGAGATGGTGCCGGTAACTCATATCAACGATAATAAGGTGGGCATTGTCACCACGCTCGACGGTGAGCCGCTGGAAAAGGGCGAGATAGCTGGACAGTCCGTAGCGGGTCATAAAAATTATCAGGATCCTATTGCCTTCATTAATGCAGGTGGCCGCAAGGGTTTGCAGGAAGATGTGATACTTTCAGGTACTTATTACCTCAACCCATGGTTTGTTACCGTTGAGCAGGTGAATATGATTTACATCCCTATTGGTTATGTGGGCGTGGTTAACTCCTTTGTCGGTCCTGAGGGCGCCGATACCAGTGGCGAAAGCTTTAAACATGGTAACATTGTTGGCCGTAATCAGAAGGGCGTGTGGGAAGAACCGCTTGACCCCGGTAAGCACCCCATGAATATTTATACTCACGTGGTAGAAGTAGTTCCTACAACCAACATTGTGCTCAACTGGGCTAACAGCCGTACCGAGGCGCATGAGCTGGATAAAAACCTTTGCACAATCACAGTGCGGTCAAGCGATGGTTTCCGTTTCAATCTTGATGTGTCACAGATCATCCACGTACCACGCAACGAGTCGCCTAAAGTAATAGCTAGGTTTGGTAACATGAAGAACCTTATATCGCAGGTGCTGGAGCCAACCATTGCCAACTACTTCCGTAACTCGGCACAAAAAAGTGATGTAATAGGCTTTTTGGCTAACCGTGTGCAAAGGCAAAATGATGCCAAGGAACATATCAGTTCTGTGCTGGCCACATATAACGTGGTGGGCGTAGACACGCTGATAGGGGATATAGTACCTCCGGAAGCATTGATGAAAACACTTACCGACCGTAAAATTGCTGAGCAGGAAAAGATCACTTATGAGGTGCAGCGCCATGCGCAAATAGAGCGTAAGGAATTTGAAAGCGCACGCGCCGGTGCGGACATGCAGCCGGAGGTAGTGAAATCAACCCGTCAGGTGGAGATCAATACCCAAGTAGCAGCCTCAAAAGTAGCTGTTGCGAAAGGCGAGGCAGAATCAAAAACCATTAACGCCCGCGCCGATGCAGAAGTGAAGACCATAAACGCCAAAGCGGATGCAGAGGTGAAAACAGTGAATGCCTCTGCCGATGCCAACGCTACAGAACTAAACGGCCAGGCAGAAGCCGGTAAAATTAAAGCTATCGGTTTGGCCGAAGCAGAAGTGACCAAGCAAAAAACCGAAGCGATGGGTACCGAGCAGTATGCCGTAGTGCGCGTTGCAGAGGCGCTTGCCGCAAATCATGTTAAGCTGGTGCCCGAAATATGGGTAGGCGGAAAAGATGGTGCTGCCGGCGGCGGCATGATTGACGCGCTTATCGGCAATGAAATGCTCAGGAAGCTGCAAAAAGAAAATAACACAACCGCTGCAAATTAAAAGGACTCTCTACCTAAACTTTCCTTATCACAACCGAAAAGCGCCCGTAAGGGCGCTTTTTATTTTGTCGATTTTAACTGTTTAAGTTCTGTCTTCAGTTCGTTTACCTGCTCATTCATTTGCCGGTTTTCCAGGTAATAGTAGATGGCGAACGCCAAAAAGATCTTACCCAAAACAAATACGGCTGCAAATATCCATCGCCATACTTTATGTATGCGCATGTGTGATGACGCCGCCTCAACCTCTATAAACTGCGGGCTGTTTTTAGGCGGGTGGCCGTTGCCATGTAATCGTTCACGAAACACAATAGGCTCCGCAGTTTTTTGCTCGCGCAAAATGATCTCGTCAATTTCTTTTTCAATGCGATTCCAAACAGTTGGGGGAGGAGTAATGGCCATGTTGCTTGCTATTACTTCCATATCAGCCTCAAGTGTTTGCAACGCATTTTTAACTTCGGGATAAGTTTTTGCCATGCGCAGCACCTCGGCACTTTCCTCCTCGGTAGCGTAACCCAATACAAAAGTCTCTAATACACCACTATCTATAAAATCCCGAATCATTGCTTGTGTCTGATTATCGCAAATACTTCTTTTATAATTTTCCTAACGTCTGTTTCATCCATATTATACTCAGCCGCCAAAATTTTTGTGCTTTTACCATGATAATGTAACCCGCAGAAGATTTTCTTCTGCATATCGGTCATCTTATCAAATACAGGATCTGTCTTGCTGTCCATATCGGCAGCAGTGCAGTTTTTTACTGTATCAAAAAAAGGCGCCATTTGTTTCCGCGCAAGCGTTTGTAATTTACAATAAATATTTTCGCCTGAGGAAATAAGATCGAATGAATCTGTTGCAGCGGATGCAAAGGTTTTTGACAGGTAGTTCTCCGCCTGTTTTTCATCTGTAACTACGCCAGTAATATAACCTAATAACATAGGTGCATACTTATCATACAAATCATGTATAATCTGCGTGCCTTTAGCAGCAGCTAAGTTTGAATCTGATAAAATGTTACTCAAATTTGGCTAAAATCAGTTAACCCAAATATATTTCTTTTTTATCAAATAATTATATTGTTTAATATGCAGTAATAACTGTTTTAGTGCGTACAGAAACAGGAATTAAAATTCCGCCGGGTAACGCGGGGTTGTCGGGGATGGTGGCAATGCCTTTCATTTCAAGTTGCCGGGTGGATGTAGTTATTAAACCGGTACCCATGGCAGTAAAGGCGCTAAGCATTAAACTGCCAGAAAAATTGTAGTTAACCGGCATGTTATTAATCAGAGGGGAGGATTTAATAGCAGTATCTGAACTGACCATCATACTTCCCTTAATATTGTAACTGCTCTTAGTTGCGCTTTCCAGTGTTAGCACACCGTCTGCAATAATCGGATAGGGGATGCTTTGCTTCATCTTATATGGCCAGTTGCCATCGATTCCAACCATCGTTCCCGGATATACAACCAGCATATTCTGTATCATAGTGGCGAAGGCCTGATTGCCAAATAATTGCATCAACTGCGCCAGTGCTTGGTTTTTTTGCAAGGTGTCGGGCTGAGGAATCAGCTGAGGCAATGCATTAATGGCTTCGTCACACCCGTTCACCCCAAGTAAATGTCCGCTTTTATCAACACTTATCTTAATGGTGCTTTTTGTAAGGGCAGCCAGTAGTTTTGAGTAATAGGCACTGTCTGCACCTGCTGATCTGAACCGGAAAGTGCCAGTGGGTAAATCCATAAGTAAAGCAAGGCTGTCATACGTTGCAGACAACTCGTAAACGCTGTCTCTAACCGCCGTTACGTCAAAGCGTAAATAACAATCAGTGGTATATTCAATAACAAGCGGCTGTTGCCTTATGGTTTGGGTGATTTGGGTTGTAGTTTGTATACGATGACGAAAGCTCATGCCTTTGTCGAGCCCTAACTGGATGCTGTGCTTTTGAGCGCTCGCCAAAGCAGGCATCAAACAAAAAATAAAAAGGATCCGGATAAAATTATTCATCAATAAAGCCCGGAGGTAAATTTATAAAATTTACTGCTGATGCTAATGGATAGCGGCGGCAGCAATACTTACTGCTGCTATGTCTTCAACAATAGCAGTTACTACATCGGGGATAACCGTGTTTTTGCCAAGCGCTCGTCTTGCATTAAAAAACAGGAAGGTTGCCGCTAAAGCTGACACGCCGCCTATAGCTGCACCCAAGGCTATGTCTTTATTTTTGCTTTTGAATAACACACCACCTGCAATTGCTCCAGTTAATATACGTGCCGATACCCCTCCTGCTTCAGTGCGATTGGGCGTGAAGGGTAGTTTATCTCCAATCAATTCACCAACTGCCAACGTTGCTACAATATTTTGAGCTATGTCCGAACTTAATGCTTTAGCCAGTCCCTTAGCAGGTTTTTGTTTAGATAAGTATCTGGTGGTGGCTACAGGTGCAAGCATGGCACGCATGCCGGCAACAGCACCTAAAGCTATAACCCTTGTGCAAAGTATCAGCGTTTTGTTTTTCATGGACATAGTTTTTAGGGTAACGGACAACCAATGCAAATGTTCAGTTTTGATGTAATTTAAACACCGGGTTAATATTCTAATATTAGTTTAAGGCTTGCTAAACAGATTTTGTACGCAATAATGAACAACTAAAAATACACTCCATACAATAACCGATCATTTTGGAAAATGCTTGTTGCAACAGCGGTTTTGTAATTTTATCTTAACAATGTTTCTTTTTTGTTACAATTCTTTCGATTTAGAGCTTTTGGGTGTAATTACAACAATAGATTATTTAGTTATCCACATTCGCAATTTGTGGCAAAGTGTTTGGGATACACTATACAGATTTTTGTATTCCCCATGAAAAAAGGTTTCCTCTTTAATAGATATAAATTTTGCATACACAGTGCAAAATGGGCATTTAATAAGTATAATAAATATAACCGTTGCTACATCATCCGTTCTATCGACGAGGAGATGCAGCTTATTTTTAGAAAAATAGGACTGAGCTACGCTAGACTGATGCAGACCGTGGCAAACGAAGGTATACCAGCCATAACTAACGTTATTGACGAGTGCGAAAGATTGACAGGTTCTCCGCGTACCTTTTTCCAGAAAATTATTTCTTACCTGGATACAAACCGGAAGAAAATTGAGGCCTTGCTTGACAGGGAAGATATAGTTGAGCGCCTGCAAAATGATTTGCAGACGTTAGAGAAAAGCATTGACTATGCTACCAAAGCAGTGATACGAATGGAGTATATATTACGCAATTCGCAGCATCTTTATAAAGATGAGAGCTATCATTTAAAAAGTGCATGAATAACGGTTTAAACAAAAACGCCTCTGCATTGCAGAGGCGTTTTTGTTTTTGTGGTTAGTTCCCCTTATTTCACAGAAACCGGGATTGTTAACTGATCCCAGCTTAATGTAAATCCGCCTTTATTTATGGCGTAAACAAGACGCTCATTTTTTTGTGCAGATGCTGTTGGCTTAACAGTAACACGTAAGGCATCCTGTGCTTCTTCATATTTATAAGCACCCCATTGCTTAGGTACCTTATTAAATATTACTGTCCATTGGCCTTCAGTTGGTATAGTGAATAAACTGTAAGTGCCGGCAGCAAGCGGTTTACCTTCTACCTTAATGGCCTTATCTGTTGTAAAAACGGTAGCCTCATTTGCACCAGCGCGCCATACTTGTCCGTAAGGCACCAATGATCCCCAAATTTTACGGTCTTTAACAGAGGGGCTACCATAGTTAATGCTGATGTTAGCTTTGCCGGCTTTACCGCTTACGCTATCGCGAGGACTTGCCAGCGGCTTTGCATCCTGTGCTTTAACGGTAACAGTAAAAAGCAATGCTACAATCGCTAATGAAACTGACTTTAACTGAAATAACTTTTTCATAGTTTGTACGGTATGTTTAAGAACAGCAAATGTAAGTAACTCATAAATACTGTTTACTAAATACCATCAATTTTATTTAACTACCTGTAAACCAATTCAAAGTGATAGTTGTTATAATAAATGATAAATCACATTGCAGTTAGGAATTGACCATAAGGCTTATAACCCGAGGTTAAACAATTGTTGTGATTTTTTGCCCTTGCCCGAAAAGGCAAGGGTTTTTCTATTAATCCCCCTCTTGCGTCAGTTCATCACGCACGGGTTCCCAGTAAACAGTGTTTAGTAATAATCCGTTGCTCGATGCTACCTGAGCACGTACTTTCTCAAGCTCGGCTTTCAAGTCTGTTTCTGTA
Source organism: Mucilaginibacter sp. (assembly GCA_041905165.1). Taxonomy (GTDB): domain Bacteria; phylum Bacteroidota; class Bacteroidia; order Sphingobacteriales; family Sphingobacteriaceae; genus Mucilaginibacter. Next base: position 490,278 of record JAYRLR010000002.1, read on the forward strand.
ATGTTTTCAGCATCCACGGAATAATAATAAATGGCGTAGCCGGTACTGTTATTTATAAACTTGAAGTGTTTTGCGGGCGTTTTCATAACAGGGAGTGATGGTGATTCAATATTTTCAACATCAAAAACGTGGTGTTTGTTTACTCAACTCCTCTGTTAAACGATGCTGCAAGGCGAATTAACTCATCCGTGGTTATATTTTCCGGAGTGTGGAACTGCCGGAGTACCAAGTCATTGCTTAGTATTATACTGCCATTGGTAGTTTTAACAATCACCTGGTCATCTACAGCTCTGTGGCCCCGGTAATCTCCTATCTGTGGTTCAAAATCGGTTAAACGTATCAGCAATTCAACAATGGCGTATACCGGCAATACATCTTTAGGCATGCGCAAAAGTAGGGGCAATATTCAACATTGATTAATTAACATTTTGTTAACGATTATTAAATATTTAACATGATGCTAACTTATCGTACTTGTTTAAATACGGCTCCAAAAATTAATTTGTAAGAATTTTATTTTATTGCGTAATAATAGGAAATCTCTGCGTTATGTATATATTTACGAGAATATGACAAAGAGAACCGACTTCGTATATTCAGATTTATCTGAACCACACCGTATCCGTACCAAGAAGATTTTAAAAGCTCATCCAGAGGTACGCAGCCTTATTGGTAAAAATCCCAAAACGTTTTATGCCATACTAGGCTTGGTTGGTTTTCAAATAGTTATGGCATGGGCGGTTCATTTACAGCCGTGGTGGGTTATTGCTGGCGCTGCTTACCTGTTAGGTGCTTTTGCAGACCATTCTCTTTTTGTAATGATTCACGAATGTGCGCATCATCTCATCTTTAAAAATAAAAACGCTAACCGTTGGGCAGGAATCCTGGCCAATGTGCCGCAAATATTTCCAAGTTCAGTCTCATTTGAGCGCTATCACATCAAGCACCACTCTTTCCAGGGCATACATGAACTGGATGCCGACTTACCTAACCGTTGGGAAGCGAAGCTTATCAATAACTCATTTTTAGGCAAAGCTATCTGGTTGCTGTTCTTCCCGGTTTTCCAGGTATTCCGTTTGTCAAGGTTGAAAGAGATTCAGAATTTTGATAGCTGGATAGTGGCCAACCTGATGGTGCAGGTAGTTTTCACAGCAGCTATCTGGTATTTTTGGGGTGGCGCTGCTGTAGCCTACTTATTTTTAAGCTTTATGTTCTCTGTTGGTCTGCACCCGCTTGGTGCACGCTGGATACAGGAGCACTATCTTACCCACAACGAAGAGCAGGAAACTTACAGCTATTATGGCAGACTAAATACCATTTCGTTTAATGTAGGTTTCCATAATGAACATCACGATTTTCCGTCAATTCCCTGGAATCGCTTACCAAAAATTAAAAAGGCAGCGCCGGTATATTATGATTCGCTTATTGCGCACAAATCCTGGACGGTGCTTTTCTTCCGCTTTTTATTTGATAAAGAGATATCACTGTTTAGCCGCATATTACGCAAAGACCGTGGTCGCGTGTCACTGAAAGATACCTCACGCCCTGATGCAGAAATGCAGGTAGAAGAGCAGGCGGTAGCCTAACGGTTGTAAGCTTTAACAACTTATTTCATTTGTAAATTATATAATCTTTCCCCGTATTTGCTAATAAATCTAGCAAGTACGGGGTTTTATTATGCAGAAAAAGTAATTATGTTCGGGCGGTACATTGGTCAGCAAGTGTGGGTTGAGAGTTTATTAAAGCCAAATGATAAGCGGATAAGTATTTTGGTTGGCTTACGCAGCAACGCACTTTTGGTGACCTTGATGACGCCAGCCGCTGCGTGGTACTAAATGATAACATTGCGCTGAATGACGTGCGCCTCTTATTAAAACCCCTTAGATAACTTACTCCCACTATTATTAAAACTGCCAATAATTTACCTGTGCAGGCTTTTTTTATTACACCTTTCTATCAGCAACTCGGTTTTGATATGCCGGTCTATTAATCGCCAGATAGCGAGCATAATTGCAAATACGTAGAAGAACTTGGCCTTGCTGACTACCGGTCGCCCGAGGAACTGCTTAATGAAGGTTTTCGGCTTGTTGTGGTATGATTTTTAATAATAAAATGGCAATCCAAATAACGAATTGATAATAAATGCACATCTTTGCTTGTTAAATATTCAATGAGCAGGCAAAAAAAGCTATTTATTATTATCCCGCTGGTTATCGCATTTTTTCTGGCTGCATATGCCAAACACCGCTTTATAGATAGCCAGATTAAGCCCTGCGGAGAGTTAGATAATAAGGAGGCCGATGAAACCTCCGGTATAGCCGCGTCAGGCATCATCCCCGATACTTATTATATACAAAACGACAGCGGCGACACCAGCCGGTTTTTTGCCATTAACCCGCAAGGAAAAGTTTTACGTACTATATACTATGGCTGGCCTAAAAATACTACCATTGCCGAACATGACTGCGAAGACATAGCCTGCGGCCCAGGTCCGGTTAAGGGTAAAAGCTACATCTACATTGCTGACATTGGCGATAATAAAGCCGAACGCCCTTTTGTTCGGGTTTACCGGATTGCTGACAACGAAAGATTTGGTGATTCGGGCGCTGACCTGCACACCGGTGCCGTACCCCTGTATTTGAAATATCCGGACGGGCCACGCGATGCCGAGGCTTTAATGATAGATCCTGTAGAAAAGCTCCTTTATATTGTAAGCAAACGCTATGACAAAGTAGGCATTTACACCGCACCGTTAAGTCAGCAAAAGGGCGATACTGTAACGTTAACCAAAAGAGGTATGCTTTTTTTTAAAGGCATAAAACCCTTTAAGTGGGTCACTGCTGCTGACATTTCCGCTGACGGTTCAAAAATTCTGCTTAAGACCTATGAAAAGGTTTATTACTGGCAGCGTGAGCCAGACCAACCTGCATGGAAAGCTATGTTAAAGCATCCAACAGAATTGCCCTATCTTCAGGAAAAATTAGGTGAAGCCATTGGCTTTACAAGAAGCGGTAAAGGCTATTTCACGATAAGTGAAGGGGTTTACGCACCATTATATTATTATCCCTTGCCCTAACGGCAGCCCTGCACGTTAATCAGCGTCAGGGTTAAGCACATAGTCAAAACTTTCGTAACCGTTATGGAAAATGAACTTCAACCGCTCTTTAGGTATATTAATATCAAGCGTTAAACCGGCGATAGTATAAGGGATGTTATCGCGTATTATTTTAAGGTCAGTAACGCGGGGCATATCAATCTGGATGCCCTCAGCAACATCCTTTATCTCCCATCCTGGCAGGTTTGCCCTGTCAAGTATCTGCAACCACTTTTGTTTATAAGGACTCATTAATATGCTATATTTTAATTGATGATATAATGTATTAACAAGTGGAAATGTTTGATTACACTTTAAATTTTAAGTACAGTATCCGGCATAGGTATTATTTATCAAGTCTACCATAAGATAGTGAATGATATTGCAGGTATAAGGTTGCTGTTTGATTTTTGCAGGATGCTGTAATTATAAATGTCAGCATAATTCAATATTAATCAGCAACAAACAAAGCGGCCCCTAATTTGTCTGGTAAGCATTGTTAATATACGGCGTTAAGTAATACCTTTGCCCCCACTAATGGATACAGCAAGTACATCATCTGCAGAAAAGCGAAAACCATTGTCGAAACTCAGAAAGCGTCTGGCCGATTTCTTCATTGATATGTACCGCATTGGCGGTTTTACAGGCCGCTTTTTTAAAGAAGCATTTTTGCCGCCTTACGAGTTCAGGGAGATTGTAAGACAGTGCTTTGACGTTGGCGTTCGCTCATTTGCGCTTATATCACTCACAGGTTTCATAGTAGGCTTAATATTTACCAAACAGTCACGCCCTTCATTGGCTGAGTTTGGTGCACAATCATGGTTGCCATCTTTGGTGTCAATCGCCATACTTAAAGCTCTTGCGCCGCTGGTAACCGCACTGATTGCTGCAGGTAAAGTGGGTTCGGGCATTGGTGCCGAGTTAGGCTCCATGCGTGTAACCGAGCAGATTGATGCCATGGAAGTATCGGGTACCAATCCTTTTAAATTTTTGGTTTGCACCAGGGTTTTGGCCACCACCATATCTATCCCTATCCTGGCAACTTACACTGCTCTCATATCACTCTTAGGTGCTTATCTAAACGTAAATGCCAATGAGGGTACAAGCTACCCGGCCTTCATATCCGACGTGTTTGAGCCTATTACTTTTATTGACATTAACCAATCCCTTGTTAAGGCTATAGTTTTTGGTTTTACCATCGGTATAGTGGGCTGTTACCAGGGTTACAACTCCAATAAGGGAACCGAGGGCGTGGGTAAAGCCGCCAACAACGCGGTTGTTATAGCCATGTTCCTGATATTTATTGAAGAAATGCTGATTGTACAGATAACCGGCTGGTTCAGATAAGGAGAAATGGAGAAGTCAACAGCACATATTGATTATAATAACGCAGTCATCAGCATAAAGGACCTGCGTAAGTCTTTTGGCGATTACCATGTATTGCGCGGTATAGACCTTGATATTTTCCAGGGTGAAAACCTTGTGGTATTAGGCCGTTCAGGTACGGGTAAGTCGGTGCTCATCAAACTTATATCGGGTTTATTACGTCCTGATAGTGGCAGCATCAACGTGCTGGGCAATAATGTGAATTCATTAAGCACTAAAGAGTTGCAGGCATTGCGTATCCGCATTGGTTTTTCTTTTCAGAACAGTGCCTTGTACGATAGTATGACGGTGCGTAAAAACCTGGAGTTTCCGTTGGTGCGCAACCGCAAGGGCATTACCCGTAAGGAGATCAATCAATCAGTAGAGTCGGTATTGGATGCGGTAGGATTGCTGCAAACCATTAACCAGATGCCGTCCGAGTTATCCGGCGGACAGCGCAAGCGTATCGGTATTGCCCGTACGCTGATACTTAATCCGGAAATTATGATGTATGATGAGCCGACGGCCGGTCTTGATCCCATCACCTGTATCGAGATTAATGACCTTATTAACGAAGTGCAGCAGCGTTATCATACCACATCAATCATTATTACGCACGACCTTACCTGTGCCAAAACTACCGGCGACCGCATAGCCATGCTGCTCGACGGGCAGTTTCAGCGGGTTGGCACATTTGACGATGTGTTTGCAACAGATGATGCACGTGTGAAACCATTTTACGATTACAACTTTATACAATAAACACATACCATTACAATGGATGCGCAGGAAAGAAAAAGAGCAATTTTAGTAGGAATATTTATATCGCTGGGTGTGGTAATATTTGTCGTGGGCGTACTCACGCTGGGCAGTTCACAAAAAACTTTTGGCGATAATGTTCATATCCGTTCACGTTTTGCCGATGTTTCAGGTCTTAAGCATGGCAGCAACATCTGGTTTTCGGGTGTTAAGGTGGGCACAGTGAGTGAGATTGAGTTTACACCAAACTCTGAAGTTGATGTGGTAATGACCATTGATGCCAAAGCACAGCCATACATACATCAAAATACTAAGGCCAAAATTGGTTCGGACGGATTGATCGGTAATAAAATCATTGTTTTAGACGGTGGCAACCCGCAAGCCCCAACTATTAAGGATGGCGATGTGGTACAATCAGAAGTGCCGCTATCAACCGAAGAAATGTTGAACACATTGCAGCAAAACAACAAGAACATTTTAGCCATTACAACCGATTTTAAACAGTTGAGCTCACAGATATTACAGGGTAAAGGTACCATTGGTGCGTTGCTTGCCGATAGCACCATGGCTGTACAACTGAAGAGCGCTATGCGTAACCTGCAGGCCACAACGGCAAGCGCATCGCGTATGGCTGTTGAGCTGGACGCTTTCAGCAAAAAAATGAATACCAAAGGCGGCCTGGCTGATAACCTGCTTACTGATACGGTAACCTTTAACCAGATAAGACAATCAGTAGCGCAATTGCAGCAAACGGCTACAAATGCCAGCACTCTTACCGAAAATTTAACCAAGGCCAGCAACAAGCTTAATACTACCGACAATGCGTTGGGCTTATTGCTTAATGACCGCAACTCTGCAGCCAAGGTAGAAAATACTTTAAATTACCTCGAACAAAGCTCTATCAAGCTAAATGATGATTTGGAGGCTGTTCAGCATAACTTTTTGCTGCGCGGATTCTTCAAAAAACGTGAGCGTGAGCGCGCAGAGCAATCTAAAAAATAGTATCGCTATATAATTTGCTCCGGGATAAACTGGCAATTCTTTGCTGGTATATTCCGGAGCAAAACATTTATATACCTTTGCGCATGCGTAAAGCTGATCCCCGGCTGGTTAAACCTATCGCCGTTATATTACTTGCTATTGTTGGCTTGTTCTTGCTGATGCAATGGGCAAGGTATCCTGCAAGTATAGAACGTTATTATACCGAAGGCTTCTTTCCTCTTATCAGCACTGTTTTACACTGGCTTTTCAATTACTTCCCTTTCAGCGTTGGAGATGTTTTATACATAGCCGCGGTGATTTTGATAGGCTATGCATTTTTAAAGTTAGTGCTGCTTGCCATAAAGCGCCGTGGCAGACAGTTTCTGATACTGCTGCTCCGCAGTGTCGCTGCGGTAATGTTAAGCGCACTAATCTTCAATATTTTTTGGGGAATGAACTATTACCGGCCCTCGCTGGCTACCCGCCTTAACCTGCCCGATACCGCATACACACTACAGGAACTCAAAAGCGTAACCATCAGGCTAATTGATAGCGCCAACGTTTCAAGGAAACGGTTGCTTACAGCAGACCTGAAAAAGGATCCTGAAAACATTTACTCCGTATCGAAGCAAGCTGCAGGAAACTTTGCCATTACAGCCTTGCAATTTAAGCCGCGCAGTATAGCTGTTAAGCCGTCATTGCTTAGCGGACTAATCAGCTATATGTCTACCTCGGGTTATTACAACCCATTTACAGGAGAGGCGCAGATAAATTACGGAATGCCGGTATACCTGAAACCTTTCGTGGCCTGCCATGAACTTGCGCATCAGATGGGAGTAGGCCCTGAGGACGAAGCCAGCTTTGCCAGCTTTGTAGCAGGAGTACAGTCTCGCGACCGGCTATTGCGCTACTCGGCATATTACACCGGGATGAGTGAGTTTATGTATGCACTGCGCTCTGCCGACTCGTTATCCTTTAAAGATTTAAAGAAACGCATTTCACCAGCAGTTATAACCGACTTGCGTAAAGAGAGAGAATACTGGCAACGCTACCAAGGGCAGTTGGAAGCGGTGACGAGTGTTTTTTATGACAACTTTTTAAAGGCAAATAACCAACCTCAGGGGCTGCTCACCTATAATCGCATGATCACGCTAACTATGGCCTGGTACAGGCAACAATAGTAATTTATTGCTGTGTATTAGTATATTTGTTACAGGCTTGTTACAATGAAGAAAATCCTGTCGATCCTTGTCGTTATGTTGTCCTGCATGGCAGGCCGTGCGCAAAACATTACCCTTAATGATTTGACTAATCTTGTACACCTTAATAATGCTGAAGCGTACAATTATTTGATACAAGCGCGTCAGTTCAAGCGGGAATTTGTACAGGACGTGGACGGGCACCGCATAGAAAACTACCGGAGTAAATTGGATACCGGCAAGCTAGAACGAGTGGTGATTGGTAATGCTGTACGATCGTATAATGGCATGGTATTGCGGAGCGTTTTTTACTCCACCAACAGCAGGCAATACCTGCTTAATCTTGTAGCCCAGGCAAAACAGGCAGGCCTGAAAAAGAACCTGACCGGGATGGATGATAAAAATAACATCTATATGTTTGATAACGATTTGTTCAGCGTTACCATACATGTAGGCCGGGGCAAGAGTACCGGCTCTGTAACCGTGCGCGAAAAGGATGTTACGCTTACTAATTAATTAGTCACTTTGCATCATTCACCTCAATGGTATTCCCGTCTGGATCCTGAAGGTAAATCTGGTGTACGCCATCTGGTCGTGTTTGCATTTTACCTTCGCCGCTGTTGCTGGCATATTTTACTTTAAGTTCATCAAGGTGTTTCATGAAACCTGTTAACGAGGCTACCGAAAAGGCCATGTGGTCGTTGTAAAAACGTGTACCGTTGCAATCGCCTTTAATCAGGTGAAGCTCTGTACCAGCGCCAACCACAAACCATTGAAAAACGCCGTTCTTAAAAGGATCGGGCTTTTTCTCCAACAACATCACCTCGCTGTAAAAGTGCGTGCTTGCCAGCAAATCTTTTACACAAACCGACTTGTGATTGAATTTCGGTTTAATGGCAGTACTGTCCTGCGCAAAGGCAAATGCAGGAGCCAGCAAAAGTGCCAGGAACAATTTTTTCATATCAAAGGCTGTTAAGTATCAACTTAAGATGTTTGAGATAAGTTTTATTTTCAGTTATGCCGTTATGCTCTTGCCCACTCAAAATATACAGTTCATCAGCGGCTTTTAAATGCTTTTTTAAGCGCAGCGATGATTGATATGGTATTACATAATCAGCATCTCCGTGAAAAATAAACACCGGAGTTTTCACCTCTTGCACATAATTATAAGTCTTCAATGTGTACTTAGAAATGAAGCCGGGTATAAGTGGATAATGCTTATGAACAACGTCTGCGAATTGACTGTATGGCGCAAGTAATATAAGCGCAATCGTTCGTCGCTGGGAGGCAAGCCAAGCGGCCGGCCCGGTACCAAAGGAAAATCCGGTTATTACAATTTTACGATTATGGTATCCGGTAGCAATAGTATCAAAAGCAGTTACCACAGCATTTAATATTTGTTGCTCATTTGTGATGTGAGCGCTGCTTTTACCAAATCCGGGGTAGTCCATCACAAAAAAGTCGTAACCAGATTCTAAATATGAGTGTGCAGCTGTTTCCCAATCCGTCACATTGCCAGCGTTGCCATGAAGAAAGAATACGAGTCCTTTCGAGGAAGTATCAGGTTTAAACAGAACGCCATTAATCTTCGTTCCGTCCTTTAACCGTATATTGTATTCAGTGAAATTTTGGTTAAAGCGAAAGGTATAATTGGGCGATATCTTAACAGGATGAAATATCAATTGGTCCTGATTGAAGTATAGATAACCGCATATCAAGATATAAACTCCCGCAATTATACCAGCTATCCATACAAAACTCTTGTAATAATATTCATTTTATCCTACACTCAATTCCTCGTAAGCGGCGGTAAGGCTGCGCTGGATGCCGTCGCCCTGCCAGTCGGTTACGCCCGGTATAGCCGTTGCAGCGAGTATATCTTCTTTGGTTTTGCCTGCTTTAATACTGCTGCTTACAAAATCTATGAGGCGCTCCATGTAGTTTTGCATAGCAGCCAGGTCGGCGATGGTGCCGGTAATCTTCTGCGGGTCAAAAGCATGGCCGAAAACAAATAAAGTATCTTTACTAAATTGCTTTTGCGCCTGTTGCAATACACCAACCCAGCTTTTTACCGATGCCCCTGAAGTGCGATCTACAAAAGGATAGCGGCGATTGAAAATGAGGTCGCCGGTATGTACAATGTTGGCGTTTTCAAAATGGATCATGCTATCGCCGTTGGTATGGCCTGCGCCCCAATGGTAGGCTTTGATGCTTTCGTTGCCAAGTTTGGTGTTCCAGGAACTTTGGAAGGTGGTATCAGGATACAATTGCTGATCTTCTTTTTTCTGCTCCGCAGCCTGCCGTTTTTGGTTGGTAAGCGAATTGGCATGTGCCGCAACATTGGCAGCAATGCCTTTAAAAGCAATGTTGCCGCTGGTATGGTCGGCATGGTGATGAGTATTAATGAGCCATTTAACCGGCTTGTCTGATTGTTTTTTTAGTTCGGCAATCAAATGCTCCGCTTGTGCCGGAAATTCGGCATCTACAACAGCAATGCCATCTTTATTAGATAGCCAGGCGATGGTGCCGCCTTGCTCTGCAAACAGCCCTACGTTGTTGCGTAAAAGCTTAAACTGATAATCTGCCGGGGCAAACAAATCCTGTAGGTTGCTGTGTCGCAATAGAGGCATCGAAGCAGCTGAAATGAGGCTGCTTTTTAAAAAATAACGTCGTTGCATAGGTGTGATGTATTTGAATATGAAGTTAATTAAACAAGTCGGTTAAATCAAAAACAGAAAATCAGCAAGGTTAAAAATTCTATTATCTTTATCGGCAACTGCAAATACTATGCTCCCGAACAACGCGCCAAATAAATGGCTTTATATACTTATTGCTTTGGCGGTGGTTGTTAATTTAAGCGGCTTGCTGGTGCCGCTCATGAATCCGGATGCTACGCTTTATGCCACCATTGCCAAAACCATGGTGCAGCGTAACGACTATGTGAACATATGGGTACGCAACACTGACTGGCTCGATAAGCCGCATTTTCCGTTTTGGGTAGCATCAGTATTTTTCAAGGTATTTGGTATTAATACCTGGGCTTATAAACTATCGGGTATTGTTTTTATGCTGATGGGAACTATTTACACCTGGATATTTGCTAAATGGCTTTATAACAACCAGGTGGCCCTTTGGGCAGTGCTGATATTGCTCACTTCGCAACACATTATCTTGTCTGATAATGACGTGCGGGCAGAGCCTTATTTAACCGGGCTTATCATCGCTTCAGTATATCATTTTTACCGATCGTATCCTCGTACTAACTACTGGCATTTACTGGCAGCCTGCCTGTTTGCCGGCTGCGCCGTAATGACTAAGGGTATTTTCGCGCTGATAACTATTGGCAGCGCAATAGCGGGTCACCTGCTTATTACAAGGCAATGGCGACAGCTTTTTCATTTGCGCTGGCTGTTTGCGGCAGTTTTGACTTTCGTTTTCATTTTACCGGAGGTATACTGTCTTTACCAGCAGTTCGATGTTCATCCGGAAAAGGTAGTGTTTGGCAGACAAGGGGTGTCGGGCATCAAATTCTTTTTTTGGGATAGCCAATTCGGCAGATTTTTTAATACGGGCCCCATCAAAGGCAGCGGCGACCTGCTGTTTTTTGTACATACCACTTTGTGGGCTTTTCTGCCATGGTCTTTGCTATTGTTTACGGCCTGTTATAAAACTGTAAAAGACGGGTATAAAAAAGTACGGCAGCAGGAGTGGTACACGCTGAGCGGCGCACTGGTAACCTTTGCGCTTTTTTCAGCATCCGGCTTTCAACTGCCACATTACCTTAACATTGTGTTCCCGTATTTTGCCATACTTACGGCACAATACCTTTTTAAAGTCCGGTCTGCAAATGCAATAAGTGCCGTCAACATCACACAATGGATAGTAGTTATATTGCTGGCGCTGGTGGTTTCTGCTTTGCATTACTTTTTTAAGCCGACGGTTTACATAGTACCGATAGTGTTAGCTATAGTATTTATCCCCCTGGCGTGGTTTGTGCTGCCTCAACTCACGGGCAAGAACTGGCTCGAAGTAACAGGTTATCGAACGGTATTAACTGCGGTATTGATTAATTTTTATCTCAACCTGGTTTTTTACCCAGATGTGCTCAAGTATCAGGCAGGTAGCGAGGCGGCGATTTTCATCAGCGAAAAGCATCTATTCCCGGAAGCGCCTCTGCTGCAAAGTGGCGATGATGTAAACTTTGCAATGGAATTTTACCTCGACCGGCCAATGCATACTGTTAAGCCTGGCGATCTGACAAGCTACCCAAGCGAAGCCTACCTATTATATGCGCCTGCCGATCAAGTGTCAGCTCTTGTTCCGGCTAACAGGCAAGTACAGGTGATAAAAGAGTTTGAGCGATACCCAATTACGCGCATGCATGCCACATTCCTTAACAAAGCCACACGCTATAAAGAGCTCACTAAAATGAAGCTGCTGCTGGTAAAGGCTCATTAATTAAGTTGTGCTAATGGCTCGTGCCGGACTGCTTAGCGCCGTTTTTAAAGTTTTTATACTGATAACGAGCACTACAAGCAGCGATAGTGCAATGGTTACCGTTACAAAAGGCATGGCGTTAAGATGAATGCGATAAGCATAGTTTTGCAGCCAGCGGTTTAGCCCTAACCATGCCAGCGGCCAGGCTATCAGGTTGGCGAATAATGTAAGCCATGCAAACTCTTTTACAAAAAGCCAAATTACCTGCATTGCCGATGCACCCAACACTTTGCGTATGCCTACTTCTTTAACGCGGCGGGCAATGCTTAATGTTGCAATGCTCAGCACACCCAGCAGTACTATCATCAGGGCGGTTATAGTAGCAGCCTCGGCAGCTTTTTTAATCTGCAATTCGCGCTGGTAAAGCGTTTGCAGCGTTGTATCCATAAAGCTGTATTCAAACGGCGCATCAGGGAAAAGTGAAGTCCACTTGCTTTGCAGGGCTTCTACAGTGCCTGCTATGTTGCCCGGCCTTACTTTCAGAGAGATATATCTGTAAAATGGCGATGCGGCAATATGTATAAATAGCATAGGGGATATGGCCTGCTGCATAGAGGCAAAGTGGAAATCCTTCACAACGCCTGTAATGGTGGATGGAGCATCGCTGCCTTGTAGCTCCACCTGTTGACCAATAGCATCGGCGGGTTTGCTCCAGCCAAGGGCTTTGGCGGCACTTTCGTTGATAACTACGTTTGATTGGTCTGCGCCTTGGCCTTGTGATGCAAAGAACTGTCCCGCCAGTAAGGGTATCTTATAGGTACTTAGATAATGATGGTCGGTAAGCAGGCCGGTGGCTGTTGCATGTTGCGCGCCATCGCCTGTTTTTCTGGTCAAGGTAAGTCCGGCGGATCCACTTTGTCCGTTTGGAATTTCAAAAGAGATGCTGGCATCGGCTACTTGCGGCATACGGGCAAATTCATCACGAATGGTCTCCATGTGTTGTACGCCCTCCGGGGTCCAGTCACGCGGTACCTTAGCGGTGATCACCTGCTCCTTATCGTAACCTAAATCAGCATCAAAAAAGAAGCTTACCTGTTTATTGATGGCAATTGCTGATATAAATACAACTATTGCCGTAGTGAATTGAAAAGTAATTAAACCATACCTGAAAGCCATACCCTGTTTAACAGTTTTCAGCTTTCCTTTTAATGCGGTAATAGAAGCCTGAGCCGAAAGTACTACTGCGGGATAGATGCCCGCAAGCAGGCCGATAAGCAACACAACCAATGCCGCTACTAAAATAAAGTAAACAGGGAGGGAGCTAAGCGCAGGTAGTTCCTTACCCAATATGTCGCCGAAAAAAGGTTTTGTAGCCAAGTAGCTAATAAACGCAATGATGAACGCCAGGTAAGCCATCAATACCGATTCTACCAAAAACTGAAATATTAGCTGCCACCTGCTGCTGCCCATCACTTTTCGCACGCCTATCTCTTTAAGGCGTGGGATAGCATTGCCAACAGTAATGTTTACAAAATTGATGATAGCCATAAGCAGTATAAACGCGCCTATAGCACCCAGGCTATAGATCATAGTACGTGCACTGCCTACATTGCTTTGCAAGTAATAGTCGGCTACTTTTACCGGATATATTTGCAGGTTTTGCTGTATTTCCGTATCCGTATTCGAACTTAAAAGTTGTTTGATGGGCTTATCAAGAGCGGCCGGGGTTACGCCTTCTTTAAGTTGGATGTAGTTAACCATGTACGGATTATTCCAGGCTATAAGGCCGGCATCCCTTCCAAAGAACTTCATGCTCGCGACTGCGAAAAATACCTGGTTGCTGGCGCCCGCGTAATTGGTAACCGTGTTAAACGGCAAACTTTTAAGCACACCGGTTATCTCAAAGTCCTGCTTGCTGTTATTGAAAGAATTAACAGTCAACGTTTCGCCGGTTACATTTGTGCGACCAAAATACTTTACAGCTACTTCTTCGGTTATCACAACTGAGTTTGGATTCGAGAATGCCGTACGGGCATTGCCGTATAGCATTTCAAGGCCAAACATAGTGAGCAGCGTTGAGTCGCCGGGCTGTATGGCTTCGGTGAAGTGTTTATCACCTTTGGATATAATGGTCGACAAGCCGTCGTGCCGGTAATAGTCCTTTACCAAATTGGGGTAGTTGTCCTTAAGTGCTTTGCCAATAGGGGCCAGGGTGGTTAGGTCCATACCCATCCCAGGTTTTTTCCACTTACTTTGTAAGATGTGCACGTTTTGCGGCACATGTGCATTCACCTGCAATTCTCCCCAAACAAATATCCCAACGATGAATACAAAGCAAAGACCTATTGATAGACCAATAATGTTGATGATGGAAAACAGTTTGTTTTTAACGAGGTTGCGCCAGGCAAGTGTGAAATAGGTACGCAGCATAAGTGAAAAGGAATTTAACTGCCACCAAGGTAAACAAAAAGAGCCGGCAGATAATTGCCGGCTCCCTTGTATTAACATACTTTAACAATTAGCCAAGTGGGCTAATTGCTAAATTTAGCTGATTAGCTTTTGCAGGTATTTTCCATAGCCGCTTTTAATGTAGCGTTGAGCCAACTCGCCCAATTGATCGGCGTTGATGTAGCCCATGCGGTAAGCCACTTCTTCTATACAGCCTATCTTAGTATCCTGGCGTTTTTCTATTACGCGTACGTATTCTGATGCGTCGCTCAACGAATCAAAGGTGCCGGTATCCAGCCATGCAGTGCCACGGTCCATTACACCTACGTGCAGGGTCCCGTTTTGCAGATAAACCTTGTTTACGTCGGTAATTTCGTACTCGCCGCGTGGAGATGGCTCCAGTTCTTCGGCTATTTTAATTACGTTGTTATCATAGAAATACAGGCCCGGTACTGCGTAGTTCGATTTTGGTTTCTCCGGCTTTTCTTCAATAGAAAGTGCCTTGAAATTTTCATCGAATTCAACCACACCATAGCGCTCTGGATCTGCAACAGGGTAGGCAAATACCGCAGCGCCTTCTACATTATAGAAGCTCTGGATCAGTTTGCTGAAGCCCGAACCATAAAAGATATTATCGCCCAAAATAAGCGCTGCTTTATCATCACCAATAAAATCCTTACCGATTACGAATGCTTGTGCCAGGCCGTTCGGCTTTTCCTGGATGGCATATTCAAACCGGCAGCCCAGTTCGTTGCCATTACCTAGCAGGCGTTTAAAGCTTTCATTATCTTCGGGTGTGGTAATGATCAGTATCTCGCGGATACCGGCCAGCATTAATACAGACAGCGGATAGTAGATCATCGGCTTATCGTAAATGGGCATAAGCTGTTTACTGATGGCCTTGGTTATAGGATATAACCTGGTACCCGATCCGCCTGCTAAAATAATGCCTTTCATAAATGTTATATGGTTTTAAGGGTTACTGTTAGTGTGATGTGAGTGGATGTAATTAACTGTTTTGCAGCCTGTTGATGCAGGTATGCAAGCTGTCGCGCCAGTAAGGGATTTCTAAACCTAATGTGGTTTTTATCTTCGTTTTATCCATCACCGAAAAAGTGGGGCGCACGGCCCTTGTTTTATAGGCGCTGGTAGGTATGGGCAAGGTTTTTACGTGCGTTTCAGAAATGTCGAATATCGCCTTGGCAAAATCATACCATGAGGCAACACCCTCATTACTGTAATGGTAGATGCCATAAGCAGTGCTTTCGCTATTGATGAACTGCAATAAAGCATAAGCCAGGTCTATACCGTAAGTAGGCGTACCCACCTGGTCGGCAATGATGGTCAATTGCTCACGCTCCGAGCCCAGTTTAAGCATGGTTTTTACAAAGTTGTTGCCATACTCTGAGTATAACCAGCTGGTACGCACAATAAAATGCTCTTTCAGGTGCTCAGCAATAGCCAGTTCACCATCCAGTTTAGTTTGACCATATGCGTTGATGGGTGCTGCTATATCGTCTTCGGTACGCGGGGTAGGCTCATTACCTTCAAACACAAAATCTGTTGATACGTGTAAGAGTACGGAGTTGTATTCTGCACATAGCTTAGCCAGGTTTTCTGCACCGGTTTTATTTATTTTTTCTGAAGTTTCGTAATCATCCTCAGCTTTATCAACGGCCGTATAAGCAGCGCAATTGATGCTGTATGCCGGTTTATATTGCTCAAACACTTTTCTAAGGGCCTCGGTATCCAATATGTTGGCCTCGCTCTCCGGCGGAAAAAACATAGTGGTGATGCCCTCGTTTTCGGCTATCTGCTTAAAGCAGCTGCCCAATTGGCCTGATGCGCCGAAAATTACAATGTTCTTCATGTATAATAGCTTGATGATAGATTAAAAAAATGGTTCCTGAACATCGGCCAGGAAGGGTAAGACACGGTCCTTGTCTGATGTTTTAAGGTCTTCTGACGGCAACATCCAGTCAATGTTTAATGATGGATCGGCATAATGCAAGCCGCCCTCGGCACCTTTGTTATAAAAATTATCGCACTTATAGGCAAATATGGCGGTATAACTCAACACCACAAAGCCATGTGCAAAGCCACGCGGAACGAATAACTGATGCTGATTTTCTTCAGACAAAACAGCGCCGTAATATTGGCCGTAAGTTGCTGAGCCCGGGCGTAGATCAACGGCTACATCAAGCACCTCGCCTTTCACCACGCGCACCAGTTTAGCCTGCGCATGTTCACCCTTTTGCAGGTGAAGTCCGCGCAATGTGCCTTTTGATGAAAACGACTGGTTGTCCTGCACAAAAGTGGTGGTAGTGCCGGTAAGTTCGTTAAAAGTTTTTTCGTTATAGCTTTCAAAAAAATAGCCGCGGTCGTCAGAGAATACGCGGGGCTTTAACAATACGCAACCCTTAAGCGGAGTAAGTTCAACGGTCATGATATATAATTAACGTTTATCGTATTGTGTTTCGTAATAATCTGAGTAAGCGCCGCTGGTTACATGCTCTATCCAGCTTTTATTGCTTAGGTACCAGTCAATGGTTTCGGCCAATCCTTGCTCAAATGTTACGGATGGCTCCCAGCCTAATTCTTTATTCAGTTTGGTTGCGTCAATGGCGTAGCGGGCATCATGGCCCGGGCGGTCTTTTACAAAGGTGATCAACTGCTCGTTAGTACCTGGCTCACGACCCAGTTTTTCGTCCATCTGGCGGCACAGCAAACGTACTAAATCAATATTGGCCCACTCGTTAAAGCCGCCGATATTGTAGGTATCGCCATTATTGCCTTTGTGGAAAATCAGGTCGATAGCGCGGGCGTGGTCGATAACATATAACCAGTCGCGCACGTTTTTACCATCACCATAAACCGGTAGCGGTTTATTATTTAATATGTTATTGATCAGCAGTGGTATAAGCTTTTCAGGAAAATGGTTTGGTCCGTAGTTGTTTGAGCAGTTTGATACGATAGCCGGAATGCCGTAAGTATCATGATAAGCGCGCACAAAGTGATCGCTTGATGCCTTGCTGGCGCTGTATGGCGAGTGCGGATCGTACTTAGTAGCTTCAGTAAAGAAGCCTTCTGTACCTAACGAGCCATAAACTTCGTCTGTTGATATATGGTAAAACAGATGTTTAGTATAGTCGCCTTTCCAGTATTTCTTTGCTGCCTCAAGCAGGGTAACGGTACCTATTACGTTGGTGTATACGAAGTCAAGTGGGTTGGTAATAGAACGGTCTACATGCGATTCTGCCGCCAGGTGGACAACGTCTGTTACGCTATATTTCTCAAAAATATTATTGATAGCTTCAGCATCTTTAATATCTGCTCTTTCGAACGTATAGTTAGGGCTATCCTCAATATCTTTAAGGTTTTCTAAATTACCGGCATACGTTAATGCGTCAACATTGATGATTTTGTAGTCTGGGTAAGTTGTTACAAACCGCCTTACCACATGCGAGCCTATAAAACCTGCACCTCCGGTAATTATTATTGTTTTCATATAGATTAGCTTGAAATATGATTATTGTTATTATTTGCCGAAAATAATGATAATATAACAATATAAATTTTTGTTTTTTATTTTTTCTTTAAAAAGTCGTTGTAGGCCATGCGTATACCTTCAGGCAGCTCAATGGTATGCTTCCAGCCGTAACTGTGTAATTTTGATACATCCATCAGTTTGCGGGGCGTGCCGTCAGGCTTGCTTGTGTCAAATTCAATGTCGCCTGTAAAACCTACAATGTCCTTAACTAAGTAAGCAAGGTCTTTTATACTAATGTCTTCGCCGGTGCCGATGTTTACCAGGCCGGGCTCGTTATAATTCAACATCAGGTAATAGCAGGCCTCCGCCAGATCGTCCGAAAACAAAAATTCGCGTTTTGGAGAACCTGTACCCCAGATGGTTACGCTTGGTGAATTATTTTCTTTTGCCTCATGAAAGCGGCGGATAAGCGCAGGAAGGACGTGTGAGTTTTCCGGATGATAATTGTCATTATAACCGTAAAGGTTAGTGGGCATTACCGAAATAAAGTTGCATCCGTATTGGTCGCGGTAGGCATCGCACATTTTTATGCCTGCTATTTTGGCAATGGCATAAGGCTCGTTGGTTGGTTCCAGCGGACCGGTAAGCAAGTAATCTTCCTTTAGCGGCTGTGGCGCCATTTTAGGATATATGCAGCTGGAACCCAGAAACATGAGTTTTTTTACACCGTTTACGTAGGCGTTGTGGATAATGTTATTCTGTATCTGTAAATTATCGTATAAAAACTCCGCCCTGTAGGTGTTATTAGCTACAATGCCGCCCACCTTTGCCGCGGCCAAAAAAATGTAGTCGGGTTTTTCTTCTGCAAAAAAGCGGTTCACTTGCTGCTGATCGCGCAGGTCAAGCGTGTCTGATGTGCGGAATACAAAATTGTTAAATCCTTCCTTTACAAGCTTGCGGTGTATGGCCGAACCAACCATACCGCGATGCCCGGCTATATATATTTTTGAGCTTTTATCCATAAAGCTGTTAAAAGTATGAACTTAAAATCTTATTACAAAGGTAGGCCGCTACGTATCGCCTTAAATGACGGTTAAATTTTATTTAAATAAAATACTTGCGTAACGAAACGGTTTTGTTTTTATTTGTAACCAAACGGTTACTTATTTTGAATGATGAGACGAGATGTATTCCAGGCAATTGCCGACCCCACCCGAAGGCAGATCATTAACATGCTTGCCGGCAAAGAGCTTAATCTGAATGCTATTGCCGAAAATTTTGAGGTGAGCCGCCCCGCTATTTCCAAGCACATCAGAATATTAACTGAGTGTGGATTGGTGACAGTAAGGCAACGCGGGCGTGAACGCTACTGCGCCGCGCAGCTAAAGCGACTGGCCGAAGTAGCTGAGTGGGTAGATGTGTATAAGAAATTCTGGACGAGCAAGCTGGATGCGCTCGGAGCTTTTCTGGATGAGCAGCCCAACGACAAGCAATAATCACCTAAAAATACCTGTTATGGAAAATGGAACTTTTGTAATTGAACGCATTTACAATGCACCTGTTGAAAAAGTATGGCGTGCGCTTACCGAACTGGAACAAATACGGCAATGGTACTTTGATATTGCGGAGTTTGAACCGGTTGTTGGTTTTACGTTCACCTTTATGGGCGGATCAAAAGAAATGCAGTATAAACACATCTGTACGATAACCGCAGCAGAGCCCTTATCAAAATTAGCTTACTCCTGGCAATATGATGGATATGAGGGCAACTCTGAGGTAAGCTTTGAACTGTTTGAAGAGGGCGACGGTACAAGACTGAAGCTGACCCATACCGGTTTAGACACTTTCCCTCCTTTAAAGGATTTTCAGAGAGAGAGCTTTGCAAAAGGGTGGACGTACATTACCGACACTCCGCTCAGGAATTTTGTGGAAAACGCATAGCGTCTTCAATAACCTCAAGCATAGCAGGCAGCGGGTCGCCGTTGCCTGCTTCTATCCAATGTATATCCTTCTCGCGCCGGAACCACGTAAGCTGCCTTTTTGCAAACCTACGGGTATTTTGCTTAATTAGTTCGATTGCCGTGTCCAGGTCGGTTTTGCCGTCGAGATAATCAAACAGCTCCGAATAGCCTACGGTATTAAGCGCGTTAAGGTGACGGTAGGGGAGCAATGACCGCACTTCTTCTATCAGTCCTTGTGCTGCCATTATATCTACACGGCGGTTGATGCGCTCATATAATTGTTCGCGCGGCATTGTGAGCGCTAACTTGATTATATCAAAAGGGCGCCTTTTAGATTCCGAAACGCGATAAGATGAAAATGGCTTTCCGGTTGTTTCAAACACTTCTAAAGCACGTATCAAACGCTGAGGGTTGCTTTTGTCCACCTGCTCGTAATAAAAAGGATCAGCATTTTTCAGCTTTTGCTGTAAATACGCAATGCCTTTTGTTTCAAGTTCGGCATTCAATCGTTCACGAACGCCTTCACCTGCAACGGGTAGTTCATCAAAGCCCTCGGCCACGGCTTTTATGTACAGTCCTGAACCGCCGGCCATCACAACTATATCATGGACTTTAAATAGTTTATCAAGCAAAGTTAAAACCTCACGCTCATAGTCCCCTACACTAAAGTTTGCAGTGATTGAATGCGAATCGATAAAATAATGCTTGGCGGCAGCCAGCTCATCTGCACTGGGTTTTGCAGTGCCAATACTCATCTCCCTGAAGAACTGCCTTGAATCAGCAGATAACACAACTGTTTTGAAATGCCGGGCCAGGGCTATGGCAGCAGCAGTTTTTCCTGAGGCTGTAGGACCGCCTACAATAATGAGCGTTTTAATTGCCTTATCCATGTTTTCGCAAAGATACGCTCGGATGACTGCATACAGTAATGTAAATCAAATTGCTTGCGGTATTATCGTTCCGGTCGACTCGAATACATTTTTTTTCAAACTATCTTTTACAAACTCACTTAGCTCATCACTTACATCAGTGCCCCTATCATCTATCTTTATATCCCTGATGTTCTTCCTGACCTCAAAGTAGGATGTGATTGAGCTTAGTTTCTTTCCTTTCTTAAGCATAAGCTCCTCAACCGAAATGTTTTTCTTGAATAATTTGAGGCCTTTTATGTACGCTACTGTATCGTTAGGAGCGGTAATTAATTGACAATTTATGTTTGCTATAGAGCTTTCGCCAGCGGTTTTTTTGTAAATCTCTACCCTATACTTTTTGAAAGGCTTGAACTGTTGTGGCGTTTTTTGTTGGCACGCAGTAAGGGAAATTAGTATTAGTATGGCAACAGTGCTTTTCATGGTGATATAGGTTTACGTTAAAGATAAAGATTAGTGGATAAAAAAATAGCGATGGGTTTCAAACCCATCGCTATTTAATATTTGTTTTTAGTGTGTACGTCTAATTAATAGTCGTCGCGATTGCTGCCTCGTCCGTCTTCGTCGTAGTTCTCATTGTCAGAGAACTCGTCCCCGAACTCATCTTCCTCCTCACTGTCAACGCCGCCTTCTGTTTCGTCGTTATCCGTATTGTCATCATCGGTCACTTCAGAGAAATCTTCGGTATCTTCCGGGTTATATTCCATTTCGTTCAGGAAATCAAACTCTTCTGTCGTTGGCGGTAATATGGTAGGATTAAATACATTGCCGAATTGTTTGGGCGCTTCGCCTACCGATCTTACTACTTGTGGGTATTCCGCCTTGGGCGATTCATCCAGGATAATTTTCATTAATTCTACATGAAAATCAAAAGGACGGTCAAAGTTAAACGTGTAGTAAAACTTCTGATGCGGATCGTCAATAAAACTGCTCAGCTTTACTTTTTCCATCAAAGCAATGCCGCGGTCAATTTTACGTTGATTAGGCATAAAGGTTATTTCTTCGCCTTTGGTCCATTGGTCGTTACTGATGTAGAATGATGAAGGATAATCGGGGTTATAACCGGTCGACTTATGAATTGCATGATGAAGATCAAGAAAGGTCTGATTCGACTTTACATCGATCTCCCTTACAATATCATCATAATCCTCAAAATTAACCCTGAACCTATATACTGCCATTTGTTATAAGATTTTCGTCAAAAATAGTAATGTTTTAATTTATTTGGTTTGAGCAACAACTTTTAAGCCAATTTGTGTGCCCTTGTCAATAGTAAACTGCAAAGCAGCTTCGCGCGTGTTTGGTATTTCGCCCTCTAATATAGCTTCGCGTATCTGGTTTTTTATGATGCCGACCTCGCGTCCTTCATTAATACCGAATAGCTGCATAATGTCGTGCCCGGTAACAGGCGGCTGCCAGTTGCGTATATTATCCCGCTCCTCAACGTCTTTCAGCTTTTGTTGTACCAGCTCAAAATTCTGGCGATAGCGTTTTACTTTATATTCGTTTTTAGTGGTCACATCCGCTTTGCACAGCTGCATCAGGCTATCAATATCGTCACCAGCCTCAAACAGCAGGCGTCGCACCGCCGAATCTGTTACGATAGACTGTGACAGGACGATAGGCCGTAAATGCAAGGCCACCATCTTCTGCACAAATTTCATCTTCTCATTAAGCGGAAGTTTTAGCTGCGCAAATATTTTAGGCACCATACGTGCGCCTTTGTCCTCATGCCCGTGAAAGGTCCACCCGTGGCCAGGCTCAAACCGTTTGGTAGGTGGTTTGGCAATATCATGCAATATGGCTGCCCAGCGCAGCCACAAATCTGAAGTGGTTTCGCATATATTGTCCAGCACTTGCAGGGTATGATAAAAGTTATCCTTGTGCCCTTTGCCATCGCGGTATTCCACGCCATACAGGGCCACCATCTGCGGAAATGTTTTGTGCAGCAAGCCGGTATCAAACAGGTAATTAAAGCCTATTGATGGTTTTGGCGACAAGATGATTTTATTCAACTCATCAGTGATACGCTCCTGCGAAATGATCTTGATTCGCTCTGTATTGGTTTTTATAGCATCAACTGCGCTTTCATCAATCGTAAAGTTTAGCTGCGTAGCAAACCTGATCGCGCGCATCATGCGCAGCGGGTCATCGCTAAACGTTTCAACCGGGTTAAGCGGTGTTTTTATGAGTTTCTGTTCCAGGTGCTGTATGCCGCCGAACGGATCCAATAGCTCACCAAAGTTATCAGGGTGCAAGGAGAGCGCCAGTGCGTTGATGGTAAAGTCGCGACGGTTTTGATCATCTGCCAGTGTGCCATCCTCTACAATAGGCTTGCGCGAGTCGCGGCGGTATGATTCTCTTCTGGCGCCCACAAATTCTACTTCGAGATCTTTGTATTTGAGCATAGCCGTACCAAAGTTTTTGAATACAGATACCTGTACATCCAACTTTTTGGCTACTGCTTCGGCGAAGGCAATGCCGTTGCCAATAACTACTACATCAATATCTTTTGACGGGCGATTAAGAAACAGATCGCGCACGAATCCACCTATAGCATACGCCTGCACATTCTGCCTGCCCGCAAGTTGCGATATAACTTTAAAGATATGATGTTGCAGGTGTTGTTTCATGATTAACACATGCGTCAGAACGCACCGTTTAAGGGCGCAAAGTTAGGAAAATAGGGTGATTTACGGGTATGTAATATATAGACTGCAATTACATATTTGCTTACGCCTTGGTTTATAGGCCTTGTAATTATTGAGATATGCTTTAATAGCGTTTTTATTAGTCACTTTGTCTTAGACACAAAGTGACCAAAAGTCAAGCCAAAAAAATCCTTCGGCCGCACACGCCTATCGCTGGCCCGGTTTTTTGGCAACCCATCGCTCAGCTTCCTAAGTTTAAAGAGTTGTTTACCTGCGCAGAAACTCGAACCGGCCATCCGGTGCAAGTCGCATAATGGTAGACGGCTTTTTGGCCGTATTGTCATGTTGTTCCAGGTCTACCACATAATCTACACCTTCAATAATTTCGGCAGATACCTCCCCAAAGTGTTGGGGCGATGGTTGTCCGCTAATGTTAGCCGAGGTAGATACAAGCGGTTTACGCAGGCGCTGTATCAATTGCTCACAAAACGGATGCTTTACCACGCGTACGCCTACGCTGCCATCGGCCGCTATAAGCGCCGGGGATATATTCTTAGCGCCAGGCATCACCAAAGTCAGCGGATTTTCAGCAAACTCAATCAGGTCGTAAGCAATATCCGGCACTTCCTGCACATAGCTTTGCAGCTTATTGTCGCTATCAACCAGGATGATCATGCTCTTGGCTTCCTCGCGTTGCTTAAGTGCAAATATCTTTTTCACGGCCTCTGTATTGGTAGCATCGCAACCTATGCCCCAGATAGTATCGGTAGGGTAGAGGATGATGCCGCCATCCTGAATAACTTTTAGTGCTTTAGCAACTTCGTCTTTAAACATAGGGTAAGTATTTATTAAGCGCTTCAATTATTTTTTCCTCATTCAGCAATTGCATGCATTTCGGTATACCGTATAATTTGCATGTATTGCGCACGCAGGGTTCACATTCAAGCTGATTGGCGCGGATCACCGTAAGATCGTCAAGATTAAATGGCTCAGTATTTTTTTCATTCCCGGCGCCGAAAAGCACTACCGTTGGCAAACCTACGCCATTAGCAAGGTGTGCCGGTCCTGAATCTACCGTTAACAAAGCAGCTGTGCCAGCCATTACACCAGCCAAGCCAGGTAAGCTGGTTTGCCCGGCATAATTTTCAATGCGTTCGCTGTTGTGAACGCCAGCTATCAGGGTATTAACATATTCGGTATCCTTAGGCGAACCAATTAAGCCTACAGTGATATGACTAAAAGTATCCAATAGGCGGTTGAGCAATACAATACCCTTACCGACAGGCATACGGCGTGATGTGGCCTCCGAATTAAAATTCACCAGCAATTGCTTTGGCTCATTCACTATCGGAAACGCGGCAATTTTAACCGGCTCGGATGGAAAGGCCTTGTTGGCATATTGCTCCAAAAGGGATATGTACTCCCGAACGCGATGGACGTTCTTAGGCCTTTTACAAGCTTTAGTCAATAGAAAAAAGCCGCCTTCGGTACCAAAGCCTATCCGTTGCTTTGCCCCTGTGGCAAAAGCCATTACTGCTGATGAAAGTGACGGCGGCAGGTTGAAATAGATATCGTAGTGTTGATTACGAAAGCTTTTGCCAAAGCGATATACACCTCGTAAACCTTTAAAATCTTGTTTGGCAAAGGGATAGATATTATCAATGCCGGGAATATATGATACAATGCCCTGCAGTTCCTGCTTTACGATGGCGTCAACCTGGGCATCAGGATAAAGCTGCCTTACCGCAGTAACAAACGAGGTGCTCATCACCACGTCGCCCAACCAGTTCGGCAGCCTTATCAGTATCTTCATGGTCTTTAGTGAATGGTAAGTAGTGAATAGTGGGTAATGAGACTCACCTCTCACTACTCACCGTTCGCTACTCGCAATTAAACCGCTACGTTGTTATCGCGCAGCGCGTCGTTCAATGATGTCTTTTTATCAGTAGACTCTTTACGTTTTCCGATAATAAGTGCGCAAGGTACCTGGTACTCGCCGGCAGGGAATTTTTTAGTATATGAGCCGGGAATTACCACTGAGCGTGATGGTACGCGACCTTTATATTCAATCGGTTCAGAACCTGTAACGTCAATAATTTTGGTTGAAGCTGTTAATACAACGTTAGCACCTAATACTGCTTCAGCTTCTACATGCACACCCTCTACCACAATAGCACGCGAACCAATAAAGCAGTTATCCTCAATAATAACAGGAGCAGCTTGTACCGGTTCTAAAACGCCGCCGATGCCTACACCACCACTCAGGTGCACGTTTTTGCCAATTTGGGCGCATGACCCTACGGTGGCCCAAGTATCAACCATGGTACCTTCGTCAACAAAAGCACCGATGTTTACATAAGATGGCATCATGATAACGCCTTTGGCTAAATGCGCGCCATAGCGGGCAATAGCATGCGGCACTACGCGTACGCCTGTCTTTTTGTAATCGGTTTTAAGTGCCATTTTATCATGAAACACAAACGGACCAACCTTTTCTTCCTGCATTTCGCGGATAGGGAAATACAGTATAACTGCTTTCTTAATCCAGTCGTTAGTATGCCAGCGGCCGCCAATTACCTCGGCAACGCGGTACTCACCTTTGTCAAGGCGTTCAATTACTGTTTCAATGGCATCTTTATATTCGTTATACTGCAAAAGGGTACGGTCGGCCCAGGCATCTTCAATGTGTTTTTTTAAATCTTGCATATTTGTAAGTAAAGTTGGGCAAAGTAAATAATTTTAAAGCAAAGTACAGCGGATACCTTACTTTACGCCAGCTGCTTCGTTAAGCAAAGCCGGGTCAAGAAACTTTAGCAGCAGCATAATAGCGATGGTGACGCCGAAAGCTATAGCCAACGCATTCCATATAGGTTTGGGATAATAGTTGTCATCCGGAAAATATTTCCTGTAAAAGTACTCGGCGTATAAAAAGCCGGCGCCGATATTGATGAGAAACACCAAAGCCGTTAACCCGGTAGCTATGATAAGTACATTGGTGGCCAAAAAATAAACGACAGCAAAGGCGAGCACACCGTAACCAGCCTTTTTTAAGCCTGCCGCAAAGAGATTGCGCACCAGCAGTACGGCACCAAACAAGCTTGAAAAGAAAATGCTAAAGCCCCATATAGCCCACCTGGAATAAAGCTCAACCGAGTTATCGTCGCTGCTTGCTAATTCTTCATACTCTTCATTATAATCGTCGTTCTCAGTTGCCATAGTTAAATTTTATTACGCGCAAAGGTAAAAGGTGTTTTTTGTTTATGTATTTTTTTTTATTATCATATTACGGATTAATAACAAGCAGACTTGTTGATATATTTTTATTGTAAATTTGATAATTAATCACAATGTCATTTGAGAAAATGTTAACAAAAAATTATTTTCGCCATAAAAACTTAAATCCATGTCAGAAATTAACAGCAGCATTAGAAAGTTTAGATACGATATTAATTTTCTAAGAGCAATTGCGGTTTCAGGAGTCGTTCTTTTTCATTTTAATGTTCCCTATTTTAACGGAGGCTTTTCGGGAGTAGATATTTTTTTTGTGATTTCAGGATATCTCATGACAAAGATTATTCTAGACGGGCTTTTCAATGATGGATTTTCTTTATTGAGCTTTTACGAAAAGCGTGTATCCCGAATAATTCCAGCACTTTTGTTTTCGGTGTTAATTATAACAGGAATAAGTTTCCTGTTTTATATGCCTGTCGATTATGACCTTGTAACCAAAAATGCTATCTCCAGCTTACTTTTTTATTCCAATATATTATATTCCAAAGTTGGGTATTTTGCCCCGTCATCAGATGAGAATGTTTTTTTACATACATGGTCGTTGTCTGTAGAATGGCAATTTTACCTGCTCTTGCCGTTAATTTTAATGGCGTTTCATCGAGTGTTAAAATATAATCGGCGGTATTTCCTCTATCTTATCCTCATAGGAACCATAATATCTTTTGCGTTGTCTATATATTTTACCAAAAGCAAACCTGATATCTCATTCTATTTTTTATTTACAAGGGCTTGGGAGATGCTTTTCGGAGGCATTGCTTATTTACTTGACGGGAAGTTGAAAACCCGCTTTAATAAAGTTATAGCTTTATCAGGTTACGTTACGTTGTTTTTGGGATTCATTTTCCTTAACGATAAGTTAGACTGGCCTGGTTTTTACACTCTTATTCCCGTAATTGCTACATTTCTTATAGTTCTTGCCCGTGAAAATAACTTCAGATTTCCTAAATCGAAATATGTGCAGCTTCTTGGAAAATCATCATATTCAATCTATTTATGGCATTGGCCTGTATATGTATTGTTGAATTATGTTGGTTTTAAGACAGGGCCACAGTCAACTATAGTATTTATGTTGTTATCTGTTCTTTTGGGATGGTTATCTTATAAATATATCGAATCATATAAATTTAAGCTTTCCAGGACCATACTTATACCTACGGCTTTACTGGCAATATCACTATTTATTGTAAACCGGAAATCGTTAAATAGGGTGATGTTTAAGCCTGAATCTACATACCTTGCACAATATTTCAAAGATCATTCAAAAGAAATAGATAGGCAGATGACGATAGGATGTTTTGTTCGTCCGGATCTTGGGCAAAAAATGGATTTATCAAAGCAGGATTGTTATGAAGTAATTCCTCATAAGAAAAATTTTGTATTAATTGGCGACAGCCACTCTGCACATCTTTCGAAATCCTTTCGAGATAAGTTTGCAGGTATGGGTATTAATTTGATTCAAGTTTCTGTTACTAGAAGTATGCCCATCCTTAACAAGAATGGATTTGAAGGCGGATCAGATATGATCATCAATATTTACAAAAATTTCATACCTAAACATTCCAAGGATATTAATGGAGTACTAATCAGCGCTAACTGGATCAATGCGAGAAATAAAGCGACACTCGCCGAGGATATAAAAAAAACAATCAATTACCTGCAATTATATAATATCAGATCAGTTGTAATAGGCCAGAACGAAACGTATACCACCTCATTTCCATCAGTTGCTGCGAGGTCCATGGAGCTTGGTGTTGATTTAAGTGACAAGTTTATCGATCCAGCTTCCGGTAAAATGAATAAAATGTTAAAAAGCTCATTAGGTAAAAACTATATTGATATTTACGGAATTATTCCAATCAAAGTAACAAACAAAAATATACCATATATGGTTGATCACAATCATTTCAGCCAGTACGGAGCAGATTACGCAACTAACAAAATATTCAAAAATAAAGAGTTTCAAATGCTTTTAAATTGAGTGGCATTACCAAAAAATGACTAAATGAAAATTACACGGAGTGTATTATGTTTTTGTTTTTTGATGTGTTTTGTAACAACTTCATCTTATGGCCAATTAAAAGTATTTATCAGGCTTGATGACTTCGGTGGATTGGGAAATAAAAATGCTTCTAAGACGCTCGACTCCCTCCTAAAGAGGAAGATAAAGTTTGGCATTGGTGTTATAGCCAACAAAATTAATAAGAATACTGCGAAAGGCTACCCCCGGTATTTGGCATTAGAGAATGATTATGGTCAGAAGCTTATAGAAGTTTGGTATCATGGCTATGACCATTCATCGAATAACACGCCTGGCCAGAGCAAGGAATTCAAGGGTACTTCTTATGACTTCCAGGATACTCATTTTACACTTGGAGATGAACGTGTGCGTGAGATACTAAATGTGCAAATGCACACGTTTGGGGCGCCTTTTAATGCTTCAGACAATAATACTATCAGGGTAATTAAGCGTCATACAGAGTATAAGGTTCTCTTAGGAGGCAAAGGTCCATCTTTATACAAAAACGGGATACTTTACCTGAATAATGCAGTCCGGATGGAGGATGGAACAGGTAATGTTGATTACCAGTATTTTATGTGGCAATATACGGCCCGAAAAGTCAATGGCGAAAATATTATGGTTCTTCAAGGGCATCCCTGGGCATGGGATACGGCCAAACTGAAAGACTTCCTCAAAATTATTGACCGGCTGAAACAAGACGGTGCTATCTTTATGCTGCCTTACGAGTTCTATCTTAGCAAATATAAATAAAGCTCGCAAAAAGTAAATCGAATATACAGGAGCGTGTCCTTAGTGATTTTGCTAAACAACGTTTAACTCCGATATTCTGCTTATTCCATCGCCATTTTTTGGTCGATTACCTTATCTTTGAGTTAATCATGCCTGAAAAAGAAAAACTCCGGATAGATAAATATTTGTGGGCTATACGCCTGTTTAAAACGCGTACGCTTGCTGCAGAGGCTTGTAAAGCTGGACGCATAAAAAAGGATGGACAAAGTCTGAAGCCGTCGTACGAAGTGAAGTTGGGTGATACTTACCAGGTGGCTAAAGGGATTGAGCGGCGCATCATACATGTAACCGGTTTGCTGGAGAACCGTGTAGATGCAAAAACTGCTGTCGGTTTTTACGAAGATCAAACGCCGGTGCAGGATACTGCCTCGTTTCAATCCATGTTTCATGCACCGGTTTTGCGTCGCGACAGGGGAGCCGGAAGGCCTACCAAACGCGACCGCCGGGAGATTGATGACCTGCAGAGCGGATTTTTTGAGGATATGAAAAATACGGAAAATGAGGAATAACAGAAAAGCCACCCATAAGGTGGCTTTTCTGTTATTTGCTGTTTTAATTATTTCTTATCGGCTTTATAATCTTCGTTTAGCCCTTTGATAACATCACTGGTAACGTCTAATGTTTTGTCGCCGTAAAGTACTACCGGGTTAGTGCGTGAATAGCTTAACACCATTTTGTAGCCTTTATCTTTTGCGTATTTTTCCAGAAAGGCAGTAACTTTTTTAAACAGTTTATCATTCTCCTCTGCCTGCGCGCCTTGAAATTCAGCGCTGGCATTTTGCTCGTATACCTGTTGCTCCTGGCCTTTTTTCTGCAGGCGTTGCTCAATGGCTGCACGCTGGTCGGCACTCATCGTTGCTGCGTTTTTCTGATAATCTACATACTCACGTTGTATAGCCTGTAAGCGTGACTGTACAGCGCTTTGTGCTGACTTACCCTTCTTCTCCAGGCGTTCGCCCATGTCTTTTACATAATCATATTTACTCATCAGTGTATCCTGATTGATGTAAACGATTTCGGCACCTTTAGCCTCACTGGCCGGTGCAGATGCGCTGGTATCACTTTTAGCTGCCGGAGCGGCTGTTTTGTTCTGATTGCAAGAGGTAGTAAGGCCGGCAATAAGCAATGCTGCAGATGCTGCACCTAATGAAAGTTTTGTTAAGTAAGAAGCTCTGTGTATCATCATCCTTCAGTAAAAAATTTCACAAATATACTCTTTCAGTATTAGTATCCTAATCAATTAAAATGCAAGTTTCCACACGCCGGTATTTATCAACATAGCGGCTGTTCCGTTTATTTTTCGTATTTTTGAAGGTTATTCTTTCAAATATTTATGAGCGAACAAAATCAGGATAAATCAAACTACTCAGCAGATAATATACAGGTTTTAGAAGGTTTGGAAGCGGTGCGTAAGCGCCCGTCAATGTACATTGGCGATACCGGTGTAAAAGGTTTGCACCACCTTGTTTATGAGGTAGTTGATAACTCTATAGATGAAGCCCTTGCCGGTTACTGCGATACCATAAAAGTTACTATTCACAAAGGCAATTCTATCACGGTTGAAGATAATGGCCGCGGTATACCTACCGGTATCAATAAAAAGGAAGGTAAATCGGCACTTGAGATTGTAATGACGGTTTTGCATGCCGGTGGTAAATTCGATAAAGACACTTATAAAGTATCCGGCGGTTTGCACGGCGTGGGTATCAGCTGCGTTAACGCTTTGTCAACACATGTTACTACCATAGTACACCGTGAAGGTAAAATATTTACCCAGGAGTATGAGCGCGGCAAACCGTTGTTTGAAGTAAAGACAATAGGGGATAGCGATACTACCGGTACTATACAAACCTTTCAGCCGGACCCTGAGATTTTTACTACGACACTCGAATACAAATTCGACACGCTTGCTGCCCGTTTGCGCGAGTTGGCTTTTCTTAACAAAGGCATACGTCTGACGTTGACTGATGAGCGTGAGCCTGATGCAGATGGTAATTATGTTTCGGAGGAGTATTTCTCCGAAGGCGGCCTTAAGGAGTTTGTGAAATTTTTGGATGGCACCCGTACACCAATTATTCCGGAGCCTATTTATGTGGAAGGTAACAAGCAGGGTATTCCTGTAGAACTAGCCCTGCAGTATAACGATAGCTACTCTGAGAATGTGCATTCCTATGTAAACAACATCAACACCATTGAGGGTGGTACGCACGTAGCGGGTTTCCGTATGGGTTTAACCCGTACATTAAAGAACTATGCTGATAAAGAGGGCTTATTAAAAAATAATAAAGTAGACATTACTGGCGATGACTTCCGCGAAGGACTTACGGCGGTTATTTCAGTAAAAGTTGCCGAACCTCAGTTCGAAGGCCAAACCAAGACCAAACTGGGTAACAGCGAGGTAAGTGGTGCGGTTAACGTAGCCGTGGGCGAGATACTGAATAACTATCTTGAAGAAAACCCGAGAGAAGCCAAGATGATAGTGCAGAAGGTGATACTTGCTGCCACTGCCCGTGCTGCTGCCCGCAAGGCACGCGAAATGGTGCAGCGTAAAAACGTAATGGGTGGTTCCGGCTTACCGGGTAAACTGGCCGACTGTGCTAACAGCGATCCGGCGGTATGTGAAATATACCTTGTGGAAGGTGACTCTGCGGGTGGTACTGCCAAGCAAGGCCGTAACCGCGATAACCAGGCTATTTTGCCGTTGAGAGGTAAAATCCTGAACGTGGAAAAGGCCATGGAGCATAAGATTTACGAGAACGAGGAAATAAAAAACATGTTCACGGCTTTAGGTGTGAGCATCGGTACTCCTGAGGATGCTAAGGCGCTTAATCTTACCAAGCTTCGTTACCATAA
This sequence comes from Mucilaginibacter sp., assembly GCA_041905165.1. Taxonomy (GTDB): domain Bacteria; phylum Bacteroidota; class Bacteroidia; order Sphingobacteriales; family Sphingobacteriaceae; genus Mucilaginibacter. The sequence continues at coordinate 522,545 of JAYRLR010000002.1, forward strand.
AATTGTGATCATGACGGATGCCGACGTGGACGGCTCGCACATTACTACCCTGATTCTTACTTTCTTCTTTCGCTATATGAAGGAGCTGGTTGAGTTTGGTTATGTGTACATTGCATCGCCGCCACTTTATTTGGTTAAAAAAGGTAAAGAGCAGGAATATTGCTGGAATGATGAGCAGCGCGACCAGGCCATTCAACGCCTTAAAGGTGCCGGTAAAGAGGACAGCGTACACGTGCAGCGTTACAAAGGTTTGGGTGAGATGAATGCCGAGCAGTTATGGGAAACTACCATGAACCCGGCTACCCGTACACTTAAACAAGTGAGCATAGAAAATGCTGCCGAGTGCGATCACACTTTCTCTATGTTGATGGGTGATGAAGTAGCTCCTCGCCGCGACTTTATAGAAAAGAATGCTAAATATGCCAAGATTGACGCATAAGCAATCAACATACTAAAAATCCCAAGGCCTCCCGTAAACCGGGGGGCTTTTTTATATCAAGCAAATCTTTTACAACGCTTATTAATGAACACCAAGATTATCATGATTGCAAGCGCTCTGTTTGTGAGCGCTATAGGAGTATTGCTGTCTTTTCTTCCGCAGGAGGCCTCGGCTTACTTAAACATTAAAGAGACTAATTATTTATTCCTGCAGCTATTAGGTGCCCTGTACCTGGGTTTCGGTGTTTTAAACTGGATGGCAAAAGGTAATGTAATAGGAGGCATTTATAGCAAACCGGTAGCTATGGCCAATTTTGGCCATTTTGTTGTGGGCAGCTTAGCACTTATCAAGGCAAAGGCAATGCTTGGTTCGCCTGTCATGTTATACGTTACTGTAGTGTATTGCCTGTTTGCGTTACTGTTTTTCTATATCACGTTTACTCATCCTAAGTCTAACTAACTCTTTTCTTTCTTGCAGATAGCTTTAAGTTTAGTTTATTGTAGTCTATTACTGCCTTGTATTTGACCAGTATATCGCCGCCCAATACGCCCAGTACTTTAGGATGATGCAATTGTTCATAAGCGATATTGATGGTAGAAAGGTCGAGTACTGCAACTTCAAATTCAGCCACGTGCAATTCGCCAATCATCATGCTATTCAGCTTTGCCGTGAAGCTTTCCATGTTGTTAGTGCCCAGTCCCGTAGAGAGCCTGTTAGTGGCCATGATCAATTCACCCGCTTCTGTCTCGGCCAATATGGTTTTATCCAGCGCGGTTCGCGATGCGCCAGTATCAAGCACTAATTTGTAAGCACGGCCAAACAGCGAAATGTCTATCAATGGATGAAAGCCGTCGCCGGCGAGATCAATAATTTGCAGCGGTATTTGATATTGCATAATCTGTAAAGGTAAGTTAAGCGAGGGAAAACGGTTACTTAATTTGCGAATTACATATGTATGCAAACAAAAACAGCGATGGTTAAGGCCATCGCTGTCTTTGCAATTAGATCTATTTTGCAACATTTAGAACGGATAACCTATGGCAAGGTTAAATATAAGGTTCTCATGCCTCCAGGCACTGCTGCCAAAGTCAATTTTGTCTACCACCCAACGCTGACCTTCAGGCAGCCATGGCTTACGGATAGGGAAGCCCAAGTCGGTACGAAGTACCAGCACGGTTACATCAAAACGCAAACCTACGCCGGCATCAACGGCAAATTCTTTATAAAAATCCTTACCAAACGTTGCGCCCGGCTGTGCACCGTTACCACGCATCAACCAGATGTTACCAGCATCTACAAACACTGCTCCTCGCACAATGCTGAATAGTTTGGGCCGCCATTCAACGTTGCCTTCTATCTTAATGTCGCCGGCTTGGTCAGGCAGGAATCCGCCATTTGCTGCATTACCCGCGTAGTATGTACCCGGACCGATAGAACGTGCCCTGAAACCGCGCAAACTGTTGGAGCCGCCTATGAAGAACTGCTGGCTGTAAGGCATTACCGTTGAGTTGCCGAACGGAACGCCCACACCCACTTGCAGACGGGTAGCAATGGAGCTGTTTTGGCCTGTTTTATGATAAAAGCGCAGGTCGTTTTCTAGCTTCACAAACTGGTTAAATGGTGTTCCAAACAGGTTTTTAACCTTACCGGCTAAGGTATCCGCACCGCTTATTACGCCAGTTAACACTGCTGATGAACTAATGCGACCATTATAAAACAACGTGTTTGTACGGTAAGTCTCCGTTGTGTTAGTGTAGGTATAGCTATAGCTCGGACCGAACACGAATTGACGATCTATCACGTGTTGTAAAGCAGGGTTGTTGCTCGTGTCAATAGTTTTCCGGTATAGGTCTGACACATTAGCAGGATTAACATAGTTAATGTTAATCAGGTTAAGTTCGTGGCTTCTGTGTACGCTTTGTTTCCAATCATAGCCAAACGATCCTGTAAAAGAGTTGAGGTTATATAACTTGGTTCGGTTGATCAAGGTATAACCCAATGTAAGGTTAGTATGTGGAATGTATGCGTTGTCTGATTTAATGTTGAACGGTGCAATAAAACGAGGCCATGTCAGCTTCATTTCACCACCTAATTGGTAAACGTTATAACCGCCGCCCTGGCCCGAGATCTGCACATCAGTGCTTCCAAACAGGCGCACACTTAATAGCTCAGCGCCTTTAAAGGCGTTACGGTGTTTCCAATTAAGGTTCACCTGTGTACCAGTATAGTTTGCTGAGTTGGTACGACCAAGCACATCAACCTGGATAGACTTTTTAGGGTAGGGGGTAAGGAAGTAAAATACATCCAGTTTTGACGAATCGCTTGCAACGGGCTCAAACCGGTTTTTTACAAACTTGTATGGCCCTAAGTTGATGAAGCGGTTAAGCGAGTTATTATGTGCCGTACGGTTATATACATCGCCCGGCTGCATCAGCACAGTGTTCTTGAAAGCGAAAGGCCTGATGCTTTTACGCCTGTCAACCACATGATACCAACGGTAAGGTACCGCCTGGTCGAGGTGCAAAGATGTATCTCTTAACGAATAGCTCGGATAAACATACAGGTTATTGATAGTGTAAATACGGCGGTCACGGTTCGGGGTTTCCGGTTTAACAGTAACAAATATGTCTACCTGGTGGCCCTGTATGGTGCTGTCCACGCGCATAATAAGATCTTCCGGCGCGAAGTAGAAAAAGCCTTTTTCTTTAAGTTTGGCATCTATACGGAGTCTTTCTGTTTTGATGACATCCAGATCGTACAAATCGCCTGGTTTTAGCAATGTTTCTTTGGATGTACCTGCCACTGCAGTATCAATACTCTCGCTACCCCCCGGAAACTCAACCTTCCGTATTTTATAGGACGGGCCGGTGGTAACTAGGTATTCGGCACTTGCGGTTTTCTCTTTACCAATGGTATCGCCGGTTACTAAGGCCTGGAAGTAGCTTTTATTCTGTAAACGGTTCTGCAATATCTCGGCGTTCTTTTCAAGGTTTACCTGGCTTACCAGTACAGGTGGCTCGCCAAACTTGGTGTTGAGCCAATGCTTAAAGCCTTTGGTTTTATTAGTGCGGGTTTTATTGTAGATGTACAGCTTTACCCTTAGGCCTAAAATTGAAGAATTTGGTTTTGGACGCAGCAAACTCTGCAGGTCAGTTTTAAGGGTGCCTCTGTCTTTCTTAATGCTGTCATCAGTAAATTTAACCTTTGCGCCAGTGTATAGCTTTTGACCGGGTTGCAGGTATTTGGTGTTACTGCAGCCGGCAAGGAAAATACCCAGTATCAGAAAATATTTAAAGTTTTTTATCATGAGTTTAGTTTGAAGGTTGTTCTGTTTTTTGCTCTTCCTGCTGTTGTTGCTGCTCGTCTTTCTTTTCCAGTTCTTTATTGCGCTGATCTTCTTCCTCTTCCTTGCGTTTCTGTTCGGCCTTGTACTTGCGCATCAGCTCTTTTTCTTCCTTACTGCGTTTATGGAAAATTTCGCGGAAGCGGTTATAATCCATAGTGAGCGTAAAGCCGAGACCGGTTTCTATAATCTGCCCTTGTATAACCACAAACTCATCACGGCGGTAAGCCCGGAGCGTATAGCGCCCGTCGCGGCTAAGCTTATAGTTTACTGATACGTTACCCGCTATATTGCTGGCCTTCTGACCCTGCTGCGCACCCTCCAGGTTAAAGTTATTACCTACGGAAACCGTAAGCCTGTCGCTCAAGAAGCGTTTGGATACACCCACATTCAGGTCGGTTCGGTTCTGCGCCGTACCCGAGGAGTAGTCAGTACCCGAAGTAAGTCCGAAGTCAAGATCGACACCCGAGATCAGCCCGCCTGCAAGACTGTTCAGCTGGTCGCTCAATAAGCTGCTCACGCTACCGCGGATAGCACCTTCTACACCACCGCTACCACCGAGGCTTTGCAGCGGGTTGTCGCCTATAAAGTGGCCAAGTATCAGTACGCCTAATACCTGTTTATTCAACTCATTAGGGTCCTGACGTATTTGTGCAAGTTTAGTATCAACAGTCGTGATCACATCCGGAGCGACGGTATAGTTACTGTCTGGCAATACAATGTCAAAGCTGATGGCTGGTTTCAGCAGTTCCTCACGCATGTTAAGGTTTACGTTGAATGGCAGCTTTTGCTTGTACATGGTTTGGCTTTGTGCATCCAGCTGACTGCTTACCAGGTCAATCGGCGGCACGTTAGCCACGTAAATCGCGGTTAAGTCCACATTGGCGGTGGTAGGGTCGCCGGTCCACTGTATAGTGCTGCCTTGCTTAAACGTAAAGCGGCGTTTCACCGTAGCGAACGACAGGTTGTAAGAACCCTGGTTTACCGTATAAATACCGGTTAAGTTGATTTTACCGCTTGGGTCGATACCGGCGTTCAGGCTGGCTTCTCCTTTCAGGTTAACCATATCACCGTTGCGCTCATCAATCACCATGTTAAAGTTGGCGTTTTTGTTGATGTTGATGGTAGCGGATACATCCATGCCGGTAACGTTAGTTTTGCGCAGCGAATCCAGCTGGCGGGCCAGAAGTATTGAATCCGTTTTAGGTGCATCCTTGTCAATAAACTCTACCACTCCTTTCCTGTCCTCCACGCTTGGGTCGGCGCTTGGCAACACCACTGTCATGTCGGTTTTATCGTTAACAGTAAGCGTAGCGTCTACCACAGGCATATTCATGTCACCGCGTATTTTGATGTCGCTGTCCAAAAACAGCTTACCATAAAATAGCTTATTGTCCTGCTGCGTAGAGTTCACTACCCTGAAGTTATCCGTGCGAATGTTCATCCCGAAAGCAAAATCAGTGTAAGTTTTGGTGTAGACGCTGCCTGATATTACTGCTTTGTTGCCGGTTGAGTCAACCATGGTAAAATCATTAAAACGTATACCTTCACTGTTAAAGGTGATGCTCTCCTGCGGCATGCTGAAGTAGGAATTCAGCATTGATACATTAAAGCCAACCTTATTGAAGTTTATATCGCCCCGTACTGCCGGCGCTGATGGTGTCCCGGTTATTTTTAAACCGCCCGTAATGGTACCTCCTGCATTACGAATGGCCCCAAAGCTAAAGCCTTCAATGCTTTTCATGTTAAGGCGCACAATATTCAGGTTCATATCCATACGGCTGTCTGGTGCGGTATAGTATAGCCCGTTTAGGTCAACCTGGTTGCCATGGCCGGTTATGCTCACGTTGGCTGCGTAAGCGTTTTCAGTTTTATTATCTACTTTAAGAGCTATGTTGCCTACAGTATCGCCTTTAAAGTTAAAGTCGCTGACATTGATAGCCGCAGTAAATACCGGCGAAGCCTGCAGGTTGCTCACGTTCGCATCGCCGTTAATGGTACCACCCACCTGCAGCGAATCCTGCTGCGCAATTTTGGTGAGTGTTTCTATCTTAAAGTTGCGAAACTGCACATCTATCGGACTATTCAGTTGTTGAGGGTTGCTGTTTACGCCTAACACCTGGTTGGTATTGGTAATGGTAAAATTGCGCGCCATTATGCCTTTAGCACCAAAGAACAACGCGTTCTCGCTGTTCACGGCCCAGTTAGCATAGTCCAGCATCAAGCCGTCCTGTATAAAACTGAACTGGTACTGCTGCGGTAAAGCGCTGAGCGTACCGGCAATACGGTAACGGTCTTTCTTCTGCCTGTCGCGCACTCTCAGGTCGGCAAATAGTTTGTCATTCTGTAAATTGCCGGAGAGAGAAGTATAAAGGATATCGATAGACGGCGACACCTTCACCTCATCAATGGAAAGGTTATAATTTAAGGCATTGTTGCCGGTGTTAACCTTCAATGCCACGTTGTTAATTACCTGCTCACCGTACACCACCTTAGGTATAGCGCCATTTACTACAAGGCTGCCGGCCTGGCTGTCGAAATTACCGTTGATGATGATTGGATCCAACTGTTTCAGGTCCGGTGCCAGTTCTGCAACTAATGGCGTTTTCACTAAACGCACATCAAAACGAAACTGTTGGGGCGGGTATTTCACCGCTGGTGTTTTTGCAGCTTTTTTAGTTGCTGGTGCTGCCGCCAGATTGGTATTAAAATATTTTGATATCAGATCCTGCATGGCAGGGCCTATGCCGGTCAATGTATATTTACCGCCTAAATGTGCTGCGAGCATAGGCGCTTTCAGCCAAAGGGCGCTGCTGTCCGCCGTGGCGGTTGATTTTAGGGTGACCGTGTCTAACTTTATCCGTTGTGCTTTATTTACCAGCACCATGTCAGTTAAAGCGACGTCTGCGTTCAGGTAGTCAGGGTCGGCAGTAGGCACATCGGCTACCAGTTTACCGTGAAAGCGCATAGGGTCTTTTACAAAGTGCAGGTTTTGCAAGTTGATGCTGTCTACCATCAGCGTAGCATTTACCGATGGGTATTTGCCGGCCATGTTTGCCTTGGCATCAAGATTAAAGTTAATGTTAGGGTCCTGCATGTAAGCTTTAGCGGTGTATTTGCCGCTGCTGCCGGTACCTTCCATCACAAGGTTTTGATAGTTATAGCCTTTTAGATAGGCTTTGTTTACGTTGCCTTTAAATTGTACGCTTGCCGTTTTAGGGTCGAGGCCACGGCCCTTCACATTGGCATTAAGCGTAATGCTGCCCACCATTTGTGGTTGCTTGGTAAGCGCACCAACGTTCAGGTTATTTACCTTGATATTGGCGGCGTAGGCAGCGCGTGCTTTATTGTTACCGTTACGCAGATTGGCGGTCAGGTCTGCACCGCCTAAGCTTGTGCGTAAGGCCATGCGGGTATTAAAGTCGTACATGCCTCCTTTGAAGGTGCCCTTCAGGCCAATGTTTTGCGGTATGCTAACAGTTGCAGGTATGGTACCCGGCGGCGCCAGCATGTAAATGTCAGAACGGGTAGTTTTAAATTCTTTAATATCAACATCAAAATAAGCCTTGTCTACATTTGGTAAACCACGCAAGTTAGCTGCTGCAGCTATGCGGGTATTCCCTAAGCCTCTTATCTCCAGGTCGCGGATGCGCAAGTCGCCTACATAACCCTCAACTTTTCCGTTTACACGCAGCACCGCATTGCGCAATTTTTTCAATTGCGGCATTGTAGCCATTTGTGGTGCCAGCAGGGTAACATCGCGCATGCCTATCCGTGTACCGTCAAGGTTGGCATTGACACCCAAAGCGCCCATGTTGGTGCTGATAGCGTCAATAGACGGGTAGCTTACTTCAACCGATTTCTGAATAACGGTATTAGGGGTTTCTACCAAAAGGTCTTTCAGGAACGCGCTCTTTGGCCCGTAAAAGAAATCAGTATGAAGGCGTTTAAGTTCAAATCCACTTTTTTCAGAAAATGCAATCTGGTTGATACGTCCTGATGTATTCTGCGGGTCGTACGATACATTCTCTATATCAACGTTAAGGTTCTTGATATGCATGTGCGCAGGGTCAAGGCCCTTTACAGCCTTTTGCGCGTTGTTATCAAACTTGATGTTGTTGTTAGTAATGCTGAATTTTTTAAGCTTCACCGCCCAGGCCGACTTGGTAGGTGAGGATACCAAAGTGTCCACCGTTTTAACAGCCTTTTCTGCTGCTTTAACGACGGTTTGCGGTTTGGCAAAAGTAACAGCGGTATTATTGTCGGCAAGTGTGATATTGGCAATGTTGATCTGCTGGTTCTTCAGGTCGATTTTGTCCATGTCTACCAATAGCTTACCTAAGTCGACACTGGCATCCATCTCGCCCGCACGGTAATCCACTTTTATTTTGGAGAGGTCTATCTGATCAAGGTCGAGTTCCATGTTTAGTGGCTCGGCAGCAGTAGTGTCGGCAACGGCAGTCTGCGCTATAGAGGAGCCCTGCGGCGTTTGAATCACCTTTGCGTTTACGCCAGACAAATTGATTTTAGGTACGCTAAAACTCATTTTATCCAGGTCAAATTTCTCCACCCGGGTATCAAAGTGGTTAAGTAGAACCTTTACATCGTTGCCAGTAGTTACATCCTTATATTTTACATTGATGCGGTCTAAGATAATTTTACCGAGGGCGAACTTCATGCTGGAGGTAGTATCTTCTGGCTTTGGCTCTTTTTTTTGCTCGCCTGCAAAAGCTTTTATAATGTAATCAAAGTTGAACAGACTGTCTGGCCCACGGCTAATGTTGGCCGTAATGCCCTGCAGGTTTACCTCGTTAACCTCTACAGTATTATCAAGGAGTTTAAAAAGGCTGATGTCAACTTTTAGTTTATCGCCTGCGATAAGAGTATCCCGCTTCTGGTCTTCAAAGTAAACATCCTCCAAAACAATAAGCTTGGGCAAACCTAACGACAGGTGACCAATCTCTACCTTGGTGCCTATTTTGTTTTGTAAAAATGTTACAGCTTTATTTTTCGCGAAGTTTTGTACAGCGGGTACCTGTATCAAAATTACTACAAGCAGTATTAAAAAGATAACACTGCCTACAATCCAGAGAACGGTTTTTAAGGCGATTCGTCCAAATTTTTTCAAAATTGTAATGTATTATAGGGTGAAGTAAAAGTTGTCATCTAAACATCAAATAAGAGGCCCTTCTTGTAAAACGAGTACGGCTAAAACGATGGTTCTGCTGTCAGAAACCGGTGCCATAGTATAAAATGGGCGATTTATCGCCTTAAAATTGGGCGTTGTTTCATTTTTCAACACACTTCACAGCGATGTTGTTTTTTGATAAATTTGTATTCTGCCTATAAATTTTGATTTGGAGTTGTTGTTATGCCTGATTTTTCTCATTTACACGTACATACCCAGTTTTCGTTGCTTGATGGCGCTGCCGATATAAGTAAGCTTTATAAAAAAGCCGCCGCCGATGGTATGAAAGCCCTGGCCATTACCGACCACGGTAACATGTTTGGCGTGTTTAAGTTTGTAGCCGAAGCGGGCAAGCATAACGTAAAGCCTATTGTAGGCTGTGAGTTTTACGTAGTTGAAGACCGGCACGTAAAACAGTTTACAAAAGAGAAAAAAGATGTGCGCCGCCACCAGTTATTGCTGGCAAAAAATGCTGAAGGCTACCGCAATCTGGTCAAGTTATGTTCTTTAGGGTACATGGAGGGTCTTTACAGCAAATGGCCTCGTATAGACAAAGAACTCATCTTAAAATATCATAAAGGGCTTATTGCTACTACATGCTGCATCGGCGCATCGGTACCGCAGGAAATTTTGAAGAATGGCGAGGAAGCGGGTGAGCGCGAGTTTAAGTGGTGGCTTGACCTGTTTGGCGAAGATTACTACATAGAGCTTCAGCGCCATGATATAGGCGAGCAGGAGATTGTGAATAACACGCTGCTCAAGTTTGCCAAAAAGCATAACGTGAAGGTTATCTGCTCTAATGATTCGCACTACGTAGACCAGCAGGATAGCAACGCTCACGACATTTTGCTTTGTGTAAATACAGGCGATATGCAGAGCACGCCCATTGCTACGGATGAAGAAGGGGGCAAAGGCTATCGTTTTGGTTTCCCTAATGACCAGTTTTATTTTAAAACACAGGCCGAAATGGGCAAGCTATTTCATGACCTGCCCGAATCGCTCGATAATACCAACGAAATTGTAGACAAGGTAGAGGTGCTTAAGCTTAAGCGCGACATTCTGCTGCCTAACTTTGTTATACCGCAAGAATTTAAGATACACACCACTGGCGCCGATGCTGATACATTAAACCAGTGGGAGTACCTGAAGCACATCACCTACCTGGGTGCTAAGGACCGTTACATAGATATTAGCCCTGAGACGCAGGAGCGCATAGACTTTGAGCTTTTTACCATACGTACCATGGGTTTTGCAGGGTACTTCCTCATCGTGGCAGACTTTATAAAGGCCGGGCGCGATATGGGGGTGTTCATCGGTCCGGGACGTGGTTCTGCGGCGGGCTCTGTGGTGGCTTACTGTATTGGTATTACCAACATTGACCCGATTAAATATAATCTGCTGTTCGAGAGGTTCCTTAACCCGGACCGTAAGTCGATGCCCGATATTGATACCGACTTTGATGATGCCGGGCGGCAGAAGGTAATTGACTACGTGGTAGACAAGTACGGCAAAAACCAGGTAGCGCAGATCATCACCTATGGCTCCATGGCAGCCCGTACCAGTATACAGGACGTAGGGCGTGTATTGGATATGCCTCTGGCCGAAGTAAACGCCCTTAAAAAGCTGGTGCCAGATACTTTGGGCATCACCCTTAAACAAGCTATTGAGCAGGTGCCCGAACTGCAGGAGATACACAAATCAAACGATTTGAAGGGGACGGTTTTGCGCGAGGCCGAAAAGCTGGAAGGTTCTGTGCGTAATACCGGTGTGCATGCGGCAGGTATCATCATTGCGCCCGATGATCTGACCAATATAGTTCCCGTTGCTACGGCAAAGGACTCCGACCTGCTGGTAACTCAGTTTGACGGGCGTGTGATTGAGGATGCCGGCGTAATCAAGATGGATTTTTTGGGTCTTAAAACCCTCACCATTATTAAGGATGCGCTGCGCATGATTAAGCAGAACCACAATATCGAAATTGATATTGACTATATACCGCTTACCGACCAACGTACATTTGAACTTTACCAACGAGGAGATACCAATGGTACTTTTCAGTTTGAAAGTGATGGTATGCAAATGTACTTGCGCGAACTAAAGCCAGATAAGTTCGAGGACTTGATCGCCATGAACGCGCTCTATCGCCCGGGGCCCATAGAGTACATCCCTAACTTTATCAAGCGTAAGCACGGGCAGGAGCCTATCACTTACGATTTACCCGAGATGGAAGAATACCTGGCCGAAACCTATGGTATTACCGTTTACCAGGAGCAGGTGATGCTTTTGTCGCAAAAACTGGGTGGCTTTACCAAAGGTGATGCCGACGTTTTGCGTAAGGCCATGGGTAAAAAGCAGATAGAGGTACTTAATAAAATGGAAGCGCAGTTTATGGACGGGGCAATGGCCAAAGGTCACCCTAAGGATAAACTGACCAAGATATGGAACGACTGGAAAGCATTTGCGCAGTACGCCTTTAATAAGTCGCACTCTACCTGTTATGCTTTCGTAGCTTATCAAACCGCTTATCTAAAGGCCCATTATCCGTCTGAATACATGGCTGCGGTGTTGAACAACCAGAACAGCATCGAAAAAATTTCCTTCTTTATGGAGGAGTGCCGCCGTATGGGTGTTGTAGTGCTGGGTCCGGATATCAATGAATCTGAAATGTCGTTTGCAGCAAATAAAAAGGGCGAAGTGCGTTTTGGGATGGCAGGGGTAAAGGGTGTAGGTGAAAAAGCTGTGGAAAGCATTATTGAAGAGCGCACGGAGCGCGGACCGTATGAGTCAGTTTATGATTTTGCGCGCCGGTCAAACGTTCGGGCAGTTAATCGTAAATCATACGAGAACCTGGTATATGGCGGCGCTTTTGATAATTTTGGTTATAACCGCTCGCAGTTTTTTGCCCGTACAGAAGCGGTGCAGTTAACCGGTGTAGAAAGGTTAATCAAGTACGCCAACGACTACCAGAATACCCAAAACAGCTCACAGGCGTCGCTTTTTGGCGGGTCGGTAGCATCTTATATTCCGGAGCCGCCAATGCCCGAGGCAGATGAGTGGCCGCTGATAGAAAAGCTGAAGTATGAGAAGGATGTAATAGGCATTTACCTTACCGGGCACCCGCTCGATAATTATAAGCTGGAGTTGGAACGTTTCTGTAACGCAACCGTATCAGACCTTAAACTGATGCAAAAAGCCCGCTCTGGCGAAGGTGGTGATGATATTGGTGTAGCCTTTGCCAATCTGCGCCGTAAGGGAGAGCTTTGCATAGGCGGATTGATTGCCAACGTGCAGCATAAAACCACTAAAACAGGTAAGCCTTTTGGCACTTTCGTGCTGGAGGATTATAATGATTCGTACGAGTTTGCCTTGTTTGGCGAGGATTACGTAAAGTTCCGCAACCTGCTGGTGGATGGGTTCTTCATTCACATTAAAGGCAATATCGAAGAAAAATTCAGACAGAAAGACAACTGGGACCTGCGCATTGCGGTAATGAGCCTGCTGTCAGAAATGAGGGATACTCGCAGCAAATCCATCGAGGTGCCGCTAAGCTTGCATGATATCAATAGCCAGTTGATCGACTCATTGTTAGGCATTATCAAGCTGAATAACGAGCGTTATCCTGTAAAAAACTGTGGCCTCAAAATCACCATAAAGGATTTTGAAGATGATCTGCTTGCTTCGGCAACATCCAAACATTTAAAGGTAAACCCAAGCGATGATTTAATTGATGATATATTCAAACTTACGCGCGTGAGGCCGGTGTTGCATACGAAGTAGGTAATAATTCGTTACCTGCTTGTTTTCTATAAGCTGCATACTTAATAAGTCCAATCAATGGTATTACGGACATATTTATCATCACCATAAATATTCCAAAGCCAACCGGTCCGGTAACGCAACGTATTCTTTCAGATGGTCCGGTATTATAATTTATACCATATAGCATCATGCAAATTGCTGCTATGCATAGGACAATTCCGGTAATAAACATTATAAAAGTTGCCGCTCCGATTGAGAGCCACGTCTGATTGCTAATTCTCGAGTTACACAATCGTATTTGAACAATTGGAGCAGTGAAGAAAAAAATAAAAGGGATGATAAGGGTGAGTAGCAGGTGCATGATATTATTTTATTGTTAATACGGGAAGCGCAAATAAGTAACCCTTTGTACAAGCACTGTAATCACTTCGCAAAGAGCACTTTTTCCTTACTTCTTGTCTTGATACAAGAAGTAACAAGAAAATCAAGTCAGCAAAATGCTTCTTTGCCGCACTACCCTAAGCTGCGAAACGTGCAGAACCAGGGCTGGGAATGTTTAGCAACATTCCTATGCCCTGCCGCACCCAACGTTGTTCTGCCCGTTTCCTCCCGAAGCTGTTTGCTGACGGAACTCTGACTAATTCCCTCTTGAAGTGATATTATCTTTAAAAGAGCGTAGCCCTGCCAGAAAACCGGGCCAGGGAGTATGGCCTGTGCGGTTGAAGGTTTTTTCTGGCTTGTCTTTTGGGTTACTTTTTTGACTAAGAAAAAAGTAACTGGCCTCCGCGGCCAAGAGCGGAATATAGAATAATTCTCAATTCAGCGTTCAGTGCTTCCACCTGCTACCCGAAAACTAAGAGGCCAGTAATTATAAAGGTATGATTGTTCTGTGCAATCTTTATTTAAAAAAGCGTGGTGGCCTGCCAGAAAACCGGGCCGGGAGTATGGCCTGTGCGGATGAAGGATTTTTCTGGCTTTTCTTTTTGGTAACTTTTTTGACTAAGAAAAAAGTTACTGGCCTCCACGGCCAGGAGCGGAGAGATGCTCTGATTGACATGTTAACATCTCCCTTTTACGTGTTGGTAAAAACATTCGTGCCCAATTGGCATAAACTCCTACATTTATCGTCACCCAAAAGTTATTGTGTCACCGCAGAATAATCTGATTGTCACAATGGCAGTGGGGTGCTTGTGGCAAGCAAATTGATTAGTATATATTTGTATAACAAAAATAAAAAGTAAAATCATGGCTTTAGAAATTACTGATGCAAACTTCGAAGAACTTGTATTAAAATCAGATAAACCGGTATTAGTTGATTTTTGGGCAGAGTGGTGCGGTCCGTGTCGCATGGTTGGCCCAGTGGTTGAGGAGTTGGCGAAAGAATACGATGGCAAGGCTGTTGTAGGTAAAGTGAATGTAGATAATAACCCGGGCATCTCTATGAAGTTCGGTATCCGTAATATACCTGCGTTATTGTTCTTTAAGAACGGCGAGATTGTTGACAAACAAATCGGCGCAGTGCCAAAATCAATTCTGGCAAACAAACTGAGCGCGCAGGTATAATTTCCTCCCGCGTTTTTAATAAGGAAAAGCAGAGCATTAAGTGTTCTGCTTTTTTGTTTTAAACGTGTTCAATCATAATACGCATCTTGTTTTCGGCGCAATAATCCTCAATACAATTACTGCCCTTTTTTGCGTCCGGATGCTCAAAAAGCTGGTCGATAATTCCGGTTATCTTCATTACATTTTGTCGCCAGTTACTTAAAGTAGCGCATAAATATTTACCCTTAGGTATTGTAAAATATGGGAGGTTAAGGGAGGTTGCTTCGCCGGGGGCACGCTCGGTAGTGCACGCTTTATAAAAGAATTTACCATTGCTGCACCCCCCTACACCATAAACCCTTCTTCCGGCAAATCCGCTTACCAGATGTTCCAGCTTTTCAAAAGTAGCCGGTATAGCCAGTGGCGAGTCCGCAGCGAGGCAAAAAGTGTTTATATCGTCCGTTATTTCAAAGGTTTCTATCTGCATGGTAATCTTACTTATTTATCAAATTTAACTGATAAAGACAGGAATAGGTAGGGCTATTACCGCCAAATAAGAGGGGTAAGCGGGCCAGTTGATATTAATGTGTGGTTTTGAACGTTATAATGCTATTTTAGCACTATGCCTGCGTTAAACGATGATCAGCATATACGGCAGCTTGCCAACCTTGAGTTGCTGGCCCGCCAGGTAGTGGAGGGGTTTATAACCGGCTTACATCAAAGTCCGTTTCACGGCTTTTCGGTTGAGTTTGCCGAGCATCGCCTTTATAATAATGGTGAATCTGTAAAAAATATCGACTGGAAATTACTGGCCCGTACCGATAAATTGTTTGTAAAACAGTTTGAAGAGGAAACTAACCTGCGCTGCTACCTGCTGCTGGATACCTCCTCATCTATGAATTATCCGGAAATTGGCATCAATAAACTGCAATTTTCTGTATACGCGATAGCCTCGCTCATGTATTTATTGAAAAAGCAGCGGGACGCCTTCGGCCTTTGTACCTTTTCAAACAAGGTGGAGTTGCTTACGCAAGCCAGGTCGACCACCTCTCATCTGTTTCACTTATTTGCTGCATTGGAAAATGCTTATCAGCAGCCGGCAAACCGTGCTGAAACGGACATTGCAGGCGTATTGCATCATGTTGCTGCCGAGGTGCATCAGCGATCGCTCATTGTTATCTTCAGTGATATGCTGGAGCAGAACCTGAACAGTGAAAAGATGCAGGCATTGTTTGCCGCCATACAGCATTTAAAATACAGCAAGCATGAGGTAATCATATTTAACGTGCATGACAAAGCGCATGAGGTGAACTTTGATTTTGATAATCGTCCGCATCATTTTGTTGACGTAGAGAGCGGCCGCGAAGTAAAAGTGCATCCGGGCCGTGTGCGCGATAGCTATCGCCAGGCGGTTAATGAATATCGTCATCAGCTGCAATTGCGTTGTGCGCAATATAATGTCGACCTGGTTGATGCCGATATCAGCCAGGGTTATAACGAGGTGCTCAAAGCCTATCTCATCAGGCGCAACCGCATGGTTTAAGCTAAAAGCTGGTTATTTTGAGCAATTTTCAAATATTAAAAACTTATCGTTTGGCTGTTTGTCCTTAGTGATGATAGTTGTAACATGATTTCATCATCAAAGGCATAGCTGATCAACACATAAAAAACTGTTAAATAATTATCGACAGGTATACTATATGAGACTTCCTATTGAACGCAAACCTATACGGGTAAATCCTGATTCCAGACGTGTAATAGCCAGATTCTTCTTCAACGGAAATGACCGTGCCAAGCAGGTAATACAAAGGGTGATGCAGATAAGCGAAGATGAAGCCTTTGGTATTGTATCCCCTTTATTGCAGGAATACTCCAGAAGGCACCGTAATATTACCCGGGTGCTTAACCGGCATTGCAGCAAATTAAAGCCCTTGTTTGAAGAGCTTAACATAGAATTTGATACGCTTAGCGTTTACCGTAAGCTACTTATAGGTTCATATTTTACACACGAATATTCGATTGAGTCGGCTGCGTTTTTTAACCCATCCATCGTAGATGACCCTGACCAAACGGAGTTGGAAGAAGGCCAGCGCCGCGTAATTATGAGTTTCAGGGCAGTAGGTGAGGGCCACATATCGTCCATCACATTCCGCAGGGCGCTTTTTGATAAAGACAATAACATCACTGTACTGCCTGCCGGTAACTATATCGATGAGGCTGAAATTGTCAGGAATGCAGTTTATAATAAAAAGCTGTTTTTCGAGAAGGCTGTGACTACGCAGATAAATATTGATATTTTGAAAGAGCTGGAATCAAAGCTTGATCATCATTTTGAATATTCAAACCTGCGCCGGGTGATACTTGATTCGCAAAAGTTGCAGGAAAACGATATATACAAACTGGAGTATGATAAGGTGCTTTGGCTGGCCGATTCATATTACGAGATCGTCTTCTCGCTGGATACCGACATATCTGACAGGGTAATATTCCCAATTTCGGAGTATGAGCGTAAAGGTATTGAGGATGCCCGTTTTGTTAAATTTATTGATGATGACGGCAGCTACGTGTACTACGCTACTTATACAGCTTATGATGGCGCGCTGATTATGCCTAAGCTGCTGCAGACTAACGATTTTTATAACTTCCGAATAATGCCGTTATACGGCGACGGCGCCCAGAATAAAAACCTGGCTTTGTTTCCGCGTAAAATAAATGGCAAATACGCCATGATATCACGTATCGACGGATGTAATAATTACATCATGTATTCTGATAAGATAAATATCTGGGAGAAGCCGGTACTGTTACAGCAGCCTAAGTTTACCTGGGAGTTTATACAGATAGGTAACTGCGGTTCGCCCATAGAAACAGAACACGGCTGGCTGATGATTACGCACGGTGTTGGGCCAATGAGGCGCTATGTGCTGGGTGCGAGCTTGCTCAAGCTTGATGACCCGTCTGTTGAGGTAGGGCGGCTAAAAGAGCCATTGATCATCCCTAACAGCGATGAACGTGAGGGTTATGTGCCAAACGTGATATACTCCTGCGGCTCAATTGTAAATAACAATAAGCTTATTATACCATACGGTTTGTCTGACTATTCTACATCATTTGTGGAAGTGGATATGGACCAGTTGATAGCTAAACTGAAAGAAGACGGCGTTTAAAAACAGAACATCAGGTCATAAAAAAAGCGATGGTAACCCATCGCTTTTTTTGTTTATGCTATTGTTAGCTTACTCTCACCATTTCTATACTATCCGGCGGCGTAAGCATTAATGGAACTTTCTCTACGGTTACAAAGCTCAGGTCGAGGCCGAAACCGCGCTCTTCTGACAAGCTGGCCTTTTTAAGTTGAACGTAAATGTCCATAATCAGTTGTTCGTAGAACGACAGGTTTTGCGAACGGGAGAGCGTTTTTTCAATCACCACAAAACGGAAGTCGCCCACGATATTGTGCTTACCAAGCGATTTGTACTTGCTGGTAATATCCACTTCGCCGTTCTTAACCAGGTCCTCCACCACTTTGCGGAACAACACGTTTATTTGTTGCTCAACCCTAAAACCAAGTTTAAAGTCGATACGGATTAATTTTCCTGGAACCAGAAAGTCCACCTCGTATTCACGTGTATAAGGCTCATCAACCACATCTACGTGTACCAGCCAGTAAATATCAGCACGCTTAGGCTGCTTTTGCAGTATGGAGTAAATGATTTTTGATTCTATTTCGGAGTTAAAATTGGCACTGGTTAAGTACACCAGTTGCGACGAGTACTTAGGCACTGTCTCATCATCACTCAATTCGGTGATGATTTTGAAATAATCATTTATCGCCACGAATTTAACGTACCGGTTTTTGATTTTGCGGGCGGTATGCCATGTCCACATCACCACGAAGAGTATAAGGCCAATTGACAGCGTGAACCAGCCACCATGTATAAATTTAGCCAGGTTACCCAGTAAGAAGGTACCCTCTATAACCATGTACACACTAAAGAACAGCCATATCAAATAAACCGGCACTTTACGGCGTTGCAAAAACTTGGTAACCAATATGGTGGTCATCAGCATGGCCACGGTAATACTCAAACCGTAGGCAGCCTCCATCTTTTCCGAACGCTGAAATAACAATACTACACCAATACAGCCTATACATAGTATCCAGTTGATGCTGGGTACGTATAATTGCCCTTTTTGGTCTGTTGGGTAATTAATTTTCACTTTTGGCCATAGGTTCAGCCTTACAGCTTCTGCTATCAGCGTAAACGAGCCCGATATAAGCGCCTGGCTGGCGATGATAGCTGCAATGGTTGCCAGCGCAATACCATATATCAGGAACCACTCAGGCATAGTTTGGTAAAAAGGGTTCTTCAGGTTAAGGTCGAGCGTTTGCCCGTTACGTTGCATAAGCCAAACGGCCTGCCCTAAATAATTGAGCACAAGGCAAGTCTTAACATACATCCAGCTAACGCGAATATTAGAGCGCCCGCAGTGCCCTAAATCAGAGTACAGGGCCTCGGCACCCGTAGTACACAGGAACACCGCACCCAAAATAACAAAGCCATCGTAACCGCCATTAACCAATAGGTTGAAAGCATAGTATGGGTTAAGCGCCTTGAATATGGAAGGCATTTGTATAATGTAAGATATACCTAATACCCCCATCATGGTAAACCACAGGAACATGATAGGCCCAAAAGCCCTGCCCACCAGTGAGGTGCCAAATTGCTGTATAATGAACAGCATTGCTATAATGGCAATAACTATCTGCAGCGTGGGTATGTTATCATACCGCGCGTGCAAACCTTCTATAGCCGATGAAATGGTAATTGGCGGTGTGATGATACCATCTGCCAGTAGGGCACAACCGCCCAACACCGCAGGTACTATCAGCCATTTTGCCTTGCGACGCACCAGCGAAAACAAAGAGAATATACCGCCCTCACCCCGGTTATCTGCCAGTAAGGTTATCAGTACATACTTGATGGTGGTTTGGAGGGTTAACGTCCAGAAAATGAGCGATACACCTCCCAATACCAGTGACTCCGAAATAGCTTCGGAACCTACAATTGCTTTAAATACGTATAGAGGAGAGGTACCAATATCGCCGTATATAATACCCAGACTAATGAGCAGCCCGGGGACTGTTAGCTTCTGAAAGTCTTTATGATTTGACACAATTCTGTAAAAAAGGCAAAATTATATTTTTTTATTTAGAAACTTAAACTATTTAATAACGTAGAAGTCATTAATTCTCAGAGACACAAATTATGTCCCTCTTTGTTAAAAAATGTTAAAAAACGTTTATCGTGTACAACTTTTTGAATACCGGAGCCTTAATTTATACATTTGTAGCACTGGAATTATATGAAGCAAAGATCTACTAAGAAAATCTTATGGGCATACTTAACCATGACTTTCCTGGTCGTGAATTTTGCTTTTGCTGGTACTGTGTTGTCTCAGGATAGTACACTTATCTTTAAAAAGAAGGGGAAAGCCTCTTATTTAAAAACTGGACTACCATTTTCTTTACCACCGCTTAAGCCGGCAACGGTATCAACCACCAAGTTTAATGTAGGCCGCTCAAACGGTAAGTTTACTGCCCCAGGGCCAGAAAAACTGCTTACCAACGTGCAGATATATCCAAATCCGGTTGTTAAAGATCAGCTTAATGTTAGCTACGAGGTATCGCGTAATACAAGCGTTACCATAAAAATTGTGGATATGCTTGGGAATGACCTTGCTACTATTTTCTCACAACATGTAGAGCAGGGCGACCAGAAGTTTACCTATTTCCTCAACAATAAGCTTAGCCGCGGTTTTTACTTTGTTCGCATCATAGCCGGTACTGAGTCTACTATCAAAAAAATATCTGTGCTGTAATATAGCCGTTACTGCATTTTGGCTTCACACATAATTTTTTAGCTTTGAGTTTTTACCTCTAAAGCTAAATGAAAATTATCGCTATAGGCCGCAATTACGCGGAGCACGCCAAAGAACTCAACAATCCGGTACCTACAACGCCTGTTATTTTTTTAAAGCCCGATACGGCCTTACTCAAAGAAAATAAGCCTTTTTATTACCCCGAATTTTCGCAGGATATCCATCACGAAGTGGAACTGGTGCTCAAAGTTTGTAAAGAAGGTAAACACATCAGCGAGAAGTTTGCCGCAAATTATTTTGATGAAATTGGCTTAGGCGTTGACTTTACCGCACGCGATATACAGGCAAGGCATAAAGAAAAGGGGTTGCCGTGGGAGCTTGCAAAGGCATTCGACGGATCGGCACCTATAGGCAATTTTATGCCGAAGCAGGATTTTGCGGACTTGAACCAGATTAATTTTTCATTGAACATTAACGGTGAAACCAGGCAGCAGGGAAATACAAAAGACCTGCTTTTCTCCTTTGAACGCATCATTGCCTTTGTGTCGCAATACATTACACTAAAAAAAGGCGACCTTATTTTTACCGGCACTCCGGCAGGCGTAGGCCCGGTTAAGATTGGCGACCGCTTAGAAGGTTATATTGAACAGCACAAAATGTTCGATTTTGTTGTTAAGTAGGGCATGATTAAAAAACTACCCCTTACTGCATTCTTCATTATTTTTATGCTGATGTCTGCTGCGGCGCAGCAGGTGATACAAAGCAAATTTTACCCGAAGGATATATTCAGGTATCCGCTGAATTTGCCACCAAGCACAGCAGGTTCATTCGGCGAATTAAGGCCTAACCATTTCCATTCCGGGCTTGATTTTAAGACAAATCAACGCACCGGTTATCCACTGCATGCCGTGCTCGACGGTTATGTGTCGCGCCTCAGAATTCAATATGGCGGCTACGGACGTGCGGTGTACATCACCCATCCTAATGGTTATACTTCTGTTTACGGGCATCTCGACCGCTTTTCGCCGGAGATTGAAAAGGTTATCCGGGAATACCAGCAGAAAGAGCAAAGCTATGTCGTCGATTTCAGGCTGCCGCCACTTACCATACAACTGGTAAAAGGGCAGGTATTTGCATGGTCGGGTAATGCGGGAGCTTCTGCCGGTCCGCATTTGCATTTTGAAATCCGCGATACTCAAACCGAGCAAACCATCAATCCACAATTATTTGGCCTTACCATTCCCGACGAAATTCCGCCGATTTTAACTGGCATTGCTACGTATCATTTTGCCGAGGGGCAGCCGTTCAGTGAAAAGGTACTGCCAAACTCCGTAGCTGTAGTGGGTGGCAATGGGGCATACAGGTTAAGCGGCAACCCAACGTTGCGTCTGAGCGGGCGTACCGGTTTTGGTTTAGTAGCGTATGACATGAACAGCGCCTCCTATAATCATATCGGCTTGTACTCAATCGAGCTATTGGTTGATAGTCAGAAAGTTTATACTTTCACCATTGAGCGGTTCGGGTTCGATCAAACACACGCCATTAATGGTTATATAGATTATCCTACCTATTTGCGAAGCCGACGCATGATACAAAAGTGTTTTGTACCACCTGGCGCCAATTTGCCGGTCTACCCGCAGTCGGTTAATGGAGGTATCGTAAATTTTAGCGATAGCAATGTGCATCATGTTCAATACGTAGTAAAGGATATAGCAGGGAATACATCAACACTATCATTCAATGTACAGGCCTCGCCCTCAACACAAGCAGCTTATGTGCCCGAGGGTACTATATTTGACTGTACCAAGCCAAATCAATACGGTAATGATAAAATGAAACTGCTTATTGAGCCGGGCAACCTTTACAACAATATTGATTTTAACTACCAGTTGTTGCCGCGCAAACCCGGCGCATTGTCGGAGACGCACCGCATTCACAACAAGTTTACCCCAATACACAGCAGCTTTACTTTGTGGATAAAACCCGACAGAGATTTGGGTAAACTTGCAGACAAGGCTGTGCTGGTAAGCGTAGCAGGCAATGTAGCGGCGGGTACTTATGATAATGGCTTTATCAAAGGCGAATGCGGCGGTTTTGGCGACTATTACATCAAACTGGATACTGTAGCTCCGCTAATAACCCCCGTAAATATTCGGAGCGGTGGCAATATGGCCGCTGCCAAAAGCATTAACCTGCGTATGAGCGATAACCTTGCAGGCATCCGCAAATATTCGGGTACTATTGACGGGCAGTGGGTACTTATTGAGCATGATTATAAAACCAAGCTGCTTCGCTATTTTTTTGACAATAACTTTAAAAAAGGAAAGCATACCTTTGAGTTGACAGTGACCGACAACGTAGGTAACGAAGCGCGTTACAGTGCAGACTTTTACCGTTAAACAATTAAGACTATGGCAACATTACAAGAGGGCGATAAAGCGCCAGATTTTGAGGCAAAGGACCAGAATGGCAATAACGTTTCGCTGGCCGATTATAAGGGTAAAACCGTTATACTTTATTTTTACCCCAAGGATGATACGCCGGGCTGTACTGCCGAGGCTTGCAGCTTTCGCGACAATTACCAGTCATTAGTAAGCATGGGTTTTGAAGTTATAGGCGTGAGCACTGATGACGAAAAGTCGCACAAGAAATTTGAATCTAAATACAGTTTGCCGTTTACGCTGATTGCCGATGAGAGCAAAGAAATTGTAGAGGCTTACGGCGTATGGGTAGAGAAAAACATGTACGGCAAAAAGTATATGGGAACCGCCCGCAAAACATTCCTCATCAATGGCGATGGCATCATCACCAAGATTATTGATAAGGTAGATACTAAGAACTCATCGCAGCAGGTGCTCGAGTTTTTAAAATAATAAAGCGCGGTAAAAAGTATTTTATAGCTATTTTAGGCGCAATTTATAACGTAGCAACAAACCTGTCAGAATTTATAATGAAACAAGACATTGAAGAACTTAAAAAAGTAGCGTCGCAGGTACGGCGCGATATCGTTCGTATGGTGCACGGCTGTCAGTCGGGCCACCCGGGCGGTTCGTTAGGTTGTACCGACTTTATGGTAGCGCTTTACTTTAATATCATGAAGCATGACCCGGCCTTTAACATGGAAGCTAAAGGCGAGGATATGTTTTTCCTTTCTAACGGCCACATTTCGCCGGTATTTTACAGCGTATTGGCACATGCCGGTTACTTTGACAAAGCAGAGCTTGCTACCTTCCGTAAACTTAATTCACGTTTACAGGGTCATCCAACCACTCATGAGCACTTACCGGGCATCCGCATTGCTTCAGGCTCATTAGGTCAGGGTATGTCGGTAGCCATTGGTGCAGCTTTAGCTAAACGTTTAAACGGCGACGACCGCATTGTATATTCGCTGCACGGCGATGGCGAGTTGCAGGAAGGTCAGAACTGGGAGGCCGCGATGTTTGCCCCGCACAACAAGGTTGACAACCTGATCTCGACCATTGACTACAATGGTCAGCAGATTGACGGGCCTACCAATATGGTACTTTCCCTCGGCGACCTGAAAGCCAAGTTTGAAGCCTTTGGTTGGGATGTTCTGGAAGAGCAGGAAGGCAACAACATGGAGAAAGTAGTAGCTGTATTGGAAAAAGCTAAAACCCGTACTGGTAAAGGCAAGCCCGTAGCAATACTGCTGCATACAGCAATGGGTTACGGTGTAGACTTTATGATGGGTAGCCACAAATGGCATGGCGTAGCTCCGAATGATGAGCAGCTTGCCCTGGCGCTTGGTCAGTTAGAAGAAACGCTGGGCGATTATTAACTTTTAGTGAGTAGTTGTAAAGTGAGCGGTGATTAGGTTCAAGGCTTACGCATCAACAAACTACTCACATAATAAACCACTCACTACTCACTTAAATTCATGAAAAAATACACTTACACTGATAAGAAAGATACACGTTCAGGCTTTGGCGCCGGTTTACTGGAAGCCGGTAAGCGTAACGACCAGGTGGTAGCGCTTTGCGCCGACCTTATTGGCTCGCTTAAAATGAACGATTTTATAAAAGAATTCCCTGACCGTTTTGTACAAACCGGTATTGCCGAGGCTAACATGATTGGTATCGCGGCAGGCCTGGCAATCGGCGGTAAAATACCTTTCACCGGCACGTTCGCCAACTTTTCAACGGGCCGTGTTTATGACCAGATCCGCCAGTCGGTAGCATATTCTGATAAGAATGTAAAGATATGTGCGTCTCACGCGGGTTTAACCTTAGGCGAAGACGGTGCAACTCACCAGATACTGGAAGATATCGGCCTAATGAAAATGCTGCCGGGTATGACTGTGATTAACCCTTGCGATTATAACCAAACCAAAGCCGCAACCATCGCGATAGCTGAGCACGAAGGGCCGGTTTACCTGCGTTTCGGTCGTCCGGTCGTGCCTATCTTTACTGATGCAGACCAGAAGTTTGAAATTGGTAAGGCATGGATGGTTAACGAAGGTGCCGATGTATCTATTTTTGCTACAGGCCATTTGGTATGGGAAGCTATACAGGCAGGCGAAAAGCTGGCAGAAGAGGGGATTGACGCGGAGATCATCAACATACACACCATTAAACCTTTGGATGCAGAGGCTGTCCTAAAATCAGTAGCTAAAACAGGCTGCGTGGTTACGGCCGAGGAGCATAACAGGCTGGGTGGCTTGGGCGATAGCATTGCACAATTACTGGCGGTTAATAACCCTACTCCGCAAGAGTATGTTGCCGTTAACGACAGTTTTGGTGAGAGCGGTACCCCCGAGCAACTTATGACCAAGTATGGTTTGGATGCAGAGCATATTGTTGCAGCTGTTAAAAAAGTAATAGCGCGCAAAAAACAAAATGCATAGGTTCTTTATTTAGCAGTATAAAGATTTAATACATGGCCGCACAGGCTGAAGACGAAGAAATACTAAGCAAATTCCGGGACGAACGCACCAGGAATGAGGCCTTTAACCTGTTACTTAAAAAGTATCAGCAGAAAATTTATTGGCATGTACGCCGCATGGTTATTGACCACGACGATGCCGATGACCTCACCCAGGATGTGTTTGTAAAGATATGGAAGAATTTGCCGGGCTTTAGGAATGATGCACAGCTTTATACCTGGATGTATCGTATTGCCACCAACGAGTGCATTACGTTTCTGAACAGGAAAAAGATGAAGAACAATGTGCCGCTTGACGATGTAGCCTATGAGCTGGCCGAATCATTAACTGATTCTACCTACTTCAACGGCGACAAGGCACAGCTTAAATTGCAGCAGGCCCTGCTAACACTGCCCGAGAAACAACGGCTGGTATTTAACATGAAGTATTTTGAAGATATGAAATACGAAGAAATATCAGACGTGTTGGGTACCAGTGTAGGAGCGCTCAAGGCATCATTTCACCTGGCGGTAAAAAAGATAGAAGCATACTTGTTATCATCCAACTTGTAACTTTTTCAAAGTTTACTTTAAACCTTTATAGTATAACGTAATCTAATGAAGGAATGATGAGCGATATGGAGACTAAAGATTGGCTAAATGAATTTACTGCACTTAAACAGGTTAATAGCAATAACCCGTTTACAGTGCCTGATGGCTATTTTGGCGACCTTCGCGAACGCACCCTTTCCCTCGTTAACTTATACAAGCACCATACAGAAACGGGAGGGCTCACCGTCCCCGAAGGTTATTTTGATGAATTGAACGGTAATATTAGCAGCCGTATAAACATTTCATCAGCAGTAAACACAGAAGATATTGGCTTCGCCGTGCCGCAGAATTACTTTGAAGAGCTGGCTGGCAACATACAAAGCCGCATTGCTATTGAAGAAATGATGCAGGAGGCCGCAGGGCCGGAGTTTGCTGTACCCGAGGGATATTTTAATAACCTGCAAGAACAAATAACTGCACGCATTGCCGTGGAAGAAGCTTTTGAGGAAGCTGAGTTGGAACAGGCATTTGTTGTACCTCAAGGATATTTTGATAAACTTAATGCTGCCATCCTAAGCAAGACGGTTGATGGAGAAAGCATAGAAGAGGAAGAAGTGACAATAGCGGCCGAGCCTGTACAACGCCCAGGCGTGGTGCGTAGGTTATTTGCATCGGGCATATTTAAGTATGCTGCCGCCGCTTGTATTACTATAGGTATAGGTGTTTCATTTCTACTATATTCTGGCAGCCATGTGCAGCAACATGCACAAACTGGCAACCATAGCGATACTTATTTGCACCACGAGCTATCTGCTATCCCTATAAATGAGATACGCAGTTATGTTGAGCAGAATATAGATGCTGGTGAAACACAAACTTACCTTACTGAAGGCAAACAAAGTGCCGTGAGCGATGAGGAATTAATGGATTATATAGATACTGAACTTTAACATGACCAAACTGGCCAAGTTGATATTTAACATAGTGTTTGTGCTGGGTACCGTGCTTTTTATGGCGGTACATGTGCAGGTCAATGCACAAAACCTTCATTATTCGCAAAACGGAGGCAAAAAGCGCAATAAGCTTGTTGATACAAAAGTAGAATATCTGAGCCGGCAGCTAAATCTTACGGATGCCGAAGGAAAAAAATTCTGGCCTTTGTATAAGCAGTATCAGCAGCAGTTAGTAAATGTGCGTCGCCTCAAACGCCTTAATAACACCAATGCCCCTAACGGTACCGAGCAGATAAATAAAGAACTCTATTACGAAACTGAGCTGGTAAATATCCGTAAGCGGTACCAGGATGCATTTCTGAAAATACTTTCACCCGAGAAAGTGAGCGAGCTTTATAAGAGCGAGCGTGAGTTTAACGAGGAGCTCGTGAAACAGTTGAGCGAACGCAGCGAAAGAGCCGGCGATTAACATTTAAGCCTTTCCTGCGTTAACATATCCTGCAATCATTTGCGCATTTATTTAGATAAATAGCGAGTGTTACTCTATAGATGCATTGCTATGCATTTGCAATAGTCAGCAATTCATACGGTAAAATTATCTGCACATTTGCATATTTGCACATCTGCATATAATTACCACAACATGCCTACACTTCGAGAATTATTTTTGGCTAATAACGCACAAACTACCAATTTTCCGCTTTTGCTGGAGTTTGAACGTGCAGAAGGCATATATATGTACGATGCCCAAGGCAAAGCGTACATGGATCTTATCTCGGGCATCGGGGTAAGCAATGTAGGGCATAGGCACCCCAAGGTAGTGCAGGCGGTGAAGGATCAGGCAGATAAATATATGCACCTGATGGTGTATGGCGAATATGTACAAACCCCGCAGGTGCGCTTTGCCGAAAAGCTGATATCCATACTTCCTGAAAATTTGCAGTCTGTTTATTTCGTAAATTCTGGTGCCGAAGCCGTTGAAGGTGCTCTTAAATTAGCCAAGCGCTATACCGGTCGCGAAAAAATAGTGGCTTGCCACAACGCTTACCATGGCAGTACCCATGGAGCGCTCAGCGTAATGGGCAGTGACGAATTTAAGCGAGGCTACGGTCCCCTGTTGCCCGGTGTAGATTTTATCCGTTTCGATAATATAGAAGACCTGAAGCTGATTAACAACGATACCGCCTGCGTTATTATAGAAACCATTCAGGGTGAGGCCGGCATCAGGGTACCTGAAATAACCTATATGCAAGCGTTGCGACATCGTTGCGATCAAACTGGCACGCTACTTATTCTGGACGAGATACAGGCCGGTTTAGGCCGTACAGGTAGTCGTTTCGCTTTTGAGCAGTTTGGTATAGTGCCCGATATTTTACTGCTGGCAAAAGCCTTGGGAGGGGGGATGCCTATAGGCGCATTTATAAGTTCAAACAAAATCATGGCAGCCTTAAAGGATAACCCGATCCTTGGGCATATCACCACCTTTGGCGGTCACCCGGTATGCTGCGCTGCAGGCCTTGCGGCCGTGGAGGTTTTGCTTAATGAGAAACTTACAGAGCAGGTGGCCGAAAAGGAAGCACTGTTCAGGCAGTTGCTGGTTCACCCTGCTATAAGGCAGGTGAGGGGCAAAGGCCTCATGCTGGCTGCCGAGTTTGAAAGCTTCGAGTTGAACAAAAAAATAATCGATACCTGTATAGAAAATGGTATAATAACCGATTGGTTTTTGCATTGCAGTAATGCTATGCGCATAGCCCCGCCCCTGATCATTTCCCCTTCTGAGATAGAAAAAGCCTGCGAAGCGATAATCCAAGCTATAAATACTGTAGTATAAGTGGCTGACTTACATAGTTTAGTGTAAATGCTGAATTTTTTAGCTAAATTCAACCCTCATCTATTTTCTATAGTATGAGTTAAACATGCGCTTATTTGGTACGCTTTATGCAAATAAATTAGCGCAAAACCAAAAATCGCCCATTTGGTCTCTTAAAGGCGGTTTTCCACTTGAAGTGTGTCTATTATTCCGTTCGGTTCTTGCTACACACTGTACTGATTTGAGTTTAACTGAAAATTAAAAGAAACACTATAACAGATGAAGATCGCATATATATCAACCTATCCACCCCGCGAGTGCGGCTTAGCTACATTTAATCACAATCTTATGCGCGCCATCAATGCTAATTTTCCGGAGCGTAAAAAGTTGCTGGATGGCGGATTTGTTGTAGCCTTAAATGATTCGAGCGACCTCGAAGAATATGAATATCCCGAGGAGGTTAAGTATGTAGTGCGTCAAAATAATCAGAAAGATTATATTAGGGCGGCTAACTTCATAAATACCAGCACTGTTGATGCCTGTATACTGGAGCACGAATTTGGTATATATGGTGGCGAAAGCGGTATATACATTCTGCCACTTATTAATCGTCTTGAAAAACCGCTTATATCTATATTACATACTGTATTGCGCGAACCAAGCTATGTACAGCGCATCATCATCCGCGAAATTGCCGAGCAATCTTCAAAAGTTGTAGTAATGAGCCGTCGTGCGGTAGAGTTTTTAACTACCATTTATGATATTCCTGAAGAAAAAATACAAATAATAGAGCATGGTGTGCCTGATATGGAAGCACCAGTGCCTAACCCTGTAAAAAGTCTTTCTTCATTTAAAAACAGGCGCGTACTGATGACCTTTGGTTTGTTGAGTCGTAACAAAGGTTTAGAGACAGTTATAAAAGCGCTGCCTAAAATAGTTGAAAAGCACCCTGACACCATGTATGTAATAGTGGGTAACACCCACCCTGGTGTAAAGAAAAGCTCTGGCGAGGAATACCGCGACTCACTAAAAAACCTGGCCGCACAGTTAGGTGTAGCCAAAAACCTTGCATTCATTAACAAGTTTGTTTCCGAAGAGGAGTTGATGAACTATCTTTCTGCTTGCGAAGTATATGTAACGCCATATCTTAACGAAGCGCAGATCACCAGCGGCACACTATCATACGCTATTGGTGCAGGCGCAGCGGTAGTTTCTACACCATACTGGCATGCACAGGAGTTGCTGGATCATAACCGCGGCCGCCTGTTTGATTTTAAAAACTCTGAAGCGCTTGCGGATATCATCAATGAATTACTTGATGACGATCAAAAATTGGCCGAGCTTAAACAGAATGCTTATCAATACGGCCTGCATTTGCGTTACCCGGTTATCGGTGCTGAGTTTATCCGCGTAGCGCAGGAGTCATGCATTACGCATGATTTTAGCGACAAGATATTAAAGAACAGTATTGTTGACCCTGAGGTACTACCGGCTTTCAGCCTGTCGCACGTATTGCGTTTAACAGATGATACCGGTATTGTACAACATGCTAAATACGGTATTCCTAACCTGAAAGAAGGCTATTGCCTGGATGATAACTCACGTGCACTGATAATGGCCATCATGGCCTATCAGCGCAATAAAAGCGAGGAGGCGTTTGAATTGCTGCCTATCTACCTCAGCTATATACACTACATGCAAACGGATGACGGTAATTTCCGTAACTTCCTGAGCTTTGACCGCCGTTACCTTGACGAGGTTGGTTCGGAAGATTCGTTTGGCCGTACCATTTGGGCGCTTGGTCATTTAATTGGTTGCACAGTAAGCAACTCTTACCGTGAGTTTGCGCTGGAATTGTTTCGCAAGTCGTACCCGCATTTCAGATCATTGAGATATTTGCGTGGCATGGCCAATACCATCATAGGTATCAGCTTGTACCTGCAGGTAATTCCTACGGATGAGGGTATGATGGCTGAGTTGATTAGACTTACACAACCCTTGATAGATGCATTTAACGAAACTGCTACCGAAGACTGGCAATGGTTTGAAGAGGGTATGACCTATGACAATGCTATACTTCCATTGGCGCTGCTCCATTCATGTGAAATTACCGGTAATGAAGAAGCCCGTGCGGTAGCGATGAAATCAATGGCCTTCCTGGATAAGCTTACATTATCTAACGGTTACCTGAGCCCAGTTGGCAATGATGGTTGGTACTACAGAGGCGGTACCTTCCCAACTTATGATCAGCAGGCGATTGAGACAATGGCAATGGTGTTGATGCATTTCCAGGCATACAAAATATTCCGTACGCCGGAGTATATCGAGAAGATGTTCCTGAGTTACAAATGGTTCCTTGGCGAAAATACATTGCGCGCTCCGCTGTACGACCATGAAACAAAAGGCTGTTGCGATGGATTGTTACCGACAGGTATTAACCGCAACCAGGGAGCGGAAAGTACGCTTGCATACCTTATATCGCACCTTACAGTATTAAAAGCTTTCGAGCTGGAGTACGAGTACAACAAGTTTGGCCATAGCGTTGAAATTTGTTAAATGAAGGTTGCAGTACTATCCCCGGTGGCCTGGCGTACGCCGCCCCGGCATTATGGCCCCTGGGAGCAGGTGGCGTCAAACATTGCAGAAGGCATCATTAAACTGGGTGCCGACGTTACATTATTTGCCACTGGCGATTCGTTAACCGCCGGTAAACTGGAAGCTATTTGTGAAACTGGTTACGAGGAAGACCGCAGCCAGGATGCCAAAGTATTAGAGTGCCTGCACATCAGTAATTTGATGGAGCAGGCACATCAATTCGATATAATCCATAATAACTTCGATTTTCTGCCGCTTACCTATTCGGGTTTAATAAAAACGCCGCTGATCACTACTATACACGGTTTTTCCTCGCAACGCATTATACCTGTTTATAAAAAATACAACAGCCGCGGCAGCTACGTATCTATCAGCGATTCAGACCGCAGTCCGGAGCTGGATTATCTGGCCACTGTATATAACGGTCTTAACGTTGATGATTTTACCTTTGGTCATGGCGGCGACTACTTACTTTATTTTGGCCGGATCCATCACCATAAGGGGACGGCCGAAGCC
The DNA here is from genome assembly GCA_041905165.1 of Mucilaginibacter sp. GTDB lineage: Bacteria > Bacteroidota > Bacteroidia > Sphingobacteriales > Sphingobacteriaceae > Mucilaginibacter. The sequence continues at coordinate 554,006 of JAYRLR010000002.1, forward strand.
ATTGAAATTGCGCGTAAGACCGGTAAGAAATTGCTGATTGCAGGCATCATTCAGGACGAGGGTTACTACCGTGAAAAGGTAGAACCGCAGTTAGATGACCAGATACAATATGTGGGCCATGCAGGCCCCGAGAAACGGAATGAGTTGCTAAGCGGCGCAGCGGCTTTACTGCATCCCATCAATTTTGATGAACCGTTTGGCATGAGCGTAGCCGAAGCGATGTTGTGCGGTACACCGGTGGTAGCATTCAACCGGGGCTCAATGTCGGAGCTTATTCAGGATGGCAAAACCGGTTATCTGGTGAGTGACGTGAACCAGGCAACTGAAGCAGTACAACAACTACACAAGATTGACAGAGCATATTGCCGAGAATGGGCTGCATCAAAATTTTCTCAGGAAAAAATGGCTGCTGATTACTTTAAACTGTATCAGCAAATATTATCTCGATGATTTAGCTATTTGCTACGGCTAGTAATCCGCGTAGATCCAATGCCCGAGTATACATGGTGAGGTTGCCGTGTTCATCTAATGGCCATTGTTCACGCGGCCTGTCCCAGTATAATTCTACACCGTTTTTGTCCGGGTCGTCGAGTTAAATCGCTTCTGACACACCATGGTCAGACGCTCCAGTGATAGGGTAGCCAGCGTCCAGTAAACGTTTAATGATGTTTGCCAGGTCTCTACGTTCCGGGTAAAGGATGGCGGTATGAAACAAACCCGCTGTATGCTGAGGCGCGGGGCCACCATCTTTACTATACCAGGTATTAAGGCCAATGTGATGATGGTAGCCACCCGCCGACACAAAGGCAGCCTGGTCGCCATACATCGTTACCAATTCAAAGCCAAGCACGCCACAGTAAAAGTCCATAGCCCGTTGGAGGTTGCTTACCTTTAAATGTATATGACCGATGCGCGTTTGCGCAGGAATTTTATAATCGCTCATTTATTAATGTTTAAACACATAAATTTAAATATTTTGAATTTGTAAAAGGCAATTTACATGTAATTATCCGTTTATGGATGAATGCAAACAGCTCCCGATCATATTTGCTACCTTTGCGGTATGATTGTTAAGTCGGCAGAATTTGTTTGCAGTAATACGCAGGTGTCCAAACTACCTGCGCCGGTAAAACCAGAATATGCTTTTATTGGCCGGTCCAACGTAGGTAAGTCATCATTGATAAATATGCTTACCGGTAAGAAAGGCTTGGCCAAAACTTCGCAAACTCCAGGGAAAACCCAGCTTATTAATCACTTTATCATTAATGATAACTGGTACCTTGTCGACTTGCCGGGTTATGGCTACGCCCGTATATCCAAAAGTAAAAAGGAAGACTGGAATAAATTTATCCGCACGTACCTGGATAAGCGTGAAAATCTGCAATGTGTGATGGTACTGATTGACAGTCGCCTGGAGCCACAAAAGATTGACCTGGAATTTTGTAACTGGTTAGGTGAGCATGGGCTTCCGTTTGTTTTGATTTTTACCAAGGCCGACAAGCAATCGTCCATCAAAACCGATCAGAACGTAGCAAAGTTTCGCAAAGCGCTGACGGCTACATTTGAAGAAGCACCGCAATGCTTTATTACCTCATCGGAGAATCAGATCGGTAAAGACGAGGTATTGGGTTTTATTGATGAAATTAACAAAGGTTTTGAGGTGCCGCCGTATAGGGAGTTTTGAGCTTATAATTGTAACACACTCAGAAGAGAAAGCACAGCGTCCAATATTTCGTCCTAAAAATATGGCTCCCATTTTGAGAGCAGGGCCATGCGGGGTGTGTTTAGTAATAAGTATACCTACCGGTGCCAAGAAAAATTATTCCTTATCAACCTCACTTAAAAGAATTAGCGCGGAAGCTGCGAAACGATGCCACTATGGGTGAAGTGTTGTTATGGAACGAGTTAAAAAGTAAAAAGCTTAATGGGTTTGATTTTCATCGGCAAAAACCCTTATTAAATTATATCGTTGACTTCTACTGCGCTGAGTTAGAACCGGTGTTGGAGGTTGATGGTAAATATCACAATCACACCGATGTGTTCCAACTTGATTTGGAAAGAGAGCATGAGCTTAACAAATGGGGTTTGACAGTGCTTCGCTTTACCGAAGTAGAAGTACGGAATGATATGTTAAATGTGTTGAGGACTCTTGAAACTTACATTTTACAATATCAAGAGTAATCGTAAAATAACACACCCCTAACCCCTCTCAAGAGGGGGACTTAGTTATCAAGCGACTCAATACTTTTTTTCTCAAAACACGGCTCCCCTCTTGAGAGGGGCAGGGGGTGTGTCTTCTAAAATAAGTATAACCCAGGTGCCACGATAAATTAATAATATTGTGAATGTCCTACGGACAATTGAGGCTTATATTTTACAATATCAAGAGCAATCGTAAAATAACACACCCCTAACCCGTCTCAAGAGGGGAACTAACGCTCACAATTTCTTTCTATATTTTACAATAGTGAGAGCTAATTGTAAAAAATAACACACCCCTAACCCCTCTCAAAGAGGGGGAACTCACTTTAATTATTTAATTGCGCTCCACAAATTCTTTAAGAATGAAATCTTATCAGTAGTAGTTTAAATATTGAGATGTCGTTCTCCTCTCAAGAAGGGAAACTCGCCTCTAAATATCTAATTGCGTACTACGATTCATTAAGAGTAAATCTTGTCAAATAAAAGTTTTAATAATACAGATTTCGTTCCCCTCTTGAGAGGGGTTAGGGGTGTGTTAAAAGCAAAGTATTAATTAAAATATTTACTTTTGTGTACATGTTTAAACACTTGCTTATTGCTGTTGCAAGTGCTTGCTTTATACCACACACATGAAAAAATATTTATCGCTCGTTACTTTCTCGCACACCATATTTGCCATGCCGTTCGCCTTTATCGGCTTTTTTCTGGCAGTAACTACTACCCATCACCCGTTCGAGTGGCCTAAGCTCCTCATGATGGTAATGTGTATGGTGTTTGCACGTAACTCCGCTATGGCGTTTAACCGTTATCTCGACCGTGACATTGATGCTAAAAACCCGCGCACCCAACAACGGGATATTCCTGCCGGCCGTATCAGCGCGCGTAATGCTTTGATATTTACTGTTATCAACTGTTCATTGTTCATAGCTACTACATGGTTTATTAACCCGTTATGCTTTTACCTTTCTCCAGTGGCTTTGCTGGTGGTATTAGGATACAGCGCCACAAAGCGTTTTACCGCGCTTTGCCACATGGTGCTGGGTTTAGGTTTATCGTTGGCTCCAATCGGTGCATACCTTGTTGTTACGGGCGAATTTAATCTTACACCGATATTCTTCTCACTTTCAGTACTGTGCTGGGTAAGCGGCTTTGATATTATTTATGCCCTGCAGGACGAGGATTTTGACCGCAGTCAGCACCTGCATTCTATCCCGGCTTATTTGGGTAAGGTAAGGGCGCTTAACCTTTCTACGTTGCTGCACGTTTTTTCGGCACTTTTTATCATGATGCCTGCGTTAGTAACGCATGTAGGCTTTCTGTACTATATTGGCATTGCGTTTTTCTGCGCTATGCTTATTTACCAGCACCTGTTGGTAAAACCTACCGACCTTAGCAGGGTAAACTTCGCTTTCATGACCACTAACGGTATCGCCAGCGTGGTGTTTGCCGTACTGTTTTTACTGGACAGGATATGGATACGCTAAGTGCCCTGTCCGCTTTCCGTAAATATGTAGAGCGTTTATTGCCTTTTACTGATGACGAGTGGCAGGAGTTTGAAAAGTACCTCAGCATACAAACCCTCAATAAGAAAGAGCATTTTATAAAAAGAGGCGAAGTATGCAACGGCTTCGGCTATATCGCGTCTGGCTCGGTGCGTTATTACCTTATTCGCGAAGATGGGGAAGAACTCACCAGTTACTTTAGTTTTAGCGATGAATTGGTCAGCTCTTATAAGAGTTTTCTGAGGCAGGAGCCAAGTCTTACCTGTATTCAGGCTTTGGAAGATGTTACCATAGTGTGTTTGACTTATAATGGCATACAGGCGCTCCTTTTGCATCCGCTGCTGAAACATAAAATAGAACGTTTCGGCAGGTTGGTAGCCGAATATTATATCTGCTGCTATGAAGAACGGGTGCAGGCATTCATTATGCAATCGCCGGAGCAGCGTTATAAAGATCTATTGAGGGACGGACAGGACATCATTCGCCGCATCCCTCAGCATTACATCGCCAACTTTCTGGGTATCACTCCCGTGTCGCTTTCGCGCATACGCAAGCGCATCTTTACCCCGGCCAATTAATTTTCTTATCTTTTGTTAACGTTCCGGGCGAAACGGTGCAGGTAGCTTTGTGTTAATCAAAACGACGAAGTTTATGCACATCATATTAGGAGCAGGCGGACCGGTAGCTAACGCACTCACCCGCCAATTAATTGACAATCATCAGCCGGTTACTTTAGTGAGCCGCAGGCCATCAAAATTTTCAGGCAATAATGTAAAATGGCTTAAGGTTGATTTGCTTAACGCCGCCGAGGTGCTTGCCGCTACACAGGGTGCAACAGTGATCTATCTTTGTGCGGGCCTGGTGTATGATAAGGACGTATGGAAACAGCAGTGGCCCGTCATTATGCAAAATGTTATCAATGCTGCTAAGCAGAGCAACGCGCGCCTGATATTTTTTGATAACGTATACATGTACGGCCTGGTAAATGGCCGTATGACGGAGGATACCCCTTACAACCCTATCAGTGTGAAAGGAGAGGTAAGGGCCAAAACGGTTATTACGCTCATGGACGAGGTAAACGCGGGTAACCTCAACGCGAGCATCTTACGCGGTGCAGATTTTTATGGAGCGGAAAGTATGAACAGCTTTTTTGATATGATGGTGTTGGATAAATATGCCAAAGGCGATAAGGCACAATGGATAGGAGATGCGCGAACCAGGCACACCTTCACTTACGTTCCCGATGCCGGTAAGGCAATGTATCTATTAGGCCAATCGCCGGAAAGCGACAATCAGATATGGCATGCACCATCCGCACCGGCAATCACCGGCAAACAGTTTATTGAGCTGGCGGCAGATGTATTTGGAGTGGAGCCGCGTTACGGGCAAATCAACAAATTTATGCTTTGGATGGCCGGCTTGTTTAACAAGGTAATTATGGGTACGGTGGAGATGTATTACCAGTATGACCATGATTACGTGTTTGACTCCACCAAATTTGAGAAGGCCTTCAACGTACGGCCTACTTCATACCGCAATGGAATCCAGCATTTGGCACAAACGCAATTTAAACGCTGAACCTTTTACGCAATCGTGATGTTGATTTGTATAACTTAGCGCTTTAAAACGTTTATGTTATATCATGATACATAAAAAAACACGACAATACATTCCTTCAGATTTCGAAATTAAATGGGAAACGCTTGAGCCGTTCTATGCAGAGCTTGTTGCCAGGCCTATTAATTCGGTACAGGATTTAGAACAATGGCTGCGCGACCGTAGTGAGCTTGAGGCGGCGCTGGAAGAAGATTTTGCCTGGCGTTATATCCGCATGACCTGCGATACTGCTAACGAAAAGTTGTTGCAGAGCTTCCAGTATTTTGCAACCGAGATTGAGCCTAAAACGGCGCCGTACAGCAATCAGCTGAACCAGAAACTGGTGGATAGCGAGTTTGTAAACGAGTTGAATAATGATAAATATTTTGTTTACCTGCGTGGTGTGCGTAAAGCGCTTGAGCTTTTCCGCGAAGAGAACATCCCGCTACAAACCGAGTTGCAGGTAGAACAACAGAAATACCAGGGAATTACCGGCGCTATGTCGGTTCATATTGGCGATAAAGAAATTACCCTTGAGCAGGCATCAGCCTTGTTAAAAGATACTGATCGCGCTAAACGCCAGGAAGCGTGGGAGAAGATCACCGCCCGCCGCCTGCAGGACCGTGAAAAGCTTGATGAGCTGTTTAACCACCTGCGATCTTTAAGGCATAAAGTTGCATTGAATGCCGGCTTTGAGAACTACCGCGACTATATGTTCCAGGCGCTGGGCCGGTTTGATTATACGCCGCAGGATTGTTACGAGTTTCACGCAGCGATAGAAACTGAGATTGTACCCATCCTACGCGAGCAGGCCGAAAAACGGCAGGAAGCTTTAGGTCTGGAGACGTTAAAGCCATGGGACATGGACGTGGATACATCGGGCAAGGCACCACTTAAACCGTTCAAGGATGGTAATGACCTGATAGAAAAATCAATTCAATGTTTTAGCAACATTAACCGTTACCTGGGCGAGCGTTTAGAGATAATGAAGGATAACGGTTTGTTTGATGTGGAAAGCCGCAAGGGCAAAGCGCCGGGTGGTTATAATTATCCATTGGCCGAAACAGGTGCGCCTTTCATCTTCATGAATTCGGCCAATACCTTTCGCGACCTTACTACCATGGTGCATGAGGGCGGCCACGCGGTACACACCTTTTTAACAGCCGATCTGGAACTGAATGATTTTAAGCATTGCCCGTCTGAAGTGGCTGAGCTGGCATCAATGTCAATGGAGCTGATCTCAATGGATAAGTGGGATGTTTATTTCGACAATGAAGAGGACCTGAAACGTGCCCGCCGCGATCAGTTGGTGGATGTGCTTAAAACTTTACCGTGGGTTGCCGTGGTAGACCAGTTTCAGCATTGGATATATACCAATCCCGACCACACTACCCAGGAGCGGTCGGAGGCCTGGGTAAAGATATTTGAACCGTTCGGTGCTAATTTTGCCGACTGGAGCGATCATACTCAAGCACTGGCCAATTTGTGGCAAAAGCAGCTGCACATCTTTGAAGTGCCATTTTATTATATTGAATATGGCATGGCTCAATTAGGTGCAATTGCGGTATGGAAAAACTATAAAGAAAATCCGGAGCAGGGTTTGCAGCAATATATTGACGCACTTAAGCTCGGTTACACTAAAACCATACGCGAGATATATGAAACTGCAGGTATCAAGTTCGATTTTAGCGCCAGTTATGTGAAGGAATTAGCTGATTTTGTACGCGAAGAGTTGGAGAAAATATAAGCAGATTGCCCATATAGTGGTACAACGCCTGCCAGTTTTGGCGGGCGTTTTTGTTTAGTTAATGTAAAGTTGACCAACCGTGCACGCCAGCATTCAATGGTTATTAAAATACCGTTTTGTAAGCGCTTTAACATGTTTTGAAGCTGATTTAACCTTTATTCTAACATGTTTTAACGTGTATATGTATACTAAAATATACGGTTTGGCATAGTTATGGTGATAATCATCATGTACATTATTAGTATGCATTATATGAAAAAGATAGCAGCTTTGATATTAAGCATAGTAGCCTTTACAGTATCGGCTAATAGCCAGGCTTTAAAGCCTGTTAAAATTGATAGTTTGGTTACGGTGAATTTACCAACCGAACACATGGTTAAAGACACACTTGGTCAGAAAATATATTCAGGTACCGGTAACCTCGGTTATATGGTAGTTATAAGGGCTAATAATGGTCCTAACAACAAGCCACTCGAAAAGGAAAAAGACCTGAATAAAGTATTCAAAGAATACATAAAAAAAGTGCAAGGCCAGTCTGATGGTAGCGTACTTAATGCCCGTGATACCACAATCGGTAACCTTAAAGCCAAAGTATTCGGTTTGGAGTCTGATAACGGTAACGGTCCCGAAATCCGTGATTTTACGGTGATTTATACCAACGATGCCACGTATACTTTTGAGTATATGTATCCATCAAGCAGGGCCGACCTGATCAAACAGGAAAGTAAAGAATTCTTTGGATCGATACGTGCGTCAAACGAGTTACAACGTACCGACCAGTACGTAAATACCGAGGCAAGCAGCGTTTCTGATACCGGCAAGATAGCCTTATATGGCGGTGTTGCCATAGCATTAGGCATGCTTGCATATTTTGTCTTCCGCAAAAGATCGGAGACAGCCCTTTCCTAAATGTAGTTAATTACTATTGATAAGCAGGAGCATTGGTTAAAGCCAGTGCTCCTTTTTTGTTTGTTTATATTCGCAACATGGCAGAAGCATTTAAAGCAAACTTAACCGCAGGTATATCTATACCCATTACAAATGCAGAATTATTTCTTGAGGAAGTGTTTGTTGTTGATGAGAATCGCGCGATGATGTGCAAAATGCTGGAGCGTTATCATTGGGGAATGGGGACGAGCCCGCAGGTTGATGACTTCTGTATAGAATTAGTAAAGCCTGATGCAGGCGGATTAAGCGGCAGCTTTCGTTGCAGGTACAGGGTAAGTTACAGCTTTACTTGCTCAGGGATAGAAAGTGGTGAAAACAGCACTACAGCATGGCAATATAGTATAAATATCGAAGGTAACACCGTTCATTTTAAGGGCGAAGAACCACTAACGCGCGATGGAGATGAGTTTTAAAGCTATGCCCAGCGTTTAATTAAACTTTGGTTCCATCCTGCTTGATGAAGGAATGACTTGCGGTCTAACCAGCTTAACCAAAGCATCGTAACAAAAACACCTATTACGGAGCCGGCCATTACATCTTCAAAAAAGTGCTGGCTTAGGTACATCCTTGAAAAGCCGGCAAGTACTGCCAACACGAACAACAGCACACCAAACCAACGTTTTGGATAAAAGTAAAGTAAAACCAAAGCGGTAGAAAAAGCAGTAACCGAGTGCCCCGACGGGAAGCTGTGTACGCTATGAACATTCAATCCTTCTACAAAGTGAATTCTTTGCAATTGGTCGGCAAAAAATGTTTTAGGACGGGGCGCATCAAACAAGCGTTTCAATATTTGCGCAGTAATGGATGTAACAGCATAACTGCTCAGCAACAAAAATGCCTGGCGGTAAGTGCCAAATAACGCGAGTAATAAAACCATTAAAATTGTGAAAAGGCCGTCGCCAATGTTGGTATAGTAATCAAAAAATAAATCAGCAAAAGGGTTATAATGTCCGTTTACGGCAAAGTAGATCTGCTCGCGGGTAAACGATGCTTTAATGCAGATGCATACGGCTAAAATGATAAGGTATAATATCAAAAATATGCCTGTACGGCGTACAACTTCCTGCGTTCCGGCTTTCATGCAGCCAAATTAATCCTAATGTGCATGGTATGCAAAAAATTGGTTATGTTTGGAGTTGATTGGCCTCTAATAGTTGACTAAATGTCGAATAGCATATTCCGCAAAAAATCTATTGCAAAAATTATGGCTGACGTTGAAAGTGGTTTCAGCGACAGCGAGCATCCAGGCAGCACCTCATCTCACCTTGCCAAAGCTTTACGTGTAAAAGATCTCACCCTCATGGGTATTGCCGCAGTTGTCGGCGCCGGTATTTTCAGTACCATCGGCGAGGCATCATATAACGGCGGGCCGGGCGTTACACTGCTGTTTATAATTACGGCAGTTACCTGCGGTTTTTCGGCGCTATGCTATGCCGAGTTTGCATCACGCATTCCCGTAGCGGGCAGTGCTTATACCTACGCTTACGCTTCTTTTGGTGAGCTGATTGCATGGATAATTGGCTGGGATCTGTTGATGGAGTATGCCATTGGTAACATAGCGGTGGCCATATCATGGAGCACTTATTTTGTAAACTTGGTTGATGGCATCCTAGGTAAGTTCGGTATGGCTATACCCACCTATTTAACCATGGACTATTACAGCGCAGCACGTGCCCATAGCGAAATAGAACAGTTAACCGCAAGTGGAGATACCTCTTCTATAACTGAAAGTATGCGCCATGCTGCAGGCGCTTTTGCCAGCGCACCTGGTTTTGGCGACTTTAAACTGATTGCAAATATACCGGCATTACTTATAGTGGTTGCCATTACCTATCTTGTGTATATAGGCATCCGCGAAACTAAACGGGTTACTAATGGTATGGTAATGCTGAAAATAGGGGTGGTGATATTTGTGATTATTGCCGGCTTCTTTTATATCACTCCTGCCAACTGGCATCCGTTTATGCCCAACGGCTTCTCCGGGGTGATGAAAGCCGTATCAGGGGTGTTTTTCTCTTACATTGGTTTTGATGCAATCTCTACTACAGCCGAAGAGTGCGAAAACCCGCAGCGCGATTTACCACGAGGCATGATTTATTCCCTGGCTATTTGTACGGTATTATATGTGCTGATTGCCCTGGTGCTTACCGGTATGGTAAATTATAAAGAACTTAAAGTGGGCGACCCATTGGCTTATGTGTTTGCTAAGGTGGGGTTAAATAATATCAGTTATATCATATCGGTCAGTGCGGTGATAGCCACGGCAAGCGTATTGCTCATATTTCAACTAGGGCAGCCGCGTATATGGATGAGCATGAGCCGCGACGGCTTATTACCCAAAGCGTTCTCACGCATTCACCCTAAATTTAAAACACCGTCGTTTGCTACGATTGTTACTGGTTTTGTGGTGGCTATACCGGCCCTGTTCATGAACCTTACCGAAGTAACCGACCTTACCAGTATTGGTACCCTGTTTGCCTTTGTGCTGGTGTGTGGCGGGGTATTGTTGCTTCCGCAGGATGATAACCGGACTGGCAAATTCAGGCTGCCTTACATTAATGGTAAATGGATAATACCTGCATTATTTATTGCCGGTGTAATTTTCTTTCACAAACCAGTAGGGGAGATGCTCTCCGGTGAAAATGTACACGAACGTTTCCCGTTAGTGCTGTTTATAATTGTCAGCGCAGGTATTGCAGTGCTTTCTTTCATGAAAAACCTTTCGCTGATACCGGTGTTGGGCTTGCTGAGCTGCCTTTACCTCATGACTGAGTTAGGCTATACCAACTGGTTGCGTTTCCTTGCATGGTTGGTTATTGGTTTAGTGATATACTTTACTTATAGCCGCAAAAACAGCGTATTGGCTAAGCAGGGAGCGTAATTTCCAGTCTCTAAGTTTTCGGGTAGTAGGTAAAGTCCTCCCTTTTGGGGAGGATTTAGGAGGGGTCGAAAGACGGCGGGTTTTACTTCTTTTGACCGTTCAAAAGAAGTAAAAGGATGAGTTATCCCATAGTCCGCTCTTGGCCGCGGAGGCCAGTTACTTTTTTCTTAGTCAAAAAAGTAACCAAAAAGACAAGCCAGAAAAAACCTTCAGCCGCACAGGCCATACTCTCTGGCCCGATTTTCTGGCGGGCCTACGCTCTTTTTAAATAAAGATTGCACAGAACAATCATAACTTTACAATCACCGGCCTCTTAATTTTCGGGTAGCAGATGGAAGCACTGAACGTTCAAGGAAAATTAAAAAGCCGGCGGGTTTTGCTTCTTTTGACCGTTCAAAAGAAGTAAAAGATAAGCAATCCCATATCACCCTTTTGGCCACGGAGGCTAGTTACTTTTTTCTTAGTCAAAAAAGGTCACCAAAAACTAAGCATAGCGTTCTCATGAACACCACTAAAAACAATTAATAGTGAATAACACAAGCCAGAAAAAACCTTCAGCCACACAGGCCATACTCCTTGGCCTGGTTTTCTGGCAGGCCTACGCTCTTTTTGTTAGGCTGAGATTGTAGGTGTACACCATTCGCCTCTAACCTTTAATCATTTATGTTTAAGCCATCACCTTTCCGCTTTCACCTTTCACCTTTCATGCCTATCTTTACCGCTGTAATATGAGCAAAGTTGTAACTCCCTATCGCGATGAACAGGCAACGAAGAAAGAGCAGGTGGCCGATATGTTCAATAACATATCCAAAACCTACGATTTTCTGAACCATTTTTTGTCGCTCGGTATTGATATTATCTGGCGAAAAAAAGCCATAAACGAGTTGAAGCATGATAAGCCGCGTCAGATACTTGATGTAGCTACCGGTACGGGCGACTTCGCTTTTGAAGCACTTTCTATCCTGAAACCCGAGAAAATAACCGGTGTTGATATTTCTGCAGGTATGCTGGAGATAGCCAACCAAAAGATAACCAAACGTAATCTGGGCAATAAGTTTGAAGTGAAGTTGGGCGACTCCGAGCGCCTGCCGTTTGATAATGATCTGTTTGACGCAGTTACCGTTGCTTATGGCGTGCGTAACTTTGAAAACCTTAAAGCCGGCATGGCCGATATTTTCCGGGTGCTTAAGCCAGGAGGTAAGGTAGTGGTGCTGGAGTTTTCAAAACCAAGGGCATTCCCTGTTAAGCAGTTATACAACTTCTATTTTAAATATGTAACGCCGGGCATTGGCAAGCTTTTCTCTAAGGACGCAAGGGCATATTCATACCTGCCTGAATCGGTAGCGGCTTTTCCGGATGGAAAAAACTTTACCGCAGTTTTAGACGAAGTGGGCTTTAAACAGACTAAAAATCGGCCTTTAACGTTTGGTATCTGTTCCATCTATACCGGTGTTAAATGATTAAACGCTTCTACATAGCCTTTGTGTGTTGGTTTTGCTTTGCCGGCGTGGCCAATGCCCAGCATCCTCCGGCATGGGGCGGTGGTGCAGACTTAAATGATTTTAGCTTCGGCTTTTCATTTGGCTATTTAAGCAGCTATTTTAAAGTAAGCAAGCAATCATCCTGGCGCGATCCTTTTTTCGATCCGCAAAACAACGCCCGTTTAACGGATGAGTTAAATGCTATATCATCTCCAAACTCGTCAGGCTTTGGTGTAGGTTTTCTGGCAAGGTATAGTCTTACAGATCATTTAGAGGCGCGCGTAACCCCCACATTAATCTTCGCCGACAAAAAAATAGATTACCTGTACCGTAACAGCAACCCCGACAAGCAGAATGTGACAAAGCAGGTGAATACCACCGCTTTCGATATACCGCTGCTGCTTAAACTTAAGTCAGACCGAATTGGCGACCTTCGCGGTTACCTAATCGGGGGAGTAAAGATTACGCAAGCCTTAGGACGCAAAAATCCCGACGCAGAAAAAGGCTTGCTGGAGAAAGTGGTAAAAATACAATCCAATTTTGCCTCATACGAGTTTGGCGCGGGTATGGATATTTATTTCGAGTTTTTCAAGATGTCGCCTGAAATTAAAATATCCAACTCGTTTGGTAGTGTCCTGGTACAGGAAAATCATCCATACTCCAGGCCGCTTACCGGTTTGCGTCAGCACACTATTCAGTTCAGCCTTTATTTTGAGTAGGGGCAACCCAACGTATCTTAGTACTTCATAGAATCCTGCTTTTACGTAAAAACTACATTACTTAAACACATATTGCAACCTTAAAACATAACTTAGGCCCGCATAGTTATACATTATTATGGCAAAAATTGCATTAATAACGGGCGCTACTGCAGGCATAGGTGAGGCTTGTGCCCATGTGTTCGCGCGCGAGGGTTACAACCTTATACTTACAGGTCGCCGTTTACCCAGGCTTGAAAAACTGGCCGCTGATATCAATACTCAATATAATGTAGATGTAGCTGTATCATCATTTGATGTACGCGACCGTCGCTCCGTAGCGGACAACCTCGGCAGCTTACCGGCGGAATGGAAACGGGTGGACCTATTGGTGAATAACGCCGGACTAAGTCAGGGGCTTGATCCAATTCAGGACGGCGATGTTGATGACTGGGAAACTATGATAGATACCAATATCAAAGGCTTGCTGTATATAACCAAAGTAGTTTCTAACTGGATGATAAGCAACGGTGGCGGGCACATAATCAACATAGGCTCCATAGCAGGAAAAGAGGTTTACCCCAACGGGAATGTTTACTGTGCCACCAAGCACGCGGTGGATGCCTTAAATAAAGGCATGCGGATAGACTTGTTGCCGCATGGTATCCGAGTTTCGGCAGTACACCCCGGCGCGGTCGAAACAGAATTTTCAGAGGTGCGCTTCCATGGCGATAAGGAACGTGCAAAAAAAGTTTACGATGGTTTTGAACCGCTCATAGCCCAGGACGTTGCCGAAACCATTTGGTTTGTAGCATCCAGACTACCGCATGTAAACATCAACGAAATTACCGTAATGCCAACAGCGCAGGCAAGTGCAGCTATTATAAAACGTAGCTAAAAAGCGCTGGCAGCCTTTAGGTATTTCAATAAATAATTGCAGCTTTGCAGCAGTTTAAATAAGATGGAGCCTTCGAAAAAGGGCTGCAAAAAATGGATACAAGAATATGTCATTATCAACACAGATAGACCAGGGTATAAAGCAGGCCATGCTGGCCAAAGAGGCTGATAGGCTGCGTGGTTTGCGCGCAATCAAATCGGCACTATTACTTGCCAAAACAGAAAAAGGTGCTTCCGAAGAAATAGACCAGGAAACAGAAATTAAGGTACTGCAAAAACTGATAAAACAGCGTAAAGAGTCGGCGGAGATATACCAGGCGCAAAATCGGCAGGATTTGTATGATATAGAATTGGCCGAAATGCAGGTGATAGAAACCTATCTGCCAAAGCAAATGGATAGGGCGGAGCTGGAAGCTTATATAGCTGATGTGATACAACGTACAGGTGCAACCTCTGTAAAAGATATGGGTAAAGTTATGGGTACCGCCAATAAGGAACTGGCCGGCAAAGCCGATGGTAAAACCATATCTGAAGTGGTAAAACAGCTTTTAGGATAATGATCGAGTGATTTGCAAGTAAATGTCAATACTTTATTTTTACGCCTTAAAACGCTGATTAATTAATTAAACTTGTATCAGAATAAATTTTCAAGCCGGCATACATATGAAGTTCGCACTTAAAAAGGAAAAAGATTTTACGTACATTGATGAAGGCGAAGGAGATGTGTTGCTGCTGTTGCATGGCCTTATGGGGGCATTAAGCAACTGGGATGCTGTGGTAGATGAATTTAAATCGCAGTACCGGGTAATTATTCCAATGCTGCCTATATATGACTTGCCACTACTTACTACAGGTGTAAAAACGCTGAGTAAGTTTGTGCATAAGTTTGTAAAGCACCTGGAGCTTGACAGGTTTATCCTTGTTGGCAACTCCTTAGGGGGCCACGTGGCGTTGATTTATACGCTTGCCCATCAGGAGCGTATAAAGGCAATGGTACTGTCAGGCAGTTCGGGTTTGTATGAAAATGCTTTTGGAGGCTCGTTTCCGCGGCGGGAGAGTTACGATTTCGTAAAGGAGCGGGTAGAGTTTACCTTTTATGACCCGGCAACGGCTACAAAAGAACTGGTTGACGATGTTTTCCAGACAATAAATGACCGTAATCGCGTTATCCGTATATTAGCTATGGCAAAATCGGCTATAAGGCATAATATGGCCAAAGATTTGCATAAGATTACGATACCGGTTGGGCTAATATGGGGGCGTAATGACACAGTTACCCCACCTGAGGTGGCGGAAGAGTTTAACCAGTTGCTGCCCGATTCGGAGCTTACCTGGGTAGACAAATGTGGCCACGCTGCAATGATGGAGCGGCCGGAAGAGTTTAACCAGGCCCTCAGGAAGTTTTTAGATAAATTGAAAAAATAAATTATGCTGGCAATAGAACTACTTGGAAACGCTGTCCCACCCGTTCACACCTCTGATACCGTACAGAAAGTGATGGACAGGATGGCTGATTTCAAAGTGGAGCATTTGCCGGTAGTAAACGAAGAGCAGTTTCTGGGGTTGATTGCCGAGGACGATATGGTAGAGGAGGCTGATTACGATACCCAGATTGGTGCCCTTTCACTTTCACTTATCAATCCTTTTGTACGGGCGGAGCAGCATATTTACGATGTAATACGCCTGTTTTACGAGCAGCGGCTTACCATGGTGCCAGTGCTTGATGCCAAGAATAATTACCTCGGCGCAGTCTCTATCAATAGCATGAATGAGTACTTTGCCGAGTTGACCGCTGTTACAACACCAGGAGGGATTATAGTTCTCGAGATAAGTAACAGAAACAATTCGCTGGCGCAGATGGCTCAGATAGTTGAGTCAGACAATGCGCAGATACTTAGCTCATACGTACGGTCGTTTCCGGATTCTACCAGGCTTGAGGTTACGCTTAAAATAAACAAGCAGGACTTGTCTACCATTATGGCCACTTTTCTGCGCTACAATTACGACATCAAAGCAACATTTAACCATTACAACGAAAAGGATAATTCAATGGATCGTTACGATATGCTCATGAATTATCTGAATATATAAAACCGCATGAAGATAGCTATATACGGTCGTCCGTTTAACGATGATGAGGTATTACCTTATATTCAGGAGGTTTTTGATACACTGGCACAACACAATGCCGAAATTTATGTGCATAGCCGGCTGGATGGTTATCTGCGCGATAAGATCAATAATAATATAACCTACACAGTACTTGCCGAAGGGCAGCCGCTTAAAGGCCTGATTGATGTTTTCTTTAGCCTCGGTGGCGATGGCACCATGCTTGATACGGTCGCTTTAATACGCGATAGCGGAATACCAGTTATAGGTATCAATTTCGGCAGGTTAGGCTTTTTGGCCAGCATCAACAAAAATGACATTGCGGCTGCTATACATGCCGTAATCAACCAGCAATTCACATTGGACAGCCGTACGCTGCTTCGTATAGAATCAGAAGCGAGGGTGTTTGGTGATGATAATTTTGCGCTGAACGAAGTGACTATCCACAAGCGTGATGACTCGGCCATGATTACCATCCGAATGTATCTTGATGGGGACTTCCTGAATTCATACTGGAGCGATGGCCTTATCATTTCTACTGCTACAGGCTCAACCGCTTACTCGTTGAGCTGCGGCGGGCCTATCATTTTCCCGGACTCGAATACAATAGTAATAACGCCTATTGCACCGCATAACCTGAATGTACGCCCGGTTGTTTTGTGTGATAATTGCCAGCTATCATTTGAGGTGGAATGCCGTAGTGCCAATTACCTTATTTCATGTGATTCACGCACAGCCGTACTCGATACACCGCTGCGTTTTACCGTTCGCAAAGCAGATTTTACCCTCAATTTGATACGCCTGAATAATGAAAGCTATCTTTCAACGTTGAGACATAAATTGTTGTGGGGGCTTGATACCCGCAACTATTAGCCCGTTTACATGCGTAAATTCTTAACTGTAATATTTTTTCTACTGTTGTGTACCGTGGCACAAGCTCAAACCTGGGAAGTTGGTGGGGGCATCGGCGGCGCAGGTTACATGGGCGATCTCAACCAGAACAATATTTTCCAGATGAGCGGGTTGGCCGGAAACGTTTTTGTGAAGCGTAATTTCAATGGCTACCTTTCCGCAAAAGGTCAGTTCACCTTAGGCAAAATAGAAGCGGCCGACAGCGAATCTGATAACCTGCAGCAGCAGCGGCGCAATTTAAGTTTCAGCAATAAGCTGCGCGAAATTGCAGCCATAGGCGAGTTTAACTTTATGCACTACATCCCCGAGGCCGGTAAAAACAGGTTTACACCGTTTGTATTTGCCGGGGTAGGTTTTACCGCCCATGCGCCCCGCACCATGTACCAGGGTCGCGAGGTTAGTCTTCGTAATCTGCGTACCGAGGGTCAGGATAAAGCTTACTCTAAATATATCTGGTCTATTCCATATGGCGCTGGCATTAAATATAATATTGGCGGTAAATGGAGTATTATTGCCGATTTAGGTTACCGGTACACCAGTACTGACTATCTTGACGATGTAAGCGGCGTTTATCCGTTCCCGGTAAAAGTAAACACCATCATTGGCAGAGCACTGTCAGATAGATCGGGCGAGTTAACCGGCGTAAATATCGGCGAGCCGGGAAGCCAGCGCGGCGATTTTCGTAAGCGAGATACTTATCTCTTTCTAAACCTATCTCTCTCCTTTACCTTCGTTACAGAAAAATGTTATTTTGAACGATAAATAAAATTTAATTTGTTTTAATATATAAAACAAAAAATTTAATTTGGCATTATTGAATTAATGCTGCTTATGGCAGTATGAAATTTGCTAACCTTAATCTATAAAGTTATGGCCGAATTAAATGCATCTGCCGGCAGATCAGGCAGAAGAAGTTCAAGAAACCGTATTGCTGCCCGTGTTGACCTTACTGCCATGGTCGACCTTGCTTTTCTGCTCATTACCTTTTTTATGATGACAACCACCTTTGCCAAGCCTAAGGTAATGCCTGTTGTGATGCCTGATAAAGATGGTCCGATTTCAGGTCCGGTAGCCGCATCCCGCACCATGACGGTTTGCCTCGGTAAAAACAACAAAGTGATGTGGTATCTCGGCGAAGCGACCAATCCAGTGATACAACCTACCGTAGTGGGCTATGGCAAAGCCGGCATCCGTAAAGCGATAACCGATACCCGCCAGTATGTGCAGCGAAAAAGCGGCAAGCCTATGATGGTGCTCATCAAAGCCACTGACGCATCAAAATACAAAAACCTGGTTGATGCTATCGACGAGCTGGAAATTACCAAAATTGACCGTTACGCCATCGTAGATATAGCCAAACCCGATATAGAACTGCTTAAACAAAAGGGCATTTATTAGTTGATGTATATGTTGTTGGTAAGCGGCCCGTGATTTAATTATGCGGGCCGTTATTATTTTCATCAAAATTTAGGATTTTTTCTTTTCTTTCCTCATACTAAAAAAATACAAACTAAGTTTTACCTTTGTACCCTGAAAAAATTGGCTTATACTAACTTAAGGCTTCTTATGTTGGTACCACATTTTATGTACGGCACTAATGAATAAAGACCAGATCGATTTAACGAAAATGCCCCGGCATATTGCCATTATTATGGATGGTAATGGGCGATGGGCAAAAACCAAAGGTAAATTAAGGGTATTTGGCCATAACAACGGGGTGCTTGCGGTAAGGGATGTGGTAGAAGGCGCCTGCCAGATCGGGCTTAATTATCTTACACTTTATACATTTTCGTCAGAAAACTGGAACCGGCCAAAACTGGAGGTAATGGCTATAATGGAACTGCTGGTAAGTACCATCCATAAAGAGATAAATACTTTTATGGAAAACAACGTGAAGCTGAACGCCATTGGTGATCTGCAAATGTTGCCCAATAAATGCCATGCAGAACTTAATAAAGCTATAGAGAAAACTTCAGGCAACACCGGCCTTGTGCTTACATTGGCACTAAGCTACAGCTCGCGCCGGGAGATGGTGCATGCTACACAAGCCATAGCACGTAAAGTTTTAGCAGGAGAGCTTAAGCCGGAGGATATTAATGAAGACACCTTCGCGGCCAACTTATATACATACAATATGCCAGACCCTGAACTGCTTATCCGCAGCAGCGGGGAGTACCGTATAAGCAATTATCTGTTGTGGCAGATTGCTTATACCGAGCTTTATTTCACGGCCAAACTATGGCCAGATTTTAGGCGGGAAGATTTGTTTGAAGCCATTCTGGACTACCAGAAACGCGAGCGCCGCTTTGGTATGACAAGTGAGCAATTGAACTAAATTTTCACTTTTAACACTATTTAACAACTGTTTAAATTATTTTAGCCCACCAAGAAATTCGAATGTATAAATATATTTTTGCTGTACTTACCTTTTTTATAGGCGCTCTGACGGCAACAGCGCAGGTTCCGGGCCAGAGGCGTACCTATGGTAACACCTCAGACAGTTTGAACTATGTGAACCCTAAAGAATACGTGGTGGGCGGCGTTACCATTAAGGGTGCAAAAAACCTCGATCCAAACGCACTGCTTACCATCTCAAAGCTGAACAAGGGCGACAGGCTGCTTCTGCCAGGCGACGCAAATGCAAAAGTAGTCAAGGATTTGTACTCACAGGGTTTGTTTGATGATGTGCAGTTAAACATCACCAACATCAGTTCTGATACCGTGTTTCTGGAAATACAGGTGAGTGAAAGACCGCGTTTATCAAGACTGCACATCACCGGCCTTAGCAAAGGGCAAACAGAAGATGTACAGAAAAAGCTGAATGACCGTACTACCAATAAAATTGTAAATGAGAACCTGCTAAACACCACCCGCACTATCATTGAAAAGCATTTCAAGGAGAAGGGTTATTTGTTTACCGAGGTTGACATGAAGCAACGCCCTGACCCGGCCGATTCAAGTTCGGTGATATTGGATGTGGCGGTAGACAGAAAGAGCAAAGTGAAAATTAATAGTGTTGATTTTGAGGGCAATACCGCTTTCTCTGATAAGCGACTGCGCGGATTCCTGAAAAACACCCGCGAGAAAAAGTTCTGGCATATATTCGGTTCTAAGAAGTTTAAGGATGATAAGTACATTGAAGATAAGCAAACGCTGATCGAAAAAATGCAGGCCGAAGGTTACCGCGATGCGCAGATAGTGAGCGATACGGTGACTAAACACAACGATAAAACCGTTGACGTAAAAATTAAGGTTTACGAAGGCAGCAAATACTACTTTGGTAAAGTTACATGGTCTGGCAATGCAAGATACCCTACTGCTGACCTTGAAAAAATATTACGTATATCAAAAGGTGACGTATTCAGCGAAGAAGAGTTGAACAAACGCCTCACCGGTCCTACGCCGGGTAATGATGACGTTTCATCATTATACCTTAACCATGGCTACCTAACATTTACTGCTGATCCTGTTCAGACCCGTATTTACAATGATACTATTGACGTTGACATTCGTATCTATGAAGGTCCGGAATATACCATCAACCGCGTTCTCCTTAAAGGTAACGAGGTTACAAATGACAAGATTGCGCTTAGGGAGATACGTGTAAAACCGGGCCAGGTATTTAACAAGGAATTACTGATACGCAGTGCGCGTGAGCTTGCACAGCTGGGTAGCTTTGATGAGCAAAAAACACAGCCGGTGCCAACAAATATCAACCAAACTGAAGGTACCGTCGACATCGTTTTCAACGTGGTTGAAAAACCATCAGACCAGATTGAGCTTTCGGGCGGTTTTGGTGGTGGCCAGTTGGTGGGTACGCTTGGTTTATCATTCAACAACTTCTCACTGCGTAACATATTTAACCTTAAAGCTTACCGCCCATTGCCAAAAGGCGATGGTCAAAAGCTAAGCATACGTGGCCAGTCAAGCGGTCGTAGCTATCAGAACTTTTCGTTCACTTTCACCGAGCCATGGTTAGGTGGTAAAAAGCCAATATTCTTTAGCTTGTCGGCTTATACCCAGGGTAGCTCTTCAGGCCAGTACGTGCCTAAATCGAGCCCATATTACAACAGGCTGCGCATTAACGGTATTGGTGTAACATTAGGTAAGCGTTTAAACTGGCCGGATAACTATTTCCAGCTGAACTACTCGCTCAACTTTGACCACTATTTCCTGGATAACTATCCGCAGTATCTGTTCCGTAACGGTACATCATACAACATCAAACTTACGCAGGAGCTTAGCCGTAACTCGCTGGACGTGCCTATTTATCCTACATCAGGTTCAAACATTCGTTTCACTGTTCAGGTTACGCCGCCATATTCATTGTTCAACAACATTAACTATGACATTGCTACACCTGAGGAGCGTTACAAATTTGTAGAGTACCATAAGTGGAAGTTTGATGCGCAGTGGTTCCAACGTATTACCGGTAAATTCGTATTGATGAGCCAGGTGCGTTTTGGTTTCCTGGGTATGTATAACTCTAAAGTTGGCCAGTCGCCGTTTGAGCGTTTCAAAGTAGGTGGTGACGGTATGCAAACTTACCAGTTTTTACAAGGTAGCGAGATCATCGGTTTAAGGGGTTACAACAACTTCTCTATCGTGCCGGAAGGTTCACAATACACTAATAACGACAACCCAGGTGCTGCCATTTACAACAAGTTTACCTTCGAGCTTCGTCACCCGGTTATTGCCAGCCAGTCTGCAACTATATTTTTACTTGCTTTTGCTGAAGGTGGTAATACCTGGGATAATTTTAACCGCTATAACCCGTTAAATGTAAGACGCTCTGTAGGTGTGGGTGCACGTATCTTTTTACCTATATTTGGCTTGCTCGGTCTTGATTACGGTTACGGGTTTGATAAGATCCCTGGGCAGCCTGATGCAAATAAGGGACAGTTCCACTTCTCCATTTCGCAGAGCCTTACAGGTGGATTTAATTAATGGATATTTAACATGAAGAAGATAATATTATCAGCATTTTTAACGTTAGCTGCAATCACAGGTGCTTTTGCACAGCGGTTGGCTTTTGTTGACTCTGAATATATATTAAAACATATACCAGATTACACATCGGCACAAAAACAGCTGAAAGCGCAATCAGAACAATGGCAGAAAGAAGTTGATGCCAGGTTTCAGGAAATTGACCGTTTGTACAAGGCTTATCAGGCCGATCAGCCATTGATGACACCGGAAATGAAAAAGCGCCGTGAAGCGGAGATTGTAGGTAAGGAAAAGGCCGCGAAAGACTTTCAGCGCCTTAAATTCGGGCCGGACGGCGAGCTTACACAAAAAAGCAATACGCTGATTAAACCTATTCAGGATCGCGTGTCAAAAGCCATACAAGCCGTGGCCGAGAGTGAAAACCTGGATATGATTTTTGACAAGAACAGCGAGGTACTTATGTTATACGCCAACCCGCGTTATGACAAGAGTGACGCAGTTGTTACACGCTTAGGTTTAAAACCTGGCACCTTTGCACAGTAAAATTTTTTAGTATTTTTAGAAAATAGAAACTATTATTAAACACACTTAACAAGAAATGAGAAAACTATTTAAAGTTGCTTTAGTTGCAGTATGCATGTTGTTTGCGGGAAGTTATGCCAAAGCACAAAAAATTGGTCACATTGAATTTAATAAGCTGGTAGAAGCAATGCCTGAAACTAAAACCATCAGAACACAGATGGAGGCATATCAAAAAACATTTGTGGATACTTATACTACCATGACTAATGAGTTCCAGACTAAAGCACAAACTTATGAGAAGGACAAAGCAACCATGAACGATGCTTTGAAAACTCAGCGCGAAAACGAATTGCAAGACTTACGAAAACGTATCGACGATTTTCAGCGCGATGCTCAAAGCAAAGTAGAAGCAAAAAGCAATGAGCTTACCCAACCGTTATTCACTAAAGCTAAAGCATCTATCGCTAAAGTTGCTAAAGCAAAAGGATATAGCTACGTGTTAGATTCGTCACAAACTGAGCTGTTGGTATCTCCTGACGCTGACGATATGATGGCTGCAGTTAAAGCTGATTTAGGTTTAAAATAATCAAGACATTTTATTGACATGGAAGCGGGGGGGGGGTTAGGGGCGCGGTTGTAATTTTTTTTTGTTGCTTCACAAAAACCAAAAAGAA
>JAYRLR010000002.1:577131-672311 GCA_041905165.1 Mucilaginibacter sp.
AAGCGCGCCGTATTTACGGCGCGCTTTTCTACTTTTGTATAGTGCCTTCACAACAACCAATAGGAATTTTTGACTCCGGATACGGTGGCTTAACTGTATTTAAATCTATAGCCGCAACCTTACCGGATTACGATTACATCTACCTGGGCGATAATGGTCGTGCGCCTTATGGTAACCGCTCTTTCAACACCATACATGAGTACACCTGGGAGTGCGTACAATGGCTTTTCAAGCAAGGTTGTCCGCTTATTATTTTAGCCTGCAACACCGCGTCGGCGAAAGCCTTGCGCACCATACAGCAGCAGGATATGCCCGGTAAGTTTGATGATAAGCGCGTACTTGGGGTAATTCGCCCTACGGCAGAAGTGATCGGCAACTATAGCGAAACCGGTGAGATAGGGGTGCTGGGTACCAAGGGAACCGTGCAGTCAGGTTCCTATCAGTTGGAGATAGAAAAGTTTTTTCCGGAGATAAAGGTTTATCAGCAGGCCTGCCCGTTATGGGTACCGCTTATTGAAACAGGCGAATACGATAAACCGGGTGCTGATTATTTTATAGAACAGTATTTACGGGAGATACAAGCGCAGTCTGATAAAATTGATACGCTATTGCTCGCTTGTACCCATTATCCTTTACTGCAGGATAAGATAAAAGCTTATCTGCCGGAAAGCTTAAAGGTAGTGGCCCAGGGCGATATTGTTGCAGCGAGCCTGGTTGACTACCTGCACCGGCATCCCGAAATGGAAAGCAGGTTGAGCAGGGGCGGCGACTATCGCTTTTACACTACCTCAGACGACACCGCTGATTTTGACCACCACGCTTCCGTTTTCTTTGGTAAGCCGGTACGTGCCGAGTTTGTAACTGTAAAGTAGTGGGTGATTGGATATACCGTAAAGAACAAGTACCCACTATTTAGTCCATCCGTCTTGCCGAACTTGTTTCGGCATCTCAAAGGACATTTTCTTTCTAAACATTGTCTAAGTTTTCAAGCTTAAACTAAATCGAGGAATTGTTCCGCTCTTGGCCGCGGAGGCCAGTTGCGTAATATGAGATAGCTTATCTTTTACTTCTTTTGGACGGTCAAAAGAAGCAAAACCCGCCGGCTTTTTAATTTTCTGTCAGCGTTCAGTGCTTTCACCTGCTACCCGAAAATTAAGAGGCCGGTGCTTTCATGTTATTAATGGTTACTGCTTCAAATATAAACGCGAGAAAAAAGGGGGCCTGCCAGAAAACCGGGCCGGGAGTATGGCCTGTGCGGCTGAAGGTTCTTTCTGGCTTGTCTTTTTTGGTTACTTTTTTGACTAAGAAAAAAGTAACTGGCCTATGCGGCCAAGAGCGAACTATGGGATAGCTCATCTTTATTTCTTTGGAAAGGCCAAAAGATCCAAACCCGGCGGCTTTCGCCCCCACTTTAATCCTCCCCAATAGGGAGGACTTTACCTGCTTCCCGAAAATTAAGAGGCCTGTTATTATAAAGTTATGATTGTTCAGTGCAATCTTTATTAAAAGAAAAAGAACGTTGGCCTGCCAGAAAACCGGGCCAGGGAGTATGGCCTGTGCGGATGAAGGTTTTTTCTGGCTTGATTTATTCACGATTAAGTCTGTTTTTAAGCGGATGTTCATGAGAACGCTACGCTTAGTTTTTGTTGCTTTTTTATCAAGAAAAAAGCAAAAGAAAGAACACGGCCATGAGCGGAACTATTCAACGTTTATTTATAATATAGTGTAAATAAATGTAATGTTCATTTGAGAATGAATACACAACCTTTTTTGACTAATAAAAAAGTTACTGGCCTCCGCGGCCAAGAGCGGTAAGATTGTTTCTGAAAATCAAAAATCAAAAAGCCGCCATAATCTACTAATTACATAGAATATTTAACGCGCATTTGCTAAGTTTGCACCTTCGGTAATTAGCGTAGCAAATTGAATTCATACCTGTTATATTTCTTGGTAGCGGCCGGTTTATTCGGCTTCGCGGCGCTGTTTGCCCTCTTTGGCGTATATGCTGAGCGAAAAGTGTCGGCGTTTATACAAGACAGGCTCGGGCCAACCGAGACCGGCAAGTTCGGCTCGCTGCAAACTTTTGCCGACATCCTGAAGATGATTCAGAAGGAGCTCATTATTCCTGCCAAGGCGGATAAATGGCTGTTTATACTTGCTCCGGTTATCATATTTGTAGCCGTTTACATGGGTTTTGCGGCTATGCCTTGGGCGCCCGGTTTGGTCCCGTCGAAAATAAATATTGGCCTGTATTATGTATTTGCTATCATCTCTATCGAGACGTTGGGCATACTCATGGCCGGCTGGGGCTCAAACAATAAATACTCCATTTTAGGGGCTATCAGGTCAGCTGCGCAAATTATCTCTTATGAAATTCCAGCGGGCTTTGCCATACTCTCGGCAGTAATGATAGCGCAGTCGCTGGACTTGCAAGAGGTTGCCACACAGCAAGGGGTACAATCAGGAGAAACCATCAAATTTTTAGGTTTTTGGGATGTGACGCATATAGGCGGGCTGTTAAGCTGGAACATTTTCAGGGCGCCGCACTTAATAGCAGCGTTTGTCATATATTTCATTGCTTCGCTGGCTGAGGCTAACCGTGCGCCGTTTGACATACCTGAAGCAGAGTCTGAACTGGTAGCGGGCTTCCATACCGAGTATTCCGGTTTAGGGTTTGCCTTTGTATTCCTGGCAGAATATTCCATGATGTTCCTGGTATCTATGATTGGTGTTATACTTTTTCTTGGTGCCTGGAATTCGCCTTTGCCTAACATTGGCAGCCTAAAGCTGGCCTACTGGACAACAGGCATCGGCTTTGGGATATTTTGGGTAACATTAAAAAGCCTTGCGCTGGTAGGCGTGCAAATGTGGATCCGTTGGACATTGCCGCGTTTGCGTGTAGATCAGCTGACCAACCTGTGCTGGAAGGTGCTTACGCCGCTGGCTTTTTTATGCGTACTCATATCGGGAGTATGGCGTTTATGGTTAATGTAGTGAATAGAGAGTAGTGAGTGGTGGTCAGTGAGTAGTGAATGGTGAATGGAGAGTAGTGAGTGGTGAATGGTCACTAGTGAGTAGTAAATAGAATTCCCCTCTTGAGAGGAGCAAGGGGTGTGTTAAAAAGGTTAATGGTGAGCGGAGAGTGGTGAGTAGTAAATGGTGAGTGTAGAATTCCACTCTCGAGAGGGGTTAGGGATGTATTAAAATGGTAAAGGGTGCGTGAAATTTAGGTTTTAGAGTTTAGCATTTAGATTTTACCTTTTACCCCTTTAGGATTTAGTATTTAGTTTTTAGGATTTCGAGATTTAACAACATTTTGTTCAACAGCATAGTAAGCGGTTTTTCAACGGCATGGAAAGGTTTAATACTTACCATGAGGCACCTTTTTGCATCTAAAAAGGAGCGGGCTGTTACTATGGTTAGTGACGACAACTATTTCAAAAAACTGGAAGGCACTAACACCATTCAATATCCGAAACAGCAATTGCCTATACCCGAGGTAGGGCGATACCAGTTGGACGTGGAAATTGACGATTGCATAGTTTGCGATTTGTGTGCTAAGGTTTGCCCGGTTGATTGTATCGATATACAAGCTATCAAAGCTACGGAAGCCATTGGCCAAACGTCCGACGGAACAACCAAGCGTTTATATGCGGCCAAGTTTGATATCGATATGGCCAAATGCATGTACTGTGGCCTGTGCACCATTGTGTGCCCTACAGAGTGCATCACCATGACTAATATGTATGACCGTACGGTGTTCAAGCTGAATGACCTGGTGTATCAGTTTTCGGATATGACCGAGGAGGAAGCTAACGAAAAGCGTATGCTGCTTGAAAGGCAGCAGGCCGAAAAGCAAGCCGCCAAGCTTGCCGCCATGAAGAAGAAGGAGGGCGAAGGCTGATGATACTGATCAAGGTGATGTTTTACCTGCTGGCAGCAATTGCTATAGGTTCGGCAATATATGTGGCAGCCGCTAAAAATCTGCTGCGCTCTATTTTCATGTTCTTCGTTACGCTGTTTGCCCTGGCAGGCTTGTATGTACTTGCCCTGGCAGATTTTGTGGCCATAACGCAAATAGTAATTTATGTAGGCGGCATTTTGGTGCTCATTCTCTTCGGCTTTATGTTGTCAGGTCGCGCCTCGCTGAATGAAGCATTAGATAAGCAAAATCAATTGTTAAATATAGGTAAGCTGCCTGCAATCTTATTGGCATTTGGCTTTTTTGTGGTGATGTTTGTTGTTTTAAGGCAAACGGATGCTGATAAGATCGATTGGGTGCAAACTGCAGTAAGTACAGGCAACACCATTAAATCCGAAACGGTGTTGGTAGAGAATATCGGTATCAACCTCATGACGCGCTATTTGCTGCCTTTTGAGGTTATGTCTGTACTGCTAATGATGGCACTTGTAGGCGCTGCGCATATTGCAAGGAAGGAGCCGCAGACATGATATCACTCAATGACTTCCTGCTTGTAGGTGCCGGCTTATTTTGCATCGGCCTTTATGTGGTGCTAACAAAGCACAACGCCATACAGGTGCTAATAGGGGTGGAGCTGATGCTCAATGCCGCTATACTCAACCTGGTAGCGTTTGGTAAGTACGATCGCATAAACAACAGCGGACAAGTCTTTGCCTTATTTGCTATAGTACTGGCCGCCGCGGTTACTGCCGTTGCCCTGGCCATCATCCTGAATGTTTACCGGCGGTATAAAACCATTGATCCGTTTAAAATCAATAAAATAAACGACCTATGAAAAAGTTGATCATTATAACAGCTTGCCTAGCGATAATTGCTAGGGGTGCTTATGCACAGACAGGCAGTAGTGAAAATAAATCTGACGTTAATTCCACGTTGGATAGCAAAAAATCATTGCCGGATGTTAAACCTCTGATAGTACTCGATGATAAAATGATGATCGGTAAGGATATCAAGAAGATGGATATTGATGTCAATACCATAGCCAGTATCCAGGTGTTGAAGGATTCCGTGTCCGTGGCACAATATGGCGAAGTTGGTAAACAAGGGGTAGTAATTATCACTTCTAAAAATTATACCCCAAAAGAAGTTCGCATAGCAGATAAGGCCAAACCCCTCGTATTGATAGATGGTATAGAAACGGCCTACAATGAAGTTAAAAAACTGCCAAAGGATAGCATTAAGGATTTCTATATAGTGAAGGATAGTAGTTCGTTAAAGACATACGGCTACAAGGCCGCTAACGGTGTTATTCTGGTTACCACAAAAAACAACAAAGACAAATAACTCTCCTTGGCAGATCCGCAACATAACGCACATATACAAACGTTCCATACGCTGGTAACGCTTGCTTTGCCGTTGCTTGCTGCTGGTGTCAATCGTTTTTTGCCCAAGGGCAGTAAGGCCGGCGGCTGGCTGTCAACCATCACTATAGCGCTTAGTGCGGTGTTCGGTGTAAGCGTGTTTGCTGCGGTATGGAATAATGCCGAAATACACACGCAGGAACTGTGGTTCACGATAGGCGCAACCAAGGTGTTTGCCGGTGTATGGCTCAACAACTTGTCGGTGATGATGCTGGCACTGGTACCTGTAATTGCCTTACCTGTACATATTTTTTCGATGGCATACATGGCGCATGACGAGCGTTATGCGCGCTATTTCAGTTACCTCAGCTTCTTTTGCTTTAGCATGCTTGCACTGGTGGTGGTTGATAGCACCATACTATTTTATGCCAGCTGGGAACTGGTGGGCTTCTCATCGTACCTGCTTATCGGCTTCTGGTTCACGCGCGAAAGTGCGTCGCAGGCTAATAAAAAAGCCTTTATCATGAACCGGATAGGAGATATCGGCTTGCTTTCTGCATTGGTTATCCTGTTCACCCAATACGGCACCTTTGATATGGTGCGCCTTTTTGGTGCTGATGGCCTGGTGTCGCATTCCTATATACAGGATGGCCGGTGGTTGGCGCCAACCGGTAACTTGCCCGCCATGTGCCAATACATAGCTTTTGCAGGCATTTTTCTTGGAGTAGCAGCCAAGTCGGCGCAATTTCCGCTGCATACCTGGTTGCCTGATGCTATGGAAGGGCCTACCTCAGTTTCGGCATTGATACATGCAGCAACGATGGTAGCTGCCGGCGTATTTTTACTTGGTCGGGTGTACCCATTATTTATTCCGGGAGAACTTTCTTTCCTGGCAGCAATAGGTGCCTTTACTGCTTTCATGGCGGCAACAATCGCCATCACTCAGAATGATTTAAAGCGTGTGCTGGCGTATTCCACCATATCGCAATTGGGTTATATGGTGTTGGCTATGGGTGTTGGGGCGTATGCCTCGTCGCTGTTCCATTTGGCTACGCACGCTTTTTTCAAATGTCTGCTGTTTCTGGTGGCCGGTGTGGTAATACACGAAATGCAGCACATTAAGGACGAAAATAAGCTCGACATTGACCCGCAGAACATTCTTTACATGGGCGGGCTGCGCAAAAAAATGCCGATCACGTTTATTGCTGCTATTGTAGGTGCCCTTGCCCTAATAGGCATGCTGTTTACCTCCGGCTATCTATCTAAAGACGGCATCCTTATACAATCATTTGAATGGGCCGAGGGCAAAGCCTGGTTTTACAAGCTGGTTCCTGTAGGCGGACTAATTACCACGTGGCTTACCGCCTTTTATGTGAGCCGGTTGATGGTACGCGTCTTCTTTGGTAAGTTCAGGTTGCTGGATATTAATCCGCAGCTAAAACTGCACATCAGCGATGGCAGGTGGAATTATAAATTGCCGCTGATTTTCCTGGCGCTTTGCAGCCTGTTCCCCTTGTTTTCGCTGCATCCATGGCTGTATGAGCATGCATGGCTATTTGAGGGTTTCACGCCGTCACAGCATCTCGAACGCATGAATATCTATCATAGCATCATCCCGGCAGGGGTAAATATCCTGAGTTTGATAGTTATTTACACGGCATGGGCACTGTATGTTAAGCGCAATTATACTTTCCCGCAAACCGGCTGGCTCTTTAAACTAAGTTATCATCAATGGTATATTGATGCGTTTTACAAAAAAGCGGTGGTTGGCGGTGTTTTGGTATTAAGCCGCGCTTTATATTGGTTTGATAAAAATGTAATTGACGGCCTTGTTGATCTATGGGAAGGAGTAGCCGCAAGGTTGTCATCGCTTTCGGCATGGATAGACCGTTATGTGATCAACGGAATATTATATTTAATCACTGTTATCGTACGTCGCACGGGTAACTTTGTACGCCTGTTTCAGAGAGGCAGGGTGCAATATTACCTATTCAGTATGCTGGCAGTGGTACTTTTGGTATTTATTATAAAACTGGTTTTATAGCCTGATGAACGTTTTAACTCTACTCATATTCGCACCTGTGTTGTTCGGCGCCATAATTCTGGCGCTGCCATCGGCATGGCGTGCAAGCTTTAAATATATTACGCTGTTTGCTACGGTGCTGCAACTTGTTATCTGTATATGGATGTACCTGCATTTTCGTACGGATGCGGCTTTCGGAGGCATCAACCATGAGGAGCAGTACCAGTTTGCACAAAAGCTGCCCTGGATACATCTCGACCTGGGCTCGGCGGGTGCTATGCAGATCGATTACTTTGTGGGTATTGATGGCATATCAATGCCTTTGCTGGTAATGAGTGCGCTGGTAATGGTTGTTGCCGTACTCGCTTCATGGGAGATAACGAGCAATGTGAAAGGGTTTTTTGCTTTGTTCTTACTGCTTGATATGGCCGTGATGGGCGTTTTCTGCGCGCTTGATTTCTTCCTGTTTTACCTGTTTTATGAATTGATGCTATTACCACTGTACTTTTTGATAGGTATGTGGGGCGGTGTCCGGCGTGAATACGCGGCTATAAAATTCTTCCTTTATACGTTGTTCGGTTCAGTGTTTATGCTGCTGGTGATGGTGGGCCTGTATCTGTCAGTCACCGATCCGGAAACCGGTAATCATACTTTTAACATCGTTAAGATGATGAACCGGTCTAACTATACCCAGGGTTCGGTATTTGCGTTGCTGAGCGGGCAAACCATATTGGGCATTCCGGCCCGCGTGGTGGGTTTTGTGGTGTTGTTTGTGGCGTTCGCCATTAAGGTGCCCGTAGTACCGCTGCATACCTGGCTGCCTGTAGCACACGTGGAAGCGCCTACACCGGTATCCATCATACTGGCCGGTGTGTTGCTTAAAATAGGGGGGTACGGTATTATTCGCATTTGTATGGGCATCTTCCCTGAAGTTGCTACGTATGGCTCATTCTGGATTGGTCTGCTCGGCGTTATATCCATTGTTTATGGTGCACTTAATGCACTTGCCCAGCGCGACCTGAAGCGGTTAATTGCCTATTCATCCGTTTCTCACATGGGTTTTGTATTGCTGGGCATAGCCTCGCAAACTGCCGAGGGCGTAAGCGGTGCTATAATGCAAATGGTGAGTCATGGCTTCCTGTCGTCAATGCTGTTCTTCCTGGTGGGTGTGGTCTATAACCGCGTGCACGATCGTGATATTTATAATTTCAGGGGTTTGGGTAGCCTGATGCCTAAATACACCGCCTTTGTGATGATCGCCTTTTTTGCATCGCTGGGTTTACCGGGCTTTTCGGCTTTTGTGGCTGAAGCATTTACATTGGCAGGCGCATTCAAGTCATCGTCGGTAAACGGTGCCTTGCCATACTGGATGGCCATTGCCGGCTCGGTAGGTATTTTACTGAGCGCCGCCTATTTTTTGTGGACGCTACAGCGCATGTTTTTTGGTAAACTCTTGCTTAAGGGGGGCGAAATATGGCAAACTGCATTAACCGACATCAATGGCCGTGAAACGGCCACGCTGGTGCCCTTGGCTATGATGGCTTTATTATTAGGTGTATTGCCTTCGCTCGTACTAAATGTTGCTAACAGCAGCGTACTGGCGCTGATAGATTTTTTAAAGTTCAGCTAAAATATTTGCTTTCGCTGTATGGAAAGTAATGGTGCCATTCATCTTCTGTATAAACAATACAGGAGTAATCATCTAAATCATGATCAGAATGGCAACTTTAAAACAATTTTTTACAATGGCTTTTGCGGTGACGGCGCTGCACTTTACAGCAAAGGCTACCGATGGTAATAAGATCAGTTCAAAACCGGTAAGGGTAACCGTGTTTTTAAACGGTGCACAGGTTACCCGCACGGCTCAGGCTACGGTACAGCCCGGCACAAGTACGCTGGTATTTAGCGGCATATCGCCTGATGTGGACGCTCAAAGCATACAGGTGAAGAGCGCGGGCAGTTTTACCATATTATCGGTGAAGCAGGAAGCTGATTACCTGAATACGCCACCCGACGAAAAAAGGGTAGAAGCACTGGAGGCTCAAAAGAAAGAGATAACTGAAAAACTGGAGATGCAAAACAATTTGTATACCATATACCAGCAAGAAGCCGATATGCTGCTTAAAAACCAGCAGGTGGGTGGGCAAAACAGTGGTGTAGATCTGGTAAAGCTGCGTCAGGCGCTCGAATTTCAAACCAACCGCCTCACGCTGATAAAGCAAAGGCAGCAGGATATTAAAAAATTGCAGCAGGCACTCAATCAGCAGTTATTAAAGTTTGATCAGCAGATTGCAGCTATCAGTGCAGCGGGCGATAATCAATCATCTAATAGCATCCTCGTAACAGTATCATCAAAAGCGTTGGTGCAAGCCAATTTTACCATCAGCTATGTAGTGAGCAAGGCGTCGTGGTACCCAACTTATGATGTAAGGGCAACGAGTACGCATAGCCCAGTAAATATTACTTATAAGGCCAATGTATCCCAACAGTGCGGTGAAGATTGGAAGGATGTGAAGCTTACACTGTCTACAGGCAATCCCTCAATCAGCGCCTCCAAGCCTGAACTGCAGCCTTATTATCTGAGCAACTCCATGTACTATTCTGGTGCCGCAGATAGAATTACCAGCGTGTACGGACAGGTATTAGGCGATGGTAAACCACTGCCGGCAGCTACGGTAAATGTAAGAGGAACCTCGATTGCCACGCAAACCAATGGCGAAGGATACTACAGTTTGCAGGTGCCATCTAACAAGCCAGTGCTGGAGTATAAATTTCTCGGCTTTAAAACGAAGGAGGTGGCCGTTACACGGCCTGAGATTAACGTAAGTTTGGAAGAAGACCAATCCACATTGAATGAGTTAGTAGTAACGGCAGGATATTTAGATACACGTAATAAAAACGTGAAAACCGTCCTTGCCGGCAAAGTTGCCGGACTTAACATAACAGAAGCCGAAACGCTACCTTTGGAAGTGACCCGTAATGAGCATCAAACCAACGTAGAGTTTGCCATAGCGTCGCCTTATACCATTACCGGCGATGGTAAACAAGTGTTGGTAGAAATCAAGAACACGGCTATCCCTGCATCTTATACATATTCGGTGGTGCCAAAGTTAAATACAGATGTTTTCCTGACCGCAACCATTACCGATTGGGCTAAATACGATTTTCTTCCCGGTGAGGCCAGCTTATTTTTTGAGGATACATTCATCGGCAAATCGCTTATTGATAATCGTACCACCGGCGATACGCTGAGCCTGTCGCTGGGTGTGGATAAGGGTATAATGGTTACGCGCGAGCTGCAAAAAGAACTGAAGGAAAAGAAAAGCTTTGGATCGTCACGTAAAGAATCACGCGATTGGCTGATAACCGTGAAAAATCTGAAAAAGGAAAAAATTGATCTTTTGGTGGAAGACCAGGTACCCGTATCGCAAAACGGTAGCATCAAAGTAGAGGTAAATGATATTAGCGGCGCGCAACTGGATAGCGATAAGGGTAAACTTGCATGGAGTTTTATGCTAAATTCGCAGCAGGATAAAAAGATGAGGGTGAAGTACGATGTTACTTATCCGAAAAATGAATCAGTTATAGTGAATTAGATAATGAACGACCTTTTACCAGGCATACCCGAACAGTTAAACCGCATCCTGAATGACATTGGTGTCTTTCTTCCGGAGATTTACCTTACCGGTGTGTTCATTGTGGTATTGCTGGCAGATTTGCTGGTAGGCAGGCAATCATCCAAATATTGCAGGGCCATTGCCCTGGCAGGGCTGGTCATAGTAGCGTTTAAGAGCTATGACCAGCTTACTTTGCTATCCAACGGGCAACAACTGCTGCCTTTGTTTAATGATATGCTGGTGCTACATAGCAAGTCGGTATATTTTAAGCTTACTATTGATGTGCTGTGCATGGTGCTGTTGGTGTGGCTGCCGTGGGATAAGAAGCTGGCAACCCACGCCAAAGGCCTGTCAGACATGTATACCATTATCATTGCATCCGTATTGGGTATGCATTTAATGGTGATGGCCTCCAACCTGCTTACAGTGTTCCTTTCTGTTGAGATGGTTTCCATTGCATCGTACTTGCTTGTTGCTTATCGGGCCGAAAGTAATAAGGGCGCTGAGGCGGGCTTAAAGTATGTATTGTTTGGTGCTGCGGCATCAGCCATAATGTTGTATGGCATATCGCTGCTATACGGTTTTGCCGGCACACTGAATATATTTGATCCGCAATTTCCGGCTGCGTTGGCTGCCGTTAAAGGCGCGGGAGTAAACATGGCCATAGGCCTGGTGCTGTTAGGCATCGGCTTTAAACTGTCGTTTGTGCCGGTCCATTTTTGGGTTCCCGATGTTTATGAAGGCGCATCCACACCGGTGACTGCCTACTTATCTACCCTGCCTAAAGTAGCCGGTTTTGCCCTGCTGGCCAACTTTGTAAACGCTATGATTTGGGTAGTACCTCATCCTTCGTTTGACTTCCGTACCCTGTTTGCGGTGGTGGGAACAGTTACCATGATAGTGGGCAATTTTGCTGCCATCAGCCAGCAAAATGTAAAACGTATGCTGGCTTACTCAAGCGTTGGGCACACAGGCTTTGCATTGATGGCTGTTACCACTTTTAGTAAGCAGGGGTTGGATGCCTTGGCCTATTACCTGCTGGTGTATGGCATAGCCAATATGGCTGCACTGCTGCTGGCTGCTAATTTCGAGAATGAAAAGAATGCGCAAAATGCTTCAGAATATAAAGGGCTCGGCATAAAGTACCCGGTTGCATCAGTAAACTTTGTAATTGTGCTTATTTCCTTAACCGGTTTACCGGTAACTGCCGGCTTTACCGGCAAGTTGTTTGTTTTTTCGGCAGTTTACTCCGTGTTTGACCAAAGCAAACAGATTTGGCTGCTCATTTTATTGATAACAGGTGCCATTGTTACCGTGGTTTCTTTATTTTACTACATTAAAATTCCGCTGAATTTATTTCTGAAGCGAGTTAACGCTACGCATGAAGTTATCTATTCGGATAAAAAGGTCATTATTCTTTCTTCTTTGCTTGCTTTGTTGCTGATTTTGTTAGGTATTTTCCCTAATTGGCTTTATTAGTCTCCATTTAATGTTATTACAAGTAGATGTTGAGTGATTTTCAAAAAAAACATTCCATTTTATTATAAAAATCATATTTTCACGGCGTTTATAAAACTATTGATTAAAAACGCTGATGAAACGCTATTTTCCTTTCCTGTTAATTGTGGTTGTACTTGCTTTATCTTTTATTTTTCCGTCTATAGAAGTTGATAATACGCAAAAAGCGCAGTTCAGTGGCTCCGATATCGCCTGGATGCTCATGTCAACGGCCCTGGTATTGATAATGACACCCGGCCTCGCCTTTTTTTATGGAGGTATGGTCAACAAAAAGAACGTAATATCAACCATGCTGCAAAGCGTAGTGTGCATGGTTATCATTACAGTTATCTGGGGAATATTTGGTTTTAGTTTAGCGTTTGGTAAAAGCATTGGCGGCGTAATCGGCAATCCGTCTACTTATTTTATGATGAAAGGAATGCTGGGTACGGCTTCATGGCCGTCGGCACCAACCATACCATTGCTGCTTTTTGCCATGTATCAGCTTAAATTCGCCATTATTACGCCTGCCCTTATTACCGGCGCTTTCGCTGAGCGTATCCGGTTCAACTCTTACATAATTTTCCTTATTCTGTTCTCTATATTCATCTTTACACCTCTTGCACACGTTACCTGGCATCCCGAAGGTTTGCTGGCTAAAATGGGCGTGCTTGATTTTGCTGGCGGTACCGTAGTGCACATGTCGGCAGGTTGGGCGGCACTTGCATCGGCGCTGTATTTAAAACGCCGTAATGAGGCTACACATTCACCGGCGCGTATCACTTATGTAATTATCGGTACAGGTTTGTTATGGTTTGGTTGGTTCGGTTTCAACGCCGGCTCAGCAATGGGCGCCAACCAGTTGGCGGTAACTGCCCTTGCCACCAGTACAACAGCATCGGCTGCTGCCGGGCTTACCTGGATATTCTTTGATATGCTGCGCGGACGCAAGCCGTCGGCTATGGGTACCTGTATAGGTGCAGTAGTGGGCCTGGTAGCCATTACGCCGGCCGCCGGTTTTGTATCGGTGCCGCACTCACTCGCTATCGGTATCATATCTGCCATTGTAAGCAACCTGGTTGTTGAGTGGCGTACACGCACATCTATTGATGATACATTGGACGTATTTCCTTGCCATGGCGTAGGAGGTATGGTAGGCATGCTGCTCACAGGCGTATTTGCACATCATAATGTAAACCCAATAGTTGCCGACAACGGCTTATATTTCGGAGAGGCGAAGCTATTCATCACCCAGGCTATTGCGCTTGTGGGTACATCGGTATTCGCATTTTTTGGTTCATTATTGCTGCTTAAGATCACGGATATGATCTCGCCTTTAAGGGTTTCTGTAGAAGATGAAGCCGTGGGCCTTGATATCAGTCAGCACGGCGAAAAATTATAAGGTTAAGCCATTGTTAAATTATCATAAGTTTTAATGCTTTTTTAATGACAATACTTTAGGTGTTTCTTGCGGATAAAAGTTTACCTTTGCAACCTCATAACAAATCATGAGCGATCAGATTAAACATGAATGCGGAGTGGCATTTATCCGCCTCAGAAAGCCACTATCTTATTACCAGCAAAAGTACGGCACCGCGCTGTACGGCTTAAACAAACTATACCTTTTAATGGAAAAACAGCACAACCGCGGCCAGGATGGCGCAGGTGTTGCTACCATTAAATTGGATATCGAGCCCGGGAAAAGATACATCAGCCGGCACCGCTCTATGGCGTCAAATGCTGTTGCTGATATTTTTGAATACATCCAGAAAAAATTTGCTGAAATTCAGAAAGAAGCTCCTGAAAAATTGCAGGATGCCGACTGGCTGAAAGAGAATGTGAGTTTTACCGGTGAAGTGCTGCTGGGCCATTTGCGCTACGGTACGCATGGTAAAAACCGCATAGAAAGCTGCCACCCGTTTCTGCGTCAGAACAATTGGAAAACTCGTAACCTGGTAATTGCCGGTAACTTTAACATGACCAACGTGGATGAGTTGCTGCAGCAGTTGTACAACCTGGGGCAGCATCCCAAGGAGAAGGCAGACACGGTAACCGTGCTGGAAAAGATCGGACACTTTTTGGATACTGAAAATCAGGGCCTGTTTGATCAGTACAAGCGCGAAGGTTATGATGACAATATGGAGATAAGCAACATGATTGCTAATGACCTGGACGTTGCCAAGATACTTCGTAAATCGGCCAAAAACTGGGACGGCGGTTACACCATTGCCGGTATTATGGGCCATGGCGATGCCTTTGTAATGCGCGACCCGGTAGGTATACGCCCGGCGTTTTATTATTATAACGACGAGATTGTGGTAGCTGCATCCGAGCGCCCGGCCATCCAGACTGCTTTCAACGTACCTGTAGAGGCTATCAGTGAGATTAAGCCTGGCCATGCATTGATCGTTAAAAAGAATGGTGATGTAAGTGAGGACATGTTCAGTGAGCCGTTAGAGAAGAAATCATGTTCTTTTGAACGTATCTATTTCTCCCGTGGCAGCGATTCATCTATCTATCGCGAGCGTAAGCAATTGGGCAGGTTACTTTGCCCGCAGATACTCAATGCTGTAGATCACGATATTAAAAACACTGTATTCTCTTATATTCCTAATACTGCCGAAGTAGCATTTTATGGTATGGTAGAAGGTGTACATAAGTACATTAAAAAATACCAGGCCGACCGTTTGCTTAACCGCGCAGATAAAATTACGGATGAAGAATTGACCGAAGTGCTGCAATTGGCACCGAGGGTAGAGAAGATAGCTATAAAGGATGTGAAACTGCGTACCTTCATTACGCAGGACGCAGACCGTACCGAGATGGTGGCCCACGTTTATGATACCACCTACGGGCTGATCAATAAAGATGCAGATACGTTGGTAGTGCTGGACGACTCTATTGTTCGTGGTACTACTTTGAAGCAAAGCATATTAAAGATACTGGATCGTTTAGGTCCTAAAAAGATTCTCATCGTTTCATCAGCTCCGCAAATCCGCTATCCTGATTGTTACGGCATTGATATGTCGCGCATGGGTGAGTTTGTGGCCTTTGAAGCAGCTATAAGCCTGTTAAAGGAAGCCGGTAAGGAAGATATTATTCTGAACACCTACAATCAGTGTAAAGCAAGTGCTTCATTACCTAAAGAGGAAGTGATCAACTACGTTAAGGCTATCTACGAGCCGTTTACCGATCAGCAGATATCTGACCGTATAGCGCAGATCATTACGCCGAAAAATATAACTGCAGAGGTACAGGTAATCTATCAGACTTTAGATAACCTCCACGTTGCCTGCCCGGGCCACCTTGGCGACTGGTACTTCTCTGGCAATTATCCAACACCAGGCGGAAACAAGGTAGTTAACCGTGCCTTTGTTAACTGGATGGAAGGTAAAAATCAAAGAGCTTACATGTAATTTGTATTCAACAAGATACTTCGCCCGGTGCCGTAAGCACCGGGCTTTTTTGTAGCTGCATGCGGACGGTGGCAATGTCATTGCTATTAGGAACGACAAAGCAATCTCTTAAAAGTTGGTATTGCGCAAGTATAACACACCCCTAACCCCTCTTGAAGAGGGGAACTAATGGCAATCAAAGTCCTCTCCCTTGGAAAGGATTTAGGAGAGGTCTAAAAACAGCCCGTCCTTGCGAGGCGAACGACGAAGCAATCTCTTGAAAATTCGTGTTGCGCAAGTATAACACACCCCTAACCCCTCTTAAAGAGGGGAACTAATTATTAAAATTTTTGTCCTTTCAGGTCGCTTCACTACGCTCGTAATGATGCAAGGTATAAGTCCTCTCCTTTGGAGAGGATTTAGGAGAGGTCTAAAAGCAACTCGTCCTTGCGAGGAGGAACGACGAAGCGATCTCTTAAAATTCGTGTTGCGCAAGTATAACAAACCCCTAACCCCTCTTAAAGAGGGGAACTAATTATTTAACTATTCGTCCTTTCAGAGTGCTTCGCTAGCGCTCGCAATGATGCAAGGTATAAGTCCTCTCCTTTGGAGAGGATTTAGGAGAGGTCTAAAAAGCAACTCGTCTTTGCGAGGCGGAACGACGAAGCAATCTCTGTCAAGTAATGCATCTCAGATTGCTTCGCTAACGCTCGCAACGCTTGTTAAAATAAGTCCTCTCTCTTATAGAGAATTCAGGAGAAGTCTAAAAAACAGCCCGCCATTGCGAGGCAGAACGACGAAGCAATCTCTTAATAATATTGCATTTCAGATTGCTTCGCTAACGCTCGCAATGACGCAGAATGACCATTGACCAATGACTTAATATTACGCAACTTTAAATACCACATGGGTAACCAGCCTGTCGAAAAGGATGAGTGCTGCAATAATGAGCGCAGCGCCGGCTACCTGGTTAAGCCGGTGAATGAAATTTAGTGACAGCTTTTCACGGAGCTTGTTGGCGTAAAAAGCCTTGGTACAGTCCAGCCCGAACTGCACAAGCAGGATGGTGAAAAACATCAGCCCAATCTTCAGGTTCTTATCAGCTGCATCACCGCGGTACATGGTACTTGCCACGCCGATAATGGTGATCCAATGGAATAGGATCGTCGGGTTAAAAATGCACATCAGGAAACCTTTAAAGATGTAGCCGGTGCGTTTAATGGCCGATGGAGCAGAGTTCTGGTAATTGATCTTTGATTTTTTGAACAGGTAATATACGCCTATTATCAGCAGTATAACGCTACCGATAATGCCAGCTATCACTTTATCTTCTGACGTGATATCAAACCACTGTGAGCCGAAGAGGATGGCGCCTACAAAAACGGCATCACTGGCCACCACACCTAAAGCGAGCGCTACTCCAGCCTGAAAGCCGGCCTGTATACTCGTTTTAATCAGCGCAAAAAATACAGGTCCGGTAATAAAGGTTAACACCAACCCGAATCCTATACCCGATATAATTGCATCAAACATTAACTATTTCTTAGGCGGGTTTTTGAGCCCCCGCGAATATGCGATTAATTGAATAAACAAAAGAAAAATATGCCACTGACACTATTAATTGTAACCCTATAACAGAAAATTATAAAAATTGATTTATGTTAGTGCTTTAATAACAAACTAAGTGCAACCAATTAATAAAAATGGAACAAAACAAAACTAAAAGTTACGGATCGGCATTAGCAACGCTGGTCACGGTATTCTTTTTCTGGGGATTCGTGGCGGCGAGTAATGACATTCTCATTCCTGTATTCAAAGAAAAGCTTCAATTGGAGCAATGGCAATCGCAAATGATATCCTTTGCGTTTTACGTAGCCTATACCGTAGGTTCTATCATTTACACCGTGGTATCAAAAAGAATGGGCGGCGACGTGCTCAATCGCATTGGTTACAAAAACGGTATTGCCTTGGGCCTTATTGTTTCGGCATTAGGTACGCTCTTGTTCTATCCGGCGGCAGAAACGGCATCGTTCCTGATCATGATCACCGGCCTTTTTATTGTTGGTTTAGGTTTCTCATTACAGCAGATTGCAGCCAACGCCTTAGCGGTAGCCCTTGGCGATCCAAAGACTGGTGCGCAACGCCTTAGTCTTGCAGGCGGTATTAATAACTTTGGCACTACTATTGGCCCGCTGCTGGTGAGCCTTGCTATATTCGGTTCTGTAAACGCCAGTTCAGCTGATGCAAGTATCAGCGCGGTAAAGTTCCCGTACCTGATTCTTGGTGCACTGTTCGTGGTAGTTGCCATAGTTTTCAAAATCTCATCTATCCCTAATTTTATAGAAACTGAGGCCGATACTACTGATCTGAGTACGCCTACTGACGTATCGCACGTGGCTGCCAAAGGTAAAAAGACCGGTGCATTAAGCTTTTCACAACTGTCGTTAGGTATGATCGCCATCTTCGTTTACGTAGGTGTAGAGGTATCTACAGCAAGTAACCTGCCTGAGTATATGACCAAGCACCTCGGTGTAGAGACATCTAAAATTGCGCCTTATGTATCACTTTACTGGGCAAGTTTAATGATTGGCCGCTGGACTGCTTCAGTTGGTGCATTTAATGTGAGCGCAGGTTTGCGTAAGGTATTAAACGTAGTAGTGCCATACGTTGCTTTTGGTGTTTTCCTGAGTGTGAACGCATTAGCGCA
The DNA here is from genome assembly GCA_041905165.1 of Mucilaginibacter sp. Lineage (GTDB taxonomy): Bacteria > Bacteroidota > Bacteroidia > Sphingobacteriales > Sphingobacteriaceae > Mucilaginibacter. The sequence goes on from JAYRLR010000002.1 coordinate 595,654, forward strand.
GCATGATATAACACAGTTTTACGTATACGCTGTAGTGATATTATTTATGATAATCGGCGATATGCTGAGCAAGGGCAACCCTGCACGTTTGTTGCTGATCTTCTCAGCTATGGGTATTACTGCTTTATTCATTGGTATGCTTACGGAAGGTATGGTTAGTGCATTTGCATTCATCAGCGTGGGCTTGTTCTGCTCTACTTTGTGGCCATGTATTTACACCCTGGCGGTATCTGGTTTAGGTAAATACACCAACCAGGGCTCAGGTTTCCTTATCATGATGATTATGGGTGGCGGCTTTATCAGCTTGCTGCAAGGCTTCCTGGCCGATAACCTGCTGGGCATCCAATGGTCATACCTGGTGGGTGTAGCATGTTTTGCTTACCTGGCGTTTTACGCAATCAGGGCCAAGGGCATTCTGCAATCACAGGGTATTGATTTTGATAACCTCGAAACCAAAGGAGGACATTAATTTAGTGAGTAGCAATTAGTGATCAGTGAGTTGTTATTTATACAACATGTATCTGTGATAGAATTAATCAATGAATACTATCTAACCGTACGTTTTCTGATTACTGACTGCTAACCACTAACTACTGACTAATATGAGACCCAGTTTCGACGACATATTTATGAACCTTGCGACCGACCTTTCCCGTCGGTCGCATTGCGTTAAAGCCCATGTGGGCGCAGTGCTGGTAAAGGATACCCGCATCATATCCGTTGGCTATAACGGACCGCCCGCAGGCACCCATAACTGCGATGAGGAATGGCCGGAGACAGGCTGTCCGCGCGATGCGCGCGGAAGCTGTTCGCTCGCCCTGCATGCCGAAGAAAATGCCATATTGTACGCGGTAAAAAATGGCGCTAACCTGCAGGGTGCAACGCTGTATACCACACTGTCGCCATGCCTGCCGTGTGCCAGGCTAATATTTTCGGCAGGAATAAAGCACGTGCTATACGCCCACTCTTATGCAGCGTATAAAGGCCTTCCGAGCGATGAGGGAGTGGATTTTTTAAACCACTTTGGCGTTAAAGCCGAGCGATATAGCGGTGATGTTAGTGCTGAAGAAATGGTCTGATCTTATCTAACGCGAACTCAAGCTGTTCATCAGGCGTGAGGTAGCTGTTATCAAGTACAATCGCATCCGGCGCCTGCACCAACGGACTTTCCTTACGGGTAGTGTCATCGTGGTCGCGCAGGGCAAGGTTGTCAAACACCTCCTGCATGGTAATGTCGGGCTGTTTCTCAACCAGCTCTTTATAGCGGCGCTCCGCACGGATGTTCGGGTCGGCGGTCATGAATAGTTTTACCTGTGCCTCCGGAAACACGGTGGTGCCAATATCGCGGCCGTCCATAATAACGTTGATGGATTGACCCATCAGTTGCTGTTGCTGCACCATGGCCTTTCGTACGGCCGCTATAGCGGCTATCTTACTCACGTTTGAGGCCACATGCATCTGGCGTATCTCTTCCGAAACATCTTCGCCGTTAAGGTAAATAAATGCCTGGCCGTTATTGGTTTTAAAGGTGATATGAATATTGCTGAGCGCAGTTTCAACAGCTGTTTGGTCAGTTACATCAACGGCATTGCGCAAAAAGTATAAGGTAATAGCGCGGTACATAGCGCCGGTATCGATGTAAACAAAATCAAGCTTTTTAGCTAATGCTTTGGCAATGGTGCTCTTTCCGCATGATGAGAAACCATCAATGGCTACTACAATGTTGTTATTCATATATGGCACCAATATACAAAACTCAGGGCGTTTAGGCCAGCAAAACGCACTATCTTTGCTGCCATGAATCCGGATAAGGCTGATCTGCAAAAAGAAATAATATACAAAACCTCACGAAGCGGCGGTAAGGGTGGTCAGAATGTGAACAAGGTATCTACCAAGGTAGAGCTTTTGTTTGATATTTCGGCATCCGCCTTTTTCACCGACGAAGAAAAGGAGCGTTTACAAGCTAAATTACAGAACCGCTTTAATAAAGACGGCTTGCTGCAGGTGATCTGTGATGAAGAGCGCAGCCAGTACCTGAATAAGGAGATTGCGTTGCAAAAACTGCAAACGCTGTTAAACGACGCGCTAAAAGTTGTCAAAAAACGTAAACCAACCAAAGTGAGCAAGGCAGCTAAAGCTGCGCGTGTTGACGCTAAGCGCAAGCAAGGGGAGAAGAAGGATTCCCGCAAGCGGAACTTTGAATATTGATTCAAACCAGTAAACTAAGCCCGTCATTGCGCGGTGCAACCACGAAGGAATCTCACTTGCGCCATGGGACCTGTCATTCCGAACGAACGTTAGGAATCTGTATTATTTGAGGCAAATAGATGTCTCCTGCCACCGTCTACATGACAAGTCGAATGATCGACAGTCCACCATTGCGAGGCGGACGATGAAGCAATCTCAAAATTTCGTGTTGCGCAAGTATAACACACCCCTAACCCCTCTCAAAGAGGGGAACTAATTATTTAAATGTTTGTCCTTTCAGATCGCTTCACTACGCTCGCAACGACGCGAGGTATAAGTCTTCGCCTTCGGAGAGGCTTAAGGCGAGGCCTAAATCGCAATGACGCAAGGTATAAGTCCTCTTCTTTGGAGAGGATTTAGGTGAGGTTAAATTGCAATGCCCCGAGGTGTAAGTCCTCTCCTTTAGAGAGGATTTAGGAGAGGCCTAAATCGCAATGTCCCAAGGTATAAGCCCTCTCTTTTTGAGAGAATTAGAAGAGGTCAAAAAAACAGCCTGTCTTTGCGAGACGGAAAGGCGAAGCAATCTCTTAAAAGTTCGTGTTGCTCAAGTATAACACACCCCTAACCCCTCTCAAAGAGGGGAACTAGTAAACTATTTCAGCCTAATTAAACCGGTACAATATACTTGCTGAGCCCCATTGATGCGCACGGAGCATGCCCTTGGTGTCCTTGGTTTGTAAGGTGGCAGAAAGGTCAAATATCCAGCGGGTACCGCCGTAGTTCACACCAAATTGCTGACTAAACACGATCGGCTTGCTGCTGCTGGTAACCTCCAGGCCGTCGGGATCGTCCTTGGCGAACAAACCACCGTCAATTGTCGCATCATAAGCTACATAACGTAATAGTGGTTTGAGATAAAAGAACAGCTCATTTTTGTGGAGCGGTGTAAAATTGCGCTGACGGATTGCCGTACTTTGTGTGCTTACCGAGTTAAACAGTTGGTTGAAATTGCCAATACGTACTAAAAAGCCTGCACTTGCGCCTGTAAATCCAGTGCCGAGATTAGCATAAGTGTTCAGGCTGATGTCGGCATCGGTGCCACGCGCCAGGAGGCGGTTATACTCGCCCAATAAATTCAGCTGAAAGTTATTACGTACCTGGTACTGCCAGCCTTCCAGCTCATAAAAACCGAAAGTGTTATGAATAACTTGCTGCGCCTGGCGGCCAAGTGCAGCTGGGCCAACCATACCAACCTGCACGCCAAGTTTAAGGTTGCTCTCATTGGCAAACAAATAATTCATATTAGCGCCGGCATACAGGTAACCGGCGAAAGGCCGATCAACATCGCCGCGTACTGGCGTTGCACCACTGCGTGGGTTAAATATCTTCTGTCCAAGCTCAATACCCAATACCTTATTCTTAAAACGCGTGGTATCAGCATCAGCAATGTGCTGCCCGTGGCGGTAAAATACAAATAGACCGTTGGTATAATACCTGTCTGAGCCTTGTGCCAGAAAGGAATCGTTGTCGCTTTGAAAGCCAAACTCATTGGCATGTGTTTGAGCGAACGCCGTGCTGCCGTAAACAAGCGCACACAATGCGGTGAAAATATATTTTAATTTCATCAATACTATTGGGGGAAGATAAGTTCAAAGCCGGATGAAAGCATCTATCGTTAAAGGTATGCTTTTTCAATTATAGTATAAAAAGGATGTGGCGTTATTTAAAGGTATACCCTATACTTATGCCACCAAACGGCATAAACAAGTTATCCGTAAACAGCATGTTAAAACTTGCTCTGAAATTAAAGCCGTGGCGTAATGGTTGGCTTTGGTAGCCAAATGTAGTGGTTCCGGCTATGGTTGTACCATCTGCAAAAGGCATATAGCCACCGCCGTTACCTTCTTTATTATTATACCGTATATAAGTAGCGCCTCCGCCTATTTCAAAAAATTTTGTTGACTTGCCAAGTAGGTAATTAATTTGCATAGGGATAGTAAATGATGAATAATCTTCATCAGCGCTACCACCTGTCCCTATGCGTGCGCCCCAACCCCCTCGTTTTTTTGCAAAGCGGGTGTTATAGTTGGCTGATAGGGTAAGGCCCGGGCCAAAAAATTCTAAATAGACACTTTGCGCCCTGTTTATTGCAACAGTATCAGTAATAGGTTGTTGTGCATTACTGGTTAAAAACGCCGTAGAAAGTATAATGGCTAATAGTAGTTTTTTAATCATGGCACTTGTTAAAAGGCATATCCAAAACTCACATTAAACCAGTAAGGCAAAAATCCGTTGGAGTTGAAAATAGGCGTTATACCGGTTCTGAACGAAAAACCATTGGCAGGCTGATACCGGTATCCGAAATTCAAGGTGCCAAAAACAGCCTTGCCATCATCAAAATCTAAGAAAATATCATCGTCGTTGAAGTCAAAATCATCATGTTCACGATCATTGATTGACAGGTAAGTTGCTCCTACTCCTATCTCAAAAAACTTATTACCATTGCCCAGTAAGTAATTAAGTTGAACGGGCGCCGAAAAAAATGATTTACCGTCAAGAGAGGTGAAGCCTATACCCACGCGAGCACCAAGACCATCCGGCATATTGCTAAAGCGGGTATCATAGTTTGCCGAATAAAGCAAACCAGCACCCAACAGCTCGAAAAATACAGTTTGTTTGCGTTTGCTGGCCAGCGAATCAACTTTAAGATTTGCCTGTTGGGCATAGCTGCTGGTGTTAAAGAATACAACTGCGACAAATAAAGTGATAAAGGTTTTAAGTAGAAGGTTTAAATTCATAAAGTCAGGTTTTCTTACAAAGATAAACCTTCTACCGTATATTCATTATCAATTTTGAGGAGATTGCAGCTCTTCTTTTACAGTCAACTCCAGCGGATTTTTTACCTTTTCATCCAGCAGCGCCAGTTTAATTACATCGCGCATTTCGGTTACGTAATGAAACTGCAAATCGTTGATGTATGATTCTTTAATTTCGAGGATGTCCTTCTGGTTTGATTTGCACAGGATCACCTCTTTAATATTGGCACGTTTAGCGGCAAGTATTTTTTCCTTTATACCGCCCACGGGCAACACGCGGCCGCGAAGCGTGATCTCGCCTGTCATGGCCAGATGGGGTTTTACTTTCCGTTGCGTAAAGGCAGACGTAAGAGCAGTAAGCATGGTTATACCTGCCGAAGGGCCGTCCTTAGGCGTAGCCCCCGCAGGTACGTGTATGTGCACGTCCCATTGGTCAAACAAACGAACATCAATGTTGAACTCTGAGGCGTGCGCACGCAGGTAAGCCAGCGCAATCACTGCTGATTCCTTCATTACATCACCCAAACTGCCGGTAAGCGTCAGTTTACCTTTACCTGGGCTAAGGCTTGCTTCTATAAACAGGATATCGCCGCCTACCTGTGTCCAGGCAAGGCCGGTAACTACACCTGCAAAATCGTTGCCCTCGTAAAGCTCTTTATCAAAAATAGGCGCACCCAGGTAAGTCTCTACATCCTTTTTTGATACGGATGGATTATACTCTTCCTCCAAGGCAATACTTTTTGCTACCCCGCGTACAACTGAGCCTATCTTTTTCTCCAACGACCGCACGCCGGACTCACGTGTGTAATCCTCTATTACTTTCTCAAGCACGTCCGATTTGATGTTTACATCTTTAGACTTTAATCCATGCGCTTCGCGCTGTTTAGGTAATAAGTGGCGTTTGGCAATCTCTACCTTTTCCTCAATGGTGTAGCCGTTAACTTCTATGATCTCCATACGATCCAGCAGGGCAGGCTGTATGGTGCTTAGTGAGTTGGCGGTGGCAATAAACATTACATTCGAGAGGTCAAAATCCAACTCAACGTAATGGTCGTAGAAAGTACTGTTCTGCTCCGGGTCCAGCACCTCAAGCAATGCCGATGATGGGTCGCCACGGAAATCGTTACCTACTTTATCTATTTCATCCAGAATGAAAACCGGGTTAGCCGCGCCCGCCTTTTTAATAGACTGTATGATACGGCCGGGCATAGCGCCAATGTATGTTTTACGGTGTCCGCGTATCTCGGCTTCGTCGCGTACGCCACCAAGCGCCATACGCACATATTTACGGCCAAGCGCTTTGGCAATTGATTTACCCAGGCTTGTTTTACCAACCCCCGGAGGGCCTACCAAACACAATATAGGCGCTTTCATATCATGCTTTAGCTTCAGCACAGCCAGGTATTCTATGATACGCCTTTTTACCTTGTCTAAACCAAAATGGTCTTTATCCAGCACTTTTTGCGCACGCTTCAGGTCGAAGTTATCTTTTGTAAAATCATTCCATGGCAGGTCGAGCAGAAGTTCGAGGTAGTTCATCTGCACCGAATAGTCGGCGGCGGCAGGGTTGGTACGCGCAAGTTTTTCAAGCTCTTTATTAAAATGATCGTTTACTTCCTTCGCCCATTTTTTCTTAAGAGCGCGCTGGCGCAAGTTTTCAATTTCCAGGTCGGGCGAATTACCGCCCAATTCTTCCTGTATGGTTTTTAACTGCTGATTCAGGAAATAGTCGCGCTGCTGCTTATCAATATCCACCCTAACTTTGGTCTGTATCTGGTTTTTCAACTCCAGCATTTGCAGATCAAGAGTAAGATGTTCCAGCACGAGGTTGGCCCTGTCGCGCAGGTTGGTCATCTCCAGCAAACGCTGCTTGGCCGCCATATCGGCATTCATGTTAGAGGCAATGAAATTGATCAGGAACGAAGTGCTCTCAATATTTTTAATAGCAATGCCCGCTTCGCTCGGTATATTTGGCGACAGTTGGATAATGCTCATGGCCATATCCTTAATAGATGATATCATGGCCTTAAATTCCTTATCCTCTTTAGCAACACCTTCAATAAAAGGCTCTATGGTTGCTTTTATATAAGGTTCGCTTTGCAACTCCTCGCGTAGCACAAAACGTTTTTTACCTTGGATAATGACGGTGGTGTTGCCATCAGGCATTTGTAGCACCTTTATAATCACCGCAACTGTACCAGTGCTGTACAATTGACTAAAATTAGGATCTTCTACGGCTACATCCTGTTGGGCTACCACACCAATCATGCGGTCGCCTTTGTTGGCGTCACGAATCAGTTTAATAGATTTATCCCGACCAACAGTAATGGGTATAACCACTCCCGGAAACAAAACGGTGTTGCGTAACGGCAATATAGGTAATACCTCCGGCACCTGCTCGTTGTTCATTTCCGCCTCGTCTTCTGACGACATTAGCGGGAAAAACTCTGAATCTTCGTTTATAATGGGTAGTGTATTTTTAAAATAAAAAGGATCGTAACTCATCTAAATAAATTTATACAAACAAAATATAACGACATAATGGCAGGCCATACTTACGTTGCTGCCCTATGCATCACTATTTCGAATACTGTGCTATACAACCCAACACTTGTGCCAATTTATATGTTACACATCATTATATGATAATTGAACTATAAATCGTTGTAAATGAGTGTTTCGCTTAAATTACTATTAAAAGGCTGGGTAAAGCCCTTGCAAATAAGATGAAAAAAAGGCAGATTGGAGCCGTTGAATAATTTATAACGCTTATAAATTTAAAAACAAGGCGGTAGCCACATAATATTTTGCAGTAAAGCAAGTTAATGTATTACTAATTTCGCCAAGACACATTTAAAGGCATTGATGCGCGTATCAGCTATTATATCGTTTCTATTGTTTTCAACCATTGAGGCATCGCTGGCTCAAAGCGCTTACATAAGGCTTGGCGAGCAGGCATTGATGGACGGTAACTTTAAATCTGCTGTTAAGCAGCTGGAAAAGGCATGCCTCGTTGACTCCAGCAATGCCAATGCGCTGTGGATGCTGGGTTATTCTTATTATCACAGCGAGAATTACCGAAAATCTATTACCGCTTATACTAAAGTAATTGCCCTTAAGCCGGCGGATGCATCTGCCTATTATTACAGGGCGAGAGCAAAAAGTTTTATGGCTAAAGAGCCATCGACTACTCCTTCCGAAAAGGAAAAGTGCTTACTGGGTGCCATTCAGGACCTCACCAAGGCACTAACTATCACTGCCGACCAGGAAGATATGAAGCTGTACCAGAACCGTGGCATTGCTTACCGCGAGTATGGTGTATTTAAACTGGAGCATGCGGCTAATGCCAATGATAAAAATCGCGGAATAATTGCCTTGAGAGCCTCCATCGCCGATTTAGAAAAGGTAATTAATGCCAATCCCGGCCGTAGTGATATTTCCCTGCTGATAGACGTTTCAAAAGAAAAACTGGCTACTGCAATAGGCCATCATTAATCTTAAAACTTACCGGTTATATCGTAATCATTTACACCAAGTAGGCGTACGTGCTGCGTTTTATGAATGTGGTACAGCGAGTCGGGGAAGTAGGTTAATTCCTCGCTGCTGTTATAGAGCATGTTACTGGTAAAATTCTCAATATAAATGCTTTTAACATGGCCATGGTTATTCACGATGCGGATCAATTGTGTTTTCAAACCTGACTGGGCCGCCTTGTAGATGGTGGTATCGCCATGAGTGCTTGCCCGGTAACTGCTTCGCCATGCAGGCTTGTTGATGTCAGACAGGCTGAAAAGTCCCAGCTCGTCCTGCCAGTTATTGATGTGAAGCCTTTTATCTTCGGTTTGGTGGTTGTGGCCTACGTGTTTATTAACGTAGGGATGATGTTGAGAAAGGCGTTTGGCTTCGGCACCGAAATAGCCTTTGATATCGAAATAGTTTTTGTCCGCAACTTTCACGTCCGGGTTGCAGGAAAACAACCCGGATGTGAATAGCGCTGCTAATAAAATATATCTTCTTTTTTTATACCAATACATTACCGCTCATTTCGGCCGGAATTTCGACACCTAAGATATGAAGGACAGTAGGGGCAATATCGCCCAGTTTGCCATCTTTTACCACTGTTACATCTTTATCTATAACGATGCAAGGTACCAGGTTGGTGGTGTGCGCCGTATTTGGTGAGCCGTCATCATTAATCATGTAATCGGCATTGCCGTGGTCGGCAATGATGATGAATGAATAGCCGTGCTTTATTCCAGTTTCAACTACCGCTTGCGTGCAGGCGTCCACCGTTTCGGCGGCTTTTACTACCGCCTCGAACACGCCGGTATGGCCCACCATATCGGTATTGGCAAAGTTGAGGCACACAAAATCAGGCCAGCTGTTTTCCAGTTCAGGCAGGATAGCATCGCGGATACCTTCTGCGCTCATCTCCGGCTGCAGGTCATAAGTAGCTACTTTAGGCGACGGTACCAACAGGCGTTTTTCATTTTCAAACTCTTTCTCGCGACCGCCGGAAAAGAAGAACGTTACGTGCGGATACTTCTCTGTTTCTGCTATACGTATCTGGTTTTTGCCCGCATCCTGTAATACCTCGCCAATGGTTTTGGTAAGATCTTCCTTGCGGAACACTACATCAACACCTTTAAACGTATCGTCATACGACGTCATGGTTACGTATTTGATGTTCACCGGATGCATGTTGTATTCCGGGAAAGGTTTTTGGGTAAGGGCAATGCTTATCTCGCGGCCTCTATCGGTACGGAAGTTGAAGCATAATACCACATCACCCTCTTTAATAACGGCAAGCGGTTGGCCGTTCTCATCTACCTTTACTACCGGCTTTACAAACTCGTCGGTAACACCTTCGGCGTATGATTCTTTAATAGCATCAGTAATGCTTTGTACAGTTTTACCGGTACCGTTTACCAAAAGATCATAAGACTGTTTTACGCGCTCCCAACGGTTATCACGATCCATTGCGTAGTAACGGCCTATGGCCGAAGCTACCTTAACCGGGGTAGGTGCAATGTAATCTTCAATCTCACTTACAAAGCCTAAACCCGATTGTGGGTCGGTATCACGACCATCCAGGAAAGCATGGATATATACCTTGTCCAGTCCGAATTCTTTAGTTACGTCAACCAGGCCTTTAAGGTGATAAATATGCGAGTGTACACCACCGTCAGACACAAGGCCAATCAGATGCACGTCCTTACCGTTCTGTTTGGCGTATTCAAAGGCTTCTTTTATAACAGGATTGCCTGCGAGTTCTTTATCATCAACCGCTTTATTTATACGGCCAAGTTCCTGGTATACAACACGGCCTGCGCCAAGGTTCATGTGGCCAACTTCGGAGTTGCCCATCTGCCCGGCCGGAAGGCCTACCGATGTACCTGAGGCTTCGAGGCGTGAGTTAGGATATGTTTTCAGCAACGAATCAAAGAAAGGAGTGTTCGCTGAATATATGGCGTTAGACTGGTCTTCGCGGCCATATCCCCAGCCGTCGAGAATCATCAATACTAATTTTTTATTATTTTCCACATGACAAATATAATTGCATAGCTTTAACTTTAGCAATTAAACGGGGTTAACTTTACGTATTTGCCTCATATTATTGTAAATTGCTTAAACCTTCAGCATATGAAAAGCCTCGCATTCATACCTATATTGTTCATTCTGTTTTTACAACAACCTGCCGGCACCGCCGATCAGATAGATAATATTACGCTTTTGCTGCGCAAAGGCAATATTGATGAAATAGCCAAACAGTTTGCTGATAAAGTTGATGTTGCCATATTGGATCGCGAATACAACTATACTCAGGATAAGGCAACCGCAGCTTTAAAAGATTTTTTTACACAAAACAGGCCTAAAGCTGTTAAAGTACTACACAGGGTAAATACCAATAACACGTACTTATATGGCGTTATGTCGGTTGATACGGATAAGGCCACATACCGTGTATCATTTACCCTGCGCAGTATCAAGGGCAGTTTGCAAATCATTGATGTAAGGATAGAGTCCGAAAAATGATGATTTTTGCCAATTGTTCTTATTTTTGATGGCGTTAAACAAAGAAATTTGGACAAGGAACTGATCAAAAACTTCATTAACAACTCCTTACAGGAGGATGTTGGGGATGGCGACCATACTTCGCTCGCTACCATTCCGGCCGGCACTGCCGGTAAGGCAAAACTTTTAGTGAAAGATGACGGAATAATTGCCGGTATTGAGCTTGCCCTCGAAATATTTAATATTGTTGACCCCACCTTAACCACCCGTGTTTTTGTTGCCGATGGCGACGCCGTAAAATTTGGTGACGTGGCGTTCGAAACCGAGGGAAATGTACACAGCATCTTGAAGGCGGAACGTTTGGTGCTTAACTGCATGCAGCGCATGTCGGGCATTGCAACTGTTACCCACCAGATTGTGGATATGCTTAAGGGTACCAATACCAAGGTACTTGATACGCGTAAAACCACGCCGGGATTGCGTTACCTCGAAAAATGGGCGGTGCGCATTGGCGGTGGTGTAAACCACCGTTTTGGTTTGTATGATATGATCCTGATAAAAGATAATCATGTAGACTACTCAGGGGGCATTAGCCAGGCCATTAACAACGCTAAGCAATATGTATCTACCCACAAAAAACTGGCGATAGAGATAGAGGTGCGCAACCTTGAAGAGCTGGAGCAGGTATTGCAGACCGGTGGGGTTGACCGCATTTTACTGGATAACTTCAGCTTTGACAATTTGCGCCAGGCGGTAAGCATTATTGAGGGCAGATATATTACGGAAGCATCAGGTGGTATTACTATAGATAACGTGCGTGATTACGCTGCCTGTGGGGTGGATTATGTGTCAATGGGAGCGCTCACACATTCAGTTAAAAGTTTGGACTTGAGCCTGAAAGCTGTAAAATAAATGATAAAATTTTATACGCTCACTAACTTTATTCACGCAAAGGGTATATGATATCCATCTATTCTATTGGTGCGCTTATATTGGCTTATCTGTGCGGATCGATACCTACGGCCGTGTGGATAGGGCTGTCATTTTATGGTATTGATGTACGCGAATATGGCAGCGGCAACGCCGGGGCTACCAACACCTTCCGGGTATTGGGTAAGCAGGCTGGCATACCGGTAATGCTTATTGATATTTTAAAGGGATGGACAGCTACCAACCTGGCCTACCTGATAGGGGTTACTACCACAGGGCCGCATAATTCTATTGTATTTACCAATTATGCACTGGCACTCGGCATAGCTGCAGTAATGGGTCACCTGTTCCCGATATTTGCTGGCTTCAGGGGAGGGAAAGGCATTGCCACTTTGTTTGGAATGATATTGGCTATAAATCTGCACGCTGCTTTGCTCTGCGTTGTAGTATTTATTATTGTGTTACTTATTACTAAATATGTATCATTAAGCTCAATAATAGCTGGTTTTATGTATCCTATAGCGGTAACGTTTATATTTCCGGTGTATATTAAATCAGTCATTATATATGGAATGTGTATATGCGTATTAATATTAGTAACACATCAAAAAAATATTGAACGTTTATTGAAGGGCAAAGAGTCAAAAGTGAATTTATTTAAAAAAAGAACTACTTAAACTCTATGAAAGCTTTTAAACCTTTTGCAATATTGGCCCTAACGGCCAGCGTTGCCATCTACTCCTGTTCCACAGTCCCGCTTACAGGGCGCAAACAGCTCAGTCTGGTAAGTGATGATCAGATCAATGAAGCGGCTGCTCAAAGCTACAGGCAGTTATTAACCGATCCGCAAACAAAAGTAATTACAGGTACATCAGATGCGCAGCGCGTAAAAACAATTGGCGCTAAGCTTGCTGCCGCTATTGAGCGTTACCTGCAGCAAAATGGCTATGCCGATCAGTACAAATTTAAATGGGAATTTAACCTGATACAGAGCAAAGAAGTGAATGCCTGGTGTATGCCGGGTGGTAAAGTGGCTGTATACAGCGGTATATTGCCCATTACCAAAACTGATGCTGGGTTAGCTACAGTGATGGGGCACGAAATTGCGCACGCAATAGCTAAACATTCGGCCGAGCAAATGTCGCAGCAGTTGGCTGCACAAGCGGGCGGTAGTGTTGTAGGTGCGGCAGTAGGTAACCAATCCCAGACTACGCAGGCTGTAGTAAGCCAGTTGTACGGTGTGGGCGGACAGCTTACCCTGTTAAAATACTCAAGGAACATGGAATCTGAAGCCGATCGCCTTGGTTTAACCTTTATGGCCATGGCAGGGTATGACCCTAATGAGGCCGTTTCATTTTGGGAGCGTATGGCTGCACAGAACAACGGCAGTGCGCCACCGGAGTTTTTAAGTACTCACCCTGCGGATGCTACACGTATAGCGAATATTAAAAAGAGCATACCCGAAGCAATGAAATATTATAAAAAATAATAAATACGGATCCCGCTTGAGAGAGCGGGATTTTTTATGCTATGCCTAAAGTTAAATTCTTAACCGCCGCCTGGAAAAACCTGGTTATGCTCAATTATGAGGTGCCGCCGGAGCTATTAACCCCGTACCTGCCCGCAGGCACCGAGCTGGATTACTGGGAAGGCAAGGCCCTGGTAAGCATGGTAGGTTTTCTGTTCCATGATACGAGGGTGCTGGGTGTAAAATGGCCGGGCCATGTAAATTTTGAAGAGGTAAACCTGCGCTTTTACGTGAGGTATTTTGACGGTAAAGAATGGAAGAGGGGGACGGTATTTGTAAGTGAGATAGTGCCGAAGGCCATGATCCCTTTAATAGCAAATACACTGTACAAAGAGCATTATCGTCGTTTGCCAATGCGTCACAGCATCACCAAAGTGAATAGTGAACAAACTGCTTATTTATATGAGTGGAAGCTGAACGGCCAATGGAACCAGTTAGGCGCTACGGTGGACAATAACTTTAAACCTATTGAGGCGGGCAGTGCAGAGGAATTTATTTTGGAGCATTATTGGGGTTACAACCGCTTAAGTGACGCAAAATCAATGGAATACCAGGTAGAGCATGTGCCGTGGCGGGTAGGCAAGGTAAATAACTATATATTTAAAGCTGATGTGAAAACGCTTTATGGCAGTCAGTTTGAACCATACCTCACCAGGGAGCCTGTATCTGCCTTTTTTGCCGAAGGCTCAGAAATTAATGTAAGGGCTGCGAGCCGCCTGCTGATGAATGCAATGCCTCCAAAATAGCCTGTGCTTTCAACAGGCATTCTTCGTACTCTTGTTCTGCATCTGCATTAAAGGTAATAGCGCTGCCGGTTTGAAAAGACAGGTATTTGCGCTCTGCATTATAAAGCAGGGTGCGTATCACCACGTTGAAATCAAAGTCTCCGTCAGGACCGAAATAGCCTATGGCGCCGGAATATAAGCCGCGTTTACTGCGCTCATATTGTTCCATTAGCTGCATGGCGCTCACCTTCGGTGCGCCGGTCATACTGCCCATCGGGAAGGTGTTCTTGATGGCCGTTACATCGCTTATGGCATCATCTTTCTCGCACACAATGGTCGATATCATTTGATGCACCTGCTTAAAGCTGTATATGCCAAAAAGCTCTTCCGTCTTTACAGTGCCCGGTTTGGCCGAGCGGGTAAGGTCGTTACGTACCAGGTCAACCACCATTACATTCTCTTGTATCTCTTTGGTGTGCTGGCGTAACCGGCTTTTATTTTCTTCGTCCTCTTGCTGGTTAGCACCGCGTTTAGCGGTACCCTTTATAGGTTGTGATATCAGTTTAGCATCCCGCTTTGCTAAAAACCTTTCCGGAGAGGCACATAGTGCGTATTGCTGGTGTAATTTAAAAAAGCAGGAGAATGGATTTGGCGAAATATGATTTAGACGGTTAAATACCACCGGCGGACTCAATTCAGCATTTTCTGCAAAAAATTCCTGGCAAAAGTTAGTTACATAAATATCACCACGACCTATGTGCTCCTTTATATTTTTTGCGGTTTGCAGATATTCGTTTTTACTAAAACGGGATTGTATGTCAAACCCGGCCGTAAAAGTTACGTCAGGCGGGAAAGTGTTTTCTATTGATGCATAAACGGAAGATGCTTCATGACTGATGATTTCCACCTGGTCGTTTCTTACCAGCAGAACATGCTGGGGCGCAAAGAAATAAAGGTCAGGGAAGTTAAGCCCGTCAACATTATTGGAAGATAGCTGCTCTACCTCGTTTTTAAGGTCATACCCAAAAAAACCGAATACCCAATCGGGATTATGTTTCCTGAATTTTTCCAACTGATCAAAAGCATCTCCGGCTGTTGCAGTTACCTGGTATTTAACACCGGCTGCTATCAGCGCATCAAATTTCTCGTAGGGCTCGGTAAAGCCGTTGGAGTTGAGCACGCAGGCCACCTCAAAGGTATTGGCCCAGGCAAGTGCTTTTTGCTTAAACTGATCCGGATTATGCAGGGGAACTATCACAAAACAAAAGTAAAAAACAAAAGGCCGGTTTTTAGCCGGCCTCGTTATATTGTTTAAATTGATGTTAGTGTAAAATCAAAGTCTGCAGCCTGTCTGGCCCAACAGAAAGGTATTTAACCGGTACGTTTAACTCGGCCTCCAAAAATTCAATGTACGATGCCAGCTTAGCAGGTATCTCATCAATTTTGGTAATGCCTGTAATGTCTTCGTTCCAGCCGTCAATTTCCTTTAACACAGGTTTTGGCTCAATAGTGCAGATGTCATAAGGCATGTAGTCAATCACTTCGCCGGCATAATCATAATGCGTACATGCGTATATCTTTTCAAAGCCACTCAATACGTCGGCCTTGGTCATTACCAGTTGGGTAACGCCGTTGAGCATGATCGCGTACTTTAATGCAGGCAGGTCAATCCAGCCGGTACGGCGCGGACGACCAGTTGTAGCACCAAACTCATGACCGATCTTGCGCAGTTCTTCGCCTGTTTCGTCATTCAGCTCAGTAGGGAAGGGGCCACCGCCTACACGAGTACAATAGGCTTTAAAGATGCCTATCACCTCGCCAATCTGGCGCGGAGCAATACCTAAACCTGTGCAGGCACCTGCAGCAGTTGTGTTTGATGAGGTTACAAAAGGATAAGAGCCGAAGTCTATATCCAGCATAGCGCCCTGAGCACCTTCTGCCAATACTTTCTTGCCCTCTTTAATGTAATTGTTCACCAGGTGTTCAGAATCAACCAGCGGGAATTGCTTAATCAGGTCAATAGCCTCAAAAAACGCCTGCTCACGCTCGGTGAAATCAGCCACCTCGCCGTAAAGCGATTGCAGCATTGATTTGTGTTTCTCTACCAGCTTATGATAACGTTCTTCAAAATCCGGAAGGGTGATATCGCCAATACGCAAACCATTACGGCCGGTTTTGTCCATATAGGTTGGGCCTATACCTTTCAGTGTTGAGCCAATTTTGCCTTCGCCCATCTTTTTTTCTGATGCAGCATCAAGCAACTGGTGAGTAGGTAATATGAGGTGCGCTTTTTTAGCAATAACCAGGTTCTTTTTTGCAAGCAGGTCATGGCCGGCATCCTTTAATTTGTCTATCTCCCTTTTCAGCGTGATAGGGTCAATTACCACACCGTTACCAATAAGGTTAAGTGTGTTATCAAAGAAAATTCCGGAAGGAATAGTATTCAGCACGAATTTTTTTCCGTCGAATTCCAGTGTGTGTCCGGCGTTCGGTCCACCCTGAAAACGTGCTATAAGGTCGTAGTCGGCACTAAGTACGTCAACAATTTTACCCTTGCCTTCATCGCCCCATTGGAGGCCTAATAATACATCAACAGCCATTATTTTAATTGCAATATTGTGTGAAAGGCGGCAAAGTTAAACTTTTCTGTCACAATGTCCTTCTTTTAATTTAACACAATTTCCATACAGGTTAAGGGAGTGGTGTTTGATGTCAAACTTCAGCAAATCGCCCATCATGGATTGTATTTGCTGGATGCGCGGGTCGCAAAATTCTACCACCTTACCGCAGTCGATACAAATGATATGGTCGTGCTGCTTGTAGCCGTATGATTTTTCGAACTGTGCCATGTTTTTGCCAAACTGGTGTTTGGTAACCAAATCGCATGATACCAGCAGCTCGAGTGTGTTGTAAACCGTAGCACGGCTTACACGGTATTTTTTATTTTTCATGTGGATGTACAGCGACTCCACATCAAAATGGTCGTTCCTGGAATAAATTTCTTCGAGGATAGCAAAACGCTCAGGCGTTTTACGCAGGCTTTTGTTTTCAAGATAAGCCTCGAATATTTTTTTAACCAGTGCTATAGTTTCCTGTTGGGGCATAAGATTATCAGTGCAGTAAAATAAAAAGTAAAGGTATTAATAATTGACAGAAACAAGAATCAGGAGCCGAGAATTAAGACCTTGTAATGACTATAACATTAACGCAAAACAGCAATTATAAAAAGCGTTCCATTTTGCATGCTTTGCTTCTATGCTCTTGCTTCTAACCTCTAAGCCGCAGCGTTATGATGCTTTCTCTGTTACGGAATCAAAACGCTCTACAGAGGTTACGCCACGTACCTGCTTAAGCTTTTTCACCAGGTCTTCCAGGTGCTGCGTATCATTCACATAAACCATAATAGAGCCTTCAAAAATGCCATTGTCACTGTCAACAGTAATAGAGCGCATGTTTACCTTAAAGTCGTTGGAGATAACGGTTGTAAGTTTGTTTATCAAGCCTACATCATCAATACCGCGGATACGTAAACCTGTCAAAAATGCCAGTTCGTGCTGGTTGGTCCAACGGGCTTTTACAATGCGGTAGCCGTAGTTAGCCATCAGTTTTGCAGCGTTAGGGCAGTTGGTGCGGTGTATCTTTATACCGTCGTTCACCGTGATAAAGCCAAACACATCATCGCCGGGGATAGGGTTGCAACAGGCCGCCAGTTTATAGTCAATCTTCTGCATGTCCTCGCCGATCAGCAATATATCGCTGTCCTTGGTTTTAATGCTGCGCAGCAGGCTTTGTACCTGTTCGGCTTCAATCCTGTCCTGCGGTTTATTCTCTATTACCTTCTCTGATGCCTGGTACTCTTTCAGGTCCTTCATGTCAATGAGGCCTTTGGCTACATTGTAAAACAGGTCCTGGGTAGAAGGCAGCTTAAAGTAATAGCTCAGCTTGTGCAGGTTATCAGAGTTGTAAGTGATTTTAAGCGACTTAAGCTTACGCTCCAGAATTTCCTTACCATCCTCGGCAATCTTCCGCTTTTCCTCTTTAAGGGCCGATTTAATCTTTGCTTTGGCTTTAGCCGTAACCACAAAATTCAGCCAGTCCTCTTTAGGCGTTTGTTTGCTTGAGGTGATGATCTCCACCTGGTCGCCGTTTTGCAGCTTGTAGTTAAGCGGTACAAGCTTATGGTTTACTTTGGCGCCTATACAGCTGGCACCTACGTCGGTATGTATCTCAAAAGCAAAGTCGAGCGCTGTTGCATTCTGCGGCAATTGTATCAGTGCACCTTTTGGGGTAAAGATGAAGATCTCATCAGAGAAGAGATTCATCTTGAAATCATCCAAAAAGTCAAGGGCGTTGGAGTCAGGGTTCTTTAGCATTTCCCTCACCTTGTGTACCCATTGATCGAGGCCGCTGTCCGTGCTCGATTCTTTATATTTCCAGTGTGCAGCAAAACCTTTCTCGGCAATTTCATTCATACGGGTGGTGCGTATCTGCACCTCAACCCACTGGCCGCGCGGGCCCATCACCGTGGTGTGTAATGACTCATAACCGTTGGCCTTTGGCGATGATATCCAGTCGCGGAGGCGGTCAGGGTTAGGCCGGTACAGGTCGGTAACAATGGAGTAAGCCTTCCAGCAGTCGGCCTTTTCATGCTCCGGGGCGCTATCCAAAATAATGCGGATGGCAAAAAGGTCATACACCTCTTCAAATGGTATCGCCTTTTTCTTCATTTTATTCCAGATGGAATGTATGGATTTAGGGCGACCGAATATATCTGCATGGATACCTTGGGACTCGAGTATCTTCTTTACCGGCTCAATAAAATCACGTATAAATTTCTCGCGTTCGGTCTTTTTCTCGTTCAGCTTACGTTTAATGAGCTGATAGGTATCACGCTCCATGTATTTCATGGAGAGGTCTTCCAGCTCTGATTTTATGGCATATAAACCCAAACGGTGGGCAAGAGGGGCGTAGAGATATACCGTTTCTGAGGATAGTTTAAGCTGCTTGTCGCGCGGCATAAACTCCATCGTACGCATGTTATGCAACCTGTCGGCAAGCTTTATCAGTATTACCCGTACATCGTCAGCCAGGGTAAGCAGCATTTTACGGAAGTTCTCTGCCTGCAGGGAGCTGTTGGTATCAAAAACGCCGGATATCTTGGTAAGGCCGTCAATGATTTTGGCTACCTTTTTGCCGAATTCGCGTTCAATATCTTCCAGCGCTACATCGGTGTCCTCCACTACGTCATGTAGCAGGGCGCAAACAATTGAAGTGGTACCAAGGCCTATTTCCTCGGCAGCTATCTGCGCCACGGCAATAGGATGATAGATATAAGGTTCGCCGGATTTACGGCGCATATCTTTGTGACTTTCCAGTGCAAGGTCAAAGGCTTTGCGTATCATACGCTTGTCGCCCCGTTGCAGGGTAGATTTGCAGGACCTTAAAAGTGCCCTGTAACGTTTAAGTATCTCTTTCTTTTCAGCTTCCAGATCTATCACCAATCCATTCATGTATAGCCTCGCTTTTAGTCGGTTATGGGTTTAATCAGCAAATAAATTAATTTTTTGTTTAAGCAATAAGCCCAAAAAATTGCATTAAATTTGTGTATAAGTAAATATATGAAATTAATCGGGTTTATTGCGTTACTATTTTGCAGCCTGCCAATACTGGCTAAAGCTCAAAGCAATGATTCTATTGCACCTAAAACCCCGATGATCATCGGCAAAAACGATACCATTAAAACCCTCCTTACAAAAAATGACGGGCAGCTGATGCCATGGATAGTTTTGCAGGATATAACTATAATGGATACCCGTATATTTGCAAGCGAAGAAGACAGGCTTAATTACCGGCGCTTACGCTACAATATTGCCAAGGTTTGGCCATATGCCCGTTTTGCCGGCGAAAGGTACAGGCAGTTGCAGCGTGATTTGGCGGTTACTGCGGACAAAAAGAAGCAGAAGGAGCTGGTGAAAGCTTGCGAGAAGCAGATTAAAGACCTCTTTAACAAAGAGATCAAGAATATGACAATCAGTCAGGGTGAGGTGCTGATTAAACTAATCAACCGCGAAACCGGTAACACCAGTTATGCGATGTTGAAAGAGCTGAAAGGCGGCCTCAATGCTTTTATGATGCAATCGGTAGCCCGGCTTTTCGGACATAATTTAAAGGAAGAATATGACCCGCAGGTCGACCGGGATATAGAGCAAATTATACAAACCTCCGGCTACGACAGAGCGTATAATTAATAATCTAAGGTCTTTTCAACCGTTTTATAACAAGGCTTTTGCTGTGTTATATGCCTAAGGATACAAAATTGTTAAGTGAATATCCGAAGGTAATTGACAATGAGCGGTGGCTTGACGGAAAACCGGGCCGGGAGCATTGTCATTTCGAGCGGTAGCGAGAAATCTGCATAAAGTTCCTGAATTTTTTTAAAGGGTTGCGTACCGGAAGATTTATCCTCGTGCCTCGTCGAAATGACAAGCATTGATAACCCGCAATTTGAGTTGATTAATTTAATGACTAACACCATATACCCGTTTCGTGTACAGCAATTTAATGGCGAAGAAATATCATTAGAAGCATACAGAAACAAAGTACTACTCATCGTAAACACAGCGTCGCAATGTGGCCTTACGCCGCAACTGGATGGCCTCAGGCAATTAAAGGAAAGCTTTGACGGAGCAGATTTCGAGATACTGGCATTCCCATCAAACGATTTTGCAGGGCAGGAACCTTTGCAAGGCGGAGAGCTGGCTGCGTTCTGCGATGCAAAAGCGCCCAACTACAAGGTATTTGACAAGGTGCATGTAAAAGGCACTGATGCGCATCCACTTTTCAAATTCCTGGCCAGCAAACAGCAAAATGGCTTCAGCAACGTAAAGCCGCTATGGAACTTTCACAAGTTTTTGATAGGTGCAAACGGTGCTTTTGTGGACCACTTTTACCCCTTTACTAAACCTACGGCAACGAGGCTGCGCAAAAAGATTGCTGCGCAACTAAGCCTGATAGATAAGCTAATATAAAATGTTAAAATTAGATATACTCGTATTAGCTGCCCACCCAGACGATGCCGAGCTGGGCTGTGCAGGCACTATACTTAAACACGTTGAACTTGGCCACAAAGTTGGCATTGTTGACTTAACGCTTGGCGAGCTGGGCACGCGCGGCACACCGGAAATCAGGGCTGCTGAAGCTGCTGCCGCAGGTGTAATCCTGAAACTCTCTGTAAGAGAGAACCTGGCTATACCCGACGGATTCTTTGAAAACAGCAGGCCCCATCAATTAAAGGTTATTGAGGCCATTCGTAAATATCAGCCGGAAATTATTATTACCAACGCCTACCATGACCGCCACCCCGACCATGGGCGGGCAAATAAGCTGGTAGAAGAAGCGGCTTTTTTATCCGGACTGCGTAAAGTAGAAACTTATTTAAACGGAGAATTGCAGCAACCGTGGCGCTCATCGCTGGTATTGCATTTTATACAGGACCGGTACATACATCCGGATATTGTAGTTGACATAACACCTTATTGGCAACAAAAGGTGGATAGCGTAATGGCGTATAAATCCCAGTTTTATAATCCGGACTGGAGCGAGGATGAGCCTCAAACTTATATTTCTACGCCTGAGTTTATAAAGGTGGTTGAAGGCAGGGCGTTGGAGTTTGGTAAAAGCATAGGCGTAACCTATGCTGAAGGTTTTACGTCAGTTAAGATACTTGGGGTAGATAATCTATTCCACTTAAAATAAAAAACCCTGAAGTCTTCAGGGTTTTATGTAGTCGAAACGATTATTATCCTTGCTCTTTTCTCGACGCAGCTTATTTTCGTTAGCAAGCTTAAGCAGTATTCCCGACAGCTCAGAGGTTTTGAAATCGGAATCGTAATGTTCCCTGCAGTAGCTGGCGATGGACGATATAGAACGTGGTGTATCAAAAAAATCCGTGCTAAGCATCTGGTTAAGGATGCGGGTTGCACCGGGTTTTTTTCGTGAAGATGGGCCTGAAATACTTTCTGCATCATTAGATCTGCGTAAGCGACGATAGTCAGCACTTTCGTCCTCAGGCTTTTCTATATCTATCAAAACATCAAACAGCTTTTCAGCAATCTTTACTTGTACGGCTTCTGATTTAAACGTATTTACTACTTCTGATATTTCGGCTAATTGCTTTTTCAGTTTTTCCATTTGTTTATTCATGGCAGGTATAGATTTAAGGTATGTTGGTAGATGTACTGATTGCTGAATATTATTTAACTATAAAATCGTTTAATTTAACTGATTAAATACTTATCAATAACCGTGCTATAACGATTATAGTATAATTTCAACAAAAAAAGCACCTATTATTATAATAACAGGTGCTTGTAGCGATATTATTACATTATGATTAAAGATTAGCGCATATTTTCCTGAGTATGTCTATTCCTTCGTCTATATCTGCCTGCTGCGCTATCAAAGCCGGCCTGAAACGGATACCATTACTACCGCAACCCAAAAACAATACACCCTGGTTTAATCCCTCATGCAGGAACTTATCGCGGGTATCAGTGTCCGGAAAATCAAACGCTACCAGCAATCCTGTACCCCGTACATTGCTTATAACAGGATATTTTTCTGCAGCCTCAAGCAACGCTTTTTGCAGGTAATCACCGGTTATGGCCGCGTTGGCGCACAAATCATCCTGCTCAATCACTTCTAATATTTTGGTAGCGCGTACCATATCCACCAGGCTGCCGCCCCAGGTGGAGTTAATGCGGGACGATACTGTAAATACGTTTGTTTCCACCTCGTCCAACCGCGGGCCGGCCAGCATTCCGCATACCTGCATCTTTTTACCAAATGATATAATATCCGGCCGGGCATTTTCGCCGAAATGCTCGTGGCACCAAAATTTACCCGACGCACCAACCCCTACCTGCACCTCATCAAATATCAGTAATGCCTCATACTCATCGGCCATCTGGCGCAGTTGCACGGCAAATTCAGGGCGCATGTGGTTGTCGCCGCCCTCGCCCTGTATAGGCTCTACTATAATAGCGCAGATATCATCTTTATTGCTTTCAAAAGCCGCCCTTATCTGTGCTACTGAAAGCTCCTCGCGTTTCAGCAAATCCTCCTCACTGGCGGCAGTAAGCGGAAAATGAATCTGCGGAAAGGACACCCGTGGCCAGTCAAACTTGGCATACCATTGGGTTTTAATGGGCTTGGTATTGGTAAGGCTCATGGTATAGCCGGTGCGGCCATGAAAGGCGCGTTCAAAGTGCAGCACCTTGTGGCCCTTCTCAATGGTGTAGCCTTTGGCAAAGTTTTTCTGCACCTTCCAGTCCATAGCGGCTTTTATGGAATTCTCTACCCCTAAGGCACCGCCCGCTATAAAAAACGCATGCGGCAGGTAACCGGGCATACCCACCCGCGCAAAGGTATCTACAAACTGGGCGTATTGCTCGGTATATATGTCAGAGTTTGACGGATTGGTGAGCGCCGCCAGCATCAGGTTCTTTTTAAATTCCTCATCGTTTAATAAGGCAGGGTGATTATAACCTAACGGCACCGACGCAAAGCAGCTGAAAAAATCAAGTAAATAGCGGTCGTTCTTCGAGTCGTATATGCGCATTCCGGCGCTCTTCTCCATGTCCAGAGTAAGGTCGAACCCATCGGCTAAAACGTGTTTGGCCAATGCGCTGTGCACATCGGCGGGGGATATCTGTAAATGGTACATATTATTAGGTTATTACCAAATTTACTGAAAAGCTTTAAGCAATACAATAAGAATGGCCGGATGTGTTGCTGCCAGTTGCGGGCTCTCGATAGTAGGACATCCAGTATTTAGCGGTTAGCGGAACTTGTCACGCATGCCTAAAATGCCCAGCAGGCCGCCGGTATGCACCGCCAGTATGCGGCTCCCCGGCGCGAAGGTGCTCTTGCTGATCAGGTCGGTAAGTGCAAAAAACATTTTGCCGGTATAAACAGGTTCAATCATAATACCGGTAGCGGAGGTAAAGGCCTTGACAAAGCCGGTTAACTCAGGTGTAGTTTTAGCGTAACCGCCAAAGTGGTAGCCCGTATGCAGCTCGTAGGGCAGGGGCATTTGCAGGTACTGGTTTATATCGTTGCGGAGGAATTCGCTGCCCTTTAAAACCGGAACGCCATGAAAGTAAGTGGGCAGATCATGTTGTGCGATGCCGTTGATGATGCCTGCAGCAGTGGTGCCTGTACCGCAGGCACAAAAAAGATGATCGTACGTTTCAGTAAGCTCGTTAAGCAGTTCCGCACATCCCCGGGCCCCCTCTGCTGAGGCACCCCCTTCATTTATCAAATAGGCATCGGTATCGGTGCCAAAATGTTTATCGAAAAGCGCTTGCTTGTCTTTGTATTCATCGCGCCCAACAAACAGCAACTGCATACCATGTAAGCGGCAAATAAAAAGCGTGTCGTTATCCACCGGCTCGCCGCGTACAAAGGCCGTGGCTTTAAACCCGAATAGTGCTGCCGCCGCTGCTGTGGCCAGCAAATGGTTGGAGTATGCGCCACCAAACGTTACCAGATGGTTTTTACCGGCTTGCCGGGCCTGCATCAGCGGATGCTTAAGCTTGCGCCATTTATTGCCCGATATGAGCGGATGTATCAGGTCGTCGCGCTTAACAAAAACCTGCACCCCCCTTTCGGCAAAGGGCACATATTGCACTTGCTGTACGGGGCTAAATATTTCCAGGTTAATTTTCATCAATCCATATTCGGTACAGCTTGCTGCTGCATCGCTAAAAAACGCTTACTTTTGCGCCAATGGCCGAAGATAATGAATTGATAGAACAGGAAGAGCAAGACCTGTATGAGCATTTACGCATAGTGGTTGATAAAGGGCAATCCCTGCTGCGCATTGATAAATTTTTAATGCACCGGGTGGAGAATGCCTCCCGCAACCGTATACAAAATGCCATCGACCTGGGCAATGTGCTGGTGAACGGAAAGGTTATCAAAGCCAGCTACAAGGTAAAGCCTGCCGACGTAATATCAGTGGTATTGCCGCATCCGCCGCGCGATACGGAGGTTTATCCTGAAAACCTGCCGCTCAATATTGTTTATGAGGATGACGATGTGCTTATCGTAAATAAGGAACCCGGTATGGTGGTGCATCCCGGCTATAATAACTACACAGGTACGCTGGTAAATGCGCTGGTATATCATTTTCAGCAATTGCCAACCCTGCCCGGTAATGACGGCCGCCCAGGTTTGGTGCACCGTATTGATAAGGATACATCGGGCCTGCTGGTGATCAGCAAAAACGAACGTGCCATGAATTACCTGGCGCGCCAGTTCTTCGATCATACCATCACCCGTAAATACATTGCGCTGGTTTGGGGCGATATTGAGAATGACGGCACTGTTACCGGTTTTATAGGCCGCAGCTATGGCGACAGGCGCGTAATGGATGTTTATGATGATGAGGAGAAGGGCAAGTGGTCGGTTACCCATTACAGGGTGTTGGAGCGGCTTGGTTATGTTACGCTGATAGAGTGCCAGCTGGAAACCGGGCGTACGCACCAGATCCGCGCCCACATGAAACATATTGGTCACCCGCTTTTTTCTGATGCTACCTATGGGGGAGATAAGATATTAAAGGGCACCGTTTTTAATAAATACCGCCAGTTTGTAGATAATTGTTTTGAGCTGATGCCCCGCCAGGCGCTGCATGCGCAAACACTCGGCTTTAAGCATCCCTCAAAAAAGGAATTTATTGAGTTTGAAGCACCCCTACCGCAAGACTTTGAAAACGTGTTGCTTAAATGGCGCAAATACGTGCAAACGCAGTAGCACGGATGGCCTGTTTAGCTGAATGCCGAAATATTTAAACAATAATTACCGTTAACAAGTATTTACAATTATTAAATACGGCCCCGTAATCAGGGTATAATATAGGTTACTATGCCTCAGTACATCAATTTTAACGGGGAAATTCTGCCGGACGACAGCAAGCTTTTTGGTGCCGCAAACAGGGCTTTTCGCTATGGCGATGGTTTGTTTGAAAGCATGCGCATGCTTAATGGCAAGCTGAAGTTTGCCGATCTGCATGCCGACCGTTTGCAGCGCGGTATGAAAGCACTCAAAATAGAGGGCTATTCACAAACTGACCCCTGGTTTTTAAAGATTAAGGCCGAAGAATTGGCCATCCGTAATAAGATAAAACATGGCAGACTGCGCCTAACCGTTTACAGGGATGCTGATGGATTGTATACACCCTCGCAAAATAAAATGGGTTACTGCCTTGAGCTGCAGCAGACCGAGGAGCCGAGATATTTGCTGAACGAAAAGGGGTTGATAATGGACGTTTATACGGAGCTGTATAAACCGCTCAATTACCTATCTAATATCAAAACCTGCAACTCGCTTATTTACGTGATGGCCGGCTTGCATAAAGCGCAAAACAATCTTGATGATGTGTTTTTGCTTAACCAAAGCGGTTACTTATGCGAGGCCAGCAGCTCCAACGTGTTTGTGTGGTACAATAACCATTTATACACGCCTGCACTCACCGAAGGTTGTGTTGAGGGTGTAATGCGGCAAGTGGTTATTAACCTTGCAAGAGAGAACAATATCCCGGTCACCGAAGCGCAGATAAACCCGGAGATACTGTACGAGGCCGACGAAGTTTTTCTGACCAACGCTGCACGGGGCATACAATCCGTAATGGGCTATGGCGTAAAACGCTACTTTAACCGTTTGAGCAAAGGCCTGATGGATGAGCTGAATAAGTTGTTATGAAGTACCTGCTTCTGATCATATTTATTACATGCGTTTTTGCTTGCAACAATGAGCCACAATCAAGTCAAAATAAGATTTCGCAAGGTAACCAGACATCAATCGGCTCTCAACCTCGTGATCTGAATCAAGCGGTTCAAGCCCTGGATACAATCTTAAATCCGGTTGAAAAGATATCTTTCAAAAATAAAACTGAGGAAAAGGGAGTCAGTGAGTGGCACATGTCTGTCGGCCTTACCATCAGAAATAAGTGGATCAGGAACGACAGCGGATCAGCGCTTCGGGAATATTTTCGTCGTCTTGGTATAACCCATCCCGACGATATGTCATCAATTATACTTACATCTTATCACAGAAAGTTAAACCATAGGCCAATAGATATTGATCAACAATTAATAACATATAAAAAGTATTGGTCAGAAATTGAAGATTGCGCTACCGAAGCTGATAGGGTAGCAGCTGAAACTTATAGTAAATACAACACGCGCGATACGCTAACTATAATGATGCCTGTAACAGGTGAAGGCGACGATGCAACTGCGTTGATATATAACTGCCCGGATAAATTGTGGCATTATAACCCTGCAAAGGATCTTAAATTCACTGCAATAATAACCGGCAAGTACATTATAAACAACAGGAGTAATGCTTTCTTTAAGTTGCAGATATTGTCAATGAACCATAAAAGCATACGAATCACCGGAGAGCCTGCAACTGTAAACAGCGTTATCAGTCTTTCGTTAAAATACGTTAACTCACTAATTTTTCTGCCTCAATCTGCTGCGCAATCCCATCCCAAAGGTTGATACGAGCCTGTAAAGCATCCTTAACAGCCGCTATAGCCTCGTTCCATTTTTGCTCGTCGGTGCCGCAAAGCTCTGCGGTCATTTCATAGGCCAGGTGCGCGTGGTGGTCGCCATCTACCTCTATGTGCCGTTCCAGGTAATAAATAAAGGTATCGATAGTCCCCGGTGCGTTTTCTGCAATATGTTTAACCATGCTGATGAACATGCCCGGTATCAGGTCCTCACGACCAAAAGTAAACACCGCTGCAATAAGGTGCGGCTTGCCGGTATCAATTACGCTGAACGTATGTTTTAAAAACTGAGCAGCAGCAACGGGAATATTTTCTCCATTGATAGCCGCGGTTACATCTATGCCTTGCGCGAGGGATTGTAGTAAACCTTGTATGGGCGCTGCATTGCAGCCTGCCTGTTGCATGGCTTGCAGGTAAAGCTCAAAGTGACTGGTACGATTGCCGTGCTGGTCAACATCGCTTTCTTCGCCGGTTACAATCTCATTAATAAGATAGCGCGTGTTGGCGCTGCCTACAGGCACCCAAGGAATAGTGGTGCAGGTGAGTTTTTGTTGCAGGGCCTTCAGCAGCGACATAAAATCCCATACGGCGAAGATGTGGTGTTCCATAAAGACGCGCAGCTCGGCAGCAGATAGTATGCTTTTATACAGCGGGTGGTTGATAAGCTGATTGCGCAGCGGCTCTATTTCGGTTTGCAGATGTTGTATGTAGCGGCTATTATCCATGGCTCAAATTTTCAGGCGCAAAGTTAACAGCATTTTTATTTTGAAAAGGGTATTATTCCGCAGAGTGATGATTTGACATTTCGTACAACAAAATCTTTAAAACCCTGTTGAAAATATATTAACCCGTATTTACATGCTAACAGATATATTGCCGCTTGACGGCTCTGCCTTGTATACAGAAACCAATATGCATAACCTGTTTCCGGAGCCGTGGAACATGGTTTCGTCTGCACTCTTTCTCATACCCGGCCTTTATTGGCTTTTCAAGCTTAAGGGATACAATAAAAACCATGCGTTTTTGAGCATAGCCATATGGTTTTTGCTCACAGGTTGTATAGGAAGCACCGTTTACCACGGTT
This sequence comes from Mucilaginibacter sp., assembly GCA_041905165.1. Classification (GTDB taxonomy): domain Bacteria; phylum Bacteroidota; class Bacteroidia; order Sphingobacteriales; family Sphingobacteriaceae; genus Mucilaginibacter. The sequence goes on from JAYRLR010000002.1 coordinate 624,518, forward strand.
TCCGTCAATGGCGTTTCTTCATGTATATGGATTGGGTGCCTATTGCGCTGCTTTGCCTGTTTGCGAGTATCTTTTTTATCATAAAAGTAACCGGCCGCTGGCAGTGGGGCGTTGCGGCAGTAGTAGCGTTTGGATTAATTGAACTTGGTTTCAGGCAGTTGTATTTGCACTACGATAAGCACATCATGTTCAGCCTTAATTACGGGGTGATGGTGAGCATGATTGTACTGCCGTTGCTGGCATTGCTGATTAAAACCCGCTGGCGTAATGGCTGGCTGGTTGGCGGTGCATTTGTAGCCTTTAGCCTGGCCCTGTTTTTCCGTATTGTTGATACCGAAGCTCTGTTGCCTATGGGCACGCACTTCTTGTGGCACACCTTTGGGGCCATAGCTACCTCGCTGATGCTGCTATACATTTACCGCTTGCATGGCTTTAATTATATGAAGAGCCGCCTCAGAGAAGAGGCCCGCATATTGCCTTTGTACGAAAGCAAAGCGCTGGAAGAGCGTACGGGTTCTTGATAAAGAAAATGATTATTAAGATGAAAGCGATGGAGTACCCGTCGCTTTTTTTGTATCTGCATTTCAGAACGTATATTTGAGTATGAAACCTATATCGCTTGTTACGTTATTCCTTATCGGTGTCTTAGCCATATCCTGCAGTACTGACCGTTCTCAGGTACCAGCTGACTAGGCAAAATCAAATATCCAAAACATAGTTGAAGAAGATGAGTCCGGAGAAGATATCATAAAAATGGATTATCGTGAGGACATATTGTCGACGTTGTATGCTAAAGCCTTAGATGAGGACACGCAATTACGTAATCTTGCTAAGGGTATCAAGGATTGTGATGAGCTGGCAAACGACAGTTTAAAAAACTACCTGCGTTTTAAAGATCTCTCCGAACGCTATTTTACATTAGCAAAAATAAACGCCGACATGATAAAAGATAGCGTTTTAAAAAAAGAGATGAAGTCGATGCTTAAAACGGCTCTCGACAAGTATAATACCCAATACGCTGCTCATGAGGCCTTGTTAAAAAGCATAAATTCCCACAAAGCCAACATAAGTGATTATGAGAATGCTCTAAAGCTGACGGTGACACTAAATATGATGCAGCAGTATCAAAAAAGCAGCCTTGATCGTTTCCCTCAACTACAAATGGTTGACAAACGCGCCGGACAATTAGAGAAACAAGTTGTACAGGCTGCCCGTAAACGTATTATCAAAGTTAAGTAACAGGACAAGCAACATGCACTTGATTGCGAGGCGAAACGGCGAAGCAATCTCTCAAAATTTCATGTTGCGCACGTATACACACCCCTAACCTCTCTCAAAGAGGGGAGCTGATTATTTAATCGTTGTCCTTTCAGATTCTTCGCTAACGCTCGCAATGACGCAAGGCAAAAGTCCTCTCCTTTGGAGAGGATTTAGGAGAGGTCAACTTATCCGGCCCGTCATTGCGAGACGGAACGGCGAAGCAATCTCACTATTTGCGTTGCGTCAGTATAACACACCCCTAACCCCTCTCAAAGAGGGGAACTAATCATTAAATATTTGTCCTTTCAGATTGCCTCACTACACTCAAAATGACGCAATTTATAAGTCCTCTCCTTTGGAGAGGATTTAGGAGAGGTTAAAAAACAGCACGTCTTAGCGAGAAGAAACGACAAAGGAATCTCTTAAAAGTTTGTGTTGCTCATGTATAACACACCCCTAACCCCTCTTAAAGAGGGGAACTAATGGCAATCAAAGTCCTCTCCTTTGGAGAGGATTTAGAAGAGGTCTGAAAATCGACACGTTAAGCATTCCGAACAGAGTTACAGCTTTACACCCCGCAAAAACTCTTCGATTGACATTCGCTTTTTGCCTTCCATCTGTACGTCGGTAGGGCAAATGAAGCCTGTAGGCGTAGCAAACTTCAGGTACGTTTTATTATCCGTAAGAAAGCCGCCCGGCTGTATGCCCGGTTCTGTTTCCTGGTATTCGGCAGCATAAATTTTAAATACTTTGCCGTTAAGCGCCGTGAATGCGCATGGCAGCGGGCTAAGTCCACGTATAAGATTATAAATATCCGTAGCCGATTGCATCCAGTTAATGGAACAGGTTTCTTTGGTAAGTTTGGGTGCATGTTTAAGGTCTGCATCGCCGGCAAGGTGCTCTTGCGGGTGAGCGTTGTAACGACCGCTCTCGATGGCCTTAACGGTTTTAACCAGCAGGCCGGCACCTTTGTTCATCAGCCTGTCGTGCAGTTCGCCAGCACTTTCATGCCCGGTAAGGGTTATTTTTTCTGTAAACAATACGTTGCCGGTATCAATTTCGTGCTGCAGTAAAAAGGTAGTAACACCGGTTTCTTTTTCGCCATTGATGAGCACCCAGTTAATAGGTGCCGCACCGCGGTATTGCGGCAGGAGGGAGGCATGCAGATTTACGGTACCCTTAGGGGGCATATCCCAAACCACCTCTGGCAACATCCGGAAAGCTACCACTACCTGCAGATCGGCGTTCAAAGCCTTTAACTGCGCTAAAAATTCAGGGTCTTTTAGTTTTACGGGCTGCAATACTTTTATGCCGTTGGCAACGGCATATTGCTTCACTGCGCTTTCACTGATTTTTTGCCCGCGACCAGCGGGCTTATCAGGAGCGGTAACCACCGCTACCACATCACTACCTGCTGCTATCAACGCATCTAACGATGCTACAGCAAATTGCGGCGTGCCCATAAATACTATTCTCATAAGTTTTACGACGTAATATACTGGTTAAATATAGGCAATAAGGGCCATTGTTTTGCTTCAGAAAAGCAATATTTGAAGCTATCACTCATATAAAAGATACTTTGTTCTTGTCAATTTAAACTTGCTTAATCCACTTTTCCAAGTGTCGCGTATTTGGTCAGCTGTGTTGCCGGCTTCTATCTGTTTTTGCAGTTGTGCAGTACCCACCAGTTTAACAAAGTAGGCATTAAAGAACGCTTTCTTATCCGGGAAAGCTTTATACATATCAATGAGCCAGTCAAGATTGATCTGCTTGCTTTCGCGTAGCAAATTGGTGTCATAGCCCGATAAATCGATACCGTAACACGTATTGTTTTTTTGCGGCGGATTTTCGCTCACGCCTGGTATGCTTTTAGGGGTAAATGAAAAGCTGAACTTCCCTTTCAGGGCAGGATGACCGATCAACAGGAAAGGCTTGTCAGTACCACGGCCAAGACTAAGATTCGTACCCTCAAATAAACAAACGCTTGGGTACAGTAATATCGACTGCGCGGTATTAAGATTTGGTGATGGATTGATAGGTAAGGTATAAGGCATCGTGTGATCGTAACCTTCCATTTTAACAATGTTTAGCTTGCAGGTTACGCCATTTTTAAGCCAGTGTTCGCCGTTAATCATCAGGGCATATTCGCCTATCGTCATGCCATGAGCAATAGGGATGGGGTGCATGCCTACAAATGAGCGGTAAGCGCTGTCAAGTATTGGTCCGTCAATAAGGTAACCATTAGGGTTAGGGCGGTCAAATACGATCAATTCCACATTGTTTTCTGCGCAGGCCTCCATTACATAATGCAGGGTAGATATGTAAGTGTAAAAGCGCGTACCTACATCCTGTATGTCAAATATCAGAACATCAAGGCCACTCAGATCAGCAGCGGTCGGCTTGTAATGCTTGCCGTATAACGAGATTACAGGAAGGCCGGTAGCTTTATCGTTTACATCATTTACCGTTGCGCCGTTGCTGGCATTCCCTCTAAAACCATGCTCGGGACCAAATATTTTTTTAATATCAAGTTTGAGCTTAAGCAGGCTATCAACGGTAAGGCGGTGCTGCGGCCCCATCACGGATGTTTGATTGATGACCATGCCTATCCGTTTTCCTTTAAGCATGGGTATGTATTTGGCTGTGCGGTCTGCACCTAAAACAAGTGCGTTAGCCGTCTGTTTAACAGCAGGTGAGTCTGCTACCGGCTGCTTTGTGTTTTGTGATTGGGCAACAGGATTGTTGCAGGTGGTGGTACCTAGCAAAAAGCTGCTAACCATCATTCGTAACAAGAGTGTTGTATGTATCATCCTCTGGTGACTGATTGGTAATTTAAATAGACAATTTCGGCGGTAAAACCGCATATTTGCTAAAAGTACAAAAATCATACTGTTTTGAATTTTCCGCTTTTTATAGCCCGCAGAATTACCTTCAGATCCAAGCGTACCTTTTCAAAACTGATAGTGCGCATTGCTGTGGCCGGCATTATGCTGGGCTTGGGGGTGATGATATTGTCGCTGGCTATTGTAAAAGGCTTTCAGCACGAGATACGCGAAAAGATTCGCGCTTTCTCAGGTGATATACAGGTAGTAAAATTCGACCTAAACAGTTCCTACGAAAATTCACCTGTTGCCCGCGATGATGAGTTTATTAAACGCGCCAGGGCCACCAGCGGGATCAGTGCTATAATGCCGGTTGCTACCAAGCCGGGCATCATCAAGGCTAATGATGAGATTGAGGGCGTAGTTCTTAAAGGGGTAGACAAGACGTACAACTGGCAGTCGTTTGACCATACGCTTGTATCGGGCAAGGTCATAAACTTTGCTGATTCGGCTGCGGCCAATACTCAGATCATGATCTCCCAGCGCATAGCCGACAGGCTGCGCCTTAAGGTGGGCGATGATCTGCTGATGTACTTTGTGCAGGAGCCCCTGCGCCGCCGCAAGCTTAAAATATGCGGCATATTTAACGTGGGTATTGATGACGTAGATAAAACCTTCGTGGTGGGCAGTCTGCCGCTTATACAACGTCTTAACAATTGGGACGCCAGGCAAATAGGAGGCTACGAAGTACGTGTAAGTGACTTTGATAAACTTGCTGAAACCGGCGAGGAATTAGGCAACGTGATGCCTGTAACCTTAAAAGGTTATACCATAACGCAGGATTATTCTACAATATTCGAGTGGCTATCGTTGCTTGATGTTAATGCACGTGTACTCCTTATATTGATGCTGATCGTAGCGGTCATCAACATGATCTCTGCCTTGCTGATCATGATATTGGAGCGTACAGCCATGGTGGGTATGTTTAAGGCACTTGGCGCAAGCAATTGGCGCATACAGCAGGTGTTTTTGTACAACGCTTTTTACCTGATCGGGTTGGGCTTATTGTTGGGTAATGCGCTTGGATTGGGCCTGGGATTTTTTCAGGCTAACACACACTTTTTTAAGCTGGATGCCGCATCTTATTACATGAATTTTGTACCGGTACAGATAGAGTGGGGCGATGTGATTGCCGTAAACGTGCTAACGTTTATTATATGCCTGTTGGTGCTGTTAGTACCATCAATGCTGGTAACTAAAATTCAGCCGGTAAAGGCCATCCGGTTCAAATAAGATAATTCCTCTTTACTTTTTACCTGCCCCGAAGTTGAAGCGGAGGTTGATGCCGCCCGCACCGAATTTGATCTGCTGTGCACCTAATCCGTCCAGCGGGTATTTTACAAATGGCTCCACCACCAGGCGGTTGCCTTTACCAACCGGATAACCTACGCCTAAGGCAAAGTTGAGCGTTTTGGCAAAATAGAAGTTATTAAGTGATGGCGATTCAATAGTTTCCTTAACCTGCTGGTTTTCCTCTTTAGAGATAGGCGAGGCGTAGTTAAAGTTGTAGTTGTAGTTCTGGCTGATGAATGTGCCCGAGCTAAAGCCTGCCAGTATGTAAGTGTCGGTTTTACCGGGATTGAACGCGAATTTCAGGTTCACCGGTATTTCAAGCCCAACGAGGCGGGCATTGTAACTATCCAGCTCCGGTGCAGTGGTTACTGCGGAGTTAAAGCCCTTAGTATCTGTACTCGCCAACTTAACAACGGCTGATGCACTGGCAGCAGCAGGCGGCAAATCATTGCGTGATTCACCGGCATAATTAAAGCTGTTTTGTGCTATAGATATACCGGTTGACAGTTTTAAGTTTTTGCTCAACCTAAAGTCTGACGTAACACCTGCGCCCACGTTCACCTTGTTGTCGCTCCCTTTTGCATAGTTGAAAAAGGTGGCCGCGTACAAACCGAAGTTTACATTACGTTCATCCTGCTCATCCTTTTTAACAGATTTTACATTACGGCGCGCGTCTTCATCTATCATGGCCAATACGGCATCCTTTGATACGCTTGCCGGCGCCGTTGGCGTTGTTGTAGTAGTAACCGGCTGTTGATCGACAGGTACCGATGCAATTACCGGTTGTTGTGGATTATCAGCCAGCTGCGTGCGCGGAGTGTTTGTAACCCTGTCATTTTCCCCCTTAGTAACAGTTGAAACAAGCTGTGAAGCTGTATCAATAATGGTGTTAACAGCTCCGCGCCCGGTAGCAGTGGCAATTTCTTTGTGGCTTAAGCCTTGCTTTTCAGTATGTTTTGTAGCAATGGTGCCTTCGTTAATATTAGCTGAAGCTATATTGTTTTCGGTGCCTGTCGCAGTGTCATTATCCTTAACGGTTTCTGTGGCGTTTTTACCAGCATCTTCAGTATCGATGTTACTGTCTGTCTGTTGCATGGCTACCAGTTTTTTCTCTTTAGTTACTGATGGCCGCTGCATTAGCAGGGCAATAGTGACAAAGAGCAAAATCGCAGCAGCTGCCGAGGCCCACCACAGCCATGCCATGCTGCCGCGTTTTGCGGGTGCGGTCATTTTTTCGCGGAGCAGTACCCAGCCTTCATCAGCGCCTTGGTCGTCATAATTATCGAAGACCTCACTGATGCGTTTCCTCAATTCATCATCCAGTTCTTCGGTCATATGCTTTGCTCCTCCGTACTTAAAATCTTCCTTAACCGCTCTTTAGCCCTGCTCAGGTACACTCTCGACGAGCTTACCGGGATATCCAACATCTTCGCTATCTCCTCATGGGTGTAGCCATCAATCTCATACAAGTTAAATATGGTTGATTGTATGGCCGGCAACCCGTCTAACAACTTCAAAATATCCTGTGCGTTGAGTTTTCCTATAACCGTTGCGCCATGGCCAATGGGCGGGGCTTCGTCAATATCAGTGTTCATGATAAACTTGAGACCCTTGCGCCGCTGGTCAATCGCAGTGTTTACTACAACGGTGCGCAACCAGGCTTTAAAAGGCTTATCGGTGTTATAGGTGTGCAGTGCGTTAAATACCTTTATAAAAGCGTCGTTAACTACCTCCAGTGCATCGTCGCGGTTGATGCTGTAACGCAAACTTATACCCATGGCATAGCCATAGAATTGCTTATACAGCAATTCCTGATATTTAAGGCTGCCTTTAATACATTGGCTGATGAGTTCACTCTCAGCAATGCCCCGGGAATGATGCATCAATTGCTCCGACTTACTGTGAATTACCTTTTCAGGTAAGGTAAAGGTAGCTAAAGCCACAAATAGTTTAGTTAGTCTTTTTCTTCAGATCGTAAATCAATCTTACAGTGTCAATAGCGTAAGTTCTTACAAGCTGCAACTTGCTGCCATCAGTATAATAAGCATACAAACCTTTTAAATAGCGCTTTGAGGTATCGTTAGCTGCACCTTGCTGATGAAACTCAATGTAGTAATAGTTGTAAGCAAAACCGCCAATGCTGTTAGCATGCTTGCCGGTGGTGTCGCCAAATACAGTGTAGCTAGTGTCAGATATGTTCAATTTGATATTGGCTTTTGTGGTATCAAACTGACCTGCTGCGTTAGATTTTCTTTTTAATAAGTAAAATTTTCCTTCATAGTCACCAGTAAGTTTAGGTAGGGGCGTTACCTGGTTATCGCTGCTCTTCAGACATCCCGTGCCCAAAATTGCGCTGCAAAGGGCCACTACCGCCATCACGTTGATCGTTATTCTTTTCATTTCCTTAAGCTTTTAAACCATTACGTGCGCTTAAGGGCAAACGCTACAGCGAAATAAAAAAATTATTTATTTTTTGCCTCGTTCCAGAAAACGTCCATTTCGGCCAGGGTCATGTCCTGCAATTTTTTGCCCTGTTCCTGTGCTTTGGCTTCGAGGTATTGAAAGCGCTTGATAAACTTGCGATTAGTTTTCTCTAAAGCATCCTCGGGGTTGATGTTGATGAAACGCGCATAGTTAATGAGTGAAAATAACAAGTCGCCAAACTCGCCTTCGGCCCTTTCATGGTCAATGGCGCTGTCGTCCTCCGCATTAAACTCATCGCGGAACTCCTGCATTTCTTCTTCCACTTTTTGCCAAACCTGGCTTTTTTGTTTCCAGTCAAACCCTACGCCGCGCGCTTTTTCCTGTATACGTGAGGCCTTCACCAGCGCAGGCAGAGAGGCGGGCACGCCGCCCAATACCGATTTGTTGCCCTCCTTGAGTTTGATTTGCTCCCAGTTGCGTTTTACCGCCTCTTCGTCGTCAGCCTGCACATCGGCATAAATATGCGGGTGCCGGTTAATCAGCTTGTCGCAAATGCTGTTGAGTACATCGGTGATGTTAAAGGCATTTGTCTCCGAGGCAATGCGTGAGTAAAAAACCAGGTGCAGCATAATGTCGCCCAGTTCTTTTTTTATTTCCTGCATGTCGCCCTCTAAAATGGCGTCAGAAAGCTCGTATGTTTCTTCTATGGTTAAATGCCTGATGCTTTCTAAGGTCTGCTTTTTATCCCACGGACAATTTTCGCGCAGGTCATCCATTATTTGCAGCAGGCGCTCAAAAGCAACGGCAGGCGTATTGCCGGTAACAGGCGGAACAAGAGGTATTTCTTTCATGATGCAAAGGTACTTTTTAGAATTCAAGATTTGAGATTCAGGATTGACTATTGACTATTCACCATTCACTACTAAAACACACCCCTGACCCCTCTCCAGAGGGGATTCGCTACTCACTATTTACCGTTCACTACTCACCACTCACCTTTCGCCACGGTGGCTCAAAATACCCCTTTTTTTGTCCTGAGCGGCCCCGACTGGCAAACGGCGTGTCGGTTATTTTTGTAGGATGAGGAAGGTTTCATTTGGGATCAACATTAGCTTGGATGGCTATTGCGACCACACTTTGGGCGAGCCGAGCGAAGAGCTGATGGAATATTTTGCTGCCATGATGGATGATGTGGATTTGCTCTTTTATGGTAGGGTTATGTACCAGCTGATGTTCCCGTATTGGGCTGACGTTGCCAGAGAGCGTTCCGGTTCTGCGGCTGAGCTCCTGTTTGCAGACAGACTTGTGTCTATTGATAAAATAGTAGTTTCACGATCCCTGGAAAAGGTTGAGGGCAACACGACAATCATCCGGAACGATCCTGTAACTGAATTAAGAAAACTAAAAGAGCAGCCAGGCGGAACGATATCGGTGGATACAGTAAGTATGTTGCCGGAACTGATGGCAGCGGATTTGATCGATGAATTTCATTTGGTGCTGCACCCCGTGATGGCAGGCGGCGGGAGACACTTACTCCATGCAGGCAGTCTTCCGGAAATCCTGAAGCTGGAACTGACGGATACCCGTGTATTTAAAAACGGATGCGTAGCACTTTGCTACCGCAAGAGGGAACGGATTTAGAATTTTAAAATTTTAGAATTTTGATTTTTGAGTTTTTGAATTCATTCTTCACCACTCACTACTCACCATATTAACACACCCCTAACCCCTCTCAAGAGGGGAATTCACTATCAAGATTCAAGAGACAAGATTCGAGATTGAATACTCAGCATTCACTATTCACCTTCCATCTTTTAGATTAGAATTTTGAATTTTGATTTTTGAATTCATCCTGCACCATTGACCTTCTACTACTCACCCTTCACTGCCCTCAGCATTTCCCGTTTGCCTGGTGCGCCGGGGGCTTTTTCTACCTTTAAGCCGAGCGATTTTATGGTCCGTTTGAGATTGCCGGTAATGGCATAGGTTACAAATACGCCGCCTGGTTTCAGGAATTGTAAGGTGTGACCGATAGCTGCTTCATCCCACATTTCGGGTTGATGTATAGCTGCAAAAGCATCAAAGTAAATCACATCATATTCGGCTGCCGATTGAAACTGCATTAGTTTGCTGTGTGCGATGGTCAGCTGGCAATACTCATTCAGGGTTGTTTTTTGTGAGAGCGCCTGCTCATAGCCGGCGTTAAACTGCTGCCACAGGTCTTCCGTGCAATAAGCATCATACCCGGTTTGCGCAAGCATGGTCGGCGAAAGGGGGTACGCCTCAATGCCGGTATAGTCAAGATGTATCTGTTGCGCTGAACAGTAGTCGGCCGTGAGCAGAAAATTCAGACCCGTACCAAAACCTACCTCAAGCACCGCTACCTCGGGTTGATGATTGCCAGCCAGAAAATACCTCAAGCCTGAGTTTAAGAAGACATGCTGACTCTCTTGCAGTGCGCCATGTTTGGAATGGTAGTTTTCGCCCACTGCGGCGTTATAAATAGTTTTTGAACCATCGGCGGTGGTAACTAAGCTTAAATTTTCGTCGGTCATATGGCAAAGATATCCTTTATTAACGCAAAAAGCCCCGCATGGCGGGGCTCCTGTGAGGTTTAACCTGTTACCACACTTTAATGCGGTCTTCGGGTTTTTTGTACATCTTGTCGCCGGGCTTAATGTTAAATGCCTCGTACCATGCATCAATGTTGGTTAGTGGTGCATTGGTGCGGTATTGCTCAGGCGAATGCGGGTCGGTGAGAATACGTTGTGCAGTCATCTCCGGTAGTTGTTTGCCGCGCCATACCTGCGCCCACGACAGGAAGAAACGCTGCTGCGGCGTAAAGCCATCAACGTTCACCTGCGGCTTGCCTTGCTGACTCTTTTTCCAGGCATCATAGGCAATGCTTAAACCGCCAAGGTCGGCAAGGTTCTCGCCAAGGGTAAGGCGACCGTTAACATGCATAGTATCCAACACGGTGAAAGCATTGTATTGCTCTACTACCTTGTCTGAGCGTTCTTTGAACTTATCGGCATCAGCCTGTGTCCACCAGTCGCGCAAGGTACCGTCAGCATCATATTTACGACCCTGATCATCAAAACCGTGGGTAATTTCGTGACCTATTACCGCGCCGATACCACCGTAGTTGATAGCATCGTCAGCTTTAAAGTCAAAGAATGGGAAGCGCAAAATACCAGCCGGGAAAACGATCTCATTGTTCACCGGGTTGTAATAAGCATTTACGGTCGGCGGCGTCATTCCCCAACGGGTTTTATCAACCGGTTTGCCCAGGCGGGTTACCATAAAATTATAGCGCCATACTGAGATGTTGTGCAGGTTGCCATAGTAATCGTTGCGATTAATGTCTACACCCTGGTAGTTTTCCCATTTATCAGGATAGCCGATTTTAACGGTAAAAGCGCTCAGCTTTTTAAGGGCGCGAGTTTTAGTTTCCGGGCTCATCCAATCCAGATGCTGGATATGGTCGGCATAAGCAGCTTTAAGGTTATTAACCAGCTTAAGCATATATTCTTTAGCTGCCGCCGGGAAATATTTCTCTACATACAGCTGGCCCAAAAGTTCGCCGAGGCTGCCGTCAACCAGGCTGGTCATGCGCTCATTACGCGGAGCCTGCACCTTCTGGCCGGTAAGCACGCTATTAAATTCAAAGTTTGCCTTTACAAACGGTGCACTCAACGAGCCTGCGGAGTTCTTTAAAATGTTCCACTGCAGGTAAGTTTTTAAATTAGCAACCGGGGTAGCAGTTAACAGCGAATCGGCCGATTTGATAAATGCAGGGTTTGATACCAATAACGAATCCTGACCAGGTGTTTTCAGCTTTGGTAACAGTGCCACCCAATTCAAATTAGGCGTGGTTTTACTGAAGCCAGCAACAGTAAATTTGTTGTAAGTCTTGTTAGGATCGCGCATGGCCACGCGAGATAATTGCGCATTAGCCAGGGCCTTTTCAAAGCTGAATACTGTTTCGGCATTTTTTGCCGCAGTAGCTGCATCGGTGCCGGTAAGGGTAAAAAGCTGCGTGATATATTTTTTATAAGCCTCCTGAATTTTTAAAGAACGCGCATCGCTCTTCAGGTAATAATCACGGTCGGGCAGGGTAGTGCCACCCTGGCCAAGGCTTACAATATATTTGGTTACGTTTTTTGAATCTTGTCCAACGCCAAAACCAAACAATGGCGATGCCAGGCCATTCACACGCTCATACACCATCTCATTAACCACATCACTAAGGGCTTTGAGCTTTGCAATACGCTCAAGGTCAGCCTTTATGGGCGTATAACCTTTTTTATCGATAGCTACGCTGTCCATAGCGCTGGCATATAAGTCGGCCACGCGCTGCTTTACCGAGCCTTTAGGCAGGCCGCTGGCTTTGCTGGTCTCTTCAAGTATGGCAATCAGCTTGTCCAGGTTGTCCTGGTAAAGAATGTTGAAGCTGCCCCAACGGGTTTGCTTGGCAGGGATTTCGTTATTTTTTATCCAGCCGCCGTTAGCATATTCAAAAAAGTCATCGCCGGGTTTTACGGCGGTGTTCATGTTAGCAGCGCTGATAAAAGCGGTAGTATCTTTTGAGGATGATTTCTGTGGTTTTTTACCCCCATCATTGCGGGCAAATGCCGGTGCGGAGAGGCATAACACAGCAGGGAGTGTTAAACTCAGTACATTAAATTTCATGTCAGTTAAATAAATTGAAACGAATTTAACGATTAGCTGGCAAAACGCAACACGTACCCGTAAACTATCAGCGGTTGAACCAGTTGATCACAACCTCCAGGCCGCTTCTTTTAAGCAGTTCGTGCATAAATCTGTTGAATGACAGTGCTTTCATGGCAAAAAACTTATGTACATGTAATAACTGCGTAATTGTAAAAATATTGTGCAGAAGTGAGTTTCGTAGTTCATGGTTCATGGATCATAGTTCATAGACCGTAGATTATAATTCATGGACCATAGATTATAGTTCATAAACCATAGCCTTGTATCTACTCTACTCTTGATTACGATATATCCCCGCTAACAACCATCAACCAACAACATCAACCATCAATATGAACCATCCGCCATGAACCATGAACTATGAACCATCAACCAACAGTATGAACCATCAACTCAAATGCCTATTTTTGTAGCCTATGAGTACGTCTAAAGCATATCAGCCACAAGAATTTGAAGACAAGTGGTATAGTTATTGGTTACAGCAGCAATTTTTTAAATCGGTGCCCGACGAGCGGGAGCCATATACCATCGTGATTCCGCCGCCAAACGTCACCGGTGTGCTGCACATGGGCCACATGCTTAACAATACTATTCAGGACGTACTGATACGCCGCGCACGTATGAAAGGCAAAAATGCCTGCTGGGTGCCTGGTACCGACCATGCCAGCATCGCAACAGAGGCCAAAGTGGTGGCCATGCTTAAAGAGCAGGGTATTGCCAAAACTGATCTTACCCGCGACGAATTCTTGAAACACGCCTGGAACTGGAAAGAAAAATATGGCGGCATCATACTGGAACAGTTGAAAAAGCTGGGTGCCTCATGCGACTGGGACCGTACCTCTTTTACAATGGACCCGCACATGAGCGAGGCCGTTTTAGATACATTTATCCACCTGTATAAAAAAGGCTGGATATACCGCGGCGTGCGCATGGTGAACTGGGACCCTCAGGGTAAAACTGCCGTAAGCGATGAGGAAGTTATCCGTAAAGAGGTTAATCAAAAGCTATATTACATCAGGTATTTTTTAAGTCCGGAAGGCGGAAATTCTGCAAGTCCGGAAGAAGCGCCTAAGGTTGTAATTGGTGAGGACGAAAAACAGGAAGTGAGCTCAATAGAGCAGGAAGCTGCGGACTTACCGACTTCCGGACCTTCGGACTACCTTATCATCGCTACTACGCGCCCCGAAACAATTATGGCCGATTCGGCGATCTGTATAAACCCGAACGACGAGCGCTACAAGCATCTGCATGGCAAAAAGGTATTTGTGCCGCTTATCAACCGCGAAATTCCGATTATCCTGGATGAGTATGTGGATATGGAGTTTGGTACCGGCTGTTTAAAAGTAACTCCTGCACATGACCTTAACGACTATGAGCTGGGCATAAAGCATAACCTGCCGGTAATAGATATTTTAAACGATGACGGTACCCTCAACGAGAAAGCCGAAATATTGATAGGTACCGACCGCTTTGCCGCCCGTAAAAAAATTGCAGTAATGCTTGACGAGGCCGGCGCGTTGGAGAAGACTGAAGATTATAAATCGCAGATCGGTTTCTCTGAACGTACAGACGCTGTAATTGAGCCTAAGCTATCTATGCAATGGTTTTGCAAGATGGACGAGATGGCGAAGCCTGCGCTCGAAAAAGTGCTCAACGGCGAGATAAAGCTTATACCTGAAAAATTCATCAATACCTACCGCCACTGGATGGAGAACGTGAAGGACTGGTGTATAAGCCGCCAGTTGTGGTGGGGGCAGCGCATACCGGCCTGGTACAACGAGAAAGGCGAGTGGGTAATTGCCAAAACCGAAGATGAAGCGAAAGCCGAGTTTGCAAAAGCCGGTTTAACGGCTGCCAGCCTGCGCCAGGAAGATGACGTAGTGGATACCTGGTTCTCCTCCTGGTTATGGCCGATATCGGTTTTCAACGGTATAGCAGAGCCTGATAACGAAGAAATAAAATATTACTATCCAACCAATGACCTGGTTACCGCGCCGGAGATATTATTCTTTTGGGTGGCGCGCATGATTATGGCGGGTTTAGAGTGGCGTAACGAGATACCTTTCAGCAACGTTTACCTTACCGGTATAGTGCGTGATAAGTTGGGCCGCAAAATGTCTAAATCATTAGGTAACTCACCCGACCCGTTAGACCTTATAGCCAAATACGGCGCGGACGGTGTGCGTGTGGGTATGCTGTTTTGCTCGCCTGCGGGTAACGATTTAATGTTTGATGAGGCCTACTGCGAACAGGGTAGCGCCTTTGGCAACAAAATTTGGAACGCGTTTCGCCTTGTAAAAGGCTGGGAGGTGGATGATAGCTTGCCTTGCCCAAATGATTTGGCTTTAAACTGGTTCGAAAGCAGGTTTAACCAGGCACTTACAGAGATTGAAGACAACTTCCGCCAGTATCGCCTATCAGAGGCATTGATGGCAACTTACAAGCTTGTTTGGGACGATTTCTGCTCCTGGTACCTTGAAATGATAAAGCCGGGCTATCAATTACCTATTGATCGCCGCACGTACGAGCAAACTATCAAATATTTTGAAGACATTCTTAAAGTGCTTCATCCGTTTATGCCGTTCACTACTGAAGAATTATGGCACGACGAATTGTTCGGAAACCGCTCTGAAAAAGACTGTTGCATTGTAGCACAATTGCCATCAATTGGGGAAGTAAATACACAGCTTATTACACAGGTTGATGTTATTAAGTCAATCATTACACAGATCAGGAACATTCGTAATAAAAAACAATTATCGCCTAAAGAATCTTTAGAACTGCTGATTAAAAATAACTCCGGTAACGACTATACTTTGTCACTTGGTATCATCACCCGTATGGCTAATATCAGCAGTGTAACTACTACTGATGATAAGCCTGCAGATGCATCGAGCTTCATTGTCGGCAAGGATGAGTTTTTTGTACCGATGGGCCAAATGGTGGATATCGAGGCAGAAACTGAGCGCCTGCAGAAAGAACGCGATTATCTTTTGGGTTTCCTTAAATCGGTTGATGCCAAATTGAGCAACGAGCGCTTTGTGCAAAATGCCAAAGCCGAAGTAGTAGATAACGAGCGCCGCAAAAAGGCCGACGCCGAATCAAAGCTCGCCATCATCGAAGCCAGCCTGGCATCTTTGGCGGGTTAATTGCTAAATGTTATTGACGCGCACCTCCTGTACCCATTATGTTAATCAACGGGTACAGGAATTTTCGTGCTTAATCACAAATGAACAGTTCCGCCGGCTTATTTAATGTCTCTTTACATAAAATTCTAAATAGCAGCCAGTCAATTCTTGACCGGGCCCGCATCCGGCTTTTATATTACGGGCTTCTTTTTACTGCCGTAGCTATGCTCTTACTGTTCCTAAGCATTTACAGGGAGAGTAAAACAGCGCAGTCTATTACCACAATTGTCGTTTTTGTTTGTGTGGTGACTATGTTTAAGGTGCTTACCATGCGCCCGGCATGGCAAGGCATATCACATGCGCTGTTGGTAATGGGCACACTGGCAAATCTGGTAAACGTTTACGTTACTCTGCAAGATGTAAATATGCTTACCGTGCAGGTTACTATTCTCATCGTTGTATTTTCCTTTTACATGCTTGGGCAGCGTTGGGGTTTATTTTACTCTCTTGCTAACCTGCTCCCGGTGCTGGGTTTTTTGGTGCTCGCTTATGAGGCAAATTATATCATCGATTTTAAACCAGAAAAAATAGACCAGACCACCCTGATCGTGGGGGTATTTGCCAACTTTCTGCTGATTATTTTCATCCACAGTCACTTCTTTAACGCCTTTTCATTAAGTATGCGCCAGTTGAAAGAAGTGGGTGATGAGCAGGCCGCGCTAAACAGCAAACTGGCACATGCAATACAAAAAGCAGAAAAATCATCTCATGCTAAATCTGAGTTTCTCTCCACCATGTCGCATGAGATACGCACGCCGCTGAATGCCGTTATAGGGATGACGAATCTTTTACAGATGAATAGTCCGCGGCCAGACCAGAAGGAAAACCTCGATATCCTGAAATTTTCTGCCTCTAACCTGCTGGCCATTGTAAATGATGTGCTGGACTTCAACAAGATAGAGGCCGGTAAGGTTGAGTTTGAGCAAACGCGTTTCAGGCTTGCCGAACTAATGCACAATATATGCGGCGGCTTAAGCATTAAGGCCGAAGAGAAAGGGTTGATGTTTAAACTGGATGTGGACAGTCGTTTAAAAAATAAAGTGCTTATAGGCGACCCTACCCGCATCAGTCAGATTATTTTTAACCTGGTGAGCAATGCTATTAAGTTTACGCATCAGGGTAACGTATGGGTAAAGGCTACCGCGCTGGAAGACCGTCATAACACACAAACCGTGCTTTTCTCCGTAAAGGATACCGGCATTGGTATTGAAAATAACAACCTTGAAATTATTTTCGAGCCCTTTGCGCAGGAGTCAGTCACTACCACGCGGCAGTATGGTGGTACCGGTTTAGGTCTTGCGATAGTGAAGCGCCTGTTAGAATTGCAAGGCTTGCAAATGAAGGTGACCAGCAAGGTAGGCGTCGGCTCTGAATTTTCGTTTACGATGGAATTATCCGTATCAACCGAGCACGAGGCAGACAAAGCGGCGCCTGCTGCAAGTCCGGCTGTTGATATGAATGATCTTAGTCATTTACAGGTCCTGATTGCTGAGGATAACCCGGTAAATGTAATGCTGATGAAGAAGCTGCTCTCAAAATGGAAGATAGTACCCGTAATTGCAGAGAACGGAGCGCTGGCTATACAAAAAATTCAGTACGGTAACTTCGATCTTATATTGATGGATCTGCAGATGCCGGTGATGGATGGCTTTGAAGCAAGCATGGAAATACGCAAATTGCCTGATCCGAAGAAAGCCGCCACGCCTATCATCGCGCTTACGGCATCGGCTTTATTTGATATCCGTGAGAAGGTATATGATTCCGGCATGAACGATTATGTATCAAAACCATTTAAGCCGGAAGAACTCTTCGAAAAAATACATAAGCTCACCGATGCGCAACCCTCAGGAGCCGGCGTTGTAATCGGGTAGTTCGGGTAAAAACTTATAGCTGCTTTCTGCATGGTCGACGCTGCAATAATAATGTTGTAAACCGTTGCTTACTGCAAGCAGCTGTACCTTGTGGGCCATATTATAGCGCGCGATCTGGTCAAAAACCTTTTGCGTAATTGGCACAGAAGGGGCTTTGCACTCCACCATTAAAATGCGCTCGCCAATGGTGTTAAACACCACAATGTCTGTACGCCGGGCCATGCCGTTCAATTTCAATCCGCCTTCCAGTCGCATCAATGCTTTCGGATAACCTTTTTGGTTAATAAGATATTGCGCAAAATGCTGCCGTACCCACTCCTCAGGAGTGATGATCACATGCTTTTTCCGGAGCTCATCAAACAGCGTAAGCGTGCCATTGCTTTCAGTGATCCTGAAAGGGTAGGGAGGCAAAGCAAGCGGCTGCAAAACACTCATGTAGTATGCGGTTTTTTAAATGAGCTGCAAAGGTAATTATAATTTAGAAACGCAAATTTGAAGGCTTGCCATTTGTATTGCGTAATTTAGTACCTATATTATGAGTGCTGCCGAGATATTAAAAGACCTTAAGAAGCGTGCCTTTAAGCCCCTGTACCTGCTGCATGGCGAGGAACCCTATTATATAGACCAAATAGGCAATTATATTGAGCATAATGCCCTCTCAGAAGCCGAACGTGGCTTTAACCAGACGGTACTGTACGGCAAGGATACGGATATAATGACCGTACTTAACACAGCCAAACGCTACCCCATGATGGCCGACTATCAGGTGGTTATAGTAAAAGAGGCGCAGGACATGAAGTGGGGCAAGGATGATGACGATAAGAAGACCATCAACCCGCTGCTTGCCTACCTGGAGAACCCGCTGCCGAGCACCATACTGGTTTTCTGTTACAAGTACGGCAAGTTTGATAAGCGTAAAAAGACGTATAAAGCCATTGATAAAAATGGGGTGGTGTTCGAGTCGGGCTCATTGTATGATAATAAGATACCTGCCTGGATAGAAGGTTTTGTGCAGGAGCGCAACTATAAACTCAACGGGCAGGCATCAGCCATGCTGGCCGAATATTTGGGTAACGACCTGTCTAAAATTGCTAACGAACTGGAAAAGCTGATGCTGAACATACCTGCAGGGCAGGAGATAACGCTGAAGCACATTCAGGATAACATAGGCATCAGCAAAGAGTATAATGTGTTTGAGCTGCAAACTGCGCTTGCCAGGAGGGATGTAGTAAAGGCCAACCAGATCATCAATTATTTTGAAGCCAACCCCAAGTCGAACCCCATTGTGCTGGTATTCGGCAACCTTAATAATTACTTCACCAAAGTTTTGAGCTACCATTACATCAGGGACAAGTCGCAGGGCAACGTAGCAAAAGAGCTGGGAGTCAACCAATTTTTTGTGAAGGATTACGAGCAAGCCGCCCGCAGCTACAATTTCGGTAAAACGGTACAAATTATCAGCCTGCTGCGCGAGTACGATCTCAAAAGCAAAGGCGTAGAATCAAACCTGCCACCGGGTGAGTTAATGAGGGAGTTGATGTTTAAGATTTTGCATTGAAATGTGAAAAAGTTTTTAAGCCAGTTAATAGACGTTGCAGAAAGCAGGGGGTTAAACGAGCGTGATATTTCGTTCGCCAAAGACTATCTTGACTATCACGAGTTTGAATTGTGCTTTGAAATCTTAGTTACGCAAATGTATGAGTATACTATCAAAATCAATCAACCTGACTATGCATTGATTTCGGTTATTGCTAAAACACTCAAATTAGCATCGAATAAATATGAGTTTATGCATGAACTGGTAGCATTACCGAACTAAATCCCTATTTATATTAACTATTATTTTAAGGTTGAATTCGTTGCGTGGCTTTTAGCTGCGGAGGCCAGTCACTTTTTTCTTGATAAAATAGCAACAAAAATCAAGCCTGAAAAAATCTTCAGCCGCACAGGCCATACTCCCTGGCCCGGTTTTCTCGCAGGCCTACGCTTTCTAGCATCAATATTTAAAGTAGTAGCATTGATAGCGTGAAATCACCGGCCTCTTAATTTTTGGGTAGCAGGTAAAGTCCTCCCTTTCGGGGAGGATTTAGGTGGGGTCGAAAGCCGGCGGGTTTTGCTTCTTTTGACCGCTCAAAAGAAGTAAAAGGATGAGCTATCTTGTACTCTACTCTTGGCCTAGCCCCGTCCGTCTTGCCGAACTTGTTTCGGCATCCCAAAGGAAAGTTAAGAGTTGTTTAGTAAACAGATGATGAAATCATTTCTTAATCCCCTTGTATCGATAAAAGGAGATTAATTTATCAGCCTCAAGATTTACGTAGTTCAATTTTAACATTACATAGCCTCCTCTCATACCGATAAAAACAGTTTTGTCGTCTTTTACCGCTATTGATGAAGGGTTTAATCCTTTCCAGAATAAACTGTCTAGTACTATGCTAACTTTACCGTCTTGTATGCTGTAGAAACCTTGATAAGTAGTTATAAATATCGTCTTTCCGGAGGCTACCATCGCCATTGGCATTCCATTTAAATCAAGTATCTTATTTGTAGTAAGGGTTTTGCCTTTAAGGCTAAGTTTGTGTAAAGTACCGTAATTTATGTCCATATGAGCAAGACCGTGTGTATACAACCACCCCTCTTCAAAAGGTATTACTACCTGTGTATTTTCACCTTCTATTTTGAACCATAAAGAGTCAGGGTACTTTTTTGAATAATGATCACCGAGCTTTTTCCATCTGGTGTCCATAGGTGCATCTTTCACGGATTTTTCCTTACCATTCACTATAAAAATGTCTGATTGTTTAATCGGTTTAAAGTACAAGCCACCGGCAAAAAATTCACCATCGTCAATAGGGATCAGTGTACCTATGGATGTATTTACATGAGCCTTCGTGTGTGTTTCGCTACTTTTAATATGCAGCTTTCCAGCCTCAATAGCTACGTCAAATGATTGCGAGGCATTTAAAGCGAGCCATTCTTCCGAATAAGGCTTGGGCGGAGTGGTGAGTTCAAAATCGTCAGTTGACAGCTCCTGCGCTTTACAAGTGAGTGAGAAAAAGCCAATAAATAAAAAGAGCATTCTGTTTTTCATGATGATTTAGATTGATAACTAATTTAAGATTATTATGATGGATGCATCAATTATCACTAAATAAATCGTTCTGCTCTTGGCATAACCCATTCGTCTTGCCAAACTTGTTTCGGCATCCCAAAGAAATTTTTCCGCTCGTGGCCGTGGCGGCCAGTTCCCTTTCTTAGTCAAAGACGATTCCCTGTCTATTCCCCATTATTACATTTAACCATTGAATTATTCCGCTCTTGGCCGCGGAGGCCAGTTACTTTTTTCTTAGTCAAAAAAGTAACCCAAAACTAAGCGCAGCGTTCTCATGAACACCTTTAAAACAAATTTAATCGTGAATAACACAAGCCAGAAAAAACCTTCATCCGCACAGGCCATACTCCCTGGCCCGGTTTTCTGGCAGGCCAACGCTTTTAATGGTATTTAAGAAAAGGACCGTTCATAAACATAATTACCGGCCTCTTAATTTTCGGGTAGCAGGTAAAGTCCTCCCTTTTGGGGAGGATTTAGGAGGGGTCGAAAGACGGCGGGTTTTGCTTCTTTTGACCGTTCAAAAGAAGTATAAGGATGAGCTATCCCGTATTTTGCTCTTGGCCGCGTTCTTCTTTTGCTTTTTTTTTTGGATAAAAAAGCAGCAAGACTAAGCGCAGCGTTCTCATGAACATCCGTTTAAAAACAAATTTAATCGTGAATAACTCAAGCCAGAAAAAACCTTCAGCCGCACAGGCCATACTCCCTGGCCCGGTTTTCTGGCAGGCCTGCGCTTTTTCTCACATGTATATTTGAAGCAGTAACCATTAATAGAGGCTCCCTAGAGGATACCCAGTCTTCATGTACTACCTTGAACGAAGAAAACGATGTGATAACGTGACGCTAACTTAGATGAGAGAGTTAACCTATCTATTCTATTCCTTTAATAAAATCATATCACACTGCCCAAGGTAACCAACTAGGTGCATACGATGAATGAACATTCGCTGTGTACCATCACAAAGTGCGATAGTATCTTTATGCTGCTCAAACCTTCCGCGTAACAGCTCCAGCGATGAACCATCCCCCGACTCGAACATACTATAAGATGTATCTCTTCTATCAAGCAGTAGTTCGTACTGCTTTCCATTTTGATTGAAGTAGAAGCTCTTGGAATGAGTTTTAGAGTACTGGTTATAACTGGCAATAGCGCACGAGCGATAAATAATTGGAGCTATCAGTACATTCAGGAGCAGTAGCCATCCTATTTGCTTCTGTCGAAGTAAGAACATTGCCAAGGCTAAGACAAGATTAATGCTGATTATCACTGGAATAATCACAAACACAGACGTAAGGGCATCGGTTGGGTGTGCCGTTTGAAAGAAAAGTAACCACATGAGTAACACATCTATCAAGGCTAATATAGCTATCTTGAGTAGTATATTAAGTAGTGCTTTTGGCTCTTTTGGATGCTTCTTGATGGTGTGCAGAATGAGTTGCATGGTTGTAGGTTTTACTTTTATACCGACAGTAGGAAAAGGTAACCTTGTACTAGCTGAACCTGTGCGGTTGAAGCAGCTAACTTAAGCTTGATCCTACATATTTACTAACTAATATAAACAAACAGTCCGACGTAGCGAACCGTCCTGCGAGTTGCAATAGGGTCACCACAGAGAGAGCTGTAAGCGGCCAGGGAGATATGCTTCATAAAAAACCTTCATCCGCACAGGCCATACTCCTTGGCCCGGTTTTCTGGCAGGCCATCGCGCCTTCTTTAAAATAAACATTGCACAGAACAATCATAACTTTATAATTACCGGCCTCTTAATTTTTCGGGTTGCAGGCAAAGTCCTCCCTTTCGGGGAGGATTTAGGACGGGTTAAAACCTGCCTGCGGGTGAGTTAATGAGGGAGTTTATGCCTAAGATTTTGCATGAAGGATGTTTAAGACATCAAACCGAATTTATTTTAGTAAATTTCCTACTGCTTCTATATCTAAGCTCAAACCGGCGTAAATAGAATAAAGTGGTGAATATCGGGGGAATAATCCTCGTATGTCAGTTCCTAATACAATTTTAGAATTGTTGGTTAATTTTTCCGTGAAATATGCCCTTACTAAGTAAAAGCTATTCCAATTTTTTTGACGGGGATTACCCTTGCCCAAGTATGATTCAAAGTTTGGGAAATTTGTCGTTCTTCCAACAGTTGGTTGGAAAAAGAATGACCCGGTGTTACCAACTTTCAAATCAAAAGTAAATCCAAAACCAAAGTAACCATTTAGCTTACTCGTTTTGTAAGTTGATGCGCCTGAATCATCAATGTTGCTCCGTGAAACGTATTTGTTAGACATACTATCTTTTTTTGTAAACAGGAGAGTGTCCCGTAACAACATCGTTTGAGTGGATTTTACTTTTGTATTAAATATGAGTAACTCACTGTGCAAATGGAACATTATTAGATCATGCGTATTGTCGTTCGCATAAAGAGTTATTGTAGGTTGAGCATATAAACTATAAGCGGTATTAGTAACAATGATGTCGTATTTGTTGTATTGACGGTAATATTGATCGCCTACCTTGAGTTCTCTGATTGGACTGGTTCGGACATTTTCGTCTCGGTAAACTATACTGCTGTCACTGTTATAAGATATTTTCATGAGACCTACATTAAATCCCAATACTGGGCTGCGCCAATTCTCGATTACACTATGCTCGCCAGGTTTATATATGTTAACATGGCCTAAATAATTGGACTTTCCTATTCCATTTACATCAAAGTCTGCGGCGTTTAAGAAGCTGAAAATTGGTGTCTTTGTTGTTGAATCTTGCCCATACGAGTTAGCAGATATAGTTATTAATATCAGCACAAATCTTAATTTTTTTTGAAATGCACTTGAAAAAAATTTGGCAGACCAAATAATGTCAGTAAACTTTGAAACGATCATTGTGATAAGATTTTAAATAAAGTTATAGCTCCTGGTTGTATGGTCAAATACCCATTTATAGGTATTTTGATTGCTATGTCAGCGGAAAAAACTGAGAAGTTGCCATATATTGTCTTTAAATCATTACTATTTTAACTTAATCAAACCTGCCTTCGGGTGAGTTAATGAGGAAGTTGATGTTTAAGATTTTGCATTGAGGGGACAGCATTGCTTGTTATGCAAGGGCTGCTGAAATGAGCTTAGAATGACAGAGTTTGCGCAATTATTTAACCCCTCCGTCTTGCCGAACTTGTTTCGGCATCCCAAAGGAATTGTTCCGCTCTTCGCCGCGGAGGCCAGTTACTTTTTTCTTAGTCAGAAAAGTAACTTAAAACTCAAGCCAGAAAAAACCTTCATCCGCACAGGCCATACTCCTTGGCCCGGTTTTCTGGCGGGCCTACGCTCTTTTTTAAATAAGGATTGCACAGAACATTCATAACTTTACACTCACCGGCCTCTTAATTTTCGGGTAGCAAGTGGAAGCACTGAACGTTCATAGAAAATTAAAAAGCCGGCGGGTTTTGCTTCTTTTGACCGTCCAAAAGAAGTAAAAGGATGAGTAAAACAAGGATATGAGCTGTCGTTTCTCCACTTTTTTTGACCGTTCAAAAGAAGTAAAAGGATGAGCTATCCTGTATTCCGCTCTTGGCCGCGGTATTTTTTTAGGACGGGTCGGAAGCCGGCAGATTTTGCTTCTTCAACCCCACCAAAATAAGTAAAAGGTGTTATCCCCAATAAAACCATTAAATTTGCCACATGAACTACTGGCTCGTAAAATCAGAACCCGTTAAATACAGTTGGGAAAAATTTAATCAGGATGGCCGTACCTTTTGGGATGGTGTGCGTAACTACCAGGCACGTAACAACCTTAAAGCCATGAAAGAGGGCGACCTGGTGCTATATTATCATAGCAATGAGGGTAAGGCCGTGGTGGGCATTGCCAAGGTGGTTAAGGAGTTTTACCAGGATCCAACTACGGATGATACCAATTGGGTGGTGGTTGATCTTTCGCCGGTGGAGAGCTTAAAGAACCCCGTAACGCTGGAGCAGATAAAAAACGATGAACGGCTGAAGAACATCAGCCTGGTGCGCCAGGGCCGCCTGTCGGTAATGCCCTTACAAGCCGAAGAGTTTGACCGCATAGTGGAGCTGGGCAGCTAAGCCCGTCAACACCAATAAAAAAGCCTTGCCGTTTTTCGCAGCAAGGCTTTGTAGTATCATACGGCATGTTTAATTGCCTAATTCATCTTTCATAAACAGTGCCTTTAGCTCGGTGGCGTCGTCGGCTTTCATGCGGCCGCCCAATACCAGCCTTAGCTGCCTGCGGCGCAGGGCGCCGGCATACAGTTCTTTCTCTTTGTCGGTTTCGGGCATAATTTCCGGTACGGGTATGGTATGGCCGTTCTCATCCAGCGCCACAAAGGTGTAGTACGCCTCGTTGCATTTGATGTTAGTGCCCGATGGTATATTTTGTGCCCAAACGTCCAGCTTCACTTCCATAGAGGTGTTAAAGGCGCGGGTTACCTTTGCCTCGATGCTGATCACATCCCCCAATTTTACCGGCTGCTGAAATGATACGTTATCCACCGACGCGGTAACCACCACACGGTTGCAATGCTTTTGTGCTGATATGGCAGCGGCAATATCCATCCAGTGTAACAGCCTGCCACCCATAAGGTTATGCAGATAATTGGTATCGTTGGGCAATACCAGTTCATTCATGATGGTATGCGAGTCCTGAGGCGTTTTTTGTTTCATGGGGCAGAGGGTAAATGTTTACGGAAGTTTTGGCAAATATAGCAAAATGCCCCGAGCTGCTTAACGGGCCGTCTTTGCGGTGCTCAACTGGTAAAAGCCTGCAAGTTCCTCCCAGCGTGCGCCCGGCGGACGGTAGTAGATGAACAATTGATAATCGTTTCCGGTTTCGTAATGGCTGCCTTCAATGGCCGCTGCATTGCGCCTGCCCGTTGCGTCTGCGTAAATATATTGATAATCATATACCCCTTGTTTCAGCAGCAAAGCGCCGGTAAAGAGGCCGCTGGCGCTATCATAGTTAAGGGCACTCCCGGCATCGGCCTTGTAATTATTAAACTGCCCGGCGACATACACCTTACCGGCTATTGTAAATTGATCGGCCCGGAGCGAAAAGTTTACCCAGGCGTAGTCAGCATCAACGCGCTTGTCGTTGCCATCCTGGTTCAGGATAAAAAAGTTGCCGTTGTTATCAAACTGAAACTCATAGGGCTGCCCGTCGCGGTTGGCATCGCGGTTAAGCAGCACCACATTGGCGGTGTCTCGGATGATCTGGGAGATGCCATGTGCGCCTGCTTTAAGGGTACGCATATCAAAATAGCGGAACTCATTGAGCCCGGCAAAGTCGTTAATGTTTACATCATTAAATACCAGCTGCGTGCCGCGGATGTAAGTAGCCTTGGTGTTCAGCAGGGTAACATCGGGGCGGTAATTTTGCATAACCAGCACCCGCATATCAGTAGCCGGGTTTTGTACACGCAGGTTGCCGTAATCAATAGTGAAATTAAGCTTTTGGTTGGTTTGCCGTAGCTGCGGATTGTTAGAGGGCACTACAGAGGCCGTTGCCGTAACCCTCGGGTTAAGTACGTACAGCCTGCGGGTGAGAACTACTTTTTGCGGGTCGGCATCCTGGTAAACCTTCAAAATATAATTGCCGGCATACTTGGGTACGATGTTAGCATTGGGGAATATCAATTCATAATGCACATACTTTTGGTAAGTGCCGGTGGAGTATTTGTAGTTGATGATCTGGTCTTCGGTAAAGTTTTGCAGGTACTCGGCAGGGGTAAGCCGCGATGAGTTCCACAAGGCATCGCAATGCTCAAGGGTGTAATAAAAGTTGCTGGTTTGTCCGCTCAGGTCATCAAACGCCAGCACCAGTTTCTCTCCCGAGCCCAGCTGAATAACCGGTAGTGAGCCCTCTTTATCTTGATTGTAGAGCTGCACGGTTTTTATGCGGCTACTGTAAATACTATCCGTATAAGGCTGTGCCACACATTGTACGGAAACAGAAAGAAACAGCAGCAAAAATAGCTTATTCATCATTGGTTGTAACACTTTTCATATCTTGCCATGTAAGATAGAAAGTTACTAATGATAACGATAAAAATGGCAGTCCTGTACAAAAACTAAACATTGCCAGGCTATCTGTGAACAAGGTGTGGGTTAACAGCAAAAAACTTAACCATAACACGGCAATGCCGGTCATCAGCATTCGGTGATAGCCTTTTATCAACGATAGCATAACCGTTAGCTGACCTGCAAAGGCTATCACAACGGATGGGAAAAACGATTGGTCATAAGTGGGCGATGCCGTTAAACCGGAAAAACTGTCTGTAACAAGCTTCGGTTTCATAAACATCATCACCTCAATCATGCCAAAAGGAGCAACGCCATGGCCTGCTGCAATTAAAACAAACAGGTTTAATATTACAGTAGCTATAGCGAGGTTTCTACAAACTTTAAGCACGGTGGTTTACGCTTCCAGCTCGAGTATCTGCTCTGCCAGTGCTTCCCACTTTTCCTTAATGGTGGTTAGCGCTTGTTTCTTTTGCTTGTAAGCAGCGTTAGTTTCGTCGAGCTTGGTTTTGTTGGTATACAGCTTATCATCAGCCAAAAGGGTTTCAATATCCTTAATTGCGCCCTCAAGGTCGCTGATCTCCTGTTCCATTTTACCCAGCTCCTGGTTTAGTTTTTTTAACTGTTGCTTTTTCTCGTCGCCCTGTTGTTTAACAGGTTCAGGCTTTTTCTCTTCCTTTTTGGGTTGAGGGGCTGGCGTGGCTTTATCAAACTTGCGTTTGGAGTTCCACTCCTCGTATTCCTGGTAAGTACCCGGATATTCTTTGATCTGCTGGTCTTCGATGAACCAGATCTTGTTGGCAATATTATCTAAGAAGTACCTGTCATGCGATACTACAATGAAGGTGCCTTCGTACTGCTGCAGGGCTTGTATCAATATGTTTACCGACTGTATATCCAAGTGGTTGGTAGGCTCATCCAGTATTAAAAAGTTAGCATCGGCGGTAAGGGCCTTGGCCAGTGCCACGCGCGACTTTTCCCCACCCGAAAGTACCTTTATCTTTTTAAATACATCATCGCCCGTAAACAAAAACGAGCCTAATATGGTACGCAGTTCGGTTTCGCTATGGGTAGGGGCAAATGACTGCAATTCGCGCAGTATTTCGTTCTCCAGGTGTAATGATTCCAGCTGGTGCTGTGCAAAAAAGGTAGTGCTTACGTTGTGGCCGGTGGTCACAGAACCTGTAAAGTCCTTATCAGCATTGGCAATAATGCGTAACAGGGTTGATTTACCACGACCGTTGGCACCGATCAAAGCAATTTTATCGCCTTTTTCAATCACCGCACCCGTGTGGGTAAGAATGTCCAGACCGGGATATTTTTTAGAAACGTCTTCCAGCGTTACCACATGGCGGCCAGATTGCTTGGAGAAACGGAAGGTGAAGTTTACCGTTGGGTTATCATCATCCACATCATCCACACGCTCCATTTTATCGAGCATCTTAATGCGCGACTGTGCCATTTTAGCTTTAGATGCTTTAGCACGGAAACGCTCTATAAGGCGTTCCTCCTGGCGTATTTTGGCCTGCTGGTTTTTGTATTCGCCGCGTTGTATCTCTTCGCGCTGGGCTTTTTCTTCCAGGTAGAAGGTGTAGTTGCCCGCATATACGGTCAGTTTGCCTTTGCGCGACTCCACTGTGCGGTTAATCACCTTATCCAGGAACCAGCGGTCGTGCGATACGATCACTATAGCCCCTTCAAACGAGCGCAGGTACTCTTCCAGCCATTGTATTGATGGTAAGTCCAAGTGGTTGGTAGGCTCATCCAGCAAAAGGATGTCTGGCGCCTGCAAGAGTATTTTGGCCAGCATTACGCGCATGCGCCATCCGCCCGAAAATTCACTTAACTTACGGTGGGTATCCGCCTCGCTAAAGCCAAGACCGGCTAAAATTTCGTGCGCTTTGTATTCAATGTTATAACCGTCCAGCGCTTCAAACTCCATTTGCTTGTCGCTGAGTTTATTGAGCAGGTCTTCGGTGTAATCGGTTTCTATTTTTTTAAGGATGGTCTCAATCTCATCGTGTAGCTGATTTTGGCGCTCAAATGCCTCCATAGCCACCTGCAAAATGTTTTTTTCTGACGCGAATGACAGCAGGTCCTGGTTGAGGTAGCCAATGGTAAGGTCCTTGGCCATGGATATAGTACCCGATGTTGGGCGGTATTGCCCTACAATAAGCTTTAACAGTGTGGTTTTACCGGTACCATTAGCGCCGATAAGTCCTATTTTTTCTCCGGGTTTAATATGCCAGTTGGCCTCATCGTACAATGCCCTTGCACCTATCTCGAACGTAAGATCGTTTATTGCTATCATTTGGGCGCAAAGATACGTTTTTTACGGTATAATAGGGTAAGTGCCACTTAGCGTGCCGGGTATTAAAAACCTTAAATAAAAAGCTGCAAACAAGAGGTATTTTATGGAGTTATTATAAACAGATTTTACTCCTGTTAGTGGTTAATTTAATAATTAATATATTTACCCGAAAGTTTAAGATTAACTTTTGTTATAACTGAAAGTGACTACTGTCTACAATAATTCCGACGCCGGAGGAGTACAAATATTGGTTGATGATATAGCCGTACCTGTTTACACATGTAACCAGCAAGGGATAATTGTGTCATTTAACAAAGCGGCCGTTGAGCTGTGGGGAAGGCGGCCGGAGCCGGGCGAATGCTGGGATGGTGCATGGCGTGTTTATGATTTATCCGGCGGTTTGATACCGTCTGAAAGCAGCACCATGGCCCGTTCTATAAGTAGCCGGGTACCGGTAATAGGGGAAGAAGTATTGATTGAACGGCCCGACGGGTCCCGCAGGTACGTTACGCCACATCCTATATTGCTTGCTGACAGCACCGGAAGCCCTAAAGGTGCAACCTGTACTCTCATAGATATCACTGAGCAAAAGCAGGGCGAAAATAAGCAGGCTATGCTGGCTGCAATTGTAGAGTCGTCATCGGATGCTATCATCAGTAAAACGCTGGACGGTATAATTACCAGCTGGAATAAAGCTGCCGAGAGGCTATTCGGCTATAAGGAATTCGAGGCTATTGGCCGGCCTATCACAATGCTGATACCGCCTGACCGTTTAAGCGAGGAAACGCACATTATAGAAATGATGCGGAGCGACCAGCGGGTAGATCACTTTGAAACCATCAGGGTTGATAAATTTGGCAAGGAAATCAACCTATCACTCACCATTTCTCCAATCAAGAATAACCGGGGTATGGTGATAGGCGCATCTAAGATAGCGCGCGACATTACCCGGCAAAAACTGGCCGAGGAACGCATGCAGCGATACGCCGAAAACCTGGAAACGTTGAACTCATTCGGTAAACTTATTGCCGAAGACCTGGACGTGCAGGAAATTTTGCAAAAGGTTACCGACGTTACCACGCAGCTTACAGGAGCGGGCTTTGGCGCTTTCTTTTACAACCAGGTAAATGAGGATGGAGAGTCATATACGTTGTATACCATTTCAGGGGTTGACCGGTCGGCATTTGAAGGATTTAAGATGCCGCGAAACACCGCGGTATTTCATCCAACCTTTACGGGAGAGGGCATTATTCGGTCGGATAACATTACAAAGGACCCCCGATACGGAAAGAACGACCCTTACTATGGCATGCCTTCCGGGCATTTGCCTGTCGTTAGTTATCTTGCCATTCCTGTGATATCAAAAAAAGGAGAGGTTATCGGAGGTCTATTTTACGGCCACCCGGAGGAAGGGATTTTTAACACCGAGCACGAAAACATGGTTTCGGCCATTGCATCACAGGCAGCCATTGCGCTCGACAATGCCAAGCTTTACCAGGATATTAAAGTGCTCAACGCCAAAAAGGATGAATTCATCGGTTTGGCTAGTCATGAGTTAAAAACACCGGTAACCAGCATCAACGGTTACCTGCAGATAATTGAGCGTTCGCTGGAGAACGACGACCGCAACCGTAGCTTTGTTGCCAAAACCCGGCAGCAGGTAACCAAGCTTAGTAACCTCATAGCAGATTTGCTCGATGTATCTAAAATTATTACCGGCAAGCTGCCTTTTGAGTATGCTGATTTTGACATGCTTGCATTAATGCACGAAGCATTGGACCTTTTCCGGCAAACGTACACCACACATCGTATTACCTTTATTAATAGCTCACAGGCAGAACGTATAATCGTACATGCCGATCAGCAGCGTATGGAGCAGGTGATCATTAATTTAGTATCAAACGCCGTTAAATACTCGCCGGGCGCAGATGAGGTGGTTGTAACGCTTGATGCTACATCTGCGGGTATAAAGGTATCTGTGCAGGACTACGGCATAGGCATAGAACAGGAGCAGTACAGCCGCATATTTTCGCGCTTTTACCGGGTAGAAAACCTGGCCTCGCACATGTCAGGCCTGGGCATAGGCTTATACATTTGCGATGAGATCATCAGCCGCCATAAAGGCAAAATATGGGTGGACAGTGAATTTGGTAAAGGCTCAACATTCCACTTCGAGCTCCCCGCAAAGGCCATATAATGTTGCTCTTACAGATGTAAAAATAAAAAGACGGGCAGGAGAACGGACCACTGTTAAATAGGAAATTGCTATTTTTGTATGTGTTTTTCTGTTTTCAAAACACAAATAATACCTTAAGCCGGGTCCCGCCTGACCCGGCTTTACTTTTTCCATGTAAGTCAAAACTTTTAATGCTTATACACCCATGATTGGCATATTTCCCTTATTTTGGCAGCCTTAACTAATTAATTTTAAGCATGACTTACTGTTTGGGGATTAAGGTAAAAGAAGGCCTGGTGGCTATAGCCGATACCCGCATCACTTCAGGGACAGAAACTACTAATAAAAAGAAAGTCTGGATAGAACAAAAAGATAAGTTCAGCCTTTTTATCATGACAAGCGGCTTACGTTCGGTGCGTGATAAGGCAATGGTATATTTTACTGAGTTGCTGGACAATGTGGAGTATAACAAGCTGTATAAAGCAGTAAACGCTTTCGGGGAGCAGGTAAAACGTGCTTTTGTAGAAGATGGTGCAGCGTTGGAAAAGGCAGGTTTGCGCTTTGATTTGCATACCATTATAGGCGGGCAATTGAAGGATGATGAAGAACATAAGCTTTACCTGTTGTATCCCGAGGGTAACTGGGTGGAGTTAGGGCAGGGGGCACCGTATGTAGTGATCGGAAACTCGGGTCATGGTAAAGCCATACTTAACCGTGTACTCAACGAAAACTCCAGCATGAGGTTATCACTTAAAGCAGGATTTCTGTCGTTTGATTCAACAAGGGTGAGCTCAAATAACGTCGATTACCCTATTGATGTGGTGTTATACAAGGCAAACAGCTATCATATGATAGAGCAGCGCTATGAGGCACGGGATTTAGCGGCCATATCCAACGAGTGGGACGACGAACTGAAAAATGCCCTTGTCAACGTGTCCGAAGATTGGATGAACGTAGCTTTTGACAAACTAACAGAAACGCAGCAAACAGATAACGCTGAGCAACAACAGTAATATGAAATTTAACGTACTGGCAGAGATGACCTATACGGCAAACACTGCCGGCACGCTTATTTTAAACGTTCATGCCTTGCGGTCGCCTAAGCAAACGGTGATCAGCGAGCGTTTTGATGTTACGCCTTATTTAAAAGCAGAGGAGATAACCGACAATGACGGAGAGAACCGGCTCATGCGGTTTGAAGTGCCTGAACCTGCTAACATCACTATAAATTATACCGCCACGGTAGATAACGCCTATCAGCTGGTTGATCTATCAACTGTAATTGAGGAACCGGTGCACAGTTTGCCTGCCGGGGTGCTTAAATACCTTAACCCGAGCCGTTACTGCCAGTCGGATAAGTTAGTGAGGCTGGCTCATCACATGTTCGGTAATCACGTTAACCCTTTCGAGAAAGTTAAGGCCATCGTGAACTGGATTTATGAGAACGTACAGTACCTGAGCGGCTCTACCAATTCGCAAACCTCAGCCTTTGATACCGTTACGGAGCAGGCAGGCGTATGCCGCGACTTTGCGCATGTGGGCATCGCGCTTTGCAGGGCACTCACTATCCCGGCCCGGTATTTTACGGGTTATGCCTATAAGCTTTACCCGGCCGATTTTCATGCCTGCTTTGAGGCATACATAGGCGGGCAATGGAT
The DNA here is from genome assembly GCA_041905165.1 of Mucilaginibacter sp. Lineage (GTDB taxonomy): Bacteria > Bacteroidota > Bacteroidia > Sphingobacteriales > Sphingobacteriaceae > Mucilaginibacter. The sequence goes on from JAYRLR010000002.1 coordinate 657,454, forward strand.
CTTTTTTGACGCAACGCGCCTTGTGCCAATAAACGGTATGGTAAAAATAGCTACCGGTCGCGATGCGGCAGATGCGGCCATCGCCAATATTTTCGGTGATATCAGTTTTAATACCATGCTGGTAGGCTGCACCGCCGCTGATGATAGCTTTGTGCCACGCTTTTACTCGGCCGAAGACAATATGGGGCTATCGTATCTGTAACAGTAGCTATTGTCCTGTTGCCGGCTCGTCGGGTATAAAGTTGAAATCACCATCAAAGGTAACATACGCGCGTTTCCACGGGTCGTCATCAACCATATGCCAGCGGTGTGCCGTACCGGTGGTATCCATGGCAATCAGAATCTCTCCCGGTTTCAATATAAATTTTTCTCCGGGGCGGGTCTCAAATTCAAGTGTGCCACACATAGATATAACGTATTGTACCGATGGGGCGTTATGCCAGTCGTAATGGGAATGGGCCGGCGACTCACGGAAACGTATGGTGGTAGCTTTATGCAGCTGATCTTCGGCTACCGTGCCCGTTTGTATGTGCGAATGACCGTCGTCGCCGGTGTATAACTTATAAGCTTTAATCATTAGAATAGTGTATGGCATGCTAAAGTAAGCATTCAATTTAAAACCTATCTACAAGGTTGTTGGTTATAGTAGTTTAAAATCCACGTAAATGTCAGTATACCGTCGTCCGTTTAGTTTTGCAGCGTTCATCATCAGTGAGGTAATTACACTCGGCATAGGCATAACGGCATCGTTCTTTACCAGGCCCGAAATACCGGGTTGGTACGTAACGCTTAATAAGCCCTCATTTAATCCGCCAAACTGGCTTTTTGCCCCGGTATGGACAGCTTTGTATATCATCATAGGTATTGCTGCCTATATGGTTTGGCAACGCCGGGATGGCAGCGAGCATTTTAAAACTACGCGCAACCTGTACATCGCGCAGCTGGTACTTAATTTTTCCTGGTCGCTGGTGTTTTTTGCCCTACACCAGGTGGCAGGTGCGTTAGTGGTTATCGGGTTGTTACTGGCGTCGATAATAGGTTGTATCATCACTTTCGGAAGATACAGTACGCTGGCATCATGGCTGATGGTGCCGTACCTGCTTTGGGTAGGCTTTGCTACCTTACTTAATTTTAATATCTATTTACTCAACAATTAGCTGCAAAACCGCTATTTTTAAAAGCGAAAACAGCTTTTAAATGAAAAGAATACTACTATTTGTGTGTGCCGCTTTTTTTTGCATTCCGGCTTTTGCAGACACCATTTCCGTTGACCATTTTGCCATAGTAGAAAATCCCTTCGCAGAAAATGAGGTCGCTGTTCAGGCTACAGATACAGCTGGCCACGTGCAGGAGGGTGTTAATGGTACGTTCACCTTTACTATGAATGGTTTTCAGGAAGTGTTACAGTTTGATAAAGGCACGGCGTTTTACAGGCATAAGATCGATAAATCCACATTTTTGTATGCCAAGCATCAAAACGACAGCGGTACGCACGCTACCTTATATTACGTTTATAAAAACGGCAGCAAGCTAAGGGCCTGGCACATCAGCTGGATGTGGCTGGTGGCTATACCCTGTGCGCTGATATTGCTGGCCTACATGTTTAAGCGCTTTATTATTATAGCGGTAATCATATTCATCATATTCCTGTACTTCAACCACTCCAACGGCTTAAGCATTGGCCGCTTCTTTGAGAGTATTGTTGATGGTTTAAAGGGGTTGTTTTTGTAAGCTCATAAAATCAAGACACATCACAACGCATAAATAAAAAGGTTCGCGGAGCTATTCTCGCGAACCTTTTTTTATGCACGTATCTCTACGAGAAATTTTGTTCTTTTAAAATGGTAAACCCACGCCAAAGTTCAGCTGCATAAAGCTGTAGCTGTCGCCGGTCAGGTTGCCGTCCTTATCAGTGCCGGTTTTGTTGGCCAGCTTGTATTCGCGTTTAAAGTCGCCTGTATGGAACAGCTCGGCGCCATGTTTAAGCAGTACCCATTGGTCCGACCCATTAAACTGCGGATCCTTAAATTTAAAGGCCACATCAAAGCGGAACACAAAGAAGGTGAGATCGAACCTTAAACCCGTTCCTATACCAATGGCGGTAGATTTCCAGAGGTTGCCCAACCTGAATTTGGTGTTAGGGTCGTTATTATTTTCATCATTCAAACGCCAGATGTTACCAAAGTCCATAAAAAACGCACCCTTCAACTTGGAGCCGAAGAAATTATTGGCCAGCAGGTAGCGGTACTCAACGTTACCGATGATTTTTACCTCGCCAAACTGATCGATATACCTTAACTGGCTACGGGCGGTATCCGCTTCAGGGGTGGAGCCGTAGCTTCCTCGGTTAAACTGGCCCGGACCTAATGTACGAGGTAACCATGCGCGCATGTCATTAGCGCCGCCGGCATAAAAGTTCTTTTCAAATATCAGGTCGTTGCTGTTACCGTATGGAATGCCTATGCCGGGGTTGATACGGAATACAAACTGACGCTCGTGCTTGCCTGTGCGATAGATTCGGTAATCTATTTCTGCTTTGGCGTATTGGGCAAAATTATAACCAAAGATAGTGCGCTGCCCGGTGGTATCGCGGCGTGTATTGAGCAAACTGCTTGCTAACGCGAGCGTGTTGCCGCCCACGTCAAGGCTTCCCCTGAAATACTCAAAATCTGTAAGCCAGTTAAGCTTATTGGCGTTTACCTGGTAAGTGTACTGGCTGCCCGAGGTAAATATGGTACGGCCAATCAGGTAAATATAAGAAAAGCGGTTCTGGCTAAGTAGCAGGCTATAGGCAACCGGGTCAATAGTGCCGCGAGAAAACTCAATGGAAAGCGGGGTAACCGTATGGCGTTTGTTGGCTGTTTCAAAAAAGTCATACGTTACGGAGTTGATAAAACTCTCGCGCTTAACCAGACCCTTTTGGTAGAACAACTGGTAGGTGCTGGCAAAAGTAGTATGCGGTACACCATATTTGCCAAGTATGGGTATTTTAAACGGTGTTATGAGGCGAGGGTAGCTTAAACTTACGCCCGCTTTAAAATCCTGGTTCTCTATGCTGCCGCTGCCGCCCGTGTTCCGGCCGTTATCAAAGAGTATGCTCCAGTTAAGTTTTACCTGTAATATGGCCGCCCTTTTAAACATGTTGCGGTTGGTGAAGGTATTACCGATGTTGTAACCGTACCGACCGTTATTGAACAGAAACTCCGCCTCCACGCGGTCGCTCATGCGCTTTAGCGGGATAATATCAATTCGCGTATTCAAGCGGTTGCTGCTATCTGCCAATTTGGTGTAAGAGGGGTTAGGTACGTTGCGGAACACGTTCAGTTCTGATAGGCGTGCCGTAGTAAGGGTCTGCTTATCAATATTATACTGATCGCCCTTTTTCTGGAATATGTAGTCGGTAACGGTGCGTGGTTTAAATCGCCCCGAATAATCTATAAACGTGAACTGGGAATCCACCCGCAGGGTGTCGGCGTTGCCGGTAATTCGCCCGCTGCTGCGCGTAATGGTGATGGTGGTATTGTTGATCTTATAAATAGGATGCGCCTCTTTGCCCGGCGGATTATCGATGATCATTTCCACATCAACAACGCTCTTGTTAAAGGTAGAGTCGTAATTATAATTGATATACTGGCGGTAAAAGTCGTAATAGCCATTGCGCTTCATTACGTTGTAAAGCTCGTCACGGTCATAGGCTAAACTGTCAAGGTCAAAACGGCTGCCGGGTTTTACGTGCGCCATGCCTTTATAGCCTTCGTACAATGAACGTACGCGCCCGTCGGCAATGCTGTCGCTGTAATTACGCACCCGGAAAAGAGGACCTTCCTCTGCAGTGAAAATCAGTTCGGCTTTCTTCTTTTTTATGGCGATGCTGTCCTGCACGCGGGCTTTAAGGTAACCTTTGTTGCGCAAAAACTTTTCTATCTGCACGCGGGAGTATTCTACCAGGTTGCTGTCCAATATTGCAGGTGGTTCACCGATGTTCTTTTTACCGTTATTGCTAAACATGTAGTAGAACTGCAGGTTTATCCAGTTATTGGGCTGTTGTTCCTTGTCAACATAATTAAGGGCGAGTTCCTTAAATTCGTCGTCAACGCCTTTAATGGTGATCTTTCTTACAAGAGCCTGATCGTCTTTAAGTTTACGGGTGATGCTGCAGCCCGACGCGATAATGAGCAAAAGAATAATTAATATTGTAAGGCGGTAACCAGCAGGGTCAGTATATGCTTTCAAAATCTCAAATCAATTTATTAAAATCCTTACAACATAAAAAGTTTCGTACAGAGCATGGCCTGTTTATCGTTGAGGGTCATAAATCTATCAACGAATTTTCGCAATCAGAGTACCAGATAGACACAGTTTTCCAAACGTATACAGTCGATCCAAAATTGCTGAATTTATCGCAAAAAATAAACACTCAGCAAATTTCGCTTAACGATCTTGAAAAAATAAGCGCTTTAAAAACGCCTCAGGATGCCGTTGCCGTAGTCAGGATACCGCAATGGCCCGCACTTAATAACCAAACCCTTGCCAAAAAGTTTTCGATTGTGCTGGATGGCGTGCAGGACCCGGGCAATATGGGCACCATTATACGTACGGCCGATTGGTTTGGCATTACAGATATTATTTGCTCGTTAGATACCGTAGATGCTTATAACCCCAAGGTAGTGCAGGCCAGTATGGGCTCGCTGGCGCGTGTAAAAGTTTATTATGCGGATGTGCCAGCATTTTTAGGCCGTACGCAACTGCCTGTTTATGGCGCTTTGCTCAACGGTAAAAATATTTATAAAACAGATTTTGGGGAGGAGGGACTGCTGGTAATGGGTAACGAGGGCAACGGCATACGGCCGGAAACTGAGCGGTTTATAAAGCAGGCAGTGACCATACCACGGCTGGGCAATGCCGAATCTTTGAACGTTGGGATAGCAACGGCGATATTTTGTTCAGAAATAAAAAGAAATACGTTTAAATAAAGTTGGTAGTCACCAAAAATAATTACTACTTTTGCGTTCCTTAAAAATGATGGTCGGATGGCCGAGTGGCTAGGCAGAGGTCTGCAAAACCTCCTACAGCGGTTCGAATCCGCTTCCGACCTCGGAATTTTATTAAAAATTAAAGATCATGGGCGTTACTCGTTTAAAAAGAAAAGACAGAAGAAATAAAACTTTCTCACGTTTAGAAGTTCAATTTTTGAAAAGAGCTACCAACATTGAACCAGGTAGCCGTTCAGCACAATCTACAAAAGATCAGCTAGCTAAAAACAATGCTGTATTAGCAAGCCTAAGCAAGTAATTGTTGCGTAAAAGAAATTAACCTTAAACGGTTAAAGAAAAAAATCCTGTTGGTTTATACCGACAGGATTTTTTTGTTGATGCGTTTTATCAGTCCGGGGCCTTCATAAACAAAGCCGGTATACAGCTGAATGAGCGCCGCACCTGCATTTAATTTCTCTATGGCATCCTCAGCAGAATGTATGCCGCCGACGCCAATTATCGGAAACGCCCCGGCAGACTTCTGGTGCAGGTAGGCAATTACCTCCGTTGACCGTACCGTCAGCGGCTTGCCGCTTAAGCCTCCGGTTTCCTCTCTATGCGGCGATGTTAAACCTTCGCGGCTTATGGTAGTATTGGTGGCAATAACGCCCGCTATTTTGGTTTGGGTAACTATCTCAATAATGTCGTCCAGTTGCTCATTGCTCAGGTCGGGCGCAATTTTAAGAAGTACCGGCCGGCTTATGCCGTTCTTGTTGTTCCGCTCCTGCAGCGTGTTTAAAATATGCATCAGGGGCTCTTTCTCCTGCAGGGCACGCAAACCCGGTGTGTTCGGTGAGCTTACATTCACCACAAAGTAATCAACTACGTCAAACAGCTTGTCAAAACATTTGATGTAATCGCTCACGGCATCCTCATTAGGGGTGATTTTGTTTTTGCCGATGTTACCACCAATGATGAGGCCCTTTTGTGATGCCGGTGCAATTTTGCGATAAGCGGCAATGCGGGCGGCCACGACATCAACCCCCAGGTTATTAAATCCCATGCGGTTAATCAGCGCTTCGTCTGCAGGGAGGCGAAACATACGCGGCTTAGGGTTGCCGGGCTGGGGTAGGGGAGTTACCGTGCCTACCTCAATAAAGCCGAAACCCAGGTTAGCCATTTCGCTTATCACCTCGCCGTTTTTATCAAAACCGGCCGCCAGGCCAACAGGGTTTGGAAAGCGCAGACCAAAAACCTCGCGTTCGAGGGCCTTGTTGCTGATTTTCCAGGCTGCGCGGCTCAGTGCGGCACCGCCCGGGAACCGGTTGGCACGTTTTAAATTGCGTGTTACAAAGTAGTGGATTTTCTCAGGGTCGAATTTAAAGAGGATGGGTTTGAGCAACTGATACATGCGGCAAATTTATCCATTTTTGTGCAGTTACCCCTATAAAATAAAATGGCCCCGAAATCGGGGCCATTTTATTAGTTTTTGGAATAAAGTATTAAACGCCTAAATCTTCCATAATGGTGTTGATCTTGGCATCCAGCTGTGCCTCAGTTTCCGCAAAGGCCTCTTTGCTGGCCAGTTTGCCGTTTACGCTGCAATAAAACTTGATTTTAGGTTCGGTACCTGACGGGCGCGCAGAAATGATGCTGCCATCTTCGGTAATAAACTGCAACACGTCTGACACAGGCAGGCTGATGACAGAAACGACATTGGTACGGAAGTCAGTTTCCATGCTTTTTTCATAGTCCTTAAGCGTAATTACTTTTGAGCCGCCCAGGGATTCAGGTGTTTCCGTGCGGAAGCGTTCCATCATCGCTTTGATCTCTTCAGCGCCGGTCTTGCCTTTTTTAGTGATAGAAATCAGTTTCTCTTTATAGAAGCCGTACTGCACACACATTTCCTGCATGGCATCGTACAAGCTGATGCCTTTGTCTTTGTAATATGCAGTCATTTCGGCAATAAATGCGCTGGATACCACCGCATCCTTATCGCGCACAAACTCACCTATAAGGTAACCATAGCTTTCCTCGCCGCCACCTATAAAGGTTTGCTTGCCTTCAAACTGCGTCATCAGCTCACCGATATACTTAAAGCCGGTAAGCGTGTTGTAGCAGGTTACGTTCTTTGCTTCGGCAATAGCATCAATCAGGTAAGTGGTAACAATAGTTTTAACAATGTACTCTTTACCGGTTAGCTTGCCTTTTTCTTCCCAGGCGGTTAGCAGGTAGTTAATGAGTAAGCTGCCTGTTTGGTTGCCGTTAAGTAGAACAAATTCGCCGGCATTGTTTTTTACGGCGATGCCTACACGGTCAGCATCCGGGTCGGTTGCCAACACCAGGTCGGCATCGGTTTCCTGTGCCTTTTTCAAGGCAAGCGTAAGCGCTTCTTTTTCTTCAGGGTTAGGGTAAACCACCGTAGGGAAGTTGCCATCTGGCGTGGCCTGCTCATCAACCAGTATCACATTCTCAAAGCCGAACATCTCTAAGGCCTTAGGTACCAGCGTAACGCCCGTGCCATGGATAGGAGAGTAAACGATCTTAAGGTCGCTCTGGCGCTTGATAGCATCCGGCGATACGGAAAGCGTTGCTATTTTATCGAGGTAAAGCTTGTCGATCTCCTCACCGATCAATTCGATGTTTTCTTCAACACGCTCAAATTTGATGTCGTCCACGCTTTTCACTGCGGCAACCTCGTCCATAACGACTTTGTCTTCCGGTGATACGAACTGACCGCCGTCTGAGCCATAAGCTTTGTAGCCGTTATACTCTTTCGGGTTGTGTGATGCCGTAAGCATAACCCCGCTTTTGCAGTTTAGCTCGCGTATAGCAAATGAAAGCTCCGGAGTAGGGCGCAGCGCTTTAAAAAAGTAAACGTGGATGCCATTGGCAGAAAATACCTCCGCAGTGATTCGGGCAAACAGGTCCGAATTGTTACGGCTATCATGCGCAATGGCTACTTTTATTTTTTCGCCGGGGTAGTTTTTCTTGAGATAATTGGCCAACCCCTGTGTAGCGGCGCCAATGGTGTATTTATTTATACGGTTTGATCCTGGCCCCATGATGCCGCGCAGGCCGCCGGTGCCAAATTCAAGGTCTTTATAAAATGAGTCGGTAAGCTCAGTGTAAGCCCCTTCATCAAGCAATTTTTTAATTTCCTGTTTTACCTGCTCATCATAGTTTCCTTCGAGCCAGGTGTTTACTTTTTGTTCAACGATGGGATCTAATTCCGGCATATTTGCTGATTTTGGTTAAGTAATTTTATTTAAACGAACGTTTTTTTATGCGATGCTAAGTTTTGCATAGCCGTTACTAATATGGCGAGTTTTTTAGTTATTAGGAAATGATAACAGTTGCCAAAACATTAAGTTTTTATTGGCCGCGGCATTTTTTCAACAAAAGCGGATTGCCCCTGTCCCGGCTAAAATACTTAAATCGTCACCACAATATTTATTGCAGCCTTACTGAACTTTACCGCCGGAATGGATGATCGCTTACAAAGCATCATCTGCAATAAATACATATAAAAACTCAGGAAATGGATTTCAGTGTAATAAAAAACGAAACGGTTGCAGCAACCCTTAAAGCGCTGCACGAAGCGGACAAAGAAAGTTTTAAAAGGTTGGTGGCACCAGGTGCCGGGTTGATACACAACGGCGAGCCGGACGACCTGCAGCAATGGGCCGACCTGTTTTTCTTTGGTGATAAAGTGACTAAAGTTGCTACCATCAGTGGTACAGAAGACCAAGGTAAAACGGTATATGCCACGCTCGACTCAGAGATTGCCGGCCGTATAGATGTGAAACTGGTATTTACCGTTGCTGAAGGAAAAGTAACGGAGCTGAATGCCGGCAGGCCGTAGTAAATCTTTATATTAGTTTGTTTATTTACTTTCATAAACATCTAATGAAAAACGCTCAAAGTACATCTTGCTAATATCCGCCGGAAAGCCGTCGCAATAAATAAACAAGAACTGGTGCTTGAGGCAAACAAAGCAAACGTCATATGATAACAGTAATCAATAAACATCACTCAGGCGTATTGCTAGTCAAAAAATATCTATTCGAGGTAAGCCCGAATTTTTTCAGCAATTCCATGGCAACAGCGGAAAGCTTCGTGAAGATGCTGCCAACCTGTATGTCAATGCCTTCCGTAGGAACCGGCTTTCAGAAACGATGTACCGTTGGCTAAGGCAACGACACAAAGGCCTTGAGCGCTACGACACTGATCGTGCTGAACTTGCTTACAAATTATTTAATCTCTTTAATTACCATACGCAGTTCGACTACATAAAAGTGTGCAGATTCGTTCAATCAAAGCGCAAAGACTTCGAAAGCTTGCTCCAGTTCGCAACCTAAAACACACCTGCCATATTATTTAGGAACCATTATTCCGCTACTGAACGAATGCGATTTGATATTGAAGACTGGCAGCTGAGTTACGCCGTCATGCGCGGCTATTTAGATGAGCTTGAGCAGGTCAAAATGCGCATACAGCTACGGGCAATGCCGCTAAGTGTTAGATCAAAGTTCGAAAGGTGGCTTGAGGACCATAGGGGCTACAAATGGCTATGGAATAATAAACTGAAATACAGTAACAAGTCCGACAGAAAGCTCAAAGAGATCGGAGCAGCTGTCAAGTTTAGGTATACCACAGGAGCAAAGGGGCTTCGCCCTTTATTAAGAACTAAAATATTGCTTCGCCAATCCTACGTGGCGGGTGAAGCGAACTTAAGTAAATGTCAAGGCGCGGGTTGTAGGCATGACCAGACCTTGTTTAAAATGCTAACCAGCGCAACGCCCCACCGGCTTGCCCTTTTGGCGGTACAGGCAATCGTCATTTTAATGTGATAAGGTTTCCTCTAAAAATAAACAGTTGCCTAAAAAATTATTCCACATCAACTATCGAAATATTGAGTTTGCGAGCTGTTAAACGGCCTTCTGTAAACTTCCATTGCTTCCAGTTGTTATTAGAAATGTTAAAGGGTAGGCTGTTTTTTAATAGTTTGATATAGTTGACCGCATCATAATTCAAATCAGTAAACGGCAATGTAAGCCACAACGAAGCGGTGACATGCTGTGCAAATCTCAAATAGATTTGCAAGTTGTGCAACCTTTTATCTACTACCGGGATATCATCTTGACCAGATAATACTTTTCCAGTTTGGGGGCTGATAAATTTAAATCTCCACATTACAGATACTGTAACATTCGAAAATCTATCGCTAATATTAAATGCCTTGTCTGTTTGCCTTTTTCTTATAAAAAATATCCAAACTAAATTCCTGCTCGGCAAGTAATGATTGAGAGACCAAATGGGTAGTCCAAAATTTCTTATCATATGCCATATATTAGCTTTTAACCCTTGTTTATAAGATAAATTAAGCCGAGCTGACCGGGCGCCTCGATACCTTCTTTGTTCGCGAGGAGGCCTACAAGGACTATATCACATTCAATGGATCGAAGATCACTCCGCAGCTTTTCCTTGCCAAGACAAGAGCACTCTGCCGGTATTACGGTTTTGTGCTCAACCCTAAAGCATTCCAGGATAAGAACGGCAAGATCATTCGCAAGGTGGAAGCCAAGATACATGTGCCGGCATCGAACACCTGGGAAGTTATTGCCGGTGCGCATAAGGTTGCTAAGGAGTGCTTCTATATACAAACACGTAACGATCTAATTGCTGAGCATCTCGATGCCGAACGGTTAGAGGCCAACCCGGAAACACAGGGCGACCAACCAAAGAATGACGACAATAAGTTGCCATTTTAAGCCATGAAAAATAAGTATCTGATTAACATTTCAAGTGAATACTTCCATCGCCGGTACTATGGTTGGGCTGACCTTACCGTCGCTGATCGGCAGCACCTCTACCATTCAACCATGCGCGAGATCGAGGCAGCGGTATACGGAGAAGCGCAGCTGCTATTCAACATTGACAATTTAATAACTATTACACCATTAACCACGGCAGCGCCAAGGTTCCGGATCATACGGAGCCTGCCGGCTGCTTTTAAAAAATTAAAACAAGGAGACAAATTGAAATATCAGCTTATATTATTAATAATCGTTTTGCTCATCGCAGCGCTAAGTTTATGATAACCAAGTTGCCATTTGGGATTAAAAAGCACAGCTGGTGGCGGTCTAATGACGTCGATAGGAGAGTTTTCGTAATCGTAGATCTGCCGATTGACTGGACACCTGACGGACAGGTGTTCTTTCCGCGTGTTGGGCTGCTCGAGCTGGAGCATGATGATCCGCTCAACCTGGACATAGAAATATTCCTACAGCAAGTTAATGCTGGTCGGCTTCTGCCGGTAGCAAGAAAGGGCTTTAATAATTAAGGCCCTTTCTCTTTAAATCGTAGTTGAAGTTGTTATTTAATTTTTGATTATTATTCCTGATCCAAAGGCAGGTGTGCTGTACTGGGTAATAGTATATTTAAACATTAGGCCAAATTTGCCGCTGATCGGCATGATAAATGTTGATTCAACAAATAGCAGTGAAGATTTTTTTTCGTTGAATATTTTAACGTATTGGTTCGAGTCAAAAAAGTTTCCACCTGCCTCTATACTTGCGTATAATGTGCCGTTTCCATCAGAGAATTCCACTCCCTCAAATTCCACACCTGCTAAAAATCTCGCTTGGCTTAATGTGCCATTTTCCTTCTCTTCGTTTATGTTTTGAAAATTATTTACCTTATAAGCCAAGTTGCCATACAAATTAAGTTTGGCTTTTGTGCCCTCTGTTTTTTTTATAAGCGTAAATATTGGTTCGAAGCCTACTATGAAACCTTGTTCAGACTGCGATAATTCACGCAGATCAGTGCTAAGGTTCTCTTTGTCAAGTGCGCTGCTGAATTTCGCTATGTTACCAATTATATTAAGCTTAAAACGAGCTCTCGTATTTTTAGCGGTGTTTAGTTTAACTTTGGCAGCACCAACAACGTTATCTAAATTTGTTCCGTCGAAATTGTAGAAAAGCTGCGCTCCAATCCAGCTGCTTTCTGAAGTCATGCCCATTGCCCATTGAGCCTTCTTCGTGCTGCCTTTGCTCGACTTAAATGTGAGTGGGCTTGTAAAGTCAAGATCTTGTTTCTTAAATGATGTTTGAGTGTTGATCTGCGATAATGCAGGGAGGCATAGTATGAGCATGCAGCCGGCGAGTAAAATTCGTTTCATTGTTAAAAGGTTAGTGGGAAACCAAAATAATACACAAATCAGGAATGTCAAATACCTACAAGTAGGTATATGAGGCAAATATTAATGTGCTATAATTCGATAGTTTCAACCTTTTCCTTAACCGGCCATTTCTACGCGATTCTCAGGGCGTCTGCGCGGCCTTCCTGGTCGTATTTAAATCACCATCGTACTAAACAAACGTGAGCCCCGGCTGAGGGGCGAACACATTATTCCCACCGGCCTGCTGCCCGGCGTTTTTCTTGCCAATCTTTTACAGCATACTTTGTCGGATTTTTTTTTAACTTCTTTACTTTAAAGTATTTTCTGCTTTAAACTGATGGCAAACAGAGTGTTATAAGTTAATGAGTTAATAAATTTTTCTTAACTAAGGAAAAGAGTTAAAAAAAATATTAACCATAAGGCCAGTTAATAAAATGCAATCCCCGGTTAAAGATTTTTTTCAGTCAAGCGTTGATTTAATACATTGGAAATCAATGCTATTTACAGAGTTAAGAAGTTAATGAAAACTTTGCAGGTGTTCTGGCTGCAAATTGGTATTGCAACCAATTATACTTGTTAGGCACCTTCGTATATGGCGTTTAAAAATTTGTAAGGGAGGAAAAAGCAACCGGGATTGACAGTGGTCCTGCGAACAATCTTATAGTAGCAATTACCATATCGTTATCGAAACATTTAAAGAGCGTACGGGTAAAGTAGCCTTTTATGGCAATGATGACGGCAACTGGATTGCCTTCGAAGTAAGAAAAGAAAGTGATGATACCTACGCATCTGAAGCGATCAAATGGTACGCTCATGAGGTTGCTTGACAACCCGCTCATGCCACTAATATGCCTATCCAAGAGGTATTTGCACAGAAAAATGTCTTATTTGGCAGGAAGTACACTGGCGCCTTAATATACCAAGGCGCTATCTTTTTATAGTAAAATATGCTGTTGCAGTTAGGGCAGCGCAATTCAGGCTTATTTTTAAGCATAGATGTATGGTTAGTGATTGAAATCCTACTGATTAATGGATTTTCTTTTAAAAATAACGCGTATTAAATCGCTAAAAAATTAGTTGTAAAAGAAGATATCTGAAAAACTTACTATTTTTGTAGAATTCTAAACCTTATGTCTTCAAGTAATAATAAAGCCACAAAAAACTTACAGTTAATTGCGTTAGGGGTTATTCTATTCTTTATCGGTTGTCTTACAACTATTCTGATTTTGGATCGTTCCCCAACCATTTCCGTCTATACAACTGTTCAGCATACAGACAGAAAAGGCACAATCGCTTTTATCTTTGATGACGCTTTCGATACAGACGTTGATGTGATTGACTCCTTCAAAGACTTCAACATGAGATGTGGCTTTGCGTTAATAGGTAGCAAAATTTCAAAAGTTAAAGGCAGATACCTTGCGGCTCAGAAAGCTGGGTTTGAAGTTTTAAGCCATAGCCATGATCACGACTACTTTACGCCATCGGGCGGTAAACCAAGTCGGAGACATTTTAAAAAAGTGGAAGAGGTAGAAGAACAGATGAGGCGATCATACCAAGAACTGACAGCTGCAGGGTTCAAAGTAAGGGGGTGGGTAACACCATATAGTTCTCTTGATCCGGCTTTTCTGCCTATATTGAAAAAGTACTATGAGTATGGTTTCACTGTCTTAACACCTCCCACAGACAACCGGGCAGCTCTACATAATTTTAATACTGAACTTCGTACACTATCGAGAATGTCAATGGAAAGCAATGACATTAATTCGGTCAAAGCGCAGATAGACACATGCATAAAGAACAAGCTGTTCTGTGTATTTTATGCGCATAAACTAAACGTTAAACTCTCAGATAGAGGATTAAGAGAAATACTCGCCTATGCGGCTAAAAAGAGAGATGCACTGGAACTTGATGTTATGACACCTGCCGATGGTATTGACAAATATTTTGCCATAGATCACCAAGATTTGTTGAAGCTGCTCAACTAAGAAAAATTACATGTCGTCGTAAAACTAAAACTTGTCTCATGCGGTATCGGTACCGCGGCGGCAAATATATTCGGGGAATAAAAAATGTTAAGTAAAAAATGTAAATCAGGATATTGCTGTTGCCGATATTTTTAGCATGCCTTTATAAGATCAATGTTATGAGCAAGGCTAGTCCATAAGCTCAATCAAAATTGTTTACATTTTAATCCTTTTTCGTCGATAAGAATTAACTTTTTTTTTAATTAGCTACTTAAATCTTAGCATTATGACGGCCATCTACATCATAGTTATTATCGTAGCACTTTGGCCGTTATCCCTTGTCGGGTACGGAATCAACCTATTAATAGCAGCGAATTTGAAAGGCAAACATGACGAGTTGCGGAATATTCTTATAAGAATGATATAACAATCGTTGTTTAAGAGTCTTTTTACGCCTGTGACGGTTTTATGTTCATGCGGCGACGGAACGCCGGATGGCATTATCGATGAAAAACACATGGCTAATCTCATGGTCGACATTCATATTGTTAATGGCTCGTTGGTTACAATACCCACGCAGCCCGACAGTTTGTACAAGTAATGGTACGCAAGGATAATCCCCCAAACCTCCGTTGGATTTTTATCATTTCACTAGCTTTATGCATTTAGGCCATGTGTACGTATACCATGGTAGTTTCTATTTTTTTATGGCCGAGTAACTTGATAATAATTAATACG
>JAYRLR010000002.1:672321-1236096 GCA_041905165.1 Mucilaginibacter sp.
TGCTATCCAGGTTGCAAAGGTATGTCTTGCCACATGAGATGTTATGTTTTTGCCTATTTCGGCAATAGCAGCAACTGCTTTAAGTTCCATATTGTAGCGCAATTCTACCGGCAAGTTAAAGTTTTCACTTTTAAATCACTTACGAAGCTTTTTGTTATAGGGATAATCGAAATAACTAATAGCTTTGGGTCTTTCTTAGCCACTCGCGTTTTTTTGTGGTACGAAAACTGTTTTGTCGCCCCTAATCCAATCCTTATTCCATCACTTTAGGTCAGAAACTCTCAGGCCATTAAAGCAAGCAAGTAGAAAAGCTCCGAGAATATGATTTCTTCCACGAGGGAGCTTGTCAGTATAATACAGGTCGAGTAATAGTTTCAATTCAGTTTCAGTTAATAATGTTGGCTCTGATTCATTCGCCAATATTGTGAACAATTTATAGGATAGATTGACTGTGATCTTTTGTCGCGATGCGTATGCCAGATAGCTTTTTACATCTTTAATATGTACCCGCACAGTGCTTTCACCGACCGTCTTTCTTAAATAATCTGCATAATGTCCAAGGAACTCGTGATTAATGCTGGTGATTTTCACATCTTTCGTTCAAATATTTGCGCAGTTGTTTAAGACTGGACGTGTGAGGTCTCATTGTTGTGAACTTAATTTGGTCTTTCGGCTTAAGTGACTTTACTCGGGCTTTTATCGCTTGCTCCCAAAAGGCACAAAACAAATGTCCATTGTGAAACTGGTTCACTGTTTTAAAAATATCGGTTATAGTAAAGGCGATATCATCCTTTAAAAAGTCTAAGATGACTTTCCAATACTTTGCACGCTCCCGTTCTATAATTGCATTGTAAACCATCAACTCCTCATCACCTGCAAAACGTGGAAGCAGAGATTTCTTTGACCAATCAATATTTTTAATTGGCCACTCCAGGTTTTTAAGTGGCACTTCGGCGCTTTCACCGCCTACTATTAGCTGTAAATAAAGCGAAGCATTGCCGTTTTTTTTTGGGCGTTGCTTATTATACCAAAGCTGTACTGTGCATGAAGGCATAACTGTTCCATAAGAATTAAACATTGTTGTAATGATGTTGTAATGAACAGCAAAGTTTCAACATCAGGAAAAGCCATTTAAAGAGCTTAAAAGGCCTTTTTAATTTCACAACTTCTTTTTTAGAAGTTTTTGTGTTCCCGAAGGGATTCGAACCCCCATCATCAGAACCGGAATCTGACATTCTATCCATTGAACTACAGGAACAGATGCAGCAAAGATAGAAAAGTTTTTGTGTTGGCGATTAATTGTAAAGCCTGTTTAATTATAAACACTATTGCCTACAGCATTGTATTATGAGCGAACCGTTGCTTCTTATTCTGTATTATTACATCATAACTTTATCTATACATGCTGAACGACTTTCCGTTTTATCTGTGCCTCACTGTGGCGATACTGTTCATTTTTATGCTGGCCCGTACTATAAAAGTGGCTTACCCTATACTTTTAGTGCTGGCGGGCCTAGGCATTAGCTTTATACCGGGTATACCCGCAGTACATATACACTCGGAGTTGATCTTTGTGATTTTTTTACCACCGCTTTTATATGATGCTGCATGGTCAATCTCCTGGAAAGAGCTATGGAAATGGCGGCGCATCATCAGTAGCTTTGCTTTTGTAGTAGTGTTGTTCTCGGCATTTTCCGTTGCTCTGGTAAGTAATTACTTTATTCCAGGTTTTTCGCTGGCGCTCGGTTTCCTGTTGGGCGGCATCGTGTCGCCTCCTGATGCGGTAAGCGCGGGGGCAATTCTAAAGTTCGTGACTGTACCCAAGCGTTTTGCCTCTATATTGGAAGGGGAGAGCCTACTGAACGATGCGTCATCCCTCATTATTTTCAGGTTTGCCTTTATCGCTGTAGCTACTGGTCAGTTTGTTTGGTACAATGCTGCCTTAACATTCGGCTGGATGGTATTAGGAGGCATAGCCTGCGGTTTGCTGGTGGGTTACGTAATCATGAAGATGCATAAATACTTACCTACTGATGGCAACATTGATGTAGCGCTTACCATTGTTACGCCTTACATCATGTATATCGTGGCCGAAGAAATTGACAGCTCCGGCGTGCTGGCGGTGGTAAGCGGCGGGCTGCTGCTTTCTAATTACAGGTTTAAGTTTTTAACGAGCGGCTCAAGGTTGCGCGGGGCCAATGTATGGGCAAGCTTGGTATTTGTGCTCAATGGCTTTGTGTTTTTGCTAATTGGTTTGGAGTTGCCCGAAATTACCTCGGGTATAGAGGGCGTTAGTACCGGCGTAGCCATCAAATACGGCCTGCTCGTGTCAGCTACGTTAATCATAGCGCGTATCATATCAGGTTACATGGCGGTACTGGTTACGCTGATAGCCCGGAATTTTATAAAGGTAGCCGATCCTAGGCACCCCGGCTATAAGTCGCCATTGCTGTTGGGGTGGTCTGGTATGCGTGGGGTGGTGTCATTAGCGGCGGCGTTGTCATTACCAGTGTATATTGAAGGAGATCATCCCTTTCCGCAACGTAACCTGGTTTTATTTATCACCTTTATTGTAATACTGGTAACCCTTTTACTACAAGGGCTAACGCTCCCTTACCTGATTAAGAAAATGCAGATGCCCGAGGTGGATTACACCACCCCTGATGATGAAATGTACCATACCATAGGCAATGAGCTGCATGCTTATATATTGCAGCACATGCGCGAAAAGTACCAGGACAAAATTGCCGAAGAGCAATGGCTGCAGCACCTGCAACAAAAATGGGAAAGCAAACAAACCAACCCGGATACTCAGTACCTGAGCGACGGTGCCCGCGATGTATATATAGCCCTGCTTTGCAAACAGCGCGAGTGGCTGGTAGAGCGTAACAAGAAGGAAGATGTGTACGAAGAGGTAGTACGTAAATACCTGCGATTGCTGGATATTGAGCAGGAGCGTATAGAGCTCTTGTAAAGTCAAGCATTCACTACAAATAGCTTTGCAAACAGCGTATAACAAGTATGTTACACGCACCGCGTATTATGCATTTGATTTTGATAAGTGGCAAAAAATGGTAGCTTTGGCAATCATTACACCACTATAATTAACCAGGTATATTCTTATCAAAATCATGAATAACGAGAGTTCGTCATCGCGTAGGTCTATGTTAAAAAAAATGGCGGCCACGTCGGCCGTAGCCTTTGTGGGCCAAAGTTTGTTAAACCGGGTTTCGGCTGCTGAAGCCATGCTGGATGCTGATCTTAAAGGCCGCATCAATCATTCTGTGTGCCGCTGGTGCTATGGCGGTATAAGCTTGGATGATTTATGCAAGGCTGCTAAAGAGATGGGCATCAAATCAATAGATCTTACCGGTCCGGATGAGTGGCCAACACTTAAAAAGTATGGCTTGGTAAGTGCGCTTACGCAAGGTGCCGGCAAGGGTATTGGCGAAGGCTTTAACAACCCGGCCCTGCATGACGAGTTGGTGAAAAGCTACGAAGAGGTTATACCACTGGTGGCAAAAGCTGGCTTTAAGCAGATCATCTGTTTCTCCGGCAATCGTAACGGCATGGACGATGCGACCGGCCTGAAGAACTGTGCCGTTGGATTAAAGCGCCTGATGCCAACTGCCGAAAAATATAAAGTAACCATGGTGATGGAACTACTTAACAGCAAGGTTGACCATCACGATTATATGTGCGACCATACGGAATGGGGTGTAGCCCTGTGTAAAGAAATTGGCTCTGACCGCTTTAAGTTGTTATACGATATCTATCACATGCAAATTATGGAGGGCGACGTAATTGCAACCATCCGCAAGCATAACAAGTATATATCACACTACCACACCGGTGGCGTACCCGGCCGTAACGAGATCGACGAAAGCCAGGAGCTGTATTACCCTGCCATTATGAAAGCCATTTTGGATACTGGCTATACAGGCTTTGTAGCACAGGAATTTATACCTAAAAGAGAGGATAAACTGGCCTCGCTTAAACAAGGCGTGCAAATCTGCGATGTGTAATCTCATTTATCAGTAATTACAACCGGCATTATTCTAACACATATTATGACCCGAAAATTTTACCATAAATTTTTATCTGCGGCATTGTTATTAGGCGGTATATCCGTTGGTTTTTACGCCTGTAAAACCATGAGCGGAACCAATACCAATACTAAAAAGCAAGCCCGTATTCTGGTATTCAGCAAAACAAAAGGCTGGCAGCATTCATCCATACCTAATGGCGTTGCAGCCCTGCAAAATATGGGCAAGCAAAACGGCTTTGTGGTTGATACTACCAAAAACGCCGACTATTTTGTGCAGGACAGCCTTAAAAATTACAGCGCTGTTGTGTTTTTAAGCACTACCTTAAATGTTTTGAATGCCGACCAACAGGTGGCGTTTGAACGGTACATCGAAGCTGGTGGCGGTTATGTTGGTATCCACGCTGCGGCTGATACCGAGTACGATTGGCCTTGGTATAATAAACTGGTGGGCGCTTACTTCAGCAGTCATCCAAACAATCCTAACGTACGCAAGGCGGTGGTAGATGTGGTTGATACTACGCACATCTCAACCAAAGGCCTGCCTGCACGCTGGGAGCGAACCGACGAGTGGTATAACTATAAAAATATTCAGCCAGACTTGCATGTATTGGCTAAGCTGGACGAAGATAGCTATGAAGGTGGTACTAACGGTGCCGATCACCCTATTGCATGGTACCATGAGTTTGATGGCGGTCGTGCTTTTTATACCGGTGGCGGCCATACTGAAGAAAGCTATACCGAACCGCTGTTTTTGCAGCACGTGCTCGGCGGTATCAAATATGCCATCGGCAGCAATGCCCCGCTCGATTGGTCAAAATCATACGCTGAAAAACGCCCGGAGGATAACCGTTTCACCAAAACCGTTCTCTCAAACGACCTTAACGAGCCAATGGAGCTTTCTGTAGCGCCTGATGGCAGGGTGTTTTTTATAGAGCGTGCGGGCAATTTTTATGTTTATACCCCGAGTGATGGCAAAACCACGCTCGTATATAAATTTCCGGTAAAGGCGGTCGACAAATACCTGAACGGCTTGCTGGGCATGACCATCGACCCTGATTTTGCCACCAACCATTTCCTGTATTTCTTTAACACTGCGCAGGATGGCGGCAAAACCAAGCAGCACATCTCACGCTTTGTAATGGGTGATGACAATGTGCTCGACCTGAAATCAGAAAAAGTGCTCATCGAAATACCTATTGATTTGGAAGTGAGCGCGCATACCGGCGGTTCACTGGCCTGGGATAAACACAAAAACCTGTTCATCTCTACTGGTGACAACACCGTTCCATTTGAGTCAGAAGGCTATGCGCCGATTGACATGCGCCCGGGCCGTTTAACTTTTGATGCCGAGCGTTCTGCAGGTAACACTAATGACCTTCGCGGTAAAATTCTAAGAATTCACCCTGAGGCAGATGGTACGTATACCATACCTGAAGGCAACTTGTTTGCGAAAGGAACGGCAAATACCCGCCCCGAAATTTATGTAATGGGCTGCCGTAACCCGTACCGCATGTCGGTTGATACGGCTACCTCATTTGTTTACTGGGGAGAGGTTGGTCCGGATGCCGGTAATGACGGCAAACAAGGCCCGCGCGGATATGATGAAATCAACCAGGCCCGCAAACCGGGCAACTTTGGCTGGCCGTTCTTTGTAGGCAACAACATTCCGTTTAAGGAGTACGATTTTGCGACAAAGAAGATCGGTGCTGATTTTAATCCTCAAGGCCCGTCTAACGCGTCGCCAAACAACACCGGTTTAAAAACCTTGCCTCCGGTACAAAGGCCGATGATATACTATCCTTATGCATCATCGCCAGACTTCCCGATGTTAGGGCAGGGTGGCCGTTGCGCCATGGGCGGGCCGGTATATCATTTCGACCCAAACCTTAAATCAGATACGAAAATACCTGCTTATTACGATAAGGCACTTTTTGTGTACGATTGGATGCGTAACTGGGTGTTTGCCGTACGTATGGATGAGAACTACAACTTTAAGCGTATGGAGCCATTTATGGAAAGCAATGGCGATTTCCGCAGGCCTATCGATATTGAGGTTGGTCCGGAAGGTTCATTCTATATGTTAGAGTATGGTTCGGTATATGGTATCGACAATGTGGATGCCCGCTTGGTGCGCATCGATTACAACGGCGGTAACCGTGCGCCGGTTGCCAAAGCCGATGTGCAGGACACCGTTGGCATTGCACCGTTTAAAGTAGCATTTAACCAGAAAAGCTTTGATTATGATGATGACGACAAGTTAAGCTACCAATGGAATTTTGGCGAGCAGGGCGGCACATCAACTGAGGCTAACCCTACCTTTACGTACACTAAAAATGGTGTTTATACTGCCACTTTAAAAGTGACTGACGCCGCAGGCAAAAGCAGCAGCGATACCTTGAAGATTGTGGTTGGCAACACCATGCCTAAGGTAAATATCGCTACCGAGAACAATGGTAGCTTCTTTACACCGCAGGCAAGCACGCTTAAATACAAGGTAAACGTTACTGATGCAGAGGATAAGACCATCGACCAGAAAAAGCTTACCGTAATGCTTAACTATATTGCCAAGGTGGAGAGCAATAAGCCGTTGGTAGGTCACCAGGCCATTACGCCAACTTACAACTATGGTAAAGAGCTTATCGCCAACAGCGATTGTAAGGCTTGTCACCAGATTGATGCTAAATCCGTAGGCCCGGCCTTTATGGAAGTATCTAAACGTTATGCCGGTGATAAAGGCGCTGTTGACCGCCTGGCCGATAAGATCATCAAAGGCGGCGGCGGTGTTTGGGGCGAGCATGCTATGAGCGCGCACCCGCAGCTGTCTAAGCAAAATGCTATGGAGATTGTGAAATACATTCTCTCCTTAAGCACTAAAAAGAATAACACTCTGTTGCCACAGCAAGGTATAGCCTCGCTTAAAGAGCATGTTGGTAATAAGGACGAAAGCCGTTACATTCTTTCTGCAGCTTATACCGATGCAGGTGCATCTAGCGTGCCGCCGCTTACCGGTGTGGCCAGCGTGGTGCTTCGCCCGGCGCTGGTACAGGCCGAGGGTGCAGACAGTTACAACCACATATCCATACAAGGCGATCATATCGGCGAAATTCATAACAAGGCTTATTTTGTATTGAATAACATTAACCTGAAAGGCATCAGCCAGCTTACCTACCGTTACTCGTCAGAGAACCGCGACGGCGCGATTGAGGTGCACCTCGATTCTCCGCAGGGCCAACTGGTAAGCACCTTAAACTTTAAGCCTACCGGCAATTGGGATAATTTTATAGAACAAAGCGCCGCAGTAACTGACCCGGGAGGCCGTCATAACCTGTACTTTGTATTTGTGCGCAAGCAAAAACCAAATCAGCATCTCATTAGTGTTGATTGGGTGCGCTTTGATGCAAAATAAGGCGTTGAACTAATTTTATGACAAAGGCTGTGCACATTGCGCAGCCTTTGTTGTTGAAGGGTAATTAGTTCCTCTATAGAAAATTGTAATTTTAGGCACAATAAAGGAGTCAATGGTTGTTGATATGAAAGGCATTAAATGCGCTGCAATTTTGATATTGATGAGTTTGGCGGGGTGTCGTTATTCAGAAAAGACGGACCTGCACTGGAAGAAAGTGGCTGTGGAAGAATTTGGCAGCTATATAACTCCTGATAAGAAAATTAGTTTAGAAGTTTACGAAGAAGACGACCTATTGCAGTATAGGCTTATAAATGGAGCAGACACCGTATCCTCAAACGAAAGAGCCAGCGTTTTTCAACGGTGGTCATTATATCTCGATGAAAACGACAACTTGTGGGTAAGCAGCTCCGACATAGGAATGTGGGTTTGGATAAAGGGCAGCAAATATCAGCGATACGATCTCGACGAACAACCCTCAGGAATAGCTATTCCTGAGGAGTTTATCAAATTGTTGCCAGATAGCCACAAAAAATATTTGAAGAAGCATTCTTAGGCTATTATTTGCTGACTAGCTGGCATGCAGCTTTCAAACAACAAAGGCTGTGCATTTCTGCACAGCCTTTGTTGTTTGTTGCGAAGTTGTCTTATCACTTATTCTCTGCCGGGATGAACTCTTTCATCACCGCCTCGCGTATCAGCGAAGGGGGTAGGAGGCCTTGCGAAAGCACAAAGTCGTGAAAGTGGAGGGGATTGAATTTTTTGCCCAGGGCTTTTTCAGTATCGGCACGAAGTGCCAGCATTTTGGTATAGCCGTAGAAATAACTGTTGGCCTGGCCAGGCGCGCGCAGGGTGTAGCGTTCCACTTCCTGTTTGGCCATGGCGTGCGATTGTACCACGTCGTTCATCAATACTTTCATCGCGGTAGCGGTATCAGTTTTACCCGCTTGCAATTCCGGGTCCAGAAACGCACGGGCTGCGCGCAGCAGTCTGTAGTCTAATGATACCAGCTGCCCTTCCAGCGGCATATAGGGCCTGGTAATGTATTCAGAGTACAGTCCCCAGCCTTCGGCATTGGTAGAGTTGAAGGCATACAGGGCACGCGCTTTTGAAACGCCTTCCTCTACCATCTTATCAAACTGCAGTTCGTGGCCGGGGCGTGCCTCGTGGGCAATCAGTGTCCAGGCTGCCGCTTCAAAACTGAAATCGTCATACTTGTCCACAGCCTCACCCGGTTTAGGCGGCATGTTCAGCGGCAACACAAATACGCCGCGCTGGCCGGTATTGTTCAGAAAAGGCGGCGGTGTCATGTGCGGGGCAGGGTTTTGGGCCGTTTCTGCCTCGGTTGCAAGGCGTATAATGGCAGGGCGGGTAGGCAACGTTACCAGCTGCTTATCGCGGATAATGGCTTCCACCTTGCTCAGCGTTTGCTTGTATAAAGGCATTATGGAGTCGCCGTGTATCTGCGCCTTTTTCAGTTCGCGCAATACATCGCGGTAATCTGCCGATGGCAGGTTGCGCTGTTTGGCAATCTGCGCAGCAATAGGCTTCATCTGGTTTTGTATGTCGGTAAAAGCGGCGTGAGCCATACGCGCTACTTCGGCAGGCGGAATGTCTATGCCATAGTCTTCCAACTGCATGGCGTATTCTTCCGGCGGTAATTTAAAATCCGTGCGCGCTTTGGGCAGTACAGCGGCACGCAGCCAGAGATCATATTCAGTTAGTTGGTTTGCAAGTAGTTCGTAAGGCTCATTCCAGTCGCTGAGCTTGTACTTCTCCATCAGTTCAGCTATGCCGTCAATTATGCTGCCGTTAAGGGAAAGCTCCGTTTCCATGCGCTGGCGGGCAGGATAGATCATATTGGCCTTAGCCATTTGCTGCTCGGCACGCTCACGTAATATTAATGTCAGTGGCTTATAGCCCTTAACAAGGCCCGCATACTTGCGCAGGCGCACTACTGCCGCATACCTTCGAGTAGAGTCGGTTTGCTCATCCAGCAACGTCTCCAGGCCATCATAAATAATGCTGGTAGCATTATAAAACGGTACTTTTCGGTTGTGTGCAAAGTCCTGCTGACGGAAACCTAATTTTAAATGATCTATAAGGATATTGAGGTCTTGCTTAACATGCACATCTTTTTCGCTGGTTGCTGCTGCCTCAAACTGTTTAACGAGCGCCTCCTCGTCTTTCCGCTCGGCAAGGTCATTAGCCAGGGTAGGCACGGCTATCAGGGTATCATACTCGGCTAAGCCCTGCGAAGTGCCATACTCCGGCGAATACTTTTTGTCGAGGTCGATCAACATCTGCGTGTACTTGTCAGATGTTTTTACCCAGTCGCGGTTGTGCTGGGCTTGCGCGGCCGCAGGTAATAATGCAGCGGCCAGGGCTATCGTAAATAAGTGTGTATATTTGATCATGGATTCATTTTAATCTCATCAATAAGATTTTCCTATTGAGCGAAAGTTACACAAAACAAAAAAGCCACCCAAAGGTGGCTAATAAAATGTCTTGTCTCTTGCTTCTTAAGTCTTGCTTCTAAAGCCTACACATTAAACCTGAAGTGCATAATATCGCCGTCTTCAACAATGTAAGTTTTACCTTCTACCGATAGCTTGCCGGCTTCTTTACATGCCGCCTCAGAGCCGTAATGCACAAAGTCTTTATACTTGATTACCTCGGCGCGGATAAAGCCTTTTTCAAAATCGGTATGGATAACACCGGCTGCCTGCGGTGCAGTAAAGCCCTGAGTGATGGTCCATGCACGCACTTCCTGCACACCGGCAGTAAAGTAGGTAGCCAGGTTAAGCAGTTTGTAAGCGGCTTTAATAAGTTTGTTTACACCTGATTCGGTAAGTCCAAGATCATCCAAAAACATCTGGCGCTCTTCGTAGCTTTCTAACTGCGCTATTTCCGATTCTATCTGGGCAGAGATAATGAGCACTTCGGCACTCTCCTCCTTCACCGCTTCGCGCACCTTGTCTACGTAGGCATTGCCCGTGTTTACATCGCCCTCACTTACGTTACATACGTACATCACCGGTTTAACAGTAAGTAAAAACAGGTCGGCTATGTATTCCTGATCCTCTTCGGAAACCTGTGCAGTACGCGCAGATTTGCCCGAAAGCAAATGGTTTTTATAAATGGTAAGCACATCAAAAGCCTTTTTAGCCTCTTTGTCGTTACCCACACGCGCAGCCTTTTCTATCTTCTGGATTTTTTTCTCTATTGAGTCAAGGTCTTTTAGCTGAAGCTCAGTATCGATGATTTCCTTGTCGCGGATAGGGTCAACCGAACCGTCAACGTGTATTACGTTTTCGTTATCAAAGCACCGCAGCACGTGAATGATGGCATTAGTGGCGCGTATGTTACTCAAAAACTGATTGCCCAAACCTTCGCCTTTGCTGGCACCTTTAACCAAACCGGCAATATCAACGATCTCTATATTGTTAGGCACCACGTTTTTAGGGTTCACCAGCTCAGTTAGCTTGGTAAGCCGCTCATCGGGCACGGTAATTACGCCCACGTTGGGCTCTATAGTACAAAACGGAAAGTTGGCAGCCTGTGCCTTCGCGTTTGATAAGCAATTAAAAAGTGTTGATTTACCCACGTTTGGCAAACCCACTATACCACATTGTAAACCCATTTATATTGATGTTTTTAGAATCAAGACTCGAGATACAAGAAGCCAGACAAAGCTAATTTCCTAAATCTTGCTTCCTGATTCCTGCCTCTTTTCAAATGCGCAAAGATAACACAAAAAAATTCGGGTATTTTGAAAAAATAAACGACTTTTGCGAGCGATAAATCAGAGTGTAAAACAATGTAAAACCGGGAGAGTTTATGGAAGAAATGGTTGAACAGGTAGAGCTATTGCTGGAGCAGGAGAACACGGAGGCGCTGCAGGAGTACTTGAACAACCTCAATATATCAGACGTTGAAGAACTGATAGACCAACTTCCGGAACATGGCTCTCAATTTATCGAAATCCTTTCCGCTAACCGCGCTGTAAACGTTTTCCGGATACTTGACTTTCCGAAGCAGGAGCGCATCATCAAAAAGATATCCGGCCAAAAGGTAGCCGAAATTATCAACGGCTTGCCGCCGGATGACCGTACCTCCCTGTTTAGTGAGTTGCATGGCGACGCTGTGGCCAAACTGATTTTGCACCTTTCGCCGGCCGACAGGAGGGAAGCGCTCTCCTTATTAGGTTACGAAGAGGAAAGCGTGGGCCGTTTGATGACGCCAGATTACATCGCCGTTAAAAAGCACTGGGATGTAAGCCGCGTACTTACACACATACGCCGCTTTGGTAAAAACTCCGAAACCATTGACGTGATTTACGTGGTTGATGATAACCGCGTGCTGCTGGATGATATCCGGATACGCGAGATACTCCTGGTAAAACCCGAAACATTGGTGAGCGAACTAATGGACGGGCGCTTGATAGCCCTGCAGGCTAACGATCCGCAGGAGGAAGCCATCAATACCTTCAGGATGAACAACCGCGTGGCTTTGCCCGTAGTGGATAGCGACAACGTGCTGTTAGGTATTGTTACCGTGGATGACATCCTTTGGATAGCTAACGAAGAATACACCGAGGATATCCAAAAAATTGGTGGTACCGAGGCATTGGATGAGCCTTACCTGGACGTATCCCTCTTTACGCTGTTTAAAAAGCGTGTGGGCTGGCTGGTCATCCTGTTTTTAGGGGAGATGCTCACGGCAACGGCTATGGGCTTTTTTGAAAAGGCCATTGAAAAGGCTGTGGTACTGGCATTATTTATTCCGCTTATTATCTCGAGCGGGGGCAATAGCGGCTCGCAGGCATCAACCCTTATTATACAGGCCATGGCGTTGGGCGAGGTTACACTTGCCGACTGGTGGCGGGTTATGCGTCGCGAAATACTGTCGGGCCTGATGCTGGGTATCACCCTTGGCGTTATTGGTTTTTTGCGTATTTACGTGGTCACCTTCTTCTCTGATATTTATGGCGAGTACTGGCTTCAGGTAGGGCTTACCGTAGGCATTACCCTGGTGGGCATAGTTTTATGGGGCTCACTCGCGGGCTCAATGCTGCCCATATTGCTTAAACGCCTGGGTGCCGACCCTGCTACATCGTCTGCGCCCTTTGTGGCAACCCTGGTGGATGTTACAGGGCTTATCATTTACTTTTCGGTAGCGGTAATGCTGCTGCAGGGGTTGTTGCTATAAAACAAAAAAGGCACTGCAATTGCAGCGCCTTAATAGCTTGGTATATGGATTGAGCTTAAAGGCTCAGTTTATATTTCAAAAGAAAAGTCTTCGTCGGCACGTGCCACTTCAGGAGCTTCGCTGAACTCGTAACGTTTTTCAACAACATCCTGGTTGGCTTTGATGTACTCAACGGTATCTTTCAGTCCTTCAGCAAATTTTTCAAAATCTTCTTTGTATAGAAAGATCTTATGTTTGATAAACGCTCCGTCCTCAAGGCGCTTTTTACTTTCAGTGATAGTTATATAGTAATCGTTTGATCGGGTTGCCTTAACATCAAAAAAATAAGTTCTTTTCCCTGCTCTTACCTTCTTTGAAAAAACCTCCTCACGCTCTCTGTTTTCAAAATCTCCCATGATTAAAAAGTGTTGTTTTAGTTTTTGATAGGCATAAATATAAAGAAAATTTCAATCCACAACTATTTTATCAATATTTAAGTGATTTTTTTTAAACATTCGTAATGTAAAAGGCGTTACTTGGGGTTAATCCTTAAACGCTTTCTTCCTCGAGCAATTGCTTTTCATACAAGGCAAAGTAGGCGCCTTTTTGTCCCATCAAACTGCTGTGGTTACCCTGCTCTACTATCTTCCCTTCATCAAGCACAATAATATGATCGGCATTTTTTATGGTAGAGATACGGTGGGCGATTATAATGCTGGTTTTGCCCTGCATCACGGTGCCTAAGTTGTTTAATATCTCTTCTTCGGTACGTGTATCCACTGCAGAGAGGCAATCATCAAACACTATTATCTGCGGCCGTTTCATGATAGCTCGTGCAATGGATACCCTTTGCTTTTGCCCGCCCGAGAGGGTAACGCCGCGTTCACCAATCAATGTATCAAAGCCTTTTTCCAACTCTACAATGTTGTTGTACACGGCAGCTGTTTTGGCAGCCTGCTCAACACCCGGCATATCCATTACATCAATACTAAAGGCAATATTGCGTGCAATGGTGTCAGAAAACAGGAATACCTCCTGCGGCACAAAGCCCGTTTGCGAACGGTAATTGTTAAGGTCGAGCTGCCTTAGCGGTACATCGTCAATCAGTACCTGCCCGCCGGTACAGTCGTACATGCGCATTAAAAGGTTGGCAATGGTTGATTTCCCCGACCCGGTGCGGCCTATAATGGCCAGCATTTCACCCGGCTTTATTTTGAAGGAAACCTTCTCCAATGCCTTAATACCGGTATCGGGGTAGGTAAAGCTTACGTCTCTGAATTCGATAAATCCTTCGATATGTTTTTTTGTCCCGTTAAGGGAGATGATTTCAGGCTGCTCATGCAAAAACTCGTTGATCCGTTTCTGCGAAGCTGCTGCACGCTGTATAAGTGATGTTACCCAGCCAAGCGCCATTACCGGGAACATCAACTGACTGAGGTAGACTATAAATTCGGCAATGTTACCGGGTGTGATGTTACCCCGCATTACCTCGGTGCCACCTACATAAAGCAGAATTACGTTGCTCAGGCCTACCAACAACAACATCAGCGGGTAAAACATAGCCTGAACGCGAGCCAGCGCCATAGAGTGCGTTTTATAATCCTCGCTTTCAGCAGCAAAGTTTTTGCGGACAAAAGCTTCCCTCACGTATGACTTAACCACCCTGATGCCCGAAAAGGTTTCCTGCACAAAACCCGAAAGCGACGAAAGGCGCTGCTGTATAGCCTCACTGCGGGCGTTGATGATATTGTTTACATAGTAAATAAGCCCCGCCAATACCGGCATGGGCAATACCGAATAAATAGCAAGCTTTACATTCACGGTTAGCATGGCATAAATAACCAGCATAAACAGCACAATGGTGTTAATGGCGTACATAATACCCGGGCCCAGGTACATGCGCACGCGGCTTACATCCTCGGTAACGCGGTTCATCAGGTCGCCGGTATTATGGCGGCGATAAAAGGCCATCGAAAGCGCCTGGTAATGGTTATAAATTTCGTTCTTAAGATCGTACTCAATGTGGCGCGACATCAGTATGATGGTTTGCCGCATAAAGAACAGGAACATACCCCTTATAAGTGCCAGCACCAGCACCAGCAGGCCAAATAGTAGCAGACTGGAACCGAATACATCATAGATCATTTGCTGACGGCTAAAGCCATCGTAAAGGCGGTAAGTATCAATATTTTCGCTCACCAAATCAAATGCAACCCTAATAACCTGCGCCGGCAGAACGCTGAATATGTTTGATGCGATTACAAACAATATACCCGGTATAAGGCGCCAGCGGTATTTATAAAAAAACTTATTCAGGTATGCGAGATGTTTCATAACAAGAGGCTGTAAAGATAAAACCTATTTTCGGGCTTTTGGTGTCTTACGGGTGTCAATGTTTTTTGGAGTGTATTTGTAACACTATTGATAGAATATCATTTTGCTTGTCAGAAAAAAACCGTTACTTTTGCCGCGTGATCCGGCAGAGGCCCGGTCACTTTATCGAAAGAAAACAATCAACCAAGGATCGTTCTTACACACATGTTAAACAGAAGGCACTTACGCGTAAAGGTATTACAGGCATTATATGCCTACCACCAGTCGAGCAACCGCGACATTAAACTGCATCAGAAAAATCTATTAAAAAGCGTTGATTCGGTGTATGAGATGTACATCTGGATGCTTTCACTGATTCATCAGGTTGTAGAGTATGCAGCTAATGATGCCGACGAACGTGCGAGTAAACATTTGCCAACTGCTGAAGATCTTAAACCCAACCTCAAAATTCTGGATAACCGCTTTGTTGCCTCCCTCAAGGTAAATAAAGAATATATTGCAGCGGTAAAAAAATACAAAGTTGACTGGGATTTTGAGCCTGAACTGTTCAAATCGCTGTTCAATATTTTAAAGGCTGCCCCGGAGTACCGCGAGTATTTGGATAAAATAGATGATACCCTACACAGCGATAAAGACATCATTAAATTCATCTTCAAAAAGGTAATTTTAAAATCGTCATTGGCTGAGCAGGTGTTTGAAGATAAATTCATCAACTGGCCGGTTGATAAAGACGTTTTGCAGGCGCTTATTGCCAAAACGTTTAAAAACTTTGCCGACGAGGATAACTACGAAGCCAACAAGCTTGCGCAGATAACTGTAAGCTGGGATGAAGACCGTGAGTTTATAGTGGACTTGTTTGATAAATGTGTCCGTTATGACGATGAGTACCAGGAGCTGATTGCCGCGAAGACCAAGAACTGGGAACCGGAGCGTATTGCTATGATGGATACCCTGCTCATGAAGATGGCTTTAACGGAGTTCCTGAATTTTCCATCGGTACCTGTAAAGGTTACCATCAACGAGTACCTGGAAATATCGAAGGAGTTCAGCACGCCAAAAAGTAACTCCTTCATCAACGGTATCCTTGATAAGATATTAAGCGAGCTGAAAGAGCAAAACAAAGTGCGCAAAACCGGCCGTGGGTTGATCGAATAATTACAAGCGACTAAACCAATAAGATTATAAACAGTATGAAAAAAGCTTTTTTGGGCATTGCCATGTCGTTAATAGTGCTGGCAGCCTGCAACCAAAACAAAGGCAACGGCAGCAGCGCCGAAGGTGATAGCACTGCCACCTCTGCCGCCGCACCGGTTGACTCTGCTAACGCACCTGTACTTAAATTTGAAGAAGAGATTCACAACTTTGGCGCTGTTAAGGAAGGCGATAAAGTTGATTATGCCTTTAAATTTACTAACACGGGTAAATCACCATTGCTTATATCAAATGCAAGTGCAACCTGTGGTTGCACCGTGCCCGAGTGGCCTAAAACGCCTATTAAACCGAATGAAAGCAGCGAGATTAAAGTAACCTTTAACAGTGCCGGTAAAAATGGTATACAAGATAAATTGATAACCGTAACCGCCAATACAGTGCCTGCACAAACAGTGGTGCACCTGGCAGGTGAGGTAGTAAAAAAATAGATTTTTAACCTCCTAAATTAATAAAACTATGACTTCGAATCCTACGCAGTTGATCATGATGGCGCTCATCATTCTGGTGTTCTACTTCTTCATGATCCGCCCGCAGATAAAAAAACAAAAAGACCAGAAAAAATTTGCTGATAATCTTGCCAAAGGCGATAAGGTAGTAACCACTGCCGGTATACATGGCAAAGTGGTTGAGGTGGCAGATGCTACCATTTTGGTTGAGGTAGATAACGGCGTAAAGATTCGTTTTGATAAATCGGCCATAGCGCTTGATGCTACCAAGGCACTAAACACACCGCCTGCAACAAAATCTTAAAATAAGTTGTTAAATTTATAGTGCCGTTCAGTTTTAAGAATTGAGCGGCATTTTACTTTAATAGCTCCAATGTCTATCGTAAAATTATCCCCTGCAGAAAAACGGCGTTTGTCAGCTTTTATAAGCTGCCTGGTGCTGGCTATGTTGGCCTGGGTATTTACAATGCTGTCAAACCCGCATAATTTTACTGTACAAAAAATCATCGCCTTTAAAAACGCGCCGCAAAAGCGGGCTTTTCATTCCCTACAAAGCGATACCGTTAACGCTACTGTTCAGGGCAGCGGGTGGCAAATGTTATTTTCACATATCAATGATGAAGGTACCGTTATCCCGGTTGATCTGCGTACGCTCGACCAGCGTAATTATGTGGTCATAAGCTCTCAATTGAGGAACATTAACCTGCGCTTGCCTAATAACCGGCAAATAATAGGTTTTGAGCCGGATACCCTGTATTTTGATTTTTCTACGAGGAGGGTAAAGAAGGTGCCGGTGCAACTGGTAAGCCTTGTAAAGTATAAAAAGCAATTCGGGCAGTCGGGTGATATAACTATAAAGCCAGATTACGTTACCGTGAGCGGTCCGGCGGAGGTATTGAGTAAGATACATTCATGGAATACCGATACCTTGAAGCTCGATGATGTGAGCGAAGGCATAAGCACATCATTAAAAATGCAGCCGGTTAAGGAAGGTAACATGGACGTTTACCCTAAAACCGTGCAGGTAAACGTTCCGGTTGATGAGTTTACTGAAAAGACCTTACAGGTACCCATAAAGCTGATCAATAACCGCAACTATTATAACGTAAAACTGTTGCCGCAAAAAGTAAAGATAACATTCATTACTTCTTTGAGTGATTATCCGGATATGGACGATGCTTTTTTTGAAGCAACAGCCGACCTGGCGCTGTGGCAGCAGAATGGTTACAGCACTTTGCCCGTGCGTTTAAAGCGCATACCTCCTTATTGCCACATCGTAAAAATTGAGCCTGATAATGTTGATTTCATTATCAAAAAGTAATTATGCTAAAAGTAGGACTAACAGGAAACATCGGTAGCGGAAAAACTACGGTAGCAAAAGTATTTGAGGTACTGGGTGTGCCGGTGTTTTACGCAGACCAGGCCGCTAAAACGGTGATGACTGCAGACGCGCAGTTAATAGCTGGAGTGAAAGCAGCATTTGGCAATCAATCCTACTTTGATGACGGTACGCTCAACCGTAAGTATATAGCTGATATTGTTTTTAATAACGCCGATGAACTGGCCCGGCTGAATGCGCTGGTACATCCCGCGGTATTCCGCGCCTTTAATGAATGGGCAGCGCCACAAACGGTGCCTTATGTAATAAAGGAAGCGGCCATATTGTTCGAAAGCGGCTCATATAAACTTTGTGATGATACTGTGCTGGTAACCGCTCCGCTTGATATGCGCTTACAGCGTGTGATGGAACGAGACCAAATAAGTATTGCGGAAGCTGAAGCACGCAATGCCAGGCAAATGAGCGAGGACGAAAAACGTAAGCGGGCAGGGCATGTAATTGTTAACGATGGCTCGCAATTAGTAATTCCGCAGGTGCTCGCCTTGCATCAACATTTCTTATCTATTTCCGTTTCAAAATGATCCTGGACGATTTTGTGCAGTTTGACAGCCGGGGGCTGTATTGCCGCTATGGCGAATTTTATATCGACCCGGTGCAGCCCGCTATTAACGCCGTTATCTCACATGCCCATGCGGACCACGCCGTTGCCGGCAACAGCAATGTTTGGTGTACACAGCCCACAGCAGAATTTATGCAGCTGCGTTACGGAAAAAATGCAGCCAGGCATTTTCATTCGGCTAATTATCATGAGCCGTTTACAATAGGAGGGGTAAGCATCACATTGCTTTCCGCAGGGCATATGTTGGGTTCGGCCATGTTGCTGATGGAGTACCAGGGCACCAGCTACCTATACACCGGCGATTTTAAATTGCAGGCAGATGCCACCTGCGAACCGGCGGGGTGGCAGCACGCCGATGTGCTCATCACCGAAAGCACTTTTGCCGACCCTCAGATAAAGCACCCCGACCCTGTGGAGGAAATAAAAAAGCTGAATGATATTAAGCTGAACATATTGCTCGGCGCTTATGGCCTGGGTAAAAGTCAGCGATTGGTGCGCATGATAAATGACCATGCGCCGCAAAAGAAAGTGCTTATCCATCACCGCATAATGCCGCTGAACGCGGTTTATGAAAAGGCCGGATATGCGCTTGGCCAATATCAGTTGTATAACCGCAAGCTGATGAAACAGCAGGAGGAGTATGTGTACATTGTGCCTCCGTTCACCTTTGATGCATACCTGCGTGCAACGGGTGTAAAAAGGCTTTTTGCCTCGGGCTGGAAAAATTTGCAGGTAAATAATAATGACACACTATTTATCTCCGACCACGCCGACTGGCACGACATATTAAAGGCTGTTGAGCAAGTCACACCTACCGAGATATGGACATTGCATGGCGATGGGCGGCATCTGCAAAGTTATTTTGGCGATTCGCTTTGCGTTAAGATACTGGCATGAGTTTACAGGAGGGGGTTGATTATTATTTTACGCCAGAAGGCCTTATGGTATTTACCCGCGAATATCATTTAAAACGGGGCCACTGCTGTAAAAACGGTTGCAGGCACTGCCCATGGAGTTATAACAAGCAAAAACCAGTTACGCAAATAAAAAAATAATTAAACATATTTGCGGTTTACTGTATTAATATACACTATGCGAATAGAAGACGAAATACAAAGCACTAACTTTGAGGATGTTTATCACAAACTGTCGATAAACATCTCATACACTTTCGGGTGGATGAACAACTTGCTGCGCCCGTATTTTGAAAATTATAACCTTACTACGCAGCAATTTAATATACTACGCATACTGCGTGGGCAGTATCCCAAACCGGCTACTATAAACCTGCTTAAAGAGCGCATGATAGACAAGATGTCCGACGCATCGCGCATTGTGGACCGCCTTGTTCAAAAGGGCCTGGTTTCGCGTTGTACCAACACCAAGGACCGCCGCGCTGTAGATATACGCATAAGCGACGAGGGGCTTTCCATTCTTGAAAAAATGGACAAGGATTTTAAAGCTAAGGATATATTCAAATGTGCGCTTACCGAAGAAGAAGCCACACAGTTGAATGACTTGTTGGATAAGCTGAGAGGTTAAGCTTACAATAAAAATCCGCCTAAGGCAATACCAATACCCAACAATACAGCGATCATCTTGCGCAGGTTGAATTTATGATCCGCGCTAGATTCGAACAAAATGGTGGTTGATATATGCAAAAATATACCGATCACTACACCCATGATGCGGTTAAAATATTGTTGCAGGTTGCCAATGCCGCCGCTGCTTAGCTGATTGCTCAGCAGGTAACCCGCAGGTGCCATTAAGGCAAAAAGAATGATAAAGAATACTGTACGACCTTTGCTTTGATGATTGGCAAGCAGTACGCTGCCCAATGCAAATGCTGCCGGTATATGGTGCAATGCTATGCCAAACACCAGTTCGTGCTGATGGCCTTCTGCAATGGGCATTCCCTCCAAAAAAGCATGCAAACAAAGGCTTATCATTATGCCTACCGGGAAGGCGCCGTGTTCATGGTTATGCTTGTGTATATGGCCGTGTTCAATGCCATCGCTGAACAGTTCCAGCACTATCTGGAAGATAAAACCAATTAGTATGAAAACACCCACCAGGTTATCATTGCCATGGTAGGCATCGGGTATAAGATGCAGCACCGTAATGCCGAAAAGGTAGGCCCCGCTAAAAGCCAGCACCAACTTCAGCAGCTTGTGGTTGTTACCTTTGAACAGAAAAACTGCCATTCCGCCTGCAAAAGCGCTAAAGAATAGCAATAACAATTGTGCAATGCTCATTTATTGTAAAAGCGGGGTTGAAATTTTTTAAATAGAAGCGCCATCCCGAAGCCGATAAACAATCCGAATATGGCGCCGGCTGTTACGTCGATAGGGTAATGAACACCCACGTACACTTGTGCAAAACAAACTATAGCTGCCCATAGCATTGCCCACGGCCATATCCAGCGCCAGCGCTTCGCAAACACCAGGCACAAAAAGGCCGACATGGCAAAATGATCGCTTGCATGGGTAGATGGAAAGCTGTACCCTGTGCCGCACGGCACACGGGCAATATCTGTTTGCGCCGTAACGGCGTCCCGGCAGGGCCGCGCACGGTGAACCAAAGGTTTAACTATGCTGGCGCTTGCAAAATCGGCAACACCGGCTGTTGCGGCAAGCATCAATACAATAATGACACCTGTTTTTTTATACTGATAGAAGCAAAAACCGATGATGAAAATATAAAGCGGAATCCAGAATCGTGGGTTGCGAAGGTAGGGCATCAGCCAGTCAAATACCGGGTTAGCCAGGTCATGGTTAATCAGATAAAATATGTACCGGTCTAATTGTAGCAGATGGTCGGGCATAGATGCTTCGCTGGTAGCCGCAGTATTTTAAAAGCGGTCACAAATATAGGTATTAAATACACGCGTATTTAAACAGTAATATTACAAAGTGTCATACAATTATAATTACTTTTGCCCCAAAATATCGGGTTGTGACACTAATTAAGTCTATAAGCGGCATACGCGGAACTATAGGCGGAGCGCCGGGCGATGGCCTTACTCCGTTGGACGTAGTAAAATTTACGTCTGCATTTGGTAGCTGGGCCGCTAAGCGTGCGGGTATCAATAAATTGGTTATAGGTCGTGATGCGCGTATATCCGGTGAAATGGTAGCCAGCCTGGTAAAAGGCACCCTGCAAGGCTTGGGTATCGATGTGGTGGACCTAGGTCTTTCAACTACCCCTACGGTTGAAATTGCCGTTCCGATGGAGCAAGCTGCAGGCGGTATTATTCTCACTGCAAGCCACAATCCTAAACAATGGAATGCCCTTAAACTGCTTAATGCCAAAGGGGAGTTTATTAGCGATGCCGATGGCCGCGAGGTGTTGACCATTGCTGATAATGCCGATTTTGAATATGCTGATGTAGATCAATTAGGTAAGGTAACCGTGGATGACAGCTACCTGCAAAAGCATATCGACCTCATTTTGAACCTGCCGTTGGTAGATGTTGAAGCTATAAAAGCGGCTGATTTTAAAGTGGCTATTGATTGCGTAAATTCAACCGGTGGTATTTATGTACCGGCGCTGCTAAAGGCCCTTGGTGTTGAAACCGTTTACGAGCTATACTGTGAACCCGACGGGCATTTTCCGCACAACCCGGAGCCTTTGCCGCAAAACCTCACCGCAATAGCGGATGAAGTAGTTAGCAAAAAGGCAGATCTGGGTATTGTAGTTGATCCTGATGTGGACAGGCTTTGTTTTGTGAATGAAGACGGAACCATGTTTGGGGAGGAATACACACTCGTTGCTGTAGCTGACTATGTGTTGAAGCATACGCCAGGCAATACGGTATCAAACCTGTCATCAACCCGTGCGCTGCGCGATGTTACTGAGCAAGCAGGCGCTACGTATGAGGCCGCAGCGGTAGGTGAAGTGAATGTGGTAAACGAGATGAAGGAGACTAATGCCATCATCGGTGGTGAGGGTAATGGCGGGGTTATTTACCCTGAATTGCACTACGGCCGCGATGCGCTGGTGGGTATTGCGCTTTTTCTTACGCATCTGGCCAAGTCTGGTAAAACCATTTCGCAGTTAAAGGCTGGTTATCCGTCTTACTTTATTTCTAAAAATAAAATAGAACTGCAACCGGGCATGGACATAGATGCCTTACTGAAAGCAGTTGAAGATAAATACAAAGAGCAGCCTTACAGCACTATTGATGGGTTAAAGATTGAGTTTGGTAAGGAGTGGGTGCATTTGCGCCGCTCAAATACGGAGCCTATCATTCGCATTTACTCAGAGAGTGCAAGCGAGGAGGCAGCAAATGCCCTGGCCGAGAAGCTGATAGGCGATATGAAAGCTGTTTTAGGAATTTAACAAGCAAGGGCATTTAGGACGGCCCATGCGTACAAATTATAATTGACCGCGACGATTAGTCGCAAATACTATATTAACGAACCCGCAAGCTGGCTGCCGGCTTGTATAATATTATTAACAGATCTGCTATATGCGCGTTTACTTTGACAATGCGGCTACCACTCCGCTCGACCCTGAGGTGCTTAAAGAAATGTATAAGGTAATGGAAAGCCAGTACGGCAATCCTTCATCCATTCATGCTCATGGCCGCGAGGCGCGTACCATTATCGAGCGATCGCGCAAAACTATAGCAACACTGTTAAAAACCTCACCTGCCGAAATCTTCTTTACCAGCGGCGGTACCGAGGCCGACAATACTGCCATTCGCTGCGGTATTATAGATCATAACATTAAACACGCCATTACCAGCCACCTTGAACACCATGCAGTAGTGCATACCTTGGAGGCTATGGAAAAAAGCGGTATCATCAAACTAAGCTTTGTAAATACCGACGAGAAAGGTAACGTTGATTATGCCCACCTCGAAGAGTTACTGGCTAATAATGAGCGTAGCTTTGTATCGTTAATGCATGCCAATAATGAGATAGGTACGCTTACCGATATTTACCGGGTAGGGGATATTTGTGAGCAGTACGATGCCATTTTTCATAGCGATACGGTGCAAACCATGGGGCATTACGCACATGATTTAAGCAAGTTGAAAGTACACTTTTTGGTGTGTGCTGCACATAAATTACATGGCCCTAAGGGCGTTGGCTTTTTGCATGTAAATCACCGCATAAAAATAAAGCCAATGATATATGGCGGCTCGCAGGAGCGTAATATGCGCGGCGGTACTGAGAACGTTTACGGCATTGCCGGTTTAGCTAAAGCGCTGGAGATTGCTTATGCCGAAATGGAGCAGCACCAACAGCATGTGCAGGGACTTAAAACCTACATGATTGAGCGCTTACAGGCCGAAATACCTGGAATCTATTTTAATGGCGAAATAGCACCTGAAAAGAGTCTTTACACCGTACTAAATGTATCATTCCCGGCAATGGACATGGCCGACATGCTTTTGTTCAATCTTGATATTGCCGGCATATCAGCTTCAGGAGGTAGTGCCTGCAGCTCAGGTACCGATATTGGTTCGCATGTGTTGGCAGCTATCGGCGCCAGTGCCGATCGTCCGTCCGTACGTTTCTCTTTCTCTAAATATAGCACGCGCGATGAAGTAGACTTTGTGGTAAACAAGCTTAAAGAGGTTTGCCTGGTAAAAGCGTAAAGGCGTAGTGAAGACCCACCCAACCCTCTCCGGCGGGGAGGGCTCTCAAGGTTAAATGGTTTACGTCGTTGCGAGCGTTAGCGAGGCAATCTCAACATAGCCTGTCATTTCGAACGATAGTGAGAAATATATGTCAAGTAACGTCATTAGATTTCTCCTCATACATCGTCGAGATGACGAATTGGAAAACATGGATTTAAAGTCCTCCCCTTTGGGGAGGATTCAGGTGGGGTCGGAAACCGCGAACGAAGCGAAGCAATCTCAACGGACAAACACTTAATTTTAGTTCCCCTCTTTGAGAGGGGTTAGGAGTGTGTTATACTTGCGCAACACGCGGGAAATCTAAGACGTCAAAGTAGATTTTCCTCGTACCTCGTCGAAATTACGCGCGGTTTTTGGCGGACACTAAGCTTTAGAGATGCTGAAACAAGTTCAGCACGACATTGCTTTAAACCCTACCTCGTCATTGCGAACGTAAGTGAGCAATCTAAATCAATTTGTCATTTCAAGCGATAGTGACAAATCTCAGGAATTACTTTTCTTAAAAATTGAAAAACAATACGCTTATCATAGGGTTGATTAATTAACAATTAAAAATACCTATGAACACAGTAAATGATAATATGGCCTGGAATGATCGGGATGATGATTTGAGGCAGAATAGCTATAGAACTGATGAGTTGGATCGTGGGGAATTGGAAGAGAATACCTTCGCTACCGACATGGATTTTGCCGTTGATCCGGATGAAGACGAGGATTTAGAAGATGATGATCTGGAAGTGGAAGAACTGGACGACGATGATGAACTTGCCGTTGACCCTGACGAAGAAGTAGAGGAAGATTTTGTTGAGGATGACGATGAGTTTGGCGTAGATACAGAAGAGATAGAAGAGGATAACCTGGACGATGACGACGAATATGTGAACAATTTGAGCGACGACCAGGCATTCGCCCGTAACTACGATGAAACTGAAGGCGATGAATTCAATGAGGATAAAGACTTTGAAGCGCATTTGAGCCCTGAGTCGGTTGATCCTGATCCGAACGAAATTCCTGAGCAGCAGGAGTCAGACAATGAAGGATCTGGTTACCACTCAAGTCCGGAGCGTGACGAGCCACAGGAAGGTAACGATGCCTCGTTCAGCGAACAGACTGACGTTACTCCTCCGAACCAGCACGAGTTTCCATCAGAAGGACCGGGCAAAGGCAACTTTGAAACCCGTGACCACGGACGTACAACAGGCCGCATGCTTGGTCATGAGCCGGGTACTGAAGGGATATAATTAAACTTTTCGCACACTGTGCGCATAAAAAAAGCATCTGTATACACAGATGCTTTTTTTAAATCTATTATTTTATGATTAAGCAGCCGGAGCAAGCATTTTCACAAACGATGTCAGCTTTTCTTTCATTTCACGACGATCAACTATAAAGTCAAGAAAACCATGTTCCAGTACAAACTCCGCTGTCTGGAAGCCTTTTGGCAGGTCTTTTTTGATAGTTTCTTTAATTACACGCGGGCCGGCAAATCCTATCAATGAACCTGGCTCTGCAATATTGATATCGCCTAGCATCGCATATGATGCAGTTACACCACCTGTAGTAGGGTCGGTAAGTAGAGAAATGTAAGGCACCTTAGCTTGCGCAAGTAATGCCAGCTTAGCCGATGTTTTAGCCATTTGCATCAGCGAAAATGCTGCTTCCATCATACGTGCACCACCTGATTTTGATATCATCAGAAAAGGGATTTTATGCTCAATACAGTAATCTATAGAACGGGCAATCTTTTCACCAACTACCGAGCCCATAGAGCCACCTATAAAGTTAAAATCCATACAGGCTACCACAAGATCCTGGCCGTTCATTTTGCCATGGGCGGCGCGTATTGCATCTTTTAAGCCGGTCTTTTTGGTAGTTTCCTGCAGCCTCGCAGTATATTTTTTTGTATCCTCAAAGTGTAGCGGATCGCCGGATGTCATATCCGGATGCAGTTCTGTAAACTCGTTATTGTCAAATAAAATAGAAAAGTACTCTTTAGAGCCAATGCGGAGATGATAACCACAATAGTGGCATACATACTGGTTCTCAACCTGCTCTGAATAATGCAGAGGTTTTTTACACTCGGGGCATTTGTTCCAGATACCATCAGGTGCCTCTTTTTTTTCCTCTGTTTTGGTGATTATTCCTTTTACTTCACGTTTAAACCACGCCATATCTTTCAAAAAGTCTGTAAATAAGACTGCAAAGAAACAAAAAAAAACTTTCAGTTGCTTGCATTGGTGATAAATGCGCATTATCAACGGTTGTAAAATGTGTATAACTTACACTATGTGTTTAAAAAATACGATATATTTAAACGGTTTTCGGCTCAATATCAATGTATTTTTTCTATATTCGAAGCCCAAACCAAACGTTAAATAATTAATGAGTTTACGAGATTACAAAGGAGTTTTGCACGGTGATCAGGTGCAGGAACTGTTTGAAATTGCCAAGAAACACCAGTTTGCATTGCCAGCTGTTAATGTTATAGGCACTAATTCCATCAACGCTGTTATGGAAACTGCCAAGGCGGTTAATTCGCCGGTTATTATTCAGCTTTCAAACGGTGGCGCGCAGTTTTATGCCGGCAAATCGTTAGATAATTCAAAACTACAGGCTTGTATTTTGGGTGGTGTTTCTGCCGCTAAACACGTACACCTGCTGGCAGAGCACTATGGTGTTGCTGTGATATTACACACAGACCATGCAGCTAAAAAATTACTGCCATGGATTGACGGTCTGCTTGATCATGGCGAAAAATTCTTTGCCGAAACTGGTAAACCGCTTTTCTCATCGCACATGCTCGACTTATCTGAAGAGCCGATTGAAGAGAACATCGAAATTTCAGCTAAATACCTGGAGCGCATGTCAAAAATGAACATGACTGTGGAGATTGAGCTGGGTGTAACCGGTGGCGAAGAAGATGGTGTAGATAACAGCGATGTAGACAGCGCGCGTTTATATACCCAGCCAGAAGAAGTGGCCTACGCTTACGAAGAACTGTCAAAAGTAAGCCACCGCTTCACGGTAGCTGCTGCTTTTGGTAACGTACACGGCGTTTACAAACCAGGTAACGTTAAATTGCAACCGGTTATACTGCACAACTCACAAGAGTTTTTGAAAAAGAAACATAATATCGCTGAAGACAAGCCTATCAACTTTGTATTCCACGGTGGTTCAGGTTCAAGCCAGGAAGAAATCCGCGAGGCTATCTCTTACGGCGCTATTAAAATGAACATCGATACGGATATGCAGTGGGCTTTCTGGGAAGGAATTAAAGATTTCTACCAATCAAAAGAAGGTTATCTGCAAAGCCAGATAGGCAACCCTGAAGGTGAAGATTCTCCAAACAAAAAATATTACGATCCACGCGTATGGTTGCGCAAAGGCGAGGAAAGTTTTGTAAAACGCCTTACTGAAGCATTTGCTGACTTAAACTGCGTTGACGCAAACAGCAAGCTGTAATACGACCTTTCGCTAAACAAAAAAGGAGTGCCAGATAAACAATGGCATTCCTTTTTCGTTTAAAGCAGTATCTTCACTGCCATTATTATGCCTGCTAAAAAAAATAAAAATTTGTTCGAGCGTTTTGCCAATTGGGCTACCATTGCCACAGGTAGTTCGGCTGCTTTTATAACAGCTTTTTTGATCATCATAGTGTGGGCTATAACAGGGCCGGTTTTTGGTTATTCAGACACCTGGCAACTGGTTATAAACACAGGTACCACTATAGTTACCTTTTTGATGGTGTTTCTGATACAGAAGTCTCAGAACAAAGATTCAAAAGCCATACACCTGAAGTTAAATGAGTTGATAGCCTCGCACCAGGGTGCAAGCAACCGCATGGTTGATATTGAAGACCTGAGCGAAGAGGAACTGGACAGCCTGCATAAATTTTACGAGCAGTTGGCCGAACTTGCCGAGGAGGAAGACGACATTCTTTGTACACACTCTATTGACGCCGCAAACGAAAACCACGAGGCAAAACTTACAGCCCTGCAAGACAAACCACATTACCGAAATGCCCGAGAAAAATACCCACGTAAAAAAAGTAACTGATCCTAAAGAGCTCGAAACAGTATTTGCTATTCGCCGTGAGGTGTTTGTAATAGAGCAAAATTGCCCGCCGGAGCTGGAGTGGGAGCACGAAGAGGAGTCTGTACATTTTTTAGCCACTGTTAATGGCGAGCCTGCCGGTGCTGCACGCTGGAGAAAAACTGACTTAGGTTATAAGCTGGAACGCTTTGCTGTTCTAAGTCAATTCAGAGGGAATGGCGTAGCGCAGGCCTTGGTAAGTACTGTACTGGCTGATTTACCGTCCGATGCTGCCTATATCTACTTGAATGCCCAGGTACAGGCAGTTGGTCTTTACAGCAAGTTTGGATTCGAGGCTACAGGACCGGAGTTTTTGGAGGCAGGCATCAGGCATTACAAAATGATTTTGAAACGATAAGGCAGATTTGCCATTATCTGCTATACCCGTTAAACCATAATGAGCTTTTTTCTTCAAAGGTGTATAGCAGCGCTTTAGCCATACACATGAAGAAATTTCACATGCTCTTACTGGCATTTTGCTTGCCACTAACATTAATCGCGCAGCAGGTAAACACCTTTACCAACGATGCAGATAAGCTTTACCAGTTACTGAGCAGAACACCATCATTTAAAGCACAATTTAAAGGAGCTGCAAAGGATAGTTTTAAGCGCTTTTATGAAGCTTTGCGTTTGCAAGTGACCAATGGTAATTTCGATGCGTTCTATCGCCTCTCTGCGCTTATAACTGCCACAAAAGATAATCACCTTGGCTTTTACCTACAACCTGATACAAGCATTAGTTACGCCCTTAGCGGCGACAGGCTTGATTTGCGAAAATTTCATGAGTCAGCAGCCTATAAAAGTTACCCGGTGTATCAAGGCAACCTTGATTCATTAGGAGGTGTGCTGGCGGCTAAATCGGATGGGCAGATAGAAGGCGTCTTCAATTTTGGAAGTTACATTACAGCAGGTATAACGCGCACGGCCAAAAATGACAGCCTTGTAGCTGTAGTGCTGCGCAGCCGGTCGCCGCTTTGGGTTGCCGGTGACGTTATCTTCATCCTGAAGGAATACACGCCCGGCAGGTACAACGTATATCACGGAAGCTTTAATGATCATACCTATCAGTTGCAGCGAGATGTTACTTACACCAATGGCTCTATCAACGTTTATGGATGGAACAAACAAGCGCTCGCAGATGATCATAGTCAGCTGCCGGCTGGCACGCCATATTACCAATTTAAGGCTTTGAATGACAGTACCCAGTATCTTCGCTTAGGCAAGTTTTCGGCTACATCAGCAAACATGGCGGATGCTGCGCGTTTTCATGACAGCATTAAAACATTATTTAACACCAATAATCTTATTGTTGATTTGCGCAACAATGGGGGAGGCTCCTTTAAAACGTCAAAGCGATTTGTTAAGCTCATAACCAGGCATGCAAAGAAGCATCAGGTGTATGTGCTCATCAACAAATACACTGTAAGTAACGCAGAGCAATTCGCGCTTGATTTAAAAGGCCGGAAAAACATTACACTCTTAGGCGAAAACACCAAAGGAATGCTGGCCTACGGCAGTAACTATGGCAAAACCGAGACTTTGCCCAGCGGCAAGTTTGTTGTTTATTTAACAGATATACGCAATAGCAATCGCTATAAGCAGTATGAAGACAAAGGTATAGCGCCCGATGTGGTTCTAACAACTGATAGCGATTGGATAGGGCAGGTGCAGAAAATGATCAACAAAAAAGGCCCCGGTATAAAA
Organism: Mucilaginibacter sp.; assembly: GCA_041905165.1. Lineage (GTDB taxonomy): Bacteria > Bacteroidota > Bacteroidia > Sphingobacteriales > Sphingobacteriaceae > Mucilaginibacter. The sequence goes on from JAYRLR010000002.1 coordinate 702,359, forward strand.
CCGGAGCCTGCTAAATAAGTCACATTATTTTTATTGATCGGCCTTGGTAACGGCATTTTGCTGAGCATCTGCGGTGGCCTTTATAAATTTACGGATGATGAGCCTGTTACCGCCGTTGTAGCTTACATAACTGGCTACCCAGTTAATAAACACTACCCAACGGTTACGACCACCCATTAGCGATATCAAGTGGATAAACATCCATGTTAACCAGGCAAAAAAGCCCTGGAACTTAATCTTGCCTATATCTGCTACCGCTTTGTTACGGCCGATGGTAGCCATTGAGCCCTTATCAAAGTATTTGAATGGCTCCAGCGGCTTGTTCTCCACCATGTTTACAATGTTCTCTGCCACCTTAACGCCTTGCTGCATGGCAACCTGTGCTACCCCCGGGTGACCATTTGGTGTGGCTTCGGTAATGCTGGCTGCAACGTCGCCAATAGCGAAGATGTCTGTAAAGCCATCAACCTGGCAGTAAGCGTTGGTTTTTATGCGATTGCCACGAACAAGTTTTTCTTTTTCTATACCTTGTGGCACCTGGCCCATAACCCCTGCAGACCATATAACGCTCTTAGTACGGATGCTGTTACCGCCCTCGAATTTAATCACTTCGCCGTCGTAGCTTTCTACCTTAGTGCCTAAAAGCAGTTCTACGCCCATTCCACGCAGGAATTTCTCGGCCGCTTTAGACGCCTCGTCAGACATTGGTCCCAGCACCTTAGGCAAGAAGTCTACCAGGTAAACGCGCATCTCTTCTTTGCGTAGTTCCGGGTAGTCCTTGGTAAGGATGTGGTTACGTATCTCTGCCAATGAACCAGCCAGCTCAACGCCGGTTGGGCCTGCACCAACGAGTACAAAGTTCAGGTAAGGCTCACGCTCTTCTTTGGTAGGCTTTAATACTGCTTCCTCCAGGTTTTGCAGGATGAGGTAACGTATGTTCAGTGCCTCCGGTATGGTTTTCATCGGCATGGCATACTTCTCAATCTCTTTGTTGCCAAAGAAATTGGTGGTAGAGCCTGTTGCAATTACCAGGTAATCATAAGCGATGTCGCCAATGCTGGTCTCGATAAATTTGTTTTCGTGATTAACGCTCTTTACTTCTGCAACCCTGAACCTGAAATTCTTTTGGTCATCAAATTTCTTACGTAACGAAAAGGCAATGGATTCGCACTCTAAGCTGCCCATAGCAACCTGGTACAATAATGGCCAGAAACCATGGTAGTTATTTTTATCAAGCATTAAAACGTTTACGGGCTTGTTTTTAAGTTTTTGCGCCAGTTGTATGCCGCCAAAGCCCCCGCCTACAATTACTACTAATGGAAATTTTGAATTTGCGAAATCCATATGGGTGTGGTGTGTGTTATGTTATGCTATTACTATTAAAACAAAAAAGCCCCAAATGTTCTTTGGGGCTTAACTTAAATTTTAAGATTACTATTTAAGAGTCTTTTTCCCAAAGTCGATGATCACCGGTGTTGCTACACAGATGGACGAGTAGGTACCGAATGTTACACCTACTAAAAGGGCGAATGAGAAGCCCCTTATTACATCGCCGCCAAAGATAAACAATACAACCAATACAAACAGCACGGTAAGTGAAGTAATTATTGTACGGCTTAATGTACTGTTAATAGCGGTGTTTATCAGCTCTTTATTGTCTTCGCCTTTGGCGCCGCGCAGCCTTAAATACTCACGTATACGGTCAAATACTACCACGGTATCGTTAATTGAGTAACCAATAACGGTAAGGATAGCGGCAATAAATGCCTGATCGATATCAAGGGAAAAAGGCAGTGCATCTTTAAACAGCGAGAAGAATGACATTACCAGCAAGGCATCGTGCACGGTTGCAACCATTGCACCCAAGCTGTATTGCCATTTGCGGAAACGCAGCAGGATGTATGCCGAGATTACCAGGATAGCGAATACCACGGTAAGTGATGCCGAAGTTTTCAAGTCGTTTGAAATAGTCGGATCCACTTTAGTACGACCAACGATGGTGTAGTCTTTTGATACTTCGCTTAAGCCTTTGTTCAACGCAGCTTCAACTTTCGCGTCAGCATCTTCCGATTTATCTTCCAGTAAATAGTTGGTAGTGATGCTCAGCTTATCGGTACCAAAGGTTTTAACCTCAGCTTTACCAACACCTAAGTATTTAACTACAGCCTCGCGGGTTTGCTCAGCATCAACTTTTGAATTTTTAAATTCAACGATGTAATTATGGCCGCCCTGGAAATCCACGCCGTAGTTAAAGCCCCGTGTGAAGATGGAGATTAAACCTGCGATGATGAACAAGCCAGAGAAAGCATAAAACTTAAAGCGGTTCTTAACAAACGCAAAGTTGGCGTTTTTAAAGGTGTGCGAGCTCCAAGCATGAGAGAACTTCACGTCCCAGCCTTTTTCAAGCATCCACTCAAATATCAACCTTGAAATTAACAAAGAGCAGAATAGGGAAGTGATGATACCGATCATCAACGTTGTTGCGAAACCTTTGATTGGGCCTGAACCAAATATAAGCAGGATGAGCGCCGTTAAGAAGGTACTCACGTTAGCATCCATTATAGATGATAAAGCGTGTTTAAAGCCGTCGGTAATGGATTGCTTAAGCGATTTGCCTTCGGCCATCTCTTCACGCACACGTTCGTAGACGAGTACGTTCGCATCCACCGCAATACCGAGGGTTAGCACTATACCCGCAATACCAGGCAGCGTTAATACCGCACCGAAGCTGATAAGTGCCCCCATCAGGAAGAATACGTTGATTAATACGGCTACTACCGCTACAGTACCTGCACGGTTGTAGTAAACTACCATGAATACAAGTACTACTACGAAGCCCAGCACGCATGACAATAAGCCGGCGCTGATAGCTTCCTGACCTAATGACGGACCTACCACGGCATCGTTAACAATGCGGGCAGGAGCTGGCAGGCGGCCTGCTTTAAGTACGTTTGCAAGGTCTTTGGTATCGTCTTGTGTAAAGTCACCAGTGATAGATGATACACCACCAGATATTTCATTCTGCACGCCAGGGGCAGAGTAAACAATATCATCAAGTACAATGGCAATTGCGCCATGTGAAGGAGCTGCTTCGGCAGTGATGTTCTTCCAGGCAGTTGCACCGGTAGGGTTCATATACATCTTTACTGTAGGGTTGCCTTTCTCATCCACGTCCCATGCAGCGTCAGTTATTACGTCACCAGTCAGCACAGGGCCGTTGTCAGCACCTGAAAGCTTGATGGCGTACAGTTCCATTCTTTTAACGTTGTCGTTAAAGCGCGCCTTAGTACTGCGTTCGTTCAATGGCTTAACACCCCAAAGTAGTTTAAGGTTAGCCGGCATAACGCTTTTAGCCTGCGGCGTAGCAAGCAGCTTGTTTATTTTGGCGGTATCTTTAATAGCTGCAAAACCAACCACAGGGCCCGGGCCGGCTTGTATGCCACCCTGACCTTGGTAAATGTTAGGGATAAGCCCGTTTTTGCTGAATAAGCCATTATTGCTTTCAGCTTCCTTCTTTTTAAGCAGGCTTGTACTGTCAGCAGTGTTTTTGTTAAGCTGAGAAAGCAGGCCGCCTTTTTTACCGGCAGTGTCTTTTTGGGTTGCCGCAAGGGTATCCGCTTTTACAGTAGCAGTGTCTTTGTTAGATTTTTGATAGTCGGCGATAATCTGGTTAATGTTGCCCAGTGTGCCGGCTATTTCCTGGTTATCGAAAGTTTTGTAGAACTCGAGTTTAGCAGTACCCTGTAACAGCTTACGAACACGGTCCGGATCTTTAACACCCGGAAGCTCGATAAGGATACGGTTGGTACCTTGCTGTAGCTGAATGTTCGGCTGCGTAACGCCGAATTGGTCGATACGAGTATTCAGAACGGTGTATGATTGTTTAACAGCGGCATTAGCCTGATCCTGCAAATAGCTTTTTACTTCGCTATTTGTGGCATTAAACTTAAGTTTAGCCTGGTTATCCTGTGTAGAAAAGATCGCAGCCAATTTGCCGTTAGGGTTTAATTTTTCATACTCCTCAACGAAAAGGGAAATGTAGTCTTTTTGGCTGTTGACCTGATCTTTTTCAGCGTTTAATAACGCTTGGTTAAACGCAGGGTCAGGATTGTTGTTGCCTAGCTTCCTTACCAGCTCACGTAACGATACCTGCATGGTAACGTTCATACCACCTTTAAGGTCCAGACCTAATGCAAGCTCATGGCTTTTGCAATACTGATAAGTATGGCCAAATACCGGATACACGGGTTGCAGGTCAACCGAATCCAGATAGGCTTTCTCTTTCTCGGTGTTGCCTTTAGCGTATTCCCTGGCATCGTTTTCAACTTTCTGTACAACCCATGTCAGTGAAAAATAATAGAGACTGAGCAAAGTCAGCACTATCGCAAAAAATTTAATTATCCCTTTACCTTGCATCGTGAAGTGTAACTATTGTATATTATAATTTAGTCTTTTACAGCTTTTTTTAATAAGACGGCAAATCTAATAAAATTTCTATAGCAAGGAATTTTAAATTAAAAACAAAATAATGACATTTATGTTAACGTCTCTCAATCGTGAGGATAGAGTAGGCGTAAGCGTGTTTTTCGTCCGCAGGGTAGTCGTGCCGTGATGTTTCCACCCAATCTGCATAGTCAATTTCCGGGAAAAAGGTGTCTGCCTCAAAGTCGTGATGCACAATGGTGAGATGTATCCTATTGGTCACCGGCATCGCTAATTTGTAGATCTCGGCGCCACCAACAATAAACACTTCTTCTTCGCCCTTGCAAAGCGCCAAGGCATCATCCAACGAACGCACAACCTCGCAGCCTTCAATCTCAATATTCTGACGGGTGATTACAATATTGCGGCGCTTAGGGAGAGGCTTGCCCACCGAGTCGAACGTTTTGCGACCCATGATTACCGTATGGCCGGCGGTAGTATTTTTAAAATGCTTAAGATCGGTAGGCAAATGCCATAGCAGCTGATTGTTTTTGCCAATGGCATAGTTTTGCCCTATAGCAACTATGATAGAAATAGTCATTCGGAAATTGGTTTTGAATTGGCTTGCAGCCATAATTTGATCTCGTCAAACCGGGTTTCGCCGTTGCTTGCGCTGATAACGAATTGATATTTTACATCTTCCGCTATGGGAAGATGTAAGCCACCTAAGCGCAGTATAAGTTCCAACATCACATAAGCAATGCGTTTATTGCCATCTGTAAACGGATGGTTGATGATGAGACTTTCAAAAATAGCGGCGGCTTTATCGACGGCTGTTGGGTAGAGATCCACGCCATCAAAGGTGGCATAAGGGCGGTTTAATGCCGATTCAAGCAAACTTTCCTCGCGCACACTCATGCTTCCGCCGAATTCATCAATCAACCTATTGTGAATACGGATAACGGATTTAATACTGATCATTGCGCTAAGCGGTGCAGGAGGCCCTTGTTTTCTGAAATTATTGCGTCTACATGTGCATCAAAAAGCGAATCGTCAGGTATTTGCTTTTTGTTGATCAAATCAAGCAATTCAATTAAGTCGCGCTCCGGCATTTTATCTACGGCCTTATATATTTCGTCTTTTAATTCGGCGATGCTCATAAATTCAAATTTAAGCAAATACCAATCAATTAAACCGCAACCACGCCCTTTATGTGCGGCCAGGCTTCATAATTCTCGAGGGTGAAGTCTTCATACCTGAAATCAAAGATGTCGCTTACAGCAGGGTTAATACGCATCACGGGCAATGGTTTCGGTTCGCGGGTAAGTTGCAGGCGCGCTTGCTCCAGGTGGTTGTTGTAGATGTGTGCATCCCCGAACGTATGAATGAACTCGCCGGGTTGTAAACCACACACCTGCGCCACCATCATGGTAAGCAGTGCGTACGATGCAATGTTGAACGGAACGCCAAGGAAAATATCAGCACTGCGCTGGTACAACTGGCACGACAACTTGCCATCAGCCACATAGAACTGAAAAAGGGTATGACAAGGCGGCAATGCCATTTTATTAACCTCCGCAACATTCCAGGCCGAAACAATGATACGACGCGAGTCTGGATTTCTTTTTATCTGATCGATGATCTGGCTGATCTGATCTATATGGCCTCCGTCCGGTGTTGGCCAGGAGCGCCATTGGTGCCCATACACCGGGCCGAGCTCACCGTTCTCATCGGCCCACTCATCCCAGATGCGCACGCCATTATCTTTTAAATATTTGATATTGGTATCGCCCTGTAAAAACCAAATCAGCTCATGGATGATGGATTTTAAATGCAGCTTTTTAGTCGTCACCATCGGGAAGCCCTCTTGCAGGTTAAACCGCATCTGGTATCCGAATACGCTGATGGTGCCCGTGCCGGTACGGTCATGCTTTTGCGTGCCATTCTCCATTACGTGGCGCATCAGGTCTAAATATTGTTTCATCGTTAAGCCTTTACGTTATTGCGTTGATGAGATTAGTGGTAGGGACTATCCACCTCATTCTAATGCCAATCAAGCGTTCATCAAAATACAAAGAAAAATAAACTAATTTTGGTATCCTACGGATGTGCATAAAATACCGCCGTGTTAACTTCTTCTATGATCACATTTCCGAATGCAAAAATAAACATCGGCCTCAATATTACCGAGCGCCGGCCGGACGGTTACCACAACCTTGAAACGGTTTTTTATCCGATCAACATTAAGGACGTACTGGAGGTAATTGAGGCATCCGAGCTGGACTTTGAAGCTTCCGGACTTGGAATACCCGGCAGGGTAGAAGATAACCTTTGCATAAAGGCTTATCACCTCATAGCGCGCGACTACAACGTGCCACCAGTAAAAATACATTTGCATAAGCATATACCCATCGGAGCTGGTTTGGGTGGAGGCTCGGCCGACTGTGCATTTTTCATTAAGGCGATCAATGATCTTTTTAAATTGAATTTAACTATTGAGCAAATGGAAGTATATGCCCGTGAGCTGGGTGCCGACTGTGCTTTCTTTATCAGGAACGAGCCTGTATTCGCTTACGAAAAGGGCGACGTATTTAAACCTGTGCAGCTTGATTTGTCGGGATATGCTATAATGCTGGTGATGCCACCTGCCCACGTGTCTACCGGTGAGGCGTACCGCGGCGTGCGGCCTGCGCCACCTACCGGCGATTTGCAGCAACTAATTCAGCTGCCGGTAGGCGAATGGCGGCGCCACATTAAAAATGATTTTGAAGAGTCAGTGTTCGCCAACCACCCGCAAATACGCGGCGTAAAAGCGGCGCTCTATGACGCCGGTGCTTTGTATGCCAGTATGAGCGGCAGCGGAGCATCAGTGTTCGGAATTTTTGAAAGCAAGCCAGACCTTTCCTTTCTTGAAAAAGACAATCAAGTGTTCTGGTTGTAACCAAGTGTTGACATTCAAAAGCCCTCCCAGTCAAGGAGGGCCGATAGATGCTTCGCTATCGCGCCATCTCTTTAAATTTATTTTAAGCCCTCCCTTTTGGGCAGGGTTGGGAGGGGTCTTCGTATCCCTCGCAAAGACGATGACTATTTAAATTTTTAAGCCCTCCCTTTCGGGTAAGGTTGGGAGGGCGTAAAGACGGCGTAACACCCAAGTTCGCATCATTCGCACCAATGACAAGATAATCCATCATTGCTTTTTTTAAACTGCTTAAGCTGCGTTACAATCCCGCATCTTCTGACACGCCGCGACCGAACGCTGCTATCCAGTCGCTGTCGTCGCCATGGCCTTTGGCAACTGCCGTGAGCAGTCGGTTGTGCACCAGCGAAACCAGCGGGGCAGGCACCTCGCTCTTCTGCGTGAGGTCTAAGGCCAAGCGTGCGTCCTTGTAGCCGAGTTTTGCTTTAAAAGCCACAGGCTCGTACTGCTTGGCCGATACAAACTTGCCATAGTTTTGGAAGATAGGGCAGGCAAAAAGGGTAGAGCTAAAAAACTCTGCCACCTGTTGCCTGTTCAGTCCGTTCTTCTCCGCAAGGGTATATGCCTCCGCCATCGTTTCCAGTGCAGCCATAATCATGAAATTGCCGGTAAGCTTTACCACGTTTGCACCGCCAGTAGTTTCACCAAAGTCTATAACGCCCTGACCAAGGTTGCTGAGTACCTCTCTGGCGGCTTCTTTAATTTCAGTTTTGCCTGATACGCATACCCATAATTTTTTTGCAGCAGCAGCCTCCGGACGGCCAAATACCGGAGCTGCCAGATAGCGCGTCCCTGCGTCCTGATGAATGCTTAAAAGCTCCTCTGACGTTTGCGGAGATATGGTGCTCATGGATATGTGCAGTGCGCCCATTTGCATGGCGGCTAAAATGCCGTTGGCGCCGGTCACTACTTCTTTTACCACAGCATCGTCTGATAAGATTGTAATTACAACTGGTACGCCTTCCGCAGCTTGCGCGGGTGTGGTACAAACGTTGATGGATGCCGGGTCAAGCTCTTCGGCCTTTGATGTTGTACGGTTATAAACCTGCAGATGATAACCCGCCTTAATAAGGTTTTGCGCCATGGGTATGCCTAAGTTGCCCAGGCCTATAAATGCTATTTTTTTGTCCATATATTTTAGCTGATGTAGTCTCTGTCTTCGTCGCTTAGTGTATCGGTTTTGTTTTTGTTATACATAGTGTCATGGTACTGCTCAATATCATACTTCACCTTTTTCGGTCGGCCAACCAGGAAGCCCAGGATGAATGCTGCAAAGGCCACTCCGGCCATTACAGAAAGTTTAGAAATGTAGATGCTCGAGAAAAAAATGTTGAAGTTGACCTTGTCGTTGTTCTGCATGATAACGATGGTAAGTAGCACAGCAATGATAATGGCGATGATGGTTTTTACACTCATGATGGAATCGGCTTTACATATATAACCAATATCTGCTTTTTATGTGTTTCGTAAAATAGTACGTTAAAAAATGGTTGTCATTCTTGGCCTAATTATCTCGCTTAGCGATGTGAGTATTTTGCGTCCGTCAGCAGACGTCAAATCAAATAACTGCTGACCTTTTCGTCGACCCGTGCAATAGGGGGAGGTATAAAAATATTGCTCTTTTATTTTGCGTTCACTGCCTCATTAAAACGCCTGAAAGTGTCACTTAAAACAGCCGGATTTCTTGCATGAAATTTCTCCAAAAAGTTGCCGGCGTATACGGATCGGAGGGATGGGTCGAAAAATTTCAATTCTGGTAAACCTTCCTCAATACACTTTAATTAACAATAGCAAATCATAACAGTTATTAATTTAAAAGTTCATTTTACCAAATATAAAATGCTGATATAAAAGATTTTAATTTTATTACTAATGAATATTTTGTTAATTGCTAATTGGATTAGCAAATTGTATTTTGGGAATTATTTTTAGTCCGGAACGTAAAGTTGAAATAGGAACATAATATATATTGATTATGTGGTGTTTATGTAAATGGTAAAATATTTTAATTTAAGTAAATTGTTCTGTAAATTGCCAAATAAGGTCTTGGTTGGATGAAAAAAGTAGAATTTGATTTAATACACTAAGTGGCTTTGTTAAAATGCGTCAGTTTAGACGCTGCGTACGCAAACAGTGATTTATATGTCACAAAATTTGACGCGCTTAGAAGGGCTAAAAATGGCCTTAAATGAGGTGTGCTGTTTTCAGATTAAATGGGATGTTTTGCGAAAATTAAGCACTGAATTAGCCGCGAGTTTGGCGCTTGGTGAGTTGCTTTTGTACAAACGGAAACAGGAAAATAGTAGATAAAATAATGATGGCCCCGGCCCAAAAACCGCCTGTCATTTTCTTCATATCGCCGAAAAAAACAAACGCCATGATGATGCCGTATACAGGCTCGAGGTTGGTAATAAGCGCAACTTTAAATGCAGAAAGCTCGCGCATAACGGATACTCCCGCCACGTAGGCAAGCGATGTGCAGATGGTGCCAAGGATAAGTAAATACCCTGCATCGGCAAGAGATAGTTGCATTTCCTTGCCAAATCCCTGGGTCGCGAAAAGGAACAAACTTATCCATACCAAGGCGCCGCTCAACTCATAAAATGCTATCACAGGAGCGTCGTGGCGCTTCACTTGTTTGGAGTTGATGATAGAAAACAGGCTGGCAAAAAGGGCGCTGGATAAGCCGGTTATAATGCCCTTAGTGTATTGGGTTTCGAATTTGAAGATAAGCAGTATGCCGGTTATGATAAGAATGCCAGAAATAATCTCAAGCGGGGATATCTTCTTTTTGCCAAACAATGGCTCTAATATTGCCGTGAATAGAGTCATTGACGACAGGCATACCAGAGTCACAGAAACGGTAGAAAGCTTGATGGCAGCAAAGAACAAGATCCAATGCCCACCCACCAATGCGCCTGTAAATACAAGTGTAAGAAAGCTTCGGCGATCAACCTTGAAAACAGTGCGGTTAAATTTGAAATAAAGGAACAACGATACCACTGCAATTACCACACGGTACCATACCAATTGTATGGCCGGCATTGTTATCAGCGCTCCTAAAATGCCTGTGAAACCCCAGATAAAAACGGTAAAATGGAGTATCAGCAGGTTCTTGTTTAAACCGTTTTTTGCATCATTTTCGGGCAGTAATTCCGGCATTTATTTAGGCGCTTTTAAGAGTAAATAGAAGCCCAGAAGTCCGAATAAAACATTGGGCATAAACACGGCGATCAGTGGCGGTACGCCACCCTGAATGGCGAAAACCGTGGCAAATTTATCAACCACGATGTACGCAAAACACAAGAAAATGCCTATTCCTAATGGTAAACCTATCCCTCCCCTAACCTTGCGGGAGGATAGCGCGACGCCTATCAGGGTGAGTACATACGTGGATAATGGGTATACAAAACGCCGGTACTTTTCGTAAAAAATAGATGGCAGCATTTCGGGTCTTCGTAATGATTCCTTCTGGATGGCCTCGTTTAATTCGTGCATCGGCATGGCCGTATATTCGTTGTCGATGCGAATAAAATCGGTTGGGCGCATGTCCAGTGTGGTATCTTTTTTAGGTACGTTACGTATCATCGTTTCGCGTAAACCATTTACATAACGTACGTCTGCATTCATAATAGACCACACATGTTTTACCGAGTCAAACACAATACGGTCCGCTGTAAGCTTCTCTTTAAGCGTATCGCCTTTGAATTTTTCCAGTACAAAGGTGTAGCCGGTATAGTTGGTTTTGTCAAAATTTTGCAGGTACACAAAAGTATTTTTGTCTATCTGCATGTGTACCTCGCTGCGTGTCGGGTCTGCACTTCCGTTAAAACCATTCTCATTTTCGAAGGTAATCTTAAGCCTGTTTGTATAAGGAATTAAGAACACATTGGCGTAGAATGACACGATAAATACGATGGTAGCCGATATTATGTAAGGGCGCAAAAAGCGGTTAAAGCTTGCCCTGCTGCTTAATATCGGTACAATCTCCGTTTGATTAGCCATCTTGGCGGTGAAGAATATCACCGCCAAAAAGTTGATCAGCGGCGATAGCATATTCATATAAAACGGAATAAAGCCACCGTAATAATCGACAGCAATTTCCCTTACCGTACTGCCCGATTGCAAGAAGTTATCGAGGTGTTCGGAGATGTCAAACACCACCGTAATGACGATAAATATGCCCAAGGTAAAAGTAAATGTACCCAGGTATTTGCCAATAATATACCTGTCAATAACAGGCAAATATCGTCGGATAAGTTTTTTCATTTATAATCTCTGGCCAAGGCGGGCCACCATTTTATTTTTCCAATCGTAAAAGTCGCCGGCGATGATCCTTTCGCGCGCCTCGCCAACCAGCCACAGGTAAAAGTGCAGGTTATGAAGCGTGGCTATCTGGGCGCCAAGCATCTCGCCGGAATGTATTAAATGCCGCAGATACGCTTTAGTGTAGGCTTTATCTGCAAACAAATCGCTATCCTCTTCAATTACCGAAAAATCGTTCTTCCACTTTTCGTTCTTTATGTTGATAATACCGTTTTTGGTGAACAACATACCATTCCGGGCGTTGCGCGTAGGCATAACACAATCAAACATATCCACCCCAAGAGCAATGTTTTCCAGTATATTAACCGGTGTGCCTACACCCATTAGATAACGCGGTTTTTGCTCCGGTAATATATCGCATACAATTTCTGTCATGGCGTACATTTCCTCGGCCGGTTCTCCTACTGAAAGGCCGCCTATGGCGTTGCCTTCGCGCTCAAAAGAGGCAATAACTTCGGCAGAACGCACACGTAAGTCTTTGTATACAGAGCCCTGAACTATGGGGAACAGCGTTTGTCCGTAACCGTATTTGGGCTCAGTACTATCGAAACGGTCGCAGCAGCGCTTAAGCCAGCGGTGGGTCATCTCTATAGAATGCCTGGCATATTTGTATTCGCAAGGGTAGGGCGTGCACTCATCAAAGGCCATAATAATATCCGCGCCTATTGTGCGCTGAATATCCATCACGCCCTCGGGCGTAAACAGGTGTTTAGAGCCATCGATGTGGGAGCGGAATGTTACACCTTCTTCCTTTATCTTGCGCACCTCTGTAAGCGAGTACACCTGGTAGCCGCCGCTATCTGTTAAAATTGGTTTATCCCAACCATTAAATTTATGCAAACCACCGGCACGTTCAATCGTATCAAGGCCCGGTCTTAAGTATAAATGGTAAGTATTGCCCAGTATAATCTGTGCTTTTATATCGTCTGCAAGTTCGCGCTGATGAACTGCCTTTACGGTTCCGGCGGTGCCTACGGGCATAAAAATCGGTGTTTTTATTTCGCCATGATCAGTGGTGATCACGCCGGCCCTGGCCTTTGAGAACTTGTCTTTTACTGTTAAACTGAATTTCATTATAAGTGAGCAAAATTAACAAATAAGTGCTTACTAATTATTTGTTTATTTTTAAGTTGAAGGCCGTAGTAATCACGGCTATTTTTAACAATTTTGCGGCTTAATTTTTTTCATTGGAAACATATAATTACTACGCCTTATTTATACTGATACAGGTTTGTTTTATTGTGCAGATGTACCACCTGGTAGCAAGGCAGGGTGTGCTTATCAACTACAAACCTTTGCAGCAATTACCCGAACCAACCGTACCAGTTTCAGTAATTATCAGCGCACGCAATGAGGAAGAAAATTTAAAAAATAATCTTCCTGCTATACTGGAGCAGGATTATCCGGATTTTGAAGTGATTGTGGTAAACGACTGCTCTGTCGACGGATCAGATCTACTGCTGCTGGAATTGCAGCAGCAATACCCTCAGTTAAAAATAGTGACCGTAACTGAGCATGCACGTTTTAAAACCGGGAAAAAATTTGCCCTTACACTGGGAATAAAAGCAGCAAAAAACGAACACCTGATATTTACCGATGCCGATTGTGTACCCGCATCAAAAAACTGGCTAAAAAGATTGGCGGTTAATTACACCACTAAAGCGCAGATTGTATTGGGTTATTCGCCGTACGCTAAAGGCAAAGGCTTTATTAATGCCTTCACCCGGTTTGAGACCTTAAAAACAGCAGCTAATTATTTGTCTGCAGCTATTCGTGGCGATGCTTACATGGGTATAGGCCGTAATTTGAGTTACACCAAAACACTGTTTTTTGCTGGAAAGGGCTTTGCAAACCACATTCATTTACTGCCCGGGGATGACGATCTTTTCGTAAATCAAAACGCCACACCAACAAATACAATCATCGAAATACACCCCGATACCTTTATGTACACCACGGCCAAGAGCACATTAAGCGGCTGGTACAGACAAAAAACAAGGCATATGGGCGTAGGTAAATTTTATAAAAATAGTCATCGGCGCATGCTCACTGCTGACGCTATGAGCGGCTTTGCGTTCTATACATTAATAGTGTTATGTTTAGTGTTCAACGTAGAACCGCTTATGGCACTAAGTTTGTATTTGGTACGTTTATTGGCGCAAATTTTAATCTATAATAAAATTTTTAAAACCCTCAGCGAAAAATCTTTGTTGTTTTTTTTACCGGTTTTAGACCTTATTTATTATGTTTATTTGAACTTGTTTGGGCTAATTGGGACATTTAAAAAGACTACCCAATGGAAATAAATACCAATTTTACTGAAAATGCCAAGAACGATTTTTACCTCGTAGTAAAGGCAAGGGAGGGTGATCAAAAGGCATATGCAGACCTGATGGTGCGCTACAAAGATTCCATCTATTTCATGATACTGAAAATGGTAAACAACCGCGAAGATGCCATGGATCTTATGGTTGAAACCTTTGCCAAAGCGTTTGAAAAGCTGCACAAATATCAGCCGGATTACGCCTTCAGTACCTGGCTTTTCAGGGTGGCCACTAACAATTGTATCGATTTCATACGTAAGAAGAAGCTGAGTACGATGTCAATCCACGGTATGATGGATGAGGACGGGGACGAAAAGCCGCTGCAAATTAAGGCCGATACTCTTAACCCCGAAGAAACGTCCATAAAAAAACAGCAAACCCGTGAGTTGAAACAACTTATTGAGGGTTTACCTTTGCGTTACCGTAACCTGATAACTTTGCGTTATTTTGACGAGCTGTCTTACGAAGAGATAGCCCAACAGCTTGATCTGCCGTTGGGTACTGTTAAGGCGCAACTATTCAGGGCGCGTTACCTGCTTGGCAATATTATTAACCGTTATAACCGGGATGACATCTGAACTTCTACTAAAATATTTTCCTGAAATTACCCCAGAGCAATTGCAACAATATGAGCAATTGCCTGCGCTCTATGAGTCTTGGAACAACCAGATCAACGTAATATCGCGTAAGGATATAGATCAGCTATACGAGCGCCACGTACTCCATTCCCTCGGTATAGCCAAAGTGATGCAATTTAAACCGGGCGAAAAGGTGCTTGATGTGGGAACGGGCGGTGGTTTTCCGGGTATTCCGCTGGCGATTATGTTTCCCGAAACGCAGTTTCACTTGGTAGATTCTATCGGCAAAAAAATTAAGGTGGTAAGCGAGGTTGCTAAAGCAATTGGCCTTAAAAATTTGCAAGCCAGCCACAGCAGGGCGGAGCAAATAAGCGGTAAGTTTGATTTTGTGGTATCACGCGCGGTGACCCGTTTAGGTGAGTTTTACCCGTGGGTGAAAGGTAAATTTACTAAGCGCAGCGATAACACTTTGCCAAGCGGTATTCTCTATTTAAAGGGCGGTGACCTTGAACAAGAAATTGCTGAGTCGGGTTTAGCCGTTCAGCAATTCTATCTCAAAAACTACTTTAGTGAGGAGTTTTTTGAGACTAAGCAAGTAATATATGTGAAAGGTTAGTCTGCCGGTGCATAAGCTACTATTACTACTTCATTTAATGAATAGTTAGTAGTTTCAGAGTTATTTGCTTTGGAAGTGGTGGATGATTGTTTATTATCAGTATTTGCTGTTTCGTTAAAAACATCCTTGTCATTTTTATCTATCAAGTGAAATGCAACCGGGACAGTGTAAGTAGCACCAGGTTTTACAGTTAGCGCTTGTGTATATGATTTAAGTGTACGTCCTACTTCAGCCGCTAACGTTTCACTTGGAGCGCGTAATATTTTCACATCTGTAATTACACCGTTTTTATCGGTAACAAGTTGTGCGATAACACGGCCGGTCGCCTTGTTCTTCCTATCAGCAGCGGGATAACGAACGTTATTTTGAATGTATTTATAGAGAGGGGTGAAGTCATCCACTGTTGTTGATACATTTGCCTGACCACTTATTACTTGTTTTGTCTCAACTTTTGGCGCAGGAAATTTTACCAATTTCACGTTTGGAACCGGTATTTTTCTTGATTTAGACTTGGGTTCAGGAAATTTTACCATTTTAACGTCTGGTGCTGGCGGTTGTTTTGTTTGGGCTTTAGGTGCCGGAAATCGTACAACTTGAGCTTTTTTCCCTGTGTCAGAACTATTGGTCGCTCCAACGTTCGCTCTCTCGTTTTTGGTAGCGATTTCAACGGCTTGTAAACGATGGGCATCACCAGCTTTAACGTGCCTTGGCGACAAATCTAATGTGCTGTAATTTTTACTAAAAGTTAAAGTGGAAAGGCATAACATCCCTCCGGTGAGTGGTAAAATTGCCAGGTATTTCAGCCTTGCCGTCTTCCCTGAATTTGGTTTGTTTAACATAATGATACGTTGTTTTAATAGGTTATTATTGAAAAAAGAATGAGCAACATCCGGTCCGGCTATACCGTAAGCATTATTCAAAAGGAATGATGAGTAAGCAAGTTTGTCCGTGGCAGAGTGTTTATCTGCGATATATTCGTGCACATTTTTCAGGCTTTTTTGCAGCAGATAAACCACCGGATTAAACCAGTTCAGCGCTTTTACTATCTCTAAGAAAACTACATCAGCAGAGTGTTTTTGCCTGATGTGAACAAGCTCGTGACGGGTCATTAGGTCATTTTCATTCACATTTTCAGTGATGAAAAGGTATCCGAAAAACGAGAAAGCGGTGTTACTGCCCTCTACCTTTACCAGCCTGTAATTAGGTAAAGCAGTAGCCTTGCCACGTTTGATGAGCAGGTACAGTTTAGTGATTTTCACAACAAAAAGCACCAGCGATAGGGTGGCCCCGGCGATGTAAACAGCCAGCAAAACGTTCTGCCAGGTGAAGTTAAAAATACCTTTATTACCCACAGGTAATGCATTGCCCGTTACCGTTGCGGTTTGCCGGATGAATGACACCTGGTTGATGATTTCGGCTGGCTTTAAATAGCCAATCTGTAAAAAAGGGATAACAAAAGCCATTATACAGCTAATTAACAGGTACCAACGGTTAACACTGTAAAAAGTAAGGTTGCGGAAGAGCAGCAGGTAACCTACATAAAAAATGGTGAGGTAAAGGTTTGCCTCTAACAGGTAGTATAGCCAGTTCATTTTTTGCTTGCTTTAAGTTTTTCAATCAGTTCACTTAGTTCATCCAGTTCTTTTACGCTGAGCTTTTTATCGTCGGCAATGAAGGATACCAGACTTTTGTAAGAGTTATCAAAATAATTGTTCATTATTTTATTGAGGCTGAATGTTTTATAATCATCCTCGCTAATCAGGGGAAAGTACACATACGAATTACCAAAAGCCTTATGGTCAACAAACCCTTTACCTTCCAACACCCGGATTACGGTGGATACCGTATTATACGCCGGTTTGGGATCTGGCATCAGATCTATTATCTCTTTAACCATACCTTCTTCTAACTGCCACAGCAGTTGCATTACTTGTTCTTCAGCCTTGGTAAGCTCTTTCATTTTCGAGTAAACTATATTTATAGTTACCAAGGTAAAACTATTTTTATAGTTTGCAAACTATTTTTGTAGTTTTATTTATTTTATTTTGAAATTCTTCTCAAATCACAGCGTATCTTTATTTTAGGTGGCTATAGTTATTCCATGTCTCTGCTTCATCAAATCGCGCTTACTAATCTAAAAAACATAGGTCCGGCACTATCGAAAGCCATGATTGCTTACTTTGGCGATGTCGAAAAGATTTTTTCGGCAGGGGTGGGGCGGATGCTGAGAGTGCCGGGCATGGGCGAGAAGCGTATTGCCACCCTAAATTTTGAGGAGGCGCTCAGGAAAGCCGAGCAGGAGGTAGCCTTTGTAGAAAAGAATAAGGTGGACGTATTGTTCTACACAGATCCGCGCTATCCTAAGCGATTGAAAAATTGCAACGACGCACCTTTGCTATTATATAGTCGAGGCAAGGCAGATTATAATAAGCAGCGTGTGGTAAGCATAGTCGGCACACGCAACGCAACCGATTATGGACGTATGCTTTGCCATCAGCTAGTGGAAGAGTTACAGCAATATAATGTATTGGTGGTAAGTGGCCTGGCATTAGGCATTGATGGTTATGCGCATAAAGAGGCACTTAAATGCGGACTGCCAACTGTAGGCGTTTTAGCTCATGGGCACGACAGGCTTTACCCAAGTCAACATAAACAGCTTGCAGAGAAAATGCTGGAGAATGGTGCAATATTAACGGAATATCCGTCCGGCACACGGCCTGACAGGGAAAAGTTTCCGGCACGGAACAGGATTGTAGCAGGTATGGCTGATGCCACCATTGTTATTGAGGCGAGCATAAAGGGCGGTGCATTGATTACGGCCGAGATAGCCAACTCCTACAACAGGGACGTTTTTGCATTCCCGGGCAAGTTAGGTGATGAGTTTTCTGAAGGGTGCAACTTCCTGATCAGGCATAACAAAGCCTCTTTGGTTAGCTGTATGGCCGATGTGTCTTATAGTCTCGGCTGGGAAAATGACAACGCGGTGGTTCCTAAAAAGCAGATGTCATTGTTTATTGAACTAAACCCCGATGAAAAGTTGATTGCGGATGCCATGTCGTCATCCGCGCCGGTATCTGTTGATGATCTGGCAGTAAAAACCAAACTCCCGATGAGTCAATTGGCCATGAATCTTTTAAATATGGAGATGCAGGGCTATATTACATCGCTGCCCGGCAAAATGTACCGACTCAGTTAAAATGCGGGCGAATCATAGCTAACTAATTTTCCAGTTCCGGCGCTTACCTCCGCCCACGAGTCCGCATCATCAAAAGTAATTAACGCCACGCTGCATGTATCCATTTCCTGATAGCTATTGGTTAAGATATAGAGTATCTGCGTGATGCCTGGATTATGCCCTACTAAACCAATAAACTCGTGCTGGTCCGGAAAGGTGTTGACCACCTCTAATAGGGTCTTCTCAGAGGCATCGTAAATCAGTGTATTAGTTTGTGCTTTGCTGATGAGAAGGTGCTGCGTGATAATATCCGCGGTAGCCTTTGTACGCAATGCCGGGCTTGCAATAATGAGCTCCGGTGTAAGTTTGTTGTGTTTGATGCGCTCAGCCATAACACCTGCATCTGCTACTCCCGATGAGGTGAGGGGGCGTTCAAAATCAATAAAAACCGGTTTATGCGTGGCCTTTGCATGGCGGATAAGCAGCAATTTTTTCATGACAGCAAAATAAAAAAAGAGGGATTGATTGTCCCTCTTTTAACTCATTTATGTGGTTTTTGTTTTAAAAACGAATAGCCGACAGAAACATCAAATACGGTTGATTTTTAATTATTATTTATATGCTTTGTTAGATGGACAGTTCTCTTTATTTCAATCAGTATTATTAGAAAAGATAACCGATAGAAACGCTTAAAGCGCGTGTTTTGGTCTGTCCGGCGTTAAATTCATCTTCGGCTATATTTGGAGTTAGGTTAGATAGGCCAAAGTCGTACGATGCGTTGATCATGAAGCCGTTATCCAACTTGTAGCCAAGCATGCCGGTCAAGCCGTAGTCCAGTCTTTTTAACTGGCCGGCGCCGCTGCCAAATGATACATCCTGTTTAAATGACTCCACTGCCGACTCGTCGGTAAGTGATGTTCTTGTACCTTTAACTTTGCCCATCAGCGCATAGGCGACAAAAGGCCCGCCACCTACAAACAGATCATCGTAATCGTTAGCTTCAGCATGGAAAACAAGGGTCAATGGCACTTGCACATACGTGATGGTTGTTTTGGCATCTGTTAAAAAGGCTTGCGTATTTGTATTGCCGTTGTTTATATCGATGCCCACACTTAGCTCCGTGAATTGCCGGCCGCCCTTTCCGGTGATCATCACTCCGGGCTGAAAAGACAACATTTCATTAAAACGCAGGTCGGCAAATCCACCTACATTAAAATAGGTAAGTTTAGAACTCACCCCGGTACCGGGTATTCCATCAGCACTTTGCACCAGGTTAGAGAAGGTAACTCCTCCACGTATAATAAAGCTCAGCGGCTTATAATCGTTATAATAATACTGTGCAAAGGATGACAACGAGGCAACCGCCAGGAATAAGGTGAGTAAAAGTTTTTTCATGCTGTGTGATAAGCGTTTATTCTTATTTTTTGTGACGTAAAAATAAGGTTTAAAGTTGTATTATCATCGTGTCAGCCTTCAGAAACAGCAGAATTTACAAATTCAACGATAGGTTCAACAGGCTGATCATTCATGCATTTAAAATGGCCGAGCGGACATTTCGGCAAGCCGAATTTTGAACAGGGACGGCAAGGCAATTCAATGCCTGACACAAGGGAATGACTTACATTATAAGGTGCAACGCCCAGCAAATCGGGCACCGTACCGCCCCATACAGAAGCAATGGGCTTATCAAACGCTTCGGCAATATGCGTAAGCCCGGTATCAAAACCGATAACAGCCGCTGCTTGCGATACTAAGTAAACCGACTCATCCAATGAGGTTTTGCCGCAAAGATTAAGTACCTTACCCTGTGATAGAACGGCCACCTCATCGCCGTTGCCTGTAACATCAAGGCCGCCAAGTAATACCACCGGCAGGGCAGAGTCGCTGCAGATTGCTGCTATTTTATGGTTAGGCATGCGCTTGGTAAAGTGCGTAGCGCCGATGATAAATGCCACAAAACCATGCTGGTACTCGTCAGGTAGCAGGCCTTGGAGTTGATAGGAACCGTTGATGAAATAGTCGATAGGCTTGCCATCATTTTTTATTCCCAAAAACTTTACGGTTTTCAAGTAGCGGTCAACCAAATGCTCCGGCGGTACCAGGCTCTTTTTCAACTTAAGGCTGAGCCACTTACGCAAACGCTGTTTATTATAAGTTGATGATGGTATACCGGTGCGCAGTTTTATAATAGCTGTGCGCAGGTTGCTGTGCAGGTCAATCAGGTAATCGTATTTTTCTTTTCTTATCTCGGCGATGGTTTCGCCAAGCGTATCTTTAAGTAAAAGCAACTTATCTACGTACGGATTGTTGCGGTAGATATATTGAAAAGCTGGTTTGGTGAGAAAATGTACTTCAACACCGGGTAATTGTGTTTTGATGCAGCGTACAACAGGTGTAGTGTAAATAATATCACCCATAGAGCTGAAACGGATTACCAGTATTTTAGGCATGTTAACCGGGCTGTTGCTGATTTTTTATCCTGTTAATAATGGATGTTGACGAATATCCCTCCACAAAAGTAATGGTTTTTACCTCGCCGCCGTTTGCAAGCACTTCTTTAGCGCCAACAATGTTCTCAACCTGGTAATCAGCACCTTTAATTAATATATCTGGCAAGAGGGTGCTAATGAGGTTCAATGGCGTATCTTCTCCGAATACCACAATAGCATCCACAAAAAACATAGCTGCCAAGAGCGCAGCGCGACTTGTTTGATCATTCACCGGCCTGCTTTCGCCCTTTATGCGTTTTACAGAAGCATCACTGTTAAGCCCGATGATAAGTTTATCACCTTCTGATGCAGCTTTTGCAAGGTAAGTGATATGCCCAAGGTGCAGTAAATCAAACACGCCGTTGGTAAACACCACTTTGTCACCTGCGGCCTGCCAGCTTTTCACCAATTTATCCGCAGCAGTTAAGTCGGGGCAAATTTTATTTACTAATATGTTTTCTAAGTCTATCCGCATATTAGAAAGCGTTATCAACTGCTTTGCAGAGGATGTGACCGATGAGGATATGCATTTCCTGTATGCGCGCCGTTACATCAGATGGTATAATGATGTTCAGCTCGCAGCAGCTATTCATTTTTCCGCCATCACGACCGGAAAGTCCAAGTGTTTGTAAACCATTACGTTTAGCTACTTCAAAAGCATTTATAACGCTGGCACTGTTGCCGCTGGTTGAAATACCTATGAACAGGTCACCCTCGTTGCCCAAACCCTCTAACTGGCGGGCAAAAACACGGTCATACCCATAATCGTTTCCTATTGCCGTAAGTGCGGAAGTATCAGTAGTAAGGGCGATGCCCGGCAGCGAGCGGCGCTCTTTAACATAGCGCCCTGTTAGTTCGGCAGCGATGTGTTGCGCGTCTGATGCGCTGCCGCCGTTACCCGCAAGTAGTACCTTTTTGCCGTTTTGCAAAGTGCTCACAACCATATCAGCCGCTTGCTGTATTTGCGGTTGCAAAGTATCTATCACCTTTTGCAAGGTTTGCTGGTGCTGTATTAGTTCCTCAATCACCATTTTTTTTACCTGTCTTTTAAATAATGTTGTTTAATGGCATCCACCGTAGTAGTGGCGCTGCCAATTTCTTTTATTACGATGGCTGCAGCATGATTAGCCAGTTCGCAGGCTTCGTCAATTTCAAAACCTGATGCCATAAAATAAGCTATTGCAGCTAATACCGTGTCGCCGGCGCCGGTTACGTCAAAAACCGAAGTAGCTTTTACGGGCAAAAGTTTATGAGCCAGCTCGCTCAGTATGATCATCCCTTCTTCTGAAAGGGTAACCACAAGGTATTCGGCTTCTGTTTGCGCAAATAAAATATCCGCCGCTTGTTTGATCTCCTCAAGCGATTGCATTGACTGCCGTTTTGCCGCCTCGCCCAATTCCTTGCGGTTTGGTTTTATCATATATGCACCGCGGTATTTGCTGTAATCGAGGCCCTTAGGATCTATGATCACTTTTTTATTGTGATCGTTAGCCGCTTGTATAATGTTTTGCGTAAGTGCCGGCGACAGCAACCCTTTGTTGTAGTCGCTTAATATTACAATGTCCGCGTCCTGTATAAGCGGTTCTATTTTGCCCAGCAACTCGTTTTGCAACTCCTGCGATAGGGGAGCGGTTACCTCACGGTCGATTCGCAGTAGCTGATGGCTGCCTGCCAGCACCCTCGTTTTAACCGTAGTAGGCCGGTCGGAATCTGCCACGAGAGCTTCGGTACTTACACCGTCGGCTTTAAGTATTTCTGTAAGTTGTTCGCCATAAACATCAGCACCAATCACTCCGGAGACCGTTACGCTTGCCCCTAACGATATAAGGTTTTGTACCACGTTACCTGCTCCACCAAGCGTTGTAGTTTCGTTTTTAAGGTTCACGATAGGTACCGGCGCCTCCGGCGAAAGCCTGCTTGCGCTGCCCGTAATGTAGTGGTCGATCATCAAGTCGCCAATTACCAGTATGTTGGGCTTTATAGTTTGTTGTTGTAAAGCTTCTATTTTATCTGTAAGCATGTATTCCGTAATAGTTTTTACGCCTTTTTTCTATCGAAAAACGCTTTTATTTCATCTAATGACAAGGCATTGAGGCACCTGTCTTTGGTGAGGCCGCCTTTACGGGCAGCATGTATGCCAAAATTCATATCATGAAAACCTTCATTGCGGTGTGCATCCGGGTTAACGGATAGCCATACACCTTTATCTAATGCATACTGGTGCCAGCGCCAATCCAGGTCAAGCCGCAGAGGGTTAGCATTTATTTCTATCACCACACCATTTGCCGCGCAGGCATCTATTACCTTTTTATAGTCGAAAGTATAACCTTTGCGGCTTAACAGCAGGCGACCGGTTGGGTGCCCCAATATAGTAGTGTATGGATTTTCAACCGCTTTTATAAGTCGTGCGGTAGCCTTCTCTTCGTCCATTTTAAGGTTGGAGTGAATGGAAGCAACCACCAGATCAAACCGTTTGAGTATCTCTTCCGGATAATCCAGCGAGCCATCGTTCAATATATCCGACTCGATTCCCTTAAAAATATGAAAGCCATCTATTTTTTTGTTAAGATGATCTATTTCTTCGTGCTGTTGCAATACGCGCTCGATGCTTAGGCCCTTAGCGTAAACCGCAGTACGGCTATGGTCGCAGATGCCCAGGTATTCCAGCTTCATTTCATCGCGGCAGTAGAGGGCCATTTCTTCAAGCGTGTGTACGCCATCGCTCCAGGTACTGTGGTTATGCAGCGTGCCCTTTAAGTCGGCGTTAGTAATTAGGTGAGGCAGCGCATTTTCCGCAGCCCTGGCTATAAAGGTATCGCCTTCGCGCAACTCAGGCTGCATCCATGCCAGCCCTGCTTTTTTGTAAATGAGCTCTTCGCTATCAGGCTGTCCTAAAGGCTCGGTGATGCGGTTTAAAACAGCCGTTACGTGCTCCTCACTGCCCGTTTGCAAAAATAACTCCTTATAGTAGTCGTTTTTATTTACGCATATAACATCAACCAATAAGCCATTCTCTAACTCGCCGTTTACATGATTGCCTATGACGTTGGCACCCTTTATCAGGTCAGATTGTGCTATGGTATCCAGCGCTATTTGTTCGTCATTCGTGCCGATAACCAACACTACTTCCGTGATTATTTCACAATAACGTCGCAGTTCACCAGCTATATTCTTCAACGCCTCCGGGAAGATGGCCTTTATCTCCTGTAAAAAAGCATAAGCCTCCTGTTCTACCTGCGCGTAAAGGAATTTACCATTGCTTGCCATGCGGAATTCAATGGCTTTGAGAATTTCCTGCTGGGTTTTAAGCCCGAAGCCCTTTAGTTCTACCAGCCGGTTTTCGTTACAGGCGTAAAATAGTTCCCCTGTATTTTCAATGCCGAGCTCGCGCCAGATAACACCAACCTTTTTGGGGCCAATACCTTTAATACCGAGCATTTCCATCACCCCTTCAGGCGTTTGTGATATCAGCGTCTGCAACTCGGTAATGGTACCTGTTTGCAATAACTCGCTGATTTTAGCTGCCGTACTTTTGCCGATTCCATCAATCTTTTCTATCTCTTCTGCAGGTTTATCAGTAAGTTTAAAAGGCAACTTATCCACCTTAAAAGCCGCATTTGCTATCGAGCGAACCTTGAAAGGATTCTCCTCGTGCAATTCCATCAGTTGCGAAAGCAGCTTAAGTGTCCGGGCAATTGGTTTATTTTCCATGTAGAATACGGGCAGTAAAAATACAAAAAGCCGCCCTGTAATAAGGCGGCTTTTGATGTTTTGTTTTACGATTATTTAATAACAATATTATAAGGTAACCGAGCCTGCGGCGTACGCATCATGGTTTTAAGTTGCTTCACCTGCTCATAGTAATGATAATCTTCACCCAGTTCAGATTTGATCATGCGGGTTTTTATTTCGGTGCTGAAAGCGCTGCTTAATTCTTTAAACTTACTTTCCTGCTCAGGATACTCTACTAACTTGTAATTGCTTACACCGGCTTTTTTTGCAGCTGCTTTTACAGCGTCGTTAATGTCGCCAAGGCGGTCAACCAAGCCAATTTTTAGTGCCTGTCTGCCTGTCCATACACGGCCCTGACCAATGCTGTCTATATAAGCAGGAGTTTTTTTACGGCCTTCGGCCACCAGTTTAGTAAAGGTAGCATAGCCATGGTTGATCTGGTTTTGCAGTATGTTACGCTCTCCAGGAGTCAAGGGGCGAGAAATGTCGCCAAGGTCGGCATACTGACTCGTTTTTACATTATCAAAGGTAACGCCCAACTTATCGTTGAAGAACTTCTGCATGTTAGGCAATATGGCAAAGATACCTATAGAACCAGTAATGGTATTCGGCTCCGCAAAAATGGAGTCGGCCGCGCATGATATATAATAGCCGCCGGATGCCGCAACGTCACCCATTGAAACAATAATTGGTTTGCTTTTTTTGGTAAGTGCTACTTCGCGCCATATCACATCTGATGCAAGCGAGCTGCCACCCGGAGAATTTACGCGTAACACCACAGCCTTCACTTTTTCGTCCATCCGTGCTTCGCGTATCGCTTTTGATATACGTTCAGACCCGATGGTGTTATCATCGCCTTCGCCGCTGGTAATTTCACCCACAGCGTAAATCATTGCTATACGGTTACGTACCGATGAGCTAACATCCTCATCGTCGTCAGCGCCATCTTTAGCCGTTGCATCTGTATACTCGCCTATAGATACTGTTGCCAGGTCGTCTGTCGCCTCAACATCTGTACGCCTTTTAAGATCGTTCAGTACCTCATCTTTATATTTCAGGCCATCAACCAGCTTCAGTTTAAGTGCATCTTCAGGGTATTGTATGCGCATAGTATTGGCATAGCTGGCAAGCGAGTCCTTGTTAAGTTTACGGCTTTTTGCAATGTTGGTTAAAAAGGTATCAAACATAGAGCCGAGATAGGAGGTAACCTGTAAACGGTTAGCATCACTCATCTTGGTTAAAAGATAAGGCTCAACAGCGCTTTTATAAGTGCCCACTTTAATTACCTGCGCTTCAATGCCCAGTTTATCCAGGGCGCCTTTAAGGAAGGTAATCTCAGAATTAAAACCGCTGAAATCAAAGAAACCGCGTGGATTAAGGTATACTTTATCAGCTACGGATGCCAGGTAATAAAATGATTGTGTATATACTTCGGCATAAGCCACAATAAATTTGCCCGATCTTTTAAAGTCGATGAGCGCATTACGGATTTCTTCGGTTGTAGCTTGCCCATTGCTCAGGTAACTTTCGTTCAGGAAAATACCTTTAATGTTGTCGTCGGTCTTAGCCTTCTTTATATTGGCAAGAATATCATTCAAACCGATGGTCTTATCTTCAAGGCCAGGCAGGTTGAGCTTTGTAAAAGGGTTGCTTGGGGTGCGTTCGCTAATCGGCTTTTCAAAATCGAGCACGAGTACGGAGTTGGCATCTACTACTTTTTCGCTATCAGCAGATGATATGATGCTGCCGATAAGCATCATTATTACCACGATGCCAATTACACCCGTTATTACCAAGCCGAGTATAGTGGCAAGTACAAATTTGAAGAATTGTTTCATTAATTACCCTTGATCTTTGTTATCTATGCAAACATAAACATTCGATGCCTACTCTGGTAAGAGCAGCGCATATATAATTTGTTACAATGACTGATGTTTTTTTGCTGTTAGGCAGCAATTTGGGTGATAGAGAAAGATATCTAGAGCGGGCCGCCGAGCTGATTGCGCAACAGGTAGCACCGGTTGTTAAAAGCTCGTCTGTTTATCAAACGCAGGCCTGGGGTAAAACCGATGAGCCGGATTATTTGAACCAGGTACTGCAAGTGCAAACTGACTTGACTGCGGAGGAAGTTTTAACGCGTACGTTAGCCATTGAGCAGCAGTTAGGCAGGGTACGTGCAGAGCGATGGGGGAGCAGGATTATTGATATAGACCTTTTATTTTACGGACAGGATGTAATAGATACGCCTGATTTGCAGGTGCCTCACCCGCGTTTACACGAAAGGCGCTTTACGCTGGAGCCGCTTGCCGAGATTGCGCCTGATTTACAACACCCGATTTTAAAAGTATCTGCATCTGAGCTGAAAAGTTTGCTCAAAGACGATTTAATCATAAAAAAATTATAATTTTGACAGCTAAATTTTAAACCGGTTATGCCTTCAAACCTTGATTTGGACCTCTCTTTTCTGAACGAAATAGCTGATGGTAGCGATGAGTTTATTGTTGAATCGATAGGTATGTTTTTACAGCAAACCCCTGAGTTATTACAGTCGGTAGAGTCGGCAATAACCGTTCAGGATTGGGCGACTGCTGCATCTGCGGCTCATAAACTTAAACCTAACCTGGGCTTTTTTGGCATGCTTAACAGCCAGGCACTTTTGCAGGACGTGGAGCTGATGTGCAAATCAGGCGCGCCGGATGCAACTGTCGTTACCGACAAGTTTAACCAGGTTAAGCAGTACCTTGTTGTAAGTATGGCCGAGCTGGAAAATGTTAAACGGGAAAAAGAAGCCGGTTTATAACCGCCGGCTTAAGCTTCAGTTACACTAAAAGTGTAGCTTTCCATAATTAAGTTAGCCAACAGATTTTTGCAGGCTTCATCAACTTTAGCGGTAGCTATCTCTTTAGTTTCAGCTTCAATTTCGAGTGTAACGTGCTTGCCTATACGTACGTTGTGAATTTCGGCAAGGCCCAGATTTTTCATGCTGCCTGTTACAGCTTTTCCTTGTGGGTCAAGAATTTCTTTTTTAGGCATTACATCTATCTCAGCCAGAAACTTTGTCATTTGCAAATTTGAATTGAATTAATGAAAGGGTGATATAAAACAATATAACCACCGGAACAGCCGCAAATTTAAAAAATAGTATCAATATTGCTGAAAACAGCAACAGTAAATAGCGGTAAATATTTTTATTGAAATCGCGGTTTTTGAATTTGAGCGACATCAGTGGTAACTCCGCTACCAGTAACGTGCACATTACCAATACAAATGCCGTAAGCAGGTAAGGGTTGCGCAGATAGTTAGTTGTATCAGGGTATTGCAATGCAATCAGCGGAAATGAGCCAATTAGTATGGCGTTGGCTGGGGTGGGCAAACCAATAAAGCTTTCCGTTTGCCGGGTATCAATATTAAATTTAGCCAGTCGTAATGCAGAAAACACAGGTATCAGGAAAGCCACAAAAGGTAAAAACTGGCTGGCCAGCCCGGTAAGTGGTGCCTGATGATAGAACTCGTACAATATAACTGAAGGTAAAACGCCGAAGCTTACCATATCAGCCAGGGAGTCGAGATCCTTACCAATACCTGAATACGATTGTAGCACACGTGATGCCAGTCCGTCAAAAAAGTCAAATATAGCAGCCAGGAAAATGGCGTAAGAAGCAAATATCAGCGAGTCGGCAGTAAATGTAAGCGCTATCCCGATACAGCCGCTAAATAAGTTGGCGCAGGTTATGGCATTGGGAACATGTTTTCTTACGCGTTTCTTCATTTCCGGGGATGAAGGTACGAGTATTCACGAAGTTATAAGTAACTTTTTGCAATCTTATAACTTCGTGAATAGGTACTATGCTTATGAATTCATCGAAATCAGGAATTCTTCGTTGGTTTTTGTGCCACGGATCTGGCTTTGTAAAAACTCCATTGATTCCTGCGAATTCATGTCGGCCAAGTGGTTACGTAATATCCAGATGCGTTGCAATACGTCGCGCTCAAGCAACAGATCGTCGCGGCGGGTACTTGATGCAGTGATATCGATAGCCGGGAATATACGTTTGTTAGATAGCTTACGATCCAGTTGCAGCTCCATGTTGCCGGTACCTTTGAACTCTTCAAAGATAACCTCATCCATTTTAGAGCCGGTTTCTGTAAGGGCTGTAGCTATAATGGTAAGTGAGCCACCATCCTCGATGTTACGGGCTGCACCAAAGAAGCGTTTTGGCTTATGCAGTGCGTTGGCGTCAACACCACCAGACAATATTTTACCTGAGGCAGGCGCTACGGTATTATAAGCGCGGGCAAGGCGAGTAATAGAATCCAGAAGGATAACCACGTCATGACCACACTCTACCATACGCTTGGCTTTTTCAAGCACAATATTGGCTATTTTCACGTGCCTTTCAGCTGGCTCGTCAAAAGTTGATGATATAACCTCCGCACGTACGCTACGCGCCATATCGGTAACCTCCTCAGGGCGCTCATCAATCAGCAGAATGATAAGGTACACCTCAGGGTGGTTTTTGGCGATGGCATTAGCTACATCTTTCAGCAACATGGTTTTACCTGTTTTTGGCTGCGCAACTATCAAACCACGCTGACCCTTACCAATTGGCGAAAATAGGTCCATGATACGGGTTGAGTAGTTATTCGGGTCAGTAAACAGGTTAAGCCTTTCTGACGGAAAAAGCGGCGTAAGGTGATCAAACGGAACGCGGTCGCGCACCTCGGCCGGAATACGGCCATTGATCGCCTCAACACGTACCAGCGGAAAGTATTTCTCGCCTTCTTTTGGTGGTCTGATGCTACCCCTTACAGTATCTCCTGTTTTTAAACCAAAAAGCTTTATCTGCGACTGTGATACGTAAATATCATCAGGCGAGGTAAGATAATTGTAATCAGACGAGCGAAGGAAACCATAACCATCAGGCATTATTTCCAGCACTCCTTCGTTAACAATTACGTTATCAAAATCAAGATTAATGGGCTCCTGCTGTTTGTTTTGCTGCTGATTGTTGTTGTTATTACGGCGTTCCATACGCTGCGGCCTTGCCTCAGGCGCTGGTTCGCTTTTTGCAACTGCTTCTTCAGGCTGAGGGGCCGCTGCCGGCTGTTCAATTACAGGAGCGGTTTCTGTTTCCTCTTCAACTGAAGTAGCTTCCTCTTCGGGCAAATCAAATAGTTTGGCATCATCCAAAACCACCTCTGGTTTACGTGTGCTTTTAACAGGAGTAGCCTTTATAGTACGGGTTCTTTTTCGTGGTCGGTCGGCAACTTCGGCCGGTTCATCGCCCTTCTGGGCATAATTTTGCGCCTCGGTACTTTGTTGTGCACGAGCGGCTTCAATAAGCTGTTGCTGCTCGCTTATACGGGTAACTAACTGCGCTTTACGCAATTCATCAGCCTCAACAATACCTAAGGTTTTTGCAATCTCGCGCAACTCTGAAACGAGTTTGTCGTTCAATTCAATCTTATCAGACATTGATTTAGATTATGGATCAAAAGAATTATTTGTTTGAAACAAGTTTTATCCTGCATTCCCTATGCAACACTATAACATTATGCAACTGCTAATAAATTAACGCGGAATTTTAAATTGTTTCTTTAGTGCAAGAAAAATTCAACGGAAAACGCTGCAATGTTACTTATTTATTTTCAAAATGCAAACTCCCTGAAAATAAATGTGACTTGTGAACATAACACTTATCCGAATTTTTAGTTTTTTTGACGCTTAAATTATTTTACATGATCTCACGCAGTCAGCTCATCAGTTCCATCAAACAAAAACGCAGTTTTTTATGTGTCGGCCTTGACACAGATATAACCAAATTACCGCAGTTTTTGCTTGACTATCCGGACCCGGTGTTTGAGTTTAATAAACGTATTATTGATGCAACCAGCGACCTTTGTGTTGCTTATAAACCCAACGCAGCGTTTTACGAAAGCAGGGGTGTAAAAGGTTTGCAAAGCCTTATTGATACCTGGAAATATATACCGCAGGATACCTTAAGTATAATAGACGCTAAACGCGGCGACATAGGCAATACTTCTGCCATGTACGCCCGCGCGTTTTTCGATGAGCCGGTATCAGGAATGGGCTTTGATGCCATAACCATTACTCCGTATATGGGCAATGACAGTGTTACGCCATATCTGTCATTTGCGGGCAAATGGATCATTCTGCTGGCGCTGACGTCGTCTGTTGGCAGCAAGGATTTTCAATATCTTGAAACACCCGACGGTCACTTATTTGAAACAGTGATTAAAAAGGCCGTTACCTGGGCCGATGCGGACCGGTTGATGTTTGTAGTAGGCGCTACCAAAAGCACTGAATTTACAAAAATAAGGGAACATGCTCCGGATAACTTTCTGTTGGTGCCCGGCGTGGGGGCACAAGGCGGAAGCCTGGAAGATGTTTGCCGTTATGGAATGAACAAAGACTGCGGCTTACTGGTGAATGCTTCGCGCTCAATTATATATGCCAGCAGCGGACAGGATTTTGCCGAAGCTGCCCGCGCTGAAGCATTAAGTTTACAACAGCAAATGGCTATAGAACTGGAGAAGGCAGGGGTGATATAGATAATCGTCATTGCGAGGAGGTACGACGAAGCAATCTCACTCGCGCCATGGAACTGTCATTCCGAACGAACGTGAGGAATCTATAATAAGTCAGCGAATAGATGTCTCTCTAAGTTCGACATGACAATTAATTGGGGCGTCATTGCGAGGCGAAACGACGAAGCAATCTCTTAACGGTACTGCATCTTAGATTGCTTCGCTACCGCTCGCAATGACGCAGATGGGTAAAGGCAAAGCGCGCTGCGAGGTGGAACGACCAAGCAATCTCGTTTAAGTTATTCATCATTTAAAAGCCTGTCATGTAAATTTACCCAACCCGGATTCATATAGTTAATCAAATCCATCTTTTTGTGTCTGCTACCGCCTTTTATTAGTTTCTCTGCAGCGATGGCTTCACCTATATGGGCATAGCCTTTATAATAAACCAGTTGATTGCAGTTGTATTTCGACGTAAAACTTTGTGGATGCAGTTTTGTCAGATGCTCATGTAAGCGTGTTATCAAGTCGGACGTAACACCGGTGTATAAAAAGGAGTGTGTTTTATTAGTGAGGATGTAAACCCAACCGCCTTTTTGTGAGACCATTGGCCTTAATATAAATAAAACTCCCTGATTTTTCAGAGAGTTTTATTTGAAATATTAGATTGCTTCGTTCCTCGCAATGACGAGGGCGGGCCTTTACGCTTTCAGATCACCTTCTATAGAGTCGTCTATAGTAGTACCCATTACCGCTCCGGCTACTTGTTTTACGAAGGCAATGGCATTACCGTGTTTGTTATCCCAGTAGTGGCCCTGGGTAGGTGATACTTTAATGATGCTGATGCGCGGGTCGTCCTTACCTTCAGTAAACCAAACTTTCAAAATCGGATCCCAAAGCTCTTCAATCAGTTCCCTGTCTTCAACCACCTCGGCTATACCGTACACATTTAAAAAACCGGAATGAGCAGAACCCTGAAACAGCAATTGTACAAATGGGTCGGCGGCCAGTTCTTCATTTTTGTGGCTATCGTTAGCGCTTAAGAACCAAAGGTCGCCATTGTCATCAATACGCTGCGGCGACATAGGACGGGTAGAAAACGGCAGACCGGTTTTTATATTGGTGCAAAAAAAGCAGCTTTCAGCCTTCTCTGCCAGTTGTTTCATTTTCTTCCAGGCTTCGTTACCTTCCAGGTTTTCAAAGTTGTCTTCTGGTTGATTCTTATTAATGCTATCCATAATATGTTTTTTAATAGGTAAAATGTATTATGGGTAACGGCTGTTTAATGATATTGTTTAAACAACATCAAAAGAAACGACTAAGCATTTATTCCAATAAGGTGTATTAACGCTTAGGCAAATACCATTCGCCGTTCGGGAAAACGGGCAGCGTAGCTCAGCACAATATTGCGCATGTAATCATTGCCAGGATAGGGGGTAAGGTGGGTTTTTAGCTGTTGCAGGTCATCAGCCTTAAAATAATGGGAAACGTAGCCCATGCCATAAAAGCGGCCTTTTTCTATCAGAATGCAGCTGTGTTCATCAATTGTGCGACCTTCATCGCGTATGGCAACGGTAGGCAGTATTTTATCCAACGATGCAATGGCCTCGTTCACCTTATCGTTATACTCATCTGCCGGCATAGCGCCGCAGCAAGCACAATTCTCTTTATGGATGCCGTTGCACTGAGCATTGTTTTTTTGCACGAAGCAGAGCTTAGGGCACAGGCCGAAATCATCTATCAATTGGTTGAGCAGGTTATATCCTTCCAGCAACGAACTGCAACTATAAAGCGGTAATTGATTTTTACGTTTTTTATCAACTGCCAGGCGAAGGTAGCCACGCTGATCTATATAATCGTAAATGGCATAACTCTGCTCAAAGCGCTTTAACGAGCGGTTGTATTGCGGCCACAGGCGTTTTATCTCTACAGCTTCCAGTACAAAAGCAATCAACTCTGTACCGCAAACCTGGTAGCTAATACTATGGATGTTGCGCATAAACTCCTGCCTTTGCCTGCCGGAATTATTGCCCGTGAAGTGACTGCAAACCCGTTTCTTTAAGTTTTTGGCCTTGCCCACATAAATCACCTTGCCCTTTCCATCGTGAAAATAATATACACCAGGCGTATAAGGCAACTGATCTACATACTGTTTGGGCAAGTTAGCAGGCAATACCTGCTCTTTAGAATTTTGCTTGAGCGCTTTGCTGATGTGCTCGTCTTTATCGGATGACAGCAGCATCGTGAACAGCTGCGCTGTAGCTTCCGCATCGCCGGCCGCGCGGTGACGACTGGTATTAGTAATGCCGAGTTGTGAACATAACTTACCTAAGCTGTATGATGGTAAGCCAGGGATGATTTTACGGCTCAGCCTTACCGTGCAAAGCTTATTGCAATGCAGCTCCAGGCCAACCTGAGCCAGGTGGAACCGGAGGAATGAATAATCGAAATTAACGTTATGGGCAACAAATATCTGGCCTTGTAACAGTTGGTAAACCTCGTGAGCTACATCTTTAAAAAGGGGAGCATTGGCTACCATATCATCGGTGATGCCGGTAAGCGCGCTGATGTAAATAGGTATTTCGCGCTGCGGATTGACAAGCGTTTCAAAACGTTTCACCACCTGCATGCCATCGTGAATGCGAATAGCTATTTCTGTAATGCCGTTAGCATTGGCATGTCCGCCCGTCGTTTCAATATCCACAATCGCATACATCACTCAAATATAAATAGTTTTTAAATGAAATGCTAAATAATTTAGTGATTGGTGCTACCTCACCTAAATCCTCGCCAAAAGGGAGGACTTTATAGGCGTTATTATGATAAATGATTTGATGTGAATTTAAGCGTGTTTGAGATTGTCTCGCCGTTCCTCCCGGGATGACGGACTTTGTGCCCATGTTGGCGCGACCCCACCTAAATCCTCCCCAAAAGGGAGGACTTATTATTTCGCTCTCATTATTGTGCCCTCAAGCCCTTTGTTCTTTTTATCACCAACAAGCTGATTACGTAGGTGAAAGCATAACACTTACGCCTTTCGAGGAACATATGCATCGTAAAACTCACCGGTTCCTTTACCATCTAAACGGCCAACAATAACTTGTTCAGAACTTTCAGATAAATCAACACCTGGTCGTAAATGATAATGTTCGCGCGCTCCTACAGGCAAGTCAGTTACCGAGCTTTGATCAAGATCTACCAGTTTGAGCAACAGGTTAGCTAATGATCTCAGTCCTTCAGGGTCGCCATGTATTAAAATATCGTTCCATTGTATTGTTTCGCCTTCAAACTCATCTTCATTTTCTATGACCTTTATATCCAAATGTCCATCAATTATTGATTTGTATTTTTTCATTTTATTGTTATTCGATGAAATAGCCATTAGTGGAGATTGCTTCGTCGTTCTTCCTCGCAATTATGAACTTTGTGCCTTTGTTGGTCCGACCCCACCTAAGTCCTCCCCAAAAGGGAGGACTTATTATTCGTTATTTTGATAAACGTTGCGATGTCAATTTAAGCATGTTTGAAAATGCTTTGTCATTCTTCCTCGCAACGACGAACTGATGATTGTCATATAGTTAGCCGCAGCCCAATAAAAAAGGCCGCAAATACATGCGGCCTTGATATTTTAAAGAAGGCGGGTACTGACTACTCACCATTCACTACTCACCAAATTACTTTTTCTTTTGTTGTTGCTGCTGACGCATTGCCTCCTCAAGACGGGCGGTAAAGCCTGATTTTTTCTTGGTAGCATCCTCAGGTTTCTTTTTATTTTCCTGGATTTTAGCGTGAATTTTATCATCATTCACCATCTGTCTGATCAGGAACTGCTGACCGAAGGTGATCATGTTGGCCAGGAAGTAGTAATAGTTCAAACCTGCAGGATAGCTGTTCAGCATACCAAAGAAGATGAAAGGCGTAATGTAGCCAATGTATTTCATCTGTCCGGTAGCGCCGGTGATCTGGTTATTAAAGTAAGTATAAATCAGTGTTGAAACCGTCATGAGCAAACACATAGCGCTGATATGGTTACCCAGAATAGGAATAGTAGTACCCCAGCTAATTACCGCATCGTAAGTAGAAAGGTCTTTCATCCACAAAAAGCTCTCCCCGCGCAATTCAAATAAGCTTGGGAAAAAACGGAAGAATGCAATTACGATAGGCATTTGCAGCAATAGCGGTAAACATCCGCCCAGTGGGTTTACACCGGCTTTCTTGTACAGCTTTAAATATTCCTGCTGCAACAGGGTAGGGTTGTCCTCGCCAACCTTTGCTTTTATCTCATCCATCTCCGGCTTCAGCACGCGCATTTTCGCCATTGACAGGTATGATTTATAAGTAAGCGGCGACAGTACCAGTTTAAGCAGAATAGTTAGCGCTAAAATTATGATACCATAATTCCAGTTCAATCCATCAAGCATGTTAAAGATAGGCAGCACCGCAAAACGGTTGATGTACTTTAACGGTCCCCAGCCCATATCTATCTGTTCTTCGAGGTCATAACCCTGGGCTTTTAAAATTTTGTATTTGTTTGGTCCGTAGTAAAACTCCAGAGGGAAGGCACCTGATGCATCACGGGCAATAGCGAAACTCGCAGTCATCTGCTTCACATCGGTAGTATCGTTTACATCGGTACTAACAGAAAGCTTGGCTTTTTCAAAACCCGTTTTAGTGATCAGTACGTTGGAGAAGAAGTGCTGCTTGAAAGATATCCACTGCAATTTCTCTTCGGTAATGTCTTTGCTTTCGTCTTTGGTAACACTCAGGTGATCAACGTTGTTATCGGTTGATTTGTAGTAAACCGTAGAATACTGGCGCTCCTGGGTCATGTCTTTTTCCTGCTTATGCAGGCTTGCGGTCCAGTTCAGATTGAGGCTGCCACTGTTTGCCAACACATTGTCCATGCCATTAGGCTTAATGCTCAAGTTAAGCTTATAACCTTCAGCGCCGAGGCTGTAGACATAATCAATATACTGTGTTGCGCTGTAGGTTAAACGCATGGTAACTGATGATGCTGATGCAGCTACCGGCGTAAAGTATAGCTTGGCGGTATTGAAGTTTTTGCCACCCGCGTTCAGTGCAGTTGCAAAATTGTTGCCTTTACCGTCAAATAATACCAGCGGCTTTTTATCAAAAGTTTTGTAGGCTTTAAGCTCTACGGCTTGTACTTTACCACCAAGAGTGTTCAGCTGTACTTTAATGTCCTTGTTCTCTAAAGTTACAATCTGCTGCGTGCCGCTAACAGCGCCGCCGAAAGGTCCTTTTAAAGCGGCAGAATCAATCGCAGGCTTGACCGTATCTTTTTTAACCTTTTCGGGGTGTAATTTGGCTTCCTTTTTTAATGAGTCGGCCCGAAGGATCTCCTGCTGTTTCTTGATCTCCTCGTCAGACGGCTTTATCAAATAAAAGCCACCGGCGAGTATCAGCATAATCAGGAATAACCCTGTAAACGTATTTCTATCCATTATATGTAATCTCGAACAATATTAATTCTTGCGGGCATAACCCAGCGAAGCGGCGACAAAGTTAATAAAAAGTGGATGCGGATTAGCAACCGTTGATTTTAATTCGGGGTGGAATTGAGCACCCACGAAATAAGGGTGATTTTTGAGTTCTACTATCTCAACCAGGTTATTTTCAGGGTTAATGCCTGATGGAACCAAACCGGCATCCTCATATTTTTTAAGGTATTCGTTATTGAATTCGTAACGGTGACGGTGACGCTCGCTGATGTGTTGCCTGCCGTAAATAGAGAACGCTTTTGAACCCTTTTTAAGGTCGCAAGGGTAGGCGCCTAAGCGCATGGTACCGCCTTTGGCAGTAATTTTCTTTTGCTCCTCCATCATGCTGATTACCGGGTATTCGGTATCAGGGTTCATTTCGGTACTGTTGGCATTTTCCAGCCCCAATACATGGCGGCCAAATTCCACCACTGCGCATTGCATGCCCAAACAGATACCAAAGAATGGAATATTATTTTCGCGCACATAGCGGATGGCTTCAATTTTACCTTCAAAGCCACGCTCACCAAAACCAGGGGCAACCAGTACACCATGCAGGCCTTTTAAACGTTCAACGGCGTTGCCGGGTGTAAGTTGTTCCGAATGGATATATTCTACCTTCACCTTGCACTCATTTTTTGCGCCGGCATGTATGAACGCTTCAGTGATAGATTTATAAGCATCAGGCAGCTCTACATATTTACCTACCAGGCCAATACAAACCTCAGACGTAGGATTTTTTAAGCGACCCAGGAAATCCTTCCAACTCTCCAGGTCAGGCTCGCTTTTATGCGGAAGTTTGAGCTTGGTTAATACCGTTTTGTCCAGTTGTTCTTTTAACATCAGTAAAGGCACATCATAAATGGTTGATGCATCTATTGATTCGATTACTGCATTGATGTTTACGTTACAGAACAACGCAATTTTTTTTCTGAGTTCTTGAGTAAGGTGATGTTCGGTACGGCAAACCAGTATATCCGGCTGTATACCATACTCCAGCAACATCTTTACCGAGTGCTGTGTTGGCTTGGTCTTTAACTCGCCTGCTGCAGCCAAAAAAGGCACAAGCGTAAGGTGAATAACCAATGAATTGCTTGAGCCAACCTCCCAGCGGAACTGGCGCACGGCTTCCACAAATGGCAGCGACTCAATATCGCCTACGGTACCGCCAATTTCAGTGATAACGATATCATAATCACCGCTTTCACCCAAAATCCGGAAGTTGCGTTTAATCTCATCAGTAATGTGCGGAACTACTTGTACGGTTTTACCTAAAAAGGCACCTTCACGCTCTCTGTTAATTACATTTTGATAGATACGGCCGGTGGTAATGTTATTGGCCTGCGAAGTTGGGGTATTTAAAAAGCGCTCGTAATGACCAAGGTCAAGGTCGGTTTCGGCACCGTCTTCGGTTACGTAGCATTCGCCGTGCTCGTAAGGGTTAAGCGTTCCCGGATCGACGTTGATATAAGGGTCGAACTTTTGGATGGTTACACGGTAACCACGCGCCTGTAAAAGTTTAGCTAATGATGCGGAAATAATACCTTTCCCTAACGACGAAGTAACGCCGCCCGTAACAAAAATATACTTGGTCATGCTCTTTTTTGAAATTTAACGGCGGTTTGCAATCCGCGTTAAAATTGTTTGTGTACGGGATACAAAGGTAAGAATTTTTACCTGATTTGATAGAGTGTGGAGAAAATTGGCAATGTGAAAATTAAGCCATGCTTAGTATAGACATGTGCATTGCTGTCAGAGTTATCAATATGTTATCACATCGCAATCCAGCCGTTGGTGCCGTCATGGTTTACCAGGTAATAATCTTTATATACTGCTTGTATATCTACTTTAAGGCCGCTTGAGAGCATCTTTATTGCGGGAGCGTTCAGGCTGTCGGGCGCATCAAGGAGGGGACTATCGGCTTTAAGTGTGAGACTACGCAGTGTACTCAAAGGCTTAATATTAGCGCTTTTTACATAAGCTTTTTGCCCATCCGGTAATTCCACTTTGTACCAGTTGTCGGTTGCTCCGGTTACTGTAACGGCGGTATTTGTAGCAAGGCCTGCTATAGAAGCATCATCTGCATTGGGTGTGGTAAAGAGTTGTTTAGCGCCGGTTACCCGCATGGTAGCGTTGAGCCGCTCTAAAGCAGCAGTTATTTTTGCCGGTTCCCGGTTTTCCTTTTCTACAAAACTCAGCGGATTAATGGCCCCGCCAGAAGTGTAAATGCCGAAGTGCAGATGCGACGGAGTTGTGCGGGCATTGCCGGTATTGCCCACCAGGCCAATGGTATCGCCCGTTTTAAGAATCTGCCCATCGCTCACCAACTGGCTATCCAGGTGGGCATAATACAGCGTATAATCGGCACCTTGCGGACGAAAGAAGACCACCTTGCCGCCCAGATTATTATTTGTAACGCGGCTAACTATGCCGTTAGCGGCCGCCAGCGCTGGGGTACGCTTTGGCGAAAAAATATCAATCCCTTCATGCGAGCGTATGCCGGCATCGCGCATATCGCCATAAACACTGCCAATATATGGTTTGCCGGATGCAGCTACAGGAAAGTCAAGGGCGGAATTGGTAGTTATGGTAACGGTGTATTGCCCGCTTTGCAACAGCTCTGGCTGTAACCTCAAAACGAAGCGCCCATCGCGTTTTACTTCAAAGGTTAAGGGTGCGTTCAGCGAATCAGCGGATGTTAAATGATCTGTTTTGCCATCTTTCAACTCAAATAAATCGGCATAGATGCGGTAATTAGTGACAGGTTTTTGTTCGATGCTGATGCTTATTTTTCGCCCGCGTTTCGCTTCAAACTGAAAAGCTGCTGCGGAAGCTTTATCGGCAGGAAAGTAGCCGGTTTCGCGGTAAGGTAGTTTTATGTTGGGAGCCGCATTAAGCGCTTGTGTTGCGGTTAGCAGCCATTTGTTACCAAGGGCCGATTTGTCTAAACCGGCATCGCGCAGTTTTTGCGCATAAGCGTCATGCGGTGATTGCTTTTTGAACAAATTGCCAACGCCATTATTGCTACAGGAACTGTAAAGTAAAGCGATGGTCAAAGCCGCTACATAGCCGAAAAAGCGCAGATTAAATTTCCCTGTCATATAACAGATAACCGCATTGGCACTCTGTTAGTTTTAGTATCAGGCCGAAGCTTTGAGGCCGCTGTAATAAGCAATTTTCTTATACAAATCGTTAGGGTTAAACGGCTTGCTGATGTAATCATTCATGCCCACCTTAAAAGCCTGGTCCTGGATGTCGAGCATGGCCGACGCCGTGAGCGCTATGATGGGCAGTTTTTTAAAGCGCTCATCGCTAAGCTGGCGTATAGCGATAGTGGTTTGGTAACCATCCATTTCGGGCATTTGCAAGTCCATCAGTATCATATCGTACTCGTTGGTTTCCGTCAGCATCAGCGCAATCTTGCCATTCTCCGCAATATCACATTCTACTTCCCACTCGGCCATAAATTGTTTGGCAAGTATCACGTTGATGGGGTTGTCTTCTGCAATTAATACTTTGGTGCCCTTAAGACTTTGCAGACGGCCAAATTCTTCGGTGGTTTCACCGGCCAACAATTGTTTGCTGCTGTTGGCAAAAGTGAGGCTAAACGTGAAAGAGGAGCCTCTGCCAACTTCGCTTTCTACGCTTATATCGCTTCCCATTAATTGCAAAAGGCGTTTGGTTATGGTAAGGCCTAAACCGCTGCCGCCGAATTTTCGCGTGGTATCTGAACTGGCCTGGCTAAAGCTTTCAAAAATATATTCCAACTTATCCGCCGGGATGCCTATACCGGTATCTGTTATCTCGAAGTTTATCGTCGAGGAATCGGCGGTACGTGATACCAATTCTGCTGATATGGTAATTTTGCCTTTACTGGTAAATTTTACCGCGTTGCTGATGAGGTTGGTTACTATTTGCCCGAGACGCACCGGGTCTCCAATCACTGCTGCAGGTAGTTCGTCATCCAGCATCAGCTTTATGGCAATGTTCTTTTCCTGCGCTTTTTGCAGCAAACCAAGCCTTATATTAGAGATAAGTTCCCGCAGACTGAAGTCTACACTTTCAAACTCTATTTTTCCGGCTTCAATTTTATTGAAATCCAATATGTCGTTTATGAGCACCAGCAAGCTCTCTGCCGAAAACTTAAGCAGGTTGAGGAATTCCATTTGCTCTGGCTTTGGGTCCTTCCTGAGTAGCAGGTGTGTAAAGCCGATAACGGCGTTCATGGGCGTGCGTATCTCATGGCTCATTACCGACAGGAACTGCGATTTTGCCAGCGCTGCCATCTCGGCGGCCTCCTTAGAGCGTATCAGTTCTGTTTCCAACACCTTAGCCCTTGCAATGCGTTCCTGCAAAAAGTCGATAACATGTATCAGGTCATCATCAGTGTCTGTATCAGAAACATTGAGCACCACCTTAGGATCCAGTGATTTGATAGCCTGCTTGAGCTGTATAATGGATTGCTTTTTTATCTCGTTTTGCTGGCGCAGATCGGAGGTTACATGTATATATTCTTTTTCGCTTACATCAAAAGCATGGTCGGCAATGTGAATTGCCCGTTCAAAATTATTAAACGAATTGTTTACCGCGTTCAGAAACTGCAGCATCTGTTCGTCCTGTAAATAATGCGCAGGTAACAGCTTGTTTATTTGCTTGTTCAATAAATTGTGATAGTCCATGTTTACGGATGTATACGTTGGTACGCCTTTAAAGTTCGCTTAATATAGTGATGGTCATGGTTTGGTTATGCAGCTCGCATTGGGTGTTTTTGCTTGATGGAGATATTTCGCCGTAAGAGTAAAACCCGGTAATGATGGTGTTGCTGCCAAGCACTTGCTTTGCGGCAATCAATTCCTCGTCGGTTAAATCGTTAAGCACCAGCTTACGCCCCACGCAGCTGACTAATATGGCCAGCGCAGATGAATCAACCACAGGCTGTTCGTTAGCGTTTTCTGCTGCTGCTGATGCTGCTTTAATTAGCTTATCAAAGTTTGCTTTCATCAAGCGTACTTTACTACCTTCGGGCAAATTACCGGCAAAGGTCATGGTACCGGCTTGTTCATCAATACTCAAAATGGTGCGCACCAAATTATTGCTGCCGTTATTTACCCTTAACGACAAAGGGAACAGCAGCGCAGAGCCGGGCAACTCGTTGGCATAATTACCGAGGTATTGTTTGTACAGATCAAGTGCATTTTTACCATCTATTTCGTACAGCACATTTTTGTCAGCTTTGGTAATGGTACGTTCCGGGCCAAACTCATCCCAACCGCCGCAGGTGCCGTGCTTTACCTGCAGATCATCGCCATAAAAGCCTATGGCAATTACATTGCCCTGTGTGGGTACTTTGTTGAGGCCGGTAAATGTGCTGTTGAAACGGTCTGAATCACCCGCCAGGCCACCGCTAACCGGAACGTTGTAAGGGTTAGTGTCATTTAGGCCTGCTACCAGTTCGCTGCCGTTGATGAAGGTACCGTCTGATATTACAAAAACGCTTTTTAAGCCGGTTTGGTCCAGTTTATCCATTAACAGCTTTCCGGTTTCAAAGCTGTCGGCGTGTTTATTTACCTCGGTTTCGGCACAGCGGATGGTAGCTTTGTCAAATTCAATAGCCGTAACAACAACGGTATCGTCAAAAACAGCGTCGTCAAGAATCTCACCGGAGGTGGATGAAAATACAATGCTTGCGTTTGTAAAATGCGAACGCAAATATGTATAAATGGCGGGTTTTACAATAACGTCGGGTGCGCCAAAGGCAAACACCAACTGGGCATTATCCGCATTAAAAGCGGGATGTACAAACACATCAGCCCAGTCATTATTTTTATAATGCAACTGCTGGGTTCTCATTGTTTTAGATTAATCAGGTTATCCAATAAAGGTAGTATAATTTTTACGGATAACTGATTGCGAGGGACACTTATTTCTTGAACAAAAGCTCCAGATCGGCAGGGGTATCAATGGCGTGCGTTTCCAGCTCAGTTTCGGCAACCTGTATGCGGTAGCCATTCTCAATCCAGCGTAGTTGCTCCAGCTTTTCGGCTATTTCTAATGAGGAAAGCGGCAGTTGAGTAATTTGCTGCAACACATCGGCCCTGTAGCCATAAATGCCGATGTGCTTAAAGTAAGTGTGGTGTTCCAGCCAGTTTTCGGGCTCCTCGCCGCGGAGATGGGGCAGGGGTGAGCGTGAAAAGTATATAGCCTCTGATGATTTGTTGATGACCACCTTCGGCGAGTTGCTGTTAAGCAGCTCGTTGGTTGTTTTTATTTGTTTGATGAGCGTTGCGATCTGCGTTTGAGGGTT
Organism: Mucilaginibacter sp.; assembly: GCA_041905165.1. GTDB lineage: Bacteria > Bacteroidota > Bacteroidia > Sphingobacteriales > Sphingobacteriaceae > Mucilaginibacter. Next base: position 745,352 of record JAYRLR010000002.1, read on the forward strand.
GGCGAAACATTGCGCCAGCTTGCTGATCTGCTGTGGATCAATATAAGGCTCGTCGCCCTGTATATTGATGATCACCTCATATTCAGGATGCAGCAGGGCCACTTCGGCACAGCGGTCGGTACCGCTCTGGTGTTCGGCGGCAGTCATTACCGACTTGCCGCCAAACTCAGTTACGTGATTAAATATGCGCTCATCATCAGTAGCAACCATCACAGCAGCAAGATCAGCACACTTAGCCGCTTGCTCATAAACGCGTTGTATCATGCTTTTGCCGGCAATATCAACCAACGGTTTGCCAGGGAAGCGGCTGGACGCATAACGTGCGGGGATGATGCCAAGAATACTCATTCTTTAAACTTGATTGTTTTAAAAGCTGCCAAAGCTTGCTCTTGTTGTAACTTGGGCAAGTCATGTCCGTTCATTTGAAAGTTGAAATGCGAACTAAGTTTTTGTATGTAAATGCCAGTTAATCCCTTGCCGAATGTTTTAGGATAGATGGTTTTGATGATATAACCGTCTGTGGTATCTACTTCAATAATATGATTTTTTATTACTAACGGTATTTCTATCGGTATCGTGATTGTGCTGTCCTTATAAGTTAATTCGGCAATAAAATCTGCCCTTGGGAATTTTTGCTTTTGCTGTGTTGTAGGTGAAAGGATTTTTTTTTCATAATTCGGAAATGCTTCGACTTTAACCAATGTAGTATCAGTAATACCTTTCTTTTTCATCTCGCTATCTCTCACGTTTTTTACATCCGCACTTGCTGTGTATATTACACCAACTTCGCAAAATACACACGTTTTAATCCATTCCTCACTCTCAATATATTGTTCTTCTGTGCTTATTAAAGCATTAGCATACCCGCTGTTGCTGTAATCAAAGAACAGTTCTGTTTTAGGTCCGATTATTTTTCCTATAAAAGAATCTTCACCTCTGAGTTTTTTGTATTTCCAAGAATCGGGTACGGTGATCTTAAAAGCATTAAGATTTAATTCCTTATATCCTTTCTTTAACGCTAAACAGATAAAAAAGATCGCGGAAAGTAATATAAGTCTTGCTTTCATCACCTTAAAACAAACCGTGTATTTCCCGCTCAATCATTTGCACTATGGTCGCCAGGTCTTCGGTATTGTTAGCAAAGTCCAGGTTGTCCTTATCAAGTATCAGCAGTTTCCCAAGCTTGTAATCACTTATCCATTTCTGATACTTATCATTCAATTTTGAAAGATAATCCAGCCGTATGCCGCTTTCGTACTCACGGCCGCGACGCTGTATGTTGTTTACCAGCGTCGGTACCGATGCTTTAAGATAAACCAGCAAATCGGGCGGTTTAATAAAGGAGGTAATGTTATCGAAGATGGAGCGGTAGTTCTCATAGTCGCGCGTGGTCATGAGACCCATATCGTGCAGATTTTCTGCAAAGATGTGTGCGTCTTCATAAATCGTCCTGTCCTGAATCACATTGCGGCCGCTTTTCTGTATCTCGATGATTTGGCGGTAACGGCTATTGAGGAAATATATCTGCAGGTTAAAGCTCCAGCGCTTCATGTCGCTGTAAAAATCCTCCAGGTACGGATTATTGTCCACAGCCTCAAACAGCGGGTCGAAGCCATAGTTTTTGGCGAGCAGTTCTGTAAGCGTAGTTTTTCCGGCACCTATGTTGCCTACAATTGCAATGTGCATAGTGGTGGTATGGTTAATGGTTCTTTGTCAATGATGTATAGGTCATAGGTGCTGGTTCATAGTTCATGGGACATGTCTCCTGTTGCCAAGTTACTAAATACTATGAACTATGATCTATTAACCACAAACTTAAAGCAGGTTAAAACTTCCTGAAGCCGATGATCTCTCTTACCTCGCGTATGGTTTTTGACGCGCTTTCACGGGCTTTTTCTGCACCCAAATGCGCTACCTTACGCAGATATTCTGCATCATTAGCAATATCATTTATACGATCGCGTATTGGTGCAGTGGCATTCACCATATCTTCTGCCAGTTGCTTTTTCAGGTCGCCGTACCGTATTTGCATACGGTTGTACAGTTCATCAAAATGCTTGTAAGTATCTTCGGTTGATACAACCTTCATCAGGTCGAAAAGGTTTTGTATTTCCTGAGGCTTCTCCTGGTTTTCTACAGTAGGGCCGCTATCGGTAACCGCTCGCATCACTTTTTTACGGATCACCTCCGGCGCGTCTGAAAGAAATACAGCGTTAGCCTCACCTTCAGATTTACCCATTTTTCCTTTACCATCCAGTCCCGGAATCTTTACCAGGTTAGTGCTGTAGGTGAAGGCAAAAGGCTCGGGGAAATAATCATTATTATATAAGCGGTTAAAACGGTTGCCAAAGGTGCGGGCCATTTCAAGGTGCTGCTCCTGGTCCTTGCCAACGGGTACCTTGGTAGCTTTATGGATAATGATATCCGCCGCCATCAGTACCGGGTAAGTAAGCAAACCGGCATTAACGTTATCTGGCTGTGAGCGCACCTTATCCTTAAACGATGTGCTGCGTTCCAATTCGCCAAGGTAGGCGTTCATATTAAGATACAGGTACAGTTCTGCCACTTCGGGCACGTCGCTTTGTACGTATATGGTAGCCTTCTCCGGGTCTATGCCGGCGGCAAGATATTCTATCAGCACCTGCTTTACATTGTTGTGCAGGTTGGCAGGGGTGGGGTGAGTAGTAAGCGAGTGCAGGTCGGCAATAAAGAAAAAGCAATTATACTCGTGCTGCATCTTGATAAAATTCTGGATGGCGCCGTAGTAATTGCCCAAATGTAAATTTCCGGTCGACCGGATACCGCTAACAACTGTTTCCATAGGGGCGAAAGTAAGAATTTTTAATATTTTTGGTGCCGATGAAAATGATATTGAAGAAAGCTCACACCAAGCTTTACCGTTATAGCGTAGGCTTTTTTTACTTCGTTTTCTGGCCTTTTTTGTATTATTTCTCCCGCAAACCGGCGCGTTATACCAGCATGAACCGAGTGCGGCGCGCATGGGGTTTTGTAAGTTCGCTGGCAGCAGGCATTACGTATAACATTGCTTACGAAAAGCCAATTGACTGGAGCCGCACTTACATTATCTGCGCCAATCATACCTCTAACCTTGATATAACGGCGGTGAGCCTGGCGGTTAAAAACAATATCTGTTTTATGGGGAAAGATGAGTTGCTTGAAGGACTAGTAACAAAGCTTTTTTTTAAAACTATTGATATACCTGTTAACCGGCAAAGCAAAATTGGTGCATTCCGGGCGTTTAAGGCTGCCTCTGAGCGGTTGCAGCAGGGCGTTACCATGATCATCTTCCCGGAGGGAACTATACCGGATATTTATCCGCCGCAGATGATCGATTTTAAAAATGGCCCTTTCCGGCTGGCTATAGAACATAAGGTGCCCATCATCCCGATAACATCAGCCAATACCTGGAAAATTTTGTGGGACGATGGCAGTAAATTTGGCAGCAAGCCGGGCGTTTGTAATATATTTGTACATGAGCCTGTAGAAACGGCGCACTTTACCATTGACGATGCCGACGCGCTTCGTGATAAAGTGAAAGCCATAATGCAGCAAAAACTCCAACAAGCATGACCATTGATAAAGAAACCGTTGATAAGATAGCACACCTTGCCCGCCTGGAACTTACTGAAACCGAAAAGCAGGAAATGGTGGCAGATATGGGTAAGATACTTGACTTTATGGACAAGCTGAACGAGGTGGACACTACCGGTGTGGAACCCCTTGTTTACATGACCACCGAAGAAAATGTGTTACGCGAGGATGTGGTGAAACATGAGATCACCACAGCAGAAGGACTCCAAAACGCACCGGAGCACGACGGCAGCCACATCATGGTAGCAAAGGTGATAGAGAAGTCTTAACCGTTGATTCTCCTGATTTAAGGATGGCGTTAATTTCATAATTAGTTTAAACTGATCTTTTGTTCATTAGGGATTAATATTGTTATCATAACCTGCTCTTATAAATCAGCGTAAACAAAAAATCATACTAAATCAGCGGTCCAAGACTGTAACATTTCTTAGCGATCATCGTCAAACCTATAAAAACGCATGCAGCCACTCATTACCCTTAAAGATATAGGCCGTAAATATGTAATAGGCGCCGAGGTGATCCACGCGCTTAAGTCGGTTTCGCTTGATATTTACAAGGGAGAATTCGTTGCATTGATGGGACCTTCGGGCTCGGGTAAATCAACCCTGATGAACATCCTGGGCTGTTTGGATACGCCAACTAAGGGCGTTTATGTTTTGAATGGCATTGATGTAAGCCGGATGACCGAGGATAGCCTCGCCGAGGTGCGTAACAGTGAGATAGGCTTTGTATTCCAAACGTTTAACTTATTGCCGCGTAACAGCTCGTTAGAAAATGTAGCATTGCCGCTGGTTTATGCCGGGGTAAGCAAGCAGGACAGGCTGGCGCGGGCACAAAAAGCCCTCGAAAATGTTGGCTTAGGCCATCGTGTTGATCATAAGCCTAATGAACTTTCGGGCGGTCAGAGGCAGCGCGTGGCGGTAGCGCGTGCGCTTATCAACAATCCATCTATTATATTGGCCGATGAGCCTACCGGTAACCTTGATACCAAAACCTCTATAGAGATTATGGGGTTGTTAGAGGACATCCATTCCCGCGGAAATACTATTATATTGGTTACTCACGAAGAGGATATTGCACAGCATGCTCACCGTATTGTACGCATGCGCGATGGACTGATAGAAGATGATTATAAAAATACTGATATACAAACGGTATCAAAAAAACACGAGCCGTTATAGTTCAACAAACATTCTCAACAAAAAAACCACATCAATTACTGATGTGGTTTTTATTTTTGGTGGTGGTTTAAACAATCAGCCTAACGTTATACCTGCTGGTACTTTTGCGACTCCTTTTTAGTAAGCCACACATACGTATTTCTTAAGCAGTGCGCACAAAAAAAGCGGCGTACCGGCAAAAAAAACAACATTTGAAATAACACGTTAGGTTTGGTTTCGAAATGATACGGAGCAGTGCATCTGTGGCACCTCAGTACAGCTTTTTCGGTTCTCATAAAGGATAGATAGGTAAAATTTACAACTTCATTCGCTTAACACCTCACTTTAGTAAATCTTAAATAATTGTACAAAGTCTTGGTTTACATTGGTAGTTACGAGTTGAAAACACTTTATGTAACCAAAAGTTTAAAAATATTTTAATTTAAAGTGTAAGTGATTGTTTAACAATGGAAAAAATTTGTTGTACCGATCGTGTGTTTTAGTGTTTAGTTACAAAAAATCAGTTTAAAGAGCTTAACATACTTTATAAATTAAGTGAGGCGGCTTATGGTTTAAGCATTTAAAAATCCTATTTTTAGCGCCGCTGAAAATCCTGCTTAAATGCTCAGCTTAAAAAGTACGGTAAATGAAAGTTTTAAAATTTGGTGGTACATCGGTAGGCAGTCCCGAAAGGATGAAAAAATTGCTGGATATTATTGATGCGTCGCAAACGCAAATCGTGGTGTTGTCGGCGGTGTCTGGCACTACAAATAGTTTGGTTGAAATTGCACAGGCTTATACCGCCGGTAAAAAAGGTGATGCAAGCATATTGATTGCGAACCTGAAGGGCAAATACGAAGACTTCATAACTGAACTTTTTTCAACGTCCGAATATTTGCAGCAGGGCAGGGAAGTGGTGGATTATCATTTCGCAGTGCTCAGCAGCTTTGCCAATGACCTGTTTACATCGGCTGAAGAAAAAATTGTACTGGCCCAGGGTGAGTTGATATCAACTACATTATACCATGTGTACTTAAAGGAGATCGGTGTGCCTTCGGTACTGTTGCCGGCACTTGATTTTATGCGGATTGACGAAGATAATGAGCCGGTAGTTGACTACATTACTACCAATTTGAAACCTTTGCTGGAAGCGTATCCTCAAAATAATTTATTTATAACCCAAGGTTACATTTGCCGCAACAGCCTTGGCGAAATTGATAACCTGCGGCGAGGTGGAAGCGACTATACTGCATCCTTAATAGGAGCGGGTATCCGTGCCGAAGAAGTACAGATATGGACGGATATTGACGGTATGCACAATAACGACCCGCGCATTGTTAGTGGTACACAACCTATAGCACAGCTCTCTTTTGATGAAGCTGCGGAATTGGCTTACTTTGGCGCCAAGATATTACACCCGCAGAGTGTGTTCCCTGCACAGCGTTACCAGATACCTGTGCGTTTGCTCAACACCATGGATCCGCAAGCCAAGGGTACATTAATCACTTCAGAAAGCGAAAAGGACAAGATAAAGTCCATAGCCGCGAAGGACGATATTACCGCCATACGTATACAAAGCAGCCGCATGCTGCTGGCCTATGGTTTTCTGCGCCGCGTGTTTGAGGTGTTTGAGCGTTATAAAACATCGATCGATATGATCACTACATCAGAAGTTGGCGTATCGGTAACGGTTGATGATACTACCTATCTACCTGAAATAGAAAGAGAACTATTGGCTTTTGGTACTGTGGAGGTTGACCGTGACCAAACTATTGTTTGCGTGGTGGGCGATTTCGGGGCCGATAAGCACGGTTATGCTGTTCGTGTACTGGAGGCAGTAAAGCATATCCCTTTGCGTATGATATCATACGGAGGCAGCAATAACAACCTGTCCATCTTATTAAAAACGGAATACAAAACAGAAGCTTTACGCAGTTTACATAGTCGCTTGTTTTAAGGGCGATGATATTGGATTGAGAAATGTTTGATAATCATATACTACAACGTTTCCGGGAAACGGAAACACCGTTCTACTACTACGACCTTGACTTACTACGCCGCACCTTGCAAGCCTGTAAGGATGCATCATCTGCATATGGTTTTCATGTGCACTATGCTATGAAGGCTAATTTTAACCCGCGTGTTATACAAACCATACAGCAGTATGGCTTTGGTGCCGATTGTGTTAGCGGCAACGAGGTAAAGGCCGCCATAGCAACCGGTTTCGAGTCTGGTAAGGTGGTTTTTGCCGGTGTAGGTAAATCTGATGCGGAAATTAATGCTGCGCTTGATGCAGATATATTTTGCTTCAACGTAGAGTCGGTACAGGAGATGGAAGTGATCAACGAGCTGGCCGGCCTGAAACAGAAAAAAGCGCGCATTGCCATCCGCATTAACCCTAATGTTGATGCGCACACCCATCATTATATTACCACCGGGCTTGACGAAAACAAGTTTGGCATCAATACCTGGCAGTTGGGCGACGTAGCAGATGCGTTGCGCAAAAATACTAATCTTGAATTCATCGGCATCCACTTCCATGTAGGATCACAGATTACAGATATGGAAGTATTTAAGAGCCTGTGTATTCGCATAAACGAAATGCAGGCATGGTTTGAAGATCGCGGTTTCAGCATTAAGGTTTTAAATGCCGGCGGTGGCCTTGGAGTTAACTATTATAGTCCGGATGAAAACAACATTGCCGATTTTGACAGCTATTTCAAAGTATTTCATGACTTTCTGGATGTGAAACCAGGGCAGGAAGTGCACTTTGAATTAGGCAGGGTATTGGTTGCGCAAAGTTCATCACTCATATCTAAAGTATTGTATGTGAAGAACGGGCAGCGTAAAAACTTCCTGGTGTTGGACGCAGGAATGACGGAGTTGATTCGCCCTATGCTTTACCAGGCATATCATCAGATTGATAACCTAAGCCGGAATGCCGAAAACGAAGCAGTTAAGTATGATGTAGTAGGGCCGATTTGCGAAAGTACCGATTGCTTCCGTAAAGATGTTGAGTTGCCGGAGTCGTTTCGTGGTGACCTGATAGCCGTGCGTACTACGGGCGCTTATGGCGAGGTAATGGCTTCGGGATATAACCTGCGCGACAGGGCAACGAGCGTTTACAGCGAGTAAGGTTTGCCATATAATGGTCAATTACTCAAAATAAAATTATAATTGGACGCAATGCGAACTATTATGCCTACCTTGCGGGCTTTAATTAATACATAATGCAAAATCAAGGAACAGTTAAATTTTTTAATGTAACAAAAGGCTTCGGCTTTATCGTGCCAGACAATGGCGGCCAGGAAATTTTTGTACATTCAACAGGGCTGATTGACCAGATTCAGGAAAACGACAAAGTTGAGTATGAAGTGGAAAATGGCAGAAAAGGCCTGAATGCGGTAAGAGTAAAAGTTATATAATATATATCATTTATTAATCGTACAAGCATCAACCTATTGGTTGATGCTTTTTTTATGCCTTATTCGGTAATAACTGTAGACAGGCGGGTAACCGTATGTGCGCTAAAATACCCCAATGCGTTGTTGCTGATGTTTGATGGCGGGTTGCCGGGCGTAGTGCCGCCTCCCGGTCCGTTGCGCCCCTGGTCTGCTAACGTGACCCAGTACTTGTATACCGGCTCATCAATGCACTGCATTTCCACCTCAATCTTGTCGTCCTTATCAATCTCTTCGTTATCATCATCGCTGCTGTAATAAAGCAGGTCCTTCACCTCGTTACCGTCCGTTAAGCGATCGTTACTGGCATACACACGTCGGGTTTGCGTGCCATTTACTTTGGTGATAAAGCGGTATTGGTTTACAACGTTTTTGGGATCGGTATAATGCACGGAAATTACCTTGCGGTCTTCGCCACCGAAAGAAATTTTTGATATGCTTAGCGAGTCTAACGGCACAGGTTGAGGCATGGTTGAGTTGGCGGTGAATTGCTCGCCATTAAAAGAAGCGTTCATGGTATAGGTAACGCCGGGCATGCCGCGCATAACGGCAGTGTAAACCCCCGGTGTGACTTCTTTAAACAGGTTGACAACCTCGTTGCGATTATTAGACACGGTTATTACAGCTCCTGTTATGGCAGGGTAGGTATTAGGTTCGGTATACGATACCGAACGACTTAGCCTGATGAATTGCGCACCCTCTTCATTGGTAATGTTCCCTTCAATAACCACCTGGCTGGCCGATTCTTTAATATCAACCTCTATTACCTTTTCACATGACGAGAAGAATAGCACACAAAGGGCAGATGCAAGATATATGAAGTAAAAGCGATTTTTCATATTCGGTTAAAAGCTAAAATTCCAGGTTACAGATGGGATGATGCCAAATAAAGCAATTTGTACGGCCTCAGTACGGGTAGGGTCATCCTTTTTATCCCTGAACTGAATAGCATATGGGTTTTTACGGTTAAGGGCGTTGTAAATACTAAACGACCAGCTGGAGCGGAACTTTTTGGTTTCTTTTGCCTTCAGCGTGGCGCTCAGGTCAAGTCTTTCGGTGTGTGGCATGCGGTTGGCATTGCGTTCCGTATAATAATAAGTAGTGAGTCCGCCGATATTGTATTTCCCTGCCGGATAAGTTACCGCATTCCCGGTGCTGTAAATATAGTTTGCCGAGAGCGACCAGCGGTTGCTCAGTTTGTACATGGCCACCAGGGCGAGGTCGTGCGTACGGTCATACCGCGCGGGGAAGTAATTTCCATTGTTAATGCCGTCAAATTTACGCTCGGTGCGGGAGAGGGTGTAGCTAAGCCAGCCGGTTACCCTCCCTTTGGTTTTTTTGGCATAAAGCTCCAGACCGTAGGCCCTGCCGGTGCCATACAGCAACTCTGATTCTACGTTAGGATTGGCAATCAGTTCTGCGCCATTCTTATATTCAATCTGGTTCCTCAACCATTTATAATACGTCTCGGCCGAAAACTCGAAGGAGTTATCGGCTGTGTTGCGGAAATACCCCAAAGCTACCTGGTCGGCAAGCTCCGGCTTAATGTTGTTGCTGCTCATCACGTACTGGTCGGTAGGTGAGCTGGTGTTGGCATTGGTAAGGATATGTATATTTTGCGTGTTGCGGTTATATGCAGCTTTGAGTGAGTTCTGTTCGTTAAAGGCGTAGCTGAGCGATAGGCGTGGCTCCGCATAAAAATATGTTTTTACAAACTGGCCGCTGTTGTATTGCGTGCTGCTGTTAACGTCCCCGTCGCTGTCATAAGTATTTACAGTAACCGGTCCCAGTAAAGAAAAGGTGCTAAGCCTTACACCGTACAGTAAATTTAGCTTGCTGTTTAATTGCCATTCATCTGATGCGTAGGCGGCAGCCTCAACGCCATAACGGTTTTCTACCGATAGCGGATTAAAGCTGGAACCCCCATTAGTGGTTATGTCCGACGGCGCTATACGGTGATGCGTACCTTGAAAGCCGAAACGCAGGGTATGCTGCCCGCTAAAATATTGCAAATCTTCTTTCAGATTAAAATCGCGGATGTATGATTTTACGCTGGCGTTATTGTCCTCATCAAGCAGGCTAATGCTGTAGTTGTATTTGTTAAAGATGAAACTGGTGTTGGAGAACAGCCTGCTGTTGAACACGTGGTTTAGCCTGATGGTTACAGTTGAGTTGCCCCAATCATTATCAAACAGGTCTTTAATGCCGATGTTGTCTCGGCCAAAATAGCCCGAAAGGTAAAGCGTATTGCGGTCATCAAACCGGTAGTTGGCTTTGGCGTTAATGTCGTAAAAATTAAGCGTGTTGCCTTTGATTGATGAGTCGGGAGATGCCTGCAGCAGCAGGTCTATATAGGTACGCCGTGCACTGATCATAAAAGAGCTTTTGTCTTTAATCAGCGGCCCTTCCACTTTGATACGGGATGCTATAAGCCCTAGGCCGCCTTCAACGGCTAAGTTTTTACTGTTGCCATCCCGCATCTTCACATCTAAAACCGACGATAAGCGACCGCCGTATTGTGCGGGCATGCCACCCTTATACAGGCTTACGTCTTTAATGGCATCAGCATTAAAGGTGCTGAAGAAACCGAGCAAATGCGCTGAGTTATACACCGTAGCTTCGTCCAGCAGGATAAGGTTTTGGTCGGCCCCGCCACCTCGTACAAAGAAACCGGTGGTACCTTCGCCACCCGATTTTACACCCGGCAGCAGCTGAATAGTTTTTAAAACATCCTTTTCGCCAAATAGTACGGGTATGTTATCCAGATCCTTCATGTTCAGCTTGTCCAGTCCCATCTGCGGGCTGCGCACGTTCTCGTTCTTCCGGTCGGTAGCGCTTATTACCACTTCCTGCAGTTCTGAGCCACCCTTCAGGTCTATATTTACTTTTATGTCTTTATCAAGCGTTATTTTCTTTGTTTCGGTTTGATACCCTGTGTAACTAACAGAGTAATCATAAGCGCCGCTGGTACTGCTTAAAGAGTAAAAACCATAGGAGTTGGTAGTTACCGCTACCTGCTGGCCATTTCCCAGAATACGCACAGTAGCGCCAATCAGTGTCTCGCCGGTAGCTGCGTCGCGCACGGTGCCGCTTACGGTAAAGCGTTGCTGTGCCCAAGCGGGTGCAAGATATAAAAGTTGAAAAAGTACTGTCAGGAGGATGAGTTGTCGTTGATGCATGAACGGCAATATGGGTAAAAGTTGAGTTTATATAACGCAAGTATCTGCACTTTAGGATAACCTTGGCAATCTTTTGTTACAAAAAATCAGCATGCTGTAAGGACATGCTGATTTTACAATAGTTTTTTAACAAGCTGTTAACCCATAAACTCGCTAATGAACGGCTCTTTACTGAGGCTCCTGCCAAAGCTCTATTTTATTGCCGTCAGGATCGTAAATCCATGCAAACTTGCCATGCTCATCATCTTGCTTCTTTTCGTCAATGCGAACGCCGGCCTCTGTCAGTTCATTAAGCAGCGCGTCCAGGTCAGCTACCCTGAAGTTGAGCATAAACTGTTGCGATGGATTGCCGAAGTAGGTAGTATCCTGTTTAAACGGAACAAAAACTGTTGTGCCCTGCTCTTGTTGCCAAAGCGAGCCGCTTTGCATGGATGGAATACCGAGGTGCTCTTCGTACCATTTGGCCAGTGCAGTTGCATCTGCCGAGCGGAAAAAGAAGCCGCCTATGCCTAATACTTTACTCATGGTGATATTTATTAGTGTTTAGGCTAAAGGTATTAAGTTAAATGCATTGTTGTGCAGTGCAAACAGGCTAATTACAGGGTGATATGCGCCAACTTGCTAAAAGTTTTTTGCAAAAAGTTGAAACCGCCCCGCACAACGGTTGTTAATACCATTGAAAATCATCTACATAAAAAGAAAGAACATGAAAGATCAAACAAAGTTAGTAGCAGCTCTTTTGATAGGCGCTGCAGCCGGTGCCGCCGCGGCACTGTTATTTGCTCCGGATAGCGGCAAAGCTACAAGAGAAGAAATCGCAGATTATTTTAATGATCTGCTCGAAAATACAAAAGATAAAGCGCGTACAGCTGCAGACAGCGTAAAGCAATACAGCAATGACGTTGTTGAGAAAGCTAAGTCTAAATTTCAGCACGCATCAGACTATGCTGGTAGTGTAGCAGAAAACGTTAAAGACAAAGCTAACGATTACGTTGCAGCAGGCGAAGATAAGCTGAATGAAGCTAAAGATTCGGCCAAGCATACTGCTAACGGCTGGAACAATTCTATCCAGAACGCTTAATCGTTAAGAAAATAATTAGTGTGTTAAAAGAAAAGCGGGGCCATGGTCCCGCTTTTCTTATTTGCATCAAGTAGAACCTCTTAAAGTTTTACTGTATTGTTTTTTACGTCTGCGTCCATAAATATACCGCCATCAAGCGTAATACTTTGGATGGTTTTAGTAGTCTTTACGTTTACTGATGTTTTCTTTTGGTCTGCTTTCCAAATTATAGGTGTTTGGTGCAGGGTTTCGGTTGTACCGTCGCTGTAGATAACCTTTACGTCAAATGGCACCGAAAAGCCGCCGATGTTATTAATAGCCAGCGTGTATCCGCCGTTGTTTTTGGTTGCGCTCTTCAGTTCCAGGTCGATGTAGTAATTGGTAAAGAACCAGTTGTTAAAGAACCAGCTAAGGTCCTGGCCGGATACATTGCTCATCGAGTTAAAGAAATCCCACGGAATAGGGTGTTTGCCATGCCAGCGATCCATATAACCATGCAAAGCTTTTTTAAACAACTCATCGCCAAGCATGTCTTTCAATGCAAAATGGCTTAAAGCAGGTTTGCCGTAAGCGTTATTGCCGTAACCACCACGTTGCTCGCTTGATGGGGTGATGATAGGTAAATCCTGAGCTGTCGCACGGCTGTGTATCCAGCCATCAACACGGAATTGCTTAAACAGCGTTTCTGCTTTTTCCTTGCCAAATTCAGCTGAGCCGATAAGCAATTCAAAAGTAGTTGCCCAGCCTTCGTCCATAAAAGCGTAACGGCTTTCGTTAATGCCCATATAAAAAGGCATCCATGTGTGGGCTATCTCGTGGTCCTGCACAAAGCGCGTGAAGTTAGCGTCGTCGGTATGGCTATCATTACACATCATCGGGTATTCCATATCTGCAAAACCCATAACGGTGGTCATCTTCGGGAAGGGGTAGGGTACACCCGGCCAGTTGGTTGATAGCCAGCCCAAGCTGTTACGGCCGAACTGTACCGCCTGGTGAAAGTCGGCAGCAGAATCGGCAAAGGCTGCCTGCATGCTGGCGCGGCGTTTGGTTTTCGGATCAACAATAACGCTTGCTGCATCCCAAACATACTGGTTGCTTATGGCCACAGCGACGTCGCTGATGTCGTTAGCGGTCCATGTCCAGGTATTCATGTCATTTTGTGCGGTCACCTTATTGCCGGCAATATCTGCGGCGGTAGCAATGTGAATGGTAGAATCGCTGGTGAATGACTTTTGCAGCCTCTTGTAATACTCAGGCTGCAATACCTGCTTGGCATTTTGTAGTGTTCCGGTAGCCCAAACAATATAATTTTTAGGTGCTACTACATTTAGTGTATAATCGTTAAAGTCGTTGTAAAACTCCTGCGCATCTAAAAACTCGAGCATATCCCAACCGTTGTAGTCGTCATAAACGGATACGCGCGGGTAAAAATAGGCCAGGTAATAGGTTGATGAATCAAGCATACCTTCGCGGCCACTTTCTTTAGAAGCGTCAAAGTGCCAGTCGATGTTTAATTTAACGGAGTCGTGCGGCATTAAGGGTTTAGCCAAACGTACCGGGCGGTTAGTGCCTGAGGGCGCATTATTAAATTTGATAGGTGAGCCGGCCACTTCAAATTTATCCACCTGTATGCCTTCTGTAAGGTAATCAGGGCCGGCCGCTGAAAAGCGGGCGGCACCCGGTCTGTGCACATTCAGGATGAACTTCATGTTGAGTATTTTCAGGGTATCCGGACTATTGTTAAAATAGGTAATAGTTTCCGTCCCGGTTATTCTGCGGCCAGGTGCATTAGCGGTAACCGTTATATTGTAAATGCCCTTGTTTTGCCAATAATTTTTTCCGGGTTTGCCATCGGCAGCGCGTGTTTGCTTGGTATAAGCGTTTACAATATCGCGCGGCATATAAAGGTTTTGCGCATACAATTGTTGCCCGGCAGCAGCAAACAAGGCGGCCGCTATAAGCTTTTTGATCATAAAAAAGAAGAGTTGAATTTACAAGCAAAGTAACTATAAATTCAACGCAAAGCAAAGTGCGGTTTACTCTTCGTGGTCAGCGCCGACGTGTTCTGTAGCAATCAATTTAAAAAGCTGGTCATTATCAACCGACTCGTCAAAGCTCTCTATCAGCATCTGCATTATTTGCGTATAATTCAGCTTTTGCGCTATGAGTTTAAGCATACGGTATACCGTGATGTTGATATGCTCCAGCATCTGTACGTAAAGCATTATATCGGTATCAACCAGTTGCTGAAATCCCTGCTCTTCATTCAGCGAAAAGCTGTCGCGAACGATGGCCTTAAGTGGATTGCAGTTGTCTTCAATTGGTTTTTCGTTAAGCATCTGGTAGATTTCGGACATACGGGCAATTTGCTTTTCTACATCGCCACCAAACTCCTGTAAACCTAATTTGAGTGCTTTAAATGATGCCAGATCGGTAAGGTAGGGCATATGGCGGTGCAAATAAGTTTTGCCGAAGTATAGCCGGTTAAGGTGATGAATGAAAAGTTGTTTAAATACACTTTGATCTGCCTGTTGTAACTGGGTCATAGATATGGGTTGATGTTACACCTCTAACGTTAGAGTCGCTTAATCAGTTTCAACCACAAGCAACTAAAAGCAAAATTCTGAGCGGATGCACTATTATGGTGTATCTTTGCCGGATGAAATACAAACTCGGCGATTTTGTGCGCTTTGTGGAAGAGCGGATGGAAGGTTACATCACCCGTATTATAGATGATCAGATGATAGGCGTTACTGGCGAGGACGGTTTTGAGATACCGGTGATGGCCAGCAAGGTAACATCTGTACATGGTCACCAACTGTCCGGCGATGCTTCACAAGCTGCAGGCGGTAGCACACCTGCATTATCGACAGGGCCTTTTGTAAGCCGCGGCGTTTACCTTGGTGCCGCGCCGGATAGTCGCAATGCTTCTGTAGTAAAGTTTATTATATTTAACGAGACGTCTTTTCAGCTACAAATCGCGTTAACCGGCTTAAAGGACAAGCAATATAAAGGGCATTTTGCCGGCACTGTTGCTCCGCATTCCTCGGTGCAGATTTTTACGGCGAACCTTGGCGAATTGCAGCTATGGCCTGAGCTATTGCTGCATATCATATTTTACACCCCGGCAGATGCCGAGCCGCCTGTACCGATAGTTTATAAAAATAAGTTTAAGGCTAAAGAATTTGCCGGCGCTAAGCAAAAGCTATCCAATGGCGAGCAGGGCTGGCTGTTCCGGATTGATGAACCGGAAGTAAACATAGACGCAGAAAAGCTTAAGGAAAGCTTTTTTACAAGCGCTACCGAAAAAGTGTTGCAGGTTGATAAGCCTCAAAGCGAAGTGGATTTGCATATAGAGAAACTGCGCGACGATTATCATTTCCTATCCAACAGCGAAATACTTAACATACAACTTGCTTTCTTTAACAAAGCACTTGATGCCGCCATCGTACACCAGTTGCCTGAGATTGTTTTCATTCATGGTGCCGGTAACGGAGTGTTAAGAAATGAATTGCATAAAGCGTTGGGGCGTAATAATAAAGTTAAAACCTTTATGGATGCGCGTAAAGAAAAGTTTGGCTATGGTGCAACCAAAGTGATTTTGAAATAAGGTATCAGAGCATAGCTGGTAGCATGTTCTTTTTGGCGATACCGCTTTTAAATAGCTTTAAACTGATGTAAAAGGTTGTGCCCTCGCCCGGAACGCTTGTGAACCAGATACGGCCGTTTTGCATTTGGGTAAACTCTTTGCAAAGCAGCAAGCCCAGGCCCACACCCTTTTCTTTTTTTGTGCCATAGGTGGAGCTGGCCTTTAGTGAGAAAACCTCGGCCTGCATATTCAGCGGTATGCCAATGCCGGTATCTGTAACGCAGATGCGGCATTCCTTTCGATCGCTGCTTATTTCCGAACTTACCATAATTTCGCCACCCGGGTTGCTGAATTTAATGGCGTTGTTGATCAGGTTTCTTACAATCAGCTGCAACATGTCGGCGTCGGCAATAACGGGCATATTGCTGTTAATGCGGTCACGTAGAAGTATTCCTTTTTCCTCCGCTGCGTTTTTTTGTATCTGCAGGGTGTTATGTAAAGTCTCGTTAAGGTTTATCGCAGCAAGATTAACTGTTACTCCCTCCATCTGTGATTTGGTCCACAGCAACAGGTTCGACAGCATTTGCTGAGTGTTCTGGGTGGAGTTTAACAGGTCTTTATTAATGGTATGGCGTTCCTCTTCTGTAAGGCGAAACTCTGATAGTATTTCCAGGTAATTCTGGATTGAGCTAAGCGGCGCGCGCAGGTCATGCGCGAGTATAGAAAACAATTTATTTTTGGTGGCATTGGCCGCTTCCAGTTCTTTTGCTTTGCGTTCTACAAGTGATTTTTCGGAGTTATAGCGCTTGCGTATATAGTTGGTGATAAACGCTATCATAACAGCAAGTACAATGTATGAGTAGGCGTTGTCTATAAAGCGGCTGCTGGTATCAGGGTAAGTGTTGCTGATGTATTCCGGATAGTAATATTCGATGCTGAGCAGCGCGCCCACAATGAGAATATTAAGCACAAACCAGTACTTGTTCTGAGCAGGCGGCGCTACCGAGATATTGATAAAGCATGACAGCATAAATATCAGCAGGGTAGGGCCATCAATACCTGAATTAAAAAAGTAGTTGGCTATGAGTAGGATATTGCTCAGTATGTTATATACAACAATACTTTCTACAAACCGGTTAAGCGCTCTTGAAAAGTAGTAGCAGAAGCCCATTACAGCAATTCCAACTACCATCAGTATGGAAAGCTTGGGCAAGCCCATAAAGTAATTGGCAAAAATATTGATGAAAAGAGCTATTAGCGTTAGTACGCATATGCTGTGATAAATGCGCGCTTCGAGGGTGTATGCAGATCGTTCACCTATAAGCTTGTCAATAAAAACCTTTCTATTGATGCTAAACATATTTACCGATAATCAGTGTTAGGGGGTTCTCAGCAGGTTAGTTTATATGTTCCGGTTATAGCTTGCAGAACATGTGCGTAAAAGTATAATATTTTTTAGGTTATTTATGTTGGACCGTGTCAAAAGCATCAAATACCGTGTTTTCACCTGCTATGAGGGCATTTAAAACAGACTCCGTTAAATGGAATGTTCAAAGCCATAGCTTGGCAAGGTATTGCCCGTATTCGTCTTCATAAAGTACATCGCATTGCCACCCTTCTTCAGCGGCGATCTTAAGTAAGCTTTGCTCGTCTATATAAAGCCAGGTAAACCAATCTGTACATTGTTTGCCATAGCAGTACTGGTAATCTATTTCGCCGTAATAATGGTCGGCAGGTTTTCCGTCGGGGTAAATATATGCCACGTCCGACGAGTCGAATAGTAACTGCCCGCCCGCCTTAAGTAATTTTTTTGAATGGTTGAGAAACAAACGCAGGCCGCTAATACTGCCGCTTAAACCAATTCCGTTCATCATGAGCAGCAGGGTATTGTAAGTTTCACCCCCGTGCTGGAAAATGTCGGCAACCACTATCTTTTGCACGCCTCGTTTTTGCATTACCTGTGCTGCCATCGGCGATATTTCCAGCGCAGTAACATCCATGCCTTTTTGCTGCAGTGCAAGGGCATGACTGCCGGCACCAGCGCCAATATCCAACACTTGGCCCGTACATGCGTTCAACGCTACCCATTCCAGGTCGGGCATATCATCCTCATCCCTGAAATAAGTGTCAACAGGCATTTCTTCTTTGGGTCCATAGCGGTTATGTATCCAAAGCTTATGCTTGCGGGTATTGTAATAATGATCGTAGATGGCCTGGCCTAAAACGTCAGTCATGGTAGTTGCAAAGGTATCAATTCAATTATCTTTGGTGCAGATAATGTTTATCCACCCCACATATGTTGTAAGTTTAATATTGTTAACCGGCATGGCGGGCGCCGTGCTTGCTCGCAAGCTTACTATACCTGCCGCCCTCACGGGCGGATTGACAGGGCTTTTGGTCTTTATTGGGGCGGGTTATACGGGGATAGCTATAATGGCGGCATTCTTTGTTATTGGCTCAGCCGCTACGTCCTTTAAAAAAGAGCAAAAACATAAGCTCAGTGCCGAAGAAGAGCACAATGGGCGGCGTACAGCCATGCAGGTGCTGGCTAACAGCGGCGTGCCTGCTATTTGCGGCCTGATAAGCATGTTTGTCCAGGGCAAGTACGAGAATGATCTCCCGGTGATGATAGCCGCCTCGCTCGCTGCCGCTATGGGTGATACGTTGTCATCCGAATTGGGGATGGTATACGGCAGGCGGTTCTTTAACATTCTCACCTTAAAGCGTGACAGCGCAGGGCTGGATGGTGTAATAAGTCTTGAAGGTACGTTGATAGGCATAGCAGGCAGCGCATTGGCAGCACTTATTTACACTATCGGTTTTGGTTGGAGTACAGGTGCATTTGTTGCTATTGTGGTGGCCGGTACAGCCGGTAACCTCACGGATTCGCTTCTTGGTGCAGCGTTAGAACGCAAACAGTACATAGGCAACGATGTGGTTAATTTTTTGAACGCACTGGTTGCTGCGCTCGTAGCTTTGTTGTTATGGTCGCTGTGACTAATTTTAAACAAACCAGTAATTTCTCTTATCAGTAAGCATAAGCCACCATACTGCCGCAGGAGCATGCACAATTGGGGTCGTTTACATGCAGCTGCGCCAGAAAGTGCTTGTAAAAATTTATCCTGTCCTGCATGTTTTCCATGGCATCACCCTTACCGCATTCGAGTGCCCCGTTGATGATGTTTACGGTACTGCCAAATCCCGGAATACGCCCCTTTACTTGGTCAGCTGCCGATGGTTTCCAGTTGCCGGTCATGGCATCATGCGCCGAAGGCTTTGGCGATTGCGGTGTCATCCAGAAATAGATTGCACTTTTAAAGGACGTTACCGCATCGGTTTCCAGCAATTCCGGGTGGCGTAGCAAGCTATCGCGTGTGCCAAAAATACAATGTGATGCATAACCGTAATTACCATTGTAGCTCAACTGCAAGGGACCCCTTCCGTAATATTTTACACCCGGTACGGCGGGATATTCCTCGTTGGCAATCACATAAGGCAGGTCGGTAGCTTCATGGCGAAGCATCAAACCGTCATCGTATTTGCCGTTTTGCCCGTGGCGGGTTTCGTGTGCAACATGTGCAAAAAAAGCAGCCAACTCGCGCTTGTTAATGGCCACATCTTTACCATTGCAAAATAAGCCGTAGTCGATATAATAAATGCTGTCGGGCTTAGAGCGTGCCCAATCTTCATCAAAGCCTTCATCTTCGCGCACAACGGTTGCTTTGCCAGTGACTTTATCAATACGCGTTATCTGCAAAGCATTATAGGCGCGCTTCACAATTTTTACTTTAATGCCGGCGAGTTCTTTTGCAGCTTTTATAAAGGCTTGGTAGGTATAAAATGTGTCGCGATGTGGAAACAGTGTATTAAAATCTTTTTCGCTCAATATCTTTTGTAACTGTACCTGCTCCACCTCGGCTGTTGTTGCCTTTTGTGTATGGCAGGTAAAGCCGGCAGTTACAAATATAATTGCCATGCATAGCAGTGGATGCAACAGTTTGTTCATGATATGCCTTATGTAAAATGATAACTAAATGTAAACAATAGCTAATTTATTCACATTGTAATGATTGATTCATCAAAAATGTTTATTTGCACAATTGTATGAAAATATACACTAAAACCGGTGATAAGGGATATACGTCGCTGATAGGCGGTACACGGGTGCCTAAACATCATATCCGTATTGAAAGTTATGGTACGGTTGATGAATTGAACGCGTTTATAGGTCTTATTGCCGATTACGATATTCACGAAGATTATAAGACAGTGTTGAAGCATATTCAGGACAGGTTATTTACAGCAGGTGCTTCGCTTGCCGAAGACCCCGAACGGTCAAAAATGCTTACGCCTGATATAAGTGACGATGATATTGCCATGCTTGAGCAGGAGATAGATGCGATGAATGAGCACCTGCCGCCGCTGAAACATTTTATACTGCCGGGCGGTAGCGAAGCAGTTTCATTTTGCCATGTGGCCCGTTGTGTATGCCGCCGTGCAGAAAGGCTGGTTGTGCATCTGGCTGCAGAAAGTGAAGTGGATGAACGAGTAATTATCTATCTTAACCGGCTTAGCGATTACCTGTTTACGCTGGCCCGTAAAGTAGGTTTTGATGCTAATGTGACTGAAAATAAGTGGATTGCAAGGGTTTAAAAATTTAAAAAAAATTGTTGATATTCCATTTTAAAATATTATACTTTTGCGAAAACGATTGTAAACAAAAATCTATATAAAATATGTATTGGACCCTCGAACTTGCCTCGCATCTGGAAGATGCACCATGGCCTGCAACAAAAGATGAGTTGATTGATTATGCTATCCGTTCCGGCGCGCCCGTTGAAGTAATTGAAAACCTGCAGGCGTTGGAAGATGATGGTGAACCGTATGAAAATATAGAAGAAATATGGCCTGATTACCCTACAAAAGACGACTTCTTTTTTAATGAAGATGAGTACTAACGGTTTTTTTTAAGGCATGTTTTAAATAAACGTCTTAAATATGCCTGTCAGCTCTTTTTGGAATGATTTTAGTTTATGATTTTTTAAAAATAATATTTATCAACTAAAACTTTGCAAAATGAGAGGTTTATTGTACATCATCGCAGTCATTCTGGTAATTGCCTGGATTTTCGGATTCTTCTTTAACCACGCCGGTAACCTTATTCACGCGCTGTTAGTTATCGCGATTATAGCATTACTTTTAGGCGTAATCAGAAGAGCTTAACGCTTTTAAGCTGAAAAATACAAGGAAGCCATTCGCTATGCGGATGGCTTTTTGTTTATCAGCAACTCTGCTATAGCAATGTCTTCGGGAAAAGTTATTTTAATATTTGTGTAATCACCCTCTAATAGATGGATAGGGTAGCCGGCTTTTTCCACAACGCTGGCGTCATCAGTAAATGCTTCGCTATAGGTCTGCTCATAGGCGCGGGATAATTGCTCATAGGTAAAGGTTTGCGGTGTTTGTATAAGGTATATTTCATCCCGCAATAACGCTTTTGATATATTATTTTGCACCTGCCTCACCGAATCACGACTTTTTACAGCTACAATAGCATTGCCTTGCTCCTTAGCTATTACAAAAGCCTCGTCGATTGTTGCAGCAGGCGTTAAGGGTCTTACGGCATCATGTACAGCTATTAATCCACTCGGATCATTAATAAAGCTCAATCCGTTTTTTACGGAATCAAAACGGGTGGCACCACCAGCCACCAAAGTGTGGGGCAATTTAAAGTCAAAATCGCGGCACAGCTGGTGCCAGTATTCATGAAAATCGGGGTGTAGTACCAGCAATAAATGCGGCCGGCTTTGGCAATTATAAAACGCTTCGAGCGTATAGAACAAAATAGGCCTGCCATGCAGATGCAAAAACTGTTTGGGTATCGCCGCCTGCATACGCGTGCCTGAGCCGCCTGCTACTATTATAGCGTAGTTTTGAGATGAAATATTTTGTGATTGAGACATGGGCTACAAACTCTAATGTCATCCATACCCAGTTCGGCATCTCACATGCTGATTTATTTTGCGAGAGAGGTGCTGAAACAAGTGCAGCATGACAGTACCGCAAATAAAGGTTTTTAAAATGACATAGCATCAGGCAGCGGACAGAGAAAATATAGGATGACGTCCTAATATGTCTTGCCGAACTTGTTTCGGCATCCCATATGCTGATTTACCTTTTGAGGGAGGTGCTGGGACAAGTTTAGCATGACCGTGTGGCCAATAGAGAACTTTTAAATGATATACCTTAGGTAGTGCAAAAAAAAGAGATGCAAGAAAATCTTACATCTCTAATCTTATATTTTGTATCTAAGAAAATTAGATGATCAGCATGGCATCGCCGTAGCTGTAGAAGCGGTACTTCTCTTTCACGGCTATTTCATAAGCGTTCATCACGTTTTCATAACCACCAAAGGCACAAATCATCATCAACAAAGTTGACTCAGGTGTGTGGAAGTTGGTAATCATGGAGTTAGCAATGCTAAAGTCATACGGCGGGAAGATGAACTTGCTGGTCCAGTCGTTAGCTGCTTTCAAAGTCTTGTTAGCCGACACAGCCGATTCGATAGTACGCATACTGGTAGTACCAACCGCACAAACACGTTTTTTGCGTTCGATGGCGCGGTTAACAATATCAGCCTGTTTCTGCTCTATGATGAATTGCTCAGAATCCATTTTGTGCTTGGTAAGGTCTTCTACCTCAACCGGGCGGAAGGTGCCTAAACCCACGTGCAATGTTACCTCGGCAAATTCCACACCTTTCAACTCCAGGCGCTTCATCAGCTCGCGGCTAAAGTGCAAGCCGGCAGTAGGAGCGGCAACCGCACCCTCGTGCTTAGCAAAAATTGTTTGGTAACGCTCTTTATCTTCGGCAGTAGCTTTACGCTTTATGTATTTTGGAAGCGGTGTTTCACCCAGAATTTCCACGTTACGCCGGAATTCCTCGTCTGTACCATCAAACAGGAAGCGGATGGTACGGCCGCGCGATGTAGTGTTATCAACCACCTCAGCAATCAGCAGGTCGTCATCACCAAAATATAGTTTGTTGCCTACACGGATCTTACGTGCCGGGTCAACCAGCACATCCCACAGGCGCAGTTCCTTGTTAAGCTCACGTAACAGAAATACTTCAATAGTAGCACCGGTTTTTTCCTTGTTGCCATACATGCGGGCCGGAAATACCTTGGTATTATTCAGGATCATTACGTCCTGGTCATCGAAATAATCCAATACGTCCTTAAAAATCTTGTGTTCAATTTTGCCGGTATCACGGTGCAGTACCATTAAACGCGATTCATCACGAGCGTCGGAAGGAGAGTGCGCTATCAATGAATCGGGCAAATTGAATTTAAACTGCGATAATTTCATATATATAAATTCTATTGGATTTTAGCGCGCAAATGTACGAAAAAATATTTTAGTTATATTTAACAGATTTTTAAGGCCTTTGTGTGCGCATAATCTTATAAATATTTTACAATGCTGTAACCAATTGGTGGTTGCATGGTCTAACCAACAATTGTAGCTGCTATGAAATTTTTAAAACTTTTTCGCGAAAGCGTGCTGTTTGCGTTTGATGCACTAACGCAAAATAAATTGCGTACCATGCTTTCCCTGTTGGGGGTGACCATTGGTATATTCACCATCATAGCCGTATCTTCTGCGGTGGATACCCTGCGCGATAATCTGCAAAAAAGTGTGGACAAGCTGGGCAGCAACAGTATTTATATACAAAAATGGCCATGGCTGTTCCAGAGCGATTACCCATGGTGGAAATTTATACAACGCCCGGTGCCAAACATGCGCGACTACCAGGAACTGAAAGATCGCAGCCAGACAGCAGCAGCCGTTTCATTTGAAATTTACATAGACAGCCGCAAGGTAAAATATAAAAGTAACACGGTGGATGGCGCGGTGCTTTACGCCGTATCTCACGAGCATTCCGAAACCTGGAATTACGAGTATGAGTCGGGCCGGTACTTTAGTGAAATGGAGTCCCGCACTGGCGCCCCGGTTGTTGTTATAGGGTATGAAATTGCGAACAACCTGTTCCCGCTGGGTGATGCCATGGGTAAGAAGATAAAAATTATGGGACGCTACGTTACTGTAATTGGCGTATTTAAAAAGGAGGGTGATGACATGCTGGGCATCTCGGCAGATAAGGAAGTGTTGCTCCCTTTAAATTTTGCGCGCAATCTTATCGATATAAAAAGCGAAAAATATCAGCCTCAGATTGTAGTTAAAGGCAAGGACGGCATCAGTGAAGAAGCGGTGGAAAGCGAATTGCAGGGCATAATGCGGTCCATAAGGCGCATTCCACCGGGTAAGGATGATAACTTTGCGCTTAACAAGTCTACGTTACTATCGAACCAGTTAGACCAGCTTTTTGTTATAATAGATTGGGCAGGGTTTTTAATCGGTATATTCTCGCTGTTGGTGGGGGGCTTTGGTATCGCTAACATCATGTTCGTTTCTGTAAAGGAGCGAACCAACATCATAGGTATCCAAAAATCATTAGGAGCAAAAAACTATTTTATATTATTGCAGTTTTTAATTGAAGCCATTGTGCTGTGCCTTTTAGGTGGCCTTATAGGTTTGCTGTTGGTATTTACCGGTACGTTATTGGTAAAGCTGGCAATAGACATGCAAATTGTTCTCGGACCTTCAAATATTATTAAGGGCATCATGACATCAGTTACTATCGGCATCATATCAGGTATCATTCCGGCCTACAGGGCGTCTCGCCTCAACCCGGTTGATGCCATCCGTTCAAACTAATGTTATCAACGTATGAAAATTAAGTTTTTGCCCGTACTTGGCTTGGCTATCGCCTTAGCAGCCTGCAATGGTGCTGCAAATAAGGCGGCTAAGGACACCACTACAGATTCAACAAAGAAGGTGTCTGCCGTACTGCCTGATGAAGATAAGGTATCCGATGTTCTGAAGGACTACTACACCCTGAAGGACAACCTTGTAGCGTCCGACTCAGCCGCTGCTAAAACCTCCGCAGCAAAGCTTGAAACCGAACTTGCAAGTGTGAAAGGTTGCAATGAAGCTGCCGGTGTTGCCGGGCAGATAGCAGCTACCTCAAATATTTCGAGCCAACGTGAGCAGTTTTTAACTTTAAGTAAGGATGTAATTACCCTTGCTAAAGGATTTAAACCGGAAAAAACAGCATATGTAGCTTTTTGCCCCATGACGAACAAAGGCAAGGGCGGTTACTGGTTGACTGATACCAAGGAGGTAAAAAATCCATACTACGGTAAAGCGATGCTTACATGCGGTAGTATAAAAGAAGAGATTAAATAATATTTAGGCAGCGAAAGCTGCCTTTTTTATTCGGTTGCTTTTGGTATAGGCGATGGCCTGTGTTTGGATACCTTTTCAAATAAGGCATCGGGCATAAAGGGCTTCGTCAGGTAATCATTCATGCCGGCTGCCAGCGCTTTATTAAAAGTGTCGGGCATTGCATCAGCTGTAAGCGCTATGATGGGTACATCCGCGTGTTTGCCGCGTATAATACGGGTAGCCTCAAATCCATCCATTCCCGGCATTTGCAGGTCCATGATAATCAAATCATAGTTGTGCTGTAACGTAAGCTCAACGGCTGCTGCACCGCTATTGGCTTCGTCAACCTGCGCATGCCAGCGTTTTAAAAACTTGGTAGCTATCAGCAGGTTCATCTTGTTATCATCAACCACTAATATGCGTATGCCGCCCAAATCAAGGCTCGGCGACGTAAGGTTAACGTTTACCTTCTGTTCTGTTCCCGGGGCGTTAGCTATTTCAAATACTATGTCAAAGGTAAAGGTGGTGCCTTTGCCGAGCGTGCTTGCTACCTCTATTTGGCTGTTGTGTAATTCAATGAGTCGTTTGGTAATAGCAAGGCCCAAACCTGTACCTGCGCTCACATGCTTAGTGCCCGGAACAGCCATATCCTGTTCAAAAGGATCGAATATTACGTGTATCTTATCCGGGGAGATACCTATGCCGGTATCTGCTACAGAAAAGCGTATAGCTATCTGACCGTCGGCAGTAGGCAGACCTGCGGTAACCTTAATTATTACATGGCCTTGCCGCGTAAATTTGATGCTGTTGCCGATAAGGTTATTTAAGATCTGGCTGATGCGCACAGGGTCTGCCTGTAAGTAATCAGGTATATGTGTATCTGCAATAATCTTCAGGTCTATACCTTGCTGACTGGCCTTATGGATAAATGAATGCCAAATTTTATTGATGAGCTGCATCAGATTCACCGGCTGTTTATGCAGTTCAAATTTTCCGGCTTCTATTTTATTATAATCAAGAATATCGTTAATAATAGCCAGAAGATTTTCGCCCGAAAATTTCAGCGTGTTCAGGTATTCGAGTTGTTCTGGCTTTGGATCTTCCGCGAGCAGAAGGTTGGTGGTACCAATAACGGCGTTCATTGGTGTACGTATCTCATGGCTCATGGTAGACAGGAACTCCGATTTAAACCTGGAAGAGCGCTCCGCATCCTCCTTTGCGGATATAAGCTCCTGGGTGGCCTTTTGCTGGTCGGTAACATCCTCGCCTATGCCTGTAATTTCTATCACCTGGCCGTTTTCATCATGAATGATGGTATTTTGCCAGCTGATGATACGCTCTTCGCCATTTTTACAAATTACGGGGTAAACCAATTGCGTATTCTGATGACGCTCGGAAAGGCCTGTTCTTAAAAAGTCGCGTAAACGTTCGGCTGCAAAGTTATCAATCCAGTTAAGGCCTATCAATTTTTCCCGCTCGTAACCAAGCAACTCAGCCAGGTAGCTGTTGCAAAACGTGATGCTTCCGTTCCCGTTAACGGTAATGGCGGCCAACCTCACACCTTCCAGCACATGGCGGTACTTGGTTTCGCTTTGTTTGAGGTGAATCTCAGCCGTCTTTCGCTCGGTAATATCCTGCAGAGTGCCAATTATTTTGCGTATCTCGCCGTTACGGAAAAATGTTTTCCCTACAATCAGGCTTAAATGCTTCACTTCGCCATTTGTACCGAGCAGACGGTATTCATACACTTTGTCAATAGCGCTGGCCGGGTCACGTATGATTTGAAATAATAAATTGCGGTCGTCCGGATGCGCACTGGCGATAAACCGGTGTACAAATCTTTTAAACGATGCACCCTTGCTGCGTATAGCGTAAATTTTAGCAATCTCTGCCGACCATGACAAGGTTCTGTTATTCAACTCGAACTTCCAGTTGCCAATTTTGGCAATAGTCTGCGCTTCAATCAGCTCCACCTGGCTCATTTTAGCCAGTTTTGCCGACATGCGTATCTCGGTAATATCTTGTATCACACCTGATATGCGGTCGAGTGTGTTATCCGGCTTAAGCGTTACACTGCCGCGTACCACTTTCAGGTATTTAATGTTATCGTCCGGCGTTATAATTTTATGCTCCAGCGTAGTTTGGTGCGATTTAACAATGTTCTCAAAAAAGAAAACTGTTTTCTCCTTATCGTCCGGGTGTACAAGTGATATATAATAAGTGTATTTGCTTACTCCTTCAGGTATTTCGTAGGTCTCGAGTATATTAAACAAATTGTCAGACCAGTAGCTCTCGCGGGTGGCGCCGTCAAACCACCAATTGGCCAAGTGTGCTATATCCTGCGCTTCCAGTAAAAGTTCCTTCTGTAGTTGCAGATCCTGTTCGTGCTGTTTGCTTTCGGTAATATCGGTAATGGATATAGAGAAGCGCGATGTATATGAGCCTTCACGATCGTACACCGGGGCCATGCGTGCCTTGAACCATTTGCCATCTATCAGTGATGGGAAGTCAATCGAATCGGCCTTGCAGGTTTTTATCACATTATCGAGTTTTGTCAGGAAACGAAATGCCTGTTTTTCACCGGCAAGGGTAAGCAAAGTGTTATCAATCAGCTGATCTTTTTCAAGATACAAGCCGCTGTTGCTGTGCCATACATTCAGTATCCGTTTTTCAGCATCTACTTCAAATACAATATCGTTAGCTGAATTAATAAGCGCATGCAGCTGGTTACGACTGTCGCGCAGTTTATGCTCATTAAGCAATAAGCTTTTGTTGAGATTACTAAGGTTATCAAGCGCCTTTTTAACTTTTAATCCGTAAACCAGCCTTGCCAGAAACGTACCATATGCAATAATTACACAGGCCAGTACTATTGCTACAGCGCTGCCGGGGGTGATAATGGGAGAGGGGGCAAGCTTATAGGCTACCGCTATCAATAAGGTGTTAAGTAAGGTTAATGCAACAAAGCCCCACTTCTTTTTACAGATCACGGCAGCTTCGGTGAAGATGATGATGGCGTCGAAAATGTATATATTAATGAAATTATTTTGCGCCAACAAAATGCCGCTGTTTACCACCAGATAAGATGCCAGGGTTACGTACAGACTGAGCGTGTAATAAAGACGTTTTTTAAAAAAAGAAAGCGATAGTGTTATCAGACAAAGCAGTCCGTTTAGCAGACGCAGGTAAGCAGGGTCGTACGTGTTGTGATGGCAGATCAGGTAGAGCGCGGGGCTGGAAACAAGTAATACCAGCAGTAATATCCTGTACAGACCTATGTCATTAAGAATGAACAAAACTATCCGTTTGTTGAGCGACATATGGTTCAGGAATTTGCCTGTAAATTTTATGTGATTGTTAATAATTTAACCTTAATCCAACTCAATAATAATCATAAAAATGACAAAACAAAAGTCATTACAATAATAATAATACGTGGATTTATTTACATTTGTTGCTCATACACTATTTTCTATGTCTGAAACAGCAAAACTGATTATTGACGATAATACATACGAGCTTCCGGTAATCACCGGGACGGAAAATGAGAAGGCAATAGATATTTCAAAGCTCCGTGACCAAAGCGGATACGTAACTCTTGACCTGGGTTACAAAAATACAGGCGCTACCAAAAGCGCCATTACTTTTTTAGACGGGGAGCAGGGTATTCTGCGTTACAGAGGATATTCTATCGAAGAACTTGCCGAAAATTCATCATTTATAGAGGTAGCCTATCTGCTTATTTATGGGGAATTACCTACAGCAGATCAACTGAAAGATTTTGAATATAACATCAGCCGCCATACGCTGGTGCATGAGGATATGAAGAAATTCTTTGACGGATTCCCTCAATATTCGCACCCTATGGGGCAGCTGTCATCATTGGTTTGCGCCATGTCGGCGTTTTACCCTGAGTCGCTTAAGCCAAACCAAACACCGGACGAAATTGACTTCAGCATCGTGAAAACGCTGGCTAAAATGTCGACCCTGGTATCGTGGATATACAAAAAGTCTTTAGGGCATCCGTACATCTATCCGCGTAATAAGTACGATTACGTTACCAATTATCTGCACATGACCTTCGGGCAGCGTACAGAGGATATCGAGATAGACCCGGTAATTGTTTCGGCCATGAACAAGCTGCTTATTCTGCATGCCGACCATGAGCAAAACTGTTCTACATCAACCGTCCGCATAGTCGGTTCTTCTGATTCTAATTTATACGCATCTATTTCAGCAGGTATTTCTGCGTTGTGGGGGCCGCTGCATGGTGGCGCTAACCAGGCCGTTATAGAGATGCTGGAAAAAATTCAGCAAGACGGTGGCGACACTGAGAAGTGGATTGCTAAGGCAAAAGATAAAAACGATCCTTTCCGCCTGATGGGTTTTGGTCACCGTGTGTACAAAAACTTTGATCCGCGCGCCAAGATCATAAAAAAAGCCTGCGACGATATTTTGGAAAAATTAGGTGTTAACGACCCTGTACTGGATGTTGCCAAACAACTGGAGGAAGTTGCCTTGAAAGACCCTTACTTCGTAGAGCGCAAGCTGTACCCTAACGTGGACTTCTATTCGGGCATTATCTATCGCGCATTAGGTTTTCCTACCGAAATGTTTACCGTATTGTTTGCATTGGGCCGTTTACCGGGATGGATAGCTCAGTGGAAAGAGATGAAAGAAAACAAAGACCCTATCGGCAGACCACGCCAGGTTTACGTAGGCGAAAATCAGCGTAGCTACGTTGATATATCAAAAAGATAATTATATAAAACATAGACAAGAAGCCCCGGTAACTTTACCGGGGCTTTTTTTATTTATACGTAATAGCGCTCGCCATCACCTTTGATACGGCCGGCATCCAGCAGTGTACGTATCACATCAATCTTTGTGCGGTCGTCGCCTTTTCTTATTGCTGATACCAATGAAGGCAAGCTCACCGGTCCCATGTTTACCAGGCGCAATACCTCGTCGGCCACAATTTCATGGATGTTTTCCTCCTGTTCCTTCCGTTTTTGTTCCAGGCAAATATCACACTTACCGCAACGAGGTGCATCATCTTCGCCGAAATAACAAAGCAGCATTTGGCTGCGGCATCGTTTATGAGTGGCGTAAGTCAGTACGGCCAGTATCTTGTTACGGTAATTGGCTTTGCGTTCGGCAATATATGCTTGGTTAATATACAGTTCTGATGCAGCTAACCTTGGTTTTAGATAAGTGATCTGCGGCTGGTCGGTTTGCTGCAAATAGCTGATGATGTTATAGTCATCCAACTGCTTTAATCCTTCTATTACACGCTGCACACTCAGGTTGGCCCGTTGTGCAACGTCAAACTCCCGCATGGGTACGTAGTTCTCAAAAGCGCCTCCGTATGAACGAAGCAAAGTTTTAACAAAGCTATCCCAGCCGGGGTTAGCCACCTGAAAGCTATAAAGTTGCTCGTTCCCTATAATAAAACGAAAACGCGAAGGCAGGTAAACGCTTTCGTTAAAAGAGATGTATTCGTCCTGTTCTAAAAACTTCAGTGCATTAAGGGCTTTAATGATATCCAGGTTGAAACGCCTGCAAAAGGCCGTTATATCAAAATCAAAGCTCACACCTGCACCTGCACCATAGGCTAATTGGTATTGGTTGGCAAGCTGGTGATAAACCAGTTTTATTTCATCTACCGATGGAAAGCTGGATGCCATTTTGCGCTCCTGGGCGTAACGGTCGCTTTCGTTATAAAGCAGTATGCCGTAAGCCTTATTCCCATCCCGGCCGCCGCGACCCGCTTCCTGGTAATAGGCCTCGAGGCTTTCCGGTATGTCTTTATGTACTACAAACTTTACGTCGGGCTTGTCTATACCCATACCGAAGGCGTTGGTAGCAACTATCACTTGCGTACGGTTCTCCATCCAGTCGGCTTGTTTAAGACTGCGCTCCTCCATGCTCAGCCCGGCATGATAGTTACCGGCAGAAATGCCATGCTGTATCAGAAATTGCGCTATGGCCGACGTTTCTTTACGGCTGCGTACGTAAACAATACCACTGCCTTTTACACCGCGAACCACACTCAGCAACTTGCCAAGTTTATCTTCTGTATGCTGTACTACATAGGCCAGATTACTGCGCTGAAAGCTTGCCTGAAAGTGTTGGTGCCCGGCTTTGTATTCTAATTTTGCAACAATATCTTCACATACTTGTGGGGTGGCCGTAGCAGTGAGGGCTAATATCGGTACCTCCGGGTGTATAGCCCTGAGATCGGCAATGTGCAGGTATTGCGGTCTGAAATCATATCCCCATTGAGAGATACAATGGGCCTCATCCACGGCTATAAGATTCACCTTCATGTAAGATACCCGCGCCCGTACCAGTTCTGACAGTAAACGCTCGGGCGAGAGGTACAGGAACTTCACTTTGCCATACACACAGTTATCCAGCGCAATGTCGATCTCGCGTTTGCCCATGCCCGATACAATGGCTACGGCGTCGATGCCTTTTGATTTGAGGTTTTCCACCTGATCTTTCATCAGGGCTATCAG
The DNA here is from genome assembly GCA_041905165.1 of Mucilaginibacter sp. GTDB lineage: Bacteria > Bacteroidota > Bacteroidia > Sphingobacteriales > Sphingobacteriaceae > Mucilaginibacter. Next base: position 777,221 of record JAYRLR010000002.1, read on the forward strand.
GGGCGATACAACAATGCATATACCGGGCATAGCCAAAGCAGGCACCTGGAAACAGATTGACTTGCCGCCACCTGTTGGTAACAGCGCAAGGGTATCATCACCGGCTAAAACAGAACGGATGATATCTTCCTGAAGTGGCCTGAAGTTTTCGTGTTTCCAGTATTGCTGTAGTATGGTATGTATTGTCATTTAAAAACGTCCTTTGAAAAACATTGCGGCCCAATCGCTCCGCCACCATACTCCAATACAAGTTTTCTGTTTACCAAAATGTACGTGCAACTGTCATTATACCGCTCAATTTTATCATCCGAAATAGGTTTGTCAAATACATCAAAAAAGTACATTCCCAAGCCACTCCTTTTAAACCCTATAACAGTTGGCTCACCGCTTGCTATCGAAATGCAGTTGGCATATTCTAACTTCTGCTTTAAAGTATTAAGTCCGTCCTTGCTCCAATTTAATACCACAAGTAATGAGTCCATCTTTTTAGAATTAACATCAATGTTCCAATCCTCAAATTCAACGGCCGTGTTCGCATTTTTACCTATGTCGTTCGGTGCAATTACAAGACGTGAGATTTCGTCATTATCAAACTCTATCTCAATATTTTTATTTGCGGGAACGATGTGCTTAAAGTATGATCTTAAATCAGATATTTCTGTTGATTTTTTGTTAAAGTTTTCAATCAAGTCCTTTTTAGTAAAGGTTTCATCTGATTCAAATGAACTGAACATAAAATGTGCAAGCACAAAAAAAACAATTGCACCAATAATTAAAATTGCTGTAATGCAAACCAGTACGTACTTTAAAGTTCTACTCATTGGTGATTGGTAAGCGTTGTATTGTCATTTAAAAGTGGCAATGCCAAAACTATTAAAGTGTATCAATATAACTAAATTAGCCGCAGCAATATTTTAATATATGAAAAAACTCTACCTCTCGGCCTTGGGTATCATAACTATGGCTGGTGTAGCCAACGCACAAAAGTGGAACGTTGAAAATACATCGGGCCAGGCAAAAAAGGTAAACATCGCTACCGACGAGGGTACATGGATGAACCTTGATGTAAGCCCGGACGGTAAAACCATTGTGTTTGACCTGCTTGGCGATATTTATACCATGCCTATAACCGGCGGGCGTGCTACCGTGCTGGCAGGTGGCCGGGCATGGGAGGTGCAGCCACGCTTTAGTCCTGATGGTAAGTTTATATCCTACACCAGCGACAAGGACGGTGCAGATAATATATGGGTAATGAATGCCGATGGTGGCGGCAAACGCGCCGTTACGCAGGAGAATTTCAGGCTGCTGAATAATGCGAACTGGACGCCTGACGGTAATTACCTCGTGGCGCGCAAACACTTTACTGCGCAACGTTCGCTCGGAGCCGGGGAAATATGGATGTACTATAAAACCGGTGGCGGCGGCGTGCAGCTTACTCATCGTAAAAACGACCAGCAGGATGCAGGCGAGCCCATCGTATCGCCGGATGGTAAATATGTGTATTGGAGTGAAGACATAACGCCCGGCCCGTACTTTGAATATAATAAAGATCCTTATGGTGGCATCTACGCCATTAAAAGAATTAATCGCGTAACCGGCGACATAGAAACAGTAACAGGCGGCTCGGGTGGAGCCTGCCGTCCGCAGATATCTCCTGACGGTAAGTTGATGGCATTTGTAAAGCGCGTGGGCGTGAAATCGGTATTATATCTGCACAACCTGGATACAGGTGAAGAGTGGCCCGTGTATGACAACCTCTCACATGATCAGCAGGAGACCTGGGCTATCTTCGGTGTGTATCCGAATTTCGACTGGACGCCGGACAGCAAGGATATTATTCTTTATGCGAAAGGTAAAATATGGGATCTGAACATAGAAACACTCAACGCCAAGCAAATACCGTTTGAGGTTAATTCGCAGCAACTGGTATCGGAGTCGCTGCACTTTCCGCAAAAAGTATTTCTGGATGAGTTTACCTCTAAAATGATAAGGCAGCTTACCACCTCGCCTGATGGTAAGCGCGTAGCTTTCAACGCGGCGGGGCACATCTATATAAAAGACCTGCCTAATGGCAAGCCTGTTCGCGTAACCATGGTGAATGATCTGGAGTATGAGCCAAGCTTCAGTCCTGACGGGCGTTACCTGGTTTATGTAAACTGGACGGACGAACTGAAAGGCGGCATTAACAAAATAGATTTGCAAACCAAAGAGATCACCCGCCTCACTATGGATAAAGGCTTCTATTATTCGCCCCGCTTCTCTAACCGCGGCGACCAGGTGGTTTACCGCAAAGGTGAGGGGAACGACCAGCTCGGTTTTGCTTTTGGTACTAATCCGGGTATTTACGTAATAGGCGCTAATGGCGGTCAGCCGCGTTTTATCATCGACCACGGTATAAAACCTCAATTTTCTGCTGACGACAGCAAATTACTTTTCCAGGGTTATGATGGTGATAATAAAGCCTTTAAGGTGATTGATTTAACGGGCGCTAACGAGCGTACTTTATATACCTCAAACTACGCAACGCAGTTTTGCCCCAGCCCTGATGGTAAATGGATGGCCTTTACCGAACTGTACAACTGCTACATAACCCCGATGACACTCTCCGGCAGTGCGCAGGACCTGTCTGCGGGTAACGGCTCGCTTCCGCTCAATAAGCTTACACGTGATGCCGGTAATTATCTGCATTGGAGCAAAGACAGCCAGAAGCTGATGTGGACACTAGGGCCTAAATATTATGTGCGCGATATAAAGGCTGCTTTCCCTTACATTGATGGTGTGCCGGATAAAACGCCCGCTCTTGATACTAATGCTACTGCTGATATCGGGCTTATCATGAAGGCAGATATCCCGAGCGGAAAGATTGCCTTTACCAATGCGCGCATCATCACTATGAAAGGGGAAGAGGTGATAGAGAAGGGAACCATTATCATTACTCAAAACCGTATCACCGGTATTGGTAAAGCCTCAGATATAAAGGTGCCTGAAGATGCCAAGATATACGACTTAACCGGTAAGACCATTATACCTGGCCTGGTTGATGTACACGCGCATCTGCACATCAGTCCGGATGGTATATCGCCGCAGCAGGATTGGGCGTATTTTGTAAACCTTGCCTTCGGTGTTACTACTGCGCATGACCCGTCGAGCAACACCGAAATGGTATTCAGCCAGAGCGAAATGGTACGATCAGGTGTAATGCGCGGGCCACGCATCTACTCAACCGGTACAATTCTGTACGGTGCCGACGGCGATTTTAAAGCGGTGATCAATAACCTTGACGATGCACGTTCCAGTTTGCGCAGGCTTAAAGCTGTGGGCGCTTTCTCGGTAAAAAGCTATAACCAGCCTCGCCGCGAGCAGCGTCAGCAGATTATTGAAGCTGCCCGCGAGTTGCAGATGGAGGTAGTGCCCGAAGGGGGCTCGACCTTCTTTACCAATATGAATATGATATTGGACGGGCATACAGGTATAGAACATAATATACCCGTTTGGCCTGTTTATAAAGATGTGCGTACGTTATGGAATGGCACACGTGTAGGATATACGCCTACGCTGATTGTTGCCTATGGTACGCTCTTTGGCGAAAACTATTGGTATGACCGTACCGAGGTATGGAAGAATGAAAAGCTGAACGCCTTTACGCCGCCATTTATAGTGGATGCGCGTTCCCGCCGTCGTACCACGGCTGAGTACGGCGATTACGGGCACATAGAAGTATCTAAATATACCAAGTACATTGCCGATGGCGGCACTAAAGTGAACCTTGGTGCCCACGGGCAATTGCAGGGCTTAGGTGCACATTGGGAGCTGTGGATGCTTGAACAGGGCGGCATGACACCGATGCAGGCACTGCGCTGCGCAACTATCAATGGTGCCTCTTACCTTGGAATGGATAAAGAGATTGGATCATTGGAGCAAGGCAAGCTTGCTGATATGGTTGTACTGGATTATAATCCGCTGGAGGATATTAGCAACAGCACCAGCATCAGGTATGTAATGGCAAACGGCCGTTTGTTTGATGCCGAATCTATGAACGAAGTGGGCAATACCGAGCGCCCGCACCAGCGTTTCTGGTGGCAAATGAGCCGGGGAGGCGATATGCTAAACCTGCCGGTTAATAATGCCGAAACCTACCTGTTTGGTACACAGGATTGTGATTGATATTCCTTTAATTTTACAATTAAGATAACAGCCGGCTTATTGCCGGCTTTTTTGTTGTTAAGTGGGGTTTGCAGATGCTATGTAAGCATAACATTTTCTGCTGTAGTTGGCTGACTTTGCGCTTTTTATAAATGTCTTTCAAATTTTTTTACCGCTTTCACCGATGCTTTTTGGCCGTTTACCGAGGTTTATCCAGCATGTACCTAATAGGAGCTTTTGTGTTGTAACGAAGCGCGTAATGCGGGCGTCTTATAGATGTAATTAAAATTTAGAAAAATATAATCAGTTCACAATTAAAATAATATAGTCATGAAAACTACCATAATCACCCTCGCAACAGTTTTAAGTTTAACCCTTGGTGCCGCTGTAAATACTAAAGCCGCCGATAAATTTGACGAAGCCAACGTAACCGTACTTAATGATGTAAAAGACATCAAAAAAATAGAAGTACGCGGTAACGTAGAACTTTACGTATCCAACGGTGTAAACGACCGTGTAAAAGTTTACAACCGTTATTATGCCGAAAATGCAGTAGTACAAAATACAAACGGTACACTGCATATCGCCTCATACTCTGCCAAAAAATTAGTGGTATGGGTATCAGTAAACAACCTCAACGCCATTGCGGCTTATGATAATGCTGAGATCAAATCATTCGGAAAACTGTCAGCAATTGACCTTAATGTTGACTTGCACAACGCCGCCACAGCACAATTAAATGTTGACTCATACTCAGCAAACGTAAAGGTTAGCGACCGCGCAAAAGCCAACCTTAGCGGACAAGTTACTGAATACACAATTACAAAAGGACTTTCAACCACCGTTAACTATGCCAACCTTGTAGCCTTCGAAGCAGGCAATATCACTACCCAGCCATCAGCAGTTCGTCAGAACCGCAATGAATTAGCCACACTCTAATCACCAATCACCTTTACCAAAAGGTCTATCATATATGCAAAAGAAAGCCATCGGCAAAAATCGATGGCTTTTTTATTAAAAAAATGTACCTTCAATCCACAATCACTGTATCTAAAAAATATTGCCGTTATGAAAAAAGTAATTTACCTGATAGTAGTTGCCGCCGCAGTTTCGTTAACCACCTCATGCCGCATGAGCTGTAAAAAAGGGTCGGGAGAGGTAACGAGTGATAGCCGTAAGGTTGCAAACTTTGATGCCATTCATGTTAAAGGCGCTTATAAAGTAATACTACGCCAGGATAGTTCAAATAACCTTAAAATTACTACCGACAATAATCTATTAGAGTACATCGAGGCGTCTGTTAGTGGCGGTACACTTGAGATTACAAGCGATAAAAATATTTGTGCTTCGCAGGAGGCCGTTATAGAAGTAGGGGTACGCAACCTAAAGCAAATTGAGGGCGCGGGTGCAGTAAAATTTGTAACTGAAGGCCAGTTGCACACCAGCGATATAGCCCTTAAGCTTGATGGTTCCGGCAGTGTAGACCTGAACCTAAATGCAGCCAAAGTATCAACTGTAGTAAATGGCTCATCAGAAATAAACCTGAAAGGGCAGGCTGCATCGCATGTTATTAAGGTGGCAGGTACAGGCAAATTGCGCGCTTTGGATTTTGTAGTTGGCGATTATACTGTTGAAACTACAGGAGCAAGTGACTGCCAGATTAACGTACTTAAATCACTCACCGTTGATACTAAAGGTGCCGCTGATATTCAATACCGCGGTAACCCTGCAAGCGTTAAAAATAACGAGACAGGCTCTTCTAATCTTAAAAAGATCAACTAAAATTTTGCTTCAATAAGAAATTCACTTTACCTGGATGTGCTGTTAACAGCACATCCCTTAATTGTTATTGCCTTGTTTTGATACCGCTTTTGCGGTATTGTGTCTCTATACTCCATTAATTTTCAGTACCTTAATTCTGGAAAAGAAATTTAATTGTATCGTTTTGCATGATGCTTGCGTCATCATGTCTAAGAATATTTAATCACCTCTAACCACACAATTAATGAAAAAATTAGGAAAATGGATAGCGATTATCCTTTTGCTTGCCGTAGTTGTAGTCATTGCTGCGGTATCTTATGTAAGTTTTGCGCTGCCCAATGTAGGCGATCCTGAAAAAATCCAAGTCCAGGTTACACCTGAGCGCATAGAGCGCGGTAAATACCTGGCTAACAACGTAGCTGTTTGTGTTGACTGCCACTCCAAACGCGATTTCTCTTTATTCGCCGGACCTATAGATTCCAGCAGGATTGGTTCCGGCGGCGAAAAATTCGATAAGAGCATAGGCTTTCCAGGTACCGTTTACGTTCCTAACATCACACCTGTCAACTTAAAGAACTGGAGCGATGGCGAAATATTCCGCGCAATTACCTGCGGTGTTAAAAAAGACGGTTCGGCAATATTTCCGATTATGCCATGGTCCTACTATTCAAAAATGGATAGGGAAGATGTGTATGATATTATTGCCTACCTGCGTACGCTGAAGCCGGCAGGTGAACAACAGCCCGCCCGTAAGCTGGATTTTCCGCTTAACCTGATAGTTAACACTATGCCCGCAAAAGCAACGCTTGGTAAACGGCCGGCTACAACGGATACCATTAAGTATGGCGAATACCTTGTTACCACCGCCGCCTGTAAGGATTGCCACAGCCAGGACGATAAAGGTAAGCTGATAGCAGGGCTGGAGTTTGCCGGTGGTAAGGCATTTGGTATGCCCGGTGCTACTATACGCTCCTCAAACATTACACCCGATGTAGAAACCGGCATCGGCGGTTGGACGCGTGAACAATTCGTAAACCGCTTTCAACAGTTTGCCAGTGGCCATGCAGAGCCGGTAACAAAAGGCGGCTACCAAACCATTATGCCATGGTGGCGTTACGGTGCCATGAAAACTGCGGATTTGGAAGCTATTTACGCTTACTTACATACACTTAAGCCGGTAAAAAATAAGGTTGTAAAATTTGAGGTGAATGCAATAGCGAGTAATTAAATTAAAAATAATTTCATACTTTTGCGCCTCAAAATAGGGTGCGGTTTAGCTATCGCACCTTGTTATTACATTTAATATCGGTATAAGATGAATATTACACAGGAAAAAGTTGATAACCTGAACTCCGTTTTAACAATAAACATAACTCCGGATGATTATTCTCCGCGTGTAAACAAGGCCATAAAAGACCACGCTAAAAAAGCTAAGCTGCCTGGTTTCCGTCCGGGAATGGTGCCGCCAGCCCACATCAAAAAAATGTACGGCAAAAGCATCCTGGTTGATGAGATCAACTCCTTGTTATCTGATTCATTAAATAGCTACATAGAAGAGCAACAACTTGATGTGCTTGGTCAGCCACTGCCTAAGCTGGATGACGCCAAAGAATATAACTGGGATTTTAACGACAACTTTGAGTTTAACTACGAAGTAGGTTTAGCTCCTCAGTTTGACGTGGAGTTTACTTCTCAAGATAAACTTCCCCGTTACATCATTAAAATTGATGAGGAGACTTTAGCTGCAAGAATTAAAAATATCCGTCGTAGCTATGGCAAAATGACAAATCCTGACGTATCGGCAGATGATGACGTGCTTTATTCGCAATTAGAGCAGCTTTCTCCTGATGGTAGCATTTTTGATGGTGGTATCAGCGAAACTACTTCGGTGCGTTTAGACCAGATTAAGGATGAAGCGATCAAAGCTTCTCTGATAGGTTTAAAGAAAGATGACGTAGTAGACTTTGATATTCAGAAAGCATATGAAGGTGACGCAGCCAAAATCGCTGGTCTGTTAAAGATTGACGAAGAAACTGCTGCCGACCTAAAATCGAATTTCCGCCTGACAGTTAAAAATGTAAACCGTTTAGAGGAAAGTGATCTGAACCAGGAGTTCTTTGATAAATTATTTGGTGAAGGAGCAGTTACTACCGAAGAGGAGTTCAGAGCTAAAATCACTGAGGAACTGGAAGGCATGATGCAGCAGGATGCAGAGCGCAAACTTCAGGACGAAATTTACAACTATGCCACTGGCAAAGTTGATTTTGAATTGCCTGATGCTTTCCTGAAACGCTGGTTAAAAGCTACCAATGAAAAATTGAGCGATGAAGAATTAGAAGAAGGCTACGCTGAATTTTCTAAAAACCTTAAATGGACGCTTATCAGCAACAAGATCGTTCGCGAAAACAACATCGATATCAAATACGATGAAGTTTTCGAGGCTGCAAAACAGCGTTTAGATGCACAGTTCCGCATGTATAGCCCACAGGCTTTGAGCGATGAGCAACTGGGTCAGTACACTGTACAATACCTGCAAAATAAAGAAAACGCAAACCGCATTTTCGAAGAAGTGAAAGTGCTGAAAGTGTTTGATTACATCAAAAGCGTAATTACGCTGGATGACCAGGAAATTGAATACAATAAATTCTCTGAGCTTGCAAAATAAGCAATAAGTACAATTTGAAGATATCACCAAAAGCAACTCACAAGGTTGCTTTTGGTGTATATAAGAGAGGGCGTGATACTTTTGCAGGCTTTGGATTGTAACGGCAAACGAGTAGTAATTTTACTTTTCTAAAACCTTCACCGCAAATATGTATTCAAGTAAAAAAGTATATATTTAACGCGGGCACAACGCCCCAAACCTTTAAAAACAAATAACAACAATGAGCAGTAATATCGATAAAAACGAATTCCGCAAATACGCTGTAAAACACCACCGCATCAACAGCTTATACGTAGATAAATTCATTTCAAATGTAAACACCAACAATTTGCCAACCGGAATGACGCCTTACATTATTGAGGAGCGTCAGCTAAACGTTGCGCAGATGGACGTGTTCTCCCGTTTGATGATGGACCGTATCATTTTCCTTGGCGATGCAATTTATGACAACATAGCCAACATCATTCAGGCACAGTTACTGTTCCTGCAATCAGCCGATAGCAAACGCGATGTACAGATCTACATTAACTCACCGGGCGGTTCTGTTTATGCAGGTTTAGGTATTTATGATACCATGCAGTTCATCTCTAATGATGTTGCTACTATCTGTACAGGTATGGCTGCTTCAATGGCTGCGGTATTATTGTGTGCCGGTACAGCAGGTAAACGTGCTGCGTTGCCGCATTCACGCGTAATGATTCACCAGCCTTCAGGCGGTGCTCAAGGTCAGCAATCTGATATCGAGATTACTTACCATGAGATCACCAAGCTGAAAAAAGAGTTATATCAAATTATTGCCGACCATAGTGGTGCGCCTTTTGAAAAAGTATGGGATGCATCAGACCGTGACCACTGGATGACTTCTGAGGAAGCGAAAGACTTTGGTATGGTTGACGAAATTTTGCGCGGCAGCAAAGCTAATAGCTAATTATAGCTTTTTGTTAAAATCTAAGATGCAGCCCAAACCAAAAAGCGGGCTGCATCGTTTGTACTTAAGTAATTAATTGATTATATTTAATTTAATCAAAATCAAATGACAAAAAACAGTAAGGACATCAGGTGTTCGTTTTGCGGGGCTGGGAAGCAGGATAGCCTGATGCTTATTGCAGGGCTCGATGCACATATCTGCGACAAGTGCGTTAATCAGGCCAACGAAATTTTGGCAGAAGAGCTTAAGGTGCGTAAAGTTAAATCCACGCCTTCTACGGGTTCTGTGCTAAAGCCTGGTGAAATAAAATCGCATCTTGACCAATATATCATTGGCCAGGACGATGCCAAAAAAATACTTTCAGTAGCGGTTTATAACCACTATAAACGCCTTAACCAGCGTATTGATAAGGATGAGGTGGAGATTGAAAAATCAAACATCATTATGGTTGGTGAAACCGGTACCGGTAAAACTTTGCTTGCTAAAACACTGGCCAAAATACTGAATGTACCTTTCTGTATCTGTGATGCTACGGTGCTTACCGAGGCTGGCTACGTAGGTGAGGACGTTGAAAGTATACTTACCCGTTTATTGCAGGCTGCTGATTATGATGTAGCTGCAGCCGAGCGTGGTATAGTTTATATAGATGAAGTAGATAAAATTGCCCGCAAGAGCGATAATGCTTCTATCACCCGTGACGTATCCGGCGAGGGCGTACAGCAAGCACTGTTGAAGATTCTGGAAGGAACCATGGTGAACGTACCCCCGCAAGGTGGCCGTAAGCACCCTGACCAGAAAATGATCACTGTAAACACCAGCAATATCCTATTCATTTGCGGTGGAGCGTTTGATGGTATCGAGCGTAAAATTGCAGGCAGGTTGCGTACGCAAACTGTTGGCTACAAGATGAACCGCGAGGAGGGTGAGGTAGACCTCAAGAATCTGTATAAATATATCACTCCTCAGGATTTAAAATCATTTGGTTTAATACCTGAGTTGATTGGTCGTTTGCCGGTGCTTACCTATCTGAATCCGTTGGACAGGGATGCATTGCACAGCATACTTACCGAGCCTAAAAATTCGTTGATGAAACAATATAAAAAGTTGTTTGAATACGAAGGTGTAAAGCTCGAGTTTGAGGACGAGGTGCTTGACTTTATTGTAGATAAGGCGATGGAATTTAAGTTAGGGGCCAGGGGCCTGCGTTCCATCTGCGAGGCTATCATGATTGACGCTATGTTCGAATTTCCATCTAAAAAAGATGTGAAAGAATTGGTGGTTAATGTTGATTACGCCCGCGAAAAGTTTGAAAAATCGGACTTGAAAAAATTAAAGGTAGCTTAACGATAAGCCAATAGCGAGAGCGCTATCTTTATTTAAAATAACACGAACCCTGGTGCAACGCCGGGGTTTGTTGTATCCGCAGGTTTTTAGCGACCTTACAGCTTTGCCTGCTATAGTTGTGATTAAAGAAAGGAATGAATATGAACGAAGAGATTGAAATTAAAAAAGATGAAAAAATTGTAGAGAAAGCGGCAAAAGTGAAAGAGGTGCAAACACCTATACGCAGCGGATTAAAAACAAAAGAAGCTATTGTGAACAATTGGTTGCCACGGTACACCGGCCGCCCGTTGGATCAGTTCGGTCAGTATATTATACTCACCAATTTTTCTAAATATATACAGCTTTTTGCTGAATGGAATGACGCGCCGGTGATGGGTTTGGATAAGCCTATGCAAAGTGTTACAGCAGGCAACATTACCATTATCAACTTTGGTATGGGTAGCCCGGTCGCCGCAACGGTGATGGATTTGCTAACCGCTATCAAGCCAAAGGCGGTTATATTTTTGGGCAAATGCGGCGGCTTAAAGAAGAAGAACAACGTAGGGGATCTGATACTACCGATAGCCGCTATAAGAGGCGAGGGTACTTCAAACGATTACATGCCACCTGAAGTACCTGCATTGCCATCGTTCGCGTTGCAAAAAGCCATTTCTACCACCATTCGCGACTTTTCACGCGACTACTGGACTGGCACTTGCTATACCACTAACCGCCGCGTTTGGGAGCACGACAAGGAATTTAAAAACTATTTGAAAAAGCTGCGTGCCATGGCTGTAGACATGGAAACAGCTACCATTTTTACCTGTGGTTTTGCCAACAAGATACCTACAGGTGCATTGCTGTTGGTGTCTGACCAACCGATGATACCGGAAGGCGTGAAGACAAGCGAAAGCGACTCCAAAGTAACCGAAGGCTATGTAGAAATGCACCTTAAGGTTGGTATAGAATCGCTCAAGCAACTCATCAATAACGGCTTTACAGTAAAGCACCTGCGGTTTTAATTACCGCCGATGCTTACTTTCTTGATGCCTTCGCGCCCGTAAAATACAGGGAAGTACATCAATTCCGCTTTTGCGGGGTTGAGTGTGTACTCACCGTCGTAACGTGGCATCAGTTGCACATTAAATGTGTAGGTGCCCTTTTTTAGCTTACGGCAAAAAATGCTTACTTTTTCTTTGAAGTACTCGCGGTGTATCTCGTTATTGCGCCACGATTGCTCTTTAGTGTCATAGGAGCAACCCGCCGGGATCGGTATCTCAATCATTACAAATTCCCCATCGGCGCGAGCGTTAACCTGCGCAGTGAGTGTTATCTTTTTCCCGCCTTTTAATTTGCTGATGCGGCTTTTAGTGTCGTCCTTAAACCAGGTATCTACCGTAAAATCTTTGCTCATCTTTTGCGGCTGGGGATTCAGGAACTGCTGATAGGCACTGATGTAGACGGGCATTGTGCCGGTCTTGGCTATGCTGAGCTGTCCTGTATCAAAGCTTGTAGTGTACGGGAACTTTTCAACCGTTTCAGTTTTGGCACCTGATAGTTTAAGCTGTGGCGCTTTCAAAGCCTGTTGACCGTTCATTAATTCAGGCAATATAGTTTCCAATATCAGCGATGATTCGTAAGTGTTACGCCAGCAACCAGCCTGGCGCTGCTCCAGCAGGTAGCCGGTTATGCGTTGCAATAAGTCGGTATGGCCTCCATCTGCTTTAAGCACCTGGTAAGCCAATACGCTTAGCTGTACCGAATTATCAAAGAATCGGTAGCTTGGTTCCCCCCAGTATATATTGCCATACATGGTGCTCTTTTTCTGCTTAAGCAAAGGTAAAACATCTACCTTCTGGCCATTCTTCTGCTTAATAAGCAGCAATCGTAATGCATTGTACAACGAACTATCTTTATTCACAAAACGGACTTTCTCCGCCTCTGCAATGTATGTTTTGTAATCCGCCTTTGCGCCCAATTTAAGCATCAGCTCCATTGCGCCCAGCTTATCGTATCCCTTATAGCTGTCTAACTGATACAGGAGGTATTTGGCAATTTTAGCGGTATCAAGCGTTACACGGTAACCTGCTTTTTTTGCATCCAGCAAAGCTTCAACGGCATGCCTGCTTATCCATATCTCATCGTCGTTACCTTTCCACCAGCCCCATAAGCCGCTGCCATTACGGTTCTCATTCATTTTTTTGATGATGTCAGTAACATTTGGTTCATGATCAAAGGGCTGGTTAAGGTATTGTTTGATGCGCTTTTCGGTCAGTAGGGCTTTCAATTTCGATGCCAGCTGCTCGTTACATAAGTATTTGTAAGCTCTCAACCGGTCTGTTTCTTCCAACAAAGCCGGCAGGGCAGAGGCTTCCGCGCGGAAAGTAACCTTGCCCAATGCACTGTCAAATTTCAGTGTGAGTGTCGTATCGCCTCGGAGCGCGTCAAATATGCCTTTTGTTTCCTGCACACCCTGTTTTATTACCGGAATTTTGCGCTGCTCACCATCGCTGTAGCCATTGGCACGTTGCAAGGTATATTCAAAGGTAAGGCTGTCGGCAGCAGAGGCGGTAAGCTGCAACGTGTCTATTTTTGAGTTTTGCACCCTGAGCGAGTCATATTTTAACGCTGTTCTATTATAAAGAAACTTGCGATACACCCTCGCCGGCTCTGCCTCATAGTTCATCACTTTCCCAATTACGCTTAGCTTATCGCCCTCAACGGCAAACTGAGGTGTAATGAGGCTTGCCGCTATAGGTTTAAATGATTTAATGCGACTCTCTACTGCTTTCAGATTTGCTTTTCCTGACGCAGATGCTATAACGAAGGTACGCCAGCTGGTAATATCATCCGGAAAGGTGGTGGTAAATGATGCCTTGCCCTCGGCGTCTGTAGTAAGGCGGGGTTGCCAATATGCATAGTCCGAAAAGTTTTTGCGCAGCGTTTGCTGTCCGCCTTCCGGGGCATTTTGTGCAGCTTCCGCTTCGTTGGCCAGGCGCTGTTTGCGGGTGGTGATAACAATCGCACCATTAGCACCTTCTGCACCATATAAAGCAGTTGCAGCCGTGCCATTCAGTACAGAAAGGTTATCAATGTCATCACGCGATAAAGATTTAAATGCATTTTGTGATGATGTCTTTCCATCAATAACATATAACACCGGGCCATTCCCGGTATTGGAGTTAAGGCCCCTTACTTGTATGTTCCCTTTAAAACCGGGTGCATCTGCAATGGAAACTCCTGACACCTTGCCTTGTAAAAGTTGCTCGGCAGATACTTCACTACGAACAGATGCCAAGGCCCCTACCATCTCTTGCCTACTCCTTGAACCGTATCCCACAACAACAACTTCATTCAGCGCCCTCGTATCTTCGTTTAATTCAATTTTGTAATGCTCACCAGGGTTTATTACGAGTTCCTGAGTTTTGTATCCAATAAATCCGACCCATATTTTACCTTTATCAGGTACTTTTAGTTTGAAGCGACCGTACTTGTCTGTAAGCACACCTACTTTTGTTCCTTTAACCAGTATGGTTACGCCTGGTAAGGGTATCTTATCGGTTTTATCAGTTACTTCCCCAGTTATTATTTCGGTAAAATTGTTGTATTCAAAATACTGCTCATTAAATGTTTCCTTAAGTGCAAGCTCATCATTTACAATATCATCGTCTTTTGCATTTGATGCCCGCGTACGGCGTTGTATTACCTCATTTATTTTAATACTTACAGAATCTCGCGCTTTGGCCTTAAGTGCTATTTCGTAGTAATTCTGTCCGTAGCGTTTAACCTGTATGCTATCCTGCACAAAATAGCGGTCGCCCTTAAGCAGAAAGAATACCCTGAACAAGCCGGTGTCTATTGGCGCAAATTTTCGGTGGCTGCCTTCGTAAATCTTTATGTAATCCGGATCGTTATAACGGTAGAATATAATATTCTTTACCAAATCGTTCTGCTTCTCAACGGTGGGTAACGTTATCAGTAGCCTTACATTATTGTAACTAATTTTGTTTACAAATAACGGTTCGGATGCGCTGCGCTGATCAAGGCAATTCTGCCATAAAGTATCTATAGCTTTTCGCGTTAGCGCGTAATCGGTATAAGCCGTTGGTTGTACTGCCCTCGATAGCCTGGTATTAAAAGGATACCTGCCGGGGATACTCTTTTGTTTCAGCAAGCCGGGCAAAAAGGTGTAAGTGTAAGAGGGTTCCGTGATGAACGAAAGCGGAAGACTGTCTTTTACTACAAATTTTGCATGGTTTTCGGTTAACGGGCCGGCAAGCACCTCGGTAGCATTTCTGCTGCTCAATTCGGGACTAAGCACATAATATTGCTCACCCTGTTGTAGATAAGCCAGTTGTTTATCGAACGTATTGGCGATGTTAACAAAGTATTTATTAAGGATATCTGCGTCAAACCGGCTTAAAGTATCGGTTTCCTTAAACCAGGTGATGTCCGGATTTTTACCCTGCACTGCCTCTGCGGCATCAATACTTACAACGGTTTTTTTATGCAGAGGCACATATATGTTTTTTACGGTAAATTGTGCCGTATCCATCCGGAAGGTGATATCATACTTGCCGCTGTCCACCTTAAAACTGTAAGGTTTCAATTGCTCTGCCTGGCTAAAGTAAACGGGTCTGCTATTTACATACACAATGTGTGCAGGTAATATAGCACCGTTTTTTACCACAAACGGCGCTATTTGTGTAAGCGTATCAGGCCCGGTTTCGCTAAGTATGTATTTGCCTTGGGGATGGGTGAATTTATAATACTCTATGGTGTCGAGCCCCAACTTGCGCGCCCATTGCTGCCAGTTGATTACTCTTGATATATCCGCATCGAGAGGGGCAAGCCTATATTTGTTATATAAACGCGGTATCGGGTACGCTTTGCCGAAAACAGGTATCAGGGGTGCGTTATAATTTTCGAACTTTGAAGTTACTCCCCATGCAGTGAGGTCAACATTAGGTACGGGCCGTTTTTTTGAATCTGTTACGGTGATATTGGTTGTAACTTTTTGTCCCGGGTATACGGTTATGGGTGCATCAATATTTATATCCAGAACTTCAGCTTGATAACCGAATGTTTGGCGTAACGTGCGTAATCGACCAGCCCATAAATAATATAAAAAGCAAGTGATATCCTCCGGTTTAGATAGCGCTCTTTTGTAAACGAGTGAGTCTGCCTCTCCTCGTGTAAGCAGGTCTTTACCCAGGTATATGCTGTACCAAAAATGAAGCTTGTGCGGATTGTCTACCACAAGTTGTACCGAGTCCTGTGTGCGCTGCCCGGTAACCGATATGCCCGGTTCTTTGGAGCCCATGAAAACTTCGGTACTGGCACTGTCAGTTTCTACCAGGTAACGTTCTACATAAGGGTTAATTTTTACCGTGGCGGGCAGCGTGGTTGACTGGTTATATATTGTATCCCTCAAGCCGCTTATGCCATAAATCTTGGCCTTCAGTGACTGTTTACGCCCTAGGTAATAGCCCGTGGCTTTCAGAGTATCTGCATTTAAATCAGCCTTAATAACATGCGCGGCATGTTTATAGCGCATGTATTTTGATTGGCCGCGACTTTCGTTTGAGGAGTTAAGAAACTGGGCGGTTATACTATAATTGATGTCAGCCGCCGGAAAGATAGAGTCGGGTATGGCAAGTTTGGTTTCGCCCAATGCCTCCATCGGCAACTTGTGCCGCCACAATGTGTCCCGAATAAATATCTTGTTGCCATAGTAAGCGTTGATATAATTGGTGGTAACAGTCAGGTCGATACGGCCGTCGGGTACGGGCAGCTCGTTCTCATCAACTGCTTTGAAATATACATGCAATGAGTCGCCCCGCGAGTGCTCCTCCTTATCCGTACGCATGCTGAACTTAATCGACTTTAATTCATATTCTTCAAAATCAAACGTACCCGCCATGTATTGCAGGTAGTTCTTTTCATTTTCGTCCAAATCCTTTTCATCATCATCGTCATCATCTTCGTCCTCACCGTCTTCGTTTACCTCTTTCTGCATCTTTTTGGTGTCGGTAAGTAACACTTTGTAGGTATCATCCAAATCAAGGTCAAGGCTGTCTGTCAGTACAAAGCTGTATTCATACATACCGGGGCGGTAGCTGTTAACCGTGCCTATGGTCTTAAACTCGTCGTCGCTGTATTTGTCGGCAATGCGTACCAAAAGCGTTTTGTTACTAATAGGTTTCTGCGTCTTCTTGTCAACGATAAAGGCTTTAAACCGTACGGTATCGCGGGGCTTGTACTTTGGTTTGTTAAAAACGATAAAGCCTGAGTGGTCCTTAAGCCAGGGTTTGTCCCTGTCATAATAGTTGCGTTTGTCACCACTGCCAATAATGTTCTTAACCCAACGCCACGAGCTTTTCGCCCATCGTACCAGGAAAAAGTCAGCATTATCGTTAATGGGTTTAAAGCTGTAGAAGCTGCTGATGCCGTTGTATTTAACAACTATAATATTTTTACTCGATGCTTTTATTGCATACATTCCTGTGGCTATGTTATAAGCCAAGGGTTTGTTGTTGTTGCTGACGGAAGCGTTAGTGATACGGTTGCCAGCTTTGTCAGTTAATATGAACTCAATAGTATTCTGGTAGCTAACAACCTGCATTATGGTGTTTTTATTTTCTATTAGATTGGTAACCAGCCGGTCGCGATTTGCCCGAACGCGGACGTAGTTGCCCGGAGGCAGATTGTTTTGCCATATTTTGTCTGTAAGTGCGGAGTCAACCAGTTTACCGAACATTGGTTTTTCAATCTCCTTGTCATCATCCTGATAGAGTTTCAGTAACTGCTCGTCTGGCAGCTGGTAGATGTAAGTGTAAACGCTGCTGGTGCGGCTTTTGGTGAGTGGCTGCTGGGCAAATGAATAAGCGGTAAAAAAACAGAGGATAAAGGTTAGTAGTCGTCTCATAGGGTTGTGAGCAGGTTTTACGGCATCGCGAGATAAATATATTAAATTACCTCAAACGAGGGCAGGCATTAAGCGTTAATTTAAAAGCTGACTTGGCTTTTATTTAGTGTAAGGTCAAGTCCGATAAAATCTATAGCTTTGCTATACAAATATTAAAGTATGTGGTATAACAATATACTCGAAACCATAGGCAATACGCCGCTTGTTAAGCTTAATAAAATCGTAAAAGATATTCCGGCAACTGTGCTGGCCAAAATAGAAACCACCAATCCCGGAAACTCTATTAAGGATCGTATGGCCCTAAAAATGATTGAGGATGCCGAGCGTAGTGGTAAGCTAAAACCGGGCGGAACCATTATAGAAGGCACATCGGGCAACACAGGTATGGGGCTGGCTATTGCGGCAGTTATAAAAGGCTATAAATGTATTTTTACCAGTACTGATAAGCAGTCAAAAGAAAAGTTTGATGCATTGCGCGCCTTTGGTGCAGAGGTGATTGTTTGCCCTACGAACGTTGACCCGGAAGACCCGCGGTCATATTACTCAGTGTCGTCCAGGTTAGAGCAGGAGGTACCCAATTCATGGAAGCCTAATCAATACGACAATCTTTCAAACTCCGAGGCGCATTACGAACAAACCGGCCCCGAAATATGGGAACAAACCGAAGGGAAAATTACTCACTTGGTGGTAGGGGTAGGTACAGGTGGTACCATATCGGGAACTGCCAGGTATTTAAAAGAAAAGAACCCCGACATACAGGTATTAGGTATTGATACGTATGGCTCTGTATTTAAAAAGTATAAGGAAACCGGCGTGTTTGATAAGAATGAGATATACCCCTACATTACCGAAGGTATCGGTGAAGATTTTCTGCCGCAAAACGTTGATTTCAGCCTGATAGATTACTTTGAGAAAGTAAGCGATAAAGATGCGGCACTCATGACCCGTGAAATAGCGCGTAAAGAGGGTATTTTTGCCGGTAACTCTACTGGTGCCGCGATTGCGGGTGTGTTACAAATGAAGGATCGCTTTAAAGAAGGTGATGTGGTAGTGGTGATTTTCCCTGACCATGGTTCCAGATACATGGGCAAAATGTATAATGATGACTGGCTGCGCGATCGCGGTTTCCTCAAGGACGATAAGCTCACCGCCCGCGATATTATCAGTAAGAAAGATAGCGCCGAGATTATAACTATTGATAGCGAAAAGACGGTGATTGAGGCAATCAATACCATCAAAACACTAAACATATCACAGATACCGGTTACCCAGCACGGTAACATTATTGGCAAGGTTACTGAGAGTGATATTCTGGATGCGTTGTTAGAAAATCCTTCACTTAAATCTCAGCCGGTAAAAAATATTACGACTGCGCCATTCCCTTATGTTGATCTAAATACGTCGATAGACAAAATATCGGGCATGATCAATAAAGACAATATTGCGGTATTGGTCACTGATGAGAGAGGTAACCCGGAGATCATTACTCAGTATGATATTATCAACGCGATATCAGGGTAAGTACTCACGGGGCGTCATACTCAGTTTTTTGTCTCCAATGAGGTATGTTAAGTTTTTGGGCTAAGAAGTTGAAGCCAATATCTATGGTTGCAACTTTTTGCCCGTTCTCTTTGGAGAATTCGTAAAACTGCCCATCTGTCCTTACGTTAAAGTTATGATCATTTTTTGAACCAGATGATTTTAATGAATAGGGTAAGTGATGCGTTTTGGATGAAGCTATGCCACTTTTAAGTTTACAAAACAAATAAAGCGCCTCCGCTTCATTTATATCTAAACGGCGATCTCCATCAATTAGCTGAATTCCGGACGTTGTAGCTATTTTCAGCAGATAGTATGGTAAAACTGCTTTTTTTAAAGCAAGCCGCTGGTATAGGGTCTGCATTTCGCTGTATGCCCAAACGAGGCCGTTCGGTCCGTCAGCCCCATAGTCCTTTACACTTTTGTAAATTCGATTGCCGTTGGAGAAAAGGGTATAGTAAAAAGCCATGTCAGTTGCATCGTGATCATAATCGGTTTTGAGTGAGTCTATGTTAATCCGATTTATCAGAGAGAATAAATTATTTAAGGTGGCTTTGTCTGCCTTGCCGTAGTATATTCCTTCCTTAGTCACAAAACTGTCTCCGACAAATACTACATCGCCGTTTCTACTTATAGCTATACTCATTTGGGGGCAAGCGCCAAAGCAGCTTGTAGAGGCAAAAATTATCTGGTCAATTTCAGGATTTTTACCCTTAAATGGTTTATACCTGCTATATTTTATACCACCATCGCCGTGTTTCAATATCAAGCTGTCAGCAGTTAACTTTATAATTTTAAAGCCATACCATTCCTTAATTGCGGGGTTAAACATCGATATGCTGTCATCAGTTACCTTGTACCGAGATTGAGTACCAGCTAACTTAGCAGGTGCATCAATATCTTCATTCAGGTAAAAGAAACCGTCTAAGTTTTCAAAGGTGCCATCATTTCTAAAGGCTAATCCCGATGACCCTATAGTGAAAAACGTAAGTGTTCTCGGTAGCCGGCCTTCAAAAGCCGGCATTGTCGTTATTTCCCAGTCTCCAACTAAGAGCTTTTTGGTTTTTTCCGTCTTACTATCACATGCTGAAAAAAAGCAGCATATAATTATAGGAAAGATAAACCACCGCATTACCACTTCTTAAATATCACAAACACGGCCAACACAATCAGGCAAAAGCCTAACAGATGGTTCCAGGCAAATTTTTCTGTTTTGAAGAATACAGTGGTAAATATCATGAATAGGGTGAGCGTAATAGCTTCCTGTATGGTTTTGAGTTGTACAAGGTTAAACGGACCGCCGTTCTCCTTAAAACCTAAGCGGTTAGCGGGCACCTGAAAAACATACTCAAAAAAGGCCAGACCCCAGCTGATTAATATGATAGCCAGTAAACCAAGATTTTTGCCCCACGAGAATTCTTTAAATTTTAGATGGCCATACCAGGCAAAAGTCATGAAGGTATTAGAAATAATAAGCAGTCCGATGCTTTGTAATGCCCTTAAATTCATGGTGTACGTGTTTCTGCTAATGATTTTTTGTAAAGTCCGCCAATAGCTGGAGTGGGATGTGCAAACAAATAAACCATGGTCCCTTTTTCGCGGGCCAACGGGTTTTGTACGCTGCCTATGAGTGAGGCCTTGCCGAAAAGAGGTGTCAGTTTGGCTACGTCTTCACGGTCGTCAGTAATATAAATAAGGTAGCGGGCGCTCATCTGCTCGGGTGCCCAAAGCGCGAAACTACTGTTAAGGCATACCACGCCCGGTAAGTTCATGCGCTTGCCATACAAGTTTAGCGCACCTGCTTGCCCATAATTATCGGCATAGATGCATGCTTCTTTACGCGCTTCATGGCTAAGACTGTTATATGCTTTTTGAGCAAGGTTGGCCATTTCGTCCCACCCGAACATATCTGCATAATCCTGCGTAGTAGCATGTTGCTGCTGGTCTTCCCACCGGGTGGTAAAGCTTAAAAAAGGGAGATTCCTTTTAGTATAATCAAAAAACGCCAAGGTGTTTTTTACGGGCAGTATTGGCAATACAACGGGCAGTAAGATGATGTTGGGTAATACAAACAGTGCTACTACTGCAGCTCGCAGCGGTTGGCCGCCGGTTTTCAGCAAACGGTCGAATGCGCAGGCACCTGCAGCAAAAAGCATGGGGTAGGCACCAAACAAGTAGTAATTTTTGCCATTCATCTTCAATAAAAACAGGAAGATGATGATGTAGGCAATAGCCAAAAACTGGAATTTGCGCAACTTGAATGAGAACAACAGGAACAGGAAACCGGTAAGCCATACAAACAATGCTACACCGTTCACCATAATCTGCTGGGCAATAAATTCAGTAGGAGGGATGTAATCAAGCTGCGTTTCGCGCAGCTCTTTCATATGCTGCATCACCGGGAAGTGGTGCGTCCATTGCCATATCAGGTTTGGGAGAAATAAAAGTAAAGCTACAGCGCCGGCTCCTAATATGTGCCAGCTGAACAGGATGCGCCGTTGTTTGCTTATGAGTACCGCCACCAAAAGGGCTATGGCAAAAAATGCCATGGTATATTTGGTTAGCATGCCTACACCCACGGTCGCTCCAAAGGCGTACAAGTACGCTACTGATACCGTATTGACATATTTAACAATGAAATAGGCTGATAACACCCACCAAAGCTGATCGAATACCACAGGCTGAAAGAGATAGCCGCTTGCGGCAAACGCAGGGGAAAAGATAAGGGCCAGGCAGGCCAGCGCTATGGCAAACTTGCGCCCGCCAAGCTCAATGGTAATTTGTCCTGTAAGCCAAACAATGAAGCCGCTGGCTATGGTGGTCAATATCCTTGAAGCGAAAACAGAATCGCCGAAAACGGATAAGGATATTTTCGCCAGGAATGCGATGAACGGCGGTACCTCTTTGTAACCCCAGTCGAGGTGATCAGCAAGGGCGAGGTGCAAAAGCTCGTCGCGATGGAAACCGAAATTGGAGATAGCCAACAGATTAAACAGTACTTTAATGCCCACAAATATGAGCACGAAGTTTTGATAGGCCGAACGCTTGTTCCTGTATATCATGAAGGGTTAAAACCGGTTGCTGTAAATTTATAATTTTTAACTTGACTTTACGAGTGCTGTATATAAAAGGCCGGTAAATGAATTGCCGGACACACTTAAACTATCCCTCTTTCACTTACCGGCCTTCCTCGAAAAGCTTGTACGCTATGTATTAATTCTCTAATGTGTCTACACGCGCACTATATCTGCGCCTAATGCTCTTAAGCGCGTATCAATATGCTGGTAACCACGTTCTATCTGTTCAATGTTATAGATAGTCGATTTGCCTTTGGCAGATAACGCCGCAATCAGTAATGACACGCCTGCACGGATGTCGGGCGAGGTCATGGAAATACCACGCAACTGAATACGCTTATCCAATCCTATAACGGTTGCACGGTGAGGATCGCAAAGGATGATGTTGGCACCCATATCAAGCAGTTTATCAACGAAGAACAGGCGGCTTTCAAACATTTTTTGATGAATAAGCACCGAGCCTTTGGCTTGTGTGGCAACAACCAGCACAATGCTCAGCAAATCCGGTGTAAAGCCCGGCCAGGGTGCATCAGCAACCGTTAAGATAGAGCCATCAATAAAAGTATCAATCTCGTAATGATCCTGCTCCGGTATAAAAATATCATCACCGCGAAGCTCCATTTTTATACCCAGTCGTCTGAAAACTTCAGGTATAATACCAAGCTCTTTATAGTGTACATCTTTAATGGTAATTTCGGAACCAGTCATGGCTGCAAGGCCAATAAACGAGCCAATCTCAATCATGTCTGGCAGCATGCGGTGCTCGGTGCCTCCAAGGCTTTCAACGCCTTCAATGGTAAGCAGGTTAGAGCCAATGCCGCTTATTTTAGCACCCATGCGGTTAAGCATTTTACATAGCTGCTGCAGATAAGGCTCGCAGGCGGCGTTATAAATGGTAGTGGTGCCTTTAGCCAGTACAGCAGCCATCACAATATTGGCAGTACCCGTTACCGAGGCTTCATCCAATAAAATATAAGTACCCTTTAGGTCTGATGCGTCTACGTTATAAAACTCATCAGTAGAGTCATAGTTGAAACGTGCGCCTAACTTTTCAAAACCCAGGAAATGGGTATCAAGGCGGCGACGGCCAATTTTATCACCACCCGGTTTTGGGATAGCAGCTTTTCCGAAACGGGCCAGCAGCGGGCCAACAATCATGATGGAACCACGAAGGCTGCCGCCTTTTGATTTAAATACGTCCGACTGAAAAAAGTTCAGATCTATCTCCTTGGCTTCAAAGCCGTATGTGTCGGGCGCGAGGCGTTCCACAATTACGCCCATGTCGCCTAACAGTTCTATCAATTTATTTACATCCTTAATATCCGGAATGTTGCTGATAGTAACTTTTTCAGGGGTGAGTAGTACAGCCGAAATTATTTGCAGCGACTCATTTTTTGCGCCCTGCGGTATAATTTCTCCTTTTAATTTTTTTCCGCCTTGTATCTCAAATGCGTTCTTCATAAAAAAGATATATAGTGGGGTAACGGTTTGTGTAGTTAATACAAAACCAACCCCAATTGTTTTTTAGGTTAAATATTATAATGTTCCGGCAAATGCAGCTGGCTTAGTATTTACGTGCGCCGCCGCCATTTCTTTGACGGTTGTTCTGGTTATTACGCTGGTTGTTATTGTTGTTTTTATTGCGGTTGCTTTGGTTGTTATTGTTGTTTTTACCGCGATTATTCTGGTTGTTGGGAGTAGTCCTGTATTCAACCTTGTTAAGGTTTACATTTTCATCCAGCTTAAGCTCACCCCGAGACATAGCAGCAAGGTCGGCAAGGATAATCTCATCTGATACTGAATCCTTGTTCCATTGCACGTAAGCCATTTTCATGAAGTTGGCAATGGCCTGCACCATATGGCGCTTGCGCTCGGGCTCTTCAATAGATTTTGCTTTTTCTATCATCAGCTCGATGGTTTTACCATAATGGCGTGAGCGGATGCGCTGATTGGGATACTTAAGAGGTTCCGGTTTAAAATGTATTAACTCCGGCGTAGGTTTTGGATACGGTGAGTCAACATCAATCTTATAGTCAGAAATGATGTGCAGGTGGTCCCAAAGTTTATGTTTAAAATCGGCAACGTCTCTTAAGTGGGGGTTTAAAAAGCCCATAAGGTCTATCACTACCTGTGCGTAGCGGTTGCGTTCTTCTTTGCTCGGCAAGTTGCAGATGTATTTAACCATATTCTGCACATTGCGCCCATATTCTGACAGGATGAGTTTATTTCTCGTTGAATTGTAATCAAACCCGCCAGGCAAATTTGTTAAAGCCATGTATTTTATAAAATGAAAATCAAAAATTAACCAACTGCAGCTTTTAACAACAGCGCCGCATTACTGGTTAGGAAATGAAAAGTTGTATCAATAATGTCCTGTTGTAGTAACGCAAATATACTGCAATTGTGTTAATGTACAAATAATAAAGTTGCTGGTGCTTGCCGGCGAAACAGTGGCTAATTAGCTGTTTAATTACCGTTTAACTCCGTAAAATATTTATAAAACAGCGGTATCGTTTCTATGCCTTTGTAATAATTAGCAATGTCGTACTTTTCGTTAGGCGAGTGCAGGTTGTCGCTGTCAAGCCCGAAGCCCATCAGTACGGTTTTTATGCCGAGCTCTGCTTCGAACAGCGCAACGATTGGGATGCTGCCACCGCCGCGGGTTGGTATTGGTTTTTTACCGAATGACTCGGTAATAGCCAGCTTTGCAGCCTGGTAAGCCACGCTATCGGTTGGTGTAACAACCGGCTCGCCTCCATGGTGAGGGGTTACTTTTACTTTAACAAATGGCGGGGCAATACTTAAAAAGTGCTTTGTAAACAGCTCGGTAATTTTTGCAGAGCTTTGGTTAGGTACCAGGCGCATAGATATTTTGGCACTGGCTTTTGATGGCAGCACCGTTTTGGCACCTTCGCCGGTATAGCCTCCCCATATGCCGTTTACTTCCAGCGTAGGGCGTGTGCCGGTACGTTCAAGCGTGCTATATCCTTCTTCGCCCCATAGCGCATTTACGCTAAGGTCTTGTTTGTATTCATCTTCGTTATAAGGTGCGCTGTTCAGCGCTTTGCGTTCTTCTTCGCTCAGGTTTACAACATCGTCATAAAATCTGGGGATTGCTATGCGGTTGTTATCATCATGCAGTGAGGCAATCATTTTTGCCAATATTGTAGCAGGGTTGGCTACTGCACCGCCATAAACTCCCGAATGCAGGTCGCGATTAGGACCGGTGACTTCCACTTCAAGGTAGGAGAGACCTCTAAGCCCCGTCTCCAGCGATGGGTGCTCCATGCTGATCATCGCCGTGTCTGAAATCAATACTACATCAGCCTTCAGGCGGCTTTTATTTTCTTTTACAAATGCACCCAGGTGGTCCGAGCCAACTTCTTCTTCACCCTCAATCATGAACTTAACGTTGCATGGCAGGGTGCCGGTTTGCATCATTAGTTCAAAGGCTTTCAAATGCATATAGAATTGACCTTTGTCGTCACAGGCCCCGCGGGCAAATATCTTTCCGTCGCGCACGGTTGGCTCAAACGGCGGTGTAAGCCACAGCTCCAGCGGATCTGGTGGTTGCACGTCATAATGGCCGTAAACCAATACGGTAGGTTTACTCGCATCAATAATTTTTTCGCCGTATACAATAGGGTAACCTTCTGTAGGGCATACCTCTACTTTTTCGGCTCCTGCATCGCGCAGTTTACTCGCCACAAACTCGGCTGTCTTTAAAACTTCGGGTTTGTAAGCAGGGTCGGCGCTTACCGATTTAAAGCGCAGCAATTCAAATAACTCATCCAGCATGCGCTGTTTGTGTTCCGCTATATAGTTTTTTATAACCGTCATCTTTTATGCTATTTGTAGCGGCAAATATAGCGTAAGTTTTATGGCTTAGTCTGCCGTAGCAACGTCAAAAGTAGTAGCTGCACCCTTACCGGCAAAATGTGCTTTCTCGGTTTTAGTATCTACACTTGGTTTTGCTTCTGTTTTATTAGCTAATGAAACAGCAGTGATGCCTGATATTAAAACAATAACTACAGCAATCAATATTTTTTTCATCTCTATAAAATTTAATATGTGTAATAATATTTAGTCGGCGCTTGAAATATCTTTACGATCATGCTTTTTATAATCAGCGCTTGATATATCCTTACGGTCATGCTTTGCGTCGGCACTCGAAATGTCTTTGCGGTCTCTTGCGTCAGCGCTGGAGATATCTTTACGGTCATGAGCAAAAGAAAATGAGGTGCTTAAAATAGCTATGGCTAATGTGGTGATGATGGACTTTTTCATTGTTGTGCTTATTAATTATGGATGCTTATATTGATGTATTGTATTCGGGTAGAAAGCTCGATGGCTTAGTCAGCACTTGAAATGTCTTTACGATCATGCTTTTTATAATCAGCGCTTGAGATGTCCTTGCGGTCGTGCTTTGCGTCGGCGCTTGAAATATCTTTGCGGTCTCTTGCATCAGCGCTGGAGATATCTTTATGGTCGTGAGCAGACGAGAATGAAGTGCTTAAAATGGCTATGGCTAATGTGGTGATGATGGACTTTTTCATTGTTGTGCTTGTTGATTATGGATGCTTATGTTGATGTATTGTATTCGGGTAAAATGCTCGATGGCTCAGTCAGCACTTGAAATATCTTTACGATCATGCTTTTTGTAGTCTGCGCTTGATATATCCTTGCGGTCGTGCTTTGAGTCGGCGCTCGAAATATCTTTACGGTCTCTTGCATCAGCACTGGAGATATCTTTACGGTCGTGAGCAAAAGAAAATGAGGTGCTTAAAATGGCTATGGCTAATGTGGTGATGATGGACTTTTTCATTGTTGTGCTTATTTAAAATTGTACGGTGTATCAGTGTATTTATTAAAGATGTGGGGTTTCTTAGTCAGCGCTTGATACGTCTTTACGGTCACGCTGTGCGTCGGCGCTCGAAATGTCTTTGCGATCATGTTTCTTGTAATCAGCGCTTGAAATGTCCTTACGGTCATGCCCGAACTGGTACACAACTGCTGATGATGCAAATACCGAAGCTGTAATGGTTAATGCTATAAATGTCTTTTTCATGATGCGGTAATATCTTGTTATATGTGTGTTTTAATTAATTGACTATTAATGGTATACTATCAGAAATCCATAATCGCTTTGTTCATGTTGGTCAGTTTTTAATGTGGCGTGCGTACGCAACGTACATGATTAGTACTACAACATTATCAAAAGCGGCGATGCTTAAAACCTAATCAGCAGTGCTGATATCTTTCTTAAATCCGCTAAGGGTTAAGTAAGGGGCCACAGGGCGCTCCTGATGCTCTTTCTTGCAAGAGCTTAATAAACCAAGGCTAAGTGCTGCAAGCAGTGCAGTGGCAACAATCTTTCTCATCTCTAACAGTATTATATATTATGATATATTAATCGGCCGTGCTGATATCGTTTCTGAAGTCGGTATTTATTTCAATAGGCGCCTTAATGGACTTTTTGGGTGCAGTTTTACCAGGAGTGGTCTTGAAAGCGAAAATCGCTACAGTGAAAATAATTGCCAATAGTGATAATAAAATTTTCATGATAATTATATATTAATTATTAATTAATAGCATGTTTATGATTTTTCTATTCGCTTCTAAAAGCGGATCAAATTAATTGCCTTGTCTATACGTGTCGTTTTGTGTTATTTAACAATTCGACAATATGTGTGTGGCGTTATTTAAATTATTGTTTATTTATATAAGTTATTGTTTTACAGTTATTTAACAGTTACAAATATAGTTATGTTTTTGTAACTGAAAAGTATTTTAAAAAAAAATTGCTTAATCTGTTTTATTGCTATTTTTATAACTTTAAAAAGGAATATCCGTAATAGTATTTAATGAATAAATACCTACTTATCCTGTTGTTATCCATACTGAACGTTTCGGTTTACGCAAATATGGTTTACAATGTTGCGCCTCAGGATACCAACGATGTCATCAAATTTAACACGCAGGGATACGATGCCAGGCTTACCGATCCGGAGCAAACTGTGGTAAAGGCTCAGAAGGCGTTGAATCTGGCTCAAAAACTTGATTATGTACGTGGCGTAGGCGAATCGTACAGGGTAATGGGTATCGGGTATTACTATTTAAACGAGGCTGAAAAATCTATAGATAGCTATCTGCAGGCTCTTGAATATTTTAAAAAAATAAACGACGAGCAAAGCGAAGCCAAGGTTTATAATAACATTGGCAACCTCTACCGCGATAACGATTATGAGCAATCGTTAATGTACTTGAACAAATCGCTCGATATAGCCCAGCGATTAAAAGACAAACAACTGATCGCCTCTTTGTATCTAAATATCGGTAACATTAAGTATCGCCAGAAGAGCTATAACCAGGCGCTCGATTATTACGACCGCAGTAATGAGATGTTCCGGCAGATTGGCGACTCAGTTAATATCATCAAATGTATACAGAACAGGGGAGTGATCTACTTTTACCTTAATGAGTATGATAAGTCTCGTACCTTACTGCTTAAGGCAAACGAAGCTGCTAAGGCCAATGACCTCAATCAAACAGTAGCCAGTATCAATCTTACCCTGGCCTCTCTTTATACGGCAGAAAACAAATATGCAGATGCGCAGGCTGCGTTGGATGAAGGTAAAACGTATGCTTCAATAATTAAGGATCAGAAAATGATTTATGATTATGAGTATACGCAATACCTGCTCGAAGCAAAAAGAGGTAATTTTAAAAAAGCGCTAAATTTTCTGCAAAGTATTTACAATAAAGATAGTGTGATGCATAAGTCGAACGAGTCGACGAAGATAAACCTTATACAGAAGCAATTTGAGCAGGCGGAAATAGAGCGTGAAAAGGCTTTGTTATTACAAAGGCAAACGTACGACAGGCAACGGTTTTTCGGGGTAACTATTTTAGCTATACTGCTGCTTGCGGTAGTAGGCTTGCTTATAGGAAATGTTAAACGCAAGACAAAAACTAATGCTCAGTTAACTGCGCTGAATGCCGAAGTTTCAAAACAAAAAGATAATCTTAACCGCATTAACCATCACCTTGAAGAGATTATAGATGAGCGCACGCGCGACCTGCAGATAAAAAACCGTAAGTTACAAGAATACTCATCATACCTTTCTCACCAGATACGCGGGCCTATAGCAACCTTAAAAGGGTTAATTAACCTCGAAAAAGAGGGGCTTGTAGGTAAGCAGGAGTGTATACAGATGATGGACAAATGCGTATCAGACATTGATGCCAAGATCATTGAAATGAGCGATATGCTCCACAGTCCCGCTAAAAGCTAAACCAGATTTAACTCTGCGGCCAATTAGGGTATATGCGCGCCTCAAGCAAACCTAAGTAGACACAATACCACGAAATCATTTGCAGAATTAAAAGTTCGCGATGCTTTTTGTATCCTTTGGTTTCAAATGCCAACACTTCGTCATTAGCCTTTACAAAAAATCTACGTTCGCCCGCGCTTGGTTTAAATTTAGACCGCAGTACATCAAACGCCTTGATTTTAAGTTTGCTGCTTGGATCATGTATTACTCCGCTTTTCTCAGCTTCGGTACTTGAAATTGATATCAGGTAGTTTGTCATTTTGCGTCAAAATTGCTCGCCATAGTTTGAGCAATATTCAATCCAAACCCTGCATTTGTTGAATATTAAACGGAGTATTTTCGTATCGGTTGCGAAAGGAGATATTTTTTGTTTGAGAGTTTATTTAATGTTCTATTGGTTAATTAAATAAAAAAGCCGTCTGTTTATTAAAATAGACGGCTCATCAATTCTTGAACAAATTATTATCCTTTGTTGCGTAGTTCTTCGTACAGTAAAATAACTTTTCTCTGCAGGGTAGCAATTTCACTTTCACGTTCTAATAGCTTTTTCTGCGCAATGCTCAGTGTGGATGGTTCCGGCTCGGTCTCCTCAATGTCATACGCCAATAAATACACTACTGCCACCTCAAAAATATTGGCAATCTGCTCCAGTCGCGACAAATTAATGTCTGTAACACCCGTTTCAATCTTGGAAAATGCGGGGATGGAAATGCCTAAACGGTTAGCCACATCCTCCTGGCTCCAGCCGCGCTGATGGCGTAGAATACGGATATTTTTGCCAACAGACTTGTTTGTGCGTTTTTTCTCACTCATACTTCTAATAAACTTATTCTCAATAGTTAAAAAGGGAAAGGGTATCCCTTACTTGTCCAAAGCATGTGCCATATAATAAAAGGCGCCTGAATGTAGTAAAAAACCACTATAATACAAATTACCTGTAAATACATGTGGAATATGTTCTACAAAACAGGGCGTTTGAGCAATAAGTACGTTAATTTTTTATGTGCAGTTTTGCAAACTTGAGTAAAAGTTGTTTTTGGCCTATTTCTTTAAAGTAAATGGTGGCTTTTATATCGGGGCGGTTACCTTCAAGGCTAATGACTTTGCCGAAACCGAAACGCTCATGCTCCACTTCCATGCCCACCTGCAGATTAGATGTATCCGATGGTTTAAAGTCAGCCGATGGCACGTGCGCCTTAGCCAGTACTGATGTTGTTTTTACCGGCGCTGCCTTTGGTTTAGAAAATGAGTCGGTACCGGTAGCAGGGCGTCCCCATGCTGCGCGCTCGTTACCAAATGAAGACGATTGCGGCGCTGGTTTAGCCGTAAAATCCAGCTCGAGGTAGCGTGCATCTATCTCGTCGAGAAAGCGGCTTGGCTCGCAGTTGATAAGCGTACCAAACTTAAACCTTGAGGTTGCGTAGCTGATGGTAAGCTTATGCTCGGCACGGGTGATGGCTACGTAAAACAGGCGGCGTTCTTCCTCCAGGTCGCTGCGTGAGTTCAGAGACATTTGCGAAGGGAAGAGATTTTCTTCAAGTCCAACTACATACACGTTAGAAAATTCAAGGCCCTTAGAGGAGTGGATAGTCATTAAAGATACGGTATCAGCATCCTTGTTCTTGTCGTTATCGTCGTTGGTGAGCAAGGCCACATCCTGCATAAAGATGTCGAGGCTGCGCTCTTCAATATCTTCACGTTCCGAAAACTCTTTAATACCGTTCAATAGCTCCTGGATGTTCTCGTAACGGTTAAGCCCCTCAACCGATTTATCCTCATACAGATCCTTAAGCAAGCCCGAGTGCTGAGCGATATGCAAAGCTGCATCATATGCCGGCAGGTTTTTTACGATGACCTGGAAACTCTGTATCATGGTACCAAAGTTGCCTACGGCTGTTGCCGACCGGCCATCCAGATACATAGATGGGTTGATAACCACTTCCCAAGGCGTTACCCCGCGCTGATCGGCAATAAGTATAATGCGGTCTACCGTGGTATCACCTATACCGCGTTTTGGATAGTTTATTACCCTTTTAAGCGCTTCTTCATCGGCTGGGTTAAATGTCAGCCTGAAATAGGCTATGAGGTCCTTAATCTCTTTACGCTGATAAAAGGAGAGGCCCCCATATATTTTGTAAGGGATATTAAGCTTGCGCAAGCCTTCCTCCATGGAACGGGACTGGGCGTTGGTACGGTAAAGTATAGCAAAATCGTTCCACTTTAGCCCTTTGCCTGTACGGAATTGCATAATGTCTTCGGCAATAACTTTACCTTCCTCGTTATCGCTAAAGGCACGTATCACCTTTATTTTATCACCGGTTTCCTTTTCAGAAAACACATTCTTTTTAAGTTGCTCCTTATTGTTGGCAATTACGCTGTTGGCAACGTTTACAATGTTTTGCGTAGAGCGGTAATTTTGTTCGAGTTTGAAAACCTTTAAATCCGGGTAATCTTTCTCAAAGTTGAGGATGTTTTGGATGTTGGCGCCGCGGAACGCGTAAATACTCTGTGCATCATCACCCACAACGCATATGTTTTCGCTTACGGCAGCAAGCTTTTTTACAATGAGATATTGCGAAAAGTTGGTATCCTGATACTCGTCCACCATAAGGTATTTAAACTTATGCTGGTACTTGTTCAACACGTCGGGATGGTTTTTGAGCAGTTCGTTTGTCTTAAATAGCAAATCGTCAAAATCCATTGCGCCTGCACGGAAACAACGGTTTGCATACATCTCATATATCTTACCCAAATGGCCACGGCCGCTGCTGAAGTCATCGGCCTGTATCTGGTCGTTCTTTTGATATTCCTGCCAGGAGATGAGGTTGTTTTTAGCTGCGGATATACGGTTGTAAACAAAGTTGGCATTATACAGCTTGTCATCCAGGTTCATCTCCTTTAAGATAGCGCGCAGCACACTTTTGCTGTCATCGGTATCATAAATGGTAAAGTTGTTTGGATAGCCAATACGGTCGGCCTCAACGCGCAATATCTTGGCAAACACCGAGTGAAAGGTGCCCATCCAGATGTTTTTGGCGTCGGCACCTACAAGGTTGTTAATACGGTCGCGCATTTCGCGGGCCGCCTTGTTGGTAAAAGTAAGTACCAATATATTAAAGGCATCAACCCCCTTGTGTATAAGGTGCGCCACCCTGTACGTAATTACCCTGGTTTTGCCCGAACCGGCGCCCGCAATTATCATTACAGGTCCATCGGTTTGTTCAACCGCCGCACGTTGCTCTTTATTTAATCCCGCTAAAAACTCCAAAAGCTTCCCTCTCTTTTTTTGACACTGCGAAATTACTTTTTTAGCCCGAAAGCTGAAAGGTGTTTCGGTTTTTAAGGATGTCAAAAGAACCGCGACTATCTTATTGGCCATTGCTTATCTTTATACCGATAACAACAACTTATGGCTTTTAAACTTGGGGACTTCTTTCCGAAAAATCAGTAAACGAACCATATTTGAGCTTAGACGACCCTCGTTGGGGGGAACTTGAAGGTGGATACAGGGGCGCTTTGTATGACGCTTCTGCAGCATTGAAAAGATTAGAAGCTGTAAACGATATTGAATCAACAAAGAAAGTTTATCAAGAGTTGTGGGATAACCTTCATCATCAGGGCGACGTTGGATTAGCATCCTATTACGCAGTTCCTCATTTAGTAAGAATAGCCCAAGAAAAGAAGTTGGTAGATTATAACGTCTTAGGGTTGGTATCACTGATAGAAATACAGCGCCATAAAGAAAATCCACCTTTACTAAAGGCACTTTACGCAATGTATCGTGACGCTGTGTGGAATTTGTCTGCTCTTGTTACATGATTTTAACCAATGAATGGGATTTAAATACAACCTCAGCAGCGCTTACAGCAATAGCAATTGCAAAAGGTGAAATAAAGTTAGGGGAGGCGATACGAAATTTGGATAGCGACGATGTTATCGACGAGTTTTTGGAGCAATGTTGATCATGTGATAAGAAAGCTATTTATTACCCTAATTCTTCCTGCATAAATTTATCAGCAAACTTACGCAACACCCTTTTTACAATACTGTATTTTAACTTGGGCTATATTTATGGCAATTAATCACAACATCATGGTAAAACAAATACTTAATCTTGTTTTTTTTACAACGGTTTGTGCTACAGCTATAGCCCAAACAACCACACCAAACGAAAAGGCACCGCAACGCAGGCGCTATCAGCCTCGCCCTTACACTTTAACGGTAAACGACATTGCCAAAACTAAAGTTGATACCGGTAAGTTAGGTGCAGCTTTCCGGAACGTATATCCGCCGTTTGCGACTGCCGATGGCTATCGCACAAAACGTGAGGTGACCATGCGTATTATTGATACCGCCAAGACCTTCACCATAAAAGCCGGCCCGGGCGAAATTGTGGCCAACAGCAAATGGTTGAAGAACAAAAAGAACCTTGCCGGTTTCGAACAATCGTTAAACGATGCGCTGCATAAAAACTGGACTTCTGTAGAT
The DNA here is from genome assembly GCA_041905165.1 of Mucilaginibacter sp. Lineage (GTDB taxonomy): Bacteria > Bacteroidota > Bacteroidia > Sphingobacteriales > Sphingobacteriaceae > Mucilaginibacter. Next base: position 811,407 of record JAYRLR010000002.1, read on the forward strand.
ACCATAAAAAAGGACGGTTACTCGTTGGTGTTCATCAACAAAAACTCCAACTTCGACGCTACCATACAGAAAAATCTCATCGAGACTTATTTTGAGGTATACCCTAAGCTGGTAAGCATGTTTAATGACAAGGCAACGCACAATGTTGTTTTTGTTACCGACACCGCTTATAATGGCGTGGCCGAAGCATCAGGCAACCGTATCTTGTTTTCGACCAAATACATGAATAAAATGCCTTTTGATGTTGACGTGGTAACGCACGAGGGCATGCACATTGTGCAGGGGTATGGCTACAGCTATGGCCGCGACCTTGTTTGGCTCACCGAGGGTATCGCCGATTTTATACGTTATAAATACGGTGTAGACAACGTGGGTTCTAAATGGTTTTTGCCTAACTTTAAAGCTAAGGAGCAAGGGTATAAAGACAGCTATCGCACAACTGCCCGCTTTTTTGAATGGATTGACCAGAAGGTTAAACCTGGTATGATAGTGCAGATAGATAAGGAACTTAGAAACGGTACTTTTAAAGAAAGCATCTGGAAAGATATGACAGGCAAAACCCTTGACGAGCTTTGGGCTGCCTATTCGGCTGACCCGGTACTGCACCTGGTTTACAGCAGCAAGAACATATAATTGTTGCGGTTCCATCATATGATGTTTAAATATTCCCATCTCGCAAAAAGCGTGGCCTTTATGGCGCTGCTATCATTTGTAAGTTTGATATCGCGCGCGCAAAGCGGCCTCAGTAAAGAAGCCGCGGCAACGCTTGCAGCTAGCGAACTAAAAGCTCAAATACTCCTGCAAAAAGCGAAGGCAGAGGGAGAGTGGGCAGCCAGGGAGATAAAGTATAAAAACTATACCATGAAGTTTACCACGCAGATTTTTGGCGACAAACCTGCTGATGGGCGAAGCTTGTATATCTCTTTACATGGCGGCGGCGGTACAGCGCCTGCGGTAAATGATCAGCAATGGGAAAACCAAAAGAGGCTTTATAAACTGAAGGAGGGGGTTTACTTTGTGCCGCGGGCGCCTGTAGACGCGTGGAATATGTGGCACGACTACCCGATGGACGAACTAATAGCCGAAGTGGTAAAAAGCGAGATAGTGATGGATGATGTAAACCCCGACAAGATTTATATTATGGGCTACTCGGCAGGTGGCGATGGCGTTTTCCAGTTAGCACCCCGCCTGGCCGACTATTGGGGCGCTGCGGCCATGATGGCTGGTCACCCGGGCGACGCGCAGATATTGAACTTGAAAAACCTACCATTTACTGCCTTTGTCGGCGGTAAAGATGCGGCCTATCATCGTAATGAGCTGGTGGCACAATGGGGTGGGAGGTTAGATAGTTTGCAGAAGGTTTACCCCGGCAGCTATATTCACGATACCCATGTTTATGCTGATATGCCCCACTGGATGAACCGCAAGGATACCATTGCTATTGACTGGCTGCGAAGCTTTAAACGTAATGCCTTGCCTCAGGATGTGATTTGGGTGCAGGATGATATTTTACGTGATCAATTTTATTGGTTGGGTACGGATACCACGACAGCTAAGCAAGGGCAAAAAGCTCGGGTAACACTTAAAGCTAATACCATCAACATTATTGACAAACAGTATGAGGTTTTATACATTTACTTGAACGATACCATGCTGAACATGGACAAAAAAGTGACTGTAAATATCAACGGCAAAAAAGTATTTAATCAGAAGGTGACCCGTAACACCGATGTTATCAGGCAAACTGCAGCTAAACGGTTAGATAAGGAATTGATATTTTATGGCCAGTTAACGATACAAAACGGCAAGGTGACATCGGTTAAATAGTGTAACGTTTAAACATCGTAACAAAATCTATATAGTAAAACAAGCCCGGCTGATCAGCCGGGCTTGTTTTATTTGGATGATTATGTATAAACCAACAGGCTTACGTTCACCATGCAGCCAATTGGCTATTGTTAATTTCAAATACTTCCACAAAATTTGATTGAACATTGGCGTTAATACTTCGTTGGCTGTTAATCCTTTTGTACTTACTAAACCATGTTAAAGTATGTTAACGCTATTGCATTAATAACCTTAAAATACAGACCTTTATAACAGGTAATCCAGCTGATGTAATGTAGCGTCCGGTCGCGCAAACTCTTGCCGTTCGAAACTTTTCAAAGCCTAATTAATCCTAACAAAAACCAACGTCGTATGATATACCTTTTAGCGTCTTATAACACCGGAACTACACTACTCAAATATTATGATAATGGAAATTAAAAACCATTGCATTTTGTTCGGAAGATTACGCCAAACGGAACTTCAGTTTACACAGCAGCACCTTGTAATTAATTATAATATGAAAAAAGCATCAATATTGATCATAGCCCTTTATGCCTTGATTTTAAATTCAAAAACAGTAACCGGTAAACCTAATTTTTTTAGACACCAAATCACATCATCGGTCACTTCACAGGATACTACTCTTTATTTGAAAAATAGCATACTAAGCCAAAAGTCCAAATTTCAGCACAAGGAATTGAACTTTTTACTTCTCGCCTTAAAGTACAATATAAAGTCTTACATATTCATGTTCGGACATGGGCCTAACGACCCGGTTAATTCTATCACGTTGTATTTCGAAGATCGAAAGACCATTGGAGATAAGCTTACAGATAAACAATCTATATCAGGTATTATCATACAATTTGAAGAAAATATTCCGCGTAAGGATGCCTACAAATTAATGATGACAAGTGATGGAGCGTGGCTGACGGCGGAAAAAGATTATTATGGCAATAGAACTGTAAAGAATATCGATATAATTAAGTAAGGAGTATAAGGCATCAAATAAGACTCAAGTTGCTCAGGAGTACCTCTGCCATAAATCGGCTGGTTTAAGGATCACCTGGCGGCCAATGATTAAAGGTACGTTAAAGGTACTGATTGCTTATGAATTTATTTGACCATTACAACAAACTTTTAGCCATATATCGCGGTCAGTCCAGAAGATAAATAGCTTTCTCCCCGGTGCCATCGGATTCCACTCAAGTGGCTGCTGCGTTGAGCAAGTTTGGCTTAACTTTTAGCAGAATTCTCTTCACAAGTAAGATTTAAAGTATCAGGTGTTTATGCAATCAGAGTCGGTTCTTAATACTACAAAAAAACATAAGCTGACAACTGACGATCATCGATTTTACAATCAAAAATTTCAACTTCAAACTTCTATCTGTCAAGCAATCATCTCATCAAAATCGGGTAATAACCCTACTAATTTTTTGGTTTCTATTTGGGTACGCCGCTTAGATCTGTGATCTTTATGTTTCGCTAACCTTGCGTCAATATTCGAGCCAAGCAAAACTATCTATGATCATGTTAAAGTATGTTAACGCCATTGCATTAATAACTTTAAATACAGATCTTTATAACAGTTAAGCCAGCTGATGTAATGTAGCGTCCGGTCACGCAAACTCCTACCGTTCGAAACTTTCCAAAAGTCTAATTAACCTAACCAAAACCAACGTCGACAAATAGATCTGACCAATGATACAACCATTAAACCGCCTTGTAACCCCAAAAACCAGCCTGTTAACAAATGCAATGCTTTGCGCACTTTTGTTAGCCACCGTTGTGACCACTGCTGGAGCGCAAAACCTTAAACTAAAGCCTAAACAGAAATTTAGCTATGAAGTGTTGGACGACCATAAATGGGAAGCTGATTACGGGAGATCCAAATCGTTCAATTACCAACGGTTCAGTTACGAGGTAGTGGGTCTTGAACGCGATAAATATGTGATCAGGGTATCGCCCCAACGATTCTTGCAGGATGGTTTTAACGGCAGGGTTTACGACTCGGCCATTCCTTTTAATGATCAGGAAAATGAGGAAAATGCCATAGTGGCCATGGCCGTTAGCAACCTAAGCTATACTATTGTTGTAGATAAAGCCGGTAAGCTTGTAGCCGTGAGAGATACAGGAGGTATGCAGACCCTCATCTTAAATAAACTTAAAGAGCGTAACACTCTTAATGTAAAACACCATAACGTCTATCACTCTTATAGTGGCCAAAGACCCAATTATATAGAGTCATTTATACACGCAAGTTCCGATGTTTTCAGAGCAGGCGCCAAGGCCGATAACAACGCAAAGAAAGCATCGTCAGGCGTGAATGTTGTTATTAGACAAGACCCTTCGACCGGATTGGTGACGACCTTGATAAAGGATTCGGCCGTCAAAAAGATATTTGCCGATACAAACAAGTACGAGGAATCGCGCGACATTAAAAAGCTCAATATGGTAAAGAATGGCTCTCACCCTTTATTTACCGAAGCCGTTCGTACGCTGAATTACGCAGACTATTACAGTAATATCAATAGAGCCAAGCGTAAAATAGACGACTTGATGGACACCCACCTGCTATCTAAAGGAGTGCAAGGGATAGATGAGCAAACGTTGCGCGGACTCGACTCGCTGGATAAACAGTATGGGCTAACAGACAATCTTGATTACTTGGGTGCTAAGCTGAATGTAATATGTTATATAGGCGGTGACCAGTATTACCAGATCATGGATAAAGTGTCTTACCAACATCTGACCAAGGATGACCTGATCGACTCGAAACTTGGCCGTGAGTTAGAGCGCGGCAAAACAGAAGATCTAAAACCTGCGCTACAGATATTGTTTACCAAAATGTTAACAGGCAAAAAGTATCCGCTCAATATCAATAATCTTAGCGACGACATTCATGATAACCTGGCAAAACAGGTACGTGATGCTAAAGACCCGGCTGCTGTTAAGAAAGTGCTGGACGCGATCAAACAAACAGAGCAATTGAGGATATACGCCGTTAACGAAATGCTGGCAGGGTTAAAAACCTATTGCCAGGTAAAATTGGCTGCCGACCAAAACCAATTAGCCAAATTAATGACCGTAAAGAACAATAGTTTATATGATAAATCCGGTCGATACCGTACGCTTATTTATGATGAACTGGTAAAAAAACAAGTGCCGGATTCTCTTCTGGCCGCTTATAACGATTACACAATTGAGATGGTAAAAGGCAACATCGCGGCCATTAATTCAGGCGCCATACCCGGAGTGAGTGACTTTACGCTTAAAGCCGTATTGGCACCGCGCAAGATCTTTTATAAAAAGTACCTGTCTGATGCTTACTATCGTAAGAGCTTATTAGAAAAAGACCGCTCGATCACTTTCCTGCAAATGGCGGTCGACTATTTGCCTGATCAGCAAGATCTGGTGACAAACCGTAATGGGTATGAAAGGGAAAATGGCTTTATTCCATCAAAGCCGTACAAGGAGCTTTACATGAAAGCGGCAGAGAACGGGGCGCTAAATCCTGAGCAATTGCTTAAACAGTATGTGGACCTGGTGATCATTGAGCCTGAACGCTACACTGCGCTTAAAGAGAAGTATACGAAAGCATTCCCGACCGGCGACTTTAAAAATTTCTTTAGCAGTGCATTAAAAGAGAAATTACCCGTAACGCCAGACTTTACTCTAAACGAGCGTTCAGGTAATCCGGTAACTCAAAAAGATCGGAAAGACAAATTTACCTTTGTTGATTTTTGGGGCACCTGGTGTGGGGCTTGCGTGGCCGAGATACATTTGGTGGAGGCGCTGTTTAAGGCTAATCCATCACCCGATAAACTATCGATCACTACTATCGCCTGCTTTGATAAGCTAAAGAATGTGAACGATTTTATGGCTGCGCGGAAATTCACTTATCCGGTATTAATGTCCGACAATAAAGTAGAGCGGAATTTTCAGATCCGCGGCTATCCTACAAAATTATTGTTGTTGCCTAACGGGACTTACTTAAATATCCCTTACCAGTCAGATTACAAACCCATAGTGGAAAAGTATTTGGCTTGGGAGATGTAAAAGTCACATGCTCCCACCACGTCATCCTGAAAGGGGAAAGAGGTGGTTGTATAATGGTGCGATGATGCCTTATATGCGCGATTATCTGTAGCACGCATCCATTGTGGCAAAGTTCCCTGGTCTTACCTACGCTTGATCCCCTTGCTCTTTCAGGATGACAAACGTCATCCAGCATTTAGGTCATTAAGCTACATGGAACGTCTAAACTTATGCCTCTAAATTGACGAATAGCACCGGCAGAACATACTGGATGGCGACTGTCGTAACCTATATGCGCGATGATGATGATATTAAGGGTAACGTTAATAATTCAAGGATTGTCACGGACCATGTAGAGAATGATATCTAATGTTTGTCTTTATTAACGGCTCACTTTTTTGTTACGTGGAACAATTAGCAATTTTTGTAACAAGGGACATTGACTATGTAATTCGTACTTGAGAATTAAGGAGAGAAATGTTTAACAACTGTTTAACATTTTTCTTGTAAAGGCATTGTGAAACATTACGTAACTGTTGCGACGGATTAAAAAAGCAATTTTTATTAAAAATCGATTTTTCAGTGGAGCCGGAGGGAAGGAGTTAAAACTCAATCACTGTTTGTTGCCTGAATGAAGATTTTTTGCTTTAATCAAAGGTTTGCTTGATGCTGTTAAGGCAATGCACAGATCCGGTAATAGGGACGATTCTTGTAAAACAAATGCATTAACTTTATATTTATGAATACTAAACCAATTGAAGGTGTTTTTGCTGTAATTGAAAGTTTTTCGATAAAAAGCAGAAATGAATTTTATCTAATAGGTGAATTGACTGAAGGTAAGATAGCGTCAACGTGGTTTGTTAACATTCCTCTAAATAAATCTCTAAGTGTCACAGTCAGAATTAAATCTATCGAAGATGTTGATTTCACACAAGAGAAAGGTCGATACAAATTAATTATTGTTGATAGTGACTCAGAATCCACAGAATTGCTACTCGGACTGAATATCGGAAGCGAAACAGTTAATATCACCATTGATGGAGAGGACTAGAACTGCATAATGAAAAAAATCGCATTCTTGATAACTATAATTTTTGCGTCGTGTAAACAGACTACACAACAAATGAAGTTCGATAAAGTGAAATGGTGGGATGGCGATGTGGAAATATACCCTTATAGAGATGCCATGTTGAATGATTTGCTTAAACACCCCATAAAAGGCATGACCTACAAAGAACTTACCAAATTAGTTAGTGAGCCGAATAGATGGGAAAATAATATAGATAGTCCTTACTATCCTATAATTACTGATTATGGCTCCGATATTGACCCTATTAATACAAAATCATTAGTTATATATTTGAATGAGGATTCTGTTGTAACAAGGTATAAGGTTGAGGAGTGGAAGAAAAAAGACTGATCACTTTATAAAAAACCGTAAGTCAAACATATGTTCAACTTACGGTAAGTAATTTTGTTAAGCCTGGGGATTTTTCGCTCGCGCTGTCTAGACCCTGCCCGCTCAAGAAGTAGTTCGAACCCTCTTTGTCGGGTTCAAATTCCAAACCAGATTTAAACGAAAAATGCCACCCCTATCAGGGCAGCATTTTTCATTTAAGTGGAGCCGGAGGGATTCGCATCTATTGATTTTATGGTTTTGTAAATGTTCATAAGTATCTGTATTATAATGGTTAATATATAAGTATTGTACAGTGGTGTAAAGTTATGAGCACCAGTGTTAAGAAAAATAGCCCCACAAATGGCCCCACAAAATAGATAATTCGCTACCTTTATTTTATTGTAAAATCAATAAGATTATGGGGCTAACATCGAGGTTTGAATTAAGGCGAGACGCATCTAACAAAAAAGGGGAGCACCCAGTTACTTTGATCCTAAGAGTTGCATCTCAGCGGCGAAAATTAGGCAGTGGAATTACCGTGGTTCCTGACTTATGGGATAACGATGGTCAAAGAGTTCTACTGATCAACAGCAAATTGCAAAAGGAACTTTCTAAGAAGTATCCTGAATATGATTTGCCTACAAATTTTGACATTAAGCAGTTTAATATTACCCTGGATAGCTTAGGTAACACCATACAAAGTATAGCAGCTCGCTATGAACTGGATGGAATAGCTTATAGCGCTGATATGTTATTGGAACAGTACAAGATACTAGTGCAGCCTACGACTAAGACAGAAGAGCCTAAGAATCTTATATTCGATTTTATAGACCATTACATTAGTATAAACGAGCCAAGCCGCGAGAAAGGAAGTATGGGCGTTTATAAAGCACTTAAAAGGCATTTAGAGGCATTTCAAAAACATTCAAAAAGGAAGATTAAGTTTTCGGAAATTGATTATGCTTTCTTTCAAACCTTTCAAAACTATCTAATAAAGCATCGCGCTATTAACAATGTAACTATTGCTAAGCAGTTAAGCACATTAAAAACATTCTTAGGCTATGCCCGAAAAAGTGGTATTTATGTTCCTGACGGATACAAAGATTTTACCATAAAGCGGCAAAAGCTTGAAGTGATTGCGTTGACAAATAATGAGTTCTTATCAGTGTATCACAAAGATTTAAGTAATAATAAGCGGTTAGCCCAGGTTAGAGATGTTTTTTGTTTTAGTTGTGCAACTGGCTTACGCTATTCAGATTTGGAGCAATTGCGCCGGGAACATATTACTTCTTCCGAAATTCGCATAACTGTAAAGAAGACTAAAGAGCCACTTATAATTCCATTAAACGAGTATTCAGTTACTATCTTGAAGAAGTATGCTGATAGGCTAAGGCCATTGCCGGTGATATCAAATCAGAACTTCAATAAGTACATTAAAGAGCTTTGTAAGGCAGCAGATATAATTGAACCCGTAGAGATTATCCGATACAAAGGGGCAACTAAAATATCAAACATTTATCCTAAGTACGAATTGATCAGTGCTCATACTGGTCGGAAAACATTTGCAACACTTTCACTTGAAAAAGGAATTCCTGCAGAAACCGTTATGGGAATTACAGGGCATACAGATTATAAGAGTTTTCAACGTTATATTAAAGTGACTGAAGAGAGAAAGCGTAATGAAATGCATCGGGCCTGGGGCATGCCATTAATACAAGAGGAAATTTTGGAGCATTAAAGAAGACCATTATGAAGCCTTTAGACCTTAACGTGAGTCTGAATGACTATAGAATAAGAGAATATTTCACTATTTACGATGAGTATTCAGGAGAGGAACGTGTACGGTTTTACCGATTAGGCTGGCATGTGTTCCTAAATAATAGCAAGTCTTTTGAGCAATATGAAAGCTTTCTGATAGGTAGAACTGAAGTTTGGAATTACTTATTTTCGATACCTATTTACTCAGTTATTGCAACCGCTATTTTCTTGGTCATATATAATCGGCAACTCAATTGGTCGGGTTTCCTTATTTCATTTGCTTTTATTGGCATACTGTCATTTATTAGGTTGGTTTTACTGAGAAAGGCAAGTAACAATCAGGCTCAGACTAAAGCGTTTTTAAGTTTCATTCACCCAGAGAAGAAGAAAACTAATTTTACCTATTTCGAGGGTATAGATATTAACGATGATCAATCAGCTAAGCAATTCTATTTAGCACTGTTAAAAAAGGAAGACTTTATTCCAGCTATCAAACCTGAAAACATTAACAAAGAGGATAAAAACTATCTGGATAAAACAGTTAAGCTACTGGCAATTGATCTCATGTTAGGCTCCCCAGGAGCACTTAATGATATGATTAACAAATTGATTAATGCATCCGAAAAGAAACTTACTAAAACCGGTATATACAGAGTTTTGGGTAAAATTCTATCTGCCTCGCCCGATAATATCAAGTCAACTATTGAAAGGGAACTAGTGATTATTCGGACAGATGAGCTACCCGAACAACGGATTAAGCAGTTGCAAGCTGTTCGTAACCTCTTTGCTGAAGCCAATTTAAATTTGCTGGCTAACGAAGTTGATAGCTTACTTCTGAGAGCAGGTAATAATGTAAAGCTATGATGTAAACTGTAAATTGGGGTATTACCCCAGCTAACTACCCCTTATCACTTCTACTCATAATTGTGCAACAACAACGAAACGTGTACAGTTATGAACAACATTATCCTATCGCCAATTGAAAAAACTGAGCTGGTAAACGAAATTGCAGAGGCCGTTTTGCTCAGACTCCAACCCATGAACGAAAAGGTTCATGATGATGATGAACTGCTCCAAACACCACAAGTAATGAAACTGCTTGGCAGGTCTCGTACCACAATTAAAAGTTGGCGTGACCTTGGTCTGTTAAAGCACCAAATTATCAACTCCCGGATATACTTCAAGAAGTCCGATATACTTAACTCGGGCATGCATTTAAACAGCAAAAAGAAAAAATAAGCTAAGTGGATTTGTATGAAGCTGCTAGCTGCAGAGCACTACGCTAATGCTTGATTAATTTAAAATGCTGTTTTATGAAAAATGATAAAGAAGTAAATGATTCATCTCCTTCAATTGTAAAAGTTATCAAGTACTTCACCGATAACTTCATTTTTAGGAAGAACATTGTTACCAGCGATATCGAATATTGTCGAGTTGAAGAAGATGAATTTAAAGAAGTGAATGAAAATACCTTATACATAGAATTACGCAAGGATGCTGGCATAAAAGCATCAATTTCTGATGTATTGATATTCCTTGGTTCTGAGTATATCAAGCCGTATAACCCTTTTGAAAACTATTTCGAAGAGATTAGGGGGCTTTATGATGAATCAAAGCATGGTGATTATATTGAAAAGTTTGCTAATTACATCGTAGCCCCGGAACGGCAACGCTTTAATTATCAATTTAAGAAATGGCTAGTCAGAGCAGTAATTTGTGCACTTGTGCCTGATTATTTTAATAAGCAAGCGTTTATTCTAGTTTGCACAGGACAAAATAATGGTAAAACTACCCTCAGTCGCTTTTTAGTACCTGGTAAGCTATGGCGATACCATGTTGAGAATATAAGTGTTGATAAGGATAGTTTGATAGCGTTATGCTCTAATTTCATTGGAATTCTCGATGAGCTATCTCAAATGACTAAGCTTGATATAAATGCATTGAAATCAATCATGAGTAAGCTGGTGGTCAATGTGCGCCATCCTTATGAACGTCGGCCTAAAATGACTCCAAGGCGAATTTCCTTTTTTGGATCTACTAATTTGACTGAGTTTTTAACAGATGATACGAATGTACGTTGGCTGTGCTTTGAGGTAGAAGATATCAATTTTGCTTACAGAGAAGATATTGATATTGACATCGTATGGAGCCAGGCTTTGTATCTATGGAAGTCGGGATTTAAATATGATATGACTAGAGAGGAAATAGAACAGAACGAAGTAGCGAATGAGCAATTCAGAATAGTAAGCCCGGAAATGGAGCTCTTGCAAAAGTTCTACTCTCCAGGAACACCTGATGATTATGACGCAAAATATACGGCAACAGACTTTTTAGATTACTTAACAGATAAAACAAATGGCCGGATCAGGCTTAATAAGCAATCATTAGGTAAGGCGCTAAAGAAGCTTGGATTTAATCCTTATTCAATAAGGGGTTATGGTAACTATACCTATCCTGTCAAAATTTACTATATAAAGCATAATAAGACTACTACATTACTACAATAAGTCTTTATTCTTTAAATAAAATGTTTTTTGGTGTAGTAAGAGAAAATATCTGCCCTTTCTACATCTTACTACCTACTACAAGACACTGTAGTAATGTAGCAATGTAGTTGTTTTGTACAATGGAGATTTTACAATTAATCAAAGTGATTTTTCTTTTTGCTGAATGACTTAAAGATAAGGTACACCTGCTGATCATAAATGTCACCACTATTGTTTGAATAAACAAATATTAAAGATATGTGACTATCTAGATAGTTGAATAAACGAATAGTTGATTAGGCGTATAGACAACTATTCAAATAGCTACCTATTTAGCTATCTAAATATATAAATAGTTACATAGTTAGATATTGGAATATTTGAATATTCAGATAGTTGAGTATTTGAATAGCTGAATATTCAACTATACAGATAGCTGCATATTCAGATATCCAAATATACAAAGTACAAAAAAGCCGAAAATTTAACCGATTTAAAAATGTTGAGTTGGATACTGCAAGATGTGTTTTTTGTTGCCGTAAAACTCTCACAAAAAACATGATTGCCAGAAATCAAAATGAACCGAGTTCATTTCGATTTACAGGTTTGAAAAATTCGCGACTCATTTTTTCACTAATCACTACAATTATGAGATGGAACAGAGGCGGAAGGCCACGCAAAGAAACTGGTAAAAAAGATAGACGAGTAGTTGTATATCTAACGGAAGAAGAGTTAGCGATCCTTGTTGCGCTGGAAAAAGAGACTGGCCTTACTCGATCTATTCTCTTCATCGGTAGGGTTCTCGATGAGCAGGACTACTTTGTTACCAGGGATGTTATCCAACAGTTAGCTTCAATCGGACAAAGCGTTGGTCGGGTGGGCAATAATATAAATCAGCTAGCCAAGCAAGCAAACCTAGCTATGAAGAATCAATATTTCCCACCATCTATTTTGGAAGCCTTTAATAAACAAATGTGGAAGCACTTTGACAACCAGACTGAGCTGCATAAATTATTCAGGCAAATGTACCGCGTGATGAAAAAGCCAAACAGGCGCGGCTTGTAAACTTAAAAAGGCTTTTCAGGAAAGAAATCTTGAAATGGACAGTTAAATATCTTAGCAAGTTGATTCAAATGATTGAGGTTGTATTTAGCTCGATGTTTAGGGCTTTCAATATGCCCGATAAAACCAACCGACAATTCAAGAGCTAGGGCAAGGTCTGCCTGAGAAATTCCGGCTTGGATACGAAGTTCACGCACCCTGTTAATTACATACAATTCAATTTCTGATTTTAACGGCTCTTTGCTCATGCACAGCCAAGAACGGGAAAGAAAAAACCATTTTCACCTATACATGTATATGTAAAAGAATGTATATTTACATTAAACATTTATAGCTATGACACATTTTGGAAAATTTCTGGTGGCAACAGTAATTAGTTTCTTTTGTATGGTTGGTGCTTTAGGAGCTAAGCATCCAGTTCCATTAATCTTAATGGCAGTACTATGCTGGGTGGCATTTGCTCGTTCCCTGAGTTCTAGCAATGCACGAAGGAATAAAGAAAAGCAACTTTACGAGGAGTTTTTAAGGTTTAAGAACAAGCGTTAGTAAACAATCGGTACATTTAAATATCAAAACGTTACAGGGATGTTAAAAGGCATCAATATAAAGCATAACGGATACATAGCCTATATCAATATTGGTGAGCTACCAGAGTATCATAGAACAGAATTCAAGGAGTGGCTGCATCGAAGTGGTAAAACGCAGCCTATAATTGAGGAAGAGGCTGAGCCAAATAACTGTGCTTATCCTTGGGATTATGAGCAATGGATTGCAGTTAATTGGATTGGTAAAGCCTAATAGCTGTTTTTCTTTTTGCTGTTATTCCTTGAGATAATCATTATTGTAAAATATAGCTTTGCTATATTTTACAATAATTTTGCTATAATTTTATAGCAGTAAACATACTATGACAGTTTAATCACCCTTTATTTGATTTTAGTTTTATTTAGGTTGATTGAATTCTTGGAAATAGTATAATTTCAGCAAAATTATTAGCCTCAATGCCTTTATCTAATTTCAGATTCCTTGAACGTGAATTTCCTATTCTTTTTAATATTGGCTATTCTGCAGAATTAAACTTACATACTGATCCTATTGTCTGTTTGTTTAAACTCAGACAGTTTGGAGAAAAGGTTACAGAGTATGTATTTGAAGAACATGGCTTAAGTTTCCCATTAGAAAATACATTCCATACCAGAATAAAAGAACTTGGCTTTAAAAATATACTCCCTTTAACTATCCGGGATATTCTATTTACAATTAAAGACAAGGGAAATATTGCGGTTCATCAAAATAAGGGAACTTTCGATGAAGCTAAATACAACATGTTTTCTGCTTTCAAACTTGCCAAATGGTTTTATGAAACCTATTCGCAAGTGAATGAGGATATCAGCATGGTTAAATACCATCTGCCCGATCATCTTGATGCAAGACACGCTTTGCATGTTTTGGAAGAGGACTATAAAAGCCTAGAGCAGAAGTTTAATCAGTTACTGGATCAAAGGCAAACAACTGGTATTTCTGAAGAAAAGCAACAAGTTATACTTAAACGCTCCGAGGAAGCAGCCAAAAAGATTGAAATGTCTGAGGCAGAAACCAGGGAGATAATTGATGCGCAATTAAGATTAGCAGGTTGGGAAGCAGACACGGTAGAGCTGAACTACAAAACGAAGAAAACTGTTCCTCATAAAAATAGGAATATTGCAATTGCTGAGTGGCCTGTCGGTGCCTTGAGAGCTGATTATGCATTATTTGTAGGAACAGAACTTTACGGCATCGTCGAAGCCAAAAAGTATGCACATGATATTTCAACAGATTTAGGTCAGTCTAAACGGTATGCCGAAAATGCTGAGGAGAAGAATGACGCAAAATTATTAGGATCATGGAGGGGGTATAAGGTGCCATTTCTTTATTCAACAAATGGCCGGCCTTACCTGGAACAAATCAAAACAAAAAGTGGTATCTGGTTTCTGGATGTTCGTAAAGAATTTAATACATCCCGGCCATTGCAAGGCTGGCCTTCTCCTGAAGGTTTAACGAAGTTGCTGGATAAAGACGTTGAAGCCGCCAACAAGAAGCTTACTGAAAGTCCACTTGACTTTTTAGCCAGTAAAAACGGACTTGGTTTGCGTCAATACCAAATTGATGCTATTAAAGCTGTAGAAAATGTGTTAGTTGCTGAGCCAGAAAGACGAAGAGCCTTAATTGCTATGGCAACAGGTACAGGTAAAACACGTACCATTATTGGATTGTGCTACCATCTCATTAAGTCTAACCGCTTTAAACGTATCTTATTCTTGGTAGATCGTACGCTTTTAGGTATTCAGGCTGTAAATGCTTTTAAAGACAACAAGGTAATTGGTCTGAATACATTTGCCGAAGTTTACGATGTAAAGGGTTTGAAAGACATAGTTCCTGATACGGACACCCGCTTGCATTTTGCAACAGTGCAAGGGATGGTAAAACGGCTATTCTATAACGAGTCGGCGAAAGAAACGCCGACAGTGGATGAATATGATTGTATCATCATTGATGAAGCGCATAGGGGCTATTTGCTAGATCGGGAGTTAGATGAGCAGGATTTAGAGTTTAAAGATCAAATGGACTATGTGAGTAAATACCGCATGGTGCTGGACTACTTTGACGCCTTTGCTATTGGTTTAACTGCAACACCAGCCCTGCATACGAGGGAAATATTTGGATCACCAGTATATTTATATTCTTACCGGGAAGCGGTGATTGACGGATTTCTAATCGATCATGAGCCGCCATTCATTATCAAAACAAAGCTTAATGAGGAGGGCGTTAGGTGGGAAAAGGGTGAAAAGCCTAAAGCTTTTGATAAAGAGTCGAATTCTATCGTTGAGCTTGAAGAGCTGCAGGACGAACTTAACATTGACGTTTCCGGGTTCAACAAACTAGTCATTACGGAAAATTTCAACCGCACAGTGGTAAAGCAGTTGGTAAACGAGCTAGACCCTGATGGTGATGAGAAGGCTTTAATTTTTGCTGCTACAGATGAGCATGCGGATAACATCGTACTGTATTTGAAAGAAGAGTTTCAAAATATAGGTATTGATCTATCGGATGATGCTATTCAGAAAATTACGGGCAAGTCGTACGATCCCGAAGAGCTGGTAAAACGCTTTAAAAACGAAAAGTATCCAACCATAGCGGTTACTGTCGATTTGCTTACCACTGGTGTAGATGTTCCTTCTATTTGCAATATTGTATTTATGCGCCGGGTAAAATCGCGGATACTATATGAACAAATGCTTGGCCGGGCAACGCGTCGTTGTGATGAAATTGGAAAAGAGACTTTCAAGATTTATGATGCCGTTGGCATTTATAAAGCCTTGGCAGACTATACGCAGATGCAGCCAGTCGTCGTGAATCCCAAAACAACTTTTGAGCAGTTGGTCGGCGAACTAACATACATTGATAACGACGAGCGGGCTTATAAACAAATTGAACAAATTATTGCCAAACTACAGCGCAAAAAGCGAATAATTGACGAAGATCAGGAGGATCGGTTTAAGTATTTTGCAAAAGGTAATGATCCTGATGAATTAATCAACTTTTTTAAATCAGCATCAACCCAAGAAGGTATTAAGAAAATATCAGAATTAAACAGCCTCTGGCGATTTCTGGATGAATTTAAACCTTCGCCTAAAACAATGCTGGTTGCCGAGCATGAAGACGTTTACAGAGGCATGGAACGGGGTTACGGGAACGGAATAAAGCCCGAAGATTATCTAGACAGCTTTGCAGAATTTATCACCACCAATCAAAATAAGATAGCAGCCCTGAACATAATTTGCACGCGGCCTAAAGAACTAGACCGGAAATCATTAAAGGGATTGATGATTTCACTAGACCAGGAAGGGTTTAATACTAATGCTTTGAAAGCTGCATGGAAGGCTACTAAAAACGAGGAAATCGCAGCAGATATCATTTCTTTTATCCGTACTCTTGCAGTTGGAAATGCCCTGGTAAGTCATGAAGATCGTGTGAAAAACGCGATTAATAAAGTAAGAAAAATGAAGGACTGGAACCAGGTTCAGAAAAAATGGATTGACCGTTTTGAAAAGCAACTGATGAAAGAGGCTGTGATACAGCCGCAAGATTTAAATGAATCGCCTTTTGATGATGCAGGTGGCTTTCAAAGACTGAATAAGGTTTTTGATAACCAACTAACAGAAGTAATAGATACAATTAACGATAATTTATATAATCAATCAGCATAGAGAATGGGTGCGGACGAAATAGCAAATAAGCTCTGGAATTTGTGTAATGTACTGCGTGATGATGGAGTAACCTACCACCAGTATTTGAATGAGCTTACTTATATTCTTTTTTTAAGATTATCAGAGATAAAGAAGTTTGACAACGACTTACCGGAAGAGTACCGTTGGTCGACCTTAAAAGGAATATCGGATAACAAAGACCTTTTTGATCGCTACCGTGACTTGCTGGCTAATATCAGCTCCAAATCAAGTAACGATACCATCAAGGAAATCTATACCAATGCTTCAACTACCTTAAGGAAACCTGTAAACTTACGTACACTGATTAGCAGTATTGACGCTATTGATTGGTTTGACGAGCATGAGCAAGATAAAATTGCTACCATTTACGAAGAACTACTGGAAAAAAACGCCGGCGAAAAGAAAAGCGGTGCGGGGCAGTACTTTACACCCAGGCCGCTGATTAACGTAATGGTTGACCTGCTTGCACCCAAATTAGGCGAGCGGTGGAATGATCCGGCTGCCGGTACGTTTGGCTTTATGATTGCTGCCGATCATTATTTGCGCGAAAAGCATGATCATTATTACGATTTAGGTTCAAAAGAGCGCGAGTTTCAAATTAGGGAGGCTTTCAGCGGTTGCGAGTTGGTACAGGATGCCCATAGACTGGCACTTATGAATGCTAAGCTACATGGCTTAGAAAGCCGTATCGAAATGGGTGATACTTTGTCAGATCTCGGTAAATCATTCAAAGGCTTTGATGGTGTGCTGGCTAACCCACCGTTTGGTACTAAGCAAGGTGGAGAAAGACCCACACGCGATGACTTTACTTATCCATCTGCAAACAAGCAACTAAATTTTCTACAACACATTTATCGCTCATTGCATAAGAAAGGTGGTGCTAGGGCTGCTGTAGTTTTACCAGATAACGTGTTGTTTGAAGATGGTGACGGTCGTAAAATCCGTAAAGACTTGATGGATAAGTGTAACCTGCATACCATACTACGTTTGCCTACAGGAATTTTTTATGCGGCTGGTGTTAAAACTAACGTATTGTTTTTTGAAAGAGGCACTACGGAAATAGGAAATACTAAAAGAGTTTGGTTTTATGACATGCGTACTAATGCACCTAGCTTCGGCAAGCGAACCCCTTTTACGCGGGCAGCCTTTAGTGATTTTGTAAAAGCATTTACTGGTGGAACTGAAATAGGCGTTATTAAAGATAAATATACAGGTGTCATAGATGATGCAAAAAGGGAGTTAATACAAGATGACCGATGGACTTCAGTCTCTCGCGATGAGATTGAAAAGAAAAATGATTCTTTAGATTTGGGATTGATGCGAGACACTAGCCTCCACGACAATAATGATCATGAACATCCCATAGATATTGTTGTCGATGCTGCAGAGCAAATAAGGCAAATACAAGTTGAATTGAATGCACTTATTAATTTGCTAAGTTAATGAAGCGCTTAATGAATAAAAATTGGATTATTACTTCTCTGGATAGCTGTGTTGATATTTTGGACAATATCAGGAAGCCTGTTAACTCGGATGAAAGGAGTAAAAGAAAAGGTGAAATCCCGTATTATGGCGCTACTGGTCAGGTAGGAACTATTGATGATTATATATTCAATGAAGAATTAGTCCTATTAGGTGAAGATGCAGCCCCCTTCTTTGATAAACAGAAGAACGTCGCTTATTTAATTAAGGGTAAAGCTTGGGTTAATAATCATGCCCATGTATTGAAAGCTAAAGAAAGTATCACAATAAATAGCTATTTACTCCATTACCTTAATTTTTTTGACTATAACGGGTATGTTGCGGGAAGTACAAGGTTAAAATTAACTCAAGCAAGCTTAAGACGTATACCTGTCTTATTACCACCGCTAGCGGAACAAAAACGAATTGTAGCCAAATTAGATGAAGCTTTTCAACACTTGGAAACCCTAAAAGCTAAATTAGATCGTATTCCGGAACTGCTTAAAAAGTTTCGTGAAACGGTGCTTACGCATGCTGTTACGGGGAAGTTGGTTAGTATTGATAATAATAATGTGTTGCCGCTATCCGAATGTTTAAGTGAAATAAAATATGGTACATCTCAGAAGTCGGATTATAAAGTTAACGGAGTACCCGTATTACGAATTCCTAACATTAAAGAAGGTGAGATTGACACGTCTGATCTTAAGTACTCGAACTTAGATGAAAAAGAACGTCAAAAGTTAGCTTTACAGGATGGGGACATTCTAATAATTCGATCGAACGGAAGTCTTTCAATTGTCGGTCAGTCCGCGGTTGCTAGAAGAAAACATGTAGGTTATACTTACGCTGGCTATTTGGTGAGGCTACGTTTAAAAAGTAACCTTAACAGCGATTATCTTAATTACCTATTGAAAAGTAATTATTTACGATCACAAATTGAACAAATGGCACGTTCAACCACAGGCGTAAACAATATCAACACAGATGAAATTAAAGGACTTCTTTTACCCGTTCCACCAATTTCTGAGCAATTACAAATTGTGTCCACTCTTACAAAGTTATTAGAAAGGACCGGTGTTGTAGAAGCTATTTACAATTCAACAAAAAAGAGAATAGATGGAATTTCACAAGCCTTACTAACAAAGGCATTTAAAGGCGAATTAGTACCACAACAAGAAAATATTGAGAATTCTGATATATTCTTAAAACAGTTGAGAAAATTAAAAAACATTGAAAAAAAATACCAAGCCCGAACATAAAGAAGATGGAAATATTGTACACGCTAATTAAAGTTTATAATAGATAAAATGGGAGTTGTCGACTTAAATGCCAGATTAACAAATGACTGGGACAAGTTTTGTAGCTGTACCAAATCAAGCGATAGCCTTATCTTTATTGATACAATTGTTAAATTAGAGGATGGCCCAACGTCTATTGATTTGACGATCGGCCAAAGGTGCTTTTTGCAACGTGACGGTAGATACTATACTATCCCTGAAGATGGAATACGGCTAGCTCCTTCTGAATCAATTCTTGTTGAAACGTCTGAAACCATAGCTTTACCCTACAATATCTTTGGATTTGTTACAGGCAAAGGAAAATTGATATTCCAGGGAGCATTTGTCTCTGCTGGTAAAATAGATCCTGGCTTCAACGCAAAATTAAGTATAGGTTTGTATAATGGCGGCAACAAGTCAATTATCATAAAGAGGGGCGCCGCATTATGTAGTTGTGTATTTATTCAGACAGAATCAAGTACGGGAAGACCATCAAAATCAAGTGGAAGATTTCAACATGAATCTGTCGAATTAATGTCACGATGGCAAAAAATTTTACTTTGGGTACGAAGAAATATATGGCTACTACCGCTGATAATTTCTATCATTGCGATGATTGGAACAGTTGGGAACTTCTTGGTTAGTTTAATAAAGTTTCTTTTCGAAAAAAAATGATAATCGTAGGTGATAATTTAAAAGAGCTTATTGGTCAGCATGGAATGGTTGAACCCAATAGCAACTCATATGATGTAAACAGTATTGCCTTATCTCTAGACAAGAAAATCATTCATATAATCCCAGATTTAACTGAAAATCCTATAGTTACTTATGGATCTGCAATTCCGACAAAATGGATAAAGGAAGTTGATATTAATAATCACGATGGTATTATAATTGAGCCAAAATCTTGTATCCTAGCATGCTCGTATGAGAAGATAACAATACCAATGGGGTATTTTGGCTTGCTACAAACAAAAGGTTCTTTAGCAAGGCTTTTTGTAAGTTTACATTGTTCTGATGGGCAAATAGAGGCTGGCTTTAACGGGAAAATAACTTTTGAGATTTGTAATTTATCGAATTTCAAAGTTCGTCTAAGACCAGGTGATAAAGTAGGTTCATTATTTATAATGAAAGCTTCCACGAGAGATACTAAACCATATAAAGGAAGATACAATTCGGCAGATCGGCCAACTATTCAAACACCACAACAATAATGGAGCAAGTACTAGTAGTTAAGACTAATGATATGGACAACTTCATATCAAGTAATGATTTATATAGATTTATTGACAATAGCGAGAAAGATAGCTTGTATAATCTAGCTATAGCTAATAGCTTTTTTTTAGATAGAGACTTTGCTGAAACTGATTTTTCATCTAGGCAATTAATACCCTACGCCATATTGCGCCATCAAGATAGCATTTATGTTCTGGAGCGAAAAAGTAAACAATCAGAGAAAAGGCTGCATAATAAGCTATCAATTGGAATAGGTGGCCATATCAACCCGATTGACTTAGAAGGGAACAATGATGTAATTCAAAACTGTCTAAATCGAGAAGTAAACGAGGAGGTCAAAATTGAAGGTTCTTATACAGCTGATTTCATTGGAATTATAATTGATAATTCTACAGAAGTAAGTAAAGTGCACCTAGGTATAGCATTTGAAATACGCCTAGATAATCCATCTGTTGAGATTCGTGAAGTTGATAAAATGTCTGGCAAATGGATTAAACTAGATGAGATTAGTCACTGTTTCGAACAAATGGAGACCTGGTCACAGATAGCATTAGACCATTATATAAATAAGTAATGGAATATCAAATTTCAGAACATCCATTTAGTTGTTTTGCAGCTTGCTTAGCTAGTGTTGTTAATAATTTAACCGAAAAAGTTATAAGCCAGGCGAATATCAATGATTATTTGGGCTTATGCATTCCTTCAACAAGCCTTGAAAACATGACCAACTTTAATCTCAAAAATGTAAACGTCAGTGAAAATATTGATGATTGGGGAATAAATGTTGAAACAAAACAAATAAACCAACTTTTTGATGATAACAATATTTCACTCACCTGCCAATATCATAGTAGTTTAGTATTTGAGGATTGGTCATTTGAGGACTTTCTAATAGAAGAAACGTCTAAAGGTGTCTGTCCAATTGTTGGATTCGATTATAATGCTTATTATGGTATTGGTGAAGTTCAAAACGCTGGACATGTTATAGTTTGTGATTCTATACGGAATGGTAAATTAGTAGCTTTCGATCCTGGCCCTAAAGATGCCGGTAGCAAAACGTTCGATATTTATGACTTATACGTAGCGTCGAAAAAGAAAAGAGGTGGGATCTGGACTTTTAGAGCGTCTTGAGTTTTGTATACCGTTGATCCACAATAGTTAAATATTTAAACCGCAATGTAACTTCTATTTTAGCAAAACATTTAAGCAAGTTCTTCTAAAGCCTCTTTTAACGACTTTCAAAAATGTGGATTAATGAATTATTATATAATAGGTTCTAAATACGGGGAGAAAGCAAACATTGACATGTTTCCTAAGTTTTTGGAGAAATCAGTCATTGCAACTGGCTTTGCTGGCGGCCATGACCTGAATCGCCTATTCGGAAAAAGTGGGGCTATTGTTAAGCACGAGTTGTCGCTATTAAAAGAAGAAAGCAAGTCAATAAACGGGTTAAAAACCTTTTTAAATATTAAGGAGGGTGACTTAATTGCGGTTAAAGCGGATGGGTCGCCAAAAGGAAGGGTCCCATTTTTATCAATAATCGGGTTAGCAGAAGTTGTAGCAGTAAATGGGAAGGCATATGAACATGATCCTAAAGAACTTAAACAAACTATTAATGTTCGTTATCTATATGCTCCTATTTACAAGGTTTATAATATTGGAGGGTTTGGTAGCACAATTAGTCATGTTAATAAGCAAGAGATAATAAACAAGATTTTTGATTTCGATTATTGGGATAATGAACGGGTTGAAAATTTTAAAAAATGGTTAACCGATGTTTATGTGCAAAGTCATGGGCCAAAGCTGCAAGAGAATACCGTTTCTAAATACGTTTCAGCTATTAAGCAAATTCATCAAAATTGCAAAGAGGCAAAGTTGACTGGGAAGTACTCAATTTTTACTATTAATGACCTTGAAGCGCTAAAGGAGATTAAAAGTAATTACTTTACTATACAGGTTTATAAAGATGCTAATGCTCGCGGAAACAATATGTATAGCAGCGCTTTCGACCGGTATATTGACTTTATTGGTAACAACTCAAATACTCCCAATCCTACGCTATTAAACATGACGACAGTACCATTGCCACCTGCACCTCTTAACACTATTCTTTTTGGCCCACCCGGTACCGGTAAAACCTACAATAGTATAGACAAAGCCGTGCGGATTATTAATGGATCATCTGCTAGCCATGCAGAAAGTAAGCAAGCATTTGATAGCCTTAGAAATGAGGGCCAAATTGAGTTTGTAACTTTCCATCAAAACTACTCCTATGAGGACTTCATGGTTGGCATTAGGCCTGATGCAGAAACAGATGAGCTTCGGTTTAGGCCCTACAAAGGGATTTTTTATCAGTTAGTGGATCGAGCTAAACAGAATTATATAGCCTCGAAGGAAGAAAGTAATGTTGCCAGAAGTTTTGATGAAGTTTTTGAAGAGCTTATAAGTCCGTTAGAAAGGGAAGAAGAAGTTCCTGTGAGGATGGCGTCTGGTAATAGTTTCAAGGTTACTGATGTGGAGAATGGCACCATTCGCTTTATTAAGCCCAATGGCTCCAATGCTCATACCCTCAGCGTTGAGACCTTAAAAGGCATTGTGGAAGGTAAGCGAGATTTTCATTCGGGATTGGGATCCTATTATAAACCACTGGTAGCTTTGATAAAAGAGAAACAGCAAGTAGCCACCGGACCGAAAGAAACCTTAAAACGCTTTGTGTTGATTATTGACGAAATAAACCGCGCCAATATTTCACGCGTATTTGGTGAATTGATAACCTTACTGGAAGACGATAAAAGACTGGATGCTGAAAATGCATTAACAATAACCCTGCCCAATGGAGAAAAGGACTTTGGGATTCCGCCAAATCTATATGTGATCGGTACGATGAACACGGCTGATAAGTCAATCGCCCTGGTGGATATTGCGCTTAGAAGGCGGTTTGAGTTTGAAGGATTTTACCCGAGCGCTGAAGCTTTAAAGGGTAAGTATGACGATAGAATACGTTTATTGGAACAGCTCAATCAGGCAATTTTTGAAAAGAAGAAAACCGCAGATTACTTAATTGGGCACGGCTACTTCATGAAGCAGGAAAGTACCGAAGACATTCTTCGTAAAAAAATTGTTCCACTACTAATGGAATATTTTTCAGGAAGAGTTAAAGAAGTTGAAGAAGTTTTTGAGAAAACTAGCTACCTTATCAAATATGATCCGATGAAATTTAGTTGGACTGTAACCAGCAAGTAATGAACTTGAACCAAGAGCATGCTTTTGAATTCGGGAAGGCTTTTCCAGTCAGTAATCGAACTGAACTCGAGGCTTACCTTAAGGCTGTTTGGGAACAGTTTAAGAGCAAACATGATATTGATGATCCGGTAGACGAAAGCAATAAATACCAAGGATTTTTGTCATTCGATGGAAATCAGGCAAGAGCAAAAAATTTTGTTGGCTTTATCCAAGGTTCGGAATTGCATATCGAAATATATCCCAAAGTATTCAATGGAAAACAAATTGATACCAAAGGAATGCTTAAGCACATGTTTTACTGGTTTGATTACTGCCGTAAATGGAAGTTTCCTACAACTGATATTCAACTGGAGACATTAGATTATATTGACTTACCTGAATTGATCATCAACTTAATATCAAATCAAATTCTTGAAGTTATCTCCTCTTCACCTATTTCGTTATATGAGGAGATTGAAGAGGCCATGGAAGTTCCGAAGGGCCGGATTAATTTTAGCCGCTATTTAAACAATAGCCTATCTAAAGGGAACTTTCATGTACTAGAATGTGATTATGAACCGCTGTTATTTGATAATAAGCTTAACAGAGCAATTAAGTATGTAGCTAGATTACTTTCAAAGCGAGCAAAATTTTCAGAAACTCATAGGAAGCTCAATGAAATATTATTCATTTTAGATGATGTTGATGACAGGCCATGCACAGCTCAGTCCTTGAATGAGATTAAACTAAATCCATTTTTTACAGAATATCATTCCATTATAGGCCTCTGTAAAATGATTTTAGAGCAGCAGGTGTACAGTAATGATTATGACGAGCAAAGTCATTGGAGCTTACTTTTGCCAATGGAATACATCTTTGAGGATTTTGTAGCTGGGTTCCTTGAAAAGCACTTTTCGTCTGAATGGAAAGTAGAATACCAAAAATCAGAGCTATATCTAACCGATGAACGTGTTTTTAATATGCAACATGATGTTTTGTTAACACATAAAGAATCGCCGAACACAAAGATCATTGTAGACACAAAATATAAATTACGCGGAAATTTTAAAGCAGATAAGAAGAGAGGAATAGCACAAAGTGATATGTATCAAATTACATCTTATGCACTAAAAAGGGGATGTAATAACGTATTACTACTATATCCAAATATAGATGAGAAATGTCTCGAGCCGGATATTTTTGCCATTACATCGGGCTTTAACAATTCTGGTAAAATAAAGGTCACCGCAGCCGAAATACCTTTTTGGTCTAAAGATAACTTTTCAAGTATCACTAACACGATGAAGGCATCACTAGAAACGTTACTAAAGAAAATAGGGTAAAAGAAAGAATAGCCCCACTAATAGCCCCATAAATAAAATGACAAAGCCTAACTTGCTATGTTATAGCTAATTAGGCTTTGTATCCGTGGAGCCGGAGGGATTCGAACCCTCGTCCAAACATGGTATAAGGTAAGCTTTCTACATGCTTAGCTTCTGTTAAGTTGTCGGGAAGGGGAAGGTCAGTTGCTTACCTGTACCGTCTTCCGTAGGTGCTTTATCTTACCCGCTTATCACACCCTAAGCAGGCCAGTTCCGTTTTTCGATGCCCCGTTTGCCGATTCAACAGAACGGAAAACCGGCGGGACAAAAGCTATGCTAATTCTAAATTAGGCAGCTAAGGCGTAGTTATTTTCGCCATTTGTAAGTTTGAGCGTTCAGATTAAAGCGCTAATTCACCCAACGCGCTGCATGCTTACCTACTTATCTCCATCCTGTCAATTCCGGTCGACCCCATTTTATCGAAGTTGCCTTGCAGTATGCATTAGCAGTTTGCAAATATACACAATTTATGTGCCGGTCTTAAAAGTTTTATAAGTATCAGTAGCAGTGGCCGTCCAGTTTTGGTTTTCATCACTGCCTCCGATACCATAATACTAATTCGTCCTTCCCGGATAAATCTTCAAGGCCTCTGCCAGGCAAACCATGGCAGCTTTCAAATCATCGTTGTTTAGTACATATGCCAGGCGTACTTCGTTCAAACCAGTGTTTGGTGTGCTGTAAAATCCTGTGGCAGGTGCCAGCATTACCGTTTGGTTGTTATACTCAAAGCTTTCCAGTAGCCATTGGCAAAATTTATCTGCATTGTCTATAGGTAAGCGGGCAACAATGTAAAATGCACCACCCGGGTTAGGACAGTACACGCCAGGCATTGCACTTAATGCGTTTACAAGCGTGTCGCGTCGCGAGGTGTACTCTGCGTTCACTTCTTCAAAGTACTCATCAGGTGTATCCACAGCAGCCTCTCCGGCAATCTGTTCAACCATGCCTGGGCTCAGGCGCGCCTGTGCAAATTTTAATGCTGCAGTCCACACTTCCTTATTTTTGGTGATCAGGCAGCCCAGTCTTGCTCCGCAGGCGCTGTACCGTTTGCTTACTGTGTCCAGCACAATTACGTTATCTTCTAAACCTTGAAGGTGCATGGGCGAAATAAATTCGCGACCGTCATAGCAAAACTCACGATAGGCCTCATCGCACAACAGGTACAAGTCATATTTAAGGCAAAGCGCTTTAAGCGCTTCCAATTCTTCGCGCGTATAAAGGTACCCGGTAGGGTTGTTAGGGTTGCAAATAATGATAGCCTTGGTTTTTTCAGTTATCAGCTTCTCAAATTCACTGATACGGGGCAGGGCAAAGTTATTTTCTATATAAGAGAGTATCGGCTTTACCACTACATCGCCTTGGCTGGCAAAGCCATTGTAGTTAGCATAAAACGGCTCCGGTATAATTACTTCATCGCCGGAGTTAAGGCAGGTCATCATAGCAATAGTAATTGCCTCAGAACCACCTGTTGTTACAATGATATGCTCAGGCGCTATATTATAACCTAATTTATTATAGTACTGAGTTAGCTTTTGGCGATAGCTTAGCGTACCTTCTGAGGCGGTGTATGCCCAGATATTAAAATCTATATTTTTTACGGCATCAAGCATACCTGCTGGCGTGGCAATGTCTGGCTGACCGATATTGAGATGGTAAACTTTTTTACCGGCTTGTTTTGCTTTGTCGGCAAATGGTGTGAGTTTGCGTATTGGAGAGGCAGGCATACGCTGCCCTTTTGCAGATATTTTTGGCATCCGCAAAGGTAGCAATTTCATGGCGACCGCTAAATGAGCCCGCGTAATTTTTTGTTGACGGATAACGGAAGGCTGTTGCGCTATATTCCCTGTAATATTGTTGTAAACCTCAAAAAAAAGTCGTTACAGGTAAACGCTATTGCTTAATTTTTTGCATTTTGCAAGTGGGCAGGTCTGATTATATGATATATTGTCTGCCTCATACTAAGAAGAACAAGCTCCCCATACCGGGATAATATGTATAAGCTACTCACCTGCATCTTAATTGCCGCTACTATCATTATTGGTAAAACTGCTGTTGCCCAAACCCGGCCGGACAGTATCAAAATAATATCCGAACTTGAGAATAAACAGGACAAAGCATCTCAGCTGGCGGGTCTTATTGCCAACCGATTTTTGCTTGCAAATGGTGGCAAGGAGGAGAAACAGGCAACCCTCAAGCAAATTTCCAGATACTCGCCTGATCTTACAAAGCCCTTTGAAGTTTTGATTGATGTGCAAATAGCCAGGCGGCAGTTGGCATTGAAGAGAGCCGAACAACGATTGTTTGATGGCATTGCCTTAGCGAAACGCACTAAAGATGCATATTTTCAATACCTGTTTCATCTGAACCTTGCTTTCGTGCAAACCGATTTGGGCGATCAGGTCAGCGCAATATACAATTACGGGCTTGCAAGGGTACAGGCCTTACAGCTTAATAATGATGTTTTTTTGTCAAAAGTAAACCTCGGTTTGTCCGATTTATATTACAAGACGGGTCTCTTTGAACAGTCGTTAGCCTACCTGGACCAGTTACAGCTGCAGGTAAATCAACAACCAAAAAAGTTTGAAGGACTCACTGCTTTCATTCACTATAACAAGGCCGAAAATTTTTTCAGACTTAATAATGCCGATTCCCTTGCCTATTATAGTCATTTGTTTTTAAACAAGGATGACAGCATATACAATCATCATTGGCTAAGCCTGCGCTTGCGCTATTACCAATTGTTTATAAAAGGCCGGTATGCAGAGGCACTACCTATAATTAAACAACTTATCAGGAGCGAGCAGCGCGATGATGCTTTTACCGATCAGTGGGCACTTACACAAGCTTACTTTAAAACCGGCCGTTCAGACTCGGCGCGGCTGTTGCTAAAAAATCAGATTGCCAGGCCCGAAACGCAGCAGCAGTCGTTGATGATGTCATCATCTTACGAAACATTGAGCAGGATAGACGCCGCTGAAGGCGATTATAATTCCGCCTATCAAAATGCGCAGATAGGGCTTGATATATTAGACAAACGACTAAAAAAAGTAGCGCGGGTAGGAGATGTGTCTTCGAAAATACGTACAGAGCAGGTAGAAATAGCTTACCAATCAGAGGCAATGCGCTATAAGCGCGAACGTGTTATACTCATATTCGCTATTTTACTGGCGGTATTGGTAATTATGGTAAGTGTAATGCTTTACCGCAACATGCGTCAGCAGAGCCGGTATGAGAAATTGCTATATGCCGATAAGCGCCAGGAACTGGCTTTTATAAACTCCCACGAGGTGCGCCGTCATCTCTCCAACATTTTAGGCTTGTGCGATATGCTTAAAGCAGAGCATTTAAAGCCGGAAGAAATTGACCGGTTTAAGGATTACCTGCACAGCTCCGCAAAAAGCCTTGATGAATCCATCAAAAATATTGAGCGTAAGCTTAATGAGCATTAGGCTAACCCTTCAATAACTTCAACTATTATTCTAAACCCCAACTGCAATATTTCTTTTAGTTAACGAGAATGTTCATGATGAAGTAATTTTGATTACCACCTCAGGTTGTGAGCGTGATTAGACAAGTTGCGGTACAACATTTGCTTTATATGATAATATTTACAGATCAAATGCACACTTATTTTCACGGGCCACTCGTAAACAGACAAATGCATGAAGCTGTGAATGCATTAAAAGTATTATTTTTGTAATGTATTTGCGGCCTGAGACTCCTAACTCATGGCGGAATAGATGGCAAGGGTTAAATAAAACTATTGAAATGGCAGCGGATAAAATCACTATTCTTTATGTTGATGATGAGGAAAACAACCTGTTTTCTTTCAAAGCAGTGTTTCGTATGAAATACAATGTACTCACCGCTATAAGTGGCGATGAGGCGATTAAAATCCTGGAGAAAAAAGACGTACAGATCATCATTACGGATCAGCGTATGCCGGAGATGACAGGTGTGGAATTTTTAGAGAAGGTGTTGGAAAAATACCCCGATCCGATGCGTATTTTGCTCACCGGCTATGCCGACATGAATGCTGTTATTGACGCTGTGAACAAAGGTAAAATTTATCATTACCTGGCTAAACCATGGAATGAGGCCGAACTTGACCAGGCTATACAGGATGCTTACCAGAAGTATCTTGAAAAAACAGAAATGCAGGATATGAATGAAAAGCTTGCCGTTTCTAACGATCAGTTGGAGTTTTTATTAAGGCAAAAGCTATTGTCATAAAGCGATATGATCTAACTTACTTTTGAGAACTACAGTTGCCCTGCCAGTTCAATCATCTTCTCTTTTGTAAGCGGTTTTTCAATGATGCCTTTAACGGTTTTAAAGGCGAGTATACGGGTTATATCGCTTTTGTTTTTTGTCGATGAAAGTATGTACACCCTGTATTTTTCAATAAGTTCTGGAGATAGTTTTTCATAGGCCTCAACAAATTGGAAGCCGTCCATCACAGGCATCAGTAAATCGAGTAAGATTACCGTTGGTATGCGCACGTTATTTTCCCGTTTAGAAATATCTTCCAACGCTGAAAGGGCGCTTTGATAAGTTTTTAGCGTACTATCTTTATAAGTGAATTGAATTACCTTTTGGGCAATAAAGCAGTCCAGCTCATTCTCATCTATTACAATTACAGAAAGATTCATTTGTTGCCTATAATGATGGAATGCTTACTTTAAAGGTAGTGCCCTGGTGCATTACTGAATTTACTTCTATCTGTCCGTTTAGTTTAAGCAAGGCGCCCTTAACATTGTAAAGGCCAAAACCCGAGCCTACGTCCTGCGAGTTTGCCCGGTAAAACAGGTTAAATATCTC
The DNA here is from genome assembly GCA_041905165.1 of Mucilaginibacter sp. Taxonomy (GTDB): domain Bacteria; phylum Bacteroidota; class Bacteroidia; order Sphingobacteriales; family Sphingobacteriaceae; genus Mucilaginibacter. The sequence continues at coordinate 841,647 of JAYRLR010000002.1, forward strand.
GCCAATGTGTGTACCTAAAATACCTACGCCGGTATCCTTTACCAAAATGTTAGCTACATTATGATGTACCTCCACACTTATTTCTACCTGCTTATCGTTCCTGCTGCGGTCCTGGTATTTAAAGGCGTTTGACAGCAGGTTGTTCAATATCAGCTTCAACAAACCTTTATCACCCCGGTACACCTCGGTCTGTGAAACGCTCACTTTAAAGTTGACTTCGTTTACGGTAGAATTAACTACATACAGCGGCTTAAGCTCATCAATCAGCTCCTTAAAATCTATATCACTTATTTTAAGTTCGCCGCGTTGAAGGCTGTAATAATCGTGCATACTCATGATGTAGTTATCCAGTTTGTTGATGGATTTCTTCATCATGTTGAGCATGTCTTTCAGCTCATTTATGTCATCAATATCATGAGCTACGTTTATGGCACCGATAAGGCCGGTCAGCGGCCCACGTATATCATGGCTTACGCTGTACGCAAACTTATTAAGTTCCTCATAAGCGGTTTGCAGCTCTTTGTTTTTAATGGCCAGCATGGAATTGGCCATATAAAATTTGTTGGCCTCGTCAATGGCGGAGAGGATATCAGGCTCGGTCCACGGTTTGCGCACATAACGGAATATATGACCTTTATTTACTGCCGCAATGGTTGACTCAATATCGCTATATCCCGTAAGCAGAATACGCACAGGTAAGGGATGTTTTACGCGGGTCTCTTCAAAAAATTCAACCCCCGTTTTACCAGGCATGCGCTGATCGCAAAATATCACCCGAATATCCGGATGATTATCCAAAATGGTAAAGGCTTCTTTTACCTTATCAGTAACAAATACCTGGTAAGTAAGCCTCAGGGTAGCTTTAAACCCGACAAGGTTATCAGGTTCATCGTCTATGTATAAAATTTTTATCTTCTCAGCCATTGCGTTAAGGCTTGTTATGTTGCTATCAATATCGCAACTATTTTTATAAATAAATAATAGTTGCTTATAAATTTAATTGGTTAAATGACTGCGCCGCCGTTTGCGTTTTGCAGCGTAAGGGGCAATTCTATTTTAAACTCGGTTCCAACGCCAACTTCACTTTTAACGGTAATTTGTCCGTTGTGTTTCTTAATGGTATTGTAAGCAATAGACATGCCTAAGCCTGTACCTTCGCCCACATCTTTTGTAGTGTAAAAAGGCTCAAACATTCTATGTTGTGTTTCCTCACTCATGCCTGTGCCGTTATCTTCAAAACATACTACCACGTGCTCATTTTCGAGCAGGGTGGTTATACGTATAATGCCGCCGTTATTATCGCCAAATTTTTTGTTAATGGCGTAAACCGCGTTGGATACAATATTTAAAAATACTTGATTTAACTTACCAGGATAACATTCAATTTGAGGGAGTTGTGCGTAATTTCTTTCAATTTGGACGCGGTTATTGAACAAGTTGTTGCATATAATCAGCGTTGATTCTATGCCTTCTTCTACATCTGCATATTTCAGATCGTCCTCATCCAGCCGTGAAAATATTTTAAGGCCTTTCACTATTTCAGCAGTACGCACGGCGCCTTCATTGATGCCTTTGAGTAAATGTTTTATCTCGTAGGTGAGATAATCCAGATCCAATTCCTCTTTCAATTCATCAATCTGTTTTTGCTTGGCAGCTACAGGCAATTCTGATAGGCCGACTTTTTCGATGTTTTGCAAGGCATCCATCATCATCTCTATATCGCGCCGCAGCGGGTTAATGTTTGATGTGACGAAGTTGATAGGGTTGTTTATCTCATGCGCAATGCCGGCAGTCAATTGACCGAGCGAAGCCATTTTTTCAGACTCCACCAATTGCGACTGTGCCTGTTTAAGGTTGTCAAGCGTAACCGAAAGCTCCTTGTTGGTCTCGTTCAACTCATAGGTACGGTCGGCTACCTTAATTTCCAAAACCTCGTTCTGTTCACGTATGATCTTCTCGTTCTCCTTTGATATCCGGAGCGCTTCTGCCTGCGATTTTTCTTTCTCCTCCTTGAATACGTTTATCCTGTCGGCCAGGGCAAAGGATAGTAACAGGGCTTCAAATGCAGAGCCTATCAGCAAGGTAGAGTTGGTAAGTGTGTTGTAAGGAATAATTACGTTAAAATCCTTTAGCACATATATCACTACGCAAAAGATAAATATAGACCATGCAATCAAGAAATATTTAGCCGAACGTGAGCCTTTCAATCTTATGCGCACTGCCATGAACAATACATACAAGGCGCTGGCCATGGCCGTAGACAGCATAATGGTATAGCTCAGGTTGTACTGCTCTAAAAATGCCAGCAATATCTGGCCCGAATACAGTAACCAAAACACATACGAAAACTTATGCAGCTTTGGCGCATAATCTTTAGAAACCAGAAAGTTTTTGGCAAACTCTATAGCCGACAGGCCGATGAGCGCGCTGGTTATATAAATCAGCTTATCGGCAACCAGCGGGTGATTGGGCAATACAAACCGCAACAAATAACCTTCCATTGATGCCTGGGTGAGCAGCACCATGGTAAGGTAAAGGATGTAGTAAAGGTAGTTTTTGTCTCGTACGGTAGTGTAAATAAAGAAGTTATACAATATCATCACCAGCATAATGCCCACGTAAATGCCGAAGGTAATGTCCTTGAAAAGCGCATTCTCTATAATTTGTGGCAGCGTGCCCAGATATAGTGGCACAATAAGCTGTTTGCCGCTTTGAACGCGCAAGTATATAGTACTTGTATCACCCTTTTTTAATGCGATGGGGTAAATAAAACTTTGGTGACTAAGCATGCGCGATGCAAATACGCGGCGGTGCCCGCTCATATTCTTTGAAACTACCTTACCCTTTTTGAGCTCATAAAAATCAATATAGTCTACCATTGATTGCGTAAACTGTATAGCAAGTGAGGTATCGGGCGAATTATTTTTTATGCTGAGCCGTATCCAGTGTGCGTAAGGCGTAGTTGCCAGATTAGGGAATTCGTTATCCGTTTTTTCAAACAGCTTTGATTGCTCAACTTGTTGCAAACTGAGTTTTGAGCTGGTATCGGCTAAAATCTGAACCTCGTTGCCAATAACCGAAACATTACCGGTAAATTGAATGGCCGATTGGGCCGCAGCCCAGTGCGGAACTATTAGGCCCGCTACGGTTAATAACAGGCTTAATATGAAAGTATGTCTTAAATAATTGGTTATTTTCTCAGGTCGCATTATAGCAAACTTACTGTCAGGTTAAATATATTAATATGGCAGGAAAATATCGCTTTTATGTTTGCGCAATGATTTTGGCCCGTAATCATCGGCAATGGCCAGTTTCATTAAAAATACTTCCGCCTCATTTGCGCCCAACGGGAATATTTTTAAAAAGCGTTCGCGTAAGGCATATAAATTATCGGCAACATCCGGTGGCAGCTGATCGCCTTTGCCATGCAGCAGGCGGTTAAAGAAGAAAGCCGGCGAGAGCATTGGGTGAATAGATACGCCCTCAGCATTGCTCAGCAGCCATATTTTCTCTACAGCTTTACCCGCTTCAATCAGGCCGGGATGAGTAAGCTCGGGTATGGTGATCAGCGCCATGCTTCCGGCTGATTTAACGGCTTTAGTAGATAACTTTTTGAATGCCGAGCCTTTTTTCCACTCCGATATGAGCTTTACGGCGCGCCAGTCGCCGGCCACTTTAAAGCCTGCTATATCGCTTTGGCTGATGTCAACTGCCTCTATTTCTACACCGTCACGCTTCTCATCAGCCTCCTGGCGGTTCCACCGTATTTCATGATAAAACTCTTCGTGGCCTAACTCATTCAGCAGGCGCACCTTGTCGCACTCGGCAATAATGTCAGCAAGCTCGGTTAAGGCTTGTTCATCTTCAGTATGGTAAAGCTTTACTTCCGGAAACTCCGTTATGGTTTTCCCGGCTTTTACATAAAAGTCGCCGCTTATAGGCTGGCGATCACTTATACGCCTGTTGGTGCGTCGCTGATGTATCGCCGAAGCGAGTTTTAGTGTAGTATCATCGGCAGTTGCTGTGTTTTGTGTAAAGCGTATCGCCGCAGCAATCTGACTTTCCTCATTTAGCGGGAATAGTTCTGTTGTATCGTTAAGACCAAGAGCCTCGGCTTGCAAATGCACATTTTCCAGCGCAGTGCCAATTGACATGTGCGAGCCCATTTCGTAATAGTCGCCCCACGACCATGATTTGTATTTATCATGAAAAAGGAAGAGCACACCACCATGATACACCCATTGCCATGGTTGATTATTGCCGGCAGACGGGGCGGCAACGGCCGCATCAATAATTTTGTCTAACAGTTCATCAGCAATAGCAGGAGCTTGGCTGTTACTTTGAAAGTATCGATCTATGCTGGCACGGCGAACCTTTTCGCTAAGTGGGGTATAGGGGTTTGCTGAAGGACTTTTGCCCTTGTCTGCATCCTCATCTTTTACCAGTTCTTCCAAATCGATATAATAACGGCCCGATGAATGGTACTGATCTAACAGAATGCGGCGGCAAACGTCGGTAGTTAGGGCGCCGCCCAAAGTTACGGATGATGCCAACTGCGGCCATGTATTGATAGACTGTTCAACCTCAAGCATAGAGGCTTTAAGGCGGGTAGAGATAGTATCAGCACCGATCATCCGGAGTATATAAGGCACTTTTTGCTCGTTGGTGAGATCCTTAATATTATCCGGGTCCAGACCATCTGCCAGCCCATGTAATACCGGTCTTTGCGGATCAAGGTCAAATCGTTCCACATCAAGCATACCGCGGTCATTGGTGTCCATCACCACTGGAATCTGTAATTCCCGTGCTTTATAACGGCTTTGTATCTTAATATCGAGACCATCGCACACCTCTATGAAAAGGTCGAGCTTTTTATCTCCAATGAAAAACTCGTCCATATTGGCGGCGTTAAGGCCATCGTTAAATATTTTTACGTCGAGGAAAGGGTCTATTTCAGCTATCTCACGCGCTGCGATTACTGTTTTATTAATACCAAGGTTGAATAGTGGTGTGCGCAGGCGGTTAAGATTGCTCAGCTCTGCGGTGTCAAAATCGGCAAGGCGCAACTCGCCACATATACGTTCCATGGCAATAGTAAGCGCTATAGAGTGGCCTACAGATAAACCCACTATACCAATGGTTTTTTGTTCGAGACTGTGCTGCTCGCTTAGCGTTATCTTATAACGGTTACGGTTGGTGCGTACCTCAATAAATTCTTCGCGGTCAAGCAGATGTATCAGCTTTTTATTCCACGGAAAATACACCCACACACCCTCATGGTCGGGGTTTCGGCCTGCAAGCCTTTCGGCGATAAGTTGCTCATAATCTTCAGGCTTTAATTTTATGGTAGGGTGCTGCATTTTTAGCAGCTCTTTAAGTTGCTCCTCGTAATTATCGTGTACTATCTGTACAGCGCCGCTTTGCAATAGCTGCTTTAAGGCCTCACTATCCTGCTCGTTATTTAGCCTGAAAAACTGTGGTTTATAAATAGGTTTTAAGCCTTCTGTTGCTTGTAATAAATCCGATAATTGTTGCATAGCGGTAAATGGTGGTTTTATACGGGTTTTGGCCGTAAAGGTTAATGCCAGGTATTATTAAAGGAAGTTCAGGTCCTTTATATCGATATCCTTGTCAGAAAAATTCTTCCGTGTATTGGCAATTGCCTGCTCTAAGCTCCAGTCGTCAAGTTTAGGTATCTGTGTTTCGTAATGTATAATGATGTTTTTACCGCGAAGTACTTCCTCACGTATGGCATTAAAGTCGCCGCGTATCTGGAAAACGGCTTTTTTGTCTTCCTCTTCGGCTCTGCTTAGCTCAGGTACGTCTTTTAACACCATTGCAGTGGCAATAAGGTCCAGTTTTGGGTAATAGAACGTACCTTCGTTACCGATGTTATCCACCAGTTCCATGCCTATGCCTTTTACGGGTTTTACGGTATAAGGGGCACACAATGCAAACAATGACTGCAGGCCCACCTGGTACGCAATGGCTGCTGCAACCCTTATCAGGAAGATACTGCCTACGCCGTAACCCGCTATCTCGCGAGAATTCCATAAACCGCATAACTCGCCTGTACCTTGTTGCGCAAACCGGTAAACGGTCTCAAATATTTTGGGGTCCATAGCGCCCGTTGCCGACTCAATAGGCAGGGGTTCATAACCGCCGGCCACATGCACACGCGCACCGCCATAAACCCTTTTCCCGTCCAATGATTCAACAACCATAACAAAGGCATCAGGGTTTTTAGTCCACTCGTGCTTTGCCGATGTTACTTTAGTAACGCCGATAGCGGTAAGCACATGGGTGTGTCCTTCTATAAAAAGTTCGCATGTATGAGGCTCATCAACAGCCCTGAATGCCCTGAGCCTTACCTCCGGGCGGTCCTTGTTCAAAGTAGTTTCCATTCGTTAGCAATGCCGTATGGCATAAAAGGCGGCCATAAGTATGCGGGTTGCCAATATGGCCGTGTTTAACGGTAAATATGTAAGTTGTATTTGCTGCTCAAATGTAATAAAACCAATGTACCTACAAACACAAATGGAGTAGCGCTAAAACAAATAATTATATTGCGCTTACAATCCAAAAAAAAGCACACCTGCATGGGCAAGTGTGCTTTTTCATGTTGTTGTGTTGCTAATTACTATAGTGTCGCCATGTCAATTACAAAGCGATAGCGAACATCGCCCTTCAGCATACGCTCATAAGCTGGGGTGATATCTTTTATATCAATCAGTTCAATGTCTGACACGATATTGTGTTCTTCGCAGAAATCAAGCATTTCCTGGGTTTCTTTTATGCCCCCAATGCTGGAACCTGCAAGGCTCTTACGGCCACCAATTACAGAAAAAGGTTGAATAGCGTATGGCTGTGACGGCACGCCTACGCAAATAATAGTGCCATCTCTCCTGAGCAGGGATAGATACATGTCCATATCATGCTCAGCAGACACGGTGTCCAGTATAAAATCAAAAGTTCCTTTTACGGCTTTCAATTGCTCTTCATCCTTAGTAACCACAAAATGGTGTGCCCCCAACTCTTTAGCGGCGGCTTCTTTTGAGGCGGATGTGCTCAGCACTGTAACTTCAGCGCCTAATGCCACGCCAAATTTTACGCCCATATGGCCCAGACCACCCAAGCCTAAAACGGCCAGTTTATGACCTTTGCCAACTTTCCAGTGGCGCAACGGGGAGTAGGTAGTGATGCCTGCACATAATAAAGGCGCAGTAGCGGCGAGGTCAACCTTTTCTGAAATATGCAGTACAAACTCTTCACGCACAACTATGGTGTTTGAGTAGCCGCCATAAGTAGGCACGCCGCTGCGGTCAAGGTTGTTATAAGTTTGCGTGTTGCCTTCTACACAATATTGTTCTAAACCATCTGTGCAGTTTTCGCAAACCTGGCATGAATCAACCATACAGCCTACACCTGCAAGCTCTCCGGTTTTAAAGTTTTTTACATGATCGCCAACCTTAACTATGCGGCCAACAATTTCGTGACCTGGCACCATTGGAAATACACCCGGAAACCAGTCGTTTTTAATCTGGTGCAGGTCTGAGTGGCAAACACCACAAAACAATATTTCAATTTGCACATCATGGGCGCCAACTTCGCGGCGCTCAAAATCCCACGGAGCGAGATCAGTCTCAGGGGTTTGTGCAGCGTAACCTTTTGCTTGTATCATAAGTGATGAAATTTTAGTTAATAACAACCAAAGTTAAGCTACGTTTGGCACTCTTGTGCTAAAGATTTAAAAGTAATTAAGCATTGTTTCTTTGTAAAATGAGCAAACTATTAAGGATATTTGTTTATAAACCGTGACAGACCAAACCCATATTTAGTTGTTTTTTGAGTAGAATTCCAGGGGGTGCAAGCCGCCCTCATATAAATGCTTAATACTATGCAGTTAAATAACAACACACCGCTCGACTATTTCCTTACCGATTTATTTGAGCGCTACCGCAAAGCCGTGCCAGCGGTTGATAAAATAACCACGGCTATGGTTGATAAGGGTATCATAGCTTCGCAGGCCGATATTGAAAATGACCATGTGGCTTTTCGTACACTCGGCGTCCCTTACTTAGGTATACAATCTTTTGAAAAGATATTTCTGCATCACGGGTATAAACGCATGGAGCAGTATCATTTTATTGAAAAGAAGTTAAATGCATGGTGGTATGCACCGCCCGCACCGCAGTATCCTCGTGTTTTTATGAGTGAACTGTTGGTGGATGAATTGTCGCCGGAGGCACAGGCCATCATTAAACATTATGTACAAGATATAAAAGCAGACCCGGTAGATGAACTGGACCTGAATAGTGGCGAAGAAATAGCCGCCTTTTTACATCGACCGCTATGGCAGTTGCCGCAGCTTAAAGATTATGAGACCTTACTGGCGGAGAGCGAATACGCTGCCTGGGTTATTTACAACCGTTATTACCTTAATCACTATACCATAAGTGTACATGCGTTGCCCGGCGGTTATGGGCGACTGGAGGATTTTGATGCCTTTGTAGAAAGCTTAGGCATACGTCTGAATGACTCTGGCGGTAAAATAAAAACCAGCGGCGATGGGCTGCTGCGGCAAAGCAGCACAGTAGCTGATATGCAGGACGCCGTGTTTGCCGGTGGCGAAAGCCGAAGTATTGCGGGTAGTTATGTGGAGTTTGCCGAGCGCAGTGTCTTACCCCAGTTTCGTGATTTGCCGGCGGAGCAAATAACCCGCCAACACCGAAGGGAAGGTTTTGAAACCTCTAACGCTGATAAAATATTTGAAAGTACTTATCTTAAACAAGCGCAATGAGCAGAAATGCAGAAATACTGGAAGGCCTCGGCCTGAAAAATAATAACCCTGGCGTATCTACAGGAAGCAAGTGGCTTAATGCCGCTTCTTATATTGATTCGTATTCGCCCGTAACGGGTGAAAAAATCGGTAGCGTTAGCGTTGCTAACCATGAAGCTTTTGAGCAGGTGATACAAACCGCAGAACAGGCCTTTGCCGAGTGGCGCTTATGGCCGGCGCCACGCCGGGGCGAAGTGGTCCGTCAGATAGGAGAGGCTTTACGCCACAAAAAGGACGCATTGGGTAAGCTTGTGTCATGGGAGATGGGCAAGAGCTTGCAGGAAGGCCTTGGTGAGGTGCAGGAAATGATTGATATATGCGACTTTGCCGTGGGACTGAGCCGTCAACTCTATGGTTTGCAAATGCATTCTGAGCGGCCGGGGCACCGTATGCTGGAGCAGTGGCATCCACTGGGCGTAGTAGGTGTAATCAGCGCTTTTAATTTTCCGGTGGCCGTTTGGAGCTGGAACGCCATGCTGGCATGGGTGTGTGGTGATGTTTGTATCTGGAAACCATCAGAGAAAACGCCTCTGTGCGGAGTGGTTTGCCAGCAAATAGTAGCGGACGTTTTTGCGGAGAACGATGTGCCAGAAGGAGTGAGCTGTCTGCTCACAGGCGGGCGCGAAGCGGGGGAGTGGCTTGCTGCGGATGAACGCGTGCCTTTGTTATCTGCCACAGGTTCGACAGCAATGGGGCGAGCCGTGGCAAAAACGGTTGCAGGTCGTCTTGGTCGCTCGTTGTTGGAACTGGGCGGCAATAACGCTATTATCATTACAGAAAATGCCGACCTGAATATTGCTTTGCGAAGTGTGGTTTTTGGTGCGGTAGGCACTGCCGGACAACGGTGTACCACAACCCGCCGGTTAATTATCCATGAAAGCGTTTATGCCTCATTCGCTGATAAGTTGAAACAGGCGTATGGGCAGCTCAAAATCGGTGACCCGCTGGATGCACAATACCATGTTGGTCCGCTGATAGACCAGCAGGCGGTTGCAGGTTATCTGAATACCCTCGAGCAAATAACAAAGCAGGGCGGCTCCTTCCTGGTTGAGGGTGGTGTACTGGAGGGTGAACCGTATTTATCTGGCTGTTATGTGAAGCCTTGTATAGCAGAAGTGCCGGGGCCGTTACCAATAACCAACCATGAAACGTTTGCGCCTATTTTGTATGTAATGCCATACCGCAACCTGCAGGAGGCTATTGCCATCCAGAACAGCGTACCTCAGGGCTTGTCCTCAGCCATCATGACGCTGAATATCCGCGAAGCGGAAACTTTTCTTTCGGCTGCGGGCTCTGATTGCGGTATTGCTAATGTAAACATAGGCACATCCGGTGCAGAGATAGGCGGAGCTTTCGGCGGGGAAAAAGAAACCGGGGGCGGTCGCGAAAGTGGTTCAGATGCCTGGAAAAATTACATGAGCAGGCAAACCTGTACTATTAATTACAGCGACAGTCTGCCGCTTGCGCAGGGTATTCGCTTTGATTTGTAGAGAATGGCTATTGATTGGGGAGCGTTAAACCAAACACTGGCTGGCGAGTTATTTACTGACGATGCTACGCGTATATTGTACGCCACGGATGCTTCTGCATACCGCGAATTGCCTTTGGCTGTGGTAATGCCGCAGAACGAAAGGGATATACAATCGCTTATCAAGTTTTGTACTGCAAACGGTTTAGGCCTTATACCAAGGGCAGCCGGTACTTCGCTGGCGGGGCAGGTAGTGGGTGAGGGGGTTGTAGTGGATGTAGGCAGGCACATGAACCGGGTACTGGAAGTTAATGCCGGCGAGCACTGGGTGCGTGTGCAGCCCGGCGTTGTGCGCGACGAACTAAACAGGTACTTAAAACCTTACCAACTCTTTTTTGCGCCGGAAACCTCTACAGCCAACCGCGCCATGATAGGCGGTATGGTCGGCAATAACTCATGCGGTTCCAATTCTATTGTTTATGGCGCAACCCGCGACCATTTGCTCGAAGTAAAGGCATTCCTGTCTGATGGTTCAGCTGTGGAATTTAAGGCTTTAAGCTTTGATGATTTTATAGATAAGTGTAATCAAAACTCCATAGAGGGTAATATTTATCGCGAAGTACGCGGTATGCTGAGCGATTATACCAACCAGACCACCATACGCGAGCATTTCCCGAAACCCAGTGTTGTGAGGCGTAATACGGGCTATGCGCTTGATGCCTTGCTGGACTGCGACCCGTTCACAGCTGGTGGCCCTCAATTTAACTTTTGTAAGCTGATTGCCGGCAGCGAGGGTACCTTATGTTTTATCACCGAAATAAAGCTTAACCTCATGCCTTTACCGAAAGGCGAGAGCGGTGTGCTGTGTATACAGTTTAATTCGGTTGATGAGGCGCTGCGCGCAAACCTCATTGCCCTGCAGTACCAGCCACAGGTTTGCGAATTGATAGACCATTACATACTGGAATGCACCCGGCATAACCCCGAGCAGGCGCAGAACCGCTTTTTTGTAGAAGGTGAACCTAGTGCCATACTCGCTGTAGAATACCTTGAGGAAAATGAAGATTCTTTGATGCGCAGGGTGAAAGCCGTGCAGGATGCAATGCAGACTGCGGGGCTCGGCTATCACTTTACCTTGTTGAGGGGCAACGATCAAAAGCGGGTTTGGGAACTGCGCAAGGCGGGCCTTGGCTTGTTGAGCAATTTGCCTAGCGACGAAAAAGCAGTTTCGGTAATTGAAGACACTGCCGTTGCGCCCGAGGATTTACCAGCTTATATAGCCGAGTTCAACCAACTGCTTGCCCGGCACGAGCTGTACGCCGTGCATTACGCCCATGTGGGCGCCGGCGAATTGCATCTAAGGCCTATTCTTAATCTTAAAACCGCAGAGGGATTAAGCCTCTTCAGAACGGTGGCTACGGAAGTAGCTGCACTGGTAAAAAAATATAAAGGATCGTTAAGTGGTGAACACGGTGATGGCAGACTGCGTGGCGAATTTATAGCCAGCATGATAGGTGAGCATAACTACCGGCTGCTGCAAACCATAAAACAAGTTTTTGACCCGAAAGCACTTCTTAATCCGGGCAAAATCACGCAAACCCCGCCAATGGATACGCATTTGCGATACCCCGTAAACCAACCGGCGCGCAACTGGCAAACGGTGTTTCGTTTTCTGGGGCAAAATATATTGCAGCATGCCGAGCAGTGCAACGGCTCGGGGGATTGTCGCAAATCGCACCTGGCGGGAGGTACCATGTGCCCGTCTTATATGGCTACACGAAACGAGGCGGATACCACCCGCGCACGTGCAAATATGTTGCGCGAGATGCTTACCAGGTCTGGCAAAGAAAATCCTTTCGACCATGAAGAGATAAAACAGGTGATGGACCTTTGCCTTAGCTGTAAAGGCTGCAAAGCCGAATGCCCCTCAAGTGTGGACATGGCTAAGCTAAAAGCAGAGTTTTTGCATCAGTATTATCAATCAAACGGGGTGCCTTTGCGCACTAAGCTCATTGCCGGGTTAAATAGCGTAAACAAACTGGCTTCGCGGGTTCCTGGCCTATCCAACTTTATGCTGAACGGCGGTTTTGCGGGTAAAGCAATAAAAAAGCTGGTGGGTTTCGCTACCGAACGCAAACTTCCGGAGCTGCAAAGTACTACAGTAAGAAAATGGGCGTCGGCGAGGCAAGGGCTGTCATCGGGCATTAAAGGCGAGGTATACTTTTTCTGTGATGAGTTCACCAATTATTATGATGTACCCATTGGGCAAAAGGCTATATTATTGCTGGAAGGGCTTGGCTACAAAGTAAATTTATTACGACACCAGGAAAGCGGCCGTGCTGCTATATCCAAAGGCTTGTTGCTGCGCGCACGCGAAATAGCTGAGGCCAACGTGTCAATATTTTCCGGCTTAGTATCCGCTGATATGGTATTGGTTGGAGTTGAACCATCGGCCATACTTACGTTTCGCGACGAGTACCCCGATTTGGTAAACGAACGTCTGCTACCGGCTGCGCGGCAATTAGCAGGTAACGCTTTGCTGGTAGAGGAATTTTTAATGCGCGAAGTGGCAGCAGGGCGCATCAATCATTCGCAATTTACTACGGAACAACAAAATATTAAGCTGCACGGCCATTGCCAGCAAAAGGCGTGGTCTGCTTTACGGGCTACGCAAGCGGCACTTTCTTTACCAGTAAATTATAAAGTAGAAACTATTCCATCGGGATGCTGCGGTATGGCGGGGTCATTCGGTTATGAAAAGGAACATTATCAAATTTCCATGCAAATTGGGGAGCTGATATTGTTTCCGGCAGTGCGGCAAAGTGCAGATGACGCCATCATTGCTGCACCCGGCACCAGTTGCCGCCATCAAATAAAAGACGGAACAAAGCGTCAGGCGCTTCATCCTGTCGAAGTATTATGGGACGCCTTACTGAAGCCATAATTACTCAAAAAAAATAAGGCCCCTAACACTCGCTGCTCGGGGCCTCAAACCTAAACCTTATCACATTGTGGTTGACACCACAGGCGCAAATGTAATAAAGAAAGGCTCCGGACGGTAGTATTTTTATCAATTCTAATCGTATTCTAATCTTGCATGACATCGATTACAGTGTGATTAACGATTTCAATTCGATAGTTTTAAATTATAAATTTAATTAATACAGTAATTATTAACTAATTAAGTAAAATTATGTCTACATTGCTGCTGTGGAATACTTTCACCTGATAGTACTGTACGTAGTGCTGCTTCTTAGCTCAATTTGGGTGATTTCCTTAATTATTTTTCTTATTTATCATATCGCTAACTCGCAAATTACCCGCAAACACGACGAATTGCATGAGATCCTTTCCAAAAACGATATCGCTTATAAACAAGCCTAACAGGTCTTTCCAAGCGGAAAATAAGTCGACATCATTTCGTGGGTGAATCAGTTCCCCATTGATCACCCTCGTACTATCAATTCTTCTTTTGATTATATTTAACCTATTAATCCATCACACACATGAAACCACTATTTACCAAAGCGTTATGCGGTGCGCTTTGCTTTACAGCAATTACCTCCACCGTAGCTGCACAGAACGAGCCCGATACCGCGGTTTTCAACAAAATAAGGGCTGCGGAATTAAATAGCTCGCAAATTCCGCAGATCGCACATTATCTTACCGATGTATCAGGCCCTAGGCTTGCAAACTCACAGGGATATAAGCGTGCGGCCAATTGGGCTGTAGCTACAATGAAAAAATGGGGACTGGTTAATGCGGGCTTAGAAGAATGGGGCGAGTTTGGTAAGCAGTGGGACATAGATGATTTCAGCATAACCATGCGCGTACCATATGCAACGCCACTGCGGGCGTACCCTAATCCATGGTCGGCTAATACGAAAGGCATGCAGCAGGGGCAAGTTTACGTGATGGGGCCGCAGCAGTATATGGATACCGCCTTTGTAGCCAAACACGCTGCAGACATTAAAGGTAAATGGGTGTTGGTTGCCGGCAGAGCGCCCAAAGCCGACGCAAAATTTGCTCCTGTGGCCAAACGCTTTGCGGACACCGCATTAGCCAATATTAAGGATACCTACATGGTAAGCCGCGAAGAGATTGAGAGTGCTTTTAAATATATAGCCTTATCAAAAAAGCTGGATAAACTAATGGAAGATGCCGGGGCATTTGGCTTGATTACCGCGCAGCCGTCCAATGCGGACGGTGCCGTGTTTGTACAGGCGTTCGGCGGCAACCGTGTAACGGACCCGGAGGGTATTCCAAAATTAACCATGGCTGTTGAGGATGGTCAGCGCATTAAAAGGCTGGTAGCATCTGGTCACCCGGTGGAGATTGCGGTGAATGTCAAAGCTATTTCTTCCGTGGCAGACACCAAAGGTCACAATGTGATTGCTGAGATACCGGGTACTGACCCCAAGTTGAAATCTGAGGTTGTAATGCTGGGCGGGCACCTGGATTCATGGCAGGCTGCCACCGGTGCGACTGATAACGGCGCTGGTTGTATTGTGATGATGGAAGCGGTGCGATTGCTCGATTCACTCGGCCTTAAACCTAAACGCACTATCCGTATAGCACTGTGGGATGGTGAAGAGGAAGGCCTCTACGGCTCATACGGCTATGTAAAGAAACACTTTATGGACGCCGGCACTTATAAACTGAAACCGGAGCAGGCTAAAATATCGGCTTACTTTAACCTTGACAATGGTACCGGCAAAATACGCGGCATCTTCGCTCAAAATAATAAGGATGTAGCGCCTATCTTTTCGCAGTGGTTTAAACCGTTCAACGACCTCGGCGCATCAACCGTTACCCTAAAGAACACCGGCTCTACAGACCACCTGTCTTTTGATTGGGCAGGCATCCCTGCTTTTCAGTTTATACAGGACGAGATAGATTATGAAACCCGCACTCACCATAGCAATCTGGACGATTATGACCACCTGCAAATGGACGATTTGAAACAAGCGGCAATTATCGTTGCATCATTTGTTTACCAGGCCAGCGTAACGCCAAAAATGCTTCCGCGTAAACCTTTAAAAAAGGAAGTATTCGTATTCGATGGATTGTAAGTTACTAATTCCGCATACAAAAGCTCCGTTCACCAACGGGGCTTTTTTTGTTTATTACCATGGATAGCATTTATATCTGCTTTTTAGTAAACGGCTCTTTTGATTATGTTTGAACCTGTAAAAAGTATTGAATGCTAAACCGGTTCATCAATGAAAAAACTACTTGCCGCAATATCCATCATCATAAGCACAGTGGCCGTGCTTTGTTACCTGGTAAAGTTTAGCAAATTAGATAGTCTGGCATTTGCGTGGGCACTTAATTTTTTGCTGATGATGAGTGTTGCCATTTTTACTGATGTACTTAAAAGTCCGCTTGGAGCATCATACTACAATCAAAAGGCCTGGGAGTGCAAAGGCAAAATTTATGAAAAACTCGGAGTAAATGTATTTAGAAAATTATTGGTATGGATTGGCTGGGAAAAGCTACTCAGAAAAGCTTTTCCGATAAAAAACGATTCGACAGCTTTGATAAAACTGCATTACCAAACCAAAAAGTCAGAGCTTGACCATTTAATAATCCTCGTCATCGTGCTTGGCTTTAACGTTTATGTTGCCGTCGAGTTTGGGTTGCCAAAATCAATGTGGCTGCTGATACTGAATATTTTATTAAACCTCTACCCGATTTTCCTGCAACGATACAACCGTCCACGCATAGCGCGCATCATGAAGGTGGCTATTGCAAGTAATAAAATTAAGCCAACCGTTTAGTCACTGGCGAAGCTTTAGCGCGCTCGTCTGCAAAGCTTTAGCACTTGTACCAACGCGGATATTAAATACAATTACTGCCAAAAAGATTATACCGTAGGCAGCGATCTGTGTTTGATCAATAGGTTCGTTAAAAACAGCTACAGCAATTATAAATGCAATAATGGGATTGATATTGAGCAGCATGCCTACTGTTGATGAAGTAAGCACCTTTAGCGCATACAGGTTAAAGAACAGCGGAATAATGGTGAAGAGCACCGCAATTACCGCTATGTATGCGTAAAACGACGGACTTGTTGGAAGCTCGGCACTGAAAAAAGGATAAAGCGGAAGCAGTATGATTGCCGACACTATGAAATGGAAGGTAAGCACCAGCGTTTTATCGAACCCGGCATTACGGCGCTGGCTCACGATGTAAAGCGCATACGACAGCGCCACAATGAGGCTGAATATCATATCCATCAAGTGCCCCAGCGATAGCAACAAACAGCCCGATGCGCTCAGGAATATGGCCACCCATTGCAGGCGGTTCAGCTTTTCCTTTAATAGGAAGAAGGCCAGCAGCGTGGTCAGAATTGGGCATACCAAGTAGGCAAGTGATGTGGCCTTGATGCTGATGTGGTTCATGACGTAGATAAAAAAGAACCAGTTGCCGGTAAGGAAAATACCACCGCCTATGTTGAGCAGCAAGCTGCGTTTGCGTTCTTTTGCTGGGAGCGAACGAAAGATTTGAATATTTTCTGCAAGTATTCGGCGTTTCATGGCAACGGCGATTAGCAGCATAATACCCGTACACAGGAAAACCCGGTAAAATAAAATGTCAAGGGAAGGGTAGGCATGGAGCGGTTTCAGCACAAAACTGAAAAACCCCCAAATGGCAAAGGCAATAATGGCCGCCAGGTAATAACTGATGTGATTTTGTTGCTTAGTGGTCGAAGATTTCACGGGGTAAAGCTGCGTAAAAATTTTGGGCAGGCAATCATGCGGATGTCAAAGTGAACCAGGGAGCGGCCAGGGCGCATGAACATTCATCTTCTTTAAAGTTTGCTAAAACGGTTAAAATGCATATTTTGCAATACGTTCCATTTTATAGCCTGATTTGCGTCTGCTAACTCCATCCTGTTATATGAATAATAATACACTGGCTACCAAGCCACATTATCCCATATTAGACGGCCTGCGTGGTGTCGCGGCCATTATCGTTGTAATGTTTCACCTGGGCGAGCCGCTCGCAAACGATAATTTGGATAAGATGGTTAACCACGGCTACCTGGCAGTCGACTTTTTCTTTTTGCTTTCGGGTTTTGTTATCGGCTATGCTTATGACGACCGTTGGAACAAGATGAGCCTTGGCGATTTTTTTAAACGCCGTATCATACGTTTGCAACCCATGGTGATTTTGGGGATGACGCTTGGTGCCATCGGGTTTTATTATACTGATTCTCAACTATGGCCGGATATCCATACCATTCCTTTGTGGAAGATGCTGCTGGTGCTGCTGGTTGGCTATACTATTCTGCCTGTCCCCTTATCGCTTGACATACGTGGCTGGGAAGAAATGCACCCCTTGAACAGTGTGGGCTGGTCCCTGTTTTTTGAGTATATCGCCAATATTCTGTACGCCGTTTGGATCAGGAAGTTTTCCAAAACCGCGCTCACCATCCTCGTAATTATTGCAGCCGTTGCACTTACGCACCTGGCCATCACCAATGGCGACGTAAGCGGCGGCTGGACGCTGAACGCTTTACACATGCGGATTGGTTTTACGCGGGTGATGTATCCGTTCTTCGCCGGCCTTTTACTCTCTCGGGTGATAAAGCCTGCCCGCATCAACAATGCGTTTTTATGGTGCAGTATTTTACTTGCAATAGTGCTGTTTATGCCGCGTATCGGCGGTGCCGAACATCTATGGTTGAACGGCCTTTACGAGTCGGTATGTATCATCATTATATTCCCGCTGATTGTGTATTTCGGCGCCAGCGGTATTATGAACACGCAGCGCGAAAACAAGCTATGCAGGTTTTTGGGTGATTTATCGTACCCGCTTTACCTGGTGCATTATCCCATAGTATATTTCTACGTGGCCTGGATAAGCAACAATAAAGGTATTACACTTGCACAGGTTTGGCCTACCGCGTTAGCGATTTTAATAGGCGCCATTGCTTTAGCCTACGCGGCTTTAAAATGGTACGATGAACCGGTACGCAAATGGCTGCGGAGTAGGTGGGGGTAGGGGATAGCCAATAGGCAATGATTGACAGAAGTAGCCGCTAAATATAAATTGATAGGTATCAACCCCGTTACCTATCATTTCAACGGCTTAGGAGTTATTAATCTTTGTGCTGTAGATCTACAGTTGGCCGATCAACTGGTGGCTGCAGGCTTATCCTACCTTGTTGCAAATCCCGTCCGCAAGAAGCGTTCTTGATTTTTCCATAGGTTTAGTTTAGTTTGAAATCCCCTGGCATTTAACGAGGGTATTTTTGTTATGTTTTATGGCTCAACGACCTAAATTGCCCTCCATGATCTTAATATTCCGTTCGAGCGCAACGAGCATAATAACAAGTTTTATTATCTGGCCAAGTGGAGATAAAGCAAAAACGCCTCGCTAGTCAGCGGGGCGTTTTGCTTTTCTTATAACCGTAATATCATTTAATTCATATTCATTCAATTTATTTCTAAAACTATCATACGATTCAGGCTTTGCTGGTTCGCCGCCCTGAGCCACCGCAAGTCTGTCTATTAAAATTGACAAATAAAATATAACTGTGTAGAAGTATTTAAAATACTGGTCAGTACCTAGTATTAATTTATCCCCACTTTTGTAAGTCAACCAAGGGCATTTTTTAAGAAGGTGTCTATCCACTATTGAATTTTGATGAGCGATTACGTTTCTGATTTGTGATAGCTCGTCTAAGTTTCTACCTAATTGACCTTCGTATTCACCGCTTAAACCAATAGGTTTGAGAAGCAATTCAAACCTTTTAATACCGTAGCTTGTACCTTGGGTCAGGCTTCGTTCGTATTCGCTATAAATTAAGTCATAGCGATCAGTTTCGTCTAAAGATGAAAATTCAGTAATTGATACTTTTACTTTTGACAATTCGGAGATAGTACTTATATCATTGACTCGAAAAAAATTTGTAACTAAGTCTTTAACGCAAACTTCTATTGTAGAGTAAAACGTGACTACACCCCTTGTATTTGTTGTTATGAAATTGCTATCGGCTTCGTCCTTTAACCGTTCAATTACAGTAGTAAGCTCGTCAGGGGACAAGATTTTGTCCACAGTGTCTTGCAATTCCAGCTTTTTAAGAATGTCAACGAAAACAGGAAACCACCGAAATGCCGCTCGACTTGCAGTGTTAAAGTTTTCTATGCTCATTAGATGCTCCACACATTTATTAAGTGGCGCCTTTAGTCCCGTATAGCGATAAATCATGTCTCGAATTTGTAGTTTTATTTTTTCTATGGTTCGTGATGCAATTCTTTTAATGTAACAGCGATAACTGCAAGGACACTTTTCTGAACTTTACTATTTATCTGTTCATAGCTGGTTTATAAGTTAGCTAAGTGGCGATAAGTCATCTGAATCATCTAATTCAGGGATCAGAGCAATTACATCTAAATTTTTTTTAAACGGAATGTTAAATGATTGTTTATACTTCGTACCAACGCGGTCTTTAAACTTTAAGATAAATGTCATAGCATAATCATCTAAGTCAGGGAATTTTTTTCGAACCTCTTCTCCGTAAATTTCATAATAGAAAACAAAGATTTGACCTTCGAGCAAATTTACCGGGACGTCGTCAAATTCAACATATTTAACTTCTTCTGGAAATGGATTATGTAAGCGCAGTTCATATATATTATTTCTTATAAGGTTGAACGTTATCTCCCCATTCAATCTGATACTGTTAGTATGAGTTATTCTGATTTGAGGCAATATTTCGTCAATGTATCGACTATGCTCTCGCTCAGCGGCTTGCAGTTGCTTTTTATTAAGTTCTTTTTGTTCGGTAATCACTTCGAACTGTAGATCATTGAGTTTTTTTTGCTCACCATAATTAATAAAGAGAAAGATAATACCACCGAAGTTTATTATCGTACCCGCAACCCCTCCGATAAAATCACCGTACTGCCCGAATAGGTCTTTATCGACAGTACCAAAAAAATGAATCTTGTTACTCCTGTAAAACGCAACAAAAGTGCCCAGGTACACTGTGATTACTATAGCTACAATTGCCCAAAAAAGGAATCGTGGATTGAAAGATTTTGATTGTTTAGGTTTTTCCATTTACGATTTTAATAAATTCCTTTTCAATTCCAAACTTCTCCTGTCGTTTAGCCGGCAATTGCCTTTTTTCACCTTTGAAGCATGGCAATTGCTTCAATTACTGCCTGGCTAAACAGCCCGGATAAAAACTACACGCTCGGCCGTGCGCTGCTACAGCAGTATGGGGATAATGCCGTTACACTCGCGCTGATCAACAGCGGTAATACGGCTTTTCACTTTAATAAGCTCTTCCAGGCGCTGACGTAATTGAACGGCCGGCCAGACATCCAACCCAAGCCTATTGTAATTGGTGAGTATGTACCTGAACCAATGGCGGCACCTAAAAAAGGTAGCTCGGACATGGCGGATGCGCCGGAGCAAATACAGCAGATCCGCAACGAAAAGAACCGCCGCTACGCGCAAGCCCGTAAATTACATGAGAGCATCCGCATGATGGATAGCCGGGAGCATCGCCTTCAGGCCGGCCTCGAGCTGCTTGATCATATGCACGTGGTTAATGATGCAAGGTCGGCTATTGATGAATGGAGCCGGTCAGGTCAAATAAGGCATCAGGAACAAATGAGACAGGCCGTACAGGCTGACCAGCTGACCAGGCGCAGCTTTTGCGCAAGAAACAAACCTCGCTACCAAGTTACTAAAGACATGGACATCGCTGATTATAAGTCATGAAACTACATGCAGAAGAAAAGTGGCCAGACTGGAAGCAGAGCTGAAAGATTTAAAGCAAAAACAGAGGGAGGATGATGATTGGAAAACGTGGAGGACAAAGCACTATTTTAGTGCTCAAAATTTGGTAAAAATCTAAAAAGCAAAATTTAAGAAAAACTTAATAATTGGTTCGATCAAAATGCGTGTTTCATATAATCTTTTGGGAACCGATGAAATGAACTTTGCGATGTAGCTAATGCATCAAAAATAAAGGGTTCTGAAAGTCGAAACCTTCAAAACCCTTCCTTCAGTACCCAGAGCCGGGGTCGAACCGGCACGGCCTTGCAGCCACAGGTGTTTGAGACCAGCGCGTCTACCGATTCCGCCATCTGGGCAACTATTGTTCTTTCAGAACCGGGCTGCAAATGTATCTAAACTCTCCTTAATACGCAACATATATTTTTGTTTATAGTAAATATCCAATATAGCGTTTAAGCGGCTTTCTTTAGCAGTATCATTAAGGTCCTGGTAGTCAGCAGTGAGTTGGCTGAGCTCAGTCTGTAGTTCGCCTTCAAATTCTAATACCTCGGCAGCGATTTTACCCACTTCATCGGCATTGTCCGCGTCCATCAGGCGTTCATTCAGGTCCATCATCTCCATCAAAAAGTCGCCGGGCAGCTGTGGTTTGGCGCCTTCCTGGAGCAAATCATGCGTACGCAAAATGTATTCCGTCCGCTTTGCCGGGTCGGCAAGGGTATGGTAAGCCTTGTTATTGAGGGTAGAAAGTTCCAGTATCTCCTGCTGCTTCTCGTCGCTTTCAGTAGCGTAAAAGTCGGGATGAAACTGTTTGCTCAACTGGTAAAACTGCTTTTTAAGGGCAGCCTCATCCACGTCAAAACTTTCGGGTATGTTATAAAACTCAAAGTAGTTCATGCGGTAAAATTACCCTCTTTTGCGCACAATACGTGCACCCTTCTTAATCATTTGCTGTTGGGCTTTTGAAAATTCTTCGCGGCCGCCAAAATCCTGTACCCAGTACTTGCCATATTGCGATACGCCCACTTCCTTAAAGTCGGGGTTCATGAGGTTGCGGCAATGCCCCTCGCTTTTAAACCATCCGTTCTGTACCTCCTCAATGCTCTCCTGGCCGTAGGCTATGTTTTCGCCAATGGCAAAACTCCTGAAACCGGTATAGGTATATCCGGCAGCCATTATGCGGTCCTGAATATCGCGGCCGTCGCGGCTTTGGTGGCTGAAGTACTTTTTGCGGGCCATATCTTTGGCATGGCCTTCGGCCGCCTGTTCCAGGTCGCCGTTCCATACAAGGGGTGGAGCAGGAGGCATGTATTGCGTACCGCACTTGCACCCGGCCTGGCGCACTTTATTTATTCGCTCTAAAAATTCATTCTTAAATCCGGCGGTATCATCAGCTTTAAGTGGCGCTATCGCCCACAGCGCTGTTACCGCAAATACTAAACCTTTCCCAGTCAACATCTTTATCCCATGCGTTTAATCTTTCTGTAAAACGTAAACAGCATTATCATAGTATGGGTTCACCCGTAGCTGGCAAATAAAAAAAGGCGCTGTTGAGCGCCTTTATATTTCAAATTTATTATTTTATTAATGATCGTGATGGCCATCCGGACCGTGTGCATGGCCGTGCGACAATTCTTCGTCTGTTGCAGGGCGTACATTAAGGATAGTGCCTTTAAAATGTAACTCCTGACCAGCCATCGGGTGGTTCAAATCAACTATAACTGAATCTTCCACAACAGATACCACCTGTCCGCGGAAACGGTTTCCATTATTATCCTGCAATGGCAATATTTCGCCTACCTGCGGCAAATCCGTGCCCTGGAACATCTCTTTTGGCAGGTTGGCTACCGCTTCTTCATCATATTCGCCATAAGCATCATCAGCCGAAAGGCGAAACTCATAAGCATCGCCGGTTGATAGCTCGCTCAAATTTTCTTCAAATTTTGGCAGCATCTGGCCAGCGCCATATAAAAATGTAAGCGGTTGCTCCTGTGTTGCGCTTTCTGTTAATACCTCAGTACCATCGTTATCCACATAAAGATCATATGTTAAGGACACAACGTGTTTTGGTGCAATTTTCATATAAATAATTTTAAAGTATAAGTAATCAGGCTTCAAATTGTTTCAGCGCCTCGTTAACTGTACGTACGGGTAAACCGCAGGTTCTGTCTCGGCAAATAAAAATTTGCGTGTGTGAACCAAAGCGGCCTTCGAGCAAAGGTAAACTTCCTTCGGTGCCTCCCAACATTATTTTGTTAGGGATATAATTTTTTTCCATTTCCTTTTTTAAAGTACCAGCCTCATTTCCGGTTATGGCTACTTCATAAACGCCATACACTTCTTCGGTAAGTAAAGCTATCCAGTTGGCATACATGGAGCCGTATTTACCAAGGTGAGGCATGATGTTGCGTAACAGCTGCGCCGATATCTCCTGATATTTTTCATGGTCAAAAAACAAGCCAAGCTTTTTAAGGTTGCGTGCCATGGCAGAGTTGGAGGCCGGTGTTACGCCGTCCATAATTTCTGATTTGCGCGCAATCAATTGCTCGTCCGTAGCTGCGGTATAAAAGAAAATGCCGTTTTCCTTATCGTAGAACTCTCGAATGGCTATATCATTCAGTGCACGCGCCTTGTGCAGCCATACTTCATCAAAGGTTACCTCGTACAAGGCAATAAAGGCGTCAATAATGTTGGCATAATCGTCTAAAAAAGCCAGCCCTGTGCCTCCTTTATTGTTTGCTGTATATAAACGCGACAAAGTACCTGCGCTGGTGATAAGGTTGTCCACAATAAAATTTGCGTTGGAAAGCGCGTACTCCAGGTATTCATCGCTGCCGAACGCACGATAAGCATCGCACAGGCCTTTTAGCATAAGCCCGTTCCAGGAGGCTAGTATTTTATTGTCGAGCCCTGGCCTTATGCGCAATGAACGAGCCGACAAAACCTGCGCTTTAAGCGCCTGTATTTTATCTGCCAGTTCGTCTGCATGCATACCCAGCTCGGATGCCAGTATGGCTGTATCCCGGTTGCGGAACAGCACGTTGGTGTGTTCTTCCTCCCAGTTGCCGTCGGCCGTTATGTTGTAATAGATGCAGAAAATATCAGCGTCTTGCCCTAATATCTCCTCTATATCTTTCCTGGTAAACGTGTAAAACTTGCCTTCCACGCCTTCGCTGTCGGCATCCAATGCCGAGTAAAAGCCCCCTTCCGGAGAGGTAAGTTCGCGCAGCACAAACTGGGTTATGCCGTCAGCAATTTCTTTGTATAGCGGATTGGCATTCCATGTGTAAGCTTCGGCATACAAGCTAAGCAGCTGACCATTATCGTACAGCATTTTTTCGAAGTGGGGAACATGCCAATGCCCGTCAACCGCGTAGCGGGCAAAGCCACCGCCAATATGATCATAAATACCACCCCAGGCCATTTTCTGTAAAGTGAGTTGCACTGCCTCGCGCACCTCTTCGTCCTTGCTTAAATGTGCATACCGCATAAGGGTAAGCCAGCTGTTGGGCATCGGGAATTTCGGTGCGGAGCCAAAGCCGCCTTCGGTTTTATCAAAGTATTTTTTCCAGTTGTTGATGATGGTTTGCAGGTCGGCGTAGGTGTATTTGTCTTCCTGATTTTCAATGAAATCAACCGACTCATACTGTTGTATGCCTTCAGTGAGCCTTACCGCATATTCTTCGGCCTCATCGGGTTTATTTTTAAAGAAATCAGCGAGGTTGAACAACAAGGATACCCAGTCGTTTTTGCGAAAGTATGTGCCGCCGTATATAGGCCGCTGATCTGGCAGGCAGATACAGTTAAGCGGCCAGCCGCCTCTGCCGGTCATGAGTTGAACAGCGCTCATGTAAATCTGGTCAATATCGGGCCGTTCTTCGCGGTCTACTTTGATGCATACAAAATACTCGTTCATCACGGCGGCCACCTGCTCGTCCTCAAAACTTTCGTGCTCCATCACGTGGCACCAGTGGCAGGCGGAATAGCCTATACTCACCAATATTAGCTTATTTTCGTCGCGTGCTTTTTGCAATGCCTCCGGTCCCCATGGATACCAGTCGACCGGGTTGTTTACATGCTGCAGTAAGTATGGTGAGGTAGAATTAGCCAGATGATTCATAATAACTTGGTTTATTTGCAAGGTCGCTTAGCGACGCTCTTCCCTTTTGCAGGGTTTTATATGCTGTTAAATAGTTTAAAAGTTGAATGCCCCGAATTGTTTTCAGGCGCTGCAAATATGCGGTTCGCACAGGGGAGTTGTGGCAGGGGTAAGTAAAAATAACTGAACGCAATGCTAACTAAAAGCAGTTGGTTATAAAAACGGAAGCTTAAATTTGGTTTTTATAATGTAAGAATGTATGTACATTTAAAACTTGAATTTTTAACTATGATTAAGAAACGCCTGATACTTTCCGTAGCTGCGATATTAGCCTCAATTGTTAACTTATATGCGCAGGCCAATCGTGCTGAATCTCATACAAAGGAAAATATATTCCCGCTTGCAGATACCGTAAAAACGATGGCTGAAACCCTTATTAAAAAGGGATTCAACGCAGGTGATGGTTATGGCGAGGTTTGGATACGCGATTTTAATACCTTCATGAACGTAGCTTGTGCTGTGAATGACAGGACTGTAGTGCGCAAACACCTGATAACTTTTTTTCAGTTCCAGCAGCCGGACGGGGCCATATTAGACGGTTACGTGCCCGATAAAAATAGTTCGGGAGTGGGCTATAATTATTATCACTCAAAACTTGCGCCGGGTTATGCAGGTCATAAAAACACGGTAGAAACCGACCAGGAATCCTCGTTGATACAGGCCGTTGCACGTTATATTAAAAACACCGGCGATGCAGATATTTTAAAGGAACAGGTAGGTGGGATAACCGTGCTGAAGCGCCTTGAAATGGCCATGCAGTTTTTGCTAACCAAACGGTACGACAAGAAATATAATCTGATATGGGGCGCTACTACTGCAGATTGGGGAGATGTGCAGCCAGAGCATGCCTGGGGTGTAGAGATTAATGAGAATACACACCGGGCCATTGATATTTATGATAACGCGATGTTCATCATCGCCATCGATAATTATATAGCTTTCCCGGGGCTGAACACAGCTGAGCTGAGTAAATGGAAAAAGATAAACAAAACTTTACGATTGGCTGTAAGGCAGCACTTGTGGGACAAGCAGCGCCAAAAATTTAAACCACATATTTATTTAAACGGTTCGCCATTCCCGGAAAGTTTTAATGAAGATGATGTTTATTATCATGGAGGTACCACTGTAGCCATGGAAGCCGGCTTACTATCAAAGGCAGAAATAAAAGCTGCCTATGCACATATGATGCGCGATGTGCAGGCAGCAAACGCGGCAACCATAGGTTTGACTTTATACCCTCCATATCCCACAGGTACATTTAAGAACACAGGTATGGGGCCATACGTTTATCAAAATGGGGGAGATTGGACATGGTTCGGTGCCCGTACCGTTTCTCAACTCATTCGTTACGGTTTTACGCAAGAAGCGTGCGAAGCACTGCAACCCATGCTGGAACGGGTACTAAAAAATAAAGGTTTTTACGAATGGTATACGCCAGATAACAAACCTATGGGCTCGTCAAGCTTTAGGGGCGAGGCAGGCGTATTATGGGATGCCATCACCGAGCTAAAGAAACAATTAGCGAAATAATCTAAGTCCATTAATTTTTAACCGCAGGCGCAAATACTATCTTGCCGCTGCCATTTACCCTGCAATAAATCTCTATGGTTGAAGGTATAGCTTCACCGTTAATGGTAGCCGGTATAAACACGGCATCGGTAGGCGCAATCGAATTTAAGGGCATGTTGGCAACTTTGTTAATTCCCCAGCGCTCTGCAATTACGCGTACGTTATAATCGGCCAGCCTTCCGCCCTGGCTTATCAGCAGGCTTACAAGCACGGTGGTTTCCTCATAAGCGCGCGGGTCAAGGTCGTCAGGCATCGTCAGGTTATTTACAAAAGGCAGCAAGCCATAGTAAATGCCGCCGGGTTTTACCGGTCTGAACACTGTGTCATTCTTAGTGAATGTGCTATCAACCACGTACTTCACATTGGGCATGGCATCATCAGCGCCCTCATAGGCCAAAGTGTTGGTGCTGAAATTGAAGTGCTGTACCAGTTTGCCTTCGCTGTTATAGAAGTGCCAGGTACCCGTGCGTTTGCCATGATTGTACACGCCGCTTGCTACGGGCAGTTTGCCGCGGGCAGCTACATACCGGCCCTGTTTTACAGACGGACTATCAACCAGTACACTGTAGGTTTCTGTTATGCCGTCAATCAGTTTATTCTTTTTGTTGCGCGTTGCCTGCGCGTTGGCTGTTACAATGAAAAGCAGTAAAATTATAGTAGTATAAAGGCGCTTCATAAGTGTATTTTATGACAGCAGCATAGGGCGAAAGGTTTAATTGCTACTGGCCTCGGCGACCACCGCCGCCGCCACCGCCAAACCCGCCACGACGGCCATTGCCGCCGCTGCCCATACTGCGACCGCCAAATTTACGGAAACGATAGCTAACCGTTAGCAAAAAATACCTGCCTATACGATTGGTGCGTGTAACACCGGCGGCATTTTCATTACGGTATTGGTCAATACCCGTATTCTGATTAAGCAAATCAAACGCCTGAAACCGCAACGAGCCCGCCTTATGGTCAATAAACTCCCACTCCACATAAGTACTTAGTATAACCGGGTTAACGCTTTGGTTTCCAAAGCCGCTGTTAAATTCCTTGGCAAAATTGTAACCCAATATCAGGTCATCGAAAAAGTAATTTCGGCCGTCTAAAGCAACGCGCCATCTCTGTGTATTTCTGCCAAGAGGCCCGTTAGCGACAAATGAGTTTTTTGCGCTGTTCAGCTCGTACCGTGCGCTAATTTCCGTATCCATTACACTGTCAATATCGGCGCGGAATTTAATACCCTGGTTAAACATGGTATTTCTTACCAGGTTGCGGTTGTTTTCGATGAAAGTAATTCTATGATTATAGTTTAGCCCGCCGTTAAGTGCTACTGTGAAGGATTTGTTGGTGAACGGTTTGGTAGTAAAGGCGTAATTACCCAACATCTCGTAAAAGCCATCAGTATTCAGGAATCGCGTTTCCTGAACGAAACGTCCTTTGCTGGTGCCGGTAGTAGGTCTGGTGTTCGATACAATGTTGTTTTGTGTGTTGTTATAATCAACGTTCACAAACAAAGTGTTGCCGCTTTGCAGGTCGAACTGGTTATAACGCAAACTAAAACGGTTGTTAAATTCCGGTTTAAGGTTGGGGTTACCATAAACCTGGTTTTGCGGGTTAGACAGGTCTGGCTTTGGCTGCAATTGGGCAAAGCTTGGCTGTTGGTTATAACCACTGTAGTTAAAGGTAAGGGTTCGGTTGGTGGTAAACTTATATACAAAATGCGCATTCGGAATGTAGTTTACCATATTACGCTTTGTCTCAGTACCCTGAAATTCACCCTGCAGCGTACTGGGCTGTATACCCATACCTAAGGTGAAGTTGTATTTTTCCTTGATGCTGCGCAGGTTTAATCCGAAACGGTGATTGATGAATTGATAATCGTAAGCCGTGCTTAACGAGTCAACATACGTAAGGTCATCTGTATAAGGATCAATCCGGTAATTCAGGCGGTCGTTCATGTTGTTATTCCGGCTGTAATTGTAGTTTGCCTCCAAAAACAGGGTTTGGGCCAACGGCTCCGTATATGATACATTGGCGCTGTAACGCTTTGTACCGCCGGACGTATTGATTTGCTGATAAATGGTATCGCGCAGTTTGGTCTGCTGGTTAAGGGCGTTGTACAAATCCTGCGACTCGTTAGTATTATCCGATGAATTGAAATTCAGGTTGATGCTAAAGTTGCGCCCGCGTTTATGAAAACGGTGGTTAAATAAAAAGTTGCCGCCGTAATTAGGTGAGCGCGAATGGCCATTATTATACTGCTGACCAACGTTCGCAGTATCATTACGGGTGTTGATGAAATCGAGCTTATTATCGTTAGATGAGCTGTTGACGGAGAAGTTGGGGCTGATCTTGAAAAAATTAAGCGTATCGGGCTTAAATTCCAGGTTGAAGCCTGCGTTATGGTTGGTATTGGCGTTGGTGTTAACACTCTGGTTGTTACGGAAAATATTACCGGTTTGATAATACTCTTCCCGTTCTGATGAGCTGGTTGTTTTACGGTCGTTATCGTCTATACCATAGCGGGTGTCAAACTTCCATTTCTTACCCCATTCATCGCTGTAGGTTATTTGGCCTGAACGATGGGTATTGCTGCCGTTCTGGTTACCGTCGGTATTGTTAAAATCGCCCAGTACCGATACTTTTTGTTCACCATTGAACCGGTTAGCAAACACACGGGTATTAAACCGGCTTTCGGTGCCGCCGCCGGCATTTATGCGGCCAAACTGGCCGTAATTTTTATCTTTCTTTATGGTGATGTTGATGATTTTTTCCGGTTCGCCGCCTTTGATGCCGGTCAGTTTAGCCTGGTCGCCGTAATCATCTATCACCTGTATGTTTTGTACAATATCTGCCGGTAGGTTCTGTGTGGCCAGCTTGGGGTCGCCGCTGAAAAAGTCTTTCCCGTTTACCCTGATCTTAGTTACCGGTTTGCCATGCGCAACGATGTTACCATCCTTATCCACATCAATGGCGGGCAGCTTTTTTAATAAGTCTTCAGTGCTCGAGCCATCACGGACCTTGTAAGCATCAGCATTGTACTGTACGGTATCTTCCTTTATTACAATGGGCTGCTTAAGGGCGGTAATGTTCACTATGCCCAACACGTTATAGGCTGTCTTTAATTTGATGGCTCCCGTAGCTACGTCCTTATTGTCTTTGGGTGTATAGGTTTGTGATTGTACATCATATCCAATAGCCGAAAAAGTCAGTTTAAAAGAAGGCGCCTTTACAGAACCAAAACGGAATTTACCCTCAGCGTCGGTTGAGGTGAGCAGGCTGTCTTGCCCGGCTTTTAGCTTTACTGTTACGCCCGGTATGGTAAGGCCGGTACTATCAATTACGGAGCCGCTTACCGTTCGGGCAGTTTGTGCAGCAGCACTTGCCGTTAGTAGTATAAGCGCAAAAAGTGTAAGTAAAATATTTTTCAATATGGGTAAGGGTTGGTGGTTTGATAATCGTTTTTAACTTGCTGTAAGCTTGTTGGAGGTGAAGTTATGCTAATAGTTTAATGGCTGTAAGCACTGTAATATAAATGTTGCAAAAACAGTTAACCAGAGGCGCTTGGTTATAAAATATTTACAATAGATGCGGCTTTTCATTTCACTTTTATCAGTTAATCTCTACATTAGTGACCGTAACAATTGTGCCGTGAGGTGCCGTTGCCATTTACCTGACAACTGAGATGAACCAAGGAAGAAGAATATTTTTAAAAAGTGCGGGCATGCTAAGTGCGGCTGCTGTATTGTCTGACATAGACATGGCCGGGGCGGCGCAATTGCACCGTTTGGCCTTGCAACTATATTCGGTACGTGACGATATGAATCGTGATGCCCGCGGTACGCTCAAGGCGCTTGCCGGGTTAGGTTACACCCATGTGGAACACGCCAATTACAGCAGCGGCAAGTTTTACGGTATAGAGGTTAAGGAATTTAAAAAGCTGCTGGATGACCTAGGCCTGAAAATGCCGAGCGGGCATACTACTATGGCACGCCAGCATTGGGACGCCGCAAAGAACGACTTTACCGACGAGTGGAAAAGAACCATTGAAGATGCCGCAGCTGTAGGGCAGCGTTTCGTATTGAGCCCCTCGCTTTATGGCGCCGATTTAAACGAGGCCGGCATGAAGCCTTATATGGAGCAGTTTAACAAGTGTGGCGAGCTTTGCAAAAAATATAATATGAAGTTTGGCTACCACAATCATGAGTTTGAGTATACGACCATGATAGGCCAAACCCCTTTGTTTGATTATATGCTGCAGAATACCGATCCTTCGCTTGTAACATGGCAGCTGGATATAGGCAATATGTACATAGCCGGTGCCGATGCCCTTAACTACATTGATAAATACCCGGGCCGCTTTGAATTGCTGCACGTAAAGGATATGATAAAGCACAGCACTGATGCTGATGGCAAGCAAAAGTTTGAAAGCTGCCAGTTAGGTAAAGGCTTGCTGCCACTAAAACAGATATTAAAAGCCGCAAAAAATAAAGGCGGTACAGCTTGGTTTGTCATTGAGCAGGAGGAGTACCAGGGGCTTGGCCAAACTGAAAGTGTGGGTATTGATTTGAAGTTGATGAAAAAGTGGGGCTATTAGTAACTTATTTATGGCATAATGTTTTTTTTATAATAAAGTTATTAAGTTTGAAAGATGCCTTTTTTAGGCATTAATACTAACCACGGTGCGCACAGCGCCATTTTTAACCACTACTGAGTAATAAAATTTTTTTGATGGACAGACGCATCGCGATAAAAAATCTGGCATTGGTATTGGGTGGCGCTACGCTTTTTCCTAAGGATCTGCTGGCGGGCAATGTTACCCTGATAAAGTTGAACAATCTGCAGGTAAATCCGGCGCAGGAAAAACTGCTGGCAGATGTTGCTGAAACGATTATCCCGAAAA
Organism: Mucilaginibacter sp.; assembly: GCA_041905165.1. Lineage (GTDB taxonomy): Bacteria > Bacteroidota > Bacteroidia > Sphingobacteriales > Sphingobacteriaceae > Mucilaginibacter. The sequence goes on from JAYRLR010000002.1 coordinate 873,331, forward strand.
CTACAACGCCCGGCGCGCGCGATATGGGCCTGCATCTTTTTGTACTTACTATGGTTGATGATTGCTATGGTAAAAACGATCAGCAGCAGTTTATGACGGGGCTCGATCAGTTTAAAACCATCGCAGCCAAAAAGAATCCTAAAGCCTTTGCATTATGGCCTGCGGCCCAGCGCGAGGCATTTCTGTTAAGCATCGAACAAAAAAATGATTATCCGCAAGAGATGAACCGTTTCTACCATATCACAAAAGACAAGGTAGTGCAGGGTTATACGCAGTCAAAACTATTCATGACCAAGGTAATCCCTTACGAGTTGATTCCATCAAGGTATTTAGTGGATGTGCCGGTAAAAACGGCTCAATCAAAATCAGCAGCGAAACATGGCTAATTTAAATATTGATAGTATTAAGGAGCGCACGTTTGATGCCATTGTAATTGGCTCAGGCATCAGCGGCGGATGGGCGGCAAAGGAGCTTACAGGTAACGGCCTTAAAACGCTGCTTTTAGAGCGGGGCCGCGACGTAAAGCATGGGGTTGATTATCCTACTACTAACATGTACCCATGGGAGTTTAAGCACCGTGGCGAAATGCCAAGGGCAATAAAAGAAGAAAACCCGGTGGTATCCCGCTGTTATGCCTTTAACGAGGATGCAGCGCACTTTTTTGTGAAAGATAAGGAGCACCCATACATACAGGAGAAACCATTCGACTGGATACGTGGCTACCAGGTAGGCGGTAAATCGTTGCTTTGGGCAAGGCAAACGCAGCGTTGGAGCGATTACGATTTTGAAGGTCCTGCACGCGACGGATTTGCTGTTGACTGGCCTATCAGGTATAAAGATATTGCGCCATGGTATAGCTATGTAGAGAAATTTGCAGGTATATCAGGCAATAAAGATGGCATTCCGCAATTACCTGACGGTGAGTTTTTACCGGGTTTTCCGCTCAACACTGTGGAACGCCACTTCAGTGCTCACGTAAAAAACAAGTACGAGAACCGGCACGTGATAAGCGCCCGTTGTGCACATTTATCAAAGCCCGAACCTATACATTTTGAGCAGGGCAGGGTGCAATGCCAAAACAGGGTGCTTTGTCAGCGCGGTTGCCCGTTTGGTGGCTATTTCAGCAGCAATGCTTCCACCATTCCGTGGGCGCTTAAATCAGGCAATCTTACCCTGAGGCCGCATTCGGTAGTGCAATCCATTATTTATGATGATGCTAAAGGCAAAGCCACCGGCGTTCGTATCATGGATGCCAACACTAAAGAAGTAATAGACTACTACGCACGCATCATATTTGTAAACGCATCAGCATTAAATACTAATATCATTCTGCTCAACTCCATATCACAGCGTTTCCCTAACGGTTTTGGTAATGATAGTGGCGTGTTGGGTAAATATGTAGCCTTCCACTTGTATACAGCCAGCATAGGTGCAGATGTGGACGGCTTTACCGATGTTACTACTGAAGGTCGTAATCCATCAGGCGGTGGTTATATTCCGCGTTTTCGCAACGTGTTTAAACAGGAAACCGACTTTTTGCGCGGTTATGCAGCCGGTTTAGGAGCATATAGGGGTACCTATAATGATGCGCAAGGCGTGGGCAGCGGTCTTAAAGAAGGCTTGGGCAAACAGCACCTGGGCGGCTGGCGTATAGGCTCGCACTTTATGGGCGAAACCATACCAAAGGAAAGCAATTATGTAAAGCTCGACACCACGCAGAAAGACGAATGGGGCGTGCCGCAATTGCGTATCTCGGTTGACTATGATGACAACGACGAGAAAATGAAGAACGACTACCTTGACCAGATGGAAGAAATGTTCCACTCGGCAGGGTTTAAAAATATACAACGCTACGTTTCGCATGGCAAGGCTCCAGGGCTGGATATTCATGAAATGGGCGGTGCGCGTATGGGGCATGATCCTAAAACATCCATCCTCAACGGTTGGAACCAGGTACACGCCGCAAAAAATGTGTTTGTAACCGATGGTGCCTGCATGACTTCTACCTCATGCCAGAATCCATCGCTCACCTATATGGCTTTCACTGCGCGCGCAGCCGACTACGCAGTTAGTGAAATGAAAAAAGGAAATTTATAACCGAATAACTCCGGACAGTTCATAAAATACCCACTGTAATGACAAAAAAAACTGAAACCAATTCGAGAAGGGACTTTTTAAAGAGCGGCGCGTTAGCAGCGGCCAGCTTCATGATTGTGCCACGCCATGTATTAGGCGGGCGCGGCTTTATTGCACCAAGCGATAAGCTGGTGGTAGCCGGCGTTGGTGCCGGTGGTAAGGGCGAGAGCGATATTGCGAACTTTTACAAAAGCGGCAAGGCTGAGATAGCCTTCCTTTGCGACGTTGATGACCGCCAGGCAGCGCAATCAAGAAAAAGCTTCCCTAAAGCAAAATATTATAAAGACTGGCGCGAGATGTTCGATAAAGAACATAAACATTTCGATGCCGTTTCAGTATCAACTCCCGACCACAACCACGCTATTATAGGTTTGGGTGCTATGCAACTTAAAAAGCACGTTTACATCCAAAAACCATTAACCCATGACATATACGAGGCGCGCATTCTGACTGATGCAGCTAAAAAGTATAAAGTAGTGACCCAAATGGGTAACCAGGGTGCCTCAGGCGATGGCGTGCGCCAGCTGAAAGAGTGGTTTGATGCAGGCATCATCGGTGATGTGCATACCGTTTACTGCTGGACAGACCGCCCGGTATGGCCTCAGGGTATTCCATGGCCGTCAGGCAAAGCCGAAATTCCTAAAGAGTTGGATTGGGACCTTTGGTTAGGTACTGCTCCGCAAAAAGATTATGTAGAAAAGTTGGTTCCGTTTAACTGGCGCGGCTGGTGGGATTACGGAACCGGCGCTCTTGGCGATATGGGTTGCCATATCATGGAAGCTGCTTTCCGTTTGCTCGATCTTAAATATGTGAAAGATGTACAGTCAAGCGTAGGTACAGTTTATACCAATCCGTTTGCAAAAGCAAACTATCCTGACAGCTGCCCTCCATCAAGCCATATCACTTTAACATTCCCTAAAACGGCGAAAACCAATGGTGACGTAACCGTGCATTGGATGGACGGTGGTATACAGCCAGAAAGACCAGAAGAGCTTGGCCCGAACGAGGTATTCGGCGACGGCGGCAACGGTATGCTGTTTATTGGTACAAAAGGTAAAATGATGGCTGGTACTTATGCAGTTGATCCTAAATTGTTGCCAACTTCACGTAACAACGAGGTTAACGTACCTAAAACCATCAAACGCGTACCGGGTGGCGATAACGGCCACTATGCACAATGGGTAGAGGCTTGTTTGGCAGGTTATGGTAAAATGGAAGTGAGCTCACCTTTCGAGGTTGCCGGTCCGCTTACCGAAGCATTGCTGATGGCCAACTTGTCTATCCGCGGGCATAACCTTAAAGGTGGTAATGATATTAAACTGCTGTGGGATAATGAGAAAATGCGCGTAACTAACTTTGATGCCGTTAACCAGTTCATCAAGAGAGAATACCGTCAGGGATGGACACTCGGCGCTTAATCACTTTGGTTAACAGATAGATATTTTTAGAAAACATATTATCCCATGAAATTACGATTAGCCATGATAGGCGGGGGGCAAGGTGCTTTTATAGGTGCCGTGCATCGTATAGCTGCCCGTATTGACGATCATTACCAACTGGTTGCAGGCGCTTTCAGTAGCAATGCCGAAAAGTCTCTAGCAAGCGGCCGCGAGTTAGGTTTGTCGCCGGAACGCGTTTATACATCCTATCAGGAACTTATAGAAAAAGAAAAACAATTACCTGCTGACGAGCGGGTGCAGGTAATTAGCATTGTTACGCCAAATCACGTACACTTTGAGCCTACCAAACTCGCTTTAGAAAACGGCTTCGACGTGATACTGGATAAACCAATGACTTTCTCTCTTGCCGAGGCCAAAGAGCTTGAGCAGGTGGTAAACAATAGCGGCCAGTTGTTTTGCTTAACGCATACTTACACCGGTTATCCTATGGTTAAGGAAGCTCGTCAGTTGCTAAAATCTGGCAAGTTGGGTGCCATCCGCAAAATTTATGTGGAGTATCCACAAGGCTGGTTGAGCACTTTCCTTGAAGGTGAAGACAATAAGCAGGCCTCGTGGCGTACAGACCCGGGCAAGAGCGGCATAGCCGGTGCCATGGGGGATATTGGTACACATGCCTTTAACCTGAGCGAATACGTAACCGGTTTGCAGGTAACCAAAATCAATGCCGATATTAATATTGTAGTAGAAGGCCGCAAGCTGGATGATGATGGTGCTGTATTGGTAAAGTATAACAACGGTGCAAGCGGCGTGCTCACCGCTACGCAGATTGCAGCGGGAGAGGAGAACAACGTCCGTATACGTGTGTATTGCGAAAAAGGTGGTATCGACTGGCAGCAGGCAGACAACAACACACTGTTGGTAAAATGGCTGGATAAACCAACCGAGATATGGCGCACCGGCGGCGGTTATACCAGCAGTTATGTGTCCAGCAACATGCGTGCTCCTGCCGGTCACCCGGAAGGATACCTTGAAGCGTTTGCCAATCTATACAAAAATTTTGCGCTTACGGTTAAGGCTCGCAATGCAGGCGAAGAAGCAAAACCGGAGTGGCTTGACTTCCCGGGCGTGGACGATGGTGTGAGAGGGATGGCTTTCGTGGAGAATGTAATTGCTTCGGGTAAATCAGACCAGAAATGGCTCGACTTTGTAGTTTAACGTAGTACATTCAACCGAAATTATATGAGAACAATTAAAGGTCCGGGTATATTCCTGGCACAGTTTGTAGGGCCAAACGCTCCGTTTGATAACCTGAAATCTATTTGCGATTGGGCAAAGGGTTACGGGTATAAAGGCGTGCAATTACCCACTAACGATCCACATTATATCGATATACAAAAAGCGGCGGAAAGCCAGACTTATGCTGATGAGATCAAAGGCATAGTAAACGAGGCTGGTTTAGAAATAACAGAGCTTTCTACCCACTTACAGGGTCAATTGGTTGCCGTAAACCCGGCTTATGATCAGCTTTTTGACGCCTTTGCACCGGAGCAATATCGCAATAACCCAAAAGCTCGTACAGAATGGGCTATTCAGCAATTAAAATACGCTGCTAAAGCATCACAAAACTTAGGACTTAAAGCGCATGTAACATTTAGCGGCGCGCTTATCTGGCAAACGGTTTATCCATGGCCGCAGCGTCCGGCTGGTTTGGTTGATGCAGCATTTACGGAGCTGGCCAACCGTTGGGAACCGATATTGAATGTGTTTGATGAGCACGGCATTGACCTTTGCTATGAGATACATCCGGGCGAGGATTTGCACGATGGTATCACTTACGAGATGTTCCTGGAAAAGGTAAACAACCACAAACGCGCATGCCTTTTGTATGATCCGTCGCACTTTGTACTGCAATGCCTTGATTATTTAGAGTATATTGATATCTATCATGAGCGTATTAAAATGTTCCATGTGAAGGATGCTGAGTTTAATCCGACTGGTCGCCAGGGCGTTTACGGTGGCTACCAAAATTGGGTAGACCGTGCAGGCCGCTTCCGTTCGCTGGGCGACGGTCAGGTTGATTTTAAGGCTATTTTCAGTAAAATGGCTGCTTACGATTTTGAGGGTTGGGCAGTTTTGGAGTGGGAGTGTGCACTTAAACATCCCGAAGACGGCGCACGCGAAGGCGCAGAATTTATAAAGAACCACATCATCCACGTAACAGATCACGCGTTTGATGATTTTGCTTCAGCCGGTGGCAACGACGCGTATAATCGCAGGTTGTTAGGACTGGAATAAAAATGTACGTAATAAAGAGGTACTCTCCTTTGGAGAGGATTTATGAGGGTCATCGCGAGGAGTGCTGCCTGTGATTGCTTCGCACCTCGCAATGACACTTGTTTTTAAAGCCCTCCCTACCGGCGAGGTTTGGGAGGGGTATCCTTATGAGGAATTAATAACAAATACCTATGAAAAAAATATTCATTATAAGCGTAGCAGCGCTATTTTTCGCTTCATGCGGAGGCGAAACAAAGAAAGCCAGCGACGCGCAGGACACCACCGCGGCAGACGGTACAGAAGTAGTGACCACTGACAGCACTGCCGACAGCACAGCAGCAACTGCGCCAGCCGAACAGGCCGAACAGCCTGAAGCTAAGGAACAACCTGAAAAGGCCGAGAAACCGGAACAGCCGGAGAAGAAAGAACAACCGGAGAAAATTGCAGCTACCGCAGGATCAGCAAAAGGCGGCGAGCTCATAAAAGCGAGCGATTGCCTTACCTGCCATAAAGAAGACGTTAAGCTGGTAGGGCCTGCTTATGCAGATGTTGCCAAGAAATATACCGCTACTGAGTCCAACATAAATAAGCTTGCCGACAAGGTAATTGCTGGCGGTGCAGGCAATTGGGGGCAAATACCTATGAGTCCGCATCCAAATGTGTCAAAAAGTGATGCAAAAGAGATGGTAAAGTATATATTAGCGGTTAAATAAAAATCCATATTTCATAACCAAGTATAAACAATGACTTTAACCAACCGTTTTAAGCTATCAGCCATGATGTTCCTGGAATTTTTTATCTGGGGAGGCTGGTTTGTAACTTTAGGCACTTATCTTAAATCACTCAACGCAACCGATTTTCAAAACGGTGTTGCTTATGCAACGCAATCATGGGGTGCTATAATTGCACCATTCATCGTCGGATTAATTGCTGATAAATATTTTTCCGCTCAAAAGGTATTAGGAATACTACATTTAGTAGGGGCTGCATTACTGTGGTATGCCACTACTCTTACAAACTTTGAGGGTTTCTATCCGGTTATATTGGCCTATATGATTGTTTATATGCCAACGTTAGCATTAGTTAACTCTGTGGCGTTTAAACAAATGAAAGATCCAAGCAAAGAGTTTCCTCCCATTCGTGTATTAGGCACTGCAGGTTGGATAATTGCAGGCATCATCATTGGGTGGTTAGGCTGGGAGAAGAGTAACCAGTTGGTGCTCACTTTCAAAATGGCAGGCACTGCTTCTCTTTTGTTAGGCTTATTGAGCTTCACATTGCCAGATACGCCTCCTGTGAAGAAAGGACAGAAAACCTCATTTGGAGATATCATTGGGCTTGATTCTATCGGCCTGTTAAAAAATCGCTCTTATTTGACTTTTTTCTTGGCGTCTGTTGCTATTTGCGTACCGCTTGCGTTTTACTACAACTTTACTAACCGCTTTTTGAACGAGGTTGGTATGTCAGCAGCAGCCGGCAAACAAACATTCGGTCAAATGTCTGAACTATTGTTCATGGTATTAATGCCGTTGTTCTTCGTACGTCTTGGTGTTAAAAAGATGCTGGCATTGGGTATGTTGGCGTGGGTTATACGTTACGTAATGTTTGCTTATGGTAATGCTGATACTAATTATTGGATGCTTATCGGTGGCATTGTGTTACATGGTATCTGCTATGATTTCTTCTTTGTTACCGGGCAGATTTATACTGATAATCTCGCCGGTGAGCGCTTTAAAAGTGCCGCGCAGGGTTTTATTACTCTGGCCACGTATGGCGTAGGTATGCTTATAGGTTCATACATATCAGGCCCAATAGTAGATAACTGGAAAATAGGTGAGAATGCGCATAACTGGCAAAGTATTTGGCTTATACCGGCAGGTATAGCGGCTGCGGTATTAATACTGTTCCTGCTTTTATTCCGAGACAAAAAGCATGTTGAAACTCAGCCAGGATTAAATACTGAAGATGCCGAAATAGTTTTGTAAATTAAACTATTGCAGAAGCAAATCATCCAAACAAGCAAAGTAAACAAACAACAATAAAAACTTACATGACAAACAGAAGAACCTTTTTAGGCCAGGCCGGATTACTTGGAGCGGCCGCGTTGCTTAAGCCTGACTTCTCCTTTGCAAAAGGGGTAAGCAAGGTAGGGTTGCAGCTTTACAGCCTGCGCGACGAGCTGCCTAAAGATGTAAAAGGCGTTATTGAAAAAGTAGCCAAGGCAGGTTATAAAGAAGTGGAAACTTACGGTTTTTCAAAACAGAATGGTTTCTGGGGTCTTGATGCGAAAGCCTTTGCTGCTTTATTGAAAGCCAACGGCCTTACCACCCCGAGCGGGCACTATGGCATTGAGCAATATTTCCGCAACGGTAACACTGCTGATATTGACGCGGCCATTGAGGCAGCTCAAATAACTGGTCAAACTTACGTGATCTTGCCTTACATGGGCGGTGATTTGATAGACACTGTTGATAAATGTAAAGCGATGGCTCAAAAGTTTAACGCAGCAGGTGAAATGGTGAAAAAGGCGGGACTTAAGTTTGGTTACCACAACCATAACTTTGAGTGGAAACCGGTAGGCGATACTTCTTTTTATGACGTGTTGCTGAAAGAGACTGATGCCAAGCTGGTAACACTGGAGTTAGATTTATACTGGGTGGTTCGTTCTAACCTCGACCCGGTTAAGATGCTTACCGAACACCCCGGCAGGTTTAAGTTAGTGCATGTTAAAGATGCCGACAAGGCCAACAAAGAGCTTAATACTGAGATAGGTAAAGGTTCTATTGATTACAAGGCTATTTTTGCAGTTTCGCAAAAGGCAGGCATTAAACACTTTATTGTTGAGCAGGAAAACTTTACCAATATCGATCCTTTTCAAAGCATTACAGAAAGTGCGAGTTACGTTAAAACATTAGCAGTTTAAATTTTAGAAAGTGAACAATAAAACCATATTAACATTGATTTTGGCGGGCAGTACCTTTGGTGCGTTTGCTCAAAATAAACCAGAGGATACAGAGGTTTGGGAGCCGGTACCTACGGTGGTAACACCAGGTAAATCAGTATCTGATGCACCGTCAGATGCTATCGTGCTTTTCAACGGTAAAAACCTTGATGAGTGGGTATCGGCTGATGATAACAGCAAACCCGCTAAGTGGGATGTAAAAGACGGCATCGTGACTGTTAAAAAGAGCGAAGGCGGTATAGTTACCAAACGTAAGTTTGGCAGTTACCAGCTGCACGTAGAATGGCGTATACCAGCAAATATTACGGGAACAGGTCAGGCGCGTGGCAACAGCGGTATCTTCTTAGCTTCGATAGGTAAGGGTGATGCTGGTTATGAATTACAGGTTCTGGACTCATACAATAACAAAACTTATGTGAACGGTCAGGCTGGTAGTATCTATAAACAGTTTGCGCCTTTGGTTAACCCAACTAAAAAGCCGGGAGAATGGCAAACTTATGATGTGGTATGGACTGCGCCTACGTTTAACGAGGATGGTTCAGTAAAATCGCCTGCTAAAGTTACGGCTTTCCTTAATGGCGTGCTTGTACAGAACGATACAGAGCTTTTAGGCCCAACTCAATATATTGGTAAGCCATCGTACCACAAACACGGTGATGCACCTATATACATCCAGTCGCATGGCGACCCAAGTGAGCCGGTGAGCTTCCGTAACATCTGGTTGCGTGAACTTAAGTAATAACGTTAAAATAGACATAACAAAAAATGCCCCCGGACATCCGGGGGCATTTTTTATAATATATGAACGCTAATAATTACTGTGGCATAATTGGCGAAGGTGCCGAATAGATGGTGCCATTGCCAAGCAGTGTTTTACGGTTAAGTCCGTTAACTTTTCCTTTATCATCGCGGCTGATGTAAACGCGGGAGCTGCGGGTGCCTATGTTGGCATTTAATCCTTCAATTACCAAAACATCCGGCTTCACTTCATACATCGGGAAACTTTCTGCTGGCTTGTCCGCTGGTTTGGTGTTCCATAACAATTTGCCGTTAACGTAAGGGATGGTGATGTTATTACTGTATTTACCAACCAGGCTGCCGTACTTAGCCTTCATATTAACAGATGAAACCGCAGGTACTTCCTTATCCTCTATTACCCACCTGGCAGATTCGCGCTGATCTGTATCTGCGCTGTTGTTCATAATATCAGTCAGAATAAGCTTACGGGTGGCTGCCAAAGCATCCTGTTTTTCCGTAGCTACATCGGGTATTACGCCGGTTCCTTCCCAGCCAACCAGGCTGTTAGGGGCTACCACCATTTTAAATGGTGTAAATACGATCAGGTTGTTCTTAAGCGGAATAAAGCTCCCTGCAATACCAGCACCTGCAGTGGTGTCGCCAACAATGATGCCGCGCCTAAGCTTTTGCATAGCGTAAGCAAAACCTTCTGATGCGGATGCCGTACCGCCATTAACCAATATGTATAACTTAGCATCAGGCATGCGTTTGCCAGGTACAAAAGAGTAAGTCCATTCCTGCTCGTCATGGCTGCGGTCCTTGTAAAAACCATTCAGGTAATATTGCTCGTTACCGGCATTGTAAAAGTACGACGCCAGGAAACGACCCATATGCCCTGTACCACCAGGGTTATTACGCACATCAATTATGATATTCTTGCAGTAGGCAGCCATGTTCATAGCGGCTGCGGCCATCTCAAAAGCTTCCTGCGAGCCCATGAACGGCCCAGGGACGTTAATGTATGCCGTAGAGGTAGCCCCGTCTATTTCGACGCTTTTAAAGCCATAATTTGCTCTTTCATCGTTGTTTACACCGTTTCCTCTGCGGCCGCCGCCCTGATCCTGACCGGTAAGGCTACGATAGCTTTCTTCATTACGCATTACGTGCAGGTGCACATCCTTATGTGCCTTATTTAAATCCTGGGTAAGGCGGCTGGCGAGCTCACTTTCCGAAAGATTTTTGTATCGCCCGGCAGCCTCATTCTTAAGCAGGGTGCTTTTATAAAGAGCGCTGATGTCCGGGAAAGGATAGGAGTCCTCCAGTTTATCAGCCAGTTTCTGAACAATTTCATGGCTATCTGCATCATTTACAGTCTGGGCATTAGTTTGTTGCGGCTGCCCTAACCATACAGAGCCAATTACGGCGGCAGTAGCTATTTTGAAGCGTATGGAATTGTTGACTAAGTTGGTAAAACGTTTTTTCATTTAAATGAATTTTATTGTGATGTATTAAGTTTCAGTTCTTGAAGTCTATGGATTTGCCGGTTAAAGATAACGTTAATTGCTTGTAATGGAATAACGCATACCGGCATTTTTAACTTTAAGCATAGCCTTGTAACTTTTAAACATTGAGAATGGCCGGCTACCCATTAGCTTGCTAACCCGATTTAATAGAAAATGAGATCATTGTTTTTATCAACATTTATTCTATTTTTAGGTCTCACAAACCTGTGACCAAATAAACTTTCTAACCAATGATTAAACTTAAACCTATCTATCTTTTTGTGGCGTTAGCTGCAATCGCTCTAACTGGCTTTGTAAATGCCCAGGACGGACCCATTGACAAAATTATAGCTGCACTTGATGACTGGCGCGCTAAGTTACCTCAAGAAAAAGTATACCTGCATACAGACCGTGCCTACTACAGCTACGGCGATACCATTTACTTTAAAGGGTATTTAACCACTGGCAGCAAGCACAACCTGTCGGGCATAAGCGGGGCTTTATATGTTGATCTGGTGAACGAGAAAGACATAGTTGAAAAGACCTTAAAGCTGCCGGTGCTGGCGGGTATGGCCAAAGGCTCTTTTGTGCTTGACGGTAAAACTACGGATGGTAATTATCGGCTGCGCGCCTATACCGACTGGATGCGCAACGCCGGGTCAGATTATTTTTATGACCATACATTCGCTGTATTAAAACCCGATGGTGTCTATTCCCGGATAGATTATAAGTTTGCAAATGATAAGAATAAACCTCTTTTGCAGGCGGTAATCAATTTTACCAGTGCTGATGGTAAGCCAATGGCCAATGCCGATGTGAAATGCGAAGTTCGCATCCCTGGTGACAAGACGCCCGTCATTCGTCGCGGTAAAACAGATGCCCAGGGCAACGTTTTGATTGACTTGCCCGAGTCAAAAAGCAATGCTACCGGTCGGTATATAGTTGCCACCATAGGCGACGAGAAAACAGGTGTAGTTAAAATTTTCAGCGTCACCACGCAGGCGGCGCAGCCGGATGTGCAGTTTTTTCCGGAAGGGGGAGAGCTGGTGTATGGTATTAACTGCAGGTTAGGTTTTAAAGCAGCAGGCGCTAACGGTAAAGGAATTGATATTAAAGGTACCATAATAGATAATGCCGGACAGGACGTAGGCAGCTTTGCCAGCACACATGCCGGCATGGGCAGCTTTTTTTTGATGCCGGAAGCAGGTAAAACATACTCGGCCAAGGTAAGCTTGCCCGACGGTTCTGCAATGGTGGTACCACTGTCAAAGCCTGTTGAATCTGGCTATGTGTTGTCGGTATTTGATACCCCCGGTCGTGACAGCATCCTGGTAAGGGTATACGCTAGCGCCGGCCTTATACAAGCAGCACCGATGGTTGCACTTATCGGACAAACCGGTGGAGAAGTGTTTTATGGGTCGCAGTTTAAAGTTTCGAGGCCTATGACATCCATATGGGTACCAAAAAAGCCCTTCCCGAGCGGCGTAGCACAGTTTACCTTGTTTAACGATAAAAGCGAACCGCTTAATGAAAGGGTAGCTTTTATCAGCAACTCGGATAGTTTGAAACTTGCTATCAACACGTCAAAAGCTCAATTTAAAACACGCGAAGGTGTGGATCTGCAACTGCAGGCGTTAGATGCCGATGGCAAGCCTACCATCGGAGGTTTTTCGGTAAGCGTAGTCAACGAAAGCAAATCGCCGGTACTACCGTTGGATGAGAGTACCATCTTCACTAATATCCTGCTTGCTTCTGATCTGAAAGGTTACATAGAGCAGCCCAACTACTATTTTAGCGGCGACCAGGCTACCACCGCCAAAGATTTGGATAACCTAATGCTTACCCAGGGCTACCGCCGGTTTGTATGGAAAGATTTATTGAGCGGTCAGCCACTGGTTGCACAATACAAAGCAGAAAAGCTTGAAACGGAAATCAGCGGACAATTACTCACGCTTGGTGGGAAACCTTTGCCTAATGGTAAGGTCATTTTGTTTTCGTTGCAAAGCAACATCATGAAGGATACCGTAGCCGATGCAAACGGAAACTTTTCATTTAAAGCGTTGCTGCCGGACAGTGTAAAATTCAGCGTGCAGGGGCGTGGTCCTAATAACAGCGCTAAATTGGAAGTTAAGCTTAACAAAGTTTTGCCGCAAGCCAACACACCAAATTTAAATAAAGGCGAAATCAACACAGACATATATGGAACACGCAAGGCCTTTTTGGATGCCAAGAAAGGGGAGGAAGATTTGCTGCGCAAGATGGGTAAGCTTAATAATGTACAGGCATTGGACGAGGTAAGTATAACCGCTAAAAAGAAGGTCAGCACGCTGGGTTATATTGGTTTGCCTGAAAGTGCTATAGATCACACCTTCGTACCGGAAATCATAACTACCTGTTCAGCACTTTGGATATGCTTACAGGGGCAATTACCGGGCGTAGTATTTAAGCAAGATAATTTGGGAAGGGTGGGTCCGTCTTCGCGTAATGAGGCAATGATGGTTTATGTAGATGGTACGCGACTGACCGAAGATGAAGCCGATGCAGCATTGCGCAACGGACTGGCCATGGAAGATATTTTAAGAATTGATCTGGCGCGTACAAGCATTGTTGCACAAACAATACTGGGCGGTCCGGCAATCATTATTACTACTAAGCGTGGTTTCGTGAGGTCATCGAACGAGCCATCAATTACCAACATCAGCCCTAAAGGATATAATAAAATAAAGGAGTTTTATTCGCCAAATTATGATGTAAACAATGATAAAACTATGCCCGACCTGCGTACAACCATCTATTGGAATCCGAATGTTAAAACCGGTACAGATGGAAAAGCCAGTATGCGCTATTTCAACGCTGATGCTCCGGGTCGCTATCGCGTAACTGTGGAAGGCATAAGTGCCGCCGGGCAGCTTGGCCGAAAGGTATTTTATTACAACGTACAATAGACATAATAGAAGAGCGGCTCAGCCGCTCTTTTTACTTTACAAAAGTTGTGCGCTCTGCATAGCAATTGTATTGGACGACTATTAAGAGATCGGTTTGCTAGAAGGACTCATCAGTACGAAATCGTTTGCGTAATTATATGATGATGCGGGCAATTAACTATTGATTTTATCTGAGTAATATCGCAACACGTGTTCATACAATTTGTTATGAAAGTGAATGGCTGTGAAGTCTATCAATGAACACATATCAACTGAGCATTAAATCACCAACATAATATCTGCGATGAAAAGAAAACTTACCACCACCATTCTTTCAAGCGTTCTGATTGTTTGTATAGGCGTGGCAATCACCGCCTTTGTAGATAAGCGTTCTGCATATGACGAGGCTGATAATGCAGGCTTAACGCTCCCCGAAGGCTTTAAAGCTAATATGATAGCCAATGGCCTGGGTCATACCCGTCATCTGATAGTGACCCCCAAAGGAAACATTTATGTACGCCTTGCGCAGCCTGTTGACGGTAAGGGGACACTGATGCTACGGGAAGAAAATGGTAAAGCGGTTGTAAAGAACAGCTTCGGTAATTTCGGCGGCACTGGCGTACACCTATGGAAAGGTTACTTATATACCGCCTCCAACTCAGAAATATTCCGCTATAAATTAAATGCCAATGAAGAAGTAATCGACCCTGCTGCGCCGGAGACCATCGTAACCGGCTTGGTGGACAAAGGCACGCACGAGACAAAATCCATCATGATGGATAACGCCGGAAACATGTACATCCCCATAGGTGCGCCATCTAATTCATGCCAGCAAAAGGACCGACAGAAAGGTTCGCTTGGTATACCCGGCTGCCCGCTGCTGGAGCAAACAGGAGGTGTTTGGCAATTCAGTCCAACCAAAGCGAATCAAACTTATGCCGATGGTATACGCTATGCTACCGGTTTGCGTAACGTGGTAGCCGTTGACTGGAATAAGCAAACCAACCAGTTATATGTAATGCAGCACGGGCGCGACCAGTTGAATAACCTTTTCCCGGATATGTACACGGTAAAGGAGTCGGCCGAGTTACCGGCCGAATGTATGTACGCCCTAAAGAAGGGTGATAACGCAGGCTGGCCGTACATCTATTACGATCAGTTTAAACAAAAGAAAATGCTGGCACCCGAATATGGAGGTGATGGCAAAAAGGAGGGAAGCAGCGAATTTATAGACCCTGTAGCCGCTTTTCCGGGCCATATGGGGCCTAACGATATACTGTTTTACACGGGCAATATGTTTCCGGAACGGTATAAAAACGGTGCGTTCATTGCTTTTCATGGTTCATGGAACAGGGCACCCGAGCCGCAGGCGGGATACTTTGTGGTATTTCAGCCGTTTAAGAACGGCAAACCCTTTGGTAAGTGGGAAGTGTTTGCAGATGGTTTCTCCGGCTCTGCCGACAATACCGCATCGGGTCGTGCCGAACACCGGCCATGTGGTTTAGCACAAGGACCCGACGGCAGCTTGTATATCTGCGATGATTCAAAGGGGTCGATTTATAAAATATCTTACCAAAAAGGCTATAAAGCCAATACCGTTGCAGCTACCGCAACCGTACCTGCATCAAAAACAGCAGCAGTAAATAATACCAAAGGCATGTCGCCCGCCACTAAAGCTGCTTACCTTAGCGGCCAGGCCATTTATGCAAAAAACTGCGTAGTATGCCACCAGGCGGATGGTGGTGGTGTGCAAGGCCTTAATCCACCGCTTATCAAAACCAGTTATGTAAACGGCGATAAAACAAGATTGATCAAAGTTATTTTAAACGGCTTGAACCAGCAGGAGGTTGATGGCCAGAAGTATAGCAACGCTATGCCTGCCCATAATTTTTTAACTGATGCACAGATTGCCAACGTGCTTACTTATGTACGTAACAGTTTTACTAATGAGGCAAGCCGCGTAACCGCCGCCGAAGTGAGAGTTGTACGCGCAAAGAATAAAGCAAGGTAAGCAGCATCTAAAAGTTTACTATGAAGCCATTTTTGAGTGAAGATTTTTTATTGCAAACACCCACAGCACAACGCCTTTATCATGAGCACGCTGCTGGTTTGCCGCTGATAGATTACCACTGCCATTTGCCGCCCGAGCAGATAGCAGAAGACCGGGTATTCGGAAATTTGACCCAGGTTTGGCTAAATGGCGACCACTATAAGTGGCGCGCCATGCGTATCAATGGGGTGAATGAAACCTTCATTACGGGCGATGCATCAGACCGGGAAAAGTTTATAAAATGGGCGGAGACAGTACCTTACACCTTACGTAACCCGCTTTATCATTGGACACACCTTGAGCTGCAGCGTTACTTTGGCATCAGCGAGATATTGAATGCCAATAATGCTCAAAACATATACGAACGTTGTAATCACCTACTTAACACTGACGGCTTTACGGCGCGTGGCTTAATGACGAGAATGAATGTGGAAGTGGTATGTACGACCGACGATCCGTTAGATAGCCTTGAGCTGCATAAGCAAATAGCAGCGAGTGGCTTCGGTATAAAAGTACTACCGACCTTCAGGCCGGACGCTGCCATGAATACCAATGATGTCACCGTTCTAAATGCTTATATCGACAAGCTGGAGGCGGTTACCAATCTTACGATAAACAACTATCATGACTACCTGGCCGCGCTTAAGAACCGGCACAACTATTTTGCGGAACATGGCTGCCGTTTATCAGATCATGGTTTAGAGCACCTCTATGCTGATGATTACACGGAGCAGGAGTTAAGTGTTGTATTCGACAGAATTAGAACGAAGCAACAACTTGATAATTTGGAAGCCGCGAAATTTAAATCGGCTTTGTTGCATCAATTTGCATTCTGGAACCATGAGCGTGGCTGGGTGCAGCAATATCATTTAGGTGCGCTGCGCAACAACAACAGCCGCAGGTTGAAAGATCTTGGTAAGGATACCGGTTGGGATTCCATCGGTGATTTTAATCAAGCTGTGCACCTGTCACGGTTCCTTGACCGGTTGGACAGGGAGGATAAACTCGCTAAAACAATATTATACAACCTTAACCCGGCAGATAACGAACTCTTTGCTACCATGGCCGGTAATTTTAATGATGGCTCGGTGCCGGGCAAGGTTCAATTTGGCTCTGCCTGGTGGTTTAATGACCAAAAGGACGGCATGATACGCCAGCTTAACGCCCTTTCCAATATGGGACTGCTCAGCAGGCTGGTGGGAATGCTGACCGATTCGCGAAGCTTTCTCTCATATCCACGTCATGAATACTTCAGGCGTTTGCTTTGCAACCTATTAGCTGATGATATCGAGAACGGCGAGTTGCCTGCGGACATCCCGTGGACAGGGAAGATCATTCAGGATATCTGCTATTACAATGCCCGCGATTTTTTTGGTTTTTAGCTTTAAATCTGTCATCATTTTATCATAACGATTAACTTAACGGGGATCCTTTACCGCTTACGGATTTTTGTATCGGTATTGCGTACTTTTGTATAAGTCGCCGCGACGATCCCCCTGTACATTTGTTTCATTATTTCAAACACTAAACAATTAAAGTAATGGCAAAGACAATTTTTATAACAGGAGCATCAAAAGGTTTTGGCAAAATTTGGGCTGAAGCTTTCTTAAAACGTGGCGATAAAGTAGTAGCTACTGCACGTAACACAGATGCATTAAATGACTTGGTTGAGCAATATGGCGATGCAGTGTTACCGCTTACGCTGGACGTGACTAACCGCGATGCAGCTTTTGAAGCGGTTGCTAAAGCGAAGGCACACTTTGGCAGCGTTGATGTATTGATAAACAATGCTGGCTACGGCTTATTTGGCGCCATTGAAGAGGCTACCGAGCAGGAGGCGCGCCAGCAGTTCGAGACCAACGTGTTCGGCCTTTTATGGGTTACACAGGCGGTATTACCAGTAATGCGCGAGCAGGGCAGTGGTCACATCATCCAGGTGTCGAGCGTTTTAGGTGTGGTTACGCTGCCAGTGCTGGGCATCTATAACGCATCAAAATTTGCGGTAGAAGGTTTAAGTGAAACATTAGCCAGCGAGGTTAAAGGCTTTGGCATCAATGTATCGCTGATTGAGCCTAACGGCTTCTCAACTGAATGGGCTGGTCCGTCATCTGCACGTTCTGCATCAATAGATGCTTATGATGATGTTAAGGCAGCATTCCAAAAAGGACTTGAAGATCCAAGCACATTCGGTATTCCGGAGGCTACCACCGATGCAGTGTTGAAACTGGTAGATGCTGAGAACCCGCCGCTACGTTTGTTTTTAGGTAAAGTAGCTTACCCATGGACCAAACAGGTTTACGAAGCACGCCTTACCGAGTGGGAAGAATGGAACGATGTTGCTACAGCAGCACACGGTAAATAATTTTTGTTAAGAGGACGCCGGGGAAAGCCATTAAAAGCTGGAACCAGCATTTTATGAAGATACAATGAAACATTACAAAAACCTGATCGACCTGAGCCGTGACAATGGCTTTGCCCCGCCCGAAAATCCGCTGATTGGACTGGTAAGGTGCAACAACACCTGCAGCCTTGGCGACCGCATGTTTACATCAGACATGTACATGATAGGGTTTAAAAAGATTAAGTCGGGAATGTTTCTGTATGGCCGTACTCAGTATGATCACGACAACGGTTCCATGTCGTTCGTAAAGCCTCGCCAAACCATCAAGCTGGAAAACCTGCAGTTTGAGGAAGATGGTTTCCTCATTTTGTTACATGAAGATGTATTGCACGGGCATGCACTTTATAATGAGATAAAGAAGTATAACTTTTTTGAATACGAAACCAGCGAAGCACTGCACCTTTCTCCGGCCGAAGAAAAGATAATATGGGAGCTGTATTATAAGATAGAAACTGAATATTATAACAACCAGGACGAATATAGTCGTGACATCATCCTCGCGCACGTGGATTCCATCCTGAAATATTCACAACGCTTTTACAAGCGCCAATTCCTCACAAGGGTAAATGTTACAGGTACTATGGCTTCCCGCTTTAATACCATACTCACAGAATATTTTGATAAAGGGTTACTCCACAAGAAAGGACTGCCGACCGTGAATTACATGGCCGAACAGCTTAACTTTTCCGCACGTTATATGAGTGACATCCTGAAGCAGGAAACGGGCAAAACGGCTATGGATTGGATACACATCCACCTGGTAACCGAAGCAAAAAATATGCTTAAAAGTGCCGACCAAACCGTTGCTGAAATTGCTTACGCCTTAGGGTTTGAAAATCCGCCTTATTTTTCCCGTCTATTTAAAAAAGAAGTAGGGGTGAGCCCGAACCAGTATAAAAAACAATACGAACTGAATTAATGGGCAAGTGTTGCCACCTTAAATTTGCCGGTATCTTTTATAGCTTTAAATCCGCCGGTAACATTAATAAGGTTGTGATAACCCCTCGCTTTGAGTATTGATGCAAATACCATTGAGCGATAGCCACCCGCGCAATGTATATACCAGGTCTTGTCCCTGTCAATATCGCTCATCCTGTCGTTGATGTAATCAAGTGGGGTATTTTGTGCGCCCTCTATATGCTCAGCGTTGTATTCAGTTTCTTTTCGTACATCGAGTATATTTGCGCCGTTTAGATTTGCCAAGTTACCTGCATCAATATTTTCAACAGAATCTATTTCTTTCCCAGCGTTTTGCCAGGCAGCAATACCGCCTTGTAAATAACCAATGGCGTTGTCATAACCTACCCGTGCTAAACGTGTTACTACTTCTTCTTCGCGGCCTTCATCGGCAACTATTAAAATAGGCTGATTGATATCAGGAATCAAGGCACCAACCCAGGGGGCAAAGCTACCGTCAATGCCGATATTTATTGAGTTGGGTATAAATTCTTCAGCAAAAACCTCCGGTTTGCGTGTATCCAGCACTATGGCTCCGGTTTCGTTGGCGGCAGTTTCGAACGCATCAGGCGCAAGCGATTGTGTGCCGTGGGTTAACACCTCATCAATACTGCGGTAGCCTTCCTTATTCAATTTGACATTGAGCGGAAAGTACGCAGGTGGCGGCAGTAATCCGTTGGTTACTTCATGTATAAATTCCTCGCGGGTCATGTTGGCACGCAGGGCGTAATTGTATTTTTTCTGATTGCCTAATGTGTCGGTAGTTTCTTTACTCATGTTTTTTCCGCAGGCAGAGCCGGCACCATGAGCAGGGTACACTATAATATCATCATTAAGCGGCATTATCTTATTCCGGAGCGAATCATAAAGGGTCCCGGCAAGTTCGTCCTGTGTCAGGTGTGCGGCTTTTTGGGCAAGATCCGGGCGGCCAACATCACCAATAAATAAAGTATCGCCAGAAAATAAGGCCTGCTCGTTTCCATTTTCATCCAGCAGCAGATAACAAGTTGACTCCATGGTGTGGCCCGGAGTATGCAGTACCTTAATGGTAACATCGCCCAGTCTAAATTTCTCGCCATCTTGAGCTATATGTGCGTCAAAGCCAGGTGTAGCCGTAGGCCCGTAGATGATAGGCGCGCCGGTTTGTTTAGCCAGATCAAGGTGACCGGAAACAAAGTCGGCATGAAAATGCGTTTCAAATACATACTTTATGGTTGCTCCGGCTGCTGCCGCCTTTTCAATATAAGGCTTCACTTCGCGCAATGGGTCAATGATGGCCGCCTCGTTGCCCGATTGTATGAAGTAAGCGCCCTGTGCAAGGCACCCGGTATATATCTGTTCAATTTTCATGATAAGTAATTTACACTGCAAATTTGCAATCATTTATTGATATCTGTAACTGATTAAAGTCACATTTAGCGTTCAATTTGTTATCAGGTTACTATTCAACCGCATCTTGTTATAACTGCATTTTTTATAACATTTTTTAAGTTTTGGTGCATTTATGGCAATATTTGGGCATGATTTGTCAGCCGATTATAATAAACGCTTACCTGCCCATACAAATACTTGCATTGTAATTTGTAACCTCGTTATCTTTGCTAACACTGTTAGGTTGAACAATGGGAATCGCAGAAAGAAGACAGCGGCATAAAGAGGAAGTGCGGAACGATATTATTTGCGCCGCATGGGATATGGTTAAAAATGATGGATGGCAGGCATTGTCAATTCGCAAAATAGCCGACGCTATTGAGTATAGTGTACCCGTTATTTACGATCATTTTGAAAACAAGGAAGCAATTTACCTGGCCTTCGCGAAGAAAGGGTTTAAAATGCTTACCGCAAAAATGATTAACGCCAAAGATTCGCATACTGATCCGGCAGAACAAATCAAGGCTATGGCTGATGCCTATTGGTATTTCGCCATGGATAATGAGCAGCTTTACCAGTTGATGTTCGGCATAGGGATGCAATGTTGCGAAATAAGCCAGGCCATGCCAGAGCAGGAAAAATTCAGGGCGCTGGTAATGCAACCTATAGAGGCGTTGATAAAGAAGAGCGGAAAGCCAGGCATTAATTCCTGTTTAAAGTATCACACCTTTTGGTCAGTAATGCATGGTCTTATCTCTATAAAGATTGTAGGTAATTCGAGCATAGAAGACGAACTAAATAAAATGGTATTAGACGATGCCATTGCAGGGTTCACTAAAAACCTGCAGTAGGATAAAATTTTTTCTTCCGTACCTAACACTGTTAGGAAATATAATGGTGTTATAACATCTAATTTTCAATAAGTAAACACATACATAAACATACCTCTTAACAATTAAAATGAACATGAAAACGCTAAGCCAAACCCTTCTGAACATCAGGCAGAATATTCCGCTTTTTGTTTCGGTTGCTGCATTCGTGCTATATAGCAGTTGCGGCTCTACAACGGCAGGTAACAGCGCTCCGCAGCCGCAGGAGCTGCCTGTCATCAGTGTAACGTCAAAACCAGTAACGCTATACAATGAGTACACCGCATCACTACAAGGTAGCCGCGACATAGAAATCCGTCCACAAGTGGATGGTTACCTGGAGCAAATTTTTGTAGACGAAGGCGCACTTGTACACAAAGGCCAAACACTTTTTAAAATTGATGCCCGTCCGTACCGCGAGCAGTATAACACTGCCAATGCGCTTCTGCTTTCGGCACAAGCCGCACTTGAAAACGCGTCGATCAATGTGGCTAAATTAACGCCGCTTGTTGAGAACAACGTAGTATCTGACGTGCAATTGCGCTCTGCTAAGGCTGCTTATAACGCAGCCAAAGCCAACGTAGCACAGGCACAAGCACAGGTAGAGTCGGCAAAAATCAATTTAGGTTATACCAACGTTACCGCTCCGGCTGACGGCTACGTGGGCAGCATTCCTTTTAAAACAGGTAGCCTTGTAGGTAAAGCACAGGCAGATGCTTTAACTGTACTGTCAGAAAATAAATCAGTACACGCTTATTTCACCATGAGCGAGGTTGACTTTATCAAATTTAAAGAGCAGTTTGCCGGTAACACCATCCAGGAAAAAATTGGTCACCTGCCACAGGTGGAGCTTTTAATGGCCGACAATACAGTTTATCCGCAAAAAGGTAAAGTAGAATTAGCTCAGGGCCAGTTTGATAAAACAAACGGTACCATCAGCTTCCGTGCTACATTTAATAATGACGGCGGCCTGCTGCGTTCTGGTAACACCGGTAAAATAAGAATACCAAGTGTAGAGAAAAATGCTTTACTGGTACCTCAAGAAGCTACTTTTGAATTGCAGGACAAGATATTTGTATACGCTCTTGCCGATAGTAACAAAGTTATAGGCACTCCGCTGCAGGTTGACGGCACAAGTGGTCGTTTCTACCTGGTAACCAAAGGTCTTAAAGCCGGCGACAAAATAGTTTACAAAGGTATTGACAGGTTGCGCGACGGTATGGTAATTAAACCGCAAACAATACCAGCTGACAGCGTGCTGAAAACCGCTTCACTGTAAGTTACCGCCAACTCATTCTTTAACTATAATTTACCTATTAACTGCACCTCCTGCGCAAAGCGCAGGGGGCGCTTAATACCATTATCATGCTTAAAAGATTTATAGAAAGGCCCGTCCTTTCAACAGTAATATCCATATTGCTGCTATTGCTCGGGATTATTTCGCTGATAGGCCTGCCTATTACGCAGTTCCCGGACATAGCGCCTCCAACGGTACAGGTTACAGCCTCGTATCCTGGTGCCAATGCCGAGGTTGTGGCCCGTTCTGTAGCTACGCCTATTGAGGAAGCCGTAAACGGTGTGGAGAACATGACTTACATGACCTCTAACTCCAGCAACGACGGTTCCATGACGCTTAACGTTTACTTTAAACAAGGTACTGACCCCGATATTGCGGCGGTGAACGTGCAAAACCGCGTGTCAAAAGCGCTTAGCCAGATCCCTCAGGAAGCAGTACAAACCGGTGTATCAACACAGAAGGTACAAAATAGTATCATCATGTTTGTGGCACTGGCCAGTAAAGACAAGAGCTATGACGAAACTTTCCTTCAAAACTACATCAAGATCAACCTGATACCTCAGTTACAACGTATACCGGGTGTTGGTCAGGCGCAGCCTTTCGGTACGCATGATTACTCTATGCGTGTATGGCTTAAGCCCGATCGCTTAAACTCATACGGTCTTTCTCCTGATGATGTAACAAGCGCCATTCGTGACCAAAGCTTAGAGGCTGCTCCAGGTCGTTTTGGTGAAAGCAGTAAGGAAGTATTTGAGTACGTATTAAAATATAAAGGCAAGCTTAACAAGCCTAAAGATTACGAGAACGTAATTATAAAAGCTAACGCTGATGGTTCGGTTATCCGTTTGTCTGACGTTGCCCGTGTAGAATTCGGTTCATACACCTACTCATCAAACAGCTTACTTAACGGTGGCCCAACATCGGGTGTAGCTATCTTCCAGACAGCAGGCTCAAACGCTAACGACATCCTTAGCGAGGCTGAGCGCCTGATGGGTGAATTTGAGAAAACATTACCTAAAGGCATTGAACCAATAGTAATGTATAACTCTAAAGAGTTCCTAGATGCATCAATCGAGCAGGTACAACATACGCTTATCGAGGCTTTCGTGCTGGTATTTATCGTGGTGTTTATCTTCCTGCAGGATTTCCGTTCAACGCTTATTCCGGCAATTGCAGTTCCGGTGGCTATTGTTGGTACGTTCTTCTTTATGGGGCTGTTTGGGTTCAGTATCAACCTGCTTACCTTGTTCGCTCTTGTACTTGCCATCGGTATCGTGGTGGATGACGCCATTGTGGTGGTGGAGGCGGTGCACGCCAAGATGGAAGAAACCCGTATGAGCGCCCGTAAAGCGACTATCGAGTCCATGAATGAAATCTCTGGCGCCATCGTATCTATTACCCTGGTAATGGCCGCGGTATTCGTGCCGGTTGGCTTTATGCAGGGTCCTGCCGGGGTGTTCTACCGTCAGTTTGCGTTTACGCTTGCTATCGCGATTCTTATTTCGGCATTGAACGCGTTAACGCTTAGTCCGGCGCTTACAGCACTATTTCTTAAAAACCCGCATGCTGAAGAAGGAGAAGGAGGTCATGGTAAACGTAAAGGTTTTGTTGGCCGTTTCTTTAACGCTTTCAACGTAGGATTCACAGCGATGACCAACAAATACATTGGTTCTATCAAATTCCTGATACGCCGTAAATGGGTAGCTCTTTCTGGTCTTGCTCTGGTAGCCGCAGTTACTTTTGTGATGATGCAGCGCACGCCATCAGGCTTTATCCCTACAGAGGACCAAGGCTTCCTTTTATATGCAGTGAATACGCCTCCGGGTAGCTCATTAGAGCAAACCAGCCGTGTAATGAAGGAGATTGATGACATCGTTAAAAATGACCCAATCACTGCCAATCACTACCAGGTAGATGGCTTGAACTTCATCTCAAACGCAAACGCGTCATCATACGGTGCCGGTTTCGTTAGGATGAAATCTCAGGACGACCGCGGTCCGGTTAAAGACCTTAACCAGATTACTGCGCTGATGACACAGAAAGTTGCCAGCCAGGTAAAAGGCGGAAGTGCATTCTTCTTTACCTTCCCGACAGTACAAGGTTTTGGTAACGTGAGTGGTTTCGAGTTTATGCTGCAGGACCGTACCAACGGTACCATGGGCAAGCTGGATTCAACCACTAAAGCATTCCTTGGTGCACTGATGCAAAAACCAGCTATCGCTTATGCGTTTACCACATTTGCTGCCGGTAACCCGCAGTACCAGATAGATGTGGACAATGCCAAAGCGCGCCAGTTGGGCGTGCAGGTACGCGACTTATTGCAAACGCTGCAGGTGTATTATGGTAGTAGCTTCGTAAGCGATTTTAACCGCTTTGGTAAATATTACCGTGTAATGGTACAGGCTGATGCCTCATACCGCGCCAATCCGGAATCGTTAAACGATATCTATGTAAAAAATAACACTGGCGAAATGGTGCCGGTTAACTCACTGGTTAAGCTGCACAGGGTATTCGGCCCGGAAACGGTAACACGTAATAACCTGTTCAACTCGGTAACTATAAACGGTGTGCCTAAGCCGGGTTACAGTACAGGTGATGCCATTAAAGCTATTGAAGAAACCGCACAGGAATCGTTACCACGTGGCTTTGGTTATGAGTGGACAGGTATGACACGTGAGGAAATTGCCTCTGGCTCACAAATACTGCTCATTTTTGCGATGAGTATGATATTCGTGTACTTCCTGCTGGCTGCCCAGTATGAGAGTTACATACTACCGCTTGCGGTTATCCTAACCATCCCATTGGGTATCTTCGGGGTAATGCTGTTCATCAATATGCTGGGTATAGACAATAACATCTATGTACAGGTGTGTTTGATCATGCTCATCGGCTTGCTTTCTAAAAACGCCATCCTTATTGTGGAGTACGCGGTACAACGCCGCCGTGCAGGCATGGAGCTGATAGCAGCAGCTTTGGAAGCATCACGCTTAAGGCTACGCCCTATTTTGATGACCTCTTTCGCATTCATCGTAGGTTTGATTCCGTTGATGCGTGCTAAAGGTGCATCGGCTTTAGGTAACCACTCTATTGGGGCAGGCGCCGTAGGGGGGATGCTTACCGGTGTGGTATTGGGTGTGTTTGTAATACCTGTACTATTTGTAATATTCCAGGCATTGCAAGAAAAAGTAAGCGGTGGTCCGAAGAGAAAATACGAGGAAGAAAAAACCGAAGTTGAACTTGCAAACGCCTAATCTTAGTTGAGTTATCAATCATGAAAAAAAATCATCTTATCATATATACCGCCTTACTAACAGCGCTGATCTTCAGCGCATGTAAGGTTGGTAAAAATTACCAGCGACCGGACGTGCAACTGCCAAAGCAGTTTAACAACACATCCTTTGCCGATACCAGCAGTATTGCCGATGTGGAGTGGAAAAAGTTTTTTACCGACACCGCGCTGCTTAGCCTTATTGACAAGGGTATTAAATATAACTACAATCTGCAAATAGCAGTAAAACGCATTGATGCTGCTCAACAACAGGTAAAAAGCGCCAAGCTGCTGCTTTTACCTCAGCTTAACCTTCAGGTAACCGGTCAGTACAATCGCCCGTCAGACAATAGCTTGAACGGACTTAGTGCGAGTAGTTTCCTGGGTAGCAAGCATATTGAGGATTATAACGCCAGTTTATTATTATCATGGGAACTGGATACATGGGGTAAGATACGCCGCCAGAAAGAGACAATACTGGCGCAGTACCTGCAAACTTATGAGGCAACCAAAGCTGTACAAACACAGTTGGTTGCAGATATAGCGCAAGGTTATTATAACCTGCTGATGCTGGATAAGCAGCTGGTTATAGCTAAACGCAACCTTGCCTTAAGTGATAGCACTGTTGGCCTTACTCGTTTGCTTAAAAACGCAGGCGAAACAAATTTACTTGCTGTACAGCAGGCGGAAGCACAACGCCAGACAACAGCGCTTTTAGTGCCTCAGTTAGAGCAAAACATCGCCATACAGGAAAATGCCCTGCAAATACTTACCGGTCAATTGCCCGGTGCTATCAGCCGCAATGCCGATATTGAACTTGCAGCAGTACCAGCACAGTTAAGCACAGGTTTACCGGCAGCGTTACTAAGCCGCCGCCCCGATGTACGTTCAACAGAGATGGCTTTGGTAGCCGCTAATGCACAGGTAGGAGTTGCGCAAGCCAATATGTATCCGTCATTGACCATTACTGCGCAAGGCGGTGTACAATCATTCAAGTCAAGCAACTGGTTCAACATTCCAGGTTCGTTGTTTGGTTTGGCTACGGGTACTGTGTTGCAGCCTATCTTCCGTAACCGTACTTTGAAAACACGTTACGAGGTTGCTAAAATTGAGCGCGAGCAAGCAGTATTGAGCTTCCGTCAATCTGTTTTAAATGCCGTAGGCGAGGTTAGCAATGCCCTGGTTCAAACCGAAAAGTTGCAGCAACAACGTCAACTGGCAACTAACCAGGTTGATACACTGAACAACGCCGTTAAAAACGCACGCCTTTTGTTTAAGAGCGATATGGCAAATTACCTGGAAGTAATTACCGCCCAAACCAATGCATTGCAGGCACAATTAAACCTGGCATCGGTACAAAGGCAACAGTTAGGCGCCGTAGTAGAGCTATACCGCTCGCTTGGCGGCGGCTGGAAATAATTTTATCATTTACCTGACAATAAACAGCGAAGCGGGTTGCTATTATGGCAATCCGCTTTTTTATTTTATTTAGATTGTCACGAAAGTATCCCGATTGCAATTAAGATTGTTAGTATAATAAACTGGCTCTATATTTGAATTAATGTTTAAACACTTAAATAAATAATCCCTCATATGTACAATCTTAAAATTATAACTTCAACTGTGCGGCCAGGTAGAAAGGGCCCGGTAGTAGCAGGCTGGATAAAAGAAGCTGCCGAAAAAACCGGTTTATACAACGCGGAAATACTTGACCTTGGCGAAATAAACCTGCCTTTGATGAATGAGCCCGCCCACCCGGTAATGCAGCAATATGAGCATGAGCATACTAAACAGTGGAGCGCAAAAATAAACGAAGCAGATGCATTTGTATTTGTTACCGCTGAGTATGATTACAGCTACCCGGCGCCTCTTAAAAATGCGCTTGAGTATTTGGTACATGAGTGGGCATATAAACCTGCCGGTATAGTAAGTTATTCAATAGGGCCGTTTGCAGGTGTCAGGGCCGCTTCAAATCTTAAAGCGGATTTATTGAGCTTACGTACAATTAGCTTGGCTGAGAGCGTAAATATTCCGTCGCTCAACCAGTTTATTAATGATGATGGTGTATTGGTACCAAATGAGTCATTAACCAAAGCTGCCGATTTGATGCTTGCACAGCTGGCACGTTGGGCTAAAGGGCTGGCTGCTATTAAAGCCGACGTGTAATTATAAGCTATATACAAAAAGAAAGCGCCCCGATTAGGGGCGCTTTCTTTTTGTATAATAACGACTGAATATTAATCGCCTATGATATCTGTATAGTGAACCTCAAGGGCGTCAGCTATATATAAAAGGCGATCCACCGTAAGTTTTGAATATCCCAGTTCAATCTTGCTATAGGCGTTCTGCGAGATGTGTGACTTCATGGCCACATAATCCTGCGAATAGTTGCGCATTTGTCTCAGCCTGCGAAGATTTTCAGGAATGGCTTTTGTTTTTTGATGCATGGGCTATAATTATGATTCTTTCTTTGAAATATATTTAATTACGAAGTAAATGGTCGGGTGGATTGCAAGCCCTGAAAATACTTTGCAGCTGTAATACATTCAACGAGCCAAGTATATCTTCGTTGACGTAGCGTTAAATTAAAATGTATAAAAACATTTACGCCGCTGGCAGCTTAATAAATGTTGAACAACAACATTACCTATGGGCATTTTACAAAACAAAGTCGCATTTATTACCGGAGCCGATTCAGGTATAGGCCGGGCCACAGCTATTGCGTTTGCAAAAGAAGGAGCATCTGTAGCTATTTGTTATCACTCCGATGAAGAGGGCGGTAACGAAACCCTATCCCGTATTAAAGACGAGGGGGTAGAGGGTATGGCCTTTAAGCTGGACGTTACCGAAGAAGAAAGTGTGAACCAGGCGATCGAAAACATCATAAGTCAGTTAGGCGGATTAGATATATTGGTTAACAATGCTGCCGTTAACGGCTCAAACATTCCCGTTGCAGAGATGGAGACAAAAACGTTCGACCTATGCATACGCACCAACCTATACGGGCCATTCTTTGCGTGCCGCAAGTACGCACAATATCTTACCAGGGAAAACAAACGCGGTAAGATCATCAACGTATCATCCATACACGAGGAAATTGCCACACCGGGCAATGCTGATTATAATGCATCAAAGGGTGCTTTGCGCAATTTTATGCGCTCACTTGCACTGGAGCTTGCCCCTAAAGGCATCAATGTAAACAATATTGCGCCGGGCATGATTTTGACACCCATGAACCAGAAAGCCATGGATGATAAAGAAGTGTTGGAAGAAGCAGCCGGACATATACCTGCCGGCAGAGCAGGCAGACCGGAAGAGATTGCAAGGGTAGCCTTGTTTTTAGCTTCGCCTGCGGCGGATTATGTTACCGGTTCAACGTATGCCATGGACGGTGGCCTGATGATTAACCTTGGCCAGGGCGCCTGATAACTCCTTAAAAACCTGCCGGAAAAAAAGTTTAAAAAAATCCGGCAGGTTTCAATTATGTTTATATATTTGAATTAAATATTAAAGCAATGCTAAATCAACTACATACACTACTCCGTAATCTGGCTTGGTTGCTTCAACCAAAGCGGAGGGGATATGCATTGCTTCCTGTGCGCAACACCCGCCGCTCTTTTAAAGGATAGTATTTCCTTTTCTGCCTCAATTTTAATTATTAATATTTTTTGTGGATTGCACCATTGGTGTGCTTTTGATTTTTTTTATGGAAATATATTACTCAGTTGATGAGCGCTATTTGCATGCGCTTAATGAACTGGATTACGATTTACCAGCTGCCTTACAACTGTTCAATCAGATAGTGACTGACGAACCCGGTTATGCCCGTGCGCATTACCAGTTAGGCAAACTGTATTTTTACCAATTGAGCGATTACCAGGCGGCGGGCTATCATTTTAAACTGAGCCTTGAGGCCGACCCATCGTTCCCGGATACCTATTATCATTATTTTAAGCTGGCTATATTATTAAAGAAATATAACCTGGCAATGAAGCTTAAAGACGCTGCACTTCAAACGGCGGGAGTATGTGCATCATGCATATATGCATTATCCGGCGAGATGGCGGAGCAGCAGGGCAATTGGAATAAAGCTCTTGCCGACTATTCGTTATCATTATCGGCAGCTATTGATAAGGATGACTTTGAAAATAGCAGCGAAGCCCTGGAGCGGGTGAAGCTAAAACAAGAAAAGCTGAAACGGTATCAATATCACTTAATATGATCGAGGTCCCATGCGGGGCCTCGATTGTTAATATTTACTTGCTTCGTTTAGTGCAGCTACGTCATCGGGTGAAAGATTTACCTCAGTTGCTTTAGCTATCTCTGCCAATTGTTGTACGCTGGTTGCGCTCGCTATAGGAGCCGTAACAGATGGCCTGGCTATCACCCAGGCGATCGCTATACTTGTCGGTGTCGACTCGTATTTTTGAGCCAATTCATCTAATGCATTTAGAATACGGAAACCGCGGTCGTTTAAATATTTTGCTACGCCCTTACCGCGCTTGCTTTTGTTCAAGTCTGCCTCCGAACGGTATTTGCCTGTTAAAAAGCCGCTGGCTAATGAGTAGTAAGTAATCACGCCTAAGTTTTTTTCATTACACAAAGGCTCCAGCTCACTTTCATAACCTTCGCGGTCGTATAAATTATACTCAGGCTGCAGGCACTGATAAGCAGCAAGGCCGTTATCTTCACTCACCTGTATCGCTTCGGCAAGCCTGTCTACTGTAAAATTTGATGCGCCGATGGCTCTTACCTTACCTTGTTTAATGAGCTTATCAAAGGCATAAGCTGTCTCCAAAAGTGGTGTATCCTTGTCATCATCGTGCGATTGATACAAATCTATGTAGTCCGTTTGCAGCCTTTGTAAGGATGCTTCAACAGCTTCGGTAATATATTTTTCAGACAGGCCTTTCTTATCACCCATTGGTTTACCCACCTTGGTTGCAAGCGTTATCTTATCGCGCTTACCGGTTTGCTTTAACCAATTGCCTATAATGGTTTCGCTTTCTCCACCACTATGGCCTGGCACCCAGCGCGAGTATACATCTGCTGTATCAACTAAATCAAAACCATGGTCTACAAAGGCATCCAACAACTGAAATGATTGTTTTTCGTCCGCCGTCCAACCAAAAACGTTACCACCAAAAGCAAAAGGGCTTACCAACAAGCCGGATTTACCAATTTCTCTTTTCTGCATTTTTCAGTCAATTATCGTTATTGCAAGGCAACCTGTTCTGCAAGCTCATCCACCCATCCAGAAAAATAAGGGTCAGATCCGCCTATGCGTACCCATTTGCCTTCTTCGTCTTTTGCGATGATAAGATGTAAACTTTCATCGATAGAGATAAACTCAAATGCCTGTCCGTAAGTGTCATTTCCAATTTTTTTTGCAACGCCGTCAATTGTTCCGTCAGAACCGGTGAGGGTTGCGTTTATCAGCTCTTCCATAATTACAATGTATATATGCATTGGTAACAGGCAAAATTGGGCTAATGTTTGTGAGGTAATTTGAGGATTATATTACTGCGATGTTAAATAATATTAAAAACATCATAAAAAGAATGACGTTTTCATATTGATATCTATCTGAATTATGAAGAATAAAGGAAATTATTTTCAAGTAGCGCAAGGCGTGTGGGGCATAAAAATAACTTTTGTAAACGTTTATCTGATAGCCAACCGCCGCGGTTCGGGTAAGGCCGGCTGGGTGTTGGTTGATGCAGGTTTACGTGGTACAGCCAAAAGAATAATTGAAGCCGCCGAGAGCATTTTCGGACCGGGTACCCGTCCGTCGGCCATAGTGCTTACACATGGTCACTTTGACCATGTTGGCGCCTTGCATGAACTGCTCAAATATTGGGATGTGCCTGTTTATGCGCATCCTTTAGAAATACCGTATTTAACAGGTGTATCATCATATCCGCCTGCCGACCCAACAACCGGGGGGGGGCTTATGTCGCTCATGTCATGGGCATACCCAACCAGCCCTATAAATTTAGGCGAGCGTGTGAGGCCGATAGACAAATACGAGGGCATACCGGAGCTGCCGGAATGGAAGGTGATACATACTCCTGGCCATAGCCCGGGGCATATTTCACTGTTTTTACCACTGAACACAACCCTCATTGCCGGAGATGCATTTACAACAACTAAAGCAGAGTCGGCTTTTTCAGCGCTCAATTTTATCAAGAAATTATCCGGTCCGCCAAAATACTTTACTACTGATTGGCATGCGGCAGAGCGTTCAGTTCGTAAACTCGCCGCATTACAGCCGAGGATAGCTGCCACCGGGCATGGTGCAGTAATGCGTGGTAAAGAGCTGCAAACGGCACTTAATAACTTGGCAAATAACTTCCGTGAGTTGGCGGTTCCAAGGCATGGGCGTTATGTAAAACGTGCTGCACAGGCAGACGAACGCGGCGTGAGATACGTGCCCTCTTATACCGATGACCGTAATATTAAGCTTAAAGCGGCTGCTTTGTCATTAGGAGCAGCGGCTGCTGCTTTTGTGATTACACGATACATTGCCCGCAGATAAACGTATCTTTACCGGGTGGAAAACATAACACCCGATAAAACGGTACTTATTGATGCAGTGCTCACAAAAATGCCTTTTGGTAAGTACAAAGGCACTTTGCTGTGCGATTTGCCTGTTTATTACCTGGAGTGGTTGCATGGTAAGGGCTTTCCGCCGGGTAAGTTAGGTATGCTGCTGCATACCGTTTATGAAATTAAAATAAACGGTGTTTCGGCTATACTTAACCAGGTAAAAGCAATGGTGAATAGCCAGCCTCGCTGATAGTTGACCGTAGCGTGACCAACCGCTGTACAGTTTACATCGTATATTCGTTAAAACAACGAATTTGATGATGAAGAATATAATGTACGTAGTGGCGCTGCTGCTATTTTGCGGTTGCGCAAACGGACAAACCGGTCCGGATGATTTTGCCAGCGTGCCAAAGCCACACAAAGGAGAGCAGGTAGCTGACTTTGGCGGGGGATGTTTTTGGAGCATGAGTGAGGCTTTGAGTGAGTTGAAGGGTGTAACGCGTGTAGTTTCGGGATTTGCCGGCGGCACCACTGCAAACCCTACTTACGATGAGGTTTGTACACGTACCACAGGCCATGCCGAAGTAGTACATGTATATTACAACCCCGATGTTGTAAGTTATAAAACCATAGTAGAGGGATTTTTTGCTGCGCATGACCCTACTACACTTAACCGCCAGGGCAATGATGTTGGGGATGATTATCGTTCCGTTGCATTTTACCGTACGCCCGAGGAGAAAAAGGTAATAGAGCAGGTAATCGCCGATGTTAATGCATCCGGTCATTACAGCAGTAAGGTAGTTACTCAAGTTGTGCCGTTTAAAGCTTTTTATCCGGCAGAGCAGTATCATCAGGGTTATTACCGTACTCATCCTAATCAAGGGTATATAAGGATAGTATCGAAACCAAAAGTGGAGAAATTCAGAAAGGCAATGCAGGCTTACTTATTGCCAAAATATCAGAAATAAGAAAGGGGCGAAAGCCCCTTTAATGTTTTAGTGCATCAGGTATTTATTCTTCGTCAAGAAAAGCGGTAATAAGAGGTATCGCAAAATGGCTTTGCTCGTAACCTGGCTTAAGCGTTGTTATTTCTCCGATGTATTCGCCATGTACTCCCGGTAAAATTGCCAGCCGTGAACCTGCAATTAATCGGAATAGTTCAACATTGTGTTCAGGTGTTATAACGTCGCGGTCGCCGGTAATAAAAAGGGTAGGAGCTGCGATAGATTTGATCAATTCAACAGCTATATCCTGAAAATTTATCATCCGTTTAACGTCCCTATCGTGCATCACCTGCAAGTTTTCGGGATGAGAGGCTACCTCTAAGTAAGCGTCTTTCAATGCCTGCGGCATATTGTCGAGACTGGCCTGCTCCATAAAGCCACAGAACTCCGGAAAAATGCCGTTGCGCTTGCATAGTACAGAACCGGCGATCAGCTTACGTATTTTATGCGGATGCCTGATGGCAAATTGCACGGCGGTGGTGGCACCATTGCTGAAACCGAAGATGTCGGCTCTTTCAATATTTAAGTGGTCGAGCACGGCTGCAATATCGTCTGCGTCTTGCTCAAAGCTAAGGTCGGTACCCCTGTCGCTGGTACGGCCATGCGCCTGCAACTCTACGGCAATTACTTTGCGCGATGTTGCCAGCAGCGGTATAGCCCTGCCGAAGCTTGTTTGTATGGTTGAGCCGCCACCATGAACAAGTACTAAAGGTTTGCCCTCGCCATAAATTTCGTAATACATGCTTAGGCCGTTTACTTTGGCATAACCACAGTTAGAAGGAATGTTCTCGTTTAGGTTACTCATAATAATTGTCTCTTGTTGGTTGTGTTGTCTCTTGGTTTTTACTAAGATAAAAACGCAAAGCAAATTATTAGGAGGGTTAAACCGGACAATAGCAGTTCCGTACAGGACAATATAAATAAAGAAGGGTTGCCATTTGGCAACCCTTCTTTATTTATTCACCTCTTTTGAGGCCGTATTTTTCAATTTTACTATACAAGTGACTTCGCTGTATGTCAATATCGTCAGCGGTTTTGGATACGTTCCAGTTGTTTTTTTCCAGCTTAAATTTAATGTATTCGCGTTCAGCGTGGTCTTTATACTCCTGAAAGTTTCTGAATTGGTTATAATCAACCTGTGGTGCGGCTTGCTGTGCAGCGCTTACCTGCGTAACCGGAGCCGATGGGTTGGCAAACGAACGCACATCATTTTCAGTGATCATTTTATCACTCATAATAATAAGGCGTTCTACCATGTTGCGCAGCTCTCGTATATTACCTGTCCACGGCAGCGATTTAAGTGCTTCCAGTGCTCCATCGGTTATACGTTTAACCGGCATGCCGTACTCGCCGCAAATTTCGTCCAAAAAGCTTTGGGTAAGCAGGGGTATATCCTCTTTACGCTCCACCAATGGTGGCACATGTATCAAGATAACGCTTAGGCGGTGGTATAAGTCCATACGGAAGTTGCCGTCCTCAATCTCTTTTAAAAGATCTTTGTTGGTAGCGGCAATAACCCTCACATCCACGTCAATTTCTTTTTCACCACCCACACGGGTAATTTTATTTTCCTGCAGGGCACGCAATACTTTGGCCTGGGCGGAGTGGCTCATGTCGCCAATCTCATCCAGGAACAGCGTGCCGCCGCTTGCCGATTCAAATTTACCTATACGTTGTTTTATGGCAGAAGTAAATGAACCTTTCTCATGACCGAAAAGCTCGCTCTCGATCAGTTCTGACGGAATGGCCGCACAGTTTACCTCAATAAGCGGTGCGTTTGCGCGGTTGGATTTTTCGTGCAGCCAGCGCGCCACTAACTCTTTACCACTACCATTGGCACCGGTTACCAGTACACGCGCATCAGTTGGACCTACACGTTCAATAGTTTCTTTGATTTTGCTGATGCCCTGTGACTCACCCAAAATTGGCCTTACTTTAGAAACCTTGCGCTTTAAGCTTTTGGTTTCAACCATCAGGCTGCCGCGATCAAGCGCGTTGCGCACAGTAATCAGCAGGCGGTTTAAATCAGGTGGTTTGGATATAAAGTCGAACGCGCCTTTCTTGCTCGCTTCAACGGCTGTTTCAACCGTGCCGTGCCCGGAGATCATGATGAATGGCAGATCAGGCTTTATCAGTAAACCTTCCTGCAACACCTCCATGCCGTCCATGCGGTTCATTTTAATGTCGCACAGCACAAGGTCGTAATCATTCTTTTGGATCATTTGCAGGCCGTCAACGCCATTATCCACATCTTCTACCTGGTAGTCTTCGTATTCCAGAATTTCGCGTAAAGTACTGCGGATCGCCCGCTCGTCGTCAATTATTAAAATTTTAGCCATTCTTTAAAGTAGTGAGTAATAGCGAAGTTTATATAACATGCAAAGTGTATGCTATATTATACAAAAATAAAATGTTTTGGTTTGATGATTTTTTAAACAGTGTAAAAATTCATGCAAAAATAAAAACCCACCCTTTGCAGGGTGGGCGATGCAGCAGCAAAGCTGTAAGCCGGGTTCTGTACCGCATGTTGCCATGCGGCATCTATCATTTATCTGGGCCGGCCATTGCTGGCCAGGCTCGTAGCAACCTACCCATCCTGACGGCAAGCCGTTGCCGGCTTGTACGGGAGCGAGCAGCTCCGCTTTCAGGACCTATTTGGTCTTTCAACTCCTGAGGTTTACCGCGATCCCGGTCGCCCGGAAAAGCCGTGAGCTCTTACCTCACGTTTTCACCCTTACCCTTGCGGGCGGTATATTCTCTGTGGCACTTGCTGTCGCCCGCTGCATGGCGCCTTCCCGTTAGGAAGCAGGATGCTCTGTGTTGCCCGGACTTTCCTCCGCGTACCGAAAAGGCACGCAGCGATAGAACGTTTTGCCGGGCAAAGATACGCTTTTTGCGGTTGATAAACTTAAGGGCAATTTTCGAGGTCCTTGGTAACAGTATTTACATCAATAACCCCGCGTTTGTTACCGAAAGAGTTACCCACATAAGTAAGCACCTCGGCAATTTGCACGGGCACTAAGCCGGATGGGGGCATTCTACCATCATACGCTTTACCTGATACTACAAGCATGCTACTCACGCCATCACGCACAAAGCATGGAAGTTCGTGCTGCCTTTTAGCTATAAAAGCAGTATCAGTAAGTGGTGGTATGAGTGCTGAGAGTCCCTCGCCATTTTGGCCGTGGCAATTCTGGCAACGGCTTTGGTACAGCAACTTACCCGCAGTATAGTATCGTTTATATTCTAAATCGGCCGCGTTCTGGCAAGACACAGCCATAATAATGACGGCGCTCAGCAATACAACAACGGCGGCAGCTTTCCTTATCATTTAGTGGCTTGTTCAGGGTCGGCTAACAGTATTTTAATATCACCAACCAATTTTGCTACTTCCTTTTCGTCGGTTCCGTTATAAATGCCGCGTATGCGTTTTTGCTTATCAATCAGGATAAAATAACCATCGTGTATAAACTTTTCCTTTTCATCTTCCTGCGGAGTAGTAACGAGGTATGATTTGGAAAGATCGTAGGTCGCCTTCTTATCACCCTGCAGCAACCACCATGTATTGCCCGCTATGCCCAAATTGTCAGCATATTTCTTTAGCACTGGTACGCTGTCGTATTTCGGATCAATGCTGTAAGAGAGTATCTTAACATCGGCTTTATCCTTATATTCGTTATATACCTTTAGCATGTTGCGGTGCATAACGGGGCATATAGAGGGGCAGCTCGTGAAAAAGAAATCGGCCACATAAATATTGCCGTCTAAGCTTTTATTGGTAATGCTATCGCCATATTGGTTCACAAAAGCAAAGGCAGGTATAGTATGATAAACAGTATCTGTTTGTTGCTTACCATTTGCATCAGTTACTGTTTTTGGCTTTTTATCGCCATAAATAGGCAGTTTAGCAGTTTGCTCATTATTAAAGGTGCAAGCTCCTAACAAAAACAAGAAGCTGTACGGCAGAAGTTTTTTTATCATTATTTTTTGATAGCTAATAGTTTCCATGAAGCTTTAATAGCGCGTTTGGCCATAGAGTCAACCTCGGTAATCTGTTTCTTTTGCTCAGTCAGATATTTTACTGCGTCTGCATGTGATTTACCTGAATAATCAGGCTCAAACTGATGCATCCAGGCATTCATGGCGCTGTCAGCATCTGCAAGTTGCTTACTTACCGTAAGGGCCGAATCTTTAGCTGTGGCGGCAGAAACCTTAACCACACTATCTGCCTTGTCTTTATATTCAAGCAGTAAATGCTCGTTGCTCATTACTTCGTCATGCACGGCAATCACATCATCAAATAATTGTTTTTCTTGTTTCTGTTCGGCAGTAAGGCCGGAGGCGTCCTGCTTATCAGCAGTATTGTTGCCGCCGCTGCAGGCCTGAAAGGTAATAGCTAAAGCAATAAAGGGTAAGAGCTTCTTCATCGGATGTAAAATAAAAGATTAGGCAAATATGGTTATTAATTACGAACGTAGTAAATATAGTCGGTATTGGGCAGTTCTATTTTGCTGTTTAATTTAAGCAGTTGGCCAATTTGTGCCCGGTGGTGCGTGCCGTGGTTGATGACCTGAAAAAGAATGTCGGCCAGCTTATTGGTATAAGGTTCGCCGCTGCTGGTATGGTAGCTTATTTCATTGTCAAAATCAGCCTCGCGCATGTTTTTTATGAAAACTTTCCAGTCGTCATGGTTATTATATATAAGTGGTTCAAAGCTGATTGCTTTCAGGCGCGGCCATAGCACTAAATCGTTCTGATTTTCAAACCCCCTGCACCGATTTACCCATATATGCTGGGCAGCCAGCAAATGTGCCATCAGTTGCAGTGGTTTTTCTGGCGATTTTGCTGCTATGATTTTTTCTGCTATTAGCAGGTTGCATGAGCAGTCGTAGTTAAAGAGATTAATAAATAAATCCTTCATAACTACAAAGATAGACCAACGGTTGTGGTATTAGGTCAGCTTAGTGTAATGCCTATAGTTGCTTAATAATTTCGTAACTTAATGTGCGCATTAAGTTGATATATGAGGATTAATTTTATGAATAACTAAAAGTGTAAGCGATGAGGTTTTTAAAATTCTTTGGTAATGTATGGAGTAACGTGCGTGAATGGATGCTTTTAAAAAGCATGGGTTCATCATTCATGCATTAATCGTAACAACATTCCTTAATAAAGTAATAATCTTTACTTTTGATCTCGCTGTGAGTTCGAACTGATGTCTTCTGCAACCAACACTACTAGCCTGAATAAAAATCTTTTTGGCGATAATTTTTACTGGGGCGTATCAACCGCGGCTTTCCAGACAGAAGGCGCATGCGATGCTGATAACAAGGGCCCATCAATTTGGGACACTTTCACAAATCTGAAAGGCAAAATCTTAAACGGACAGAACGCCGTTACTGCCTGCGATTTTTACAATAATTACCGCCGGGATATAGATCTGGTTAAACAGCTAAATATACCCAACTTCAGGTTTTCTGTTGCCTGGACGCGAATCATTCCCGATGGTCTTGGTGAAGTTAACCAAGTCGGAATTGATCATTATGACAACGTTATTAATTATTGCATAAGCCAGGGCATTGAGCCGTGGATTACTATTTACCATTGGGATTTGCCGCAACCGCTTGATGACCGGGGAGGGTGGACAAACCGCGAAGTGATTGATTGGTTTGCAAGGTTTGTGACCACCTGTGCCAACGCTTTTGGCGACCGCGTAAAACATTGGATGGTAATGAATGAGCCAACGGTGTTTACCGGCGCCGGATATTTCTTTGGTTTACATGCGCCGGGGCGAAAAGGTATACGCAATTTTTTGCCTGCTGTACATCATGTGGTATTGAGTATTGTAAAAGGAGCCAGGATATTGCG
Organism: Mucilaginibacter sp.; assembly: GCA_041905165.1. GTDB lineage: Bacteria > Bacteroidota > Bacteroidia > Sphingobacteriales > Sphingobacteriaceae > Mucilaginibacter. The sequence goes on from JAYRLR010000002.1 coordinate 912,901, forward strand.
CAATTGTTGCCCACAAGCGCAAATAGGTACCACATTTTCCTGTTCACATATCGAGCCTTACTCGCAGCGGCGGTCGGATGTGGAAGCTGCCAAACGTGCTGATGCTTTAATCAACCGCTTGTTTATTGAGCCGTTACTTGGCATGGGATATCCCGTTGCGGAGTTGCCTGTTTTAAAGCAGATGAGCAAATATTATTATCCGGGCGACGAAGATAATATGGCGTTTGAATTTGATTTCATTGGCCTGCAAAACTACACACGCGAAATCGTGAAGAACTCATTTTTTACGCCCTATGTACGCGCTGCGCTGGTAAAAGCAGAAAAACGAAAGGTACCCTTAACCGCCATGCGCTGGGAAGTTTATCCCGAAGGCATTTATCATGTTATCAAAAAATTTAATGCTTATAAAGGTGTTCGCAACATCATTATTACCGAAAATGGTGCCGCATTTCCAGATACGCTTAATGACGGCCTGGTAAATGATCCGGAACGAGTAACATTTTTACAAAACTATCTCAGCAATGTTTTAAAAGCTAAGCAGGAGGGATGCCGCGTGCAAGGATATTTTGTTTGGACGCTTACCGACAACTTTGAATGGGCCGAAGGCTATCATCCGCGGTTCGGGCTGGTACACGTAGACTTTGCAACCCAGCAGCGTACCATAAAAGCATCTGGCCACTGGTATGCAGATTTTCTGAAAAGCGGTAATTAACCGGCCAACAAGAACTCCACAAAAAAGGTGGTACCCTTTCCTTCCTTGCTCTCCACCCAAATACGTCCGTTATGTTGTTCGGCAATTTCTTTGCAGATAGAAAGGCCTAAGCCCGTAGACTTTTCTCCAGCGGTACCTGTGCGTTGTGCCGAGGTAAATGCCGAAAAAATGCGTTGCCTGATATGGGCAGGAATGCCTATACCTTCATCTTTTACGGTAAGTGTAACCGTTTGGCCTGTATAGCTTAAAGTTACATGTATGACGTTGTCGGCATGGCTAAATTTTATCGCGTTGTAAACCAAGTTATTGATAAGCCTGATCATTTGCTGCTTGTTGGCATGCAGCATTACCGGATAATCAGGAGCATTCAAAACAATTCGCTGCTTTTTTTCATCTGCCTTAATAGCTAAAATGTTAATGCAACTGGTTAGCAGCGAAACAAGGTCTATATCCTTTCGTTCGGTTTCTGATAAGTCTTCTCCGCTCGATATAATTTCTCCTGCAAGGGCAAGAGAGGTTTGGGAAAGTTCTTTTATATAATCCAGGTACTGTACGTATTCTGCGGGCAGGTTGCCTTTTTTCAACATCAAATCGGCCAGCGATGTAATTGTAGCCAAGGGGTTTTTCAGGTCATGCGCTACCGCATAAAGCAATTTATTACGCCGGGATCGCCCGGGTAATTTAACGGGACCGGTAAAAATTTCAATTTTCCGGTCAAGGCTTGCCGCGTTCAGATCGCTCTCTGCAGCGGGTATATTCACAGCACTTTCGTGCGTGTGGGGGTCATTTTCAGCATGGTAAGATGTAGAAAATGCATTTATGTGATTGATATCCATAAAAGTACATTTTACTCAATTTATGTAAAAGTTAAATTGTATAACCCATTATACGCATTAACCTTTACAGGGTTCCGTTTTTTAAGTAATGCAACAAAAAATTTATAAACACATGTTTATGTCGTTTTCTGTAATCTTATATAAAACGTAGTCCCTTTATCTAAATTGCTCTCGAACCAAATTTTGCCCTGATGCTTTTCAATGATCTGTTTGCAGATGGAAAGGCCAAGTCCGAATGACTTTTCTCCGTTGGTGCCCGGTCTCTTGGCATCTGTAAACATGTTGAATATCTGGTTTTTTAAATGATCTGGTATGCCAATACCCTGATCTGTAACCGCAATTTTCACCTCATTTGCCTCGTCAACCAGTGACACGGTTATTTCACCGCCTTCTTTGCTGAATTTGATGGCATTACTGATGAGGTTACCGAGTACACGCCATATCTTTTCGCGATTAGCGCAGATTGACCGGGTGTTTGTCAACAGCTCAAGTTTGATGCGCTGATTTTTTTCGGCAGCTTTAAATCTGAGTAATTCTACGCTGTTGTGAACCAGCGCATTTACATCTACGGATTCTTTTTGAAGAGGACGGTCGGTAGAGTTGGTTGCTTCTAAGATCTCGTTAATAAGTTCCAGGGAATTGCGCGCCGACTCTTTCACCAGCTCCACCATCTCTTTTTGCTCAGCGTTCAAATCGTCTTCCAGCAGGAGCAATGTACACAGTGACGCTATACCGCCTAAAGGGTTGCGTAGGTCATGTGCTACGGTACGTAAAATGCGGTCTTTCTCCCGGCTGCTTATGTTAAGTTCGGCAAGGGTATGCTCAAGAATGTTTTTCTGACTGTTAACTTCTTCGTTATGGATATTAACGAGCTTGATACGTTGTTTCGATCGCTCCCAGTTGCGGTACACCAAAAAGATGATTATTACCAGCATCACCGCACAAACTATGGCAACATATAAATAAATGCGTTGTAGTTTGTTGTTATTGCTTAAGTTATCAATTTCGCGTTGCTTCTCGTAATTAGCAACCTGCTGCATTACGTTACTTTCTATAAGCGCTTGCAGCCTTTTATTAAGCGTATCTTTCTGTACCTGATAGGTCTTTAAATGAGCAGCCGCGTTTTCATAATCTTTTTTCTTAAGGTAGTAATCGGCCATTAAGCGGTTCCAGTCAGCCTCGGCGTCCTGATTGGCTACGGAGTCCAGATGCTGTCTCAGCGTGCCCATTAGATCAGCAAGTTTATCAAGCTGATTGCGCTGTAGGTATAGCATGCCCAGCTTTATCTCTGTAAGCTCGGCGTCGCTGTAATCATTGCCCTTGCGCAGGTTTATAACAATGCTTTTTTTGAGCATATCAGCCGCAGCATCAAGTTTACCTTGTGTTATAAACACCTCTGCTTTATTTCCATAAACCACACCTTTCGCACTTTCCAGCGCATCTGCGCGGTCGGCGTATTTGGTACGATGGTCGGCAATATAATTCAGCGCCTTATTGTAATACACAATAGCACTGTCATTTATACCCAGGTTAGCGTAGCACAGACCAATATTGTCCAGCAGCTCCTGTTTTCTGTAAAAACTTACAAAGTTATCCGCCAGTTTCAGGTTATGCTCAAAGCTTTCTTTGAAGTACTTAGCCGCCACCTTATACCTGGCTTGCTGATATTGTATCATGCCCATCCGGTAGGTAAAATCTGAGAGGGCATCGTTATTAAGGTAGTTTTTACCCATCAGATAGCCTTGGTAATAGCATTGATAGGCCTCGTTATAGCGCTTAAGGTCAAAGAAAACATCGCCGAGCGCGAAATTGGCATTGGCTAAGTTGGCTTGCCGGTATTTTTCAATTTTGGTTTTACGCGCATACAGTAGCATGCTGTCAGCGTATAGCCGGCTCATTTTTAAATCGCCGCGGCCACGTTTATACACGGCATAGTGCCAGCCGTAACGTTGTACATAATCACTTGGGGTAGGGTTGGAGATGGTAGCAAAAGCCGAATCAAGAAAACGCAGGCCATCGTCTGTTTTATCTTTTGCGAAAAACTCGAGGGTTTTCTTTTCAATAGCTTTGTAATGTGCAGTATGCTCGGTATTAAATGTCTTATCGCTCAGGTCGCAACCGGCAAATAACACGCAGCACAATAATATAACACACAAAGAACGGATATACCGCATTGCAATCAAATAGTTAAAAAATTTAATCAAGTAGGGGTTTGCTTATCCGGTTTGAGCCGTGATAATCAACAAATATACCATTCGTTCAGGATAAATAATAAGCAATACTTAATTAAAATAAGTAATATTTAAATAGTATTTGGGGATTACTATCCGGTTTTAATGATGGCTGCTTTTACGCGGAATTGGAGTAAAAGGTTAGCTTAGTGTAATTAAATGTTAAGTTTGCAGTATGGTTACCATACAATTGCAGAATGCCGCTTTTTTTGCGCATCACGGTTTTTATGCAGAGGAGCAGGTTATCGGCGGAAATTATTTTGTGGACGTTGCCGTGTCATACCAACCTACAGCAAATCCGCAAAGTGACGAAATAGGTGATACTATCAATTACGAGCAGCTGTATGATATTTGCTGTCAGCAAATGAAGGAAAGACGCAAACTGCTGGAGACGGTAGCTTCGTCAATCGCTGAGCAAATAAAATCCAGGTGGACTTACGCCAGCTCTGTAATTGTAACTGTAAGAAAGGCGGCCCCGCCACTGGCAGGGCCGGTAGAATATTCGGCTGTTACAGTGCAGTTTTAGCCTGCTATTAATTTGTATTCAATATCAGCGGCGGTTCATCGTATTCAATCATCCGCTGCCGTTCCTCGCGTGGTATTTGTACCGATTTTGCAGCATGATAGTCATAACTGATGCACACCGTTTTGCCCGTTGTGCACACTTCCTCGCCTTGCGGTGTATGTTTAACAAGCACATGCATCATATCAAAGCTGCTGTTGCCTATGCGCGTGGTGCGCACGTAGCACGATATTTTATCATTCAGGGTAAGTGGTTTCAGGTAGTTGATTTCTGAACGGCCCAGTATGACCCCCGTTTTGCTTTGATCCCAGCCAATAGCCTCACGCCAATAACCCGAGCGACCAATTTCAAAGTAGGTTAAGTATACGGCATTGTTTACGTGGCCGTATGCATCAAGATCCGAAAACCGTATAGGGATATCTATCTTATATCTGTAAAGTGCTAAATTTTCACTCATTTGTGTCAAAAAGTCATGTAGTATTGATGTAAATCGGTCGTTTTGTCCTGTAAATTCAATTTTTCAGCCATGGTATAGCGTTTGAATAAGGTTAACCGACTTTAAAATTAAAAATAAAAACATTAGGAGGATAAAAAAATGACTTTAGTAAAATTTGGTAACAACAAAAGCCGCGCAGTGAATCCATTCTTTAACGATGTATTCGAATCATTTTTTAATGATGCATTTGTGAGCGACAGGTTTTCTTCAAAAATTCCATCTGTGAATATTGCAGAAACTGAAAACCAGTATCACATTGAGCTTGCAGCACCTGGTCTTAAAAAAGAAGACTTTAAAATTAATCTCGACAAAAATGTGTTAAGCATTTCTGCTGAGAAAAAAGCTGAAAGCACTGACGAAGGCAAACGTTACAGCAAACGCGAGTACAACTATTCATCATTTGTTCGGTCATTCACCCTGCCAGAAAGTGCAGATTATGCCGGCATAGAAGCTGAGTATGTTGATGGCGTTCTTCAGTTAAACGTTCCAAAAAAAGAAGAAGCTAAACTGCAGGCAAGAGAAATTGCAGTTAAATAAGGCAAAGTTTTGTTTTTCATAATAGGTTGGTTTGATGTAGAGCCGCCCCTTTTCAGGGGCGGCTCTTTTTTTTAGTTGCGCATGTTGATATACTGCAGCGGTTGACCAAAATCCCCTGCGCGGCAAACGCTTATTACGGCTTGCAAATCGTCAATCTTTTTGCCTTGTACCCTTACCTGGTCATCCATAATGGAGGCCTGCACTTTTAAGCCACTATCTTTAATAGCTTTTACAATTTTTTTTGCAGCTTCCTTATCAATTCCCTCTTTTACTTTGATCTCCTTGCGTATCATGTTGCCAGCGGCATAATGCTCTTTGCCAAAGTCAAGTGCCTTTGCATCAAGTCCCTGTTTAGTCATGCGGCTGATGATGGAATCCTGAATGGCTTTCAGGCGCATATCGTTTTCAGTAACAATGGTTATCTCGTTGGTTTTTTTGTCGAGCTCAACAGTGCTTTTGGAGTCATTGAAATCGTAACGATTCAAAATTTCTTTCTTAGCATTATTGATAGCATTATCGAGCGTTTGCCCGTCAATCTTGCTCACTATATCAAATGATGGCATGTTTTTTCAGTGTTAGTAATAAACTTCAAAGTTAAAATAATAAACAACCCTTTAAAATATGCTTTGTTATGGGGTATACTAACATTGAGTTAATAGTAAATTAACAAATAAATAGACAATTTTGGGGATTCGGCTGGTACAGCCCGGATTGTTTGATATGGATGATAAATCGATACCTTTAGTTAACAGGGAAATAAGCTGGTTGTATTTTAACGACCGGGTATTGCAGGAGGCTGCTGATGCCTCTGTACCGTTAATTGACCGTATTAAATTCCTCGCTATTTTCTCATCAAATCTTGATGAATTTTACCGCGTAAGGGTGGCAACGCTCAGCCGGTTGGCCAATCTCAACGAAAAATCGAAACAGATATTAGGATACAATCCCAAAAAACTGCTTAACCAGATTAAAAATATTGTAGTAAAGCAGGAGCGGAAGTTTAACAATTTGTATGAGAACATTATTGTTAAACAACTTGCCGAAGAGAAGATCTTTATACTGGATGAAAGACAACTCAATGTATCGCGCGGGGCGTTTGTAAAGAATTATTTTCGCGAAAAGCTGTTGTCGACACTGGTGCCTATAATGCTTACCGATGGCATGAAACTGCCGGAACTACGCGACCGTGTTATTTATTTTTTCGTAAAGCTCACCAAAAATAAACGCGTTCGCTACGCATTGATTGAGTTTCCGGATAATTTACCGCGCTTTCTGGTACTCCCCGAAACCAATAACCTTAAATTTATCATTCTTTTAGATGACATTATAAGGTACAACCTCGAGGATATCTTCTTCATTTTTGACCATGATACCATTGAGGCTTACTCCATACAGTTAACACGTGATGCGGAGCTTGATCTTGATAAGGACGTAAGTGACAAGTTTATTGATGCACTTTCTAAAAGTTTGCAAAAACGACGCAAGGGTAAACCTATGCGCCTTTTGTATGATACCGACATGCCGGCGGAAATGCTTAACCTGCTGGTAAGTAAAATGGGTTTGCAGGGCGACAGCCTTATACCAGGCAGCCGCCACCATAATTTTAAAGATTTTATCAAGTTCCCGAACGTGGGAAGGGCAGATCTGGAATATAATAAATATCCCCCCTTACCGGTTGATGGACTATCATTCGGTCGTAGCCTGATGGGATTAATCGCTAAAAAAGATTACCTCCTTAGTACGCCATATCAGTCTTTTGATTATATCATTCACTTTTTGCGCGAAGCGGCAATAGATCCTAAAGTAAAAGAGATCAGCATCACGGTATACCGTTTGGCTGAGGATTCACGGGTAATGCACGCGCTTATCAACGCTGCTAAAAACGGTAAAAAGGTAAACTGCCTGGTGGAGCTGCGAGCACGATTTGATGAGCAGAACAACATACATTGGAGTAACCGGCTGGAAGAGGAGGGCGTGAATGTAATTTACGGCATGCCTGATTACAAGGTGCATTCTAAAATATGCCTCGTATCGCGCATCGAAAAACGGAGAACAGTACATTACGCATGCCTTTCAACCGGTAATTTCAACGAGAATACAGCCCGTATTTACGCAGATCACACACTGTTCACGGCAAATAAGAAAATTACCGGCGACCTCGATCAGGTATTCAGGTCGCTCAATAAGGGTCAGGTACCTAAAGGGCTGAAAAACCTGATCGTATCACCTGTGGATTCACGCCCGGCTATTAACAAACTTATAGATGGAGAGATCAGAAACGCCAGGGCGGGCAAGGCAGCTTACATGATTCTGAAAATGAACAGTCTTGCAGATGAACTCATGATAGCAAAGCTATACGAAGCCAGTCGCGCAGGGGTGAAAATACAGATGATTGTACGCGGAATGTGTTGCCTGGTGCCTGGCGAGAAAGGCTTTAGTGAGAATATAAGCGTTATAAGCATAGTGGACAAATACCTGGAGCATGCCCGGGTACTTATATTCTGCAACGGGGGCAACGAGTTAGTTTACCTTACTTCTGCAGATTTTATGACGCGCAATATCGAAAAAAGGGTAGAAGTAGGTTTCCCGATATACGATGAAGTGTTGAAGAGGGAGCTGCGGGATATCATTGACGTGCAACTTAACGATAATACTAAAGCGCGTGAAATAAATGCCCAAAACAATAATAAATACCATAAAACGCGGGCTAAGGACCTGCATCGCGCACAGATAGACATTTACAATTACCTAAAAACTAAAAATCAATAACCGTGAGATACGCCGCAATAGATATAGGCTCAAACGCCGTGAGGATGCTCATTGCCGAGATCATCGAAAACAACCAGTCGGTATCATTTAAAAAGAATACCCTCATTAGGGTGCCGCTGCGCCTTGGCGATGATGCTTTTCTGCATCAGCATATATCGGAAAAAAAGGCGTCCGATCTTATAAAAACTATGCAGGCCTTCAGTAACTTAATAGACGTTTACAAGGTTACTGACTACATGGCCTGTGCTACCTCCGCAATGCGCGAGGCAAAGAATGGCCCCGATGTGGTAGCCGAGATAAAAAAACAGGCCGGTATTGAGTTGGAGATTGTACATGGCGAAAAAGAAGCGAAGATTATATATGCAAGCCATGCCGAGCAGGAGATTGATCGCAGCCGAAACTACCTGTATATAGACGTGGGCGGCGGTAGTACTGAACTTTCGCTTTTCAGCGCAGGTGAGCTTATTGCTTCGCAATCGTTTAACCTCGGTACCATACGTATTTTAGATAACCAGGACAAGGAAGAAACCTGGGAGGAAATGCGTGATTTTATTCGTTTGCATACCCGCGGTATTAAAGATATAGCAGGCATTGGTACAGGTGGTAATATCAACAAATTGTACCGCTTGTCGGAAATGAAGGATAAAGCGCCGTTGCCATTCAATAAGCTTAAAAGTATGTACAGTTATTTAAGCTCCTTTTCGCTTAAGGACCGTATTAATGTTTTAGGCCTTAATCATGACCGCGCAGATGTAATTATTCCGGCCTGCGAAATTTATATGACGGTGATGAAAACTGCCGGTATTAAGCAGATTTATGTGCCGAGCGTTGGTATGGTAGACGGTATCATACAAACACTTATCGAAAAAAACTTTATGGAGAAGGCGTAAGCTTTTTTGTAAAAATATTTCATTAAATAATTGTAAAAAATTTATACATTTGTGTTGCCCTCTCATAGGGTATGTTTTTCATAGGTAGATGTAGGGTCGGGTACATAGTATTCGACCCTTTTTTGTGCCTTTAAATCTTTCCGCGCTGGTTTTTGTTATACTTGCATACAGTTATGAAGAAAAAGATTGTGGTAGCCATTACCGGTGCAAGCGGTGCTATATATGCCAAATTATTGCTGGATAAATTGAAGCAAATGCTTCAGCAGGTGGAGGCCGTAGGCGTAATCATGTCTGACAACGCACGGCAGGTATGGCAGGTAGAACTGGGAGACGATAATTACAATAACTATCCTTTTACTTTTTATAGCAAGTTCGATTTTAATGCGCCTTTTGCTTCCGGCTCGGCAAAGTATGATACCATGATAGCGATACCCTGCTCCATGGGTATGCTTGGCCGTATTGCTGCAGGTGTGTCTGACGACTTGGCTACCCGCGCTGCCGATGTTATCTTGAAAGAGCGTCGTAAACTGATCCTCGTTGCGAGAGATACACCTCTTAATCTCATACAACTACGCAATATGGTCACTGTTACCGAGGCTGGCGGTATCATATGCCCGGCGGTTCCATCGTTTTACAGTAACCCGAAAACTATAGAGGACGCTGCCATGACGGTAGTAAGCCGTGTGCTTGATCTTGCGGGTTTGGAAAACGAGAGCTACAGGTGGGGAGAGGACACTTGAACCAGAATTTACAGAATTTAATAATTTCAGAATAAAGGATAATTCGGTTGCACACTTCTTGCATTGACCTTAAACGCTATAATTCCTTATTTTAAAATTCTGGTTTGAGAATGAAAATACTGATTTAAATTGTAATCTTTCAGAAATATTCTGTTAATACCTTAATTCTGCAAATTCAGGTTCAAGACAAATTCGTTATCTTTGCCGCCTGAAAATGAACAAGAAGGTAGCATTTTACACGCTGGGCTGTAAGCTCAATTATTCGGAAACTTCCAGTATTGGCAGGCTGTTTAATCAGGCTGGTTATGATACGGTGGATTTTACCGATACACCAGACGTGTTTGTGATAAATACCTGTTCTGTTACTGAAAATGCCGACAAAAAGTGCAAAAAGGTAGTGAAAGAGGCGCTTAAAGTATCGCCCAACGCCTATGTTACCATTGTTGGTTGTTATGCACAGCTTAAGCCCAAAGAGATTGCCGAAATACCCGGCGTTGACATGGTGCTTGGCGCTGCCGAGAAATTCCAGATTGTTGACCACATCACTGATTTGACCAAGCAGCCTAAAGCTTTGGTTTATAATCAGCCTGTAAGCGAAGCTAACGAATTTGTTTCAGCGTTCTCTATAGGAGATCGTACCCGCACATTCCTGAAGGTACAGGATGGTTGCGATTATTCGTGTACTTTTTGCACTATTCCGCTGGCACGTGGCGCAAGCCGCAGCGATACCATTGCTCACGTAGTGGAGCAGGCTCAGCAAATAGCGGCATCAGGCGTTAAGGAAATTGTATTAACAGGTGTCAATCTGGGCGATTTTGGTATACGCAATGGAAGCCGGGAAGACCGTTTCTTTGACTTGGTGAAGGCGCTTGACGAGGTGGAAGGCATCGACCGTATCCGTATTTCATCTATCGAACCAAACTTGTTGACTGACGAGATTATTGATTTCGTTGCTGTCTCTAAGCGTTTTGTGCCACATTTTCATATTCCCTTGCAGTCGGGTTCCGATAAAATATTAGGCCTGATGCGTCGTCGTTATAAGCGTTCGCTTTATGCCGACCGCGTGGCCAAGATAAAGGCTGTAATGCCGCATTGCTGTATCGGGGTGGACGTAATTGTAGGTTTCCCCGGTGAAACGCGCGAAGATTTTATAGATACCTATAACTTCATTAATGGGTTAGATGTATCGTATTTGCACGTGTTCACTTATTCTGAAAGGGAAAATACCCTGGCAGCTGAAATGCAAGGTGCCGTGCCTGGTTCTACACGTGCCGAGCGCAGCAAAATGCTGCATATTCTGTCTGACAAGAAACGCCGGGCCTTTTATGACAGTCAGTTAGGGCAGAGCATGGAAGTGCTTTTCGAAGGCGATATAAAAGAAGGCTTTATGCATGGCTTCACCCGCAACTATGTAAAGGTGAAGTTGAAGTATGATCCTGTGCTGGTTAACGAGCTCAAAACCGTGCAATTAACAAACATATCACCGGACGGTGATGTAGAAATTACAGAGGCGGCTGAAATATTAGTGCATTAAAGCCTATATTCGTCGTCAAATTATTGCTTATGTTTCCTACTATATCTGAGCTGTTGCGTTACCTCACCGGCTTAAATGTACCTCCCTTACCTATACAAACATTCGGTTTTTTCGTAGCTATTGCCTTTATGGCTGCCTATTGGGCTTTTGTGCAGGAGTTTAAACGGCGTGAGGCACTTGGCCAGATCCACCCTTTTCCTAAAACTATTACAGTAGGTGAGCCGCTATCGGCTGGTGAAATTGCCGGGAACGCTATCTTCGGTTTTATCATTGGCTTTAAGCTGGTAGAAGCTTTTTTGCATTATAACGACCTCATCAACGATACCCAAAGCTTCTTGCTGTCCGCACGAGGCAACATTTTAGGCGGGATTATATTTGCAGCATTGTTAGTTTATTGGGCTTATGCAGAAAATAAAAAGCAAGTACTGCCCAAGCCGGAAAAGCGTACCGTTATGGTGCACCCTTATGAGCTAATGGGTAATATACTGCTTTGGGCAGCAGTGTTCGGATTTGCAGGAGCCAAATTATTCAACGCTTTAGAGAACTGGGATGCCTTTATGGCAGACCCGGTAGGTATGCTAATAGGTACCAGCGGACTTACCTTTTACGGTGGTCTTATTTGCGGAGGTGCAGCAGTGTTATATATCGCAAATAAGCACGGCATTAAACCGTTGACCATGCTTGATATTGGCGCTCCGGGCATGATGTTGTCTTACGCAGTGGGGCGTATCGGTTGCCAGATGGCTGGCGATGGTGACTGGGGTATTGTAAATACTGCGCCGAAACCATCCTGGTTAAGCTGGGCGCCCGATTGGATGTGGAGTTTTAGCTATCCGCATAACGTGAACTCCGAAGGCGTGGCCATCCCCGGCTGTATAGGTAAGTATTGTAATCAACTGCCGGAGCCGGTATATCCTACACCTTTTTATGAAGTGATCATGGCCGGTATATTGTTCCTGGTTATATGGAATATCCGTAAGAAGATAAAAGAGCCAGGGGTATTATTTGGTATTTACTTGATACTGGCTGGTGTAGAGCGTTTCTTTATAGAACTGATACGTGTAAACACCAAATACCATTTGTTCGGTATCTCATTTACACAGGCAGAAATGATATCTTTATTTATGGTGGTAGGCGGTGCTATCATGATTGCCACTGCTGGCCGCAAAAGATCATCTACAAGTATCGCATAAGTGCCTTTGGTATTTTAAACAAGAACATGAAACATGGATTTACAGGAAATAACATTAAAAACCGCTGAACTTGCACGTAAAGTCGGCGATTTTATACGACAGGAGCGCAAAACGTTCAGCGTTGATAAAATTGAATACAAGGGTCTGAATGACCTGGTATCATACGTTGATAAAACTGCCGAGCAGCAACTGGTAGCCGGTTTGGAGCAGATTTTGCCTATAGCAGGTTTTATCACAGAGGAAAAAACGACCACCAAACGTGGTGAGATATATAATTGGATCATCGATCCGTTGGATGGTACCACCAATTTTATTCACGGACTCCCACCTTTTTCCATCAGCATAGCTTTACAGGAATATGATGAGCTGGTAGCAGGTGTGGTGTACGAAGTAAGTTTAGACGAATGCTTTTACGCCTGGCGCGGCGCACCGGCATATTTAAACGGACAAGAGATCAGGGTTACTGAAACTGCTTCTTTAGAGCGTAGCTTGCTGGCGACCGGCTTTCCTTATTATGATTTTGGTAAGCAGGAAAAATATATCAATCTTTTTGCCGAGCTGATGCGCAGCTGCCATGGTTTGCGCCGTTTAGGTTCTGCCGCGGTAGATTTAGTATATACCGCCTGCGGTCGTTTCGAGGCGTTTTATGAATATAATTTAAACGCCTGGGATATTGCAGCCGGCATTGTGATAGTAAAACAGGCAGGCGGACAAGTGGTCAATTTTTCCGGTGGCGACGAAGTGATCAATACGCGGGAGATCTTAGCTACCAACGGTAAAATTACCGGTGAATTGCTTAAAGTTATACAGAAGCACTTTGATTAAAAGGCTCTTTCGGTTTATAAATAAAGCGATGAATTTTAAACTCATCGCTTTTTCTATGCATTCAGATTTAACCTATCGGTGTAATCTCTAAAAAATCAGTATAATCTTGTCTTAGTAAGCTTCAGATACTACCTCGGTAACACCCGGAACCATACGTTTCAGCAGGTTTTCAATACCGGCTTTCAGGGTAACGGTTGATGACGGGCAGCCGCTGCATGATCCGCGAAGCTCAACAGTAACCACACCTTCGTCATAAGATTTGTAAGTGATGGCACCACCGTCCTGTTCAACAGCTGGGCGAACATAATCATTCAATATTTGCTGAATCTTGATTTCGGTATCAGTACCTTCAAAAGCAACTTCTTCATGCTTTTCAGATTTTACGGTCAGCTCAGATTCCACAGCGCCTTTAACAAACTCTTTCAGTATCGGCTCAATGTCGTCCCAGTCCGTGCCTTCAGTTTTTGTAACAGTAACAAAGTTGCTCGCAAAGAACACCCCGTTTACAAAAGAGAACTTATATAATTCTTTAGCAAAGCCAGATTCTTCGGCGCTCTCTTTAGTAGGGTAGTCTACACTGCCGTTGATAAGCAGCTTGTTTACTATGAATTTCATAGTTGCCGGGTTCGGCGTAGCTTCGGTATATACGTTGATGTTCATTTCAGTTCCTTATTTGTATTCATAACAAATTTAAACAGCTTTTTGATTAGTTGTATATGCTGATTTAGTTATGACCTGCTTTTGACGGTATACGAGCGAAACAATGGTGACACACAACATCAACAAGTTACTCGAAAGCCATAAACAGTATCCAATTTGTAATTGAGTAATATCATGAAGCGCACCGCCCTCATTAACCACTATCTTCTTAAAAAAGATGAAACTAAGTGCCATGACTGACGACGCCACACTGTAGTAGAAGGAAACCTTTTTATTCCTTTTATAGTACCACCACGAAATAAAAAGTAGTGGATTAGCAAACCAACAAAGACCAGCAGAACACATAGGGATACCTAAAGCGCCTATAAGCAATAATAATAGTCCCTCAAAGGGCTCTCCACAACCGATACTTGTACAGTAAGCAGACTGATTCAAAGAAATGACATACAAAATTATACTTATTAGGAAACCTATTTTCGCTGCGTTTCCTCTCGTGTTTTTAATTGTCATGTCTGCAGGTTAATGCCGATTTTATATCCCTGTATAATTGCCCGGTGTAATTGCTTTTAGCTCTGCTTTTACATTATCACTAACTTCCAGCGTATCCACAAACGCGGCAATAGTGTCAGCATTAACGTGTGTATTGGTACGCGTAAGCTCTTTAAGCGCCTCGTAAGGGTTGGGGTAGGCTTCGCGGCGTAAAATAGTTTGTATAGCCTCGGCTACTACAGCCCAGTTCGCCTCAAGGTCGGCATTGAGGGCAGCTTCGTTCAGTAATAATTTATTGAGGCCGCGTATGGTTGATTTAATGGCGATAAGCGTGTGGGCAACAGGTACGCCAATGTTGCGTAACACAGTACTGTCGGTAAGGTCGCGCTGCAGGCGTGATACCGGCAGCTTGGCCGCCAGGTGCTCAAATAAGGCGTTAGCTATACCAAGGTTACCTTCTGAGTTCTCAAAATCAATAGGGTTTACCTTATGTGGCATGGCCGATGAGCCAACTTCTCCGGCTTTTATCTTCTGCTTAAAGTAGTTCATGGAAATGTAGGTCCACATGTCGCGGTCCAGATCCATGATGATGTTATTGATGCGTTTAAGCGCATCGCACTGGGCGGCAAAATTATCGTAATGCTCAATCTGAGTAGTATACTGGGAGCGACTAAGGCCAAGCACCTCATTCACAAATTTATTACCAAACGCACGCCAGTCGATAGTAGGGTATGCGATATTATGCGCATTGAAATTGCCGGTGGCGCCGCCAAATTTTGCAGAGAACGGAACAGCTTTTAATTGCTCCAGTTGTTTTTCAAGACGCTCAACAAAAACGCTGATCTCCTTACCCAAACGTGTTGGAGATGCTGGCTGACCATGTGTATGTGCCAGCATAGGTATGGAGTCCCAGCTTTTAGCATATGCTTTTAAAGTATCCACAAGTTCATTGATAGCCGGATAGTAGCTTTCAGCGATTGCAACCTTGAAGGAATAAGGGATGGCAGTGTTATTTATATCCTGAGAAGTAAGGCCAAAGTGAATAAACTCCTTATATTGGTCAATACCTAATTCATCAAATTTTTGCTTAATAAAGTACTCCACCGCTTTAACATCGTGGTTGGTGGTTTTCTCTATTTCTTTAACGCTTTCCGCATCAGCTTCAGTAAAGTTCAGATAGATATCACGCAGTTTGCCCGACAGTGATTTATCAAAGGTCTGCAATTGAGGCAGCGGATGCTCATATAACGCTATAAAATACTCAATCTCTACGTACACGCGATATTTTATCAGTGCAAATTCAGAGAAGTATTTTGCCAGGTCGGCTGTGGTTTTACGGTATCTGCCATCAACCGGCGATATAGCTGTTAAAGCGTTAAGCTGCATAGTATTTTAAATTTTCGCAAAGATAAGATTTTGAGCGGATATGCGCTTCTAAGGCCTAATTGTAAAGTGACAAAAGTATGGCAATCCAATTTATGGAAACTTTGAAATCAAAAAATGTTTCCATAGTTTTGGGCGGAATTATGGAACAGACTGATAGGATATTACAAGGCGCAGAAGAGCTGTTTATGCAAGCGGGTGTACGCAGTGTAACCATGGATGATATTGCCAGGCATCTCGGTATGTCAAAAAAAACCATCTACCAGTTTTTTAAGGATAAGAATGAACTGGTGGTTTCACTGGTGAAAAAGAACCTTAAAGAAGATGAAGACAATATATGCATGATCGTAGGTAACTCTGACAATGTCATTGAAGAGCTGGTGAACATGATGAAATCTTCTGAAGAGGTATTTTCCCGAATCAATCCCGTAGTAATTCATGATATACAAAAATATCACCCGGAGGCATGGCGCACTTTTCAGGAGTTTAAGGGTGTGTTTTTAGTAAAAAAGATGGAAGAAATGCTGGCCCGTGGTAAAGAGGAGGGATATATAAGGCCAGAGCTTGACGAACGCATTATTGCCCGCATGCGTGTAAATCAGGTGGAGATGGGTTTTAACACACAGATATTTCCCGTAGCCGAATTCAGTACATGGAAAGTGCAATACCAGTTTTTGGAACATTTTACCGTAGGCGTATGTACGCTGGAGGGCTATAAGCTGTTGGAAACCTATTTGAAAAACACAAAAACAGAATAAAATAAATCACTGCTGACAAAGGGTTGACAGTAGCAATTGATTCTTTAGCGCCGTATAACAAACAAGCAATCACTATAAATCAAATAAACACTCTATGAACAAGGGGAAATTTTTACTGCTAACAATACTCGGTAGCTGCTTTGCACTGAGTAGCGTTGCCCAACAAAGTCCTCCGCCCGACAGTACCACGCATAGTTTTACACTTGCAGACTGTATCGCGTATGCTTATGAGCATCAGGACTCTGTTAAAAATGCGGCATTGGATGTCAAAAGCGCACAATACAAGGTAAGAGAAACCATTGGGGTGGGCTTGCCACAAATAAATGGATCTGCGCAATTTCAAGATTACTTTAAAGTTCCCGCACAAGTAGCGCCCGGAGACTTTTTTGGTAGACCAGGTGAATTAGTGCCTTTACGATTTGCAGTTAAGTACAGCACAACAATGACTTTGCAGGCTACACAGCTGTTATTTGATGGAACTTTTCTTGTAGGTCTTCAATCAGCCAAAACATTTAAGGAGCTCTCGCAAAAAAACTTTGCCCGTACCAAAATTGAAACTAACGTTAATGTAACTAAGGCTTATTACCAGGTTTTAGTTAGCAACGAGCAGATTAAGCTTTATGACGCGAACATCAAACAGTTAAAACAACAATTAGATGAAACTACTCAGCAAAACAAACAAGGTTTTGTAGAAAAGATTGATGTTGACCGTTTAGCGGTACAGTACAACAACTTAGTTACTAATCGTGAAAATGTAGAAAGGGGACTGGTTGTTTACAATCAAATGCTCAAATTTCAAATGGGAATGCCTGTTGAAGAAGTGTTAATACTTACTGACAAATTGGAAAACGTCAATTTTGCCGATACGCCTCAACCATCAAGTGATACATCATTTTACCGTAATCGTATAGAATACAGTTTGCTTGAAACTAACAAGAAATTGAACGAGTTTGATGTAAAAGAAAAGAAAGCCCGTTTCTTACCATCGTTATCAGCATTTGGCAACTTGTCAACCTCTTTTTATGAAAACAATTTAAGCAGGTTATTCAATAAGAATTATCCATTCAGTTTCATAGGCTTAAGTATAAATGTACCGATATTTAGCGGAGGTCAGCGTACTAACCAATTAAGACAGTCTAAAATAAATGTACTTAAATCACAGAACGATCTGCATAACTTAAAAAATGCGCTGACACTACAGGCCAACATTGCCAACGTCACCTACATCAATAGCATTAAATCACTTAATAACCAAAAAAGCAATCGCACCCTTGCACAAGAAGTTTTAAGGGTTGCTAAAGTGAAATATCAGCAAGGGGTTGGTTCAAGCATTGAAGTTTCCCAGGCACAAACAGAACTGGAAAATGCGGATAATCAGTACATACAAGCACTATATAATGTATTGGTAAGCAAAGTTGACCTGGATAAAGCTTACGGCCGTTTACAATAACAATCACTCATCATCTCATAAACAACTCATGAAAAAATTAGCATACATCGCCGCCCTGTTCATACTTGCGTCGTGCGGGTCTAAAGATAAAAAGACGGAGCTTGCGGACCTTAAAAAGCAGCAGGCGGAAATCAACGAAAAAATTGCCAAGCTGGAATCTGAAGTAGGCGGGCCGGACTCGGTACGTACCTTTGATGTGAGCGTGGTTGATGTGCAGCCAGGTAAATTCTCTAATTATGTAGAAATACAAGGCCGTATTGATGCACAGGAAAACGTGACTGCTTTTCCTAAAGCTCAGGGTACTATTACCGCCATATATGTAAAGCCTGGTCAGCGCGTAAGCAAAGGCCAAACCCTGGCACAACTGGATAACAGCGTTTTGCAACAGCAAATAGCGCAGAGCGAAAGCCAGGTAGATCTGGCGCGTACCTTGTATCAGCGCCAGAAAAACTTGTGGGATCAACAAATAGGTACTGAGGTACAGTTTTTGCAAACCCGCACCAATCTGCAAAGTGCCGAGAAAGCATTGTCGGCTTTACGCCAGCAGGCAGCATATTATACCATTAAATCGCCTATCAGCGGTACTGTTGATCAGATGGACCTTAAGCTTGGTCAGGCAATAGCGCCTGGTCAGCAAGGCAGCGGTATCCAAATTGTCAACGATGAGCAACTCAAAGTTAAGGCCAACGTACCGGAGTCGTACTCAGCAAGCGTAAGCACAGGCAATATGGTAAAGGTAGTTTTCCCGGACGTTAAGGATTCACTAACTACAAAAGTCACCTTTTCTGCCAAAGCTATCGACCCGGCATCAAGAAGCTTCCCTATTGAGGTTAAAATACCGAAAACCAACACGCTACGCCCAAACATGACAGCTGTGTTAAAAATAGCCGATTACACCAATGCCGACGCTATTGCCATTCCGGTTAAAGCCGTGCAGAAATCAGAAAGCGGCGACTACGTTTTTGTGAATGAAAATGGTGTAGCTAAGCAAAAAAACATACAGCTGGGTGCAATCTCGAGCGGTATGGTCGAAGTTAAATCGGGCCTTAAAGCAGGCGATAAGCTGATTGTTGAAGGTGCTGCCGACCTTGAAAACGGCGACAAAGTAAAAGTGCTGCAAGGGGTTAACTAATTATACTTAAACCTGTCTTTAACCATGAAAGATAAAGAAAAAGAATTTGCTCCGTCCAGTTGGGCTATTGATAATAAAACGGCGGTGTATGCACTGGTGTTTATCATAACCATACTGGGCTTGATGAGCTATATCAATCTCCCGAAAGAGAACTTTCCGGATATCGCCCAATCAAAGGTGTTTGTTACCACGCAATATCTTGGTCAGTCGCCGGAGAATATTGAGCTGCTGGTTACCCGGCAGATAGAAAAGCAGTTAAAGTCATTAAAGGGGCTTAAAAAGGTTACATCCAATTCATCGCCAAACGTATCGTTGATTACCGCAGAATTTAATGCGAACGTAGACATACGCGATGCCAAGCAGGATGTGAAGGAAGCGGTGGATAAAGCCAAGCCGGATCTGCCTCAAAATGACAACAACCTTAAAGAGTCGTCTATCACTGATATCAACGTGGCAGACTTACCTATACTTTACATCAACCTTTCGGGTAACTATGACCTGAAAAAACTGAAGGAGTATGCAGACAATCTTAAAGATGAGATAGAAAGCTACAAGGAAATATCCAAGGTGGAAATGGTCGGTGCTCTTAAGCCGGAGATAGAGATCAATGTTGACATCAACAAAATGTCTGCAGCGCAGATCAGCTACCAGGACATCATTACTGCTGTGGGTAGTGAAAACATCATATCATCGGCAGGTAACATCAAGATTGATGGCGTAGCACGCGGTATTGATATTCGTCAGGATTTTAAAAATGCCGACGAAGTTGCCGCTATGGTTATCCGTAACCCAACGGGTAAAGCAGTTTATCTGCGGGATATTGCCGAAGTAAAGGATGGTTTTGCTGAACAGGAAAGTTATGCCCGTTTAAAAACCAACGAGCAGAAAAAATTCAAAAACGTTATCACCCTTAATATCAGTAAGCGTGCAGGTGAGAACCTTATCGAGGCATCAGACAAGATAAACGAACTGGTTGCCCTTAAAAAGAAAAGCGAGTTTCCGAAAGGGCTTGATATTACTGTTACCGGCGACCAGAGCGAGAAGACCCGCGTAACCATCAATGATCTTGTGAACACCATCATTATAGGTTTCGTGCTAGTAACCATCATCCTCATGTTCTTTATGGGTACTACTAACGCGGTGTTCGTGGCGCTTTCTGTACCGCTATCTTGCTTTATTGCATTTCTAATAATGCCGGCCATTGGCTTTACCTTGAATATGATTGTGCTGTTCTCGTTCCTGCTGGCGTTGGGTATTGTGGTGGATGATGCCATTGTGGTAATAGAAAATACACACCGTATTTTTGATAATGGTAAGGTGCCTATTGCCAAAGCTGCAAAAATAGCTGCGGGTGAAGTGTTTTTACCGGTGTTCTCCGGTACCATGACCACTCTTGCACCTTTTGTGCCATTGGCATTTTGGAATAGCTTGATAGGCCATTTTATGTTCTTTTTGCCAATAACGCTCATCATCACTTTGCTTGCCTCATTGCTGGTAGCATACATCATCAACCCGGTATTCGCGGTTGACTTTATGAAACCGCATATCGAAGGTGAGCACGACCATCCTAAGTTTGATAAATCTACCAAGCGGGTTGTTATAGTGATGGCTATACTGACCGTGTTGGGGTATAGGATAAATATTGGTATCGGTAACTTTGTGATCTTTGCCATGGCGCTTTTCCTCCTCAATCATTTTGTATTTGTGAAGTGGATTGACAGGTTCCAAAAAAATGCATGGCCAAAATTCCAAAACTGGTATGCCCGTATGCTGGAAAAAGCCGTTCGCCGTCCGTGGCAGATACTACTGGGTATTATAGCGCTTTTTGTTTTCAGCATCATGTTTATGGTGGCACGATCACCAAAAGTAGAGTTCTTCCCGCAGGCTGATCCTAACTTTGTTTACGTATACATCACGCTTCCAACAGGTACCGATCAGGCTTACACCAACAGGGTGACACAGAAGCTTGAGCAGCGCGTAGCGGAAACGGTTGAGCCATACAAAAAGATAGTAACATCAATCATCTCTAACGTAACCGTGGGTGTAACTGATCCCCAAGATGAGGACCAAGGTAGTTATCCCAATAAAGGAAAAATCACTGTTGCTTTTGAGGAATTTGGCAAGCGCGATGGTATGAGTACCCGCGAAGTGATGACCAAGATACGCCAGTCAGTAAACGGTGTGGTGCCCGGCGCGCAGATTGCCGTAGCGCAGGAGAACGGCGGTCCGCCAACGCAGAAGGACATCAGTTTGGAAATTGTCGGCGACGATCTGGACACCTTGAGTAAAGCAGCTACTGAGCTGAAAAACTATTTGGTGAAAAAGAACATTGGCGGTATTGAGGAATTAATACCTGACGTGCAGGACAATAAACCTCAGATAGTTTTCCGTGTGGACCGTGAACGTGCAAACCGCGAAGGCATAAACACGGCACAAATTACACAGGCTTTGGGCGCCAGCATTTACGGTGCTAAAGCAGCTGATTTTAGAAATACTACTGAGGACAACTACGAAATAAATGTACAGGCTAATAAGGAGCAGCGTAATGATATTAATGCGCTTGGAAACCTGCGCATAACTTACCGTGATATGGCATCGGGTGGTGCTATACGCCAGGTGCCAATATCAGCCTTTACGGAGATTGTTTACAAGAACACATATAGTAACATTAAGCATAAACAGCAGCGCAGGGTAATTACGCTGGGTTCAAATGTAGTTACCGGTTTTAATGCCAATGAAGTAAATGCTGAGATATTACGCGCCGTGCGCGACTTTAAACTGCCTGAAGGCGTTACCGTGCGACAGGGTGGTGGCCAGGAAGATCAGATAGAAGCTGCAACCTTCTTGCTAACAGCGTTGGGTATATCGTTTATGCTCATTCTTATTATCCTGATGATACAGTTTAACTCAATCGGCAAAACATTTATCATTATCAGCGAGATATTGTTCAGTATCATAGGTGTATTGCTCGGCGTGAGTATTTTCGGCATGACTATCACCATCGTAATGACGGGCGTGGGTATCATTGCCCTTGCAGGTGTGGTGGTGCGTAA
This sequence comes from Mucilaginibacter sp., assembly GCA_041905165.1. GTDB lineage: Bacteria > Bacteroidota > Bacteroidia > Sphingobacteriales > Sphingobacteriaceae > Mucilaginibacter. The sequence goes on from JAYRLR010000002.1 coordinate 935,112, forward strand.
CGGTATATTGCTGGTAGAGTTTACCGATTTGCTGTTGGAGCAGGGCATGAGCCTGCACGATGCAGTAGTTGAGGCTGGCCGTACCCGTATGACGCCGGTTATCCTCACTGCTACGGCCGCCATTCTCGGTTTGATACCTCTGGCGGTAGGTTTTAATATAGACTTTGTAGGCCTATTTACCTCTTTTAATCCGCACATTCACTTTGGCGGTGATAACGTAGCATTCTGGGGGCCATTGTCATGGACAATGATATTTGGTTTGGCTTTCGCCACCATCATCACCTTGATATTGGTACCTTGTTTATACCTGTTGCGTACCCGAGTTAAGGACAGGTTGTTGGGCCGTAAACATAACGAGGACGCGCCGACCAAGCCAGTGTTGGTTGCTCCGGAGAATATTTAAGATAAACAGTTCATCCAAATTAGTTTAGTTTAACAAGGAACGGCGGCCGCGCGATGCGAGCCGCCGTTTGTTTTTATAGTCGGTAGAAAGTTGTGAATGGTGAGTAGGGAATGTTTATGCCCACTAATTTATAGTTAATTCACTGCTAAAGACCATAAATCCCAAAAAGATTCGCTATTAGTCGCCAATGACTAATGACTAATAACAAATGATTATTGACCGCTCACTACTCTCCATTCACCACCTTAATGTATCTGCCAGTCGATAGGAGTTTTACCTTCTTTTTCTAAAATGGCGTTGGTTTTGGAGAAATGCTTGCAGCCGAAAAAGCCGGCATTGGCAGAGTATGGCGAGGGATGAGCAGCTTTAAGGATATGGTGTTTTTGCTCATCTATCAGTTCTGATTTTGCCTGTGCAAATTTGCCCCATAATAGAAAGATAATGCCTTCTTTTTTTTCGGAGATGGTTTTAATTACGGTGTCTGTAAATATTTCCCAGCCATGTTTTTGATGTGAGCCCGGGCTTGCCGCCCTTACGGTCAGGGTGGCGTTCAGAAGCATCACGCCCTGTTCGGCCCATTCGGTAAGTTCTCCGTGAGAGGGCGTTTTAAAGCCGGGGATATCGTCTTCCAACTCCTTATAAATGTTTTTTAAAGAAGGGGGTGGGTTGATGCCTCTTTGCACTGAAAAAGAAAGGCCATGCGCCTGGTGCGCGCCGTGGTAGGGATCTTGCCCCAGTAGCACTACCTTGAGCTTATCGAATGGCGTTTTATTGAACGCATTGAAAATATCGCTGCTTTTAGGATATACCGTTTGCCCAGACTTTTTTTCCTCCTGCAAAAAGTTTTTTAATTGCAGCATGTACTCCTTTTCAAATTCTTTTTCTAAAACATTTAACCAGCCAGGTTCCAGATCTATAGCCATAAATATTATTTGCAGATGTTGATTAAGATTGCAAATAAACGGATATTTGCGCTCTAATATTTACAATAACAAAATATGTCAAATATCGTTCGCTTGGTTATAGCGTGTGTTGTCATGGGCGCCGGCGTTACATTGTGCGGTTTCGGCTTTTGGGGCTGGGGTATACCGGTAATTCTGTTGGGTGGTATTGTGTTGTTAAGCTTTTTCTACAACGAAAACATGATCATCGCACAATATTTTCTGCGGAAAGAAAATTCAGAAAAAGCGGGCGAATGGCTGGCTAAGATAACCGATTACGAAAAGCAGTTGCACCGCAAACAGCATGGTTATTACAACCTGCTTATCGGGTTGATTGAGTCACGAACTGCACCGCTAAAATCAGAGAAGTACTTTAAGAAAGCCCTTACTTTAGGCATGGGCATGTCGCACAATACGGCATTGGCAAAGCTGAGCCTTGCGGGTATAGCTATGGCAAAGCGCAATAAGCAGGAAGCACAAATGTATTTAAAGGAAGCAGCTAAGGATGATAAAAATAAATTACTTGCTGATCAGATAAAAATGATGAAAGGCCAAATGGCACAAATGGATAAACAGCAAGTAGTGCGGAGAGGTTTCCGCCAGTTCTAAGCGAGATGAAAAGCATAAGAAAAGCGATACAAAAAAAGTATCGCTTTTTATTTTTCTTCTAATGATGAATAATAGCCACGACCTACATCCGAATCTTTCTTAGGACCATCGTAGTAGCTTTCGTAATCATCAACAGCAGGGTTTGAAACCTCTACCATCTTTAATATATTCCTGATCAGTGATAAGTCGAATGTGTTTTTATTCAACTTAATCAGGTATTCATTTTCTGTGATTTCTAATATAGAACCAGCCATAAAATTTCGTATTTACATTATTTAACCATAAAATTAAACATATGTTTTATTACGAAAGTTTTGTGATTCTTATCATTTTGTTAAAAAAAAGTTACGTACCACTAATTTTTAACAGAACATAGAAATACTTAACTTAACATTATGCTGGAATTAACCAGAGGTTGAAGGGAAATAATGGCTTAGTTTTATTCAAACCAAGCCATTACTGTTTCTTTAGCAGGTATGGTAATATCAAGTTTCAGCTTTTTACGCATGCCGCCCATATCATTGTAAACCTTATTTGGGTTACCCGCTTTAAGTTCCTCAACTGTATTGAAGCCCATTTTGTTAAGTACAGGAACCCACTCTGCGGGTACTCCTACGTTTACAAAATCTTCGGCAGTAGCTACTCTCTGTTTCTTTTCAGGGCGCATTTGTGGGAAGAACAATACTTCCTGGATGGTGCTCTGATTGGTCATGAGCATCACCAGCCTATCGATACCCACACCTAAGCCTGCGGTTGGCGGCATGCCATACTCGAGCGCACGCAAAAAGTCATCGTCCATGGCCATGGCTTCTTCATCACCACGACCAGCCAGCAGTAGTTGCTCCTCAAAACGCTCACGCTGATCAATTGGGTCATTCAGCTCAGAGTAAGCGTTACCTATTTCTTTACCATTAACAAACAGCTCGAAGCGCTCAACCAGGCTTTCTTTGCTGCGGTGTTTTTTCGCCAGCGGCGTCATCTCGATAGGGTAGTCGGTAATGAAGGTTGGCTGTATCAGGTTTGCTTCTACCTTGGCACTGAAAATTTCGTCAATCAGCTTGCCTTTGCCCATTGAAGCATCAACTTCTATGGCCAAGTCTGCGCACACTGTACGCAAACCTTCTTCATCCATTTGCGAAACATCTATACCGGTATATTTCAATATACTGTCGTACATAGACAGTTTTTCATACGGTCCCGCAAAGTTTATCTCATTTGCACCAACCTGCACAACAGGCACGCCATGAACCGCTTTGGCTATTGTTTCCAGGCATTCCTCAAGCATGCCCATCATCCAGATGTAATCGCGATAGGCAACATAAATTTCCATCGCGGTAAATTCCGGGTTGTGCGTGCGGTCCATACCCTCGTTGCGGAACATCTTGCCAAACTCATACACGCCATCAAAGCCTGCTACAATTAACCTTTTTAGGTAGAGTTCGTTAGCAATGCGCAGATAAAGCGGCATGTCCAGCGTGTTGTGGTGCGTTGTGAAAGGCCTTGCCGCTGCGCCGCCATGTATAGCCTGCAGTATAGGTGTTTCCACCTCCATCCATCCTTGTGCATTAAAGTAACTACGCATTGCGCTGATCACTTTTGAGCGGTTGATGAATATTTGTTTAAATTCGGGGTTAACGGTAAGGTCAACATAACGCTGGCGGTAGCGCAGTTCCGGATCGGTAAAACCGTCGTATACATTGCCATCGTCATCACGTTTTACAACAGGCAGTGGTTTAAGCGATTTGGATAATACCACCAGTTCCTGCACGTGTACCGATATTTCACCTGTTTGCGTGGTAAATACATAGCCTTTTACACCAACGTAGTCGCCGATGTCCAGCAGTTTTTTAAATACCGTGTTATAGAGCGTCTTGTCTTCGCCAGGGCAAATGTCATCACGTTTAATGTAAACCTGTATGCGGCCTGTAGAGTCCTGCAACTCGGCGAATGATGCGCTACCCATGATACGACGGGTCATGATACGGCCGGCAATCACTACTTCCTTATACGCATCAGGGTTTTTTTCAAAATTATCATTGATATCCTTAGCCCATGCAGTTACCTTATATTCTTCGGCAGGGTAAGGGTTAATGCCTAAATCACGTAATTCTTGTAACGATTTGCGTCGGAAAATTTCCTGTTCGGATAGCGCAATGCTCATAGTAAAAGTATTTTATTAAAGGCTGCAAAAATAGGTAATTTTTGCGAGGCTTCAGCTTGGAATTTCTAAGTCGACATTGTTATATTATCAACGACTGGAGTTAACTGGCTAGCGGAATCTTCTAATAATATTAATTCATGAAAGCGCGGTGGCCCGCCAGAAAACCGGGCAGGGAGTATGGCCTGTGCGGCTGAAGGTTTTTTCTGGCTTGATGTTTGGTTATTTTGCATCTATGGTAAAGTAACATAATATTGTTATGGCTGATATTATTAGGTTATCGCTATTTACCTACTCGTGAAATAATAAATATCTTTTGCGTGGCTAAACCTATATCGTAATCTTTGTATGATTAAAGCTTTTAGCAATTCATTAATCCTGCCGCTATGAAAATTACCTCTACGTTTAGTTATCTCAGAAGGCTTTTTACAACTTTATTCTGCTTTACAGCATTTTCATTTTTAGCAAGTGCGCAGCAGACCGACCCCGCCGGGCTGGTAAATGTGTTTTTGGGCACTTCCGGAGATCACGGACAGCTATCTCCTGCAGCATCATATCCGTTTGGTACGCTCAGTATAGCTCCGCAAACATATCCTAATCTGCATGCTGGCTACGAGTATAAGGCAAAAAAAGTGTTAGGCTTTACGCATAACCGGTTTGAGGGTGTAGGTTGTACCGGAAGTGGCGGAAATATCTTGATTAAGCCTTTTATAGGTGAAGAATGGGACAAGACAGAACTACTTAAGTCTACTGAAAGGGCAGGGCCGGGTTTTTACCAGATTGGTTTTGATAATGGTATATCAGCAAAGATGGCTGTTTATCAAAACTCAGGCCTGGAAGTTTATGGCTTTCCCACCGGGGCAAAAAAAGGTTTTTACATTGATCTGAGCCATACTTTATCTAATCGTTTTGTAAACGAGGAGCACCAGGTTGATGGCAAAACAATCAGTGGGTGGGTCGAATCGGGTACCACTTGTAACGCAGGCATCTACAGGGTATATTATTACATTACTTTCGATTCTCCGGTAACTATTGCTCAAATGGGTACGCATAAGTTGCTGGCCAATGTAAACGGTAATGACAATAATGTCATTGTCCGTATAGGTTTCTCGTCGGTAGACGTGGCACACGCCAAGGCCAATGTAGGCGAAAACACTTTAGCAAAACAGCAGGAAGAAGGCACAAAAGTTTGGAACAAGGTACTTGGCGCTGTAAAAGTAAGCGGTGAGCCCGAGCGCGAAAAGCTCTTTTATTCTCTGTTGTATCGTACAGTACAATCGCCATACATGCTGTCGGAACCCGACGGCACTTACCGTGCAACGGACGGCAGCATGCAAAAGAGCAAGCAGCACTATTACAACGGGTGGTCAATATGGGACAACTATCGCACGCAATTGCCCTTGTTGTCGTTGCTCTATCCCGACCGCTATCAGGATATCACCAACTCTATCGCCAGCCTGTACAGGTTTGGCAAAAAGGATTACGCTACTAATCATGAGCCGTCTAACACGGTACGAACTGAGCATGCGATGGTGGTTTTGCTGGATGCTTACAAGAAGGGCTTTAAGTTCGACGTAAAGGCTATTGCCGATTCGCTGATTGCAGAAGGTAACCGCCTTGAATTTAACCGGCCCGATAAGGCGCTGGAATCCAGTTATGATGCCTGGGCATTAGGCAAACTTATGGCTATTGCAGGGCGAAAGGAGGAAAGCTTAAAATTCATGAAAAAGGCTGCCGAATACAAACAGTATTGGGAAAAGGATTTTAAGGACATCAGCCGCAACGATGTTGACCGGATGCAGGCGCGCGGCCTGTACCAGGGCACCATATGGCAATACCGCTGGTTTGTACCTTTTGATGTGAAAGGTTTAATTAACCTGATTGGTGGTGAGGAAACCTTTCTTAATCAGCTGGATTACTTTTTTGCCAACGATTTATACAACCATGCTAACGAGCCTGACCTGCAGGTGCCATTGATGTACAATGTTACCGGCGACGCATGGAAGTCGCAAGCCATGATGCACAAGTATGCAGCCGATACAGTGGTACAATACTATTTCAATGATAATAGTAAAGGTATTGACCCGTTTGTGGACCGCATTTACAAAAATCAACCCGACGCTTACATACGCACCATGGACGATGATGGCGGGGCAATGTCGGCATGGTATGTATTCACAGCCTGCGGCATATCACCAGCCTGCGTAGGTTGGCCTATATTTTACCTGAATGCACCCTTATTTAAAACGGTGGAATTCAATTTCCCGGCGGGAAAGAAATTCACTATACGGGTAGATAACTATGGAGCTGATCACCAATATATACGGTCGGGTACGTTAAATGGTCGCCCACTAACACGTAATTGGCTTACCTACGCGGAAATTCTAAGAGGTGGTACGCTTGTACTCAAAACCAGTGACACCCCCAACAAGGTATGGGGCATACAGAACCGTTGGATAAGTTCGTTAGAGCAATAACATTTGAAGCATGCGGGCAATGCTTCAGTCATCGCCCGCATGTATATTAAATTATAACGCGTCATTATCAGCCTCGTCTGCATAGAGGCCTTCTATTACATCTGCGTATTTTTTTTCAATCACGCGTCGCTTCGCTTTCATGGTAGGCGTTACTTCGCCATCTTCCATACTGAAGGGTTTGCGTTTAAGCCTGAAGTTTTTGATGCGCTCGAACTTAGCGAGTTCGTTTGATAGCTGGCGGATGTCCTGTCCAATCCATTTTATCATCTCGGCATCGTCAATAAACGGTTCTGGCTGTTCGAAAAAGCTTTCTTTAAGTCCGAATTTATCCTGTAGGGCTTCCTTGCTGGGAATGATGATGGCCGTAACGTATTCGCGCCTGTCGCCCAGTAAAAACACGCCCTCAATCTTAGGACTTTTCAGGTAGGTATTTTCAACAGGGGTCGGGTAAATATTTTTGCCATAAGCGTTTACCAGCATATTCTTAAGCCGGTCAGTAATCTGGATATTTCCCTTAAAGAACCGCCCGATATCACCGGTATGGAACCAGCCGTCCGTATCAATAGCGGCTGCGGTTTCTTCCGGCTTATTCAGGTAACCCTTCATTACACAATGGCCTCGCACAATAATCTCGCCTTCTTCGCACTGGTATGCGGGGTTAAATTTTTCGTGGGTTTGTATGGTATAAATCTGCTTGGTGTCAATGTTCTGTATACCTACCTCAATACCCGGAATTACGCGGCCTGCGGTACCGTAAACTTGTCTGTCCTGCTCGTTAACGCTCATTACAGGTGAGGTCTCTGTAAGCCCGAAGCCTTCCAGCACTATAATGCCCATATTGCCAAAGAATTCGCCGACGGTTTTAGGCAAGGCGCCACCGCCGGAGATCATGAACTTAAGCCTCCCGCCGGTTTTTTCTTTAATTTTACTGAATACCAGTTTGTCGGCAATCTTATATTTGCCGGCCAGCAGCGGTCCGGGTGTCTTGCCTGCTTCTTTGCGCTCGCGGTATTTTTGACCGGTTTGCATCGCCCAAGTAAATATTTTTGCCTTGATGCCACCGGCAGATGTTGCTGTTTTGGTGGCGCGGTCCTGGATGCGTTCCAGCAGGCGCGGCACGCAGTTCATTACAGTTGGCTTCACCTCGCCCATGTTGCGCGCCAGCAAATCCAGGCTTTGTGCAAAGGCAATTTTACAGCCTGATGCCAAGCAGATATGATAAGTTGCCGTACGCTCAAAAACATGCGACAGGGGTAAGAATGACAGAAAGACATCATGCTTATCGACTACGGTAATCTGCATAAGACTGGCCCATACGTTGGCAGTAAGGTTGTAATGCGTAAGCATGACACCCTTGGGTGTGCCAGTTGTTCCGGAGGTGTAAATAAGGCATGATAAATCCGACGGTAAAATAGCCTCGCGTGCAATGTTGATGGTTTGCGCATATTGGTTTACCAAGCTCTTACCTTCATCAATTACTTGTTTAAGGCTGATAACGCCCGCATGTAATGCAACGCCAAGGTGTTTGGTATAATCATCAAACGCAGGTACAATCCTGATCAGGTTAGGGCATGCATTGGCCACCTTGACTACCTTACGCAGCAGGAAGGGATTACCTACCAGTATGGTTCGTGCCCCCGAATCATTCAGGATGTATTCAACATCGGCTTCGCTGAGGGTAGGGTAGATAGACGTGTTTACCGCGCCTATTTGTTGCAGCGCCTGGTCGTAATAAATATAATCAGGACCGTTTTCAATAATAAGCGCCAGGCGGTCGCCCTTTTGTATGCCGATATGTAATAACCAAGCCGATACGGCATCGATAGTATCAAGCGCCTGCTGGTAGGAGATATCCACCCATTCATCTTTTACTTTATGGCTCATGAAAGAATGAGTAGGAGGGTGTATGTTCGCTACTATGTTACGTATAAGACTGGGCACGGTTGCCAGTCGCTGGTCAAAATCAAAATTCATTCAGATTTATAGCAAAATTGGTTTAGTCTAAGATATTTAAATCAGCTGTAGCCACAAACCATATTATCATATTTAATGTTTTTATGGCTTAACTGTCAGTCATCGAAGATACATATTGATGTTTACTTTTAAGTGATGACTTGCATAGCGGAAATTCCTAAGCTTGCACTACTGATCTAAATTGAGTGTTTATGAAAATAATTCTTATAGGCGCAACCGGCACTATCGGGAAAAAAGTAACTGCAGCATTTGCTGAAGAACATGAGATAATTAAGGCAGGTTCCAAAAGTGGCGACCTGCAGGTTGACATTACCTCGCCTGAATCAATAGAAGCGTTTTACAAACAAGCCGGTGCTTTTGATGCACTGGTGAGCGTAACGGGCTCGGGCCATTTTGGAGCACTTAAAGCGGCCAAGCCATCAGATTTTAAGAAAGGCTTCGACAGTAAGTTGGCAGGACAGGTCAACCTCGTGCTGATTGGTCAGCATTATATCAATCCTAAAGGTTCATTTACCCTTACCTCGGGCATATTGGCTCAAGACCCCGTAATATTGGGCGCTAACTTAAGTGCCATTAACGGCGGTATCAACTCATTTGTGATAGCTGCGGCAATTGAGTTGGAAAATAACGTTCGTATCAACGCTGTAAGCCCAGGTGTAGTGGAAGATTCTCCCGGATTTTTTGAGGCATTTCCGGGTCATATTCCTGTGGCGATGGATAGGGTAGTAGCTGCTTACAAGAAGAGTGTGTTAGGCGGAATAACCGGACAAGTGATCAACGTGTTTTGATCCTGTAAAAAACGACAAAGGCGCTTCAGCAATGAAGCGCCTTTGTTTATACTATGAATATTTATTATTAAACCGAGAAGCTTTCGCCGCAACCGCAGGTGCGGGTAGCATTAGGGTTATGGAAATTGAAACCCTTACCGTTTAACCCGTCCGAAAAATCAAGTTCGGTGCCGGCCAGGTATAAAAATGATTTCATATCCAGCGCCATGCGCACACCTTTATCTTCAAAAAACTGATCGCCTTTTTTTTCCTCGTTATCAAAATCAAGGTTGTAAGAAAGGCCTGAACAGCCACCACCCTGAACAGATACCCGCAGGAAGTATGACGCATCCAGCCCGGCATCCTGCATCAGGTGATTAATTTTCTCTTTCGCTTTATCAGTTACAGTAACCATTTGTATAGAATCAAGATATTAGAATCAAGAATCAAGACGGATAAACCAATTATATTTCCCGGTTTATGCTTTTTGATTCTCGCCTCAAATTAATGGTGTGATTTTTCAAGTTCGATTGGCTCCAAGCCGTTTTTAACGCGGTAATCGTTAATTGCAGCCTTGATAGCGTCCTCGGCTAATACCGAGCAGTGAATTTTTACCGGTGGCAGGGCCAACTCTTCAACGATGTCCATGTTGTCGATAGCCATGGCATCATCAAGTGATTTGCCTTTAAGCCATTCGGTAGCCAGTGATGAAGAAGCGATAGCCGAACCGCAACCAAAAGTTTTAAACTTCGCGTCGGTAATTACGTTGTTCTCATCAACTTCAATTTGCAGGCGCATTACGTCGCCGCACTCTGGAGCACCAACAAGGCCGGTACCAACTTTAGAGCTGCTTTTATCTAAAGTACCCACGTTGCGCGGGTTGGTGTAATGATCTATAACTTTATCTGAATATGCCATTTTTCTTAAATCTTTAAATCCTAATTTCTAAATCCTAAATTCTTTATTTCAAATTCGACTTTAATTATTCGATATTTCAACAAAGAAATTAGTGTTCCGCCCACTCAATTGAGTTAAGGTCAATGCCTTCTTTAAACATTTCCCACAGTGGTGAAAGTTCGCGCAGGTGGGTAACCGCTTTTTTGGTTACTTCAATTGCGTAGTCAACTTCTTCTTCAGTGGTGAAGCGTCCTAAACCAAAACGTATCGAAGAGTGTGCCAGATCATCGCTCAGGCCCAGGCTTTTTAGTACGTATGATGGCTCTAATGATGCAGAAGTACAAGCCGATCCTGAAGATACAGCCAGATCTTTCATAGCCATCATCAAACCTTCGCCTTCTACATATTTAAATGAAATATTGGCAACGTGCGGTAAACGATGGTTTACGTTACCATTTACATAGCTTTCTTCTAACTGGCTAAGTGAGCTTTCCAATTTATCGCGAAGGGCTGAAAGGCGGGCGGCTTCTGATGCCATTTCCTGGTAAGCAAGTTCGCAAGCCTTACCTAAACCAACAATACCAGGTACGTTAAGCGTACCAGAACGCATACCACGCTCGTGGCCTCCACCATCCATTTGTGCGGTAACTTTTACACGTGGGCCTTTACGACGAACGTATAACGCACCAACACCTTTAGGGCCATACATTTTATGTGCTGAAAGCGCCAATAAATCTATGCCGTCAGCGTTCACATCAACAGGTATTTTACCTACCGCTTGTGTAGCATCCGTCATAAACAGGGCGCCATGTTTGTGTGCAATAGCAGCTATTTCTTTAACCGGTTGTATAACGCCAATTTCGTTATTACCATACATAATAGATACCAGGATGGTTTCTGGTGTCATGCTCTGCTCAAGCAAGGCCAAATCAATAAGGCCGTCTTCTTTAACAGGAAGGTAAGTAACCTTGCCGCCTAACTTTTCAACGTGTTTACACGCATCTAAAACAGCTTTATGCTCGGTAACCGCAGTAATAATGTGGTTACCTTTATCTTTATACATCTCAAAAACGCCTTTTATAGCCAGATTGTCTGACTCGGTAGCGCCTGATGTAAAAATTATTTCTTTTTCACTGGCTCCAATTAATTTGGCCACCTGCTCGCGCGCATAATCAACACCTTCCTCGGCTACCCAGCCAAAAGCGTGGTTACGGCTTGCAGCATTACCAAACTTGTTGGTAAAGTAGGGCAGCATCGCCTCCAGTACCCTTGGGTCCATAGGCGTGGTTGCATTGTTATCTAAATAAATTGGTAAGTTCATCGTATGTGTTTAACAATACAAATATATACAAAAAATTAATTTGGATTTGTTCTAAAACTGTCATAAACTATACCTTTTTGGTAGTTTATTGTTGAAGCCATTAAATTTTTTTCATTACGCTAAAAGATTGATCTTTAGACATTAGTGTAACGTTTTCAACAGTAAATAATTTTTTTTGAAAATATTTTACGAATGGTGGGTTACCTTTTGAAGATTGAGGTATTAAAGAGAAACTATTAATCACTTATTAAAAAAATTCAGACGATGAAAAATGCATTCAAATTAGGTTTCTTAGCTTTAGTTGTTTCTTTATCAGTTGCTGCTTGCGGTGGCAAAGGTTCTTCAGAAGGTTCTGATTCAACTGCTGATTCAACTGCAGTTGTTGATTCTCCAGTTGTTGATTCTCCAGCTACTGATTCTCCAGCTGTTGATTCTCCAGCTGCTGACTCAACTAAAATGTAATTTTAGCTTAAGACATAAAAAAGGCCGTGTGTTAATTACATACGGCCTTTTTTAATGCGTTAAACTTAGCTTATTGCACTGTATCACGCAAAGCTTTTACTTCGTTATGTGCACTTTGCAGTATACTGAGTTGAGCGTTCAGCATTTCGCGGATATATGCCGGCAGAAACTCTTCTTCCAAAGCTTCGTTATAAGCTTTAATTATTGCGTCTTCACCAAATTCGCATTCGTCTAAAACGCTCTTAAGGCTATGCCCGGTCAATGCGCTTTTAAGATTCATCCAACTGCGGTGTAGTTTACCTGCAAATGAGGTATCCTGCTCAACATCCTTGGGGCTGCTAAGTGCCTGTACCTCTGTAGCCAGTTCCATTTTAAACTGATGGCTTTGGCTGATGCAGTTGGTAAACAAGTACCGTACATCGGTATCGGTGTCGTTCAACTCTTTCAATGCACGCTCAAAGCCGTTTATGCGATCATTGTTGATCTCGATTAAATCATTGAGATATTCAACCGTTGCTCTTGTATTTTCCATGACGTTTTGTTTTAACAGTCCCGGCTTACCTTCCTCTAAACATAGAGAAGATCCAGAAAACCAGGCCCAGTATTACTATTACAACAATAATACCAACATAATAACCGGCTTTAAATATGTCGCCAATTACTGAGCAGCTGCTCAGTGTCATGAGGAGAGCTGCTATTGCTATAAGATTTAATTTTTTCATGGTGTAGATGATATGTTATAATAAGGTTAACAGCAGCACCTCAAGCTATGTTTTGATTGTTTAGCGTTATCCTTATTTTAGCCGACCTATGATTGATACAAACCCTGTTTTGCAACTCAATGCTGTAACTGTAAGAGCATACAATAAAGTTATATTTAACCAGCTCAACTTCCGGATAAATAAAGGTGAACACTGGGCATTGATTGGGCCGAGCGGCTCGGGGAAAAGCGCCCTGCTGCAAACCATTGCTGGCAAATTTGGCGTTACGGGTGGCGAAATTAAATATCACTTCTGGGATGATTATCTTGCGCGGCACCCGAATGCTTCGACGCAAAATATGACCTATCATCAGCTCATTGCTTTGTTTGAGCCAAGGCATCACTTCAAAAACCTGTCAAACACCACGGAATTTTACTACCAGCAGCGCTTTAATTCATCTGATGTAGAGGATGCACTTGACGTAACGGATTATCTTGAGGGTGTTAAGTCTGTTGATGCAAATGCCCAATCATGGACTTTTACCGAGGTAATTAGTTTGCTGAAGATAGCGCACCTGCTCTTAAAGAAAACCATCATGCTCTCTAACGGGGAATCAAAACGAGTGCGTTTGGCGGCCGCTCTATTGCGTAACCCAGCTTTATTACTGCTCGACAATCCAATGGCCGGCCTCGATGTTGCATCACGGGCTGAGTTTAATGATATATTAAAGGAGATAATGCAACGCGATACCACCGTCGTACTTACAGCTGCGCCTAATGAAGTACCGCCATGCATAACAAATGTGGCTGTGTTAAATGACGGCGTTATAGCAGCACAGCATAAAGCTGCTGACTTTAATTTTTCTGAATATGCTTTCAGTCAACCTGCGGTTATTAATGCAGATGCGATTGCTGAACTGACCGCGGGTATGGCGGAGCACCAGTTTACCGACATTGTACGCATGCGCAATGTGAATATTCGTTACGGAGCAAACCATGTGCTTAAGGATGTAAACTGGCACATTAAACCCGGTGATCATTGGGCCCTGCAGGGGCCAAACGGCTCCGGTAAATCCACATTGCTCAGCCTCATTAATGGCGATAACCCGCAGGCTTATGCCAACGAAATAATATTGTTCGACCGGAAGCGTGGAACGGGGGAGAGCATTTGGGATATAAAGAAGAATACGGGTTTTGTATCTCCTGAGTTGTTTCAGTTTTTTCCGGCTGACAATAACTGTTTGCAGGTGATTGAGTCCGGTTACTATGACACCCTTGGCCTTTTCAGGCCATCGGTAAAGGCCCGACAGGAAAAGGCACTGAAATGGATGCAGGTGCTGGAGATAGACCGATATGCCCACAACCTGTTAAAAAATATACCTGCTGCGGCACAGCGTTTATGTTTGCTGGCACGGGCATTGGTTAAAAATCCACCGTTGCTGATTTTCGACGAGCCATGCCAGGGACTGGATAGCCACCAGCAAGAGCATTTTAAAAAGGTAATAGATAACATTTGCGAACATAGCCCGGTAACTTTAATCTATGTAAGCCATTACGAACATGAAATACCGGGTAGTGTAGATAAATATTTGCGTTTGAGGGCAGGGGAGGTGGTAGAGCAATAAGGATGTCATAAGTAGTTAGTTATTTGCGGTATTACCGATAAATAATTTTCGTATTCTTCGTAACTTCATTCATTAATTATAAAAGGGCTGATCTTTTTATGTAGCCTTTTGCAACCTGAACTGCCTTATGAAAATCTATTTGCTATTACTTTCCGGCTTCATCTTGTTTATTTGTCCTGATGTTGTTTTAGCTCAGGCTAACTATGAGGGGCAGATTATAGATAAAACTACCGAACGTCCCGTTCCCTTTGCTACGGTAACACTTGCAAAAGCAAAGATAGCCACACAAACCAGTGAACAAGGTTATTTTAATATAAAATCATTCGCAACAGAGAAGGATAGCCTGATATTTACTTGCGTTGGTTATCAGACCTATCGCATGCCGGTAACGGCCTACAAAAAAAATATGTTCATTACCCTGCAACCCAGTTCAACCACTTTAAAGGAGGTGGTTGTGGGTGCGAGCAAGAAGAAGACCAAAACCCTGGGTTCTTTTAATCTCGATGTTGCTACTAAGTACAACCTTAGTTATTTTTATCCGGTACCTTTAATTGCGGCGCAGATGTATGCCAAATTATTCGAAGCACCAAAACAGGATGGCAGGGTCATTCGTATCGATTTGGCACGAGGGCAGCCTGGAAACATTTGGGGAGAAATGCAACCAGGCAAAAAAACAAAGTTCAAGGTGTATATCATGAGCGTTCACCCCAAAACCGGTGCCCCGGATAGTGTCATATTCACGAAAGAGGTATCCCTGCAGGATCGGTCGCGCAAGGTGAGCATCAGGCTCGAAAGTACATATATATTTTTAAACTCAACCAAGTTTTTTGTTGCCATTGAATGGCTGCGTATCCCTTACAACGAATACATATTACGCAGGCAGGGGATTAGAACGGTCAACGGGAATAAAATAGATAGAAACTTTACATACGATCGTATAGTCTATCAGCCTTTAGTTGCCAGGTATAATCGATCGCCTAAAACGCCCTCCTGGCAAATGACCAATGGTGTATGGCACTTATTTGAGCATCCTGAATATGAGATCGCCCTATCAGCTACAGTCAACTATTGATCGCCAGTTTATGAAAAAATTGTTATACATTATCTGTTGCATTCTTTCGGCTAAGTGTTGTGCCCAGCAAAAGGTAAATACACTCCTCGTCGTTGATGCCGCAACAGGAAGTGCCATTCCTTATGTTTCCGTAAGTATTCCCAAAGCCAAACTGGCTATCAATACCGAAGCGGATGGTGTTTTCAGTATTCCCGGTAACCTCGCTGCCATGCGGGATACCATAGCGTTTTATGCGCAAAACTATATTTCCCTAAAGTTACCCCTGCATCAATTGGCTACAATGAGTGACATCAAGTTGGCAAAAGCTAAGTTTAAACCATTGAAAAAGTCAAACTATTCGGCAACACAGGTTTTGAACGACTACATAGCCGATGATGTGGGGCTTTATGCCGGTGTAGCTGCTGACGACGCCCCGTTTAATTACCTGCAGATCGCGCAGCAGTTTGTTACAGATAATCAGGTCGGCAGATTGACCAGTATCACTATCAGCAAAACTTCGGACCCGCTGCCTACAAAATTCAGGATAAGGATATACGATACAGACCCTGTAACGGGCGGCCCCGGCGCCGATCTTTGCGACCAGATTCTCGACCAGGATAATAAAGATTATGTTAATGCTTTATTGAGTAGAAGTTTTGATAAACCTTATCTTCCTAAGAAGGAACTTAGCCTTGACCTTAAAAATTACAATATCATTATCCCGAATAAGCAATTTTTTGTAGCGGTAGAGTGGCTACGCGATGTTTCAAATGCAGTAAATGTGCCTGTTTACAATAAGGTTACTAATAAGGTAGATACAGCCATTGTGTTTAGGCCTTACTTAGGAATATCGGATGTTACAGGGCCGAAACTGAATATCTGGGTAATGCAACTTGACCATACCTGGAAAACTTACGATCATTTCATGCCATTTGGAACTGATATGGCCATAAAGGCAACGGTAGAATATTGAAGTAGTCATGCCAAAAACTAATTTCAATAGGCAGCATGCCTTACTACTCATCATGTTGAATACAGAATACTGAACAGTGTAGAGAAATAGATTAAGGGCAGAGGAGGTGGTAGCGCAATAATGTTTCATAAGTAGTTCGTAATTGCGGTATACCGATGGATAATTTTACGTATTCTTCGTAACTTCATTCATTAACTATAAAAGGGCTGATTTTTAATGTAGCCTTCCACAACCTGAACTGCCTTATGAAAACCTATTTGCTATTACTTTTCGGCTTGATCTTGTGTGTCTGTCCTGATGTTGTTTTAGCTCAGGCTAACTATGAGGGGCAGGTTATAGATAAAACTACCGAGCTTCCCGTTCCCTTTGCCACGGTGACACTTGCAAAAGCAAAGACAGCCACACAAACCAGTGAACAAGGCTATTATAATCTCAAATCATCCGCAACAGAGAAGGACAGCCTAATATTTACCTGCGTTGGTTATCAGACCTATCGCATGCCGGTAACGGCCTACAAACAAAATATGTTCATTACCCTGCAACCAACGTCTACAGCACTGAAAGAGGTAGTGATAGGCGTACGGAAAAAAACCAAAACTCTGAGCGCTTTCTCATCCGACGCTCTTCCTTACTTAAGTAATTTTGGATTTTTTTACCCAGAACAATTATTCGAGGCGCAGATGTATGCTAAGCAATTTGAAGCACCCAAACCGGATGCGGCGGTTATCCGAATTGATATAGGCCGCCGGCTACCCGATACCTGGGGCGAAACCAAGCCTGGTAAGAAAACGACGTTTAAAGTACACATCATAACAGTCCACCCTCAAACCGGGGCTCCTGACAGTATCTTATTCACTAAGGATGTGTCCGTACAAGACAGGTTACGCAAGATCACGATCATGCTTGATAGTAGTAACGCAATCCTTAACTCAACCAAGTTTTTTGTTGCAATCGAATGGCTGCGTATTCCGCACAACGAATATATTATGCGCAGAAGTTTTTCCAGAACCGTAAACGGAAATGAAATAGATAGAAACGACGGATTCGATCGTGTGATCTATCAACCCTTGCTGGCCCAACAAATGCGTTCACCTAAGTATACCTCCTGGCAAATGACGAATGGCGTCTGGCAATTATTTGAGCATAAATTTGACATTGCATTATCGGCCACCGTAAATTATTAAAGTAATCTGATGAAAAGAATATTGTACATTGTTTGTTATCTCTTTTCGATTGGTAGCTACGCCCAGCAAAAGACAAATACGCTACGCATAGTGGATGGTGCAACAGGGGATGCTATTCCTTATGCTGCCGTAAGCATTCCGAAAGCACAACTGGCTATAAATACGGAGGCTGATGGTTTGTTCAGCATTCCGGGCAACCTTGCTGCTATGCGGGACACAATAGCATTTTACGTCCAAAATTATATTCCGCTAAAGTTGCCGCTGAATCAATTGATTACCATGAAAGATATCAAATTGACCAGAACGAACTTTAAACGGCTAAAAGCGTCAGGATATTCGGCAAAACAGGTTTTAAATGACTATGTACCTGATGATGTAGGGCTTTATGCCGGAGTGGCTGCTGAAGATGCTCCATTTAATTATTTGCAGATAGCACAACAGTTTGCTACCGGTGCCTCTAACAGCAAGTTGTCAAAAATAAAAATTACCAAAGTAAAAGATTGGCTTCGCACAAAGTTCCGTATAAGGATATATGATATAGACCCGATGACAGGTGGACCGGGCGCCGATCTTTGTGATCAGGTAATCGACATAAGTAATGAAAAAACGCTTGAAGGATTTGTTGATAAGACATTAAATGCTCCTTATGTACCTGATGAAGAAGTAGCACTTGATCTGAATAAATACAAAATAGTTATACCCAACAAGCAGTTTTTTGTAGCTGTGGAGTGGTTGCGCGATTTCTTAAATGCGGTAAAAGCACCGGTTTACAATAAAGCTACCAATAAGGTAGATACAGCTATTGTGTTCAGGCCTTACTTAGGAATATCGGATGTTACAGGGCCGAAACTAAATATCTGGGTAATGCAACTTAACCATACATGGAAAACCTATGATCATTTTATGCCCTTCGGTACCGATCTGGCCATTAAGGCAACGGTAGAATATTGAAGTACGTCATGCCAAAAACAAAATTTCAATAGGCAGCATGCCTTACCACTCATCATTCACTAATCACCTCGCTACTTCGTATATTTGTTTTTATGAATACAGCCGATCTGTTGCAGCGAGCCCTGCGGTTTGATTTTTTGAGTATGGAGGAGGGTGTTTACCTGTATCATAACGCGCCTACCGCCGAGTTGATGCACGTAGCCAATGAGCTGCGTAAAATACAGGTGCCGCATGGCAAGGTAACATGGCAGATAGACCGGAATGTAAATACTACCAACGTTTGTATTGCTAATTGCAAATTCTGTAACTTTTTCCGTCGCCCCGGCCACGAGGATAGCTATATTACTGATATAGAAACTTACAAGCGCAAGATAGAAGAAACCTTCCGTTACGGGGGCGACCAGTTGCTGCTCCAGGGGGGGCACCACCCTGATCTTGGACTTGCTTTTTATGCCGATCTGTTTAAACAGTTAAAGGAACTATACCCTACTTTAAAGCTGCATTCGCTTGGTCCACCGGAAATTGCCCACGTATCCAAGCTGGAAGGTATGAGCCACTATGACGTGCTTAAAGCTTTAAAGGAAGCCGGCCTCGACTCGTTGCCCGGTGCAGGCGCAGAGATACTTAATGACAGGGTTCGCAGGCTTATATCAAAAGGAAAATGCGGCGGTAAAGAATGGCTGGATGTTATGCGTGCAGCGCATCAGCTTAATCTACCTACGTCTGCCACGATGATGTTCGGGCATGTAGAAACCCTTGAAGAACGTTTTGAGCACCTTGTTTGGATCCGCGAAGTACAGTCGGAAAAGCCGGATGGGAATTATGGTTTTACGGCCTTTATTCCATGGCCGTTCCAGGACGACGGCACGCTGTTACGTAAAGTGCGCGGGATTACTAATAACGTATCAGGAGATGAGTACATCCGCATGATAGCGCTTAGCCGCATTATGCTGCCAAACATTAAAAATATTCAGGCATCATGGCTTACTGTTGGTAAGCAAGTGGCGCAGATATGCCTCCATGCAGGCGCAAATGATTTCGGTTCCATCATGATCGAAGAAAACGTGGTATCAGCAGCAGGCGCTCCGCACCGGTTCACTGCGCGAGGAATACAGGAATCAATTTTAGAGGCAGGCTTTCAGCCTCAACTTCGGAATCAGAAATACGAATGGCGCGAAATTCCTGCACAGATAGAAGAGCAGGTAATCAACTATTAATTTAAGTTATTTAATAAACAAAAAAGGAGATGTACCGTGGGTGCATCTCCTTTTTTGTTTATTAAATACGTTTATTAGTTTGGTTTAATAAACGAACCTACTAACAAGTTAAGCACGGTTTGTTTTTCCAGTGGCTCATCAAACGCAGCGGTAGCTGACGCCTTGCTGTTGCTGGAGCCTACAGCTGGCAGAGAAGTAAGTGCAACGCCCGCTTGTACAGTTGACTCCTCACCCGCGTAATTGCCATTTACCAGAGATATACCGGTATCATTACCTACATCGCCGCTTACAATCCACGGTTTCAAACCCAGGTTGAGTTTCTTATTGATTAGGTAACGGATAGCTGCCGCATGGCGAGCTTCAGCGGCATGTATACCTAATGCAGCTGTAAGTACAACTTGGTTGCTTAAAAGCGCAGCTGCCTGTCCTTTGTAAGCGCGAACACCGGTATCTTCAAAAGCAACACCTACTTTCAGGAAAGTATCATAATTTGTCAGAACGTCTCCAAAGTTGCCATTTCCTGTTAGGTCAAATGTAAACGCACCTTTTGGTGTGGCTGCTGAACCTAAAGTATTTTGCAGAAATTTTACGTGATTGTTCTCATCACGTGCTACTTTTTCAAAGTAGTTGGTTTTGTCTGACGCTGGAATTAATCCAGAAGCTGCCAGTCCTTTGTTATAGAATTCAGACTCCAGATATTCAAGGGTCAATGCATAGTTTAAAACATCAACAACGCCGTTTGGCAACGTTTGTCCATATGCCTTTTTAAATAATGTGCTTACGGCGAACGGCAAAGCGGCAGCTGCTACTTTTGTACCGAAGCTGGTAATATTTTTTATAGCGTTTCTGCGTGGACTAATACGTTCACCCAGTTCCGGGTCAACGTTTTCTATATTTTCAATAATGTTCAGTAAATTCATGATGATGTCTGATTAAAAGTTAAAACTTTTCGCACTCACTTTAGTTTTTAAAAAGGCGTTTGCAGTAGCAAGTACTTGTTTTGGAGTGAAGGACACGTTTATACCATTTGTGGTATCAACCTGCCCGTCCAAAAAGCTACCTTCAGAGATAAGGTTGCTGATAACAGCAGCATGCCTTGCCTCAACTGATACAATTTTACCGGCAATTACCAGATAATCAGCATTCTGAAATTTGAAGCCAACACCATCATAAGCAGCTACGCCTAAATCTTCAAAAGCTTTTGCTGTAGCCAAAACGCTTGATCTTTTACCAAAATCAACTTTGCTAAAGTCAGGTGTAAGACCTTTGATAGCGCCGCTGCCTAAAGCTTTTTTAAAGAACTCGCGGTGTAACACCTCGTGGTCTCTTATATCTGTAAGCAAGGCTTTCTCGTTCGCACTAAACTCGCCAGAAAAGCGGTTAACTACTTCAATATAGAAAGCAGCTTCCAGTTGCTCAAGAGCGTAAGCGTAGTTTAAAATGCCTGCATCGCCAGAGCCTACATCAGTGGTATCGCCATTGTCATCTATCAGGTCATCATCGTCTTTTGAGCACGATTGCAGCGCCACTATACCGGCAACAGCTGCAGTGCCTGCTCCTGCGTAACGCAAAAAGGCCCGCCTTGCCATTTTTGCATCACCAAAGCTTTGGTGTTGTTCTGTTTTCATAATATTATAAATGATTTGTTTGTTTATACCATAGATACCATATTTTTATACCTGCGGTTTTTTTTTACATCATGTTTAGTACAACCGCTTGGAGTAAGCACCGAAAAATATCGTAATTTGCTGATGGAGAAGCTTGATTTATATATTGAGGCGCTAATTTTTTCTTCGGAACAGAGCATCCGTGTAGAGGAAATTATGTATTGCCTGCAAAGTACCTTTGCGCATGATTTTACTGAGGCGGAAGTAAAAGCTAACATTGAACAACTTAAGCAGAAATATGCCGGTGAACAGTGTGCCATCGAGCTGGTAAAAATTAATAATGGCTATCAGTTTCTTACTAAGAAGGCGTACCACGCGGCAATCAGCACTTTACAGGCACAACGTTCCAAACGAAAACTAAGCCAGGCGGCAATGGAGACACTGGCTATAATTGCATATAAACAGCCGGTGACCAAAACTGATATTGAACAGATACGCGGCGTAAACTGCGATTACTCAATACAAAAACTGCTTGAAAAGGAATTGATTGCTATTTTGGGAAAGTCAGACACGGTAGGCAAACCCACTTTATATGGCACCAGCGCCACTTTTATGGATTACTTCGGCATTAACTCTGCCGATGAACTGCCTCAGATAAAAGAACTTACAGAGGCCGGTTCGGCCATAGGGCCGCTGGCTGAATAAATAATTAGTTTTTTTTATTAAAAAATGGATTTTAGTTATTTTTACTGTTAGATAAGCAACGCATAAAGCTGGCTTTACACCGAGCCGGGCAGTAAAATTTCTAAAGTATCACAGTAAAGTTTGCATAATGGGAACGCCAAAAAAGACAGAAAAAAAGAAGCCAGCTGCTTCCAAAACTACCGGCGCGAAAAAATCAAGCGGCCTGGCTAATAACCAAAAACCAACCAAGCGGTTTGTGGATGACGACGACGATGACGATTTTGACGGGCCTATTGATGACCTGGACTATGAGTCATTAAGCGATTACAACGACGACGATGATTATTAATCAAAATACACAAACATACCCTATAAACAATAAAAGCACCCAAAAGGTGCTTTTATTGTTATGATCAACCCTCATATCCAATCAATAGTTGTTGAGGGCGTATATATATAATATTTTATGCGTGTGAAATTAAACTGCACTAACAGCAGTTAATTTTTGTGGTAATGATACCAATATATTCTCTGGTTAGTAAAGGCCGTTTAATTAGGCGGTAACCTTCTTTACACGAAGCTCTTCAAAAAGCTCAATCACCTTTTTCTGCAGATCAATTACTTCCGCCTCACGCTCTGTAAGCTTTTTATGGATGGTTTCTAACTCACTGGCGAATTTTTGCTCGTCGTCGTTATCATTAAAGGTAAGTAATTGCACTACCGACATCTCGAAAAGGCTGGCAATTTGCTCAAGCCGCGACAGGTTAATGTCTGTAATACCGGTCTCAATTTTAGAAAAAGCCGGTATAGAAATATCTAATTTTTTTGCAACATCCTCCTGGCTCCAACCTTTTTGGTGGCGCAGCAGCCTGATTTTTTTTCCCAGTGTTTTCATTCTAATTTAAATAAGGAAGGGGTTTCTCAATAGTTAATAAAGTTAGAAAAATGTTTTAATAAAAACTAATAAATATCCCTATTATAATAAAATATTTTTTAGGGACGTAATATCAAGTTCACCAAAGTTTCCCGAACTCATCAACAAAAGGTTACTATTAGTTAAATCAAGGCTTTTGAGATGATTATATAAATTTTTCGGCTCGTCAAAAAATAGCAAGTCTGTTCGGCCGAATGCGTCGCTAACTTCCTCTTTTCCAAATGCTTGCAATTTCTTATGCTCAAAAGTTCGCTTGTCAATAAATACTATCGCCTCGTCTGCTTCTTCCATAGTGCCGCGGTATTCATCCAGAAAATTTTTGTTCAAGCTGCTAAAGGTATGCAACTCTATGCAGGCCACAAGGCGGAGATCTTGATATTGCTGTTTTACAGCATGTACAGTTGCCTTTAATTTAGAAGGGGAATGAGCAAAGTCTTTATAAATGCAGGCCTTGTCATTACAACCAATCAACTCTAAACGGCGTGCGGCCCCTTTAAAAGTAGCCATGGCCGTGTAAAAGTCGTACGCGTTTATGCCAAGTTGCTGGCATACCAGGCCGGCTGCCTGCATATTCAATAAATTATGCTCGCCGAAAACCTGCAGCGGGTAAATATTATTATCTAAAATAATATTGGTGATCCCGTTATTGATTTCGTACTGTGGTATACTATAAGGCAGGCACTCAACATCAGCAGTCGATTTTTTTACTACATCCGCAAGCGTTTCATCCCCTGCATAATAGATAAGTTTCCGTTCGCCTTCAATAGTATCAATAAACAAGCTAAACTGCTCTACATAGCTGTCAAAAGTTGGGAACACGTTTATATGATCCCAGGCGATACCGCTTATTACGCCAATGTTGGCTTTGTATAAATGGAATTTAGGCCGACGGTCAATCGGTGAAGCAAGATATTCATCCCCCTCTATAATGATTACAGGAGCATCGGCCGTGAGCCCTACCATCGTTTCAAAACCTTCGAGCTGCGCGCCAACCAGGTAATCAAATCTCTGCCCATGGTACTGTAGTGTGTGCAATATCATAGAAGTAATAGTGGTTTTACCGTGGCTGCCGCCAATCACAACGCGCAATTTATCTTTAGACTGCTCATAGATGTACTCAGGGTACGAATATATCTTCAATCCAAGTTGCTGTGCGCGCAAAAGTTCCGGGTTATCAGGCCGGGCGTGCATGCCCAAAATGACTGCATCAATCTCCTTGTTTATTTGCTCCGGATACCAGCCAAAGGCCGCTGGCAGTAAGCCATATCTTGCTAAGCGTGAGGCTGAAGGTTCAAATATCTGATCGTCGGAGCCGCTTACCGCAAATCCTTTTTTATTTAAAGCAATAGCCAGGTTATGCATGGCACTGCCACCTATGGCAATAAAATGAACCCTCATCTAAAAAATTGAGATATTAAAATATGGAATAATGGGTGCGCAAATAAACAAAAATATTTGCTTTAACGCACATTTTTTAACTCTTTATGAAAAGGGCAGCAACCCAATCTTGTTTTTTTATATGGTTTACATAGCTTAAACCATGGGCATGCGCTGCTTCGGTAATGATAGCAAGATCAGGCTCTTCATAAAAGCCACTGAAGTAAATATGGCCATCATGATTTAATACTTGCGCATAAGACTCCATTTGATCGAGCAGGATATTGCGGTTGATGTTTGCCAGTATTATATCGAACTGTTCAGCCGGAATAACTTCTTTTGAACCGCAAAGCACTGTTATGCCGGGAGTGTTATTTATCGCGGCGTTTTCTATCGTGCTGTCATAACAAACCGGATCGTAATCTATAGCGGTGATGTTGGTGGCGCCAAGTTTAGCTGCCAGTATGGCGAGGATGCCAGTACCGCAACCCATATCCAGTACAGATTTGCCGCTGAAAGCTTCGTCAAGCATCAGTGTCATCATCATGGAGGTGGTTTGATGATGGCCTGTACCGAAAGCCATTTTAGGGTCTATAACGATTTCATGCGTAAACTGCGGCTGCGGCTCATGGAAAGTAGCCCTTACATAAACCTGGTCAAGTATTTGTATAGGCTCGAAGTTGCTTTCCCATTCCTCGTTCCAGTTCTTTTGTGGTACAAGTGCAACATCGTAGTTAAACTCAAACATGTCGCGATAGTCTGCAAGTTGCGCCTCAATAGCAGGAGCATCGTAGGCAGACTCCGGAATATAAGCTTTAAAGCCTGATGGGATTTCTTCAAATGTATCACAACCTGCGCCGGCCAGCGCATCAATCAATATATCCCGCTGATATTCTTCAAACGCCGGCAGCGAAAAGCTTAATTCGTAATAGTCCATTTTTTGAGTATTGAGACGTGAGATTTGAAATATGAGAAGCAAAGCTGATTAAAATAAGCCATCAAACGGGCGTCTCAAATCTCAAATCTCAATTCTCACATCTGATTAATTGAATACCTTAACGATATCTACAAAGTCGCGTGATTTTAATGATGCTCCGCCAATCAGGCCGCCATCAATATCTTGCTGTGCAAAAAGCTCAGCAGCGTTTTTAGGGTTGCAGCTTCCGCCGTAAAGAATAGTAGTATCATCCGCTACCTGCTGGCTGTATTTCGCAGCAATTTCGGCGCGGATAAAAGCATGAATCTCCTGTGCCTGTGCTGATGTAGCGGTAACACCGGTACCAATAGCCCAAACCGGCTCATAAGCAATTACAACTTTGCCAAAAGCTGCTGCATCCAGGTGGAAGATACCCTCCGCTAATTGCGATTTAATAATTTCAAAATGCGTTTCTGCTTCGCGCTCCTGCAAAGTTTCGCCGATGCAGAAGATAGGAGTGAGGCCGTGACCTAATACAGTATTGGTTTTATTTGCTAATAACTCGTTGGTCTCGCCAAAGTACTGGCGGCGCTCTGAGTGTCCTAAGATAACGTGTGTAGCGCCGGTTGACTTGATTTGCTTCGCAGATACCTCGCCGGTATAAGCGCCGCTTTCGGCCTGATGTGCGTTTTGTGCACCAACAGTTATTTTATCATAACCTTTGGCTAACTGTACCAGGCTGTGCAGGTGTATAAACGGGCTGCATACTACAGCTTGCTGCTCGCCTGTCACTTCATCATTTACCATATTGATAACTTCTGAAAATAAGCTTAACCCTTCGTTATAATCGAGGTTCATTTTCCAGTTACCTGCTACAATTTTTTTTCTCATTGCTTTTATTGTTAAGTGAATATGCTTGTTTGCGGCACTAAAACCGCCTGTACTGTTCTGTTAATTCAAATACTTTGGCGAGGATGCTTTTTTCATACTCGTCAAAATCGCGGCCGTCACGGCGTTCGAAAACACGCTCTGTTGTTTCAAACACCTTTTTCAACCCATAAACTTCATAGCCTTGCGCGCCCCCCCAGGCAAAATCTGGTATAAAGTTGCGCGGATAGCCGGCTCCGAACACATTTGCGCTTACACCAACCACCGTACCTGTATTAAACATGGTGTTTATGCCGCATTTAGAATGGTCGCCCATGATGAGGCCACAAAACTGCAAACCGGTTTTACGGAAGCGCCCTGTAGGATAGTCCCACAATTTAACCTCGGCATAGTTATTTTTAAGGTTGGAGTTGTTAGAGTCGGCGCCGATATTGCACCACTCTCCCAATACTGAGTTGCCCAGGTAACCTTCATGGCCTTTTGAAGAAAAACCCCATACTACAGCATTGTTAATCTCACCACCTACACGGCAAAACGGACCAATGGTAGTGCCGCCATATATTTTACTACCCATTTTCACCTGCGAATTTTCGCAAATGGCAAAGCTGCCGCGGATGTTGGTACCTTCCCATATTTCGCTCGTGCCGCTCAAGTAAATAGGGCCGTTAGTGGTATTGAAGGTGGAGCATTCTGCAATGGCACCTTCCTCAGCAAAAAAGCGGTCGGTATCGCCTATTATCGTATTGGTGCTGCTTATACCTGCACTACTGCGGCCACGGGTAAGCAACTCAAAATCTTTACGCAGTTCAACAGGGTTAAGCCTGAAAATATCTTCCGGGTAATTAACGGCTATAAACTCTTTTTCATGTTGTATTACCTTGCCAAAAACTGCCTCAGTGCTGAAGTCTTTTGCATCAGCTTCATTCAGCTTTACCGCAATCAACCTATCGCCCGCTTTTAATGCTTCACCGTTGCCTAATTTATCAATAGCTTCGAGCAGTGCGTCATCAGGGCATATACTGCCGTTTATAAATACGTTCTCATCAGATACCTGTAAAGGAAACTTCCCCTGCAGATAATCGCGCGTGAGGTAAGAAAAATCGGCGTTAAGCCTTTTTGCCCATTTTTCGGCAATGGTAAGTATGCCTATGCGCAGGTTGGCAACAGGGCGTGTGTAGGTTAGGGGATATAAATTCTGGTAAGCCCTATCTTCGAAAAGGATGATTGCCATGGCGCAAAAATAAAAAAAGTCCCGACTGGATAGCCGGGACTTTTAAATATATTTTGTAACGCAGAGCGATTACTTTTTGTTGTAACGGCTGCGGAATTTATCGATACGGCCTGCAGTATCTACCAACTTCATCTTACCGGTATAAAATGGGTGAGAAGTATGAGAGATCTCTAATTTCACCAGTGGATACTCGTTGCCATCTTCCCATTTTACTGTTTCACGGGTATCGATGCATGATTTAGTGATAAAAGAGTAGTCGTTAGACATGTCTTTAAAAACCACTAATCTATAATTTGAAGGATGCAGATCTTTTTTCATTACTTTAAATACTTTCTTTATAAAAGAGGCGCAAATATAGCGATTGTTTTCTGTTAATTGAAAGGCAAAAATAAAAATATTTTCGGAATTTTTAACGCCTTTTTACCATTTATTAAACTCAGTATCCAGCCATGCCTCGCGCTGTGCAAGCCAGGTTTTAACGCGGTCTACTTCTTTGTCATAAGTGCCTAATACAACAGGGTTTGGCCATACATACTCATTTAGTATTGGCCAGCGGGTGAAGTTGCGCTGCTGCGACAAATTGATATAGCGTTTGTTGCTGTCAATCACGCTGTTTATTTGCTTAATTTCCTTGCCTTTGATCTGGTTCCAGCGGTTTTTTACTTTGGTGCGGAATGCAGGGTCCTGCAGCAAACGCCCCATCCACGGGCCGTCAGCTATCCACCAGCCGGTAGGATTGGTAGCATCAGAATAATCTACGTTGCCAATGGCCAGGTCAAAGTCCCATATCGGCCCCATAGCCAGTTTGGCATTGCGGTCCTTAAAAAAGAAGATACTACTGAAATCTTTGGCGTCCTGGTTTTTAGTAAGCTCCTGCACCAGGTAAAAGTTGATGAATGATTCTACATCAATGTACTTGGCATAACCATTTTGCGGATCGTTGAAGTTATCAGCGAAAATAGCGTCCTCTGTTTGCTGTATATAATTTTGAATGTAGTTCAACTGCTCATCAGGGATGTCATCCGGTGATTTGAGGGTGAACGGAATATCATGTGTTGTACGGAACCAGTGGTCTTCATCAAGGCGTTGGTCCCACTCAAGCAAATAACCGCCGGTTATTTTATCAGGTGAGGTGTCGCCTTTTTTCAGTTCGGGAATGTTTACGCGATTCTCATGCACTTCCACATGTTCAGTAAGCAGATAATTGCCAAGGTATTCGCCGTTCATTACCACCTCAACAAAGCGGCCATGCGGTGTAAACGGTATGCCCAGCTTACGGCCAAGGTCAAACGCTACGCTGGTACGCATCAGTGTTTTGTCGGAATAATTGGCCAGCAACACCCAATTCTTAGCAGCAGGTAGACCTAAAACTGCGGCTTTGTCTGTAAATTTCAATCTGTACGGCTTTTTAGGGTGACTCCATGTAGAGTTACCCCGTCCTTTTATTTGAAGGGGAATGGTAAGTTTCTCTTGTTCAAAATCCTGGTTGGTGTTAATGGTTAGTGTACCCTTAACGTAATCGTCTTTAGATACAACCGGGCCGTCTGTGGTTAAATAGAAAATCGGGATGCCCGTGAAGTTGCGTACAACAAACTTATAGGTTTTTGTAAAGCCTGACGGGTTGGTAACCGTGTAAGTTACCGGTTTGGTAAAGTCTGTTTTAGTAACGCCGTTTATAACAGTAGTATCATTAGCCTTTACAGTAAGGCCGCCAGCGGTTTTGTAAGTGTAGCTCACTACAAACTTGCGGTCGTTTTGCATGGAGGGTACCAATGCTGTGATGGTATTGCCTTCAACGTCGCACTTAACGTCGCTGGTTATTTTGTCACTATTGTTTCGGGCTTCTATAACTACTGAAATAAGGCCGGTGGTATCGGTTTTGTCCGGATCGGGTGTTGGATCGGTTGGTTTGGTTGATTTACAACTCCATACAGCTACGGCCATCCACAAGCCGAGCATTACATTCTTGATAGTTTTGGGCATTAGGGTTATTATTGGAATCCCAAAAATAATATTATGGTTACACTGTATGTAGTTATTTAATAATTTTTTAAAACGTTATTAATCAATCGTTTTTGCAGGAAATTTTTTACGAGAAAATAATGCCGGCTAAAACTCTATATTGCATAGGTAGGCTGGCATCTATGTTTAACAAAATTATTTTAGCTGTAGCTTAATCAGTTGCCAAGTAACAACCCTTTTAACGGGTTACTTTTTTTGAAGGGCGGTATTAATTTTTGTTCTTTGCCGTTTTTTATAATGATAAATTTTTTTATAAAAAATTGGGTTACATTTTCGCATAAATAGTATTAATAGTGAGTAGCAAAACAAAGCATGCAGCCCCGTCTGACAGTGAGGTGATCTTAGGGATCCTCAACAATTCGGAAGCTGTTTTAAAACGTGTCTACGTAGCATATTTTCCGATGGTGCTGCAACTGATTATTAATAATAACGGTAGCACCGATGATGCGAAAGACATTTACCAGGAAGCTATTATCGTTCTTTATAATAAAATTAAGTCGGGCGATTTTGAACTGACCAGCAAACTAAAAACTTACCTGTACTCGGTAAGCAGGCGTTTGTGGTTAAAAAAACTAACCCGCTTAAACCGGTATGTAGGCGATGTAAAGGATTTTGAAGATCATTTGCCGCTGGATGAAAGCGAGGCCGAAATGCATACCGACAGGGATGTGCAATTTGGTAAAATGGAGCATGCCCTGAAGCTGCTTGGCGAGCCCTGCAAAACCATCATGGAGGATTTTTATATCCGAAATTTATCAATGCAGGATATATGCGAACGCTTTGGTTACACCAGTGCCGACAACGCCAAAACCCAGAAATACAAATGCCTGCAAAGGCTTAAAAAGCTGTTTTTTCAACAGCAATAAATTAGTGCGAGATGAGTGAATATAAGCTTACACAAACCATTGAAAGGTACCTGAACGGAGAGATGGACGCTACCGAGCGTACAGCTTTTGAGCAGTTGTGCCGTGATAATGCCGATGTAGCAAGCCAGTTTGAACAACATAAAAACTTTTTGGCTGTACTGAAGCAATATGGCGAGCGCGTTGAACTGGAAAGCCGTTTGAATGCCATTCATGACGAGATTGATGTGCACACCCTGAAAGAGGAATTGCTGATACAACCTACCTGGATAGTGAGAATGTGGCGTCAGCATCATTCCAAGATATCAGTAGCGGCATCTATTGCCATTTTTGCAGTGTTGGTTACTTTATTGTTTACAGGCAAATTTAAAGGGGATAACAGCTCATACGTGAAACTGAGCGCCGAGGTAGCGAGTGTTAAACGCTCCACAGATCAGCTTAAACAAAAGAGCACTACCTTGCAGCATCAGATCAACAGCGTACGTTCAGTGCCCACAAATCCAGGTAATTTCCGCGGAACAAGCTTTGCCCTTACCTCAAACGGTTATTTAGTAACCAACTATCACGTAGTAAGAAATGCGGATTCCATTTATGTGCAAAACGCTGATGGTGAGTCTTTCCATGCTTCGGTAATTTATTCGGAGCCTGCCGAGGATATTGCTATTCTGGCAATACGTGATTCAGCCTTTAAAACACTGTCATCAATACCATACAACATACGTAAAGCGAAAAGCGATTTAGGTGAAGAAGTATTTACTGTAGGTTACCCAAGTGATGCCCTTTCGTTTAGCCCTGGCGCTGTAACATCTTCAGTAGGTTTCAATGGTGATAGCACAGCTTATGAGGTATCTATAGCTGCACGCCCGGGCAACAGCGGCGGCCCGCTGCTGGATAGCAAGGGTAATCTTGTTGGTATCATTAGTGGCAAGCAAAGCCATTACGAAGGGCTGTCATTCGCTAAAAAATCATCTTATCTATTAAAAGCCATAAAAGCTATACCGGCTGATTCGCTTACAAAACCGTTGACGCTGAGTTCAAAAACATCGCTAATGGGAATGAGCCGTGCGCAGCAGGTAGAAAAAGTAAAGAAATACATTTTTATGGTTAAAGTGTATTAAGCCACCACATCAATCACAACCATATCATAAAAATTAACCCGTGTGCTAAGGCGACGGGTTTTTTTATTTTGGTATGTAGCTGCTATGTTTATATTTGGCGGTATGGACCAATTGCAAGCTTTACCTGTACTTACTGATACCGAACTGCGCGTACTCGGCGCTTTAATGGAAAAGGCCCGTACCACGCCAGAGTATTATCCGCTTACGTTAAATGCGCTTGTAACCGCGTGTAACCAAAAAACAGCACGAAAGCCGGTAGTAGATTATGACGAGGCAACCGTTATAAACTCACTCGATTCGTTAAAGAAAAAAGGCCTGATTTATAGGGTGACTGGTGGCTCAAGCCGTGCAATTAAATACAAGCATAATTTTGCGGTGATGTTTCCGCTGGTACCCGCAGAAGTAACTGTAATAGCTCTTTTAATATTACGCGGTCCGCAAACCCCCGGTGAAATTAACACCAACGCAGGCCGTATGTACGAGTTTGAAACACTTGACGAGGTACAGCAGATTTTAGATAAGCTTGCTGCGGATGAACTGACTTATGTGCAGCAGTTACCAAAGCGGCCGGGGCAAAAGGAAGCACGCTATGCTCACTTGCTCGGTGGTGAAGTACAATTTAGTGACGAGGACCTGGAAGTAAGTACCGGGAAAACTACGTCATCATCCAATCTTGAAAGCCGTGTTACCGCATTAGAGCAGGAACTTGCCGAATTAAAGGAGAATTTTGATAAGTTGATGAAAGAGCTGATGGGCTAAACAATCAGTTAAAAGATTGTTTAAAGGCTACCAGTACAGATAAAAAAATATCCCTGTCCAAAGCAAACTCGGGCGGCTGCTCGGGTTTGAGTGCTTTACCGTTTTTATACTTTAAAGGCAGAAAAAGTGCAAGAAAGTCGGTTTTAGAGATGTCATACTTTAGCCATGGATGCTTGGTATAAATGTCATCCAGGCGCATTTCAAAAAGCGAAGCACTAATAGGGTCATTACTCATTGCTGCAAATTTAAAGCTTTATAGCGGTATTAAAGCAGCAGTATATCTATCTTATGAGCATGTACCATTTGCAGTTTTGATGACCAAGTAAATATGGTAAAATGCCCGTCCTGCGATGCTACCATTGCCATAGCATCATGTTGATCATGTACAAACTGCGCTGCTGCCAAATGCCTTGTACCGCCATTTTGAGATGGGTGCCTGCGTTCGGCCTTTCCGTCTGTAACCGGTTCGGTAGCTACTAACAGCTCAATAGGTATACTATTTTCCGCGCGGATTATTTTGGCACCAAAAGCGAGCAATTGATGGTCTTGGGTCAGAATAGTTGCGCCGTCAACAGCCGTGAATCCGCCGATCACATCAATAGCTTCCATCAGCGCTTCTTTCCATTCCAGTGTTTCAGCTTCATCCAGATTCCGGTTAATCAGATCCGTGATAGCGGTATACGCAGGTTCAATAGGGTAGGTGATAGGGTGGGCAATTGAGCCACGCCAACTTTCGCTATTGGATGGTACCACCAGCACTATACCGCCGCGCCCATGCCTGCGCATGGCCGAAGCCAATTGCACCAGCACATTTACATTATTGTCGGCTTTAGAGGTTGGCAAAGGCAATCCAAGCAAAGAGGTAAGCAACGATGGGCAATCACCCAGTCCTGAAGTTTCCTCATCTACTATTTTAATATCGTCGCCCTTCAGTATCGCTACATTTACGTATTTGCCGAATCCGTCCACACGGCGGTGTTTAATTACCAGCAAGCCTGGTTCTGCCACCTCTAATACAAAGCATACGCCCGGTATGGTATGTGTGGTTCCCCATATATAAATATCGTCGCCATCATTCCAAACACCAAGGTGAATGCCGGGATGTTCTACGGCTGGCGCCAGTTTAATAAGATTCTGTGGAGTCAGCCTTAATCTTGAGCCGAAGGCAAGCGGCTGGGTGCATTGCACAGGATGCAGTAAGGCCAGCGATATTTTTGGAGGACGGCCTTCCTCACGGCGCAAGCTTGCCCAAAAAGCAACGTCAATAACAGCCTCAATAATGCGCGTTCCAGGATTATCGGCCAGATCAGTTTCACCGGCTGCGCGGGCGGCAGCAATATGCTTGCTGAAGTGAGCGTCGATAGTTGGTGCCACCATACGGGCGGCGAGATACGTTGGTTCTGAAAGCATACATTATCAAAGATAGAACTTTACAAAGCTAATTATTGTAAGCCAAGTTTACACCCGCTCATACTTACAATAAGTAACGCTTAAGTAATATTTAGTGAACAGCAATGTTAACCGCTAAGTTTTGGTATAGTTTATGACCAGCTAACGTACCCTATTTATAAGGGTACTAAACATAAATGTCATGACAAGTAACGAAGTACAACTGACCTACAAAGTAGGAGACGATTTAACTGTTAACCGTTTAGGTTATGGAGCAATGCAATTGACCGGGTCCGGGGTGTTTGGTGAGGTAGCAGACAGGGAGAACGCGAAAAATGTGTTGAGGCAAGCTGTGGAGCTTGGTGTAAATTTTATTGATACTGCAGATGCTTACGGTCCGCATTATAACGAAACGCTTATTGCTGATGCGCTTCACCCGTATAAAAGCGGGCTGGTAATAGCTACAAAAGGTGGCTTTGAAAGACCTGGCCCTAACAAATGGGTACCAAATGGTAAGCCTGAATTTATCCAGCAAAATATAGAGGGCAGCTTAAAAAGATTAAATGTAGAGCAGATTGACCTTTGGCAATTACACCGCATTGACCCAAAAGTGCCTGTAGAAGATACCCTGGCACCCGTGGTTGAAGCTGTAAAAGCCGGTAAGATTAAATACTTTGGTTTATCAGAAGTAGGAGTAGCAGACATTGAACGGGTAAGAAAAGTATTGCCGGTAGTGTCTGTACAGAACTTATATAATCTAGGTGAACGTAAATGGGAGGATGTGCTCGATTATACCACGTCCGAAAACTTGGCTTTCATTCCGTGGTATCCGTTGGCATCTGGCCCTTCCTCATTGGAAAATAAGGTAACAAAGCTGGCCGAAAAGTATAATGCTACTACCGCGCAGATAGCGCTGGCATGGCTGCTTAAACGTGCTGATAATATTTTGCTGATACCTGGTACTAAATCAGTAGTACATTTAAAAGAAAACATCGAGGCTGCAAACATCACGCTTTCCGACGATGAGTTTCATGAGTTAAGCAACAGCTAAATATTATAAATTAATCGATTTTGACCCTCTGTAACCACATGTTGCAGAGGGTTTTTTGTTTATAAACGTGAAACATAATATGCTAAACATTTATGTGGTGTTTTAGTAAAAATATGCACCTGTTTTTTACCAATTTTAGCAGTGCTAAAAGGTGATTAGCAGTTAAATTTTTCAGTGTAAAAAGTGCGTTTTTAGGTAGAAAACGCAATAAATGTCAATAAAACACTACATCAAACATTGCTCAAATCTCTTGGTTTACACCACCTCTTCATGCATTTTTTTATCAAAAAGTTAGTTGTGATTAAAGCGTATCATATTTTACAATTTAATTGTGCGTAAAAATTCTTTTCTAACTGATAATTAAGCTAAAAGTGAAAAAATCGATTGGTATTAAAGCGTTTCAAAATATACCTAAGTTACTATAATTCAGTTATTTATGAAAAATATATTTGCGTTTTAGCTTTTTACTTTGATAACTTTGACCATCCGAAGGCCGTAAAAACCTATTTCCGGCAGCCTTCCGGATCACCAATTATTACTTAATAAACCAATAGAGTTCACTATGTCTGCTAAACCGTGTCTGTACGCTTATGGCTGATGGTATCCGTCGTGTGACTTAGGGAGTGATCCGCCCCCGGCACTTACTAATCCATTCAACCAAGTACATTATTAAACTAATTATCCATGAGAAAAAAAATTACTTTATTTATGTTCCTGCTCCTGGCAGGAATTACAACTGCGCTCGCCCAAAATATCTCTGTAAAGGGTACAGTGGTTGATGCGCAGGGGCAGCCATTGCCCGGTGTATCAGTTTCTGTTAAGGGTACTCAAACTGGTACTTTAACAGATGTTTCAGGTGCTTACACCATATCCGCACCATCAAACGGTACGCTCGTATTTTCATTTATCGGTTTTGATACCCAGGAGAAAGCCGTATCCGGACAAACAGCCTTAAACATTACGCTTGCAACAGCCAATAAAAGTTTGGATGAGGTAGTAGTAATTGGTTATGGTACACAAAAGAAAAGCGTTTTAACCGGAGCAGTAACGCGCGTTAAAGCGTCTGATATTGAAAATCAGCAGGTAACCCGTGTCGATCAGGCGTTGCAGGGTCGTACTTCAGGTGTTACCGTTGTGGCGAGTTCAGGAGCGCCAGGCGCAGGCCCAACAATTCGCGTACGTGGTGTTACTTCTTTCCGTAATAATGAGCCGCTTTACGTAATTGACGGGGTGGTGGTGTTAAACGGCGGTTTAGAAAACGTTAACCCTAACGACGTAGAATCGATTGAGGTATTGAAGGATGCGTCAGCAGCAATCTACGGTTCGCGTTCATCAACCGGTGTGGTTTTGGTAACAACCAAAAAAGGTAAATCAGGCGCTCCAACTATATCTTACAACACTTACCTGGGCACACAACGCCCTGTGAAAAAGTTTGATGTAGTTAATGCAGAGCAATATGCTACATTACGAAACCAGGCTATGGCCAATGATGGTAAAGATGCCATATTCTCTAACCCTTCGCAGTATGGCACTGGCACTAACTGGCAGGATTTAATATTCAGTAACGACGCATTTATTCAGAACCACAACCTTAGCATTTCAGGCGGTACCGAAAAGAGTACTTATTACACCTCGTTCGGTTATCTGGATCAAGACGGTATTGTGTTCCCTGAAATATCGAAATTTAAAAAATATAGCTTTACGGTTAACACCAGTTCAAAAATGGCCAAATGGTTAACTATCGGCGAAAACTTCAGCTATAACTATGTTAACAGCCAAAACGGTTTCGGAACGAACACAGAATTTGGTGGTCCATTAAGCTCGTCTATCAACCTCGATCCGATTACCCCGATACTGGCGTCAGCTGATGATATCAAAGGTTCTCCTTACACAGATAAGCCTGTAGTACGCGATGCACAAGGCAGGCCATACGCAATCTCTAAATACGTTGGTCAGGAAATGAGCAATCCATTAGCGTATATAGAAACTCAGCGGGGTAATTATGGTTGGTCACACAACCTGCAGGGTAATGCTTTTGTGGAAATTTCACCTATCGAAGGCTTAAAAATACGTTCCCAGATTAATGGTAAACAAGCGTTTTGGGGTAGTCAGTCGTTCACACCATTGTATTATCTAACCAGCCAGAATAACAACGCTTCAAACCCTAATGGTAATCGCGCGAGCAACCGCAATTTAACCTGGAACTGGGATAATACTATATCCTATAACCGTAAGGTTAATTTGCACAATTTCACCGTATTAGCAGGTACAAGTGCGCAGGAGCAAAGGGAAGTAGGCTTAAGTGTGCAATACAATAACCTGCCCATTACCAGCTACAAAGATCTTTCCTTTAACTTTGACCTACCTGCAGAAAATAGAATAGCAACGTCCTATGAAGGGCAACCTTATCATGTATCTTCAATTTTTGGAAGGTTGACCTATGATTACGATGAGAAATACCTGTTCACTGCAATTGTTCGTCGTGATGGATCTTCTAAATTCGGATCAAATAACGTATACGGAACGTTTCCTTCTGCAGAAGTGGGCTGGGTACTTACTCGCGAAGATTTTTTCCCTAAAGGCGATGCTATTAACTTCTTGAAATTACGCGGTTCGTACGGTGTTGTGGGCAATGAGCAAGCACTTGCACCATTCCAATATACGCCTATAGTTGGCGGAGGACGTAACTATGTCTTCGGAACCAATGTGTTAACTATCGGTAACGCTCCTGTAGGACCTCCTAACGCGGATCTAAAATGGGAAAGCACCAAATCCTTAGACGTTGCCGTAGATGCAGTGTTGTTCCAAAACTTCAATTTGACCGTTGACTTTTATCAGAAAAAAACCTACGACCTGTTATTACAATACGATCTTCCTTTCTACGGGGGATATGATCAGGGATATTGGGCAAACATAGGTGATTTAGAGAACAAAGGTATTGAAGTTGAACTGGGCTACAGCAAAAGAACAGGTAACGTTAATTGGAATGTAAACGGCAATATATCTTATAATAAAAACAAGGTTACCAAATTGGGTGTAACACAATATATTAACGACGGATCATTCCAAAATTCCACTTATCCACTCTTCCGTACAGATGAAGGTCAACCAGCCGCCTCTTGGTTCGGCTTTAAACAATTGGGTACTTTCAAGTCTCAGGCAGAAATTGATGCTTACGTAAAAGATGGTAACAAGATTCAGCCTGATGCTAAGCCAGGTGATTTGAAGTTCCAGGACACTAACGGCAATGGCAGCATAGATGAAGCCGATCGTATTTTCCTTGGTAGCCAATTACCAACCTGGACTTATGGTTTAACTGCTAACGTAGCATACAAAAATTTTGATCTGAAAATATTCGGACAAGGTGTTTGGGGGAATAAATTGTATCAGGGGTATCGCAGGTTAGATATTGCAAGCGCTAATTATCCTATTGCCGCATTAGATGCCTGGACTCCGCAAAACTCTGGCAGCAACTATCCACGCTTAACTGATGCCGACCCTAACAATAACTATAAACGTCCATCAGACTTTTACCTGCAAAGCGGCGCTTACTTCCGCATCAAAACTTTGCAACTCGGCTACACGCTGCCAACTACATTTCTAAATAAAATAGATGTAAAACGTGCACGTGTATATGTAAGCAGCAACAACCTGGCAACATTCACCAAATATGATGGTTTCGACCCGGAAATTGCTGGCGGTATTGACCGTGTTATTTATCCGCAAGCGCGCAGCATTCTGTTTGGATTAGACTTCACTTTATAAAATCTATAAACATAAATAACATGAAAAGAAGATATATAACCTACGGAGTAATCATGATGATAGGAGCTGGATTACTCGTATCATGTAAAAAGTCCTTTTTGGAATTATTACCAAAAGGACAAAGTTTGGAAAGTAACTATTATTCAACGCCAGACCAGGTATTTGCTGGTTTGGTAGCAGCTTATGATCCGCTGGTTACTGAAACAGGTGGTATCAATAATACGTATTCTGGCCCGCTTGGTCCATTAAATTCTGCATCGGATGATTGTTATGCAGGCGGCGGCGGTTCTGGTGATATGACCACCTGGCAGGCATGGAATAATTATACACTTAATAGCGCCGTTGGGCCCCAGGGTGAGTATTGGCGTAACAATTTTCGTGGTGTAGCTCGCACCAACATTTTAATCTCTAAACTTGAGAAAGTTACCTTCCTTGATGACGCTACCAAAAAGCGTTATATGGCCGAAGCTAAATTTTTAAGAGCGCATTACTATTTTGATTTGGTACGCTTATTTAAAAACGTGCCGCTGATTGTAGGAACTGTTGACCCCAACACATTGTATGATGTGGAGCAGGCGGCACCCGAAGCAGTGTACCAGTTGGTAGAGTCGGATCTAACTGCCGCAATACCTGATCTTCCGCCTACGGTTGGTGATACTGAAAAAGGCCGCATAACACAAGGTGCAGGCAAAGCATTATTGGGCAAAGTTTATCTTTATCAGAAAAAATGGAGCAATGCTGCTGCACAACTGGCTGATGTAAATGGCCCTACTCCGGGTGGTACTACGCCTGTCTACGGCTATAAACTGATGGATAAGTTTGGTGATATCTTCAGTCCTGATCATAAATTCAATTCAGAGTCGATATTTGAGTTGACACATACTAATACTCAAAACTATACCTGGAACAACTGGGGTAGCTTTAAGTCAAACGTGTATGTACAAATGGTTGGCCCACGTGGTTATAACGGCCCTGTATATTGGGGAGGTTGGGGCTTTAACCCGGTTACCAAACAGCTGCATGATTTTATGAAAGGCGACCCGCGTTATGGCTACACTTTGTATGATTTGGATAGCTTAACCGCTGCGAACAACATTAGCTACGAACATAGCTACCAAAATACTGGTTACTTCTTACAAAAGTATGCGCCATTATTGAAGTATAAATCGCCTACAGGTACTGCAGAGCTGAACTTCCCTAACAACTACATCGAGATACGTTTGGCCGATACTTACCTGATGGAGGCAGAGGCTTTGCTGCAATCAGGCGGTAACGCTGGTCGTGCATTGGCATTGCTTAGCGCCGTTCGCGAACGCGTAGGGCTTACGCCTGTGGCTGCTACCTTGGAGAATGTGTATACGGAGCGCCGCAAGGAACTGGCTACCGAAGGTCACCGCTGGTTTGACCTTGTACGCTGGGGACAAGCGCCAACAGCCCTTGCATTTAAAGGCTTTAAAGCCGGTACCAATGAGATATTGCCTATCCCGCTGCCGGATTTGGCTAATACCAAGCTTAAACAAAATCCTGGTTATAATTAATCAATTATAAATATCAGCAACTGCCGTTTTAAACGGCAGTTGCTGATTTATCTATGAACTGAAGCATGAAAATGAATACTGGTATTTTTATTGGCGCACTCTCTGGTTTGTTGCTTTTGGCCTGCGGTAGTAAAAAAGAGGATGCAGGACCTAGTATAGGCCCTATACAGGTAGAACCGCCCACTGACAAAGGCTGGACGTTTGAAGTCAACCCATCATTTGCCGATGAATTTGACGCCAACGGCAAGCCCAGCGATGAAAACTGGATGTATGATACCGGTGGCAGCGGATGGGGAAATAATGAGTTACAATACTATACCAATACCGAAAATAACGCAAGCATTAAAGATGGTATACTAACCATCACTGCAAAGAAAGAAGCCATGGGTGGCATGAATTATACTTCATCGCGCATGGTATCAAAATTTACGCACAGCATCAAATACGGCAGGGTAGAGGTACGCGCCAAATTACCTTCAGGCAGGGGAACCTGGCCTGCTATCTGGATGCTGCCCGACGATTATGTGTACGGCGGCTGGCCAAAATCTGGCGAGATTGATATTATGGAACATGTGGGCTACGACCCCAACAACGTACATTTCAGTACGCATACAGAAGTTAATAACGGCGGTAACTCAAAAACATCAGGCAAAATGATAGAGACCGCAATGACTGAATTTCATAAATACCGGGTGGACTGGACACCTTATGCCATCCGAGGGTATTATGATGACGTTCTGGTATTCACTTATATCAACCAGGGTAAAGGTTCTTCAACCTGGCCATTTGATCAGAAATTTCACGTGCTGCTCAACATAGCAGTTGGTGGCAACTGGGGTGGTGTTAAAGGGGTGGATGATTCCGTATTCCCGGCAACCATGCAGGTTGATTATGTAAGATTCTATAAGATGATTGACAAATAAGCAATCATACAATAAGCACAGACTACAATTTAAATCCATATATACAATCTGATATGTTAAAGCCTGTTATTTTAACAACGGCCATAGCTATGCTCTTTTTTTCGCCGGTTATGGCGCAAAAGAAGCAGGTTAACCCGGATGCAATTGATAAAAAGGTAGCGGCGCTACTGGCCAAGATGACGCTTGAAGAAAAGATTGGTCAGCTTAATCAGTACACCGGCGATAATGACGCTACCGGTCCGGTAAGCGCCAACAATAACAAGCTTGAACAGATCAAAGCAGGCAAGGTAGGGTCTATGCTGAATGTGCGCGGAGCTGCCGATACGCGGTTGATACAACAGGCGGCCATGCAAACAAGATTAAAAATTCCATTGCTGTTTGGGCAGGATGTAATACACGGGTACCGGGTGACTTTTCCGGTACCGTTGGGTGAAGCAGCAAGTTGGGACATGGATGCCATTGAGCTTTCGGCTCGTGTGGCCGCCCGTGAGGCCGCGGCATCGGGCATACACTGGACTTTTGCACCCATGGTGGATATTGCCCGCGACCCGCGTTGGGGCCGTGTAATGGAAGGTGCCGGTGAAGATCCCTACCTGGGCTCGCTGATCGCCAAAGCCCGGGTTAAAGGTTTTCAGGGAAAAAATCTGGGCGACCTCGATGCGGTGATGGCTTGCGCGAAACACTTTGCTGCCTATGGTGCCGCTATTGCCGGTCGCGACTACAACGCAGTGGATATGAGCGACCGCACGCTGTGGGAGGTTTACCTGCCGCCGTTCAAAGCTGCGGTTGACGCAGGTGCCGCCACTTTCATGAACTCTTTTAACGATTTAAATGGCATCCCTGCTACTGGCAACAGCTACCTGCAGCGCGATATACTTAAAGGCAAATGGAACTTTAAAGGATTTGTGGTAAGCGATTGGGGATCGATAGGCGAGATGGTGGCGCACGGCTATGTAAAAAATAATCATGATGCAGCACTTGCGGCTATTACTGCTGGCAGCGATATGGATATGGAAAGCCGGGCCTATATTGATAATCTTGCTGCCCTGGTGAAAGAAGGCAAAGTATCAGTAAAGCTTATTGACGAAGCAGTTAGCCGAATTCTCCGCAAAAAATTTGAGCTTGGCTTGTTCGATGACCCATATCGTTTCAGTAATGCTGACCGTGAAAAAGCAGAACTCAACGCGGAAGCCAATAGAAAAGCAGCGCGCGAAGTAGCCAAGAAAAGTATTGTACTGCTGAAGAATGAAGGACAGGCATTGCCGTTATCAAAAACTGTAAAGACCATCGCAGTGATTGGTCCGCTGGGCAAGTCTCGTAAAGACATGAAAGGCTTTTGGGCCATAGACTGGAAAGGTGCAGACGAAGCGGACTTGGTATCCGTTTATGATGGCTTACAGAACAAATTAGGTAATAACACCAAATTGCTTTATGCCCAGGGTTGCGGTATAACGGACACCAGCCGGGCGGGTTTTGATGAGGCTGTTAATATTGCAAAACAGGCCGATGTAGTTATAATGGCCATTGGTGAAGCAGGCGATATGAGCGGCGAGGCCAAAAGCCGTGCTAACATACACATCCCGGGCGTGCAGGAGGATTTGGTTAAGGCAATACAAGGCACTGGCAAGCCGGTTGTCGCTTTGGTAATGGGTGGCAGGCCATTGATTTTTAATTACACTGCAGATAACGTTCCTGCTATTTTATACACATGGTGGCTGGGCAGCGAAGCTGGTAACGCCATAGCCGATGTGCTTTTTGGCGATTACAATCCCGCCGGAAAGCTGCCTATTTCTTTCCCCCGTGCTGAAGGGCAGATACCTGTTTTTTATGCACAAAAGAGTACCGGCCGTCCTTCTATGAATGATAAGGACATTATTTACCGTTCTGCCTACATTGATATGCCTAACAGCCCGAGGTTTGCATTTGGCTATGGTCTGAGCTACACCACTTTTAAGTATAGCGATATCAAATTATCCGCTCAGAAAATTAAAAGCACCGAGCAACTGACCGTTAGCTTTACCCTTACCAATACAGGCAAATATGCAGGTGAGGAGGTAACACAACTGTACCTGCACGATAAGGTGGCAAGTGCTGTACGCCCCATAAAGGAATTGAAAGACTTTAAAAAAATCCTCCTTCAACCGGGCGAAAGCAAAACGCTGAGCTTCGTCATCAACAAACAGAAATTATCATTCTACAATGCCAAGATGGTTTGGACTGCCGAGCCAGGCAGCTTCGAGGTGATGATAGGAAGCGCATCAGATGACATCAGACTAAAAAGTGAATTTGAATTAGTGAATTGAGACAGTAATTACCTATGAAAATCAAAAACAGATTAATAACTACTTGC
This sequence comes from Mucilaginibacter sp., assembly GCA_041905165.1. Taxonomy (GTDB): domain Bacteria; phylum Bacteroidota; class Bacteroidia; order Sphingobacteriales; family Sphingobacteriaceae; genus Mucilaginibacter. The sequence goes on from JAYRLR010000002.1 coordinate 978,237, forward strand.
ATAGCCGCCGGTATATTGTTGGCAGCATGCAGTAAAAAAGATAACTCCGGCACCAAGCCGTTTGATCCGCCTGTTAACCCGCCGGTAGATACGCCTACAAACCCGGTAACAAGCGATGTGGCTTTCTGGCTTACCAAAGGTGATCAATCCGTGTTGCTTAAGAAGCAGAATGTGAGTTTGTTGTTTAAAGCTGGCAGTAACAATAACGCGACTATCGATGTAGATACCACACAAACCTATCAAACGGTAGATGGCTTTGGCTTTGCGTTGACTGGCGGCAGTGCCATGCTTATTAATAAGTTACCGGCTGCGGATAAATCTAAATTGATACAGGAGCTTTTTGGCACCGGTGAGGGGCAGATTGGTATCAGTTATATCAGGTTAACACTGGGTGCGTCTGATCTGAGTGCATCGCCTTTTACTTATGATGAACTGACCTCCGGTACATCAGACTCTGATTTGAAACAGTTCTCCATCAACATGGAGAAAACCGACTTGATACCGGTGCTTAAAATGATACTGGCAGTAAACCCGGATATTAAGATACTGTCATGCCCATGGACCGCGCCTACCTGGATGAAAGACAATGGCGGCTATTATGGCGGCAGTCTTAAAAAGGAATATTATGGAGTTTATGCTCAGTATTTTGTTAAATACATCAAGGCAATGAAAGCGGAGGGTATTACTATTGATGCTATCACTCCGCAGAATGAGCCACTTAATGCTTATAATAACCCAAGCATGCTGATGATATCTGATGACCAAAAGGTTTTTGTGCGCGATCACTTAGGTCCTGCTTTCGCGGCTGCCGGTATCAACACCAAGATCATTATTTATGATCATAATCTTGATCATCCTGAATACGCTATTGATATTTTAAAGGATGCTGATGCGGCAAAATATATAGACGGTTCTGCGTTCCATTTATACGGCGGTAACATCGGCGAAATGACAAGAGTGCATAATGCTGCGCCGGCAAAGAACGTATATTTTACGGAGCAAGCCACATTTGGTGGAGGCGCATTCGATGGCGACCTGAAATGGCATGTAAGCAATCTTATCATTGGTGCAATGCGCAACTGGAGCCGTAACGTGATTGAGTGGAACCTGGCGTCGGATCCGCAATACAACCCACATACTGTTGGCGGTTGCGGCACTTGCCAGGGAGCCATCACCGTAAATAATGGTTACACGCGCAACGTATCATACTACATCATTGCCCATGCTTCCAAGTTTGTGCGACCAGGTTCGGTACGTATTGCATCCTCATCCTTCGGCGACTTGCAAAGCGTGGCCTACAAAACTCCGGATGGTAAAAAGGTTTTGATTGTGCTTAATAATAGGAGCGCCTCTACCACTTTCAATATCAAATTTAATAATAAAATAGCCAGCAGTACCCTGAGCGGTGGTGCAGTGGGCACCTATGTGTGGTAAAAGAATATATAATCTATAAAAATATCTATATGCACAAATTTTATAAAGTAGCGGTTCTGGCGCTTTTTGCGCAGGTGTGGCATCAGGCTTTGGGGCAAACAGGGCCTTCGCAGCAAATTTCCGTAGCTGGTAAATCAGTTAAGGTTTATACTACTGCTAAGGATACCAAGTACCGGCTTTCAGAAACGGCTAAGTTGCAGTTCAGTCATCACGGGCAGCCATTTGAAACTGAGGCCTGTATTTTTGTAGATCCTGATAAAAGCTTTCAAACGGTTTTAGGAATAGGTGCGGCGCTAACTGATGCCTCGGCCGAAACATTTTATAAGCTGCCAAAAGACAAGCAAAAACAGTTGCTGCAGGATTTTTACGATGCTGACAAGGGCATAGGCTACACTCTGGCACGCACACATATCCAAAGCTGTGATTTCTCGAGCGGATCTTACACTTATGTTAAAGATGGGGATGCCGATTTAAAATCTTTCAGTGTGAAGCACGATGAAAAATACCGCATACCCTTTATAAAAGAGGCTATTGCACGTGCAGGCGGAAAGCTTACCACATATGTGAGCCCATGGAGCCCGCCAGCTTTTATGAAGGATAACAATGACATGCTTCATGGCGGAAAATTAAAGGCTGAATTTAACCAGTCGTGGGCTAATATGTATGTGAAATTCATAGAAGCTTATGAAAAGCGCGGCATTCCCGTTTGGGGCCTGTCGGTGCAGAACGAGCCTATGGCTAAGCAAACCTGGGAGTCATGTATCTACACAGCCGAAGAAGAGCGCGATTTCGTAAAAAACTTCTTAGGTCCTACACTTCACAAAAATGGTATGGCCAGCAAAAATCTGATCGTGTGGGACCATAATCGCGACCTACTGTATCAGCGTGCAAGTACAATCCTGTCTGACCCCGAAGCGGCAAAATATGTTTGGGGAACAGGTTTTCACTGGTATGTACATGATGTGTTCGATAACGTGAAACGCGTTAAAGAAGCCTTTCCTGACAAGAACCTGATATTTACCGAAGGCTGTAGTGAGCGTTTTAACATGGAACGCATTAATGAGTGGCAGTGGGGCGAAATGTACGGTAAATCAATGGTGAATGACTTTAATAATGGCGTAGTGGGCTGGACAGACTGGAACATCTTTTTGGATGAAACAGGCGGCCCGAACCACGTGGGTAACTTCTGCTATGCCCCGGTACATGCCAATACTAAAACGGGTGAAATCACCTACATGAATTCCTATTACTATATCGGCCAGTTTTCTAAATTCGTAAAACCAGGCGCTAAACGTATCATCGCATCATCAAACCGCGATAAACTACAAACCACCGCTTTTGTAAGTCCGGAAGGTAAGTTGGTAGTGGTAGTGCTAAACCTGAGCGAAGACGAACTGCCTTACATGCTTTGGATAAAAGGGGAAGCTGCTAAAACCACCAGTTTGCCGCACTCTATCACAACCCTGGTTGTGGAGTAACCGTTTAACGGAAAGAGGTGATAGGTTAAAGCGAAGGCTGTTAACGGACCGGATTTAGGAGATATAAAAAAAACGCGTCTTTGCGAGGAGGAACAATGAAGCAATCTCAATTCCGTCTCTTTTGGGGAGATTGCTTCACTACGTTCGCAATGACGAAATGTTAAATCATCTCCTTTGGAGAGTATTTAGGAGAGGTCGAAGTAGATTTCTCCTCGTTCCTTGTCGAAATGACCTGCAGGTGAAAGGCTAAAGCTTAAAGTAAAAAGGTGTGTAGACCAGTTAATCAATGACAAACAGAAGATTATTATTTATACTGTTTATATTCTTATTGCCATTGGTATTGGTTATTTCCCAGTGTAATCTATTCAGTGATGGAGAGCCTGATGACCCTCGTGGTCCGCAGTATGCCGGCGCCAAGGCATGCGCCAAATGCCACAGTGATGTTTACACAGATTACCTGCACACCGCGCACTTTTTAAGTACCCGAGAGGCTACTGATAGCAATATGATGGCCGACTTTCGCCTTGGGCATAACAGCTTTAGTTTTAGCGACAGCCTTAAAGTGGTGATGGAAAAAAAGGCCGACGGAATGTATCAAACCGGATATGTGAATGGCCGGAAAATTGGTTCGGCAAAGTTTGATATTACGTTTGGCGGGGTAAAGGCAGAAACTTACTTGTACTGGAAAGATAGCATGTTGTACCAACTGCCGATATCCTATTTCGCTAACCTCCACAGCTGGACTAACAGCCCCGGCTATGATACCACCCGTATTGATTTTGGCCGGTTGATAGGTAAGCGTTGTTTTGAATGCCATGCATCATACATAAAAGAGCTGCCTTTTAAAACCCAAAGCCTTAACGCAACGGTTGGTTTTGACAAGGCAACGTTGATTAACGGTATTGATTGTGAGCGTTGCCATGGTCCTGCTAAGCAACATGTACAATTTCACACCGATAATCCGGGCGAAAAGAAGTCGCAATACATTACAAGGTATGCGTCGCTTTCGCGTCAGCAACGGCTGGATTTGTGTGCGTCCTGCCATTCGGGCAACAGCAATATGGTGCTGCGCTCTATGTTTGCGTTTAAGCCAGGCGATACTCTGGCCAACTTTATTGAGCAGGACCTTTTGCCTGTACGTACAGATGCTTCGCAGTTAGATGTGCATGGTAACCAGAGCCAGATGCTGGCTGCAAGCAAATGCTTTGTAAGCAAGATGGATTGCGCCACGTGTCACAACTCGCATAAAACAGAGCGGGGAGCGGTTGCAATGTTTTCGCAGCGCTGCCTCAGTTGTCACAATACCGGCGGGCACAGTGCCTGCAAAATGGCGTCGAAGTTAGGTGTCGCAATTCAACAGAATTGCATAGACTGCCATATGCCATTGCGCCCGTCCGGTATTATTGCTGTGCAAACCGCGCAAAACAACCGGGCTACGCCGTATATGGTGCGTAATCACCGCATAGCCATCTACCCGGAAGAGGTAGAAAACGTGGCCGCTTTCTTAAATAAAAATAAAAATGCCGAATAAAATTTAACATATTTATTGACCCAATTAGACAACCTATTTATGAAGAAATTTTTATCAGGCCTGGCCGTGATGGCTTTGTTTGTAAGCAGCGCTTTTTCGCAAGGCAAATTTATAAGCACTAAAGGAAAAGATATTATTGGTACCGACGGTAAACCCTTCCTGATACGGGGCACCAACTTAGGTAACTGGCTGGTACCGGAAGGTTACATGTTCAAATTAAAAGGCATTAACTCACCCCGCCTTATCAATCAAGCTTTCGCAGAAATTGTTGGCCCAGATGTAATGCACGATTTCTGGAAGCAATTTCTGGATACTTACATTACTGAGAAGGATATACACTACCTCAAAACTACGGGGATGAACTCTATTCGTATCCCTTTTAATTACCGCTTATTTACTAATGAAACTTATATGGGCGATAGTGATGGCACGCGCGGTTTCAAATACCTGGATAAAGTGATAGGATGGTGCAAAGCGGAGGGGCTTTATGTTATATTGGATATGCACTGCGCACCCGGCGGCCAAACCGGTGATAATATCGACGATGGTTACGGTTATCCCTTTTTGTTTGAGAGCCGGCCAAGCCAGTTGCTCACCATAAAAATATGGAAAGACATTGCTGCTCATTACAAGAATGAGCCCATCATTTTGGGTTACGACTTGCTAAACGAACCTATAGCTCATTATTTTAAGGTAGATGATTTTAATCCTCACCTTGAACCGCTGTATAAAGAGATAACTGCTGCTGTACGGTCGGTTGATAAAAACCACCTCATATTTTTAGGCGGCGCGCAGTGGGACAGTAACTTTAAACCGTTCGGCGCACCGTTTGATAGCAAGCTGGTATACACTTTCCATAAATACTGGACGCCCGCCACGGTTGATGTAATTAAGGATTACATCGACTTCCGCGATAAATACAATGTGCCCATTTATGTTGGCGAAACCGGTGAAAATACCGATGAGTGGGTGCGCGATTTCAGGATTGTTCTTGAAAAAAACAATATTGGCTGGCATTACTGGCCATATAAAAAGATGGATAACGAGCGCGGTTTCCGCACGTTTGACCAGCCCGAAGGTTACCAGGAAATTTATGAGTATACCGAAAAAAATCGTCAAACTTTTGAGGATATCCGTAAAGCTACACCGGCCGACAGGGCTAAGCTAAAAGCTATCCTGTTTAAAGTGTTAGAGAATAGCCGTTTTGAAAATACTCGTCCGAATAAAGGGTATATAGAAGCGCTGGGCTTAACAGCAGGTCAGTAACAAAGCATATTGTACAAAGGCGGGTAATTGCTACATTTGCCTCGCCTTTTATAATAAAAAAACCAATTAACCCTCGTCAGAGGGAACCAACATTTCAGGGAACACGGGGTATAATTATGCTGAAGCACTTATTGTTGCGCTTTGCTTTTGCAGTGGTATTTATTACCGCTATGTTTGCTCGTGCACAGGCGCAAAACCCTGTTACGTTTAACGATGATGTAAATCAGCATTTCTTCACTTTTGGCGAAATAGAGGGACTTACAGACAGCACAGCAAAATTAACGCTTACTGACATACTAAGCCAAAGTATATCTGCAAAGTTTGCCGGCAGTAAAATATCTACACCTAAAACCCTCGACCCTCGGGCAGCTTATTGGTATCGTATTAAGGTTGACCACCGGCAGGCGTCGCGACGCAACTGGCTGTTAGAATTTATGGATCAAACCATAGACAGCATAGCCGTTTATTCGCCAACACCCGATGGGAGATACGTCCAAACCAGCTTCGGTGCGGCTTACCCTTTTAGCGAACGTACCTTTTATCATAAGAACTTTACCCTGCAACTAAAAAACAACCTGGAGGGGCCAAATATTTATTACATCCGAGTAAAATCGCACCAGCCGGTCAATGTTATCGTTGTGCTGCGCTCAGTGAACTGGTTTGTACACTACGCGCTGGATGAATACTTTTTTTTCGGGGCATTTTACGGCATGCTTACCGTATTTGGTTTGTATAACCTCATGATGTTTTTTGCCATACGGCAGCGACAGTACCTGTATTATGTGGCCTACAATGTAAGCATTGGGTTTTATGAAATGTGCACGGATGGCATTGCCTACCAATACATGTGGCCTGCCGCCAGTGGCTGGAACCAGTATGCTTACGGTGTAGCGCTATATTTTGCCAGCATATTTGGTATGCTGTTTACCATGAGCCTGCTCCATGTTAAAGCAAGGGCGCCCAAAATGTACCGTATAATCTGGGCAGAGATGGCCTTGCGTACTGTGTTCTTTATTTGCTGCCTTACAATCAACCGCGATTGGTTCAGCTACAAGATTATTGAGATTGTGCCGTTGCTGCTGGCTTGTTATACCGGTTTTTACGTAATGAGCAAAGGCTACTGGCCGGCGCGATTCTTTGTAGTGGGCTATAGCTTTTTATTTGTTGGGTTCATTATTAAAATACTGATTGCCTTTGATGTGCCATGGCTGCCATTCGGCCCTGTAACGCATTACAGCCTTAGCTTCTGCTTCATAATGGAAATGCTGTTCATTTCATTTGCAATAGGTGAGAAGGTACGTGCGCTCAAGAAGAAGAAGGACTATGTGCAGCGCCGCATCATCAGGCAGATGAAGCAAAACGAAGAACTCAAGGACAATATAAACCGCCAGTTAGAGGAGCAGGTGCGGGAGCGTACGCATGAACTGCTCGACAAGAATGACCTGATTGAGCGCCAGAATAATGAGCTGCTGAGTGTTAACGAATTGCTTAAAGCCCAGGCCGAAGAAATATCCCGTATCAACGTATTGCTGGAGAAAGACAATATTACCCTGCACACCAATATAGAAAAGGTAACGCATGACCGTATCATGTCTACAGAGGTTGACTTTGAGGAGTTCAGCCGCATTTATCCGGACAGGGAAACGTGCTTTAAATTCCTGTCGGATCTTAAATGGGAGCATGGCTACAATTGCAGGCGCTGTTCACATACTCATTACAGCGGCGGGCATTTGCCGTACAGCCGCCGTTGCTCAAAATGTGGTTACGAGGAATCGGTAATAGCTAATACCATCTTGCAAAACACACGTATTCCTATTAATAAAGCATTTTACATGATATTCCTGATGTACTCAACAAAGGGTAAGATATCGTCACATAAATTATCTGAGGTGTTGGACATCAGGCAAAGTACCTGCTGGGCATACAGTTCTCGCATCAAAAAAATTATGGAAGCCCGCAAAAAAGAACTTCGGAACGCGGGCCACAAAGGCTGGAGCAAACTGGTGCTCGATACAGCCGAAGAATAAGCTTTTCTTGTTAGTTGTTTTTTAGGAGGCCCCTTCGGGGGCTTTTTTGTTGGCGTTGCGTTTCTTGTCCTACATCAAGTCGGGCGGCAAAATACCGGCGTAAATTTGTAGTGTTAAATCAAAACAATCACTAACAAATAAAAAATTAAGAACATGGAAAATTCAATAAACGGCATCCACCACATCACAGCAATAGCTGGTAATGCCAAACGCAACTATGATTTTTATACTAAAGTATTAGGTCTGCATATGGTTAAAAAAACCGTGAATTTTGATGACCCTGAAACCTACCACTTTTACTATGGCGATAAAGTGGGTACGCCAGGTACTATCCTTACTTTCTTCCCGTGGGAAAATATTACCACCGGTCGCAGAGGTGCACGCCAGGTAACAGAAATAGGCTACTCAGTGCCACAAGGCAGTCTGGATTTTTGGCAGAGACGCTTTGAAAAGCATAACGTCATCTACAATAAAGTGTCAGAGAAATTTGGTGAGTCATACCTTACTTTCCTTGACCCAGACGGTTTGAAATTCGAGTTGATTGAAGCTGCAAAACCAGATAACCGCCTGCCATGGGAAACAGATGAGGTAAAAGCAGAGAATGCCACTAAAGGTTTTCACAGCATAACCATCACCACCAATAAAATGCAGCCTACTGCCGACATACTTACAGGCGTATTTGGTTACCGTTTGCTGGAGCAGCATGTAAACCGCTATCGTTTTGTAACTGATGCTGTAGACAATGCTAACATTGTTGATCTGGTAGAAGTACCTGGCGAAGTTGCCGGTCATGTAGCAGGCGGATCTGTACACCACGTAGCGTTCCGCGTAGCAAATGATGAGATATTGATGGAGTATCGCGATAAAATTGCAGCTCTTGGCTTGCATATCACCGAGAAGATAGATCGTAACTACTTCTACTCATTGTACTTCCGCGAACCAGGTGGCGTATTGTTTGAAATAGCTACCGATAACCCAGGTTTCGATGTGGACGAAGCTGTAGAAGAATTGGGTACTAATTTGAAATTGCCTGCACAGTACGAAAAATACCGCAGCCAGTTAGAGCAAACATTACCAAAATTAGCTTAATCATGTACACTCACAAAAAACAATATATCACCGCCGGCAATCAGGATAAGCCGGCCGGCGGTGCTTTAATACTGCTGCATGGTCGCGGCGGTACGGCACAAGGTATCATTAGCCTGGCACAGGAGTTTGACCTTAAAGATATTGCTATTTACGCGCCTCAAGCGGCTAACCAAAGCTGGTATCCTTATAGCTTTATGGCGCCGAATGAGCAAAATCAGCCAGCCTTAGATTCGGCTGTTGAGGTAGTCAGCGGCCTGATTGATGAAATTATTGCATCGGGTTTACCGGCGAGTAAAATTTACATCGCAGGCTTTTCACAAGGCGCATGTTTAACACTGGAGGTTATTGCACGTAACGCACAGCGGTTTGGCGGTGCGGTAGCCTTTACCGGCGGACTTATTGGCCCTGAAATAGACCTGAGTAAATACAAGGGCGACTTTGCAGGAACACCTGTGTTAATTACTACAGGCAACCCGGATCCGCATGTGCCGCTAAGCAGAGTGCAGGAAAGTGAGGTTGTGCTTAAAAACTTAAATGCCGATATACACGTTGAGGTATTTAACGGAAGGCCGCATACCATCATAGCTAAGGAGATAGAACTGGCCAACAAATATGTATTTGGTAAGAAAGTTGATTGATAGGTTGCTGGCCATTTATGCGGCAAGGCAATTCAAGAAATTACGCAAATGAAATACGAAGATATAGACCTGATTGTTAACGAGGAGAACCATAATTTTGAGTTATGGGTAGACGATCAGCGGGCTTTTATAGACTATGTTAAGAAAGGCGATAAGCTATTTCTGATACATACCGAAGTGCCGGAGACGCTTAAAGGAAAGGGTGTAGCGGAGGCGCTTGTTGAAAAAACATTCAGTTATCTCGAAGCAAACCAGCTTAAAGCTGTGCCGCTGTGTACCTACGTAAGGCTTTTTCTGCAGCGGCACCCCGAGTGGGAAAGAATTGTAGCGTAATTGGCAGTAGCCAGGCGAACGTGTTATATTGCAGCTTTAATTATAAAAAGCGCACATGTTCGTTAACCTCATTCTGCAAAGTATTGGCAAACATATTGGTTTAACCGAAGACGAAAAGGAATATTTTATAAGCCTTTTACATCCCAAAGAACTTGGGCGCAGGCAGGCGTTGTTGCACACCGGCGAGGTATGCAAGTACTCGGCGTTTGTAAATGAGGGCTGCCTGCGGGGTTATACCGTTGATGAAAACGGCTTTGAGCATGTAATGAATTTTGCGCCGCAAGGGTGGTGGATCGCCGATATGTATAGCCTTATCAGTCAAAAACCCGGCACGCTTACTATTGATGCCATTGAGCCATCGCAACTGCTGTTACTTTCCAAGGTAAAGCAGGAGATGCTCTACCATGAAATACCTAAATTCGAGCGCTTTTTTCGCATCATTACAGAGAATTCCTTGGTTGCTTACCAGCAGCGCTTGATGGATAACCTGAGTCTTACTGCCGAGGAGCGTTATAACAACTTTTGCAAACGGTATCCTACACTCATACAACATCTACCAAAGAAAGATATTGCCGCTTACATTGGTGTAACGCCTGAATTTTTTAGCCGGATGATGGGACGTATGCTCAAGGCCTTATAGGCTTTCGTACATTTGTATGCTTGTATGTACAAGCTAAATCTGTTGTAACCCAGAAAACTTGTTTTCGTATAAGAATGAAAGTGTTACTAACAACCTAAAGTTGTTGGTGCTTTTTTTAAACTAACGCTCGGGCTCCTACATGCGCAACGCCGGAATAAAAATAACCCTTTTTTATATTCTCGTAAGTCTGATCTGGATAACCTTCAGCGATGAGTTGTTATTCCTTTTCCACGAAAGGCTCCCGGTAGAAACTTTGCACACTATTGGTAGTGTAAAAGGTTATGCCTTTGTGTTATGCACAGGTATTGCATTGTACTTTATGGTTCGCAACAATGAACGCCGTATTACCGACAATGAGCGTCATTACCGCAACATGTATGAGTCAAATCCCAACCCAATGTGGGTATTTGATGTAAACACCTTGCGTTTTACATCTGTAAATAATGCAGCGATTGTTACCTACGGATACAGTCGTGAAGAGTTTTTGCAGATGACTGTACTTGATATAAGGCCGCCGGATGAGCGGGAACGGCTGTTGAATATCATTAACAGCGACCATACACAGTACCAGAAGTCCGGAATTTGGCGCCACGTTAAAAAAGATGGCACCGAGATTTTAGTAACCATAACCACAACCATGATTAAGTCAAAGGGCGAGTCGCGGATGTTTGTTATGGCAAATGACACTACGGAAAGCACTTTGTACAAAACCCGCCTCTCACAGCTTAACGAGGAACTGGCCGCTGAAAAGCGAAAGCTGGAGCAAACGCAATTGCGGGCTAAGGTTGCAGGTTGGGAGTTTTACCCGGAAACACAAAAATTGGTTTGGACGGATCAGCTATACGAAATTACAGGTATAGAGAAGCGTGATAACCGCGAAGCCTTCGATATTTATATAGAGCATATTTATGCTGATGACCGCCCGCGCATGATACAGGGCATGGAGCGGTTGATTAAGGAGGGTAAGCAACTTAACGAGATACACCGTATTTACCGCATCAATGGCGAAACTGGTTTTGTGCACCAGGTAGCTGATATTGAAAGGGAAGAGGGTAAGCCTTTAAAGGTTGTAGGTACCATACAAGACATTACCGAACTTAAATTGATAGAGCAGGACCGTAATAAATACCTTAGCAACTTTGAAGATACGCTTAATACTATCAATGATGCCTTTTTCGCGCTGAATAGCAATATGGAGATCACTCGTATTAACGAGGCGTTCTCTAAGCTCACAGGTAAGGATAATGCCATTATAGGTAAGCATTTCCTAAGCGTTTTCGGGGGGTCGGTTAATGTTAATTTTTACTCGGCTTATCAGCGTGCCATAAAAGAAAAGCAGATTAGCAAACTCGAAGATTTTTCTAACTATCTGCAAAAATGGATAAGCATGAAGGTTTATCCTACGGACGAAGGCGCTGTAATTTATTTTTCGGACATAACTGAAAGCCGGTTAAAAGACCTTCAACTCAAAGAGGCGGTAGAGCGGTATGACTTAGTGGCACGTGCTACGCAGGATGTGATCTATGATTTTGATATGGTGCATGACAGGCTCATCTACAACACCAGCCTGACACAACTTATTAAGCGTCCGTTTGATAAAATTGAATATCATCTGGACTGGTGGCGCTCGCTCATTCATCCGGACGACTTGCCGGGTGTAATCAGTTCACAGAAAAAAGTGATCCGTGAAAAGCGAACCAACTGGGAGTGCGAATATCGTGTAGATGTAGGTGACGGTGTTTATAAGTATATCATGGATCAGGGTTACCTCATTTTTAATGATGATCATGAACCTGTACGTTTGATAGGTGCCATACGTGATATTGACACGCTTAAACGTACGCACGAAGAAAACAGCCGCCTTGCCGGTATCATTACCAGGGTAAATAACATGATTGTGGTTACCGATCAGAACGGTCGCGTTACCTGGGTAAACCGGGCGTTTGAAAACATAATTGGCTACACCCTGGAAGATATTGAGGGTAAAAAGCCGCGTGAGTTTTTTAACGGACCGGAAACTAACTTAAAAGCTGTTGAGGAGATTAAACAACGCAAGCGAAAACGTGAGACTTTTGCAATAGACCTCGTGAACCATGGCAAGGGAGGTCAGCCAATCTGGGTTACTGCAGAGTTTACGCCTATGTATGATGAGGGAAGATACCTCGGTTACATAGCCGTTTATACGGACATCTCTATAAAAAAAGCGCAGGAGCAGGAAATCAAGCATCAAAACAATATGCTCAGGGGCGTAGCCTGGATGGCTTCGCATGAGCTGCGCAGGCCGGTGGCCACTATACTTGGCTTGCTGTACCTAATAAAACTTGCCGAGGACGACAAGGAGAAAGAAGAGCTGGTTGCACTTATTGATAAATGTGCGAACGAGTTAGATGAAATAGTACACCAAATGAATGGTAAAATATACGCGGAAGACACATATCAGCATGGTAATTGACATGTTATTAACTAATCTGCAATTTAACATACAGGTAATTTATAGTAAACATCTATATGGCAACTTTGCCCTCATAATTTATTGAGCTTTGCAACGGAGTTCTTTATTCAATAAATGAGGTCAGTTAAAGTTAAAAAGATACAAAAGGGGGCACGCAATGCCCCCTTTTGTATTTTACATAGCTTAATTTTTTTAGACAAAAAATATTTTGAGTGTAAAAAAAATTATTTTTGTGTAGCGTTATAATAACGGCATTGCTGCATCCGTTGCGCTCACTATTTATAAATGTTACACCACTGCGTTAAGAGCGCCAAATAAATCTTAATGACCAAAAAGAGACTATCCATCGTAGATATTGCCGATCAGCTAAATATTTCTAAAACTACCGTGTCATTTATACTTAACGGCCGTGCACAGGAAAAAAGAATCAGTGCCGAGTTGGTTGAACGCGTATTGAAGTACGTAGAGGAGGTAGGGTATAAGCCCAACTCGCTTGCCAAGAGCCTTCGTACCGGTAAGTCGCACACCATAGGGCTTATGGTAGAGGACATTTCCGACCCGTTTTTTGCTGCCATAGCCAGGCATATTGAAGATAGCGCTTATAAAAATGGTTACAAGATAATTTACTGCAGTACTTACAACGATACAAACCGGGCCAAGGAGATGATCAGCATGTTCAAGGACAGGCATGTAGACGGTTATATCATAGCGCCGCCGCTTGGTTTCGAGGACGAAATAACCAGCCTTATCAATGAATCTATGCCGGTAGTTCTGTTTGACCGCTATTTCCCTTCGATCAAGACTGATAGCGTGGTCATCAACAATCAGTTCAGCGCATACAATGCTACCCATCACCTGATAGGCAGGGGGTATAAAAATATCGCCATGATAACTTATTACATCAACCAAACGCAGATGGTTGACCGTATAGCTGGTTATAAAATGGCGTTAAAGGAGCACGGCCTTAAACCTAATCTGAAAGAGCTGCCGTATACGCTTAGCAAGGATGAGTTGATGGAGCAGATGACCATCTTCCTTAAATCAACCAAAAATATTGATGCCGTTTTGTTCGGTACCAACCGCGATGCCACCTGCGGACTTAAAATTATGTATAACTTGGGTATTAAAATACCTGACGATATAGCGGTGGTTACGTTTGATGATTCTGATGCCTTTGAGCTCCATACACCGCAGATTACCGCTATTGCACAGCCAATAAAGGATATTGCTATCAACCTTATAACGATTTTATTGAAGAGGCTTAATAACAATTCCGAAGACCTGGAAACACAATCGGTTGTGCTGCATACTGATTTGGTTATACGTGGTTCATCGCGCAAACGCGACTGAACAATATGAACGGATACAGAGCATAAGAATTAGTCCTGAAAATTGATTTTTATGTAACTTTTGTAAATTGATTTTAGTATAAGTTACATAATTTACCAAGCAGAACGGTACGCTGAAAACAAGCTTGCAGGTAGACGGTAGGGCGCGTTGCGCCCCGATATTGGGAATGCCAGGCTGAAATTGTAAACCTAAATCGAGCTGCTTATAAAACTACATAGTAGTATATGATAAACCGATACTTGCTAAAGTTCTTCCTTGTCCTTATTTCACTGACTGCTTTAACGCGTGCTGCTAATGCTCAGTATGCCATTGGCGGTAGTGCCGGTACTAACCTTGTAAACTCGGTTTACTGGCTTACGTGGAATAGAAGTGACCCTAACTCAACGCTGGTGACTGCACCGGCCGGTTCCAATGCATCAAACATTGTTAATGGTACGTACGTGTGGCAGTTTTCCCCAACGGTGCGCATTACAGCGGTGATAACTAATTTGGTTACTACCGGAGGTGGTGCTATGCAGGCTTACACCCCTGGCAGTTACAGCGGCGATGGTCTCGACCTTATATACTCAGGGAATAACCTGGCCAAGCCGGATTCGCGCGGGGTGGCTAACTCCGGTTTGGCCACGCCCTACGGTGGTACCGCTAAGTTCGACATCGATGTTAAGGTAGCCATACTTATTAATAACGTTTGGACGAATGTAGACTATCCCGGTATGATCATAGCCGATGCTGAGTCCATAGACGCGGGTGGCGAATACATTACTGCTGATACGCCTAACCCTATTGCCTGGCAACTGCTCAATAAGCGTACCCAAAACAGAGATGCGGACGATGAGTACAAACTGGAACTTTCCAACTCAGGACGGTCTTTCAGGTTGTATGCCAACCTGCTTCCGGGCAATTTCGGTGTGCAGGCTGTTATGTTTGCCCACAACGCTCAAAAACTGAATAACGTAGGCATGAAGGGTTCCGGTCTTACGGCTATGGCCATAGGCTTTGTGTTGCCATTTGATCTTGGGGATGACCCTGCCAGTTATGGCACTACCGGCAATTACATGGAGCAGTTCCAGATAACAGATTATTTTGCGGGCGATGGTACTTATGCCGTTGTAAATTACAATACCACACCTCTGGTGGCTAAGGCTACCGTTTATCTCGGTGCCGACAATGTTGACCCTGATGGTGAACCCGAAGGCACGGCCAATGCCGATACTGACGAAAAGACGGGCAATAACGACGAAAATTCTATTTCGCCAGCGGCTCTGCCTCAGGTAAAAGTTAATCAGGCCGGCGATATTGTCATCAACGTAACGGCAACGAATACTAAATCGACCCAGGCTACCCTTCGCGGCTGGATTGATTTTAATAATGACGGTGTATTTGGTGCCGATGAACAGGTTGGTATTACTGTGCCTGGTAATACTGCCAATAAACAGTTTACGCTAACTTATCCTAACGCTTATTTCCGCAATAAAATAAAGGCCGGGCCATTGTACATGCGCCTGCGCATAACTACAAATAACTTAATTGATGATGCCGCTACCGATGTTGACGAACGTAGCCGTTCTTTTGCTTCAGACGGGGAGAGCGAAGATTACAGGCTTAAAGATGTACTGGGTATTACCATTTCGGGCAGGGTTGTGAATGATGGTGACGGGGCGGCAAACGGTACTATTTCCGGTACGGGCATTCAGGCAGTTGCAGGTAAGCCATTATATGCCTATCTCGTAAACAGCGCCGGCAAAGTGGTTGTAAAAGATACCGTTAAGGCGAACGGTAATTACAGTTTCGCAAACGTAAACAACGGTAATTATACGGTTGCTTTATCAACTAATAGTGTTGACAGCACAGCCACACTGGCTGATGTAGCAGCAAATTTGCCGTCATCATGGAAACCATCCGGTGAATTTTACGGTCAAAACAATGCTGGTAACACAGGCATTGAACCAGGTACGCCAAATGCTCAGATCACTGTTTCAACGCCCGGTACCAGTCTGGACATAACCAATATTAATTTCGGGCTTAACCAGGTTCCTGTAGCTACCAATGATACCGGCACCACCACCGCCGGCAAAGCCATTACCTTGAACATACCGGCTAACGATAAGGACAACGACGGTACGCTTGATCTTACATCGGTGCGTTTGATAGACCCGGTAGATAACACGGCAAAAACGTCAGTGACTATAGCAGGGCAGGGCACTTACGCAGTAAATGCCACAACCGGCAGGGTTACTTTTACGCCGCTGCCAGCATTTGCAGGCAACGCCATACCTATTGAATATACAATTAAGGACAACCTGGGTGCCGAGAGCCCAAGAGCGACTATAGCTATTGTGGTAAAACCCGACGGTGTAAACGATCAGGATGTTACAGGTGTAGGCGTACCGGTAACCACAACCGTAAAAGCAAATGATGGTGCAGAAGCCTTACCAGCTGGCGTAACAGTCACTGCAGGCCAGGGCGCTCATGGTAAAACCACTGTTGATGCTACCGGGAAAGTAACCTATACACCTGAAGGTACTTTTGCGGGCACCGATACTTATACCTACGTGCTTACTACTGCAGATGGAGTGGCTTCGGATCCGATAACCGTTACCATAAATATAAAACCGGTTGGTGTAAACGATGCTACCGTTACGCCGATCAACACTCCAGTTACTACTACTGTGTTAAGTAATGATGGACCAAGCGGTACCGGCGCTACGGTAACTCCGACAAACGGTGCACATGGCACTACTACAGTTGATGCAACCGGAAAGGTTACTTATAAGCCAGATAATAATTACATAGGTAAGGATACTTATACATATACCATCACCAAAAACGGTGTTACATCTGACCCAATTACGGTAGATGTGACCATTAAGCCTGTTGGTGTAAATGATGAAGATTCCACCCCGGTAAACAAGGGAGTAATTACCCAGGTGAAGAGCAATGACGGGCCGAGTGGCATTGGTACCACGGTTAAAGCAGGTTTGCCGCAGCACGGTGTGGTAGCCGTTCTGCCTGATGGTACTATCCAGTATAATCCGGTAGGCGATTATGTAGGTAAAGATTCGTACACCTATACGCTTACTACACCCGATGGTGTAGAGTCTGACCCAATCCGGGTAGACATTACCATTTACTCGGCATCCATTGTATTAACTAAAGTGGCTAATAATACCGGCAGCAAAGCTGGCGATGTTATCAACTATACCCTGCGCGTGTCCAACACAGGTACCACGGCTTTGACCAACGTTAAGGTGAGCGATCCTGGCGCAGATGCAGGTAGTATCACACCTGCTAACATAGCCACACTGGCTGCAGGCACAACTACCACAGTAACGGCAAGGCACACCCTCACTCAGGCTGATGTAGACAACCGCTCATACAGCAACCAGGCAAGCGTAACCGGTACTGATGCAGAGGGCGGCAAGCAAATTACTGACGATAAGTCTGACGATCCTATAACGCCGGGCACTGATGATCCTACAGTGGTAACCATTACGCCTGTCGGCAAAATATCACTGCAGAAAACCGGTACGGTAACGGCAAATTATATCACTTATTCGTTTACTATTACCAATACAGGCGATGCAGTGCTCAGAAATATCACCCTTACAGATAGTAAACTGGGCTTAAATAATAGCACTGTTGATGTGCCTACCGGAGGTTTGGCGCCAGGACAGAGCATTCGGGTGCCTGATTACAAATACACGCTTACGCAGGAAGACCGCGAAGCAGGTTCGGTGAAGAATAGTGCTTCGGTTAAAGCTACTGACCCGGTAGGTAATATTATTCCCGGTGAGGCTTCAGTTGACATACAGGTACCTGGCCCGCCTACGGCTAATAATGATGCCGCTCAAACACAACGTAACACTCCTGTTGTAATTGATCTGGCTAAAAATGATAATGGAGGCGCAACTGGTCTTGATCCGGCATCGATAGAAATACTAACTCCGCCGCAGCATGGCAAAGTAGAAGTAGGGGCTAATGGTGCTATTACCTACACGCCTGATGACGGCTATACCGGTACTGACCAGTTTACTTACCGAATAAAAGATCTTAACGGTTATTATTCAAATCCGGCCAAGGTTGATGTGAATATTAATGCTGATGCACCATTTAAGATACCAACCCTCTTTACGCCGAATGGCGATGGTATCAATGATGTGTTTGAGATACGCGGGCTTGACCAGGCGGGTAACAACACGCTCAGCATTGTTAACCGTTGGGGTAATGAGGTGTACCATGCTACCAATTATCAGAATAACTGGACCGGTCAGGGACTAAACGAGGGCACCTACTACTATATACTGCAGGTACGTAATTCTGAAACCGGCAACTGGCAGACTTATAAGGGGTATATCACATTAATGAGAAGTTTAAAAAGATAAGCAGGGCATCAGCCTCATATAATATAATTGGATATGACACGATTTTTAACATTACTATTGCTGCTGCTCGGTGCCGGTGCTGCTTATGCCCAGCAGGATGCGCAGCAAAGCCAGTACATGTTTAATGGGATTTACATCAACCCTGCTTACGCGGGCTATAAAGAAAACCTGAACCTGCACGCCTACTACCGCTCTCAGTGGACCGGTATTGAGGGTGCACCACGCAGCATGTCGCTGGCGGTAGATGCTATTGCTAATAATGGCAATGTAGGGCTCGCCTTCCAGGTGGCCAGTGATAAATTGGGCGCTCAGGAGTACTTATCTGCTTATGCCAACTATGCTTACCGTTTGCGTATGAACGAGGACGGCAGTTCGAGGCTGGCATTCGGCTTGGGTTTGGGCGTATTGCAGTTGGGTATGAACGGCTCGCTGCTTAACCCCAATGACCCGGAGCCTGATATGTTCACCGGTACGCAAAGCACAATTTTACCCGACGCACGGCTGGGTGTTTATTACTCAGACAATAAATTTTATGCAGGCCTATCGGCTGATAACTTAATTGCAACTCACATTGATGTGCGCAACAAGGGTTACATAGCGCAACCCAAGCCGCATTATTACTTGACAGGTGGTATGTTGCTTAATCTAACAGATGACGTACACCTTAAACCCAGCTTTTTGCTGAAGGACGACAGGGGAGGCCCTACCAGTTTAGATATTAATGCCTTCCTTTTATTTGGCGAAAAGATATGGTTGGGCGGCTCGTATCGTACCGGTGTAAAACTGTATGACAAAAGCTACCTGCAAAGTGACCTTACAAACCTCAACTCGGTAGTAGCAGCAGTGGAGTTTTTTCCCGTGTCTAATTTAAGGTTGGGCTATGCTTATGATATCTCAATAGGGCCGTTAAAGGGATACAGCAGTGGAACCCACGAGATATCGATAGGGTTTTATATAAAGCGTAAACAAAGCCGGATGTTAACACCACGTTATTTTTAGTGAGATGAAGAAAGTACTACTCAACCTGTTGGGCGTTATAGTATGCCTCCTTCCGGCGGTAGCAGGGTATGCCCAAAGTGCGCTTAAGGACGCAGATAAGCAGTATGAGCTATATAATTATGAACAGGCAGCGCCGTTATATTTAAAAGCCTACAAGAACGATTCGACTCTTTATATAGCACAGCGATTGGCCAACGCTTACCGCTTGATGCATGACTATTTTGAAGCGGAAAAGTGGTATGCAATAGCCGTAGAAAAACCGGAAAGCCCGGCCGAAAATACGCTGCGGTACGCCGAAGTATTGCGCAATAACGGCAAGTATGCCCAGGCCAAGTCTCAATATGCTCGTTATTATGTGGCAGACCGCGATGTTAATCGTACGCAGCTTAAATACTGGTCTGCTGCTTGTGATTCGGCCTTACGCTGGCAGCAAAATCCTCAGCCTGTTGATGTAAAAAATGAAGTAGCCATAAATTGCCAATGGAATGACTGGGGGGCTGTACGATATGGCAGTAATGTTTTACTTTTCTCGTCTGACAGGCGCGACAAGGCTGCGGAGAACAGAAAAAGCGAGGGATCATACATTTTAAAATTTGACGGTGACAAGGCGCCCGATAAGCGCATTTACGGATGGACGGGCAATAACTATCTGCACCTGTATCAGTTTACGCCCGGCGATACGGCCACCTTGTTTACGCAATTAAATGCTACGGATTACCATACCGGTCCGGTATCTATAACTGCTGATGGTAACGAAATGTACTTTACCATTACCCGGGTAAATAAAAACTGGAACAAAGGCCTATCCGGAATTAAAACTTTTGTGTTGGAGGTGTATTCCTCACGTAAGGATGGCAGCACCGGCAAGTGGCAGAAACCACAGGCTTTCAAATACAACAACACGCAAAAGTGGTCAGTCGGTGATCCGTTTATAACCGCCGACGGACAAACGCTGTATTTCGTGTCAGACATGCCGGGCGGGCAGGGCGGCACTGATATTTACTACTGCAAACGCGATGCGCAAGGCTGGTTGCCTCCGGTAAGTGTTAAAGAAGTAAATTCTGCCGGTAACGAGCGTACACCATATGTTGATGCTGAGGGTAACATGTTTTTTTCGAGCGACGGCCATTTAGGTATGGGTGGGCTGGATATATTTAAAGCGCCATCAACAGGCGAGCTTACTTTTGGACCGGTGCAAAATTTGCGCTATCCCGTTAATTCGCCCCGTGATGATCTGTCTTATGTGATCTACGACGGCACTAATGGCTACTTTACCTCAAACCGTGTTAACGGTAATGGCGAGGATGATATTTATAGTTTCACCCGAAAAAAGGATATCTCTTTACGCTTGGAGGGTATTGTTTATGAAAAAGGAACCTCCCGGCCTGTAAGCAATGCCAAAGTGGGGTTGAGTGATGGTACCATTGTTACTACCGGCGCTAACGGCAGCTTTTCTTTTTATGTAAAGCAGGAAACCGATTACAGACTGCGTACTGAGAAAACTGCATACCTGAGCGATAACCAGGGCGTATCAACCAAAGGTATCACCACATCGCAAACCATACGTAAAGATTTATATCTTGATAAAATCGTTTTAAATAAAGCTATCAGGCTGGATAATATTTACTACGACTTTGATAAATGGAACATCAGGCCTGATGCTGCCGTGGAGTTAGATAAGCTTATAAAGATATTGCAGGACAACCCGACTATTGAAATAGAGCTCGGCTCACATACCGATAGCCGGGGGAATGATGATTATAACATGACCCTCTCTCGTAAGCGTGCAAATGCCGCTGTTGAATATATCATTGACAAAGGAAATATAGACGAAGGGCGAATTACTGCTCGCGGTTATGGCGAAACTCGTTTGCTGAACCGTTGTGCCAACGGCATACAATGCAGTGATGAAGAGCATCAGCTAAATAGGCGAACCGAGTTCACTATAGTACAGTATTAAAACAAGAAAGCCGCTTGATCTAAGCGACTTTCTTGTTTTAATGTTATAGTTGTTAGCTCTTTTTAAATTTGTCTGCCAGTAAGCGCAGCATCTCATCATTAACAGGTTCAGCTGGCTTATCATCGCGCTTTTTAAACGGAGGTTTATTGCCTTGTTGCCCTTGCTGTGCACGCGGTTGGTTTTGGTATTCCCTCTTTACCGGTGCGGCGGCTGGTTGCTGCACTTCCTTTGGCTGTATTGTTTTGATTTGCTTTTCGGCAGCACGGCGTGCGTTCCAACGGGTATAAATTTCCTGTAGTTTACGCTTGGTGTATAGCGGGAAATCGCCCTGCATCATCCATGAGTAATAGCTTGGCTCTGCTGTGAATACATCCTCTACCAATTTGCCTTTGTGCTTGCCGAAGTTAATCACTTCCTCGCCGGCCTCATTATAAACCAAACGGCCTGCAAAATCAACCGGATTACTCAGATTGGTAAACTTATGCAATGCTTCTACATCGCCAACTACCGGTATACTTCTTACACCTTTCTTGTCTTCCCACTCCATGTTATGGTAGCGGGCAACCTGTGCAAGAAGCACCTCCATGGTAGCACGGGTATCGGCTTCGGCGCTGTGAGCATTGATGATTTGCTTGTCGCAGTAAAACTGGTAAGCCGCCTTAAGCGTGCGCTGCTCCATCTGGTGAAAAATGTTTTGCACATCCACAAAGTGGCGGTTGTTAAGGTCGAATTCGACACCGCAGCGCAGAAACTCTTCCATAAGCATAGGTATGTCGAATTTGTTGGAGTTGTAACCCGCCAGGTCAGCCTCTCCAATAAACTCCGCTATGCTTGCCGCAAGCGCTTCAAACGCGGGTTCGTTTACTACATGCTCATCATATATGCCGTGCACCAATGACGATTCCAGCGGAATAGGCATTCCCGGGTTTACACGCCAGGCCTTTACTTCCTCGCTGCCGTCGGGGTGTAGTTTGATGACGGCCATCTCTAATATGCGGTCGGTACCAATGTTGGTGCCGGTAGTTTCCAGATCAAAAAATGCCAAAGGGCGCTTTAATATCAGTTTCATTCTATCATGTTAACGCGGCAAAGGTCTGAAAAAACTTTCAGTATTCATGCGCTTAGCTTTTTCTTAACATGAAGGCTACAAAACAAAACCGCCGGATATTTAAATTACTATCCGGCGGCGATGCTTATTAACGGTGAAGCAGGCGTTTAAAATCCAGCTTCTTCAACTTATTCAATTTCTTTAAAAACCTTTCTGCGCGGCGTTGCTTACGCGAACCGGCTTCCAGTGCATCAAATACACAGCCTGCAGTTGCGGCATATACCGCATGATGCAGCGCGTCTATAGCTATTGCTTTAGGCGACTCCTCTGTAACAGGAGGCGCTGCCTGGTATTTAGGCAAGATTACCAGTGCCGAACCCCATACCGCTGCAAAATGAGCAGCAGTAGCCGGAAGGCCACGCAAACCGGTGAGGGAAATAAGCCCGCGGGCAATGCCCCATGCGGCACCGTAAGCCCAATGAATTTCCTGTGAAACCTTTGCCTTATCTTCTTCGCTTACAGGAGTGATCTCTACCGTTTCTTCGGCCACCTTAACAGGGGCATCACTTGGCTCGCGTTTAGTTATCTTCATTTCAATAAACTGCGAAAGGGTTATCGCGGCCGTGCCAGCTACACCTGCCAGCACACCGATGCCGATTGCCATGCCAAGCTCGCCGAGCGCGTTGTTTTGTCGTATCTTCATAGTATTTAAATATTGATGTATCTGTTTAACAAGCTCTTTGCCTATTGGTTTACTTTTTTGCGGTATACATTAGCGCAATTGGTTGTTATGTACTACCTTTATGGCGCTTATGATACGCAGTTTTACCGCGATACTTCTGGTGATAACCATACTGGCATCCAACTTTACACGGTTGTTTGTGTATGCCGGTTTTGAGTTGAATCAAAAGTACATTGCCACCCGCCTCTGCGTAAACCGCGATAAGCCCATGCTGCATTGTAATGGCAAATGCTATCTGGCCAAAAAGCTGAAACAGGCTGCCGATAAAGAGAAGAGCCAGGAGAGGGAAAATCAGAAAAGCCGTTTCCAGGAAGCCTTACCTGCGTCTGAATTCAGTTTCGCTTTTGCATCGCATGTGCTTATTATCAGCCGTTACGCCGAGCCAGTTTTTGCGCTCGCTGAGTGTTCATCTACCATTTATCACCCTCCACGGCGCACCGCCTGATTTTTCCATTTTCTTTTTAATGTTGCTATAATTTGTCCCTGCATTCCGCGTATGTAAGCGGCTCATTATATGCACTCCATTTAATCATCAATAAGTTAATTATCCGGCTTAGCTAAAAACCATAGTGTTTATTGGCGTGGCTGACATATATCATTTAAAAATGAAAAAAATTTTACCGGCCGTTTTTGCGGTCCTGTTCTTTGCGTCGTGCAGTAAAAACAATGATCCACTACCAGATTTTAATGAAAAAGTAAAGGCGCCATTGATTATAGAGTTTGATAACGTAGCAGGCGATAAGAACCTGCAGCTTAATACTGGCGTGTACACCAATGCCGCAGGGGAGCAGTTCTCGGTATCTAACCTCAAATATTTTATCAGTAATATTAAGCTAACCAGCAGCGACGGCCACGAATACGTTGTACCCCAGGATAGCAGCTATTTTCTGATCGACGAAGCCAACGAAGCGTCGCACGAAGTACACCTAAATATCCCGGTTGCCGAGTATAACAAACTTACCTTTACAGTAGGTGTGGATAGCTTGCGTAGCACTATGGATGTAAGCAAGCGTACCGGCGTGCTGGATCCGTCGGGCAGTATGGAAGACGGCATGTATTGGGGTTGGAACAGCGGCTACATCTTCCTTAAACTGGAAGGTATATCGCCTGCAGCACCCGTTGATGCAACGGGACAGCGCAAATTCAGGTTCCACATCGGCGGCTTCGGCGGTTATTCGGCACCAACTATCAATAACATCAAAACCGTATCGCTGGATCTAAGCAAGGCCGGCGTAGCACGGGTACAGCAGGGCCGTGAAAGCCAGGTACACCTTTTTGCTGATATTATGAAGGTTTTAAACGGTAGTACTAACGTCAGCATTGCGGCTAACCCTCAGGTAATGTTCAGCGATTACAGCGTTAAGGTGGCCAATAATTATGCGGCCATGTTCAGCCATAATCATACACATAATTAAGGAGGAGCGTATATGCAACGCTTCTGTATAATATTACTGCTTGCTGCGGTATTCGCCGTGGCATGCAGTAAAAAAGACACCGTTGCGCCAGTTGAAGTTGAACAGTTTGAGGGCTTTAAGCAGCCCTCAAACTTTCCGGCACCCGCTTATAATATGGCGGGCAATCCCATTACCAAAGCTGGATTTGAGCTGGGACGGAGTCTTTTTTTTGAACCACGGTTGTCGCGAAACAACACAATTTCATGTGGGTCATGCCATATCCCTTCCTCTGCCTTCACACAACATGGGCACGAGGTAAGCCATGGTATTGACGACTTGTTAGGCACCCGCAATTCGTCGCCAATTATGAATATGGCGTGGCGCAAAACATTTTTTTGGGATGGGGGAGTGTTCGATCTGGATTTACAGCCCATTGTACCTATTACCAATCATGTGGAAATGGATGAGAGTGTGGAGAATGTAATGAAAAAGCTGCGGCAGATGCCTAAGTACACCGGCATGTTTAAAGCTGCTTTTGGCTCAGAGGAAATAACCACCGCACGAATGATGAAAGCGCTGTCTCAGTTTATGCTGATGTGCGTAAGTGCTAACTCCAAATATGATAGTGTAATGCGTAAGCTACCGGGAGCGAACTTTACGGCCACCGAACAAACAGGTTATGCTTTATTTAAGGAGCACTGCGCCGATTGCCATAAAGAGCCATTGTTTACCGATGAAAGCTTTCGCGATAACGGGATAGGCGTAGGGTTAAATAATGATGAAGGGCGTTACCTGGTCACTTTAAATCCGGCGGACAAGTACAAATTTAAGGTGCCAAGTCTGCGAAATTTAACGTACACAGGCCCTTATATGCACGACGGGCGTTTTCTTAACCTGAACGGTGTGTTGGAGCATTACATTAATGAGGTGCAGAACACAGCAAACCTTGACCCGCTGCTGAAGCAGGGTGCAAAGCCCGGTATACCGCTTTCGGCGCAGGAGAAAACCGACATACTCTCATTTCTGCAAACGCTTAACGACCGCAGTTTTGTGAATAACAAACTCATTGCTGAACAATAGAAGACAATCACAATAATGAAAAAACTAACAAAAATTACCATCGCCATTTTAGCGCTTGTTTCCATGTTTGGGTTGGAGGCCGCAAAAGCATGCGATATTTGCGGCTGTGGCGTAGGCAGTTATTACCTGGGCATATTGCCTGAGTTTAACAAGCGCTTTATAGGCTTACGTTACCAACACAAAACACTGCGTACGCACTTAAATTTTGATGGCACCACCAGTTACCTTACCACCGACGAAACCTACCAAACCGCTGAAGTATGGGGCGGATGGAATATTGGAAAAAAGTTCAGGGTACTGGCGTTTGTGCCTTACAACTTTAATGATCGGCATAGCAGTGAACTTAACGGTAGCAAGAATGGCCTGGGCGATGTGGCTGTTATGGGCTACTATAATCTGTTTAGTAAGCGCTCGGTAATAGGCGAGAAGCTGCTGGTGCAATCGTTATACGTTGGCGCAGGAGTTAAGCTGCCTACAGGGAAATATGAACCCGCCGAACGTACACTGGTACAGCAGTCACCCAACAATTTTCAGTTAGGTACCGCCAGCACCGACTTTACACTAAATGCCACGTACGATGTGCGTTTGATGGATTTTGGTATAAACGCCAATGTGAATTATAAAATCAATACAACAAATAAATATGATTACCGTTATGGTAATAAGTTCACATCAAACGTACTGGCGTATTACAAAATACGTGTGGCGAATATGCTTACTGTAGCTCCCAACGCCGGTATATTATACGAACAAGCCGAAAAAGATACTGAAGATAAAAAATTCAGTGTTGATGAATCCGGAGGCCATACGGTATCAGTAGTTACCGGTTTAGAGGCATCAGTAAAACGTTTTTCATTCGGCGCTAATTACCAGGCGGTGGCTTCGCAAAACCTTGCCGGCGGTAGCGTTGATGCAGGCAATCGCTTTATGGCGCATGTGTCTGTAGCGTTTTAGTTACAAAGGAGTTAAATGTCAGAACGAAGTAAAATATACCCGTTTAAACATTTAATTCCGTGCCGATTTGAGTAATTTTGTATTGTAATAAAAAGCACTAATGCTCATGGAGCAAAAAGCTTAAAGATACTTCTTTTGGTTAGAGGTGATTGTTTTAGAGTGATTGGTTCAGGCCGGATTTATCCGGCCTGAGTTTTTTTATAGCACTTGGGTTTGTATTTCAATATTGCCCACCAGTATTTTATGAATAGGGCAGTGGTTGGCTATCTGCAATAACCTGTCGTTTTGTTCATCAGTAATTTAGCCCGTAAACTTTAATTTACGTTCAATCACAACGCCATCTTCGGTTTTAAATAATTCAAGCTCTACACGTATTTCATCAACTACCCACATTTTACGGTCGATGTACATGCGCAGCGTTATGCTTGTGCAGCTACCTAAACTTGCAAGCAACAAGCCGTATGGATCCATACCCGTGTCAGAACCGCCTTTTTCTTCAGGCTCATCTACAATTATGGAATTATTTCTACTGCTTACAATGGTTTGGTAACGTGTGCGGCCGGTGGTAGCTACTGCTGTTAATACTGATTCTTTTTCCTCCATTATACTATCTTCATTCTTCAGTTTACGTTCATGTCCTGCAGCTCCCAGTTATCTTTATCAGTAGCGCCGCCACCATTATATTTAATGATTACCCTGAAATACTCGCGTGATTGATCGCCGTTGTCGTCCGTAACTTCTGCATAAGACCGGATTATATAAACCGAATCGGCTTTCTTGCCGAACTCGTAACCATCATCAGCAAAATGCACTTTTGATGACCGTAGGGCAGGGCGTACAAACTGTTGGGCTACCTCATAAGCTTGCCCGCTGCTGGGCATGCGGCTAAGCAAACTTTCCCCTTCCCGGCCAGAGTTTGCGAACCTGTACAACACCAAACCAAATAAACAGATCAATGCGATAATTATCCAAACGCCCGTACGGGCAATACCTTTTTTAGAATTTTTGAGATGATGGTAATCCTTACTCTCCATACGGCTTATAATGTGGCGGATAATATTATGACTTTTTTAATAGAAATCATAACAGCGCCGTGCACCATTAAAGCGGTAATTAAAATCATCGGACCGTGGAGTTTCATATACCACACTGCCCTCAGTAGTGCCGCTGGTATTGCCGTAGGATAGTTTAGACATAGGCACATCATGGCTTATGCCAGCACGCAGTTTCTCGCTGCCGTTGGAGCCATTAAAGATGTCGAAAATGAACGATACTACAAACGCGCTTGGCCCTTCGGTGCCACCACGATACCATAAGCCAGCGTTAATGCTTCTGCGTTTAAATTGAAAACCGCCGCTGTATGAATAAACGTTCGACTGCTTGTAGAAAACAACCGACGGGATAAAAAATGATTTTTCGTAATCCTCCAGGTTATCGTACTTATTCAAATCTATACGATAGCTAAGATGACTGGCAATTTTCATAGGTAACTTTGACGGTGTGCCGGTAAAGCTTTCATTTGGTTTGTTGATGTGCTGCACGGCAGTGCCGATCATGAAATTGCCGGTTACCAAGTTAACGCCTACACCTGAATCGAAAAAGAAGCGGTTGTTGTAAGGAAATGGGTCGGCAGATGTAGGCTGACCCGGAATAATGCCTGTACTTGGGTCTATCTGGTCGCCAAAAACCAACCGGCTCATATCTATTGTGCGGTTGGTAACCCCAGCCATTAAACCGAAAGATAACACGTAATCCTGTGAGCCAATACTGTAAGAATAAATACCTGAAATGTTGTTCTTGTTTAAATAAGCCGTGCCTTCGCTACTGCGAGTAAATAGCAAACCAAACCCGCCGCCAAACTTTGGTATATTATAATCAATAGCTGCTGAAATATAATTAAGGTTACCCGGAACGGAGGTGTACTGATTGCGATAAATGAGGCTCATGCGTAACTTACCTTCAAACTGCCCGTTGAGCGCAGGGTTAAGATAGGCCGGCATATTAAAAAATTGAGAATACTGGTGATCCTGCGCAGCAGCGGAAACTGTTGCAAGCACACCGGTTAAAAATAATGCTATACGCGTTTTTATGTTCATTTAACTATCTGATCAAGTTTATAACACCCGAACGTTTCGGCGGCGAATCCTGGTAAGACATGCCTTTCCATTCTGTACCGTTTATGAAAGTGGCCGATATTTGCCATATGTAGGAACCCTGTGGAGCCGGACTGCCTTTGTAGTTGCCATCCCAACCGTCGATAGGCTCGCCGTTTGGCCCCAATTTGGTGGTTTCCCAAACCAACTGGCCCCATTTATTGAAG
Organism: Mucilaginibacter sp.; assembly: GCA_041905165.1. GTDB lineage: Bacteria > Bacteroidota > Bacteroidia > Sphingobacteriales > Sphingobacteriaceae > Mucilaginibacter. Next base: position 1,007,354 of record JAYRLR010000002.1, read on the forward strand.
ATTTGCATGCGCCAGTTTTTGATGCCCGTACCCTTAGCCATAAAGCTTTGCAATATTGTGCTATTAGCCGTCGGCATAAAGGCATTCGGTACAAACAACGTTCCGGGTACGCCGCTGATGGTAACTGTTTTTTCGATGATGTCTTGACACTGTAGTCCGTCAGCATTAGTGCGGGTTATGGTTAAGCTTACTTTATGCGGTCCAATATCGGTGCGTGGATAAGTGTATTCAGGATTCTGCTGTGTAGATGTTTCACCATTGCCAAATTTCCACAGCCAGGCGCTCGGATTGCCTTCGCTGTTGTCCCGGAAAGAGAAATGGTAATTCGGAAGCGATATCTCTTGGCTCGGCAAAACAGTAAATTCAGCTTTCAGCGCCGGCCTAACCACTACCGGTTGCTGACTAAAATCGTTGCAACCTAAGGCGTTAGCCACTGTAAGTTTGGCTTCATAACTTCCACTGCCAGTATATTGGTGTTTTGGTGAGGGATCGTTTGATGTATTGCCGTCACCGAACTCCCAGGTATATGTAAAGTTGGGATCTAAAGGCGCTATAGGGTTAAACTGCACCTCAAGCGAGCAACCTACCGACGCGCTGCTGAATGCCGCGACTGGGGAAGGCAAAACCTCGATAGGGTAGGGTTTAGACTCAGCTGCGTCGCCGCCGCACGATTCAACCGTTGCAATTACAACAACTTTATACTTTCCGGCATCTGTGAATTTGAAAGGGGTTTGACCGAACGGTGCACCAAATTCGCGATAAACGCTTCCATTTTCTCTATATATCTTGTATCGATAGCTGGTGCCTCTCGAGCCATTCTCAAAAATCACTTCTTCATTAATACAAGCCTTAGTTTTGCCACCTTCAATACCCATAATAGAAACGCCCGCTACTGAAGTAGTCACAGGCCATCTAAAGGGGATAGAAGCACGCGCACCGCATTTGTTAATGGCAGTCATGGTGACGTAATAGGTGGTGGCAGATCTTGGCGATACATCAAATTTTACAGCACCTTTATCGGTTCTGGTTATCTCACTAACCTGTGCAATCTCTCTTTCCACTAAATTGCCATTCTCATCTTCCAAACGGAAAATGTAGGTTTCATCGCTTCCTTTTGAGTCGTTATTTACCGTCAATTCAAATCTGCCACAATCATTGTTTTTAGTTGGAGGATTTATAATTAAAGGAACAGGTACAGCTGGTTTAATACGGATTGGCTGCTGAGGCGTTGTAACACCTTCGCAAGCGTTTTCTTGCCTCAGGGTAACCGCATAAATTCTATCGCTGCCATCACCATTTGTAAACGGTTCAAAATCATGAGTAAATTCAGAGCGGTTGTCTTCTACAGGAGGGGTGCCATCACCAAAATCCCAGAAAAATTTGCCTGATTTTGTGGGTGATGTGTTCCGTAAAGTTATGGTGGTAGGTCCACATCCATAATCGTTACCAACAATCTCAAACTGCGGTTTGGGTTTGGGATCAACAGTTACAGTCAGCTTGTGAATCTTGCCTGTACAATTTCCGTTTATAGGGGTAATCTCATAAACAACTGTTCCTACCTCGTTCGAGCTGTTTACCAAAACGTCGTTAATCGTTTTTGATGTGCCGTTAGCGGTAAAGCCTGTAACAAATGCTGAATTGCTTACGACTTTCCATTCGTAGGTACTGGTTGCAACTGGCGATTCTATAGTATAGTTAACCGACGTGCCCGTACAAATGCTTTTGGCGGACGGCGTAGTAATATCATTTACAGGTTTTATTGATATGCGTAATGGTGACGATGGTATAGATTCGCATCCTGCAATATCAGTAGTGATGGTTAATTGTATCACCGCTTCACCAGCTGCAATTTCAGCAGCCGATGGTTTATACTGGGCCAAAGGATTTGTAGCGCCGCCTATAAAAGATCCGTTAGGGTCAGAGCTTGTCCAGCGTAAAGTGTTATAAGTTCCCGGTGTGAGATTAGCGTCGAGTGCCGATGTCGCGTCCGGACAGATTAAATTCTCAAATTTGGGGTCCAATTGTGGCGCATCGCGTAGCGTAATTTGTTGCGTGCGGGTAACTACTGTACCGCAGCTATTACGATGTCTTATCTGTACTACGTAAGTGCCCGCGCCATCAAAACGAATAGTGGGGTAGCGTGAGTTTTTGGTAGAGTTAACAAACACTGGTGCGGTAGCACCCGCTGGTACGGTAGGGAAAGTCCATTCGTAATTCGGCGATTCGTTTTCGGCAGTACCGGTAATTACTGTCTTAGTTTTATCTGCTGTCTCGTTAAAAGGAATGTCCAATCTGGTTTGGCAAAAAGTAACATTGGGCGACAGGCTTGCAGTTGGCGCAGCATCCACCATAATTTCCTGCGGATTTGAAACTACGGCATCGCAACCGCCGGTTATGCTCAACGTTACCTGGTATTTACCTGGTTGTGTAAAGCGAAATACCGGTGTAGCGCTGCTTGAACTGGTGTTGGATTCATAGGTAACTCCTGCTGATGGGGTCACCGTCCAGCGGTAAACAGGAGTTATAGTTGTACAGCTGTTTGAGTTATCATAAGTTGAAGTATTGCTAACGGTAATGTTATCATCAGTACAGCCAGTTGCCGCTATGGTAAATTTAGGTACCGGGGGATTAACTATACAGATTGTGAGGGGAAAGTCGGCTACAGAGCATCTGTCTACAGAACTCGGCTGAAAAACAAGTATTACTTTATGATTGCCTGGAGTAGTGAAGGTGTGCGTAATAGGATCACTCAATTTTTTATTACGCAGCTCGGTTCCGTCGTCAAATTTCCAGGTATAAAGTGCATTGGGATTCTCACATGAACCTGTTGTAGAACTTGGGCTTTGGCCTGGGTTTGATATGTTAGTAATTTTAACAGGCTTACCCACACATCCGGTAGCTGGCATTTCAAATTTATTTACCGCAGGTTCGAGCACTTGGGCATATTGTGGTGAGGTTGTACCCACATTGCCGCAATAAGGGCTTACACTTTGTAACTCAACCCTGAATACGCCTTTGCGTCCGCCGCCTGCATCAAACCCGCACGATGATTTATTGTAGGTATGTGTTAGTCGACCTTCTTTGCTACGTATATCAAAAATAGTGAATGTTTCTGCAGGTAAGCCATCTCCGTATACGATCCGGTAAACCAGGCCTGGAAAGTTGTTCTGGATACCAGCAGACGATTCATAATCTATAAAAAAAGGAAGTTCGGCATTATCGCTTTTACATACAACGTTGCTACCGGACGTACCTAAGTTGGTAAATACCCTGTTATTGATGAGTGGGTATGACTTGGTGGCTACCACGCCGCCTTTTATTGCCTTGGCGGTTATAGTATAGTTGGTAGTAGCCGCTTTGAATGATGCAGAATTTGGTGTGAGCGATATGTTTGCTGCGGAGGCGTTAGTATTTTCGTTGATAATATTTGCGGTTACTGTAGCACCTGATGTTTGATTGGTAAACGTGAATTCATGATTTGATTGGCCTTCACAAAGACCAAAAATATCCGGGTACTGATTAGATGTTGTTTGCAGATAAGAGGATGAACTTATGGCTGCATCAAAACCGGCACCGCTACCAATTGTAAATGCATTAGATTCTGCGCTCGTAACAGAACCGCCACCCTCACGGCTATTAGCGACCACCCGTACTTTATAGTTGGTACCTGCGGGTATATTACTGGTAGGAATGACGCCATTTACATAAGATGTATAGAATCCGGTTATAGAGCCTATTTGTCTTTGGCTTGCAAAGTTACCGCTTGCGTCAGACAGATATAGCGTGAATGTATTGCCAGTCCTGGTAAAGTACCCGTTGGTGAAATCTATTTTGATGGGCACCCCGATACTTGAACCTGGTCCGTACGGGCCGGCATCAATCGGCCGGATAGTTATGGTTTGGGCTGCTGCAACGCTAACGCCCAGCATAAAAAAACAAACCGCAATAAAGATTCGGGTAAAGCTTTTATCCATTTACTTACAGTAGGTGAACATTAAGCAAACCCCTAAAAGCTCTAATTAGTTTTATCAAGGCCTGCAAAAAACAATCTTTTTTATTGCTTTATACGGCAGCCTTGCAAAAGTGTTTCGTGGACACTACTTTAACCGAAAAAGAGGTAGGATACAAAGATGGCGGCTATTACCCCGGCAAGGTCTGCAAACAGGCCGGCAGGTATAGCGTAACGAGATTTTTTGATGCCGACGGTACCAAAATAAAGTGCTACAATGTAAAAGGTTGTATCAGCCGAGCCGTTGAATACACTGCCCAGCCTGCCGGCAAAGCTATCCGGTCCGAAAGTCTTCATGGTATCAATCATCATGGCTTTTGAACCCGAGCCACTCAGCGGCTTCATGTATGCTACCGGCATAGCGTCAACAAAGCGGGTATCAGTACCAAGCTGGGTAAAGGCCCAGCGCACGCCGCTGTTAATATAGTCTAAAGCACCGCAGGTACGGAATACGCTGATAGCAACCAACATGGCTACCAGGTAGGGGATGATCTTCACTGAAGTTTCGAACCCACCTTTTGCGCCTTCTATAAATGTGCTGAATATGTCTATCTTTTTGCGTAGCCCTCCTAAAATGAAAACTACCGGGATGGCAAAAAGCAAAAGATTACTTACTACTTTAGAAACAGTGGCAATTTCCTCTTTGGTGAGATAGCTGGTGAAGTACCATATAATGAAGGTGATGAACGCGGTGAGCCCTCCTAACCAGGCCAGTACCACTGGCTGCAAAAGGTTGATGCGCTGCTTGATGGCAACGGCTATCATACCTGCCACAGTTGCTACATACGTGGCAATGATACAGGGAATAAATACGTCGGTTGGATCGTTAGCGCCTAATATAGCACGTTGTGCAATGATGGTAACCGGCAATAGTTGCAGGCCCGAGGTATGTAAAACCAGGAACATGATCTGCGCGTTGGAGGCGGTTTCCTTATCAGGATTGAGCTCCTGTAAGCTGCCCATTGCTTTTAAGCCGAGGGGTGTGGCGGCATTATCTAAACCAAGCAGGTTGGCCGAAAAATTCATGAGCATTTGGCCTACCGCAGGGTGATCCTTTGGTACTTCCGGAAAAAGGCGGGCAAAGAAGGGGCCTACAATGCGCGACAAAAAGTTAACGGCCCCCGCCTTTTCGCCCACATTCATGATGCCGAGCCAAAAGGCCATGGTACCTAAAAGGGGTAAGGCTATATCCATTACGGATGACTTGGAAGAATTGAACATGCCCTCCACCATTTGCTGGAATATATCAGTATCGCCTAAAAAAATCAGTTTAAATAAACCTACCACAAAGGCTATCAGAAAAAAGGCTATCCAGATATAATTTAAGGCCATCCGTAAAAGTTTTGTGTGGGTGAAAGATAGTTGTTTTTTAAGAAATAACGGCAAGAGTAGCTCTTTGGCTACCTACTTACTATTGCTATCTCAGGGGCATATCATATTTATGAAACAAACGGCGTTCGGGAGCGGCTAACAGCGTATAAATTCATAAATTAGCCGCTTTCAGAATTACAACTATGGCTAAAATAGAATTATCACGCGTTCATGCCGACTATGGCTTCGAGGCTCATGATGAGAACGGGCATACCATACGCATGGACAGCAGTCCGGAAAGTGGTGGGCAAAATTTTGGTGTACGGCCAATGCAAATGTTGCTGATGGGTATCGGCGGCTGCTCTGCCATTGATGTGTTGAGCATATTAAAGAAACAACGCCAAGAAGTAAAAGATTATAAAATGGTCATCAACGGTGAGCGCGAAGCAGGCGTTGAACCTTCGCTATGGAAGGATGTAAACCTGGAGTTTCATCTTTATGGCAACATAGATGAAGATAAAGCCCGTCGCGCTGTTGAATTATCCGTTAATAAATATTGCTCTGTAGCCGCTACTTTAGAGAAAGCCGGCGCAGCCATTACATGGGATGTGTTCGTGCATCCGGCAGAATAATAAAACTTCATACCATATATTTTCACATGTCAGATCAACTGCACCCTATATCGCAGGCTATCCGCCTGAGAATGCCTCAAACTTCAGAGAAAGAGCATTCTATGCCTTTGTTTTTAACCAGTAGCTTTACTTTTGATGACGCAGAAAACATGCGTGCGGCATTTGCCGACGAAGTAGAGGAAAATATATACAGCCGTTTCAACAACCCTAACGTTGATGAGTTTATAACCAAGGTATGTGCTTTGGAAGGTGCTGAAGATGGTGTAGCTACATCAACCGGCATGAGCGCTATCTTTTCGTCCTTCTTTGCGCTGTTAAGCCAGGGCGATCACCTTATTTGCTGCAGCTCGGTATTTGGCAGTACACATACTATCGTTACTAAGTTTTTCCCGCGCTTTGGTATCACCTGCACCTTGGTAAGTGCTGACGATAAAGATGCCTGGGAAGCTGCAGTACAGCCAAACACCAAAATGGTTTACCTTGAAACGCCGACCAATCCGCAGATAGGCATCATCGACCTGGAATGGGTAGGGCAGTTTTCTAAAAAGCATAACTTAATCTTAAACGTTGATAACTGCTTTGCAACGCCGGTGCTGCAACGTCCGGTCGATTTTGGTGCCGACCTGGTTATACATTCTGCTACAAAATGGATGGACGGACAAGGCCGTGTACTTGGTGGAGTAATTGTTGGCCGTGCAGATTTGGTTAAGGAAATTTACCTGTACTGCCGTCATAGCGGGCCGGCTATGTCGCCGTTTAATGCGTGGGTGCTTAGTAAAAGCCTGGAAACGCTGGACGTACGCATGGAGCGGCATAGCAAGAATGCTTTGATTGTAGCAGAGATGCTGGAGCAACACCCTAATGTAAACTGGGTAAAGTACCCGTTTTTACCAAGCCACCCGCAATATGCAATTGCTAAAAAGCAAATGAAAGCAGGCGGTGGGGTATTGTGCTTTGAGATTAAGGGCGGCGCTGCTGCCGCTGCAAAATTCCTCGACTCATTGCAGATGATTTCTCTTACCTCAAACCTGGGCGATAGCCGCACCATTGCTGCGCATCCGGCAAATAGTACGCATTCCAAACTATCTGAAGAGGAGCGTTTATCAGTAGGTATTACCCGCGGACTCATTCGCATTTCTACCGGCCTTGAGCATGTAGACGATATTATTGCTGACATTAAGCAAGCGCTGGAGAAGGCTACACTTTAATTCGTCTCTACTAAACGTTACACCATAAGAGTAGAAACATGTTTATCTAATGCAAGTTGAATATGTTTCTCTTTTTACTGGCTTCGAGTAGGCTCGGAGTAATACGGAGAAATTAAAAAGCTATCTGAAATGGGATTGTGCGGTCAGTTGCTTTGTAAATAATCAGTTGAAAGCCCTGATTAAAGCATTAATCATTGTCTACTACTCAGAATTTTTAAAAAATGAGAATTTACTTGTCGTTTTTAATTCTTCTTGCTGTAAACTTCTCTTCTTATGGGCAGATACAAAGGAATTACGCCCAAGAGCTTTTCAACTTGCTGATTGAGGGAAGGAATTTTGAAGCCAGAGAGTTCAGATGGAAGCATAAAGACCAAATACCACCAGATCTGAGCTTATTGTATAAAATGCATATGTCGGTAGCATTTAATCAACCTGACAGTACGATCATCTATTTCGAAAAGTTTTTCAGCAATCCAAACAATGGGCGTAATGTAGCACCTTTTGTGAGCTTATACTATAGCAGGTTATGTCAAGCATACGAAAGCAAACAACAGTTCGATAAGTCAGTCGTGACGATTGAAAGACAGTTAGCTTATTTAAAAGCGAATCCATATTCTCTGGACCCCCAATCCATAAAAAATGATATACAAGAAACGGAAAAGAAAAGGTTTTCATTGCAACAAAAACTGAAGTTTGAGCCTGTAAGAAAACTATTGCGAAATGGAAGCATTACCAAATTAAATCTTAAAAAGGACGCGCTCATCAGATTTGATGCGAAATATAATGGCCATTATATAGAAACGAATTTCGACACGGGGCTTACCGAGTTCTGTATCATAGAGAAAGCTTTAGCTGATGAGATCGGTGTAAAATACCGACCTAACCAGGACAGTATTCGCATAATCAACGGAAAGCCCATCAGGGCAGTTGAAGGCTATATTGATCGTTTTGAATTGACTGGGTTGAAGATTATGAATATGCCAGTACTGGTGTTTATTGATCAATTCAATTCAAACCTACCCAATAACTTAAACCCTGATTTAAGGCGTGAAATAGAGAATGGCTTACTAAAAAGTAAACAGGTTGTTTTTGGGCTTCCGGCGATGAAAATGATTGGAAGATTTGAATTTGATTGGAAACTAAATACACTCGTCATCCCACAAACAAAAGAACAAAAGCCGATTGATGAAGCTGCAAACCCTAATCTTATGTTTGTTAAGGATGCTGTATATCTAAACATGAAGATAAACGATACAGATTTTATAGGTTATCTGGATTTAGGCTCTGATCATTATTTGTTTCTAACATATCCTTACTTTTTTAGGTCCAAATGCGATTACGTTAAAGAAAATTCGCAAACACAACCATACATCCGTGCCGGGTTTACAGGTATCCAGGAAAATACAAATCGGTACAAAGTGGACAAACCACAAATCACCTTAGGCGGAAAAAAGATTGACACTACAAGGCCACAGAGAGAGACATATATACTCGCCAATCTCAATAATTTTGACGGTGAAGTAGGACTTAATTTTTTCAAAAACACGTTTTCTAAAACAGTTATCGATTTTAACACGATGACGGTTGACTGTGAATATTGATACTATCGCCAGCTAAGGCTTTAGCTTGTCTACTCCAATAATTGAATTAAAAGTAAAAGGTAAACTTTCATCTTTTCAACAACCCTATGCCTAAGGGGCAAAAGTACCAGTGGCGAGAAAAGCTCCGAGTAACATTTTTAACAGGCATTTGGTGCCACTGCCCAACGGTGAAATGCCGAATGCCTGTTTCAACGTCTTATACCTATCTTTTAAATCAGCCATTGTTATTTGGTTGATACAACTTTGTATAGAAATGCATCCAACAGCTATTAACAGATGTTAGCAAAGGGCCTCGCCGTTGTTAAAATTAAGACTTTGTTAATTTTTGATGCTTAAAAGCTTTATTTCAATACGATAATTTTTCAATTTCACAAAAATTTCATCAAATTTTCAATAGCGGTTTACTCTAAAAAGTTTTGAAAATTACTCATGGCATTTGTCTTGAACAGTTTGGGCAACACCGGCCAAGGCTGGTTTAGTCTAAACAAATGCATATATGAAAACAAATTTAAAAAAAGCTTCCCTGCTTATAACAGGTGTTCTGGTAGGGAGCCAATTATTCGCCCAAACCGCTGATACCACAATGTCATCTTCTAATTATGTTGAACCTTTTTCTGGAGGTCAAAATTTTCGCACATGGTCAATAGGTTTACACGGCGGTATGCTGTCACCAGCTACCATTTTTGGCAACATGAGTCATCAGGATTTTAAAAGCCCGCACGAAAACATCGGTTACGGTGCTTACATCAAAAAGCAAATTTTACCATCATTTGGTATCCAGGCCGATTTTTTCCGCGGTAAACTGGATGGTGCTGTAGCACAAAACAACCCTAACGGTAACACGCCTCAAAGCTTTAGCACCGACCTGAACTGGTCTGCAGCACTGAGCGCAAACTTTACTTTGGCAAACATCAACTGGCGCCACAAAAAAGGTTTTATTCAACCTTATGTAAGCTTAGGTGGTGGTGTGCTGGCGTACCAAGGTCATTTAGTGAATGCTGATGGCAGCCACACTGGTTTTAACGATGGCGGCGGCAACATCCATAAAGTGTTTATTCCGGTAGGTGCTGGTTTCAAAGTAAATTTGGGCCCGGGTGTAAATCTTGATTTGGGTTATCAGGTTAACTTTGTTAACGCTAACAATGTTGACGGTTACAGCTACGGTCTGTCAAATGACAAATTCTCATACGCACACGCTGGTTTAGAGTTTGCACTGGGTAGCACATCAAAACCACAAATGGCTACTTACAACCCGGTTAACTCAATGCGTGAGGAGTATTTGAGAAAAACAGATGCTTTACAAGGCCAATTAAACGCACAGAAGGCAGATAACGAGCAATTGCGCAGCGACTTGAACGCTACCAACGCAAGCCTGGCTAAACTCACTGCTGACAGCGACGGCGACGGTGTATTCGACGTCAACGATAAATGTCCGAATACCCCACGTGGTACCCAGGTTGATGGTTCTGGCTGTCCAATCAAAGTTAAAGTTTATGTAACTGAAGAAGACAAACGTATAGTTAAAGAAGCTATTGATAACCTGGAGTTTGATTTTGGTAAAGCTACCATCCGTTCATCTTCAAACCCAAGCTTGAATAAAGTAGCCGAACTTTTAGTAAACAAAAACTTTAGCTTAAAATTAGCTGGTCACACTGATAACGTAGGTTCTGACGCTGCCAATCTGAAATTGTCAAAAGCTCGTGCCGAGGCAGTTAGATCTTACCTTGTAAGCCAAGGTGCCAATGCTTCAAGAATTGAGGCTACTGGTTACGGCGAATCACAACCAATTGCAAGCAACGCTACAGCCGAAGGCCGTCAGCAAAACCGCAGGGTTGAATTTACATTGTATTAATCAACGTGTTATTTCGAGCGATAGCGAGAAATCTTTAAACAAATGAGGAACGGATTTCTCCTCGTACCTCGTCGAAATGACAGAATATATTACAAAAAATGCCGCAGGGTTTCCTGCGGCATTTTTTGTTATTCCACAGAAAAGAATTCTATTAATCCTCCAAAATAACTATCGGTCCAGCCTTCAACAATATCGTCGTAAGCATCATCAGGTATATTGGTATGGCGAAGCTCCGCAGAGGTGCCGTTCTTATCCGGATGCAATTTAATGGTCACTATAGAAGCTTCTTCCTGCTCGCCAAAGTACCATTGCTGTACAACTTTCTTTCCCGGCTCAAACTCAATATTAAGGCCTGATATGCTGCCATCCCACATAGAAAATTCAGAACCTGGTTCGGTAGACATTACTGCTGCTTCGCCGGTCCATAATTCAATAGTAAACGGGATAGTGATGGCCGAGTAAACCTCTTCTGGCGTGGCTGGTATGCTATAGTATTTTTTGTAATCTTTCACAGTCGCAAGTTAAGGTAATTGTGGCATTATCTGGCAACAAGGCCAAGCGGCAGCACGGCGCGGCCATATACTTCGTTTAGTACCTGTGCAATGCCGGTATAAATAGCCGATGCTCCGCAGATGATACCCTCATAACCGGCCAGTTGTTTTATGCTTGCGTTGCCGGTGGCATCGCCCCAAACCAGTAAACCAAACAAAACTACCAGCGAGCCGAACACAAACTGCAAGGCTCTGCTTAACCGTAGCGTACCAAAAAATAAGAACAGTGTAAATAAACCCCACATAGCCAGAAATGCTACAATAGCATCGTTGCTGGTTTTAGCAGCTAGCCCTAATTGAGGTAGAAAATTGATTCCTACAAAGGTAAGCCAGAACAAACCGTAGGAAGTGAAGGCCGTAAGGCCGAAGGTGTTATTTTTCTTTGCTTCGATGATGCCGGCGATAACCTGTGCAACACCACCATAAAATATGCCCATCGACAAAATCATGGCGTTCATTTCAAAGAAGCCTGCGTTGTGGATATTCAATAAAACGGTGGTCATGCCAAATGCGCAGAGGCCAAGAGGGGCAGGGTTGGCCGTGTTCTCGGCCAGGGAAATGGGTTGAGTGCTCATAAAAGATATTTGTTAGGTTAAAATTGGTTATGGCTAATGTACATGTTTTTTAATTGTCATGAATTTAAAATTTAGGTGAACCGTTTACTTAAATAACTAACTTAACGCTATGTACAAGCTCGTTTTAATACGCCACGGCGAAAGTGTATGGAACCTTGAAAACCGTTTCACCGGCTGGACCGATGTTGATTTAACGGAGAATGGTATAGCACAAGCCCAGAATGCCGGCCGGATTTTGGCAAAGCACGGATTTAATTTTGATGTTGCTTTTACATCTGTGCTTAAAAGAGCTATTAAGACGCTGCACATTGTACTGGAGGAGCTTGATCATTTGTGGATTCCGGAAGAAAAGACATGGCGTTTGAACGAGCGTTTTTACGGCGCATTGCAGGGATTAAACAAAACCGAGACTGCAGCTAAATATGGCGAAGAACAGGTGCATAAGTGGCGCCGCGACCCCTCCGAGCATCCACCTGCACTTACAACCGATGACGAACGTTATCCTGGCCATGATGCGCGTTACGAGCATCTTACATCGTACCAGTTGCCGCTGACCGAGAATCTAAGTGAAACGATGGATAGGGTGCTGCCATTTTGGAGTGATACTATCGCACCAGCTATAAAGCAAAACAAACGAGTAATCATTGCTGCCCACGGTAACAGCCTGCGCGCGCTGATAAAATATATCGACAACCTCACCGACGACCAGGTAACCGACCTTGAAATTCCAACCGGTGTGCCTTGGATCTATGAGCTGGATGACGACTTAAATCAGTTAAAGCATTATTATCTTACATGATTTAGAAAGGAGATAGCTACTTATTTTATTTTCAATGTATCGAGATAGACGGGATGGTCGCGATAAAGCTTATCGGATATGAAACTTAGTAGGTTGATATTTTGATAGACTTTATTACCAATAAAAAATCTGCCGAAAGTGTCAAAGCAGTACCTTGTACTTTTCTCTCCATCTTTAAACGTTATGGTACCTCGTATATCACCTGAACATGACTTAATCATCCGGAACCTGCTTCTGTAAGACTGGAATTGTACAAGGTCCGACTTTTTTGTAAACGTCCTCGTCGACATAGTTTCCTTAAACGTTTGATGAAATCTGTCACAATCAACATCAAAAATGGTCTCCGTATCGAAGCCCTGAAATTCGATTTTGACTAGCGTCAATTGTTTATTTTGGGCATAGCACAGGCTGGAGATAGTTGCGGTTAAATACAAAGCGAAAAAGCGCAAGCGAAGGCTCATGGAAAAATCTTTAAACAAAAAGGGTTGAATATTTTATCCAACCCGATCTATGCATGATATGTTTTAACTATTCTTCCGAATACAATTCCCCTGCCTTTTCGGCCGAGAACTTAATCCCTTTTATCAATGCGGAACTAAAGCCGTGATATTCCATTTCGTTAAGTCCGGCGATGGTGCAACCTTTAGGTGATGTTACTTTATCAATCTCCTGTTCAGGGTGCGAGGATAATTTGAGTATCAGATCTGCTGCACCCTTGGCGGTTTGTGCAGCCATACGGAGGGCATCCTGTGCGTGGAAACCTATCTCTGTACCACCTTGCGAAGCAGCCCGGATTGAGCGTAAAAAGAAAGCGATGCCGCAGGCGCATAATGCTGTGGCCGAGGTCATGAGTTCCTCGTTAATTTGTATGGTGACACCTACCGTATCAAATAGTGAGCGTACAAGGTTAACATTTTTTGTACTGCCGTTATCGGTAGAAATGCAAGTCATGGATTGGCCGATGGCAATGGCCGTGTTTGGCATGGCACGCACTACCTGCACATTCACTTCCAATTGGCGGCGGATATCTTCACAACTCACACCGGAAATCACCGACACCAACAATTGTTTTTCTGATTTTATGGCCGGCTTAATTTCGTCCAACAGCTTATTTAATTGCTGAGGCAATACCGCCAGTACCACAATATCAGCTTTTTTTACGGCTTTTATATTCTGTTGTGTGGTTTGATAACCTTGCTGTTCGTATTCGTCAAGCGCGGTAAGATTACGTCTTGTGAGTATTACCTGGTCTGGCCGGCAGATATTAGCGGTTACCAGGCCTTTTGCCAGCGATAAACCGATGTTACCGCTGCCCAGTATGGCAATGTGTTGATTAGCAGTCATAATTAATTACTTAACCTTGTCCCAAATGGTTGTTTTAATTGCAGATGTCCGAGATCATCAGACCGGCCTATGATAACCGATTTAACGCCGCATGCTATAGCAGTGAAAGCATTGTCGAGTTTCGGTAGCATGCCGCTATGTATAATTTGCTGTTGTTTTAATTCCTGGTAACGTGCCGGGTTAATGTCTCTTATTACTGAGTCTTCATCGTTGATATCATGCAGAACCCCGGCCTTTTCGAAGCAGTAAATAAGTGTGGTGTCGTACAACTTGGCCATGGAAACGGCCAGTGCAGAAGCCACGGTATCGGCATTGGTATTGAGCAACTGGCCTTCGCCATCATGCGTTAAAGCGCAGAACACCGGCGTAAAGCCCGCCTCCAGTAAACGTGCTACATTTTCAGGATTGATTGACTTTTCATATAGATCGCCAACGTATCCGTAATCGATTGTTTTTACAGGCCTTTTTTTTGCGCGGATCAGGTCGCCATCAGCACCGGTAAGACCAATAGCGTTATTGCCAAAACGCTGCAATTGCGCTACAATGTTTTTATTGATCAACCCACCATAAACCATGGTGACTACTCGTAAAGTTTCAATATCAGTAATCCGGCGACCGTCTACCATTTGTGCAGTTATACCCAATTCTTCTGATAGTTGTGTAGCCACCTTGCCGCCACCATGAACGAGTATTTTAAATCCTTCGAGCGATTGAAAATCTTTAAGAAAGTGATATAGATTTTCGGAGTTATCTATAACGTTTCCGCCTATTTTTATAATGTGCAAAGATTTCATTCCCTTGCCTGCTGCTTCATTAAAGCTCATAAATGAAATCTAGTAATTTTGTAACTGATGTAAGATATTTTTAGCAAAAATAACAATATTTTAGTGTTTAAACAGTGATTTGGCTTAAATATGACAAATTATAGAACATAACCGTCCTCATTGAGTCGATTTATTTGAAAAAATAGATAATCTAGGTAATTAGTATTATTTTTTAAGTAAAACGTATTAGATTATAATAATTTGATGATTTGATAGGCATTTATGTATTGAAATATAGTGCAGGTAATAAAGCCGACCTAAGTCGTGTGGTTAAACATTTATACGGCTTAGGCGTTACATCTGCATCCGGATTTTATTTAACAAACCCCTAACCATAAGAGATGGATTTATTTGCCATTATATCTTTGCTGATCATCCTGAGTGCAATTTACTCCTATATCAACGCCCGTTTTATAAAGATGCCCGGTACTATTGGGGTAATCAGTGTGGCAATCCTTGGGTCGTTGGGAATATTATTTGCAAATAACGTTTATCCGGGTGCAGCGAGGCATTTAACAGTGCTCGCCAAAAACATTGATTTCTCGCGCACGGTGTTAGATATCCTGCTCGGTTTCCTGCTCTTTGCTACCGCGTTCAATATAGATACGCGAAATCTTAAACGCGAAATGCGCCCCGTTCTGCTGTTGAGCACGCTTGGCGTGCTATTGTCTACATTAGTTTTCGGTACGCTGTTTTATGCGGTGACGCTTATTCTGAAAATTGAAATTCCTGCTATTTACTGTTACCTTTTTGGGGCTATAGTTTCACCAACAGATGCCGTTTCGGTATCCGCAATCATCAAAAACTCAAAACTGCCGGTCAATCTCGAGACTATTATCACCGGTGAATCTTTGTTTAATGACGGGGTAGGACTGGTACTATTTGTGACTATTTTAGAGTTTGCGCAAGCCGGAATAAACGATGTTGACTTTGAGCGGGCGATACTATTGTTTGTGAAAGAAGTGTTTGGCGGGGTGGCGCTCGGCGCTGTTACGGGCTACCTTGCCTTCAGGCTCATGCGGTCCGTAAACGATTTCCAGACCATAGTGCTGGTCTCTTTTGCGCTGGTGATGGCCAACTCTTTACTGGCTTCGTTTTGGCATATCTCTATCCCGATCTCCGTAGTAACGGCCGGGCTTTTCGCAGGCAGCCGATCCATCAATATGGACAACAGAGAACGTTCTCACCAGGCGCTGCAAAAGTTCTGGGAATTGGTTGATGAAATGCTGAATACCATCTTGTTTGTGATGATTGGCTTGCAAATGATCAATTATCCGTTTATTGATAATTTTTGGCTTGCAGGCAGTGTAGCGATAATCATTATACTGATAGCGCGATGGGTGAGTATTATGCTGCCGTTGATTTTCTTGAAACGATCGCTCAACGTGAATTACGGCAGTATAAATATTTTAACCTGGGCAGGGGTGAGGGGCGGTATCTCTATAGCGCTTGCACTATCCATTCCAGGGTCGGCATATAAGGGGTTGATTCTTTCGGCCTGTTATTTTATAGTGATCTTCTCTATTATTGTTCAGGGGCTTACCCTTAATAAAGTGATAAACGCCTGGTACGGCAACAAGAGCAATTAAAAAGGCGCCTTACAGCGCCTCTAACATACTTTTTAGTACAGCCTGTGCAGCCCAAACGCGGTTGCCTGCCTCGTGTATTACCACCGAGTTAGGACCATCGAGTATCTCGTCTGATAATTCCAAATTACGGCGTACCGGTAAGCAGTGCATTACCTTGGCATCGTTGGTAATTGTTAATTTTTCATTCGTCAGCATCCAGTCTTCATTGCCACCCCATATTTCGCCGTACGGCTCGTAAGCCGACCAGTTTTTTACATATATAAAGTCGGCACCTGCTAAGGCTTCGTCTTGATTATTGGTGATGGTTGCGCCTTGCGTAAACTCAGTGCTCAACTCATAGCCTTGTGGATGGGCGATGGTAAAATCGACATGTGCCTTGCACATCCACTCTGCGAAAGAATTGGGTACTGCCTGTGGCAATGGCTTAATATGCGGCGCCCAGGTGAGCACTACTTTAGGGCGATCTTTGGTTTTTAATTCGGTGATAGTTACCAGATCGGCAAGGCTCTGCAACGGGTGCCTTGTAGCTGACTCCAGACTTACTATGGGCACGCCACAATACTGCACAAACTTGTTAAAAATGGCCTCGCTATAGTCTTCGTCGCGGTCTTTCAGACCCGGGAAAGAGCGGACGCCAATAATATCAGCATATTGGCCAAGTACTGCAGCAGCTTCGCGCACGTGCTCTACGGATGTACCATTCATCACTGCACCGTCCTGCAGCTCCAAGGCCCAGCCCTCCTTATCAATATTTAACACCATCACGTTCATGCCGAGGTTTAGCGCAGCTTTTTGCGTACTCATACGGGTGCGTAAGCTGGGATTCAGAAAAACCAAAGCAATAGTCTTGTTTTTGCCTAAATGCTGATAAGCATAAGGGTTTTGCTTTAGCTGCAATGCCTCAGATGCCAGTGCATTAATGTCGGTTACGTCGTGAACGGATGTGAATATTTTCATAAGGACGTCTATAATTTAGCTTGCCATTTTAACGGAAGTAAGAAAGCTTATTGAAGACAACTTACTTCCGCTCGGGATGACATCAGTTATTTAAAACAGTTGTAAAGGCTTCCAGAAATCTGTCGGCATAAGCCTTGGTCAGATTGAGCGCAGGCAACAGGCGAACCACATTCGGTTTAGCCTCACCGGTAAAGATGTGATGCTCAAACAGCAGGTCTTTACGTACATGGCTCAGCTCTTCCGGCAGCTCTATGCCAATCATCAATCCACGGCCGCGTACCTCTTTTACTTTATCAAACTTCTTCAGTTCCTCTATAAGGTAGCCACCTATTTCGGCAGCGTTATGCATCAGGCGCTCCTGTTCAATTACTTCAAGCACAGCCAGGCCAGCGGCACAGGCCAGGTGGTTGCCGCCAAAAGTTGTGCCTAGCATACCATACGCCGGTTTTATCTTTGGCGATATAATAATGCCGCCGATAGGGAAACCATTGCCCATACCTTTTGCCATGCTGTAAATATCAGCATCAACTCCGGCATAATCATGTGAAAAGAACTTGCCCGTACGTCCATAACCGCATTGTACCGAGTCGGCTATAAAAACGGCGTTGTGCTCATTGCAAAGGCTGCGGATTTTTTGCAGAAAACTTTCGGTTGCTACCTGGATACCTCCAACGCCCTGTATACCTTCTATTATTACAGATGATATTTCGTGCTCAGTAAACGCTTGTTCAAGAGCCGCCTCATCGCACCATGGTAAAAAGATAACATTATCAGTCTCGTTAACGGGCGCTACTATTTTGGGGTTATCAGTAACCGCTACCGCTAGCGAGGTGCGACCATGAAACGCCTTACGAAAAGCAATCACCTTCTTTTTGCCGTTGTAGAACGACGCGAGTTTAAGTGCATTCTCGTTAGCCTCAGCGCCGGAGTTGCAAAGAAAGAGCTGGTAATCCTCTTTGCCAGATACATGGCCTAATTTTTCAGCCAGTTGTTTCTGTAAAGGTATTTCTATGGAGTTGGAATAAAAACCAATCTGATGTAACTGATCTTCTAGCCGTTTCACATAATGCGGGTTGGTATGACCAATGGAAATAACCGCATGGCCACCGTAAAGATCAAGGTACTCAGTGCCTTTGTCATCAAAAACAAGGCTGCCAGTGCCTTTGGTGATGTTGATATTATTTATAGGATATACGTCGAATAAGTTCATTTCTATTTAAGGTAAAAGGAGCAAGATGGAACATTTCGTCATTGCGAGCGCAGCGAAGCAATCCTTTTTATGCAATTCCTTTTGAGATTGCTTCGTTCCTCGCAATGACGCTTTACTAACTGATAAAATTAAAATCCCGTTGCTTTCAATCGTAATCCGGCGCGTTCATCCAGGCCAAACAGCAGGTTCATGTTCTGAACGGCCTGGCCCGACGCGCCTTTGAGTAAATTATCAATAATACTTATAACCAATAGCTTGTTGCCATGTTTCTTTACCTGCAAAAAGCACTTATTGGTATTCACTACCTGCTTCAAATCGATGTTGCGGTCGGTAACATGAGTGAATGTATGTCCGGCGTAATAGTTGGTATATAAAGCTAAAGCTTCTTCCTGAGTCAGATTGCTGTCTGTATAAATAGATGCAATTATACCGCGCGTAAAATCGCCGCGGTAGGGGATGAAGTTCAATGCTCCCCATCCAGCCGATGGCGGGGTAAATTCGTCCTGTAATTGATTTAATGATTGCCCTATCTCATTCAAATGCTGATGATCGAACGCCTTATAAACCGACAGGTTATCATTGCGCCAGCTGAAATGCGATGTCGCAGATAAACCTTGCCCCGCACCAGTGGAACCGGTTGTAGCCGTTATGTTTACCTCGCTGGTAATTAATCCTTTTGCAGCTAATGGCAACAAGCCCAACTGCAGGCAAGTGGCGAAGCAACCAGGGTTGGCAATATTCTGTGCCGATTTAATGGTATCACGGTTTAGCTCCGGTAAGCCATATACAAACTGTTTAGAACCTAACGTGGCATAAGGCTTTAAACGAAAATCCTGACTCAGATCGATGATTTTTACGCTGTCCGGTATAGCATTAGCTTCTAAAAACTTTTTAGCATCACCGTGACCGACACATAGAAACAGCACATCGATAGCTGTTGAAAGGTCGGCGGCAAATTTCAGTTCAGTATCGCCAAAAAGATCAGCATGCACCTCGTACACATAATTGCCTGCGTTGCTTTTGCTATGAACAAAGGCAATTTCTACATCAGGGTGATTGATGAGCAAACGCAGCATCTCGCCGCCGGTATAACCAGCGCCACCAACGATGCCTGCTTTTATTTTAGAGGTTGATTCTGTCATTATTTGTATTAGGGTAAGAGTAAAGAATAAACTCTAAATCAGCATCCCATTTGTTGCTGATAAAATGATGTTGCCCGGCGTTTATCTGTATGCCTTGTTGCTCACGTAACACATGCTCCTGGCCATCCACTACAAATACAGCCCTGCCCTTAATAATGAAAAAGATCTGGGTGGCTTTTTCATGATAGTGCATTTGCTCCGCAGTGTCAGGCGGCATCAGCTCCTGTTTAACGCTTAAAGCTTCGGTATCAACAAAAGTCCAGCCGTGGCAGCCGTCGCCCCAAGTATATCGGTTAAGGCAGTCGCTTTTAGAAAATACCGTGTTTAACATTACTGCTGTGAATTAACTTTATGGTAAATCATTACCTGGTTGCCGAATATCTTTGAGAAACCTTTTACGTCATCGCCGGTCCAGGCATTATTCATTTCGCCGTAGCTGCCAAATTTGTTCGACATCAGGTCATGATCCGACTCAATGCCTACTACCTGAAAACGGTATGGATTAAGCTGAACGTATACTTTACCGCTTACATTTTTTTGCGTATCGGTTAAAAATGCCTCGATGTTGCGCATAATAGGGTCATGAAACTGCCCTTCATGCAGCCAGTTACCATAGAATGAAGCCAGCTGATCTTTCCAAGACAATTGCCATTTGGTAAGCACGTGTTTCTCTAAAGTATGGTGTGCCTTTATGATGACAATAGGAGCAGCAGCCTCAAACCCAACGCGCCCTTTTATACCGATGATGGTATCGCCTACGTGGATATCCCTGCCAATACCATAAGGCTGAGCGATGGCCTGCAGTGCCTGAATAGCTTTGGTTGGGTGCTCGTAAACCACTCCATCGATAGCTTTTAATTCACCTTGCTCAAAAACAAGTTCCAGATTGCGTTCGGCAGTTTCAGTAACCTGTGTTGGCCATGCGTCTTCCGGTAAGCCGAGGTTAGAAGTAAGCGTTTCTTTGCCACCCACTGACGTTCCCCATATACCTTTATTGATAGAGTATTTGGCTTTTTCGAAGTTCATTTCAACGCCATGCTTTTTCAGGTACTCAATCTCTTCTTCACGGCTCAATTTCAGATCGCGGATAGGAGTAAGTATTTGCACATTGGGGATCAGTATATTGAAAATCATATCAAAACGCACCTGATCATTACCGGCACCGGTGCTGCCATGGGCAACATATTCGGCGCCTATTTCTTTGGCGTAGTTGGCAATTGCAGTAGCCTGGCTAACGCGCTCGGCACTTACTGATAGCGGGTAAGTATTGTTTTTTAATACGTTACCATATATGAGGTACTTAACACAGCTGTCATAAAAGTTTTCAGTTTCATTAACAACGTGGTGGCTGGTTACGCCCATTTTAAAGGCGCGTTCCTCTACACTCTTCAGTTCTTCTTCGCTAAAACCGCCTGTGTTTACAATAACCGAATGCACCTCGAGGCCGAGGTCGCGGGTTAAATAAATACAGCAAAACGAGGTGTCTAAACCACCGCTGTATGCTAAAACTACTTTTTTCTTCATGCTTATGTTAAAATCATTGGGCTTACAAAATGTAAGCCTTTGCAAATAGTGTTAATTTTTTAGTGGAGCCGCGCAATGCGTTCTCTATACGCTCCAGCAGCGTAGCCTTATGGGTGATTTTTTTCACCTTGTCTTCGTGCTGTTTGCGCTTTTCTTCCGGGTCAAAAAGCATGGCTGTACACATGCAGTTTTTGCGGCCCTTGCTCATTAAAATATCGTAATTAACGCAGCTGCGGCAGCCTTTCCAGAAATCCTCATCCTGTGTAAGCTCTGAATAGGTAACCGGTTCATAACCCAGTTCTGAGTTAATTTTCATAACCGCCAAGCCTGTGGTAAGGCCGAATATTTTAGCTTCGGGATATTTATTTCTGGATAGTTCAAAAACTTCGTGTTTGATAGCTTTGGCAAGCCCCACTTTACGAAATTCTGGATTTACAATGAGGCCAGAGTTGGCCACAAACTGCCCGTGGCTCCAGGTTTCAATGTAGCAAAAGCCTGCCCATGTGCCGTCTTTATGCAAAGCTATAACAGCTTTGCCTTCGAGCATTTTATTGGCAACGTACTCAGGCGAACGCTGTGCTATACCTGTTCCGCGTGCCTTGGCTGATTCGGCCATCTCATCACATATCTGCTGCGCGTAATCGACATGTTTTGCCGAAGCAACCAATATATCAAAATCGTTTAATGTCATTTAAATAAAAATAACCGGTAAATAACCGGACCTTTTACGGCCTAACTACTCAGATTGATTTTTGTTGACGGAGTTTAATGAAAACTCCTGTTCGGGTGCAGAAAAGTAAATTAAACCCGGGGGATAAATAATCGTCGTCGTGACGGAATACACATAAAAACAACAGAAACCAAAGCATTGGTTACATGAGCAAAAACTGCTCTTGAAACTGGCTTAAAAAAGCTTTGCTGGTTCATTATTTTATTATTATGCTGTGTATTTAAATTTTGTGCAAAGTATCGCATAAATTTTTATTTATGCAAGAGAAAAATTACATACGGCTATAACGTTTTATTGAGTTTAAAACGTTTTTACATCTGAGTGATAGTCAGCAAGAAGCGCAGGGCCATGTCAAATTAATCGTGATCTTCACCTTATTTCTTCAGCAACTGTACAAGTTCATCCAACAGCGGTGCCTGCCCGGTATTAATCATCAGTTTACCTTCGGGTATTTCCATCCATTCACCACGGTCAACTTCAGGTACCACAATGGTCTTACCTGATTTAGGTGGCCAGGGCAACAAAAAGGTATTGCTTACAATGCTTTCGGCATCAAAATCAGCCATTATCGCCCATGCGTACACCCATTTACCGCTGCGTTGTTTTACTGGTTGAAGTGGAATAAAATCTCCGCTTAATGTAATGCCGGTTTCTTCTGTAAATTCCCGCTGAGCGCCTATTAACATGTCTTCATCTTCGTTTAATTCTCCCTTAGGAATTGACCATGCGCCCTCGTTCTTATTTTTCCAGAACGGGCCACCCGGGTGAACCAGGAAAACCTGTAAGACGGTTTCTGTAAAGCGGTATGCCAATACTCCGGCACTTTTTTGAGGCATAGTTTGTATGATGTTTATTGCTTAACCCTGTTTGCGCACATCTGTTTAACTGTGGCATGATTTCTTACAAGCCGATTGCACATCGTCGCAGGCAATTTATGTACTTTTGCTGCATGTTCACCGGTATAATCGAAACACTTGGCAAGGTTACTGCCCTGCATCGCGAGCAAGGTAATTTACACATCACCGTAACTTCTGCAATTTCTCAGGAATTAAAGATTGATCAATCTGTGGCGCACAACGGCGTTTGTCTTACGGTGGTAGCTTTGGCTAATGATTCTCATACCGTGACCGCAATAGCCGAAACGCTGAATAAAACCAACCTCGGGTCGTTAGAAGTTGGGCAATTAGTGAACCTTGAGCGCTGTATGCAAATGAACGCCCGGCTGGATGGGCACATCGTGCAAGGCCACGTAGATCAAACCGCCATCTGTACCGGTTATGAGGAGTTGGATGGCAGCTGGCTTTATACCTTTGAATATGATGCGGCCGTAGGCAACGTAACGGTCGAAAAGGGATCAATATGTGTTAATGGTATCAGCCTTACAGTGGTTAATTCAGGTAGCAATTACTTTTCAGTGGCTATTATACCTTACACCTACGAGCATACCAACCTGCAGCAGGTACGCAAAGGCAGCACTGTTAACCTGGAGTTCGATATCATCGGCAAGTACGTTGCACGTTTAATGCAGCGCTAAGGCACCAGTACTTTAAGGCGACTTTTGGCATAATCAACATAAGGCAGCTGCTTTTTGGGTGGTTTGGAGGCGATGTACTTTTTAAAGTAAGTCACGGCGCTTTTCTTGTAAGCAAGCTTTTCATCATACAACACGGCCAAAGCGTATAAGGTTAGCGGACTTTCTTTGAAGAACAACGCTTTCTGGTAGGCATTGGCCGAGGCTTGCAGCTTCTTCATTTTATCGTAGCTATCGGCCATCTCGCTGTAATATACATCGGCGTTGCTGGAGATGGCTTTAACGAGCGTTTTCTCTAAAGCTGCAACGCATTGCGCCTGTTTATTGAGTGCCTTATAGCTCATGGCCACATAGTACCACGAGCTTTCGGTATCGGTTTGGTTCTCCTCGAGCGGCTCGAGTACGGCTATACATTCCTCGTATTTTTTGAGCATGTAATAAGAAATGCCCAGCATGTTCGTCACTGAAGCTGATACATCACCGTAATAGCGCAGCTTTAAGCAAAGCGCAATCACCTCTTCAAACTTTTTTTGGCGGTAGCGTATTTGCGTTTGTCCCAGTGTAAGCACCATGTTGCTGGTATCGGCGTTTAAGGCCTTGGTGATAGTGCTATCTGCCTGGGGTAGCTGCTGCAAATTTAAATAGTACATACCCAGCTCATAAGCGGCATCACCATCAAGCGGATTAATCTTATTGGCTTTTTGTAAATAACCTATTGTTGAGCCTACGTCGCCCATGTCTTTAGACAGATCGCTTAGCTGCCTGTATACATTAAAGTTAGTGCTATCTATCTTTAAAATCTTTTTGTAATACAACATTGCATGGGCATTGTTACCGCGCCGGTTATTGATATTGCCCAAATTTGATAAGACTGATATATTTGATGTATCAATCTCCATCATCTTTAAATAATATTGCTCTGCCTGAGGGAGGTGGCCGCTCATTTGGGATGTATAAGCCAATGCGCCTAATATTTTTAAATCCTGTGGTGGTGTAGGGTAAGTGGCTGACAAATAATTAAAAGCGTCAGCATAACGCTGGTTTTGATAATAGTCCAATAAAATGGCGCTGTCGTGTTTTTGATTCGTCTGCGCTAAACTTAGCAAGGGCAAGCTTATAAATAATATCAGGTAGGTGAGTAATTTCATATCAACTAAATTATTAGTTAATAATCGTAAATCCAAATTTTGGCAACATTATTGTTTAAATGATTATACATCAATTTGAAAAACGATATGGATAAGTTGAAAAAATTTGCCCTGATGGAAAAGATAGTGCACGAATTGGAAGACCTGAGAAACTCTCAGCAGGCCGTAGTGCAGAAGTTAAGCAAGATTGAGGTGGACAATATCGATCTTGGTGATAAACGCCTCGAAAAAGAATTGCCGGACATGCACCAACGTGTAGCTGATAATCTTGACGCCATCGCAAGTATTTTGGAAGATTTTGCTGGTATGACAGCTGATTACAGCGACAGTAATAACATACAGGCACTGCGCGAGCAGGAAGCATTAAAGTAATAATTACTGTTGTATAAAAGAAAATGCCCCGGACAATTCGGGGCATTTTCTTTTATAATGCTTTAAAGTACAGCATGCTTCCTTATTGGTATACTTCTTTGTTGGCTGATGCCAGCGTATTTCTAAGTAATCCAACTATCGTCATTAAGCCAACGCCGCCTGGTACAGGAGTTATCCACGAAGCTTTTGGTGCAACATTTTCAAAATCTACATCACCATACAATTTGTAACCAGATTTTGTGGTGGCAGACGTCTCGCGGTTCATGCCTACGTCAACTATCACCGCACCGTCTTTTACCATATCTGCGGTAATAAAGTTCTTCTTGCCAATAGCAACAATCAATATATCCGCATCGAGTGTGAATTTTTTGATATCAGGTGTACGACTATGGCAAATAGTTACGGTACAGTTGCCGGGCTGTGTGTTGCGCGCCATCAATATACTCATGGGCGACCCCACAATGTTACTGCGGCCAACAACTACGCAATGCTTGCCCGCTGTTTCTATGCCATATTCTTTCAGCATCAATGTAATGCCAAAGGGTGTAGCCGGAATAAAAGAAGGGAGGTTGCGCTGCATACGGCCCAGGTTTACAGGGTGAAAGCCGTCCACATCCTTGCGGTGGTCAATCCTTTCGGTCACCTTCTCCGGGTCAATATGTTTAGGCAACGGCAGCTGAACAATAATACCGTCAATATCCTTATCGGCGTTCAACTCGGCTACTTTTGCAAGCAGTTCCTCTTCTGTAACATCATCCTCATAGCGCACCAACGTCGATTTAAAACCTACCTTTTCGCAATTCTTCATCTTGCTGGCTACGTAGGTTTCGCTGCCGCCATCATGCCCCACAAGTACCGCTACCAAATGTGGCTTACGGCCGGTACGTGCCAATATCTCAGCCGCTTGTTCGGCTATTTCCACCTTCAGTTTTTCTGATACGTATTTCCCGTCAAGTAGCTGATACATAGTTAATTTATTTGAAGTAGTGCTTTTGTTAGTTATTTAAATTCTTCGGAAAATTTACTGTCCCAAGTGAATCCGTTAATAATCCATCCGCCGTTACTCTTATAGTAAGTGTATATAAGTCTTATAACGGAATTTTGATATTTAATATAGTAAGTTTCTCTTATGCCAAAGTCTTTTACCATCTCGTCCTTAACTTTAACAACGTCTTCAACATTTCCAAATCTGGGTTTGAGCATGTTAAAGCCCTGTGCGGTTTGCTGCTCAAGAACGGCAAGTTCATTTTCAGGCATCGGCCAATATTGTTTAAATTCCTTGAAAAATTCAGATATTTTATCCTCTTTCAAAATAAGTGATACTTTTTTGGAAAAAGCTCTGACTTCT
The DNA here is from genome assembly GCA_041905165.1 of Mucilaginibacter sp. Taxonomy (GTDB): domain Bacteria; phylum Bacteroidota; class Bacteroidia; order Sphingobacteriales; family Sphingobacteriaceae; genus Mucilaginibacter. The sequence goes on from JAYRLR010000002.1 coordinate 1,033,611, forward strand.
TCAGGATTACTTATGTGTTTTGTTTGTGCTTTTGTTGAGGCGAATGCAAACAAGCATGTAAATAATAAAAGCGCGTGTTTCAGGTTTAGGTTGTCATATAATGTTTGTGTTAATTCATTTTATTAAGCCAGCTAAGGGGCAGAGGAGGGAGGTTTAAATCCACCCAATCCTGCTTCGCTATAATTTCTATCATCGGTCTTGCCCGTAAGGACAATGTCCTTTTTTCTGCCCTGCCAATTTCTTTAACAATGTCATCTATAGACCTATTGCCTGAGCTTAACAAATTTTTGATCAACAAATCAGCTCCATTATTAGCATTGCAGTTAACATGATATCTGGGCTCCCCGTTTTCATAAACAATCCATTCCCCATAAGTGAAATCTCCTAAATCAATAAATTTCTCTATACCCATTGGGGTTAAAAAACTTAATTGAAGGTATCTCATGCAACCGGCATTAAACTGTGATTGAAATTTAAGCTCTCACATCTCAAACCCCATATCTGACATTTGAATTTAGTCCAATTTCAACACTGCCATAAACGCCGATTGTGGTATCTCCACGTTACCTACCTGGCGCATGCGTTTCTTACCTTGTTTCTGTTTCTCTAACAGTTTACGCTTACGCGAGATGTCACCACCGTAACACTTAGCTGTAACGTCTTTACGCATAGCCTTCACCGTTTCACGGGCAATGATTTTAGCACCGATTGATGCCTGTATAGCAATCTCAAATTGCTGACGAGGCAACAGTTCTTTCAGCTTTTCGCAAATCTTTTTTCCAAAATCGTAAGAGTTGCTGCGGTGTATCAATGATGACAGGGCATCCACAGGCTCGCCGTTGAGACGTATATCTAATCTTACCAGGTCACTGGCACGGTAGCCTATCTGATGATAGTCGAACGATGCATAACCTTTAGATATGGTTTTGAGCTTGTCGTAAAAGTCGAATACAATCTCACCCATTGGCATTTCGAAAACCAGCTCAACGCGATCGGCAGTCAGGTATGACTGATTCATGATCATACCACGTTTCTGAATACACAGCGACATAACCGGGCCTACAAACTCAGATTTGGTAATGATGGTAGCTTTTATATATGGCTCCTCCACACGGTCTATCTTGCTTGGATCTGGCAGGTCAGATGGGTTATTTACAATCACCTCATCGCCTTTGGTAGTATATGCCAGGTACGACACGTTGGGCACGGTAGTGATTACCGTCATGTTAAACTCACGCTCTAAACGCTCCTGGATAATCTCCATGTGCAGCATGCCCAGGAAACCGCAACGGAAACCAAAACCTAAAGCTGCAGATGACTCCGGCTCAAACACCAGCGAAGCATCGTTTAATTGCAGTTTAGCCATTGATTCGCGAAGCTCTTCGTAATCCTCTGTATCAACCGGGTAAATACCGGCAAATACCATCGGCTTCACTTCTTCAAAACCTTGAATACCTTCGGCGCAAGGGCGGTCAACACGAGTAATAGTATCACCCACTTTTACCTCGCGCGCTTCCTTAATACCGGAGATAATATAGCCTACGTCTCCGGTTTTAATTACGTCTTTCTCCAGCGGACGGAGCTTTAGCGTCCCTACCTCATCAGCAAGATATTGCTTTTCGGTAGCTACAAATTTCACTTTATCATTTTTGCGGATCTCACCATTTACTACTTTAAAGTAGGCGATGATACCGCGGAATGAGTTAAATACGGAATCAAATATCAGCGCCTGCAGTGGTGCTTCTGGGTCGCCAACGGGAGCGGGCACACGCTCTACAATAGCACGCAATATGTCATGCACACCCATACCGGTTTTGCCGGATGCCGGAATAATTTCCTCGCGTTTGCAGCCTATCAGGTCAACAATCTGGTCTTTCACCTCCTCCGGCATAGCGCCCGGTAGGTCCATCTTGTTAAGGATAGGAATAATTTCCAAATCGTTCTCTAAAGCCAGGTACAAGTTGGATATAGTTTGTGCTTGTATGCCCTGCGCAGCATCTACAATAAGCAGTGCACCCTCGCAGGCAGCAATGGAGCGCGACACCTCGTATGAAAAGTCAACGTGACCCGGGGTATCAATCAGGTTCAGTACATATTTCTGTCCATCCAGCACGTAATCCATCTGTATGGCGTGGCTTTTTATGGTAATGCCACGTTCGCGTTCCAGGTCCATATCATCAAGCAATTGGGCCTGACTTTCGCGCTGGGTAATAGTGTTAGTGTATTCAAGCAACCTGTCGGCAAGTGTACTCTTACCGTGGTCAATATGTGCAATAATGCAAAAGTTACGAATATGCTTCATTCAACCGCAAAAATAACTTTTTGCCGCGATAAAATTGCATGTGTTAATTTAATTGGATAATATTGATATACCTGTACTAAACCCTAAATCTGCCATGAAGAAGATACTGCTTTTACTCTTTATTTTGTGCGCTCAAAAAACGTTTCCGTGTAGCTGTGTCGTTATTGAGAATTTTCAAACTAAAGATGATCTTTCTGCCTATGACTATATTGCGCTGGTTAAAATAACCGCGTTGCCGGCCGTGCATCCTGGCTGGGGCGGATCCCGGTCGACAGGCAATATAAACGTTACTACAGTTGAGCAATTTAAGGGAGACGCAACTTCGTTGATATTTGACACCGCTTATCGTAGTAACTGCAGGCTTGGGGTAAATGTAGGCGACCAATGGTTAATTTTTGGCTCAGAAAAAGAGGGTAAAACTTTAACCGAAAGTTGTAGCTATACCGTATTTTACAAGGGTAGGACCGGTGAAAGAGACTGGGCAACCGGATTTAAAAGATTAGATAAACTGAGGCGTATATATAACCCTGAACAAATAGTTCCGCAACGCGATGTTATCAAATACCCGGAGGGTAACACAGAAATAGTGCAGCATTTCAAAAATGGAAAGCTTGATGGATTACGCACTATATATTACCCAAACGGGAGCGTTTATTTAAAAGAGGATTTTAATGAAGGAAAGCGTAAAAGCTTCCAAAGGGTGTATTATCAAAGTGGGTCTTTGGCAAGTAATATCCGATATAAGCACGGTTACATCACTCAAAAAGTTGTTTATTATGATACTGCCGAATTGAAGAGGTTTATCGCTTTTAACCCTGATATTATGCGCCGCGATAATAAAATTAATAACAGGCAAAAAATAGATAGTGCTCTAAAGGTTAAGATAGCGAATTTAAAAATAACGGAATTTTGGAAAGAACCGGTGATGTATAAGTATGTTTATCGTAAAAATGGTGCAGTTTACGAAAGTGCTACGTATGATCGCCATGGTACATTAACCAGCAGAACTTTCTTCGACGCTGGCAAGAGATTGATAAACCATACCAGGTATCAGGATAGCAAACTGGTTGCGGAGTCGGTTACGGATGGAAATACAAACACTTACGTAGAAATTGATCATAGTAAAGGAGAGCCGATAAAGCGAACATTTCCGTGCGATAATTGTGATGCGGTATTCAATGCTGAAAATGCAAAGCCTGACGAGATTTTAGTCCCCTATGATTGAAAAGGCAACAATAGATGCTTTACAAAGTTACCTAGGTAAAACTGTAACTAACTCTACTACCGTTTCCGGCGGTGATATTAACGACGCATATTGCATACAGACCGCTTCAGGCAAATTTTTTTTGAAATTGAACGATGCCAGTAAGTTCCCCGGAATGTTCGCTGCCGAAGCGGAAGGGTTGGCGCTAATAAAAGGCACTCAAACCATTGCCGTACCAGAAGTATTGCTGCACGGAGAAGCGGGTCGTTACAGCTTTTTACTGTTGGAATGGATTCAAGGTGTGCGAGGTGACCGGAATTCGCAGGTAAAATTAGGTACTCACCTTGCTGCCATGCATAGTCACACAGCTACTACTTTTGGCTTGGATGCGTATAATTACATGGGCTCGCTGCATCAAAGCAATAAGCACCATACATGCTGGGCCGACTTTTTTGTGAAAGAGCGCCTGCAGCCAATGGTAAATATGGCTGTTGATGGCGGTCAACTAAGCATTTCTGACACAAATGACTTTGAAAAGCTTTATAATAAACTTTCGGAACTATTTGAGGAGGAAAGACCCGCACTTATTCATGGCGATTTATGGGGAGGCAATTACCTCACTGGTGAGAATGGAAAACCGTATCTGATTGATCCGGCAGTTAGCTACGGTCACCGCGAGTTTGATATAGCTATGACTACGCTTTTCGGTGGTTTCAGCACTGATTTTTATGACGCTTACAACGAGGCGTTTCCCTTAACTCATGGATGGCAGCAACGCCTGCCACTTTGGAATTTGTATCCGCTGCTGGCGCATGTGAATTTGTTTGGCGGCAGTTACCGGCAGCAAACGCTGTCTGCTTTAAGAAAATATATTTAATACTACTATAAATATAATACAGCTTGGGGCCCTTGGTTAAATAGCAGGTCCACAATACTTAAGTCGGGTTTAAACCCCTGTCGCTCTTCAAAAACCTGGAAGTAGGGTTTAGGTGTGCTGCCGCTTTCTTTTTTAGGATGGATGCTCCTCCTGAAATCAGCTACGTTGCCGCCGTATTCATGCTCAAAATCCTGCGTAAATTGCAATGGAGCTTTAATCTTTAATGATTTTAAGATAAGCTCTGTAAGCCCGAGGTTGTAGTCATACAGAAATTCGTATTGCTTTTCGTAAAAAGGGGCAAAGTCATCTTCATAATATTCAAAGTAGGCAGAACGGCGGTAACATCCCTGCAGGCTCATCCAGTGCAGGCGCTGCCAGCGAAAATCATAACTGATGCGTACATCCTTCACTTTAGTGTGATTTTTAGCGCCCTTTATTACAGGTACCACCAAGCTCAACATACCGTCGGGCGAGTAAATATGTGCTCGGTTCCGGTAGGTTTGCTTAGGGAAGTGTTCCTCACGTTCTATCCATACATCGGGCTTGTATTGGTTAAAAAATGTGAAATACGATACCGGTGGCAGATAAAACAGGGGGAATACAGCGCCTTTATCAATCATATATTTTATGTTTGTGGTTTCAAATTTCGCAGAAATAAATGATAAAAAAAGGGCTGGCATATATAGGTATGGGATTTTTGTACCTTGTATCGCTTTTGCCTTTTTGGTTTTTGTATGTTTTGGCCGATGTGCTGTTTGTGATAATTTACTACATAACAGGCTACAGGCGTAAGGTAGTGCAGCAAAATCTTGCAAATGCATTTCCGGAAAAGAGTGTTATCGAACGGCAGAAAATTGAACGGGATTTTTTTAAATACTTTGCCGATCTTATAGTAGAAACCGTCAAAGGTATCAGTATTTCCGAAAGGGAAATTTACAAAAGGATTCGGCCTGTTAATGCGGAGCTGATTGACGATTATTTTAACAAGGGCAGGAGTATTATTGGAGCGGTAGGCCATTATTGCAACTGGGAAATGGCAGCTTTGCGCTTTAGTTTAACTACAAAACATCATCGGGTTATAGTATATAAGCCCTTAACTAACGAGATTTTTGACCGATTTTTTACGCGTGTACGTTCGCGATTTGGCGCTACTTTGGTGGCTATGAAAGGTACCTTAAGAAAGCTGGTTGAATTGAAAGGGCAATTAAGCATGACGGTGCTTGTGGCCGACCAAACACCGGTGATGCATGAAACACACTATTTTACCACTTTTTTAAATCAGCCTACTGCTGTTTTTTTGGGTATAGAAAAGCTGGCCAAAATGACGAATGCCGTTGTGGTTTTTTGTGATGTTGAACGCATAAAGCGTGGTTACTACCAGTACACTTTTGTACCGCTGGTGGAGGAGCCCAAACAAAACGCCGAATACGAGATTACTGATACACACGTAAAATATTTAGAGCAGATGATTAAGCGGAAGCCGCAATACTGGCTGTGGTCGCACAGGCGGTGGAAGTTTAAGCCGGAGGATAAACATTAATGAATTTTACACCTAAAGTGGCCGTAGTGATACTTAACTGGAACGGCCTTAAGCACCTCCAGCAATTTTTACCTTCCGTGCTGGCTACTACATGGCCTAATCTGGAAATAGTATTGGGCGACAACGGTTCTACAGATACATCGGTAGAGTGGGTGGCCGCGAAACATCCTGAAATAAAAATAATAAAGAATGATACCAATTACGGCTTCACTGGTGGCTATAACCGTGTGTTGGAGCAGGTGGAGGCTGATTATTTCGTACTACTCAACTCTGACATTGAAGTACAGCCGGGTTGGATAGAGCCCGTCATCAGCATGATGGAGAGTGATGACCACATTGCAGCAGCTTCGCCTAAAATTCTGGCCTTTTCAGAGAAGACAAAATTTGAGCATGCCGGTGCAGCGGGCGGATATATAGACAGTTTTGGCTATCCGTTTTGCCGCGGGCGCATATTTTACGAGATAGAAGAAGATAAGGGACAGTACAACGACTCGCGCGAAGTTTTTTGGGCTTCGGGTGCGGCTATGTTCATCAAAAAGAAATACTGGCAGCAGTCCGGTGGATTCGATGAGCGCTTTTTTGCCCATATGGAGGAGATAGACTTATGCTGGCGACTAAAAAATATGGGTTACAAAGTGATGTATTGTGCAGAGTCTACCGTTTATCATGTAGGTGGAGGTACGCTTAATACTGAAAACCCTTTCAAGACTTACCTGAATTTCCGAAACAACCTGCTGCTGCTGCAAAATAACATGTCGTTTATGCGCGCTTCTATGGTAATCAGCGCCCGTTTCTGGCTTGATTTAATAGCATTGCTGCGCTTTTTAAGCGAAGGTAAACGTAAAGACGCCTGGGCCGTGAGCCGGGCGCATCAGAATTTTGTGCGTAACCTGTTTAAAAAGCGCCCCAAGACAGGTGGTGCAGTTCCCCGCAAAACCGCTCTGAAAGGTATGTATAAGGGTAGTATAGTGTCGGCATTTTTTGTAGGGAAGAAACGTCATTTTACTGATCTGTCTGATGATTGCTTTTTGTAAGAGAGGTAGCGGGAAAAAGCTAAATTAAGAGGGGTTTAAATACATGTTATGTCGACGAAAGGAGACATCTGGTATTTTGGTACTACTATAGAGGTTTGTCTTTATATTACCATAGAGATTTCTCCTCGTTCCTCGTTCGAAATGACAGCAAGAAGTTAATAGCTACAGTTTGGATAAGATGAAGGCCTAATCCATTCACCATTCACCTTCGACCTTTAAGCTATTAACGCCTCAATTCCTAAGCGGTAAGAGTCCAGACCAAAGCCGGCTATAACACCTTTACAATTTGCTGCAATAGCAGAGTGGTGCCTGAATGCTTCGCGCTTATGCACGTTGGATATGTGCACCTCAATAACGGGTGTGTTAATGGCGGCAATGGCGTCGGCAATGGCAATAGAAGTATGCGTGTAAGCACCGGCGTTTAATACAATGCCGTCAAAGCTGAAACCAATTTCATGTAATTTATTAATAATTTCGCCCTCAACGTTGCTTTGGAAGTAGCTGATGGTGATGTCCGGATAACGGGCACGCAGCTGTTCGAGGTAAGTCTCAAAACTGGCATCGCCGTAAATTGACTTTTCACGAACGCCAAGCAGGTTAAGATTAGGGCCGTTGATTATTTGTATATTCATGATGCCCAAACTTAGTTATAAATTAATAAAAGTAAAATTCGGTTGAACTGGCAGCAGGCAATAAAAGGTTTTCAGGCATATTTAAGGCTCGAGAGGTCGCTGTCCGCCAACTCGGTTGAAGCCTATTTGCGTGATGTAGACAAGCTGGCGCAGTTTGCACAACGGTCAGACGGGGCGATTTTACCTGCGAATATAACCCTGGCGCACCTGCGCGATTTCGTGACGTGGGTGGTGGAATTGGGTATGATTCCAGCATCCCAAGCACGTATCATCTCTGGGGTTAAAGCTTTTTTTAAATATCTTTTATTAGATAACCGCATAACAAATGACCCGTCGGAACTGCTTGAAGCGCCCAAAACTCAGCGCAAGCTACCTGATACATTGAGTTACGAGGAGATCAACAGAATGATAGCTGCCATAGACCTGTCAAAGCCGGAAGGCCCACGCAATAAAGCCATGCTTGAAATGCTTTATGGCAGCGGACTACGGGTGTCTGAACTGACGGAACTCAAACTATCCAATCTTTACCTGGATATTGAGTTTGTAAAAGTGACGGGCAAGGGCAGTAAGGAGCGGCTGGTGCCCATGGGCGAGGCGGCTATAAAAGCGTTGCGTATTTGGATAGGAGAGGTGCGTGCGCACTGGAAAGTTAAGCCGGGCGAAGAAGATATTGTTTTCCTGAACCGCAGGGGCAGCAGACTGAGCCGTGTGTATGTTTTTATGCTGATAAAAAGTTTAGCGGCAGAAGTCGGCATCAGAAAGATTATTAGTCCGCACACCTTTCGCCACTCGTTTGCTACTCATTTGGTAGAAGGTGGTGCCGACCTGCGCGCCGTGCAGGAGATGCTGGGGCATGAAAGCATTACCACTACCGAAATTTATACCCACCTGGACAGGGAGTATCTAAAAAGTACCATCATTCAATACCACCCGCGAAGCTGATTATTTATATACTGTAAAAGCAAAAAAGCCACCCTTAAAGGATGGCTTTGATAATGTATAAAGGTTATTAACCTATCACTTCGTTGATGCTCATCTCCCTGAGCTCTTTTGGCTCGTTCGGCCTGCCGTTTTTAAAGGCTTCACGCGGTTTGAGGCCCAACAGCTCAAACATGGCCATATCATCAGAGAAGGCTGGGTTTGGCGTAGTAAGGAGTTTGTCGCCTGCAAAAATAGAATTGGCGCCTGCCATAAAGCAGAATGCTTGTTCTAATGTGCTCATTTCTGTACGGCCTGCCGAAAGGCGTACCACCGTTTTAGGCATAATAATGCGAGCAGTAGCAATCATGCGCACCATGTCCCATATAGCTACACGGGGTTGATCGGCGAGGGGAGTACCTTTTACCGGTACCAGGGCGTTAATAGGCACTGATTCCGGGTGCTTTGGCAGGTTGGATAGTGTTTTCAGCATGGATATGCGGTCTTCCTCTGTCTCGCCCAAACCAATAATGCCGCCGCTGCACACTGTTAGTTTCGCTTTGCGGGCGTTCTCAATAGTCTTTAAGCGGTCGTCGTAAGTACGGGTAGTAATAATGCGTTTGTAATCGTCCTCGCTGGTATCCAGGTTATGGTTGTAAGCATACAAGCCTGCATCAGCAAGACGCTGTGCCTGGTGCTCGGTAAGCATACCCAGTGTGCAGCACACTTCCATATCCATGGAGTTTACTGCTTTTACCATTTCCAACACTTTGTCAAAGTCGCGGTTATCACGCACTTCGCGCCACGCGGCACCCATACATAAGCGGGATGCACCCCCGTCTTTTGCGCGTTGAGCCGCCATAATTACTTCGTGCAAAGGCATCAGGGCATGCACGTCAACACCGGTGCTATAACGCGCCGCTTGCGGGCAATACGCGCAGTCCTCAGGGCAACCGCCTGTTTTTATAGATATCAGCGAACTGATTTGTACTTCTGAGTAATCTTTATTTTCGCGGTGAATGGTGGCCGCGCGGTACACCAGGTCGAGTAGCGGAGCGTGGTAGATCTCTGCTATTTCTTCGTGCGTCCAGTCGTGTCTTACCTCTGTCATCTCTCAATGTATTTTGATGGTCCAAATTTATAATAAAAGCCGCGAAGCAAGCCAAAGCGGCAATAAAAATCCAAAACAGTCTGTAAACGTGGTGATTATGATGGATGATGCTACTGCCGGGTCAATCTTTAGTCGCTTTAAAACCAGCGGAATAGTAGCACCTGTAATGCCGGCTACCAGCAAATTCCCGGTCATAGACAGGAAAAGTACCAGCCCAAGCATTGGGTTTTTATCATAAAGTAAGGCAACTATCAGCACGATGATGCCGTTGCAGGCCCCGTTGATCATCCCTACCAAAAACTCTTTTAACACTGTGTTATAAGCCTGCCTGTCGGTCAGGTCATTCAGGGAGATACGCCTCACGGTAACAGCCAATGCCTGTGTGGCGGCATTACCGCCCATACCGGCTATTATAACCATATAAGCCGACATTACGGAAAGCGCTTTGACCGTATCGTCAAAACTGCGAATGATAGAGGCGGCCAGGAACGCAGTGCCCAGGTTGATGATGAGCCAGGGCAAACGGCTTTTCACAGCATCCTGCCAGCCACCACTCAGCTCTTCGTCTTCAGATACACCGGAGATTTTCAAGATGTCCTCAGTGTTTTCCTGCTGCATTACATCTATGATGTCATCAACGGTGATGCGGCCCAGCAGCTTCATTTGCTCATCAACCACCGGAATGCTGTTAAGATTGTATTGAGATATCAATCGGGCAACTTCTTCCTGGTCCACATCGGCCTGAACGTAAATAAAATCTGTTACCACCAGGTCTCTCATGCTTACGCTGGCCGGAGCTTTAATCAGGTTTTTAATGGATATTATGCCCGCCACGGTGTCGTCATCGTTAACGGCAAAGATGGTATAGAATTCTTCCTTGTCTTCTGATTGCCGGATAATCTCATCAAGCGCCGCTTTCTTATCAAGATTGATGTTGACACGGGTCACATCCGTGTTCATGATACCACCGGCGGTATCTTCGGCATAGGTGAGCAGCGTACGGATGTTTGAGGCATCCTCCTCGTCAATATCCTTTAATATCTCATGTTGTTCCTCTTCGTCAAGTTGAGATATAATGTCGGTAGCTACGTCGTAGTCCAGCTCCTCAACAATCTCGGAGCGCTTCTCCGGGTCCAGGTTAATCAGGATCTCTTCCGGGTGGTGCTCCTCGTTCATCTCGGTGATTACCTCCGAGGCAAATGCGGACGGCAATACTGAAATAATTTTTTCTCGAGCTTCCGGCGTAAGCTTTTCAAAAAGCAATGCAATCTCCGACGGGTGGTACTCGTTCAGAACTTGTTCTAACTGAGCATCATCCGTTTCAAGGGCAGCTTTAATGCGCTGCAGGTCTTTTTTATCTATCTCGAATGATTGCATACGAGCAAAATAACCAATTTATCGGCCAAATAAAAACATAAAAAAAGGGGCGGAAGCCGCCCCTTTTGACACTTATTGTTAATGCTAATGGCTGTTAAGCCAATTTTCTTAATTTATAGGTGGCATTATCGTGATTGATAACCAACTCATCGTGGCCGATTGATTCAACACGCATACGGCGCTCGCCGGAGCGGTCGTAATTGTGTATCAACAGACTTAAGCCATCATCATTACGGACAATGCGGAACGGAGACACGATAGTGCTCGAAACCTTTGCATCCTTAAAAAAACTGATCTTTAATAAATGTTTCACAAAATCAAACTCGAATCTTTTCTCATCTTCAAGATAGATTCCTAAAGGCAGGCTGTTCATGATGTTAAAAGGTAGTTTATATATTATATAACCAAACAACATCATTTTTTTAGCATTGTTTCATTACGAATGCAAAAAAGTTTAGCCTGATTTTAGTTCTGCGAAAGTGGTAAATGTATTTCTGCCAGCATACAACGGGCACTGCCGCCGCCAATGGTTTCGATGGTATGTATATCAGCCACCACGGGTTTGCTGTAGCCCGATATCACTTCTTTTTGTTCTTCATCTAACGATTCCCATGCGGCTTTTGACATTGCTATCAGGCTTTCGCCGGCTTCGTTTGTAACCTCCAGCATGTTGCCGGCAAACTGGGTCATCTGCTCAAAGCTGATGGCCACAATTTCTTTCCCGGTTGATTCCAGTGAATCAATCACCTGTTCCAGTTGTTCGTCATCAGCAATACTTTCCAGGCAAATCACGGCATACTTAGTTGCCAAGGCCATTAACACGTTGGTATGGTAAATGGCTTTTCCGTCGGCATCAACTGCATCAAACAGCACAGCCCTGTATCCGGCTTGCTCACAAAATAATTGTAGTACGTCGGCATCTGTACGGGGTGACAGGCAGGCATAAGCCACCTTGTTTTCCCTGTCCAGCACCATACTGCCGGTACCTTCAAGGTATCTGCCTTCTTGCTCAAAGCGACTCAGATCATTGATATGGGTTATAGTAAATTCTTTCTGCAAATCGCGCAACACATCTTCACGACGTTCCAAACGACGGTTCTCTGCCTGCATCGGGTATAAGAACACCTCGCCATCTTCATGGAAAGAAACCCAGTTGTTAGGGAAAATAGAATCCGGCGTGTGGGGTCGCACGGTATCGTCTACCACAGTAACATGCACGCCATTGTCACGTAAAAGCGCTACAAAGGCATCAAACTCCTCAAGGGCTTGTTGCTGCACATCGCTGGCGCCTTCATATTGCTTTTGAAAAGCGTTGCTGCCCGCTGTTTGTTCGTTGAAGCCGAACGCCACCGGGCGTATCATAAGTATATGGGAAGTTGCTTGCATGTGTCTTGAACCAGAATTTACAGAATTATTAAAAGTGCAGAATGTGTGTTTGATCATGAGCCAGATTTATAATTTTTTAAATGACGAATGACCAATCACCAATGCCTATTGACCAACCCCATCTCTTTGCAGGGGCATGCTCATACAGTGAAAACCGCCGCGTGCACGGGATAGTTCTGCCGAGGGAATGAGCACCAGTGTATCAGTCACATCGTCAGGATTTAGTTCATCAGTCTCGAATTTTTGTAATAGATCGGCTACGTGTACAATTTGGAAGCCGTTGTTTTTGAAAGCTTCAACCGTCTTGTCGTTACGGTCATAGCCTAACACGACCCCTTCCTTCACCGCTAACAGGTTGCAAGAATCCGTCCACTGTTCACGTGCGTCGAATGGAAAAGTATTATTGCCTGAGTAAATGAATTTGACTTCACCATCATGACCTAAATCTTTGCGGCTGATGTCAGCCAAAAGTTCCTCAATGTTATCGAAGGTTTTAGGCTTTTTACCTTGGCGAAACTGCACAATCTCCGTTTTTTCTTTAGACTTTTTATCTGCAAACCAGGCTGCAGGGCCTTCTTCCTTAGGTGCTTTTTCTTCAACCGCCAGCGAATGCAGCACCACCCACATATCGCGCCGTACCTGGGTAAATACGGTATCAATATGCATGTAGTCGCGCTTATTAGGTATTTTTACAACAGTTACCTTCTTCACCACATTGTTTGCAAACAGCAGTTTTATGGCTTCGTCAGCGCCGCTGGTTGATGTGCGCTCGCTGCAACCGATAATCAGGTGATCAGGGCTTACCATCATTACGTCGCCACCTTCAAGGGTGGTTTTTTGCTCGTTATCCTCACCGGGGCGTAAAAAGTGGTGCACCGTTTCGGGTATTTCCAATATGTTGTTACGGAAAGATGCGAACAGCGGGTGATTAAAAAAGATGTACCTCATCAGCAGCGTTTCGCGGAAGCGTGCCTTTTTCGCCGGTTTGTTTAGTAATATGTAGTTGTTGATAGCGATGCCGATATCACGCGAGAAAATGAGATTGGGAATAGGAGCAAAGATCATCTCATCATCATTCAGGGCACCAGAGATAAATATCTTGGCCAATGCAACCGGATGGGTATCTATCAACTGCATTTGCATGCGGTAGTTACAGCCTTCAATAGCACATACCGCTGCCACCAGTTTCTTACGGATATCAGTTTCCTCTAAGATATCGCTCAATAATGTTTGCAGTTCCACCACTTTAGTAGATGCATAGAATCGTTCGTTGTCGGGTTTAAAGAATGAACGGTCATTATCCAGTTCAGCCAAACGGCCTTTTATTTTTTGCGGATCTAAAAAATAGAGCAGCAGTTTTATGTAGTAGTCGTATTCTTTTTTACGCAGCGTATCCAGGTGCACAATATCCTCAAAAAGCCAGTCCTGCGCTTTTGATGGCACAACCTTACCCAATCCGCTATCCGGACTATGAACTAAAACGGCCCTTAGACGGCCAATCTCTGAGGTAACGTCAACCTTAAAGTCTTTATCTTGAAGTATCATAAAGCGTGTATCGTAACAAATCTATAGAGAAATTATGAGAATATGTATGTATAGCACTTTGTTGAAGACACCCCTAACTCCTCTCATAGAGGGGGATGATAATTTGCTATTTGGATTTTTTATTATTGCCGGGCTTAGTTCCCCTCTGTGAGAGGGTTAGGGGTGTGTATGTATTCGTGCAAGCCAAGTAATAATTTAAGCTTCAACTCCCGCCAATTTGGTTAATTTTGCGCCATGAATTTTATTGCTGAAGCAGCCGTGAAGGCCGTTAAAGAACTTTATAACACTGATATAACTGCCGATGCAGTGAACCTGCAGGAAACGCGTAAGGAATTTGAGGGTCAGGTAACCATTGTCACTTTTCCATTTACCCGTTTTTCACGTAAGTCGCCGGAGCAAACAGGTATCGAAATTGGCGAATACCTGCAAGCTAATACACCTGAGGTATCGGCATTCAACGTTATTAAAGGTTTTTTAAACATCAGCATTGCTGATAGCTATTGGCTCAACAAGTTCAACAATGAAATTTTAAGCGAAGGCTTTGGGGCGCCGCAATACAACGGGCAAAAGGTGATGGTAGAGTATTCATCGCCTAACACTAATAAACCGCTGCATTTAGGGCACATCCGTAACAACCTTTTAGGCTATTCGGTAGCGCAAATATTGGAGGCTGCAGGTTACGATGTGGTAAAAGCGAACCTGGTGAACGATCGCGGTATACACATTTGCAAAAGCATGCTGGCCTGGCAAAAATGGGGTGAGGGCGAAACCCCGGAATCATCAGGCCTTAAAGGCGACCACCTGGTGGGGAAGTATTATGTGATTTTTGATAAGGAATACAAGAAGGAGATAGAGGCCCTTAAAGCGGAAGGCCAAACAGAAGACGAGGCTAAAAAAAATGCGCCGCTGATTAAGGAAGCGCAACTAATGCTGCAAAAATGGGAGGCTGGCGACGAGGAAACCATCAGCTTATGGAAAACCATGAACGGATGGGTATATGCCGGTTTCGAGGAAACTTACAAACGCCTGGGTGTTGCTTTTGATAAATTTTATTATGAGTCTGACACCTATTTGCTTGGTAAGGATATTATAGAAGAAGGGTTGGAAAAAGGCGTGTTCTTCCGTAAAGAGGATGGTTCTGTCTGGATAGACCTGACCGAAGATGGCCTCGATCAAAAACTGGTACTTCGTGCGGATGGTACTTCGGTTTATATTACTCAGGATATTGGTACTGCGCTACTTAAGTACAAAGACTTCGGCATGGATAAGTCTATTTACGTGGTAGGTAACGAGCAGGATTACCATTTTAAGGTGTTGTTTCTCATACTGCAAAAGCTGGGCAAGGCAGATACCAATAGCTTGTTCCACCTGTCTTATGGCATGGTTGACCTGCCGTCGGGAAAAATGAAATCGCGCGAAGGTACCGTTGTCGATGCCGATGACCTGATGCAAGAAATGGAAGTTACCGCCAAAGAACAAACCGAAGCTCTGGGTAAGGTAGAAAGTTTTGGCGAAGAAGAAAAGGTGGCGCTGTATCACACGATAGGTATGGGCGCATTAAAATATTTCCTGTTAAAGGTTGACCCTAAGAAACGCTTGCTGTTTGACCCCAATGAGTCGGTGGATTTTCAGGGGCATACCGGGCCATTTATTCAATACACCCATGCCCGTATTAAATCAGTGTTGGGCAGGGCAGAAGTAGCTTTAAATGGTCAGGCGGGCATCAATACCCTTGCTAACGAGGAGCGCGACCTTATTATACTGCTTGGCCAGTATCCGGACATTGTTCAGGAAGCAGCGAGTAATTACAGTCCGGCTGTTGTAGCTAACTATGTTTACGAGCTGGCTAAAACCTACAACAAGTTCTATCACGAGTTATCTATTTTAAGCGTAGATAGCGGGGATGTGAAGAAGTTCAGGCTGCAACTTTCCACGGCAGCGGCAAATCTGATCAGCCAAGCAATGGGGCTGTTAGGTATCTCCGTTCCGGAGCGTATGTAAGTTTAAACATTGATTTATGCTCTTATTATCATTTTATTGATGTACAAGACGTAATAAATTTTTCGATATCAGAGAACTTGGGGGGAATACTTAAGTATAATTGACGCTTGACAGAGCAATGTGCTTTACAGCGTTAATCATATATGCTAACTATTGAAGCCGTTCAACAGCACTTCCAACATTACCCATAAGGTCTGCACCCTGAACGATAACCGAATAGCTCCATGGTTTGGGGTATGGATGAAAAGATACCCTTGCTTTCCCTTCATTATCAGTTACAATATCAGGTTTCCAGAATATGGTAGGCTGAGGTAACGGTGCCGCGCCGTCCTTATCGATTTGATATTTGGGATTATAGAATTGTTTCGGATAAGTGACACCAACAGGACGGTAAAGTACATGGTCTGGGCGGCTGTTACCGTTCTCGTAATAGCCTGTTTTGTTTTTGGTGGTAATTTCGATAAAACATCCCGGCCAATCATGCTTTTGTGCTTCAAAATACCTCCATGATGTATATTCGTAATTGGATTTGTCTTCATCATAACCAACTACCCGGCGACCGGATGCTGCCGCATTGGCCATTTCCTGGAAAAGTTCGCTTGGTTTCTTTTGCGCTACAGGAGCTGGCCTTTCTCTTGTATACTTACGACTATACATGATTTCTACGCCGGTATAGGAGCTTACCATCTGATTTTTCAATGCTTCTATTACCGATTGTAAATCAGGTACAGGCCCTTGTATATCATACATGGGCAATCCTCTGCCATCCCTTAAAAGAAGAAGGTAATAATTATCCATCATCACTGTCGGATAACCATCCTTCATTATTACTTTGAACCCAGGCAACGTTGTTCTCAATAAGTCATATAAACTTATAGCTCCAGTCGCTTTTATATCGGTTGCATTCAGCACTATATCCGCGTTGCCAGATCCGTTGGGGTTATTGGAGTTAGGGATGATTTTTTTTCCTTTTATAACTACCTCCTTCAATATTTTACCGTTTAATTTAGGTTGATCTTTACTATCATTTAATATAACGATACTGGCGCCTTTTTTTATAGTAGTGTCTTGTGTCGCGTACCAGGGCAATGGCCTGGGCAAAAATTCTTCTTGAATATTGGGTGGTGAAAATTTATCCAGAATTAGCTCCCCGGTGTTGAGGTTTTTACCGTTTGCCTTGTGTGCCATAACAAATAAGAAAGGCGTATCCAGCAAGGGTAATTTATTAAAACGATATTGACCATTTTCGTTAGTTATTATATCTCTAATAAAGTCGGGTTTTTGAGAAATAAGCAGAACCCGGGCTCCCTTCACAGGTTTTTTAAATGCGCTAATCACGCGCCCGGTTACTTCCAGTCCTTGTTCGGCGTTAAACCTGGGCGGTGCGGGGTTGAACACACGGCTCCAGTCAAGCCCAACCCATCCCTGAGTAAGTAACAGGTTATCCAGCCCCTGCCAGCGGTTTGGGTTTTTCTGACTAAAATACCAGGAAGGTTCTTCTATATATCCCCTAAGGTCTGAGCGGAGCAGCAGCCAGCTAATGATGCTGTTGTTGCCCGCTGTGTCTGCATGTACAAGGCTGTCATTAGTAACGGCCATTGACAAAGCTGCGCCTTTAACAGGGTTACCGTTGCTATCCTTAACATCAATATCAAGCGTGATACTATCCTCAGTTGGTTGCGGCGTTGAAGCGGGAGCGATGTTCACCTTTAATTGGTCGTCATGCTTAATGAATACTAACCGCTCGTTCAGTGCAATTGTATCCTTCAATAGCGTAAAATGAGCGATTCCGCTGGGAAAAATATTTTTAGATACCTTTATCAAGCTATCCTCCGGATGTACTACGGCTGCATAGCACACAAAGCCCCTGGACTCGCCGATAAGGAAATAAGAATCCAATGTTGCCGCATTTGAAGAAAACTTTGGTTTAACTATTAAGCTATCCATGCTTTCCTTATTCACTATGTTTAGCACGGTGCCATCATTTTGTATATCCGGTAGTTTATAGATTATGTTATTGCCTTGCGGACTCTGTATACGGGCCGTATAATTTTCACCGGGCGATGGTCGGATAGTAAAGACACCCATGCCTTTGTCAAGGGAGGAGAACTGGGCCACCTGGTTATTCTTGCTGTCATACACTGCTCCGCTGATCTGGACACCGCGTCCATCTTCATTCAACGCCTTAAAGGCAACCAAACCGCTAATGCCGGTCACCAATTTGCCACCTTCAGGAAAGAATTGCAAGTCGATGGCTTGAGGCCGGTTAAATAATAAAGGCACGTTTACAGGTATTTGCCGGTTTTTATTCTCAAGATCGGTAAGTGATAACTGCAAATCGCGGCTGCGCCATTTTTCTTTCAAGTCAACCAACACATCAATGGTGCCAGTGGAAGAGGTGAGCTCGTTAACGCGTGCCAGTGAACGTTCGGCATTGCGTATGCTTACCTGTATTTGCCTTCCTGCTATTGGCTGCTGTTTCAGATCTGCGATCTGCAGTTGAATATTTAGTTTTTCTTCGCCTTTTTCATCTTTAACCACACTCCCGGTTGAGCTTATATGCCATGTTTCCTCCGAAGCACGGCCAATGTAGATGCGCTGCTTAAAAAAGCGGCCATCCTGCAGGTTTTGCATCCAGTTAGTATAAGCCCGCAGCGTGTAGTTGCCTTCACGGATTTGTTTGGCTGAAAGAGGTATCTGCCCCCATCCAATCCCGTAAGCGATGGGTATCGCTATGCGCTTCACGTTAGTTAAGCTGTCATCATTCAATTCGACGTACAAGCGCTGGCTCTTAGCGGCGGCTGATACGTTAAGGGCATCAAACACATAAGCCTTAAACCACAGTGTATCACCCATAAAGTAGAAAGATTTGTCGGTATGTAAGTAAACCTTTTCCGGGGCATAGCGCTCGTGAAACCTGCTTACTCCGGCTAATACATGATGCAACTGTGCGGATGACTGCCCAAGGGCCGTACCACATAGTAAATATAAAAAGGCGGAAAACAACAGGTTAAGGTTTTTCATAATGACGGTGATTAAGGTTCCCGTTAGACCAAATAAGCGCAGTTGGGTTTAATTACCCGTCTAACTTAAAACACATGGTTTCTTACAGTTATTACAGACAGAAGGGATGCAATTAAACGTAGATTACAAACTCACATATTGTGTAGCGCTGCTTATCACCTCGGGCGACAATTCTTCTAATTGAGGTATAAATCCTAACACTTTTAAATCGGTATAAGTAGCGATATATTCTTCTGATGAAGCATCGCGTATACCATTGAACATGATGCCTTTGATAGGAATATTTCTGTTATGTAATACCTCGACTGATAATAGTGTATGATTAATGCTTCCTAAGTAGTTTTGCGATACCAGGATTACTTCTGCTCCAAGCTGTTTTATCAGGTCCACAATCAAAAAGTCATCGTTAAGCGGTACCATTAAGCCGCCTGCACCTTCAATTACCAGATGGTTGGTGGTTTGAGGGATGACAAACTTTTTAGGGTCTATCGTGATACCATCTATTTTTGCTGACTTATGCGGCGAATACGGCTCAGTAAGCCTATAAGTTTCCGGATAAAAGACGGTGATGGGATTGCTTACCAGGCTCTGTACCTTAAGGCTATCGCTATCGTGCAAATCGCCGGATTGTACGGGCTTCCAGTAATCGGCTTTTAATTTTTCTACCACAACGGCTGAAGTAACTGTTTTGCCGATGCCGGTACCAATTCCGGTTATAAATATTGGAGGTTTGTTCATTTCAAAGTTTATTAATCACCGAAGCTAATTTTCTAATCTCCCCGATGGTATTGTGTGTGTGCAGGCAAATACGCAAGCGTTCTGCACTAGCGGCAACTGTGGGGCTCATAATGGCCCGTACATCCATGCCGTGTTCTGCAATAATTTTTGAAGCGTTCTTTGCCCGTTCATTGCTTCCTAATATGATGCATTGTATGGCGCTGTCTGACGGAATCAGCGACACATTTCTTTTATCAATACAGTCTTTAAAAAGCGCTATGCGCTCATGTAGATCGGAAATGATGTCATCTGCGCTAAGCAGCATTTTGTAAGCACTGCGAATGGCCGCGAGCTGATGGAGCGGGGCGGCTGTGGTATATATAAAGGAACGCGAGAAATTAATGAGGTATTCCCGCAGAGTGTTGCTGCTTAGAACCGCAGCCCCATGGCAGCCCATAGCTTTACCAAAGGTAATTACACGCGCAAATACCCGGTGCTGTAAATTTAAGTGAGCAATCAATCCGTATTTGTAAAGGCCTACAGCGTGTGCTTCATCTACAATAACTGCTGCATTGTATTCATCGGCAAGGTCGAGTATCTGGGTAATGGGAGGGCTGTCGCCGTCCATAGAGTAGATACATTCAATACCTATAAAGATATTACCTTTCGCTGCCCTTAGCTTTTGCTCAAGGCTTTCCAGATCGTTATGCTTGAAGGAGTACCGGTTTGCATTGCTGAGCCGCGCGCCATCTATGATGGACGCATGCGCCAATTCATCTAAAATGATTGTATCGCCCCGTTGAGGAAGAGAAGAGAAAAGACCGAGGTTTGCATCGTAGCCGGAGTTATAAAGCAATGCAGCTTCGCTTTTGTGCCAGTCGGCAATTTCAGCCTCAAGCGTTTCGGTATATAATGAATTGCCTGCCAATAGTCTGGAACCACCGGATCCGTTATGTGCTTCGGGATGGTTAGCCATTTCGGCATCGATGTAATGCTTCATTGTTGCAGACCGTGCAAAGCCTAGATAATCGTTAGAGCAGAAGTCTA
This sequence comes from Mucilaginibacter sp., assembly GCA_041905165.1. Classification (GTDB taxonomy): domain Bacteria; phylum Bacteroidota; class Bacteroidia; order Sphingobacteriales; family Sphingobacteriaceae; genus Mucilaginibacter. The sequence goes on from JAYRLR010000002.1 coordinate 1,054,326, forward strand.
TAAGATCATTTTCCACTCTCAGTAAGCGGTAAGATCCGGCCTGCTGGCGTTCGGCAAGCTTTTGTTGAATATATTCTGCTGCACCTTTCAAATCCTTTTAGATTATTGTTGAAGCTGCTAAAATAAAAAAAGCGGCTCAAGGCCGCTTTCCGATAATTAAATTTTTACTTGTTGCTGTCACCCTGACCGCCGCCATCTCTGCGGCCGCCGCCGTTGCGCATACGGTCCATTCTTTCTTTTTGCCATTTGTCGTAGGCATCCGCCTGCTCTTTAGTAAGCACAGCTTTTACACGCACATTAGTTGAATCCATCAACGGGCGCATTGCCGAACGCATATCGCCGCCGGCATTACGTATGCTGTCAATCTTAGCAAATTGTGCTTTGTAAATGTCCGTTACTTTTGCAGTCTGGTCGTCGGTTAAGCTTAATTGCTTTTGTAGTTGTTTTGCTCTGTCTTCAGGATTAAATCTGCGGCCACCACCCTGGGCATGGCTTACGGCTGCTATTCCTAAGAACAGGCAGCACATTAACAAAAATTTTTTCATAGCTGTTTTATTTTTAGAAGCTTAGAATAAAAGTAGGTCTAAAAAGTTTAACCGCAGCCATGTAACTTAAATGTTGCCTTTCTGCAATTTAGAGATAGAACGCTGCATTTCGGCCATCATACCGGTAAGGCTTTCCATGGTAGGTTCCGGTGCTGGGCGAGGCAGCTCGGTTGATATATAGCCTTTAGCTTTCCATATCTCCAGCACATCTTCACCGCTTATTTCGTATGGCTCGTATACCGGATTGTCTGATACCAACTTTAGTTTTTTGTTGTCGCGGAATTTATTGCCGATACGTTTATATACCACGCCTTCACTTTTTGATACGACTACATAAGTGTCGCCGGGTTTCACATCTCCCCAGTTTTCTACATACTGCCCTATGATAATAGAACCGGAGGGCAGGGGCAGCATGGAATCGCCTTTTATTTCAAACGCACGGAATGTGCCCTGGTTAAACATAGGCAAATTGAACTTAGGCAGTGCTGCTACATAACTCGGGTCGGCATAGCCATTAAGGTAGCCGGCACTTGCCTTAACCGGAACCATTTCGATATTCTCGTTGTCGTCCTTATCCACAGATATGCTCAGCACCCTTAAGTTAGACCCAGCACCTTTAGGTTTGGGTGCCCAATGCTCATCAATCGTTTCATTTATAAAATCATCAATACTAATTTCAAAAAAATATGCTATTGTTTTTAGTAATTCGTATTTCGGCTCGGCTCTTTGCTCTTCATAAGCACCCACTAAAGAACGCTTTATATTAAGCTGATCTGCAAACTGTTGCTGTGTAAGCCCTTTCTTTTTCCGAAGAAATTTAATATTTGATGAAATAATTGACATAAAATTTGGATTTACTAAAATTGTTAGTATTTTTATGCTCATAAAATTAGTAATAAATTTTTAAACAGCAAATTTTATTGTCATGAAACGCTATATTTATATCATAACCGACCGTAACCGCAACAATTTACATGTTGGCCTTAGCGCCGATTTGCTAAAAACACTGGATTTTTATAAAGAGATGCCAACGCTGTTTTTCGATAGCTCGCAGCACTTGAGCAGGCTGGTTTACTTTGAAGAGATAAATTCAGAAGAAGCGGCTATGGAGCGCTTTAAATATGTAAGCACTTTTACACGCTCGCAAAAAGAAAAAATGATCAGATCGGTAAATAAAGAGTGGGTCGACCTGACCATTGGTTTGAAAAATGAGGATAAGCCTTATGCAAGGCCGCAGATGCGACCTTCATTAAGCCAGGGACGCAGGGTGATTACTTTTTAACAAACACCAGCGCGCCAGAATTCATGCAGTAGCGCTTGCCGCCACGATCGGCTGGGCCGTCGTCGAACACGTGTCCTAAGTGCAAGCCGGTACGTTTTTCGACTACCTCAATACGCTGTTCGCCAAAACTGTTGTCAATTATGTAATCAACCTTGTTAGGGTCTGCAGGCTTTACAAAACTTGGCCAACCGGTGCCGCTGTCGTATTTATCGTCCGATGTAAATAAAACATCGCCTGTAGCTGCACTTACATAAACACCTTTTTGGTGATTATTGAAATAAGCATTTTTAAAGGCCCTTTCGGTACCTCTTTCTACCATGATATAATATTGGTTGTCGGTGAGTTTTTTCTTCCAGACAGCTTTCTCTGCCTCAGTAACCTGTTTCACCTTTTTATTATCTGTTTGCCCGTTGGTATTCTGGCAGCCAAAAGCTGATATCAACACCAACGATACTACCGCTATCATTAACTTTTTCATACTTAAAGATACGATGTATTAGCAGTAAGAGTTTGTCATCTGCTTGTTAGAATACCGGAACAGCAACCGGTCCTAAAACAGCAGTTACAGTATGAATGATGCCGTTACTTGCAGGTATGTCAAAACGTGCTACAACAGCCCGTTTCCCCGAGGCATCGGTGAGAACAATATTACGGTTGGCATCCAAAGTAGCGGTAAGTTTTTCGCCTGATAGGGTGGTAAAGGTAGCCTGGCCGTTGCCAAGCTTAATTTGTCTGGCGATGTCAGCAGACGTAATTTTTCCAGCTACAATATGAGTGTTTACTAATGATAGCAAACTATCAGGGCGTTGCGCTCTAAGCAGGCTGTCGGCAAGGCCGGGTTGAAGTTTAGCGAATGCCTTATTACTTGGAGCGAAAATGGTGATAGGAGTGTTTTTTGCAGGTAGCGCTGCTTTATTAAGCAATGCAGCAAATACGGAAAATGCCTGCGCGCCAGACAAATTGTTTACAATATCCTTTGTGGCCACCATCACACTACCTTCCACACTTTTCGATGTAGCAGTATTTTGGGCCATACTCCTGTCAATGGTTATAAACAGTAGTATGGCTGTTATAGATAATGTCAGGGACTTCATTTTCATAATTACTGTTACCAGCCCGGTGCAAATGTTAAGCCAAACACGGGTTTCTTAACATCTGTACGGTTAAACGGTATCGCAAAATATGGCTCGAGAACAAAGTAGCCAAACATATTTACGCGTAATGATATACCTGCACTAAGGGCTGGCACACGTCCGTATACCGGGGCTGTTCCATTAGGCTGGCCGTTGTTATCAAACACCTCCCGGGTACCAACTTGTGGAGGGTTTTTTCTGAAGTAGATCTTATCCCCGGCGTTCCACGCAAGGCCTGCATCGAAAAACAGGTTGAGGTCAGAGAACAGGAAGCTTGATTTAATCTGTGATAATTTTTCAGGGCCTGTGAATGGCAAACGGATCTCAAAGTTAGCTACCGCTATCCGGCTACCGGATAATTGATCGATGTTAAAGTTATTAGAGGATACGCCGCCTTTATCATTATAAAACGTTTGCGACTCGTAACCTCTTATCAGGAAAGGATAACCAATATACAACGGATACAGGTTGTTGGTGCTCCCAAAGCGCCCGTAGCCGTATAAACGTGCGGCAAAAGTAACCGGCGCCGCGCGTACATATTTACGCAGGTCAACAGTCGGGGCGAAGAATTTGAAAGTGCCAAAGTTGTAAGTAGCGTCTAAACGGTAACGGAAGCCGCGTAAGGGCGCAGCGATACCAAAATAAGAGTTGTCGCCCACCAGGGCAGTATTAACTTGGAATAGGGAATAGCTGCGCAGGTTATAATACGGATAACGCCTGTTAAATTCTTCGTTGCTGATCTTTCTGCGATCGTAGCTGTAAGGGTTGAGATACGTGCCAACAACGTTGCCGTTATTATCTACCAAGCTATCTCTCGTGTAAGTGTAACTGTATCTGTCAACCCGGTATGAGTTGTACGAAGCTCCTGCGCCTACCTCAAAACGCGCAATGCGTGAGAAAGGGTAGGACGTGAATATTCGCGCGGCATCCTCAAAGTTCCGGATGATGTAAGTGCTCTCAGACAGCGTGGCCCGCTTTTGACCGTTGATGATTTCTTCACCGTTTTCATAATTATAAAAACCAAACTGATAAGGAATATGTGATAAGCCGCCACCCCAGTTCCAGCGGCTTTTTTGATTAACATAGAGCACCTGGCCACCAAAGTCATATATCTGCCCATTTACTGCAGCACCTGCATAAATTTGCTGCTGACCTAAAATGTCACTGAACATACCCTGTATACCGCTTGACAGGCCGGTACCATAAAAGCTGCTTACGCCCACACCAACACCGCTGCTCGCTAAATAATCCAGCTTAAACATCGGTTTGTAAGGCGTTTTTTTAATGGAATCCTGAGAAATACGAGGATAAGCCAAGAAGTTATTAAGATTGGAGTTAATGAGATCTACACCCACGGCACGCGGTGGTGGCAGTAAACCTGCTGTAAAATCTACAGTGCCCGGCTGAACGGTTTCAGGAGTAAACTGGCTGGCTTTAGCGTTATACAATGTATAGCGCTGAGAGCGATAATATGAGTAAATAATATCATCATTAGCTGATACGCTCAACGCCGGTGAAAACTCTGTTATACCACAAATCCCAGTGAAATAATTGGTTAAACGGTCGGTTTTGCCGGTAGCCAGCTCATAGCTATACAGGTTGCGGAAACCATCGTTGTTTGACAGAAAATAGATCTTTTTACCATCAGCCGAATATTGAGGATTGAGGTTGTTAGCACCGTTGAAGATTTTTATGTCGGTCACCTTTCCGGTAGCCAGGTCAAGTTCTGCAAGGTTGAAAGGTATATCCTGCCCGGTGCTTTGATCGTAAGTGGTGCGGTCGCTGGAGAAAATGATCTTCTTACCGTCGCGCGAATAACTTGGCTGATAGTCGGAATATTTATCGTTAGTGAGCTGCGTTACCTGCTTGGTGTCGAAGTTGTAGCTATATAAGTCGCCCTGACCTTCGGACAGGCCCTGAACAACTACATTTTTACCGTCGGGCGACCATGAAAGGTTACTGAACTGTTCGGCCTTACCCATAGAGATGTTGTGCAGCATCTTGCCGCTGGGTACTTCTACCACAATCATGCGGTTACGGCCCTTTGAAAAGGCGCTGAACGCAAACTTTTTACTATCCGGCGACCATGCACCGGCCGATTCTATGAAGTTAAATTCATCAATATGTGTGTTGGATATTTTGCTGGTTAGCTTCTTAATAACCCTGCCAGTTTTAGCATCTGCCAGAAATAAGTCGATGCTGAATAAATCCCGCGATGATAAAAAAGTAATGTACTTTCCATCAGGACTGATGCTTGGCGCAACATTCATATCACTGCCGTTTTTATTATCTACCACGGCCAAACCCACCGGTTTTTGCGCAGTATCTTTTAACAGTGGGCGATAAGTTGCCTCAATGGAATTTTTCCAAAGGGTAGAGAGCGTTTTATCATCATACCCGAAGGTGCGGCGTATACCATACTGTAAACCAAACCGGGCGGTATTTTTAAAGAACGGCACAATAACCGTATCGCCATAGGTAGAACCCACAAACGACCAGAACGCCTCGCCGTAGCGGTACGGGAAGTATTTGCTGCTTTCGGTGAGGTCTTTTATCGAGGGGATATCTTTGTTCAAGTAGGCGTCCCGCATCCACATGGCGGTATAGGCATCCTTTTTACCAATAGATAAATACTCGGCCATACCTTCAATCATCCATAACGGGATGTTACCCAGATTTTCATAGCTGGATGAATCCCTGCCTAACAACAAGTGGTATTGGAAGGCGTGCACCAACTCGTGACCTAAAACGTGGCGCGTAGTATGGTTGGTTTCCATTATCGGCATTACCACACGGTTTTTTAAGCCCTCGGTAACACCACCTGTACCCACGCTGATATCGCCATCAATAGCGGTGGTTTGCTGAAAGTCAGGGTGGTTATTATACAGTATAATAGGGTTAGGGCGATAAAAAGTATCGCGGAAAACCTGCTGGTGTAACGTGTACCAAAGCTCGCTCTCCTGCGCAAAACGCTTCATGAGGCTGTCATTCTTCATGTAATAGTACAGCTCAAAGTGCGGCGTCTTATAAACTTTAAAGTCGAGTTTTTTATAGCGAACCTTATTTTGGCCAAAGTATTGAGCTTCGGCTTTTTGTAGTTGTAATAAGCTTGCAGCACAAAATAAAATGACCCAGAATATTGTTGCCCTTAAAGAGAAACGGCGGGTAAAGCGTTTATTCATATTGGTATGGATGGAACGAAACTAAGTTACTGAAATATCGCGTTTTAAAAACACCAATTTTTAGTTAGGCATTGGTGGAGTTTCACTAAAATCAGGTACTGCATCCGGCGTTACTTCAACAGAATCTGTACTAACTTCCGTACTGTCTGATGAGGTGGTATCAACCGAAATGCGCGGCGAAGGACATATGTATTGCCTGTTGATTTTAACCCAGGGCTTAGGGAAAGGGCCGTAGGTATAACCCGATTTAGGATCGGCCAGAACCTTTTCCATAAACTTGCCGAAAATAGGCAGTGCAGTACGGGAGCCTTCACCTGTTTCAGAGGTTTTGAAGTGTACACTGCGGTCGTCAGCACCCACCCAAACCCCGGTTACCAGGTCCTTTGTAATGCCCATATACCAGCCGTCCACATAGTCGGATGACGTGCCGGTTTTACCACCTATCTGGTTATTCTTCTTCCAGAGGTCGTATTCCCATAACGCCTGCGATGTGCCGCCCGGCTCTTCCATACCGCCTAAAAACATATACAGCATCAGCCATGCGGTTTCTTCGCTTATTACTTGCTGTTGTTTTAATTCAAACTCATCAATCACGTTGCCCTTATGGTCGGTAATGCGTGTCACCAGTAATGGCTCTAACTTTCTGCCTTTATTAAGGAAGGTGCTGTAAGCGCGTACCATTTCGTAAACGGACACGTCATTGGAGCCCAGTGATACAGATGGCACTGATTTAAGGTAGCTGTCTATACCGCATTTGTGCGCGTACTGCACCACTTTGTCCCAGCCAACCTTGTCAGTTAACTGCGCTGTAATGGAGTTCACCGATTTGCCCATGGCCCAGCGTAACGACATTTCGCGGTACGAGAAGTGAAAGTCGGCGTTGTTGGGTGACCATTCCTGGTCGCGGCCTTCGTCCCTGTATTTGATGGTAACCGGTTTATCGGTAAACTTGTCGCAAGGGTTAAAGCCGTTATCTAAAGCAGTAAGGTAAGCAAATGGCTTAAATGTAGATCCCGCTTGCCTTTTTGCCTGGATAACGTGGTCATAGTTGAAGTACTTATAATCAATGCCCCCCACCCAAACTTTAATCTTACCAGAGCTTGGCTCAATGGTCATCATGCCGGTATTCAGTAAACGGGCATAATATTTTATGGAGTCGATGCTGGAGAAGGTGGTGTCTTTTTCGCCTTTCCAGGTAAATACCTTCATCCTTTTTTTCTGGTTAAAGTATTCCTGTATGCGGGTGGTATCACCATTATATTTTTTACTTAGCAGGCGGTAAATAGGCAAACGGCGCTCAGCCTTCAAAATAAAATCCTTTATCTCGTTTCCTTTTGAGTCGCGCCACGGGTTTTGATTGCCCCACACATTATTGAAGCGCCTCTGTAGTTGCGCCATTTTTTCGTTTACTGCTTCTTCGGCGTAGCCTTGCAAACGTGAGTCAATAGTGGTATAAATCTTTAAGCCGTCTTGGTAGAGGTCATAACCCTTTTCTTTACACCAGGGAGCAAGCCATTTCTCAACCGCCCTGCGCAGATAGGAGTCGCCGTGCGATTCCTGGTCTATATAGCTCAAATCAAGCCCAAGAGGCTGTTTGGAAAATATGCTGCGCTCTGCAGGTTTAATGTAGTTGTTTTTTTCCATTTGCCCCAGCACCACATTACGGCGCTCAAGCGCGCGCTGCGGGTTACGGATGGGGTTGTAAGTGGTGGTGCCCTTAAGCATGCCAATCAGCGTGGCGGCCTGGGCCGGGTTTACGTCTGACGGTTGCTTATTAAAATATTTAAGTGTGGCGGTTTTAACCCCGAATGTGTTATTGCCAAAGGGTACCGTGTTAAGGTACATGGTAATTATTTGCTGCTTGCTGTAAACGTGTTCAATTTTGTAAGCCGTGAGCCATTCTTTTACTTTATAAACGATAGTCCCTACCAGCGGAATTCTGCTTACCACACCGCGTGCCTTACGGCGGCGCGTATTGAACATGTTTTTAGCCAGCTGCTGAGTGATGGTACTTGCTCCGCGGCGGTCGCCCTGGGCGGTTGATAACATGGAACTGAAGAAAGAATAAAAATCTACACCGCCATGTTTATAAAACCTTGAATCTTCAGTTGCAACAAGGGCATTGAGTAGGTTAGGGGATATCTTATTAAACTCAACAGGCGAACGGTTTTCTTTGTAGAACTGACCGATGAGTTTGCCATCAGCCGTGTAAACTTCAGAACCAACTGACAGCTCCGGCATCTTGATGTCTTCCATGGTTGGCGAGTAGCCAAACAACCACAGAAAGTTTAACTCTACAGCACAAAAAAACAGAATTATAAAATATATGAATATAACAAAATACCGCAGAAACCGGTTCCTGATACGTTTGAACATTTGGTAAAGATGTAAAATAATGAAGCTAAATCATAGCAGGGTAAAACAAAAATTACTAACGCAAAGTGAAGCACTAAATTTTAAAAAAGCGCTATAATATTTATCAATGCGCACTACAAGGCAAATATGAGTTTTTATTTCTTTCCAACTGCAGCCTCTGCAATCATACTTTGCTTGCTGCCGTTTATAGCAATGGACTTTATTGTTGCGTTGGCTGATGCGGTAAAAGTTGTGCTGTACTTAGGCGATGATGCTGTTGGCTGTGTGCCGTCCGTAGTGTAGTAAATGGTGGCTTTGCTGTCTGCACAATCAATGCTCACTTCATTTTGTTTTTTATTGTTTACTTGAATATTTATTGCAGGCATAGGTACTATCAATTCGTCTGCTACCTTTATTACGGGTCGTTCCAGGTCCTGCATAAAAAGCTGATTGGCCATAGTGCCGGTAAACACCTCCAACTCGTTTCCTTTTATCAGGTCATCATAATTTACGTAAAGCTTAGTGTAACCGGTCTTATTTAAGTTGATGCCCTGTATATAAATATTGCCACGGGTGATGGATGCACCACCGTTGAGGATAGACAGTACCTTGCCGTTTTCCAGCGGAATTTCAAGTTTATCATACTGGGGAAAGCCAAGCATATAAGTATTGCCAGGCGTAATGCTGTATAAGCCGATGCTGTTCATTACGTACCACGCTGAAACCTGGCCATTATAATCATTGGCGCTTAAGCCGTCGGGGTCTGCAGTGTACAAGCGGCGCATAGCTACGTTGGTAATTACCTGAGCTTTTTGCGGCGAAACGGTAAAGTTGAACAGGTAGGGCACATAATAATTAAAGCCATATGCCGGGTTAAACTGACCAATGGTTTCAACTATTGCAGGCGTCTGCTCGCGATTTGTAAAATAGGTGTCCAGTTGGCCTTCCAGAGCCTCGTTGCCACCCTGCATGGCAGCTAAAGTTTCGATATCGTGCGGTACAAAAAAGGCGTACTGCCAGCCACTACCTGTTGCGTAACCGGCTGTGGTGTCAGCGGCGTTGTAAGGCGCTACCCAACCGCCGTTCTTTTTCGGTTGGATGGCGTTGGTTTTTGGGTTATACAAGTTTTTCCACGATTGGCTACGTGCAATGAAGATTTTGTAGTCATCATTCTTTTTTAGTTGCTGAGCCAACTGCGCTGCACACCAATTGTAATAAGAAATCCGTAGTGTTTGCGCGACTGAAGGCAAACCTTCGCCGGATGCAATGCCATTATTGTTGAAGTCATTAAATTGCGAAAGAGTTGTCTTTACGCTCTCATAAGCCTTATCAACGTCAAAACCACTTATTTTCTTGGCGGCGGCGTCAAATAACATTTGTATAAAAGGCAAGTTTTCGGTCGAGCTGCCATCAATGAGATAACTGTTGATGAATGCTGCGCTGCGTTTTTTATCCAGCAAATTGATTAGCTGATATTTAGCGCCAAAGCTGTATAATGATGACAAGTCATAGTAACCGTCAGCAGTTGTACCATGGCTGCCGTTGGCATTTATATAAGCGCCGTCAACGTCGCTGGCCAAATTGGGCGTTAACATGGTATGATATAGCGCAGTGTAAAAAGCGGTCTGCTTAAGCGCCGCAAAATCAGTAACCTTGGGCTTTTGTGTGGATAGCGGCGGCATACCATATGGCCCGTAGGCGTACGGCGATTGGCTTGGCGCAGGTACCGCGGGCGCGCCTCCTTGCACATCAATACGGGCAAGCTCGTTAAACCAAAGCAATTCAGCGGCCTTGGTAACAGTTCTAAAATCAAACTTCGATTGTTCCGCATTAAGATTTTTCAGTGCACCATCAGTACCGGTATGTGAAATGCCGATGGCCGCCTCAACCTCGCCCGGGTTATTGAACGTAAAGCTGATTTGCAGGTTGTTACCGGTAAACTTCTTGTCTGCGCTCTTGATGCTATCGCGGCTAAGGGTGCCCGTGGTTCTAAATGGCTTGGAAAAGCGGATATAGAAATATGTGCTACGATCATGGCCGCCACTTTTTGATTTGCGATAGCCTTTTACTTCGGTGTTGCTTACAATTTCTAATTGAGTTTCCGTTGACGGTGCCCCATAGCCAAGATCAACAATGATGTTAGCATTCTCAGTGCCTGGAAAATTGTAATGTATCAGGCCGGTACGCGGTGTAGCCGTTACTTCCGCATCTATATTAAACCGGTCAAGCTCAACCGAATAATAGCCGGGGCTGGCCTTTTCATTTTTCTTTTTAAACACCGACCAACGGGCTTTAGGCGTGTAATCTGTTTTGCCGGTAGTGGCAGAAAACAGTATCTCGCTTTCATTTTCTCCGGCCGGGCCGTAATAGCATATAGTGGTAAAGCCCAGAATGGTGCTGTCGGCATAGCTATAGCCGTTTTTAATATGCCCCGATACAGGACTAACCTGTACCATACCATAAGGCGTAGCGGCACCCGGATAAGTGTTGCCATTACCGGCCGTGCCTGTAAATGCGTTTACCTTATCGGTATGGTCTTTCTTTTTTCTTTTTTGAGCCGAAACGCTGGTAAATGCTACACAAAGTAACAGCATCAGCCAGGTTTTACAGGTTGCAGGCATCATGAATTGCTAATGTATTATTGCGGTTAAACGTAAAAATAAAGCTTTATTATATTTACGTAATCCGGCTGCTAATGTAACATCTATCTGTATAAAAAATTACAACAGCAGCGGTTTTAACATTTGCTCATGACGGGGCGTTTATAGTAAAGTAAAGCGATCAGCATCTTTTAGGAAAGGCAGGGCACGGCGCGTTTTTTCTAACTCGAACGCATTTACGGTAAAAGTGTAGAGGTCTTCCTCATCACGCTTATAATACACTACGTTGCCATTGGGATCAATACAGGTAGAATCGCCTGAATGATACACTTCGTTACCATCATGCCCTACGCGGTTAAGGCCTATTACATAGCTTTGATTTTCCACCGCGCGGGCGGGTATAAGGGTACGCCAGTGCAGCGCGCGTCTTTCCGGCCAGTTGGCCACAATCAATAAAATGTCGTATTCCGCATCCACATTCCTTAACCATACCGGAAAGCGTAGGTCATAGCATATAACCGGGCAAATATTCCATCCCTTTAAATCAACAATAAGCCGTTTCTCACCAGCGGTATATACATCATGCTCTTTGCCAAGGGCAAACAGATGTCGTTTGTCGTAATGCTCATAAGTGCCGTCGGGCCGCATCCATATCAGCCGGTTATAGTATTTGCCGGCCTCTTCAATAATGATGCTTCCGGTAACCACCGCATCATATTTAGCCGCTTCGCGCTGCATCCATTGCATGGTTTTACCGCCCATGGGCTCTGCAAGCGCAGGGGCGTTCATGGTAAACCCCGTGCTGAACATCTCGGGCAGTACAATTAAGTCAGTGCTTGCGCGCATTCCGCTCATTTTCAGCGAAATGTTCTGGAGGTTTTTGTCGATATTTTCCCAGAACAGATAGCCCTGAAAAACGGTTACCTTTAAATTTTCCATAAACGAGAAACGTAATTTTACAGGCTATATTTTAATCAGCCGCTCCAGTGCCCTGTCAAGCGTGTCCTGTTTCTTAGCAAAACAAAAGCGTATAACATGGTGGTCTATACCGGCGCTGTAAAACGCAGATACAGGGATAGAGGCCACGCCAAACTCCCTTGTAATGCGTAATACCAGTTCCGTATCTTTCTCATTAGATATAGCCTTATAGCTTACCGTTTGAAAGTAGGAGCCGAGGCAAGGTAGCAATTCAAAACGCGATTGCTGCAAGCCATTCCTGAAATGGTCTCTTTTTTCCTGGAAAAAGGCAGAAAGGCCTTTATAGGTATCCTCATTACCCAGGTAATGTGTAAGCGCATGCTGGGTTGGCGCGTTCACCGCAAAAATCATGAACTGGTGTATTTTACGGAATTCCTTCATCAGGTACTCTGGGGCCATGCAATAGCCAACCTTCCAGCCGGTGGCATGGGCCAGTTTACCGAAAGAAGCCACTATAAAACTACGGTCCTTCAGCTCTGGGTAGCGGGCCATGCTGTTATGCTGAGCGCCATCAAATACAATGTGCTCATACACTTCGTCACTCAAAATATAGATATCCTGGTTTTTTATAAGGCTTGTCAGTGCATTAACATCCTCTTGCTTTAGTATGGCGCCGGTTGGGTTATGCGGCGAGTTGAGGATGATCATTTTGGTGCGGTTGCTTATCAGCCGCTTAACCATTTCCCAGTTAATGGCATAATCAGGCGGCTCGAGCGGCATGGATTTTACTATGCCACCCATCATGCGTATGGCAGGGGCATAAGCATCGTAAGCCGGTTCAAATATAATTACCTCGTCATTTGCGTTTACTACTGCACTTATGGCCGTATAGATAGCCTGAGTAGCGCCGGCAGTTATGGTTATTTCCGTTTCGGGATTATAAACGGCTCCATATAAATCCTCGGTTTTCTGTGCGATGCGTTCGCGCAGGCTCATTAAACCGGCCATTGGCGCGTACTGATTATGTCCCGCTTTCATGGCTTCGGTTACCATATCAATCAGTTGAGGCGGGCAGTCATAATCGGGAAAGCCTTGCGAAAGGTTGATGGCCCCAACCTCGGCCGCCAGTGCCGACATGGTAGTGAATATAGTAGTGCCTACATGAGGCAATTTGGATATTAAAGGAATCATTCAGGCCTAAAATAGCATTTTTGATGGCGGATTTACTTCAATGTTGAAAAAATGAATTATGCATTAATAAATGCAATGGCGCCGTGTGTATTCATTGTTGCAACAACGTAATTTTAGCTGGCTCCGGTTGCCTCCATTTTAGTGTTTAAGCATTAAGTACTACATTAGTGCAATGAAGCGCTTTAAACTGATCATAATATTTTTTGTGGCCGCACTTGCTGTATCCTGCGGTAATGGTAAAAAGCACAATGGGCCGGTAGTGGGCTTTATAGATGCCTTTGAAGATGCAACCATAGCCCAGGCGCGCGAAGGCTTTATTGCTGCACTGCGTGACAGCGGCTACAGCGAGGACAAAAAAAATATCACCATTGAATATCGCAACGCCCAGAGCGATATTCCCCGTCTTACGCAAATTGCCAATTATTTTGTAAGCGAAAAGGTTGACCTGCTGGCTACTTCTACAACTTTGTCAACTGTTACAGCGCTCCAAAAAACAAACAGCATCCCTGTATTTGCCATGGTATCACCCGTTCCGGCACGTATGAATGTGCTTGACGGTAAGGGCAAAGCTCCGGCAAACCTATTTGGTGCACTGGAAGATTTGAATTATATAGATACCTCATTTTCGCTTATTCCGAAACTATTGCATCCTGCGCATAAATTGCGCATCGGTATGATCTATAATCAAGCCGAGCCACAATCGGCTGATGCCATGCAGCGCATCAAGGGCTTAGCCGCTAAACTGAACGTTGATTTGGTTGCATTGCCGGTAAATACCTCGTCAGAAGCGCAGCTGGTTACGCAATCATTGTTAACTAAAAACATTGACGCATTCTTTGCCAACCCGGATAATACCGTTTTTGCAGCTTTTGCCGTAATACAAAAAACGTGTGACGATAAACATGTGCCTATTTTTACCAGTGAGGCTGGGCTTGTACAACGTGGTGCAGTAGCTGCGTTCGGTGCCGACATATTCCAATGGGGTTATCAGGCCGGGATGCAGGCGGTGCATTACCTTAAAACAGGTAAAACGGATGGCATTAAATGGGAAATGGTTAAAGTGCGCAAAAGGGTTTATAACGCCGCTGTTGCAAAAAAATACAATATCGTACTGCCATCAAACTTTCAGGCTATAAAGTAAAATGGAGTTTTATATAACGGCGCTGTTACAGGGGCTTTGCTTTTCGGGTATTGCTTTGGGTATTTATATATCCATGAAGATATTTAACATACCTGATATTACCACGGACGGCAGTTACACCCTGGGCGGTGCCACTACCGCGGTACTGCTAACCGGGCAGCATTCTGTATGGTTGGTATTGCCGCTGGTTGCCGTGGCCGGGGCGCTCGCAGGCGCTGCTACCGGGCTTATTCATACTAAACTGAAAGTTAATCCGCTGCTGGCAGGTATTTTGGTGATGACGGCATTATACTCTGTAAACCTTGGCCTCATGGGGCGCTCCAACATTCCGCTTGTCGGCATTCCAGGTGTTTTTACAGCAATCAATATTTCAGCAGACTACAATTATAACAGCCTCGTTATACTGCTGGTATTTGTTGGTGCGCTGATTCTGCTCATCGCATACCTGCTTCGCACAGATTTCGGGCTGGCTATGCGGGCTACCGGCAACAGCGAAAGCATGATTCGTGCGCTTGGCGTAAATACCAACCGCATGAAAGTGATTGGTTTGGCCCTTGCCAATGCACTGATCGCCGTAAGTGGCTACCTGATGACGCAGTTCCAGGGCTTTGCCGACATCAGTATGGGTATAGGGATAGTGATCACCGGGCTTGGCTCTGTCATCATTGCCGAAAGCATCATCAACTGGCGGCAAATTACTTCGGCATGGGGGAGTTTGTTATTGGTAGTAACCGGAGCCATTATCTTTCAAATGATACTGGCGGTAACGCTAAGCCTGGGTGTAGACCCGGTTTGGCTGAAAGCCGTTACTGCAATTTTTGTCTTACTTATTGTGGGGCTTCCGCGCCTTTCAGCAAATAACTGGTAATGATAACGCTGCGCAACATCAACAAGATATTTAACAAGGGCCGGGCCAATGAGGTTAGGGCCCTTAATGATGTCAACCTTGAAATTAAAGCAGGGGAGTTTGCAGTGATAGTCGGTTCCAATGGTTCGGGTAAATCTACCTTGTTGAACCTGATAGCCGGTAGCCTTCTGCCGGACGAAGGGAAAGTGCTATTGAACGGACAGCCTGTAAACTCCATGGCCGATTACCGGCGCAGCAAATGGGTGGCTCGTGTTTTTCAAAACCCCTTGAGTGGTACTGCACCTGATCTGAGTATACTTGATAATTTCCGGCTGGCTGCCATACGCACGCAGCGGAAAGGATTAGCCGTTGGCATTAACCCGCAGTTCAGGGAGCGCGTCCGCAGCGAGGTGGCTACCTTGGGTATGGGTTTAGAAAATAAGCTCGACCAGCCTATGGGCACACTTTCGGGCGGGCAAAGGCAGGCGCTTACGTTATTAATGAGTGTGACCGATAAATGCGACGTTTTGTTACTCGATGAGCCTACAGCCGCTCTCGATCCAAAATCTGCAGATGTTGTAATGAAAACTGCTGACAAGCTGATAAAAGTACATTCTCTGACTGCTGTACTAATTACACATAACCTTAAGGACGCATTTTGCTACGGCAACCGGATATTGCAAATGGCGGAGGGTAAAATAGTTCGGGATATCAGTGCATCTGAAAAATTGCAACTCTCAAAAAATCAGATTTTTGAATGGTTTTCCTGAAAGCTTATTGTCGTTTGGCAGAATTCTTGCATCTGCCATATCGCTATGGAAAACATCAATTTTGAAATTATCAACGACGCTTACCAACTGGTAAAAGGCGCTAAAATAAAAGGCAAAAAACAGGACGAAGTATTTGAACTTGGTCATTATGATCACGACAAACGTGGATACACCGTATACCCTTACGAAGAAGGCGTAAAGTTCAACGATTTTAGCGTGCTGGTATCCGAAAAAGAATTAAAGAACAACTATCTGATAGAGGTTATAAAGAATAAAGCAATTGATGCGGGTGCAGTAAATGCAGCCGACGTATTTGCAGATATAAACAATCTTAAAAGCGCCTGAAACGGTGCTTTTATCTTTTGTTCAGGATTGTAGCAACTACGTTCTGTTCTTTTATAAAAACCTATGTAACGGCTGTCAGCCGCTTCATGTCTGTTATCGCCTAAAACAAATACATAGCCTGAAGGCACCTTTGACGGTCCGAAGTTATCAGCGGAAGTTGCGTATCTTTTAATATCACCTGAAAGAACGTTATAAGTATCATTATTTATTATATATTTTACAGGACTTAACTGGTATCGCTTTAATTCATTTAAAGTTAATCGTACCACTATAGAGTCATGTGATGAATTATCTGTGATCTGCCCTGTATTAATTAAATGTCCTTCAATACTCTTTAGCTGTTGGCTGCTGAGTAAGTACTCGTTATACACGTACGGTTCTGCAATTGCTTTATTATTTATAAATAATTGGGCGTCTCTCATTTCTATTATATCACCGCCCTGTGCAACCATGCGGAATATCCAGGTCTCATCATTATGCCTAAACGTGATGAAATCGCCCTTTTGAGGATTTTTTAAACGTGATGCGAAAATTGTGGATCGTAGGTGCAAAGTAGGAAGATTTCCAGGGGTGGTTACGCTATATACCGCCAATACATTGGTTACGCGTGCAACAATCAGCAACGTAAATAGCCCGCCGAAAAGGCAGGCCAATCCAATAATTATTTTCTTCATAAAGGTTTAGGTATGAATTGTAATTGTTAAAAGTTTGGTTTCAGTACGTACTTGTCGTAGAAGCGGAAAATATGATCAGTTGCCTCCTCCGCAGTGTCAACTAAACGGTAGAGGTTCAGATCTTCAGGGCTGATGTTTTTTTCCTGATTCAGCATTTTTTCTTCTACCCAGTTAAACAAGCCCGACCAGTAGTCTCTGCCAACAAATACGATAGGAAAGCGGGCAATTTTGCCGGTCTGTATCAGCGTAATTGCTTCAAAAGATTCGTCCATGGTGCCAAAGCCGCCCGGTAATATGATAAAGCCCTGCGAGTACTTCATGAACATAACCTTGCGCACAAAGAAATAGTCAAACTCGAGCAGCTTATCCCTGTCAATATATTTATTGTGGAATTGCTCAAAAGGGAGCTCAATGTTTAGGCCTACAGATTTACCCCCCGCCTCATAAGCGCCCTTGTTGGCAGCTTCCATAATGCCTGGTCCGCCGCCGGATATTACACCATAGCCACGTTCGGTAAGGCGGCGGGCAATATCTTCAGCAAGCTGATAATAGTGGTTCTCGTTACTGGTTCGCGCCGAGCCAAATATAGATACGCACGGACCTATACGCGCCAGCTTTTCAAACCCATCAACAAACTCAGCCATTATTTTAAATATCTGCCAAGAGTCGGTCACCTTAATCTCGGGCCATGCCCTGTTCTCAAAGGCGCTTCTTATTTTTTCATCACCAGTCATAAAATTTTCACAAGTATTAGAGAAAGGATAATTACAATGCCGCCACTTTTGTTTTTGGCTTCGATGCGATGAGCAGGCCGATAAAAGTGATCAGGCCGTTTACAATGATAAGTTCGTTATCGAAAACATAGCCTCCCAGCAGGTCTGCAGAATGGGAACTGAGGTAATAACATATTCCCGGCGAAATCACGCAGATAAAGGGAGTGAGCTTATCGTTGACCTGCCTGCCGCTCATAAATAAGCCGAAGGAATACAATCCCAAAAGCGGGCCGTAAGTATAGGATGCTACTTTAAATATTGCCGTTACTACGGCGTCATCATTAATGGCATTAAACACAATAATGGTTAAAAACATCAGCGCAGAAAATGCTATGTGTACCCAATGGCGTACTGCTATCATTCTTTTGCTGTTCACATCCTTTCTTTTATTGAAGTTTAAAAAGTCGACGCAAAAAGAAGTGGTCAACGCCGTAAGCGCCGAGTCGGTAGTGGCAAAGGTAGCAGCAGTTAAACCCAGCATAAACACTATAGCAGGCAGCGGGCCAAGGTAATTAAGCGCTATGGTAGGGTATAGATAATCGGTTTTTTGCACGGTAACACCTTCACGTGCGGCGTACATGTACAGCAAGGCACCTACACTTAAAAAGAAAATGTTGATGATAACGAAAATGCCGGTAAAACTGAACATGTTCTTCTGCGCTTCCTTAATGTTTTTCATGCTCAGGTTCTTTTGCATCAGGTCCTGGTCAAGGCCGGTCATAGCAACGGTGATAAATAAACCACCCAGAAACTCTTTACTGAAATGGAAGTGGCTGGTGAGGAAATCTTCAAAAAAGAATATTTTAGAATAGCTGCTGTTGGCAATGGAATCGGCCGCTTCAACAATATTCATATTCAGGCTGTCGCAGATGAAATAAATAGACAAAAATACGGACGATACCAGGAAGAGCGTCTGCAGGCTGTCTGTAATGATGATAGTTTTCAATCCTCCTTTAAAGGTGTACGACCATATCAGCAGCAGGCATATGAGCACGGTAGCCGCAAAGGGAATATGGTATGCGTTAAAAATGAATTTTTGCAAAACTATAACCACCAGGTACAGCCTGAACGCAGAGCCGATAGTACGGCTGATAAGGAATATACCTGCTGCCGTTTTATAGCTCCAGGTACCTAATGCGCCCTCAATATAACTGTAAATAGACGTTAACCGGAGCCGGTAGTATAAGGGCAGCAATACAGTAGCGATGATTATAAAGCCGGCTGCGTTGCCCAAAATAAACTGAAAATATGCAAACTGGTCGCCCGATGGGGCGCCCACCTTACCAGGCACTGATATAAATGTTACACCGCTGAGTGCAGTACCGATCATTCCGAAGGCTACGAGGTACCATTTGGAATTACGATTAGCCACAAAAAAGGTATCGTTATCAGACGAGTTTTTAGAGGTAAGCCATGAAATGGCAATTAATACCAAAAAGTAACCGATAATAAACGATAGCAGTATAGCAGGAGACATAGGTTTTGTATTACGTATATTTTCGCACAAGTATCGCCTGTAACGATCACAATGCGGACATGTTTACTAAAACCGAATGTAGGAATTTTTCAGGTAAGCAGTATGATCGAATAACGATAAGATAGGTGATAATGGATTTCTTGTTATCACTTGGAATGACAGATGAATAAATGAGCACCCGGTCATCCAGGCTCAGAAACTTCCTGACTAAATTACTATTTTTGTGCAATGAATTTTTCGTCGAAGTTGCTTGAGGATGCGGTTGCAGAATTTTCAAAACTACCGGGCGTAGGGCAAAAAACTGCACTCCGTTTAGTACTGCACCTGCTTAATCAGGATAATGCCGAGGTAGAAAAATTTAGCAGGGCCATTACACGCTTACGCAATGAAATCCAGTTCTGTAGTGTGTGTCATAACATTTCTGATAGTGCCGTGTGCGAAATCTGCGCTTCTCATAAGCGCGATAAATCGCTGATATGCATTGTAGAAGATACCCGTGATGTAATGGCCATAGAGAATACTAACCAGTATAACGGTGTGTACCATGTGCTGGGTGGGCTTATTTCACCTATGGACGGCATTGGCCCAGCTGATTTAGAAGTAGATACCCTTGTTGATCGACTGGCTGCAGGCGGAGCTAATGAAGTAATTTTTGCCCTTAGCGCCACCATGGAAGGGGATACCACCATCTTCTACTTAAATAAACGCATCAAACAATTTAATTTAACTGTCTCAACTATTGCCCGTGGCATAGCTTTTGGAGGTGAATTAGAGTACGTTGACGAAATTACGCTTGGCCGATCAATTGCCACGCGCGTTCCGTACGAAAATTCACTAACCCGCTGATATGAAGCTTACTGTAGTTGTAGTTAACCACAACATGTGCAAACTGCTTAAGGAGTGTATTATCTCTTTAAATGATGCATGCTTGGCATATGATTGTGAAGTAGTTGTGGTTGATAACGCTTCTACAGATGGATCGGCAGAAATGGTGCGCCGTCATTTTCCGGAGCAACAACTGATAGACAATGACCGTAATGTGGGTATTGCAGCCGCTTTCAACCAAGCGATAGCGCTTACAAGATCGGAGTATGTTTTTTTAGTCACACCGGATATTATTGCAGGCAGCGACGCCCTTCGCAAAGCTGTAGACTTTATGGACGAACACCCTAAAGCAGGCGGTGTAAGTTTAAGGGTGGTAGATCCGTTGGGTAATTTTATAACACACTCTAAATACGGGCTTAACAGCGCCTGGATAAAGATGATACGCCTTTTCAAGCTTGAAAGGTATTTTCCCAAATCGCATGTTATCACCCAGAAATTTGACTTTACCGATGAGTTTGAAACTGCCGAGGTGGATGTACTTAATCACACCGGTATGATGCTTCGGCGCTCTGCGTTTGATAAGGTAGGCGGGTTTGATAATCGCTTTGTGATGTTCGGTTATGATGTGGATATATCATTTCAGCTTAAACTGGCCGGCTACAAAAATTACTATTTTCACCGTGCGTATATTATCAGTCATGAAGTGGCAACACTTAAGCGCAGCACGTTTAGCTATTACAGGCACTTTTACGGTTCAATGCTCACCTTCGTGATTAAATACCTGCTGCATATACCAAATCTCAGCTTTAAAGCACTTAAACAGGCCGTAGCTTTGCAATTGCGCCTTAAACAATCGTAAAAGCATAATTAAACTTACTGCTTGTTGCATTTTAAAAAAATATTTTCATATTTGTGGCGTAATGAAAATGACTGTATTGAACAACAATTGGTGGTGGCTTAACGAGTAATCGTAAGGCAATTCCGTGTGTTGTTTTTAACATAAAGTATTCAGGAGGGTTGCCATAAGGCAGCCCTTTTTTGTTGGTTTGTTTTTATTATCAGTATTTAACATAAAATAAAAATTCCCGTTATAAAGGGTTCCATGAAACAGATTCTTAATCATTTATTTGAGCACAAAACGTTCACTAAGCAGCAGTCAAAAGAAATACTGACTGACATAGCTCAAGGCAAATACAATGCTTCGCAAATGGCTGCTTTTATGACGGCTTATTGCATGCGCAGCATAACTGTTGATGAGTTAGAGGGTTTTAGGGACGCTATGGTGGAGCTTTGCCTGCCGGTGAACATAGAGGCGGATACCTTAATTGACCTTTGCGGTACCGGCGGTGATGGTAAGGATACTTTCAACATATCAACCCTTGCATCATTTGTTGTGGCCGGCGCCGGTTACAAAGTAGCCAAGCATGGCAATTATGGTGTGTCATCAGGCTGTGGTTCATCTAATGTAATGGAGCATCTCGGTTATAAATTTACTAATGATACGGATGTACTGCGCCGTAATATTGATGATGCAGGCATTTGCTTTTTGCATGCCCCGCTGTTTCACCCGGCTATGAAAAACGTAGCGCCTATCCGTCGTGAGCTTGGGGTAAAAACATTTTTTAACATGCTGGGGCCGCTGGTAAATCCGGCGAGGCCAAAGAACCAGCTGGTAGGCGTTTTTAACCTGGAATTGGCACGTGTATACGCTTATTTATATCAGCAGGGCGAAGCGAAATATACCATTGTGAACGCCTTGGATGGTTATGATGAGGTATCGCTCACCGGTGACTTTAAAACCTTTTCTGCGGATGGTGAAAAGATAAACAGTATTGAAGAACTGGGCTTTGAAAAGCTTGACCCCACAGAAATTGGGGGCGGACATACTGTTGCGGAGTCTGCCGATATATTTATGCAGGTGCTTAACGGCGATGGTACAACTGCACAAAACAATGTCGTGCTTTGCAATGCGGCATTGGCAATAAAAACAATAACGCCTGAAAAGTCTTTTGCAGATAGCTTTTATGAGGCTGAGGAAGCATTGCTCAGTAAAAAGGCATTAACAAGTTTTACCCGATTAATTAATAACTAAGGTGAAGATAAAAGTTTGCGGATTAAAGGAGCCGGGGAACATTGCAGCTATTGCTGCCCTTGAGCCGGATTACGCGGGCTTTATTTGTTATGAGCGCTCGCCGCGCTTTATCGGCGATTTGCCCGCAGAAGTGGTGAGCAGCCTACGTTCTGGCATCAGAAAAACAGGTGTTTTTGTAAATGCTGAGGAGCAAACAATAATGCAGTACCTGGATAAATACAGCTTTGATGCAGTGCAGTTGCATGGCAGTGAGTCGCCCGGGTTGTGCTTGAGGCTAAAAAGTAGCGGCGTACAGGTTATAAAAGCTTTTGGTATTGATGAACATTTTGATTTTGCACAGCTTGAATCATTTTTGAATTCGGTTGATATCTTTCTGTTTGACACCAAAACATCTGCCCATGGCGGCTCAGGGAAGGTTTTTAACTGGGATTTGTTGCAAGCCTATCAGCTTAGCGTGCCTTTTTTTCTTTCGGGAGGCATTGGGCCGGAAAATGCAGAAGATGCAGCACAGATTAACCATCCACGGTTTTACGGTGTTGATTTGAATAGTAGATTCGAAACAGCGCCTGGCTACAAGGATGTAGCTTTGTTAAGGGATTCTTTTAAAATATTAAAACATAAATAACCCATGAAATACGGAGTTGACGAGCACGGTTATTACGGAGATTTTGGCGGAGCCTACATACCGGAGATGTTGTACCCAAATGTGGAAGCGCTTCGTGCCCAATACCTCAAGGTATTGAACGATGATAGTTTTAAGGCCGAGTTTGACCAGTTGCTCAAAGATTACGTTGGCCGTCCGTCGCCGTTGTATCATGCCAAAAGGTATTCAGAAAAGTACGGCGCAAATATTTTCTTCAAGCGCGAAGACCTTAATCATACCGGCTCGCACAAAATAAACAATGCCATTGGGCAGATATTGCTTGCCGAACGGCTTGGTAAAAAGCGCATTATAGCCGAAACCGGTGCCGGCCAGCATGGTGTAGCTACAGCTACTGTTTGTGCGCTAAAAGGTATAGAGTGTGTGGTTTACATGGGTGAGATAGACATGCAACGCCAGGCCCCCAACGTATCCCGCATGAAGATGCTTGGTGCCAAGGTGGTACCGGCAACTTCGGGCAGTAAAACCCTTAAGGATGCTACCAACGAAGCCCTGCGCGACTGGATAGCTAATCCGGAAAATACACATTACATTATCGGTTCAGTAGTAGGGCCGTACCCATACCCTGAAATGGTGGCGCGCTTTCAGTCTATCATCTCCCTCGAAACAAAAAAGCAATTACTTGAACAAACCGGCAGCGAGCTGCCGCAATATGTTTTGGCTTGTGTGGGCGGTGGCAGCAATGCCATGGGAATGTTCTATCACTTTTTAGATGATGAAGCTGTAAAGCTTGTAGCTGTTGAAGCTGCTGGTAAAGGCGTACAAAGCGGACATTCGGCAGCCACAACTGCATTAGGCAAAGAAGGTGTATTGCACGGCACCCGCACCATATTGATGCAGACAGCAGACGGACAAGTAGTAGAGCCCTATTCAATATCAGCGGGTTTGGATTATCCTGGTATAGGTCCGCAACATGCGCACTTGTTTAAAGAGGGCAGGGGCGAGTACGTGAGCGTTACCGACGAAGAAGCACTGAATGCGGGCTTGTTATGCTGCCAGCTGGAAGGAATTATACCAGCTATAGAAAGCGCCCATGCCATGGCACAGTTGGGAAAAATGACCTTTAAACCCGGCGATAATGTGGTGATATGCCTCTCAGGCCGTGGCGATAAAGATTTAGATACTTACATCAAGCATTTTGGATATTAATTAATGAGCTTATAGTTGATGGCTCATGGTTCATAGATTACAATTGGGTGATCGCTTTTGCCTGAACCATCAAATATCAACTATTAACCATGAACTCAACTCATGAACCGTTTACAACAACTTTTTGCCGATAAAAAAAGCGACCTGCTGTCCATTTATTTTACTGCTGGTTATCCTGAACTAAATACAACTCTCGACATTGCGGAAGCACTTGAAAAGGCGGGCGTGGACTTTCTGGAAATAGGTTTTCCGTATTCAGACCCTGTAGCCGACGGGCCGACTATTCAGCAAAGCTCTGAAAAGGCTTTGGAAAACGGCATGACCTTGCATGTATTGTTTGATCAGCTTCAAGATTTGCGCCAGCGTGTAAGCATCCCGATATTATTAATGGGCTATTTAAACCCGATATTGCAGTACGGCATTGAAACGTTTTGTAAAAAAGCGGCAGAAGTAGGAGTGGACGGCATCATTGTGCCAGACCTGCCCATTTTTGAATATGAAAAGCACTATGCGCCTTATTTTGCTCAGAATGGTTTAAGCAACATTTTCCTGGTAACACCTAACACCTCAGAGGAGCGCATCCGCAAGATTGATGGGTTGAGCAACAGCTTTATCTATTTGTTGTCGTCTTCGTCTATTACGGGTAATAGTCTGCGGGTGTCTGATGCTATCGAAGGCTATTACAAGCGTATCAAGGCCATGTCATTAGCTAATCCAACCATCATAGGTTTTGGCATTACAAATAATCATTCATTCACCAAAGCTTGTGAATACGCGGCAGGTGCTATAGTAGGCAGTGCTTTTGTAAAGCATCTCGCCACTGAGAATTATTTAAAAGAAATACCTGCTTTTATTCAGAACATACGTCCTGATCAAAGATAAAGTTCCAGGTCGCCCTTGCCTTCACGTATCACCTCAAATTCACCAGAGGTACAATCAACTACGGTGGAGGCAAGGTTACCGCCATAGCCGCCATCGATCACAAGGTCAACCAGGTCTTCATACTTTTCATGGATCAGTTCCGGATCTGTTGAATATTCGATAATCTCGTCTTCGTCTTTAATAGAAGTTGAAAGGATGGGGTTGCCCAGCGCCTTTACAATTTCGCGGGCAATGTTGTTATCCGGCACACGTATACCCACGGTTTTTTTGTTGGAGCTTAGCAGTTTAGGCACTAACCCGCTGGCATTAAATATAAAGGTAAACGGGCCGGGGAGAGCTTTCTTCAGTACACGGAATATGGTATTATCGATAGGCTTGATATAGTCGGACAGATGGCTCAGGTCATAACAAACAAATGAGAAGTTAGCCTTTTCCGGTTTAATATTCCGTAAACGCGCAATGCGCTCTATGGCGCGTTGGTTGGTTATATCGCAACCCAAACCATAAACGGTGTCGGTAGGGTAGATGATGATGCCCCCTTTACGCAGCACCTGTACCACCTGTTCAATGGCACGCTCGTTGGGGTTTTCAGGATATATTCTTATAAGCATGATGTATATTAAGCAAATGTACCACTTAAAAGTTTGCTAAATACAAAAGCCGCCTGCATTGCAGGCGGCTTCCAGCTATAACTAAAAAATCAGACTTTAAAATTATTTCTGTTTTGCAAACTGTACGTTGGCAATCAGTTTAATGTCTTCGCCAACAACGATTGAACCAGCTTCGGTAACGCCGTCCCAGGTTAAACCGAACTCTTTACGGTTGATTTTGCCTGTTACCTCGAAACCAGCTTTAGTGTTGCCATAGAAATCGTCGGTTGAACCACCGAATTCTACATCCAGCGTTACTGGTTTAGTGATACCTTTAATGGTAAGGTCGCCTGTTACAGCATATTCATCGTCGCCTTTAGCGCTGATAGCGGTAGAAGCGAAGGTAATTTTTGGATGGTGCTCGGCGTCAAAGAAATCAGCAGATTTTAAGTGACCGTCGCGTTGCTCCTGGTTGGTATCAATGCTGTTTACGTCTAAAGAGAAGTCGATTTTACCGTTTATAAGGTCATCGCCTTCTGTTTCGAGTGTACCTTCAAACGATTTGAATGAACCGGTTACAGTTGATATAACCAAGTGTTTAACTTTAAACTGTACTTCTGAGTGTGTTGGGTCTAATACCCATTTGGTAGTTGCCATGATTGTATGAGATTTTATTGTTTTACTTATTTAACACCACAAAAATACAAATAGATGTTTAAACATATAATTATTGTATCACTTCTGACATTTTGCCGACAATATGGGTTTAAACATATACTCAATGCGCTTGTTTTAAGTTGGTTACAATAAAAAAGGGTACGCAATGCATACCCTTTATATCTTCCAACTGATATTAGCTTACTTTGTCGAAGCTTTAGTATCAGTTGCCTTTTCAATCACTTCACCTACAATAATGAGGTTCTTCTGCGGTGTCTTCGCATTTGATGTCACCACAATGGTCTTAGTGAAAGGAGATGCTACTGCAGCATTGTAAGTAACTTTGATGTTACCTTTCTGGCCTTTCTTTACCGGTGTCTTGGTAAAGTCGGCAATCGTGCAACCGCAAGTAGGTCTAACATCCGATAAGATCAACGGTTCTTCACCTATATTGGTGAAGGTAAATATGGTTGATACAGGCGTGCCCTGAGGTATTTTACCAAAGTCATGCTTCTCTTCAACAAACTTAAATTCAGGCTTAGTATCCTGGGCGGCAGCAGTAAAAGCGAAGCCCAGAACAACTGCGCATATCATCAACAATTTTTTCATATTCTTGTAGCGTATTGGTTAAACAAATATAGTTAATTACGGATAAACACTGGTTAAATATAAGTTGTTTGATTGTAAATTATGAAATAACAATATAGAATTTCATAATTTTGTACCCTTAACGGAATATTATTATGCCAGACACCAACCTTCATAATGCCGTAAAGAGCGATGGGAGCGAGTTAAGTTTTGATGATTTTAAGAAGATCGTCATAAACGATTACCGCGTAGCTTTTGAGAGCAGGCAGGCCAGTTTGCTGGGCCGGCGCGAAGTGCTTACCGGCAAGGCCAAGTTTGGTATTTTTGGCGATGGGAAAGAGGTGGCACAGGTGGCTATGGCTAAGGCCTTTCGCCCCGGCGATTGGCGTGCCGGTTACTACCGCGATCAAACCTTTATGTTTGCTACAGGAATGAGCAATCTAAAAGAGTTTTTTGCTCAATTATACGCTCATCCTGATATTGAGAAAGACCCTGCCTCAGGCGGCCGGCAAATGAATTGCCACTACGGCACCCGCTATATAAACCCCGACGGTACTTGGGTAGACCAGACTACGGTGATGAACTGCTCGGCGGATATGTCGACCACGGGCGGGCAAATGCCACGTTTGTTGGGCTTGGCTTACGCATCTAAGTTATATCGCCAAAATCCGGATCTTAAAGTGCCAAATGGTTTTTCCGTTAATGGTAACGAGGTGGCATTTGGTTCGATAGGTAATGGTGCCACGTCCGAAGGTTTATTTTTTGAGACTTTTAACGCCGCTGGAGTTTTGCAGGTGCCTATGTCCATTTCGGTGTGGGACGATGCTTACGCCATATCGGTACCTGCCAGTTTACAAACCACCAAAGAAGATATTTCTGAAGTGCTGCAGGGATTTCAGCGTGACGGCTCAGGCAGCGGATTCGAGATTTTTAAAGTTCGCGGATGGGACTATGTCGCCCTTTGCGAAACTTATGAGTATGCCATAAAGCTTTGCCGTGAGCAGCACGTGCCCGTGCTTATCCATGTTATTGAGATGACGCAGCCGCAGGGGCACTCTACCTCTGGCTCTCATGAGCGGTATAAAACCAAAGATCGCCTGGCTTGGGAAGAGGAGTATGACTGTTTACGCCAAATGCGCAAATGGATCACCGAATCGGCCATTGCCAGCGATGACCAATTGGACGAGTTGGAAGCCGCGGCTAAAAAACACGTGCGCGATTGCCAGCGCGAAGCCTGGAACGAATACAGCAGCGAAATTAACGAAGAGGTAGAAAATACCATTACGCATATCAGCGCCCTTGCTCAACAATCAGTAGCTCAACAATCCCTCGAACAAATATTGGCAGAACTGCGCGAATGTATAGACCCGGGTCGCAAGGATGTGCTGTCTGCTATTCGTAAGACGTTACGACTTACGGCAGGTACGAACAGTTCTGAGCGGACTGCCTTGGTTGAGCTTTATAAAAGCGAGACAACCGTCAATAAGGAGCGCTATAACACTAAGCTATTTTCTGATACACCTTTCTCGCCATTGCGCGTACCGCAGGTTGAACCAAAATATATTGAGGATGCGAAATTGGTTGACGGGCGCGAGGTGCTGAACGCTTGTTTCGAAGCGAATTTTGAGCGTGACAAACGCATTGTGGCCTTTGGTGAAGATGTGGGTGCTATTGGCGACGTAAACCAGGGCTTTGCCGGCTTGCAAAAGAAGTTTGGCGATCTGCGTATCACCGACACAGGCATACGTGAATCGAGCATAATAGGACAGGGATTGGGCCTTGCCGCACGCGGGCTAAAACCTATTGCCGAAATTCAGTATATAGATTACCTGTTGTATGCCATGAACGTACTAAGCGATGACCTCGCAAGCCTTAGCTATCGTACAGCAGGGGGGCAGCAGGCACCTATGATTGTGCGTTCACGCGGTCACCGCCTGGAGGGCATATGGCACTCTGGTTCGCCGATGGGTATGATATTAAATTCGTTGCGCGGCTTGCATGTTTGCGTTCCACGTAATATGACCCAGGCTGCAGGTATGTACAATACATTGCTTCGAGGTGATGAGCCTGCTATTGTGATTGAGTGCCTCAACGGTTACCGTATTAAAGAACGCTTGCCTGAAAATGTTGGCGACTTCACCGTGCCATTAGGTAAGGCGGAAGTTCTGAATGAAGGCACCGATATTACCATTGTATCTTACGGCTCCACCCTGCGCGTGGTGCAGGAGGCATTGCCCGAACTGGAGCGCTTAGGCATAAGTGCCGAAGTAGTAGACCCGCAAACGCTTTATCCATTTGATTTGGATAACATCTGCGGCAAATCACTGCAAAAAACGAACAAACTGCTGGTTGTTGACGAAGATCTGCCGGGCGCTGCATCAGCTTATATCCTGCAAAAGATTTTGGAAAATCAGCAAGGCTATTATCATTTGGATAGTCAGCCGAGAACACTCACAGCGCAGGAGCACAGACCTCCATACGGTTCAGACGGAGATTACTTCAGCAAACCATCAGTAGATGATGTGGTAGAGGCAGTATATGCGATAATGAGTGAAAGTAACCCTGCCAGATATCCAGAAATATTAGGCTAACGCTGCCTATATAATCTGGACAAGAAAGCCCTTTAAGTTAATATACTTAAAGGGCTTTTTAGTGGGCACTTTTAACGCCAAATTTAGCTCAGGGAAATACATCAATATCTACAAATTCTCTCCCGCCGGGCCCTGACCTTTGTTGGAGCTTTCGGACTTTTCTTTGTCTTCTTTACCTGGCTCGGCCTCATTATTCATTTCGGTATCCTGACCGGTGTTTTCTCCTATCTGATCCAGGTTTTCGCTGGTATCCTCGTTACCTTTTTTTATTTCTTCTTTATCGTTGTTCATGGTATGATGTTTTTAAAGTAACGCGACACGATGGGTTTGGTTCTTAAAAAAGTATATTAGCCATGTTATAACCGAACTAATGCCCAATGCCTGCCTTTATCTCCAAACTCCAGCATAAAACATACGAGACAGGTGAGTTTTCTGACGAAAGACCACGCAACCTTGAAGAAACGATTGAGTTAATTAAAGCTTTTCCGTGGGAGGAAGAGAGGCGTTTGACGGATGTGCAGCCTACCGGCCCATCAGTTACTATTATGAACAACAGGGGCGAGTACCTAAAGATTGGACTTTATTTCAATGGTAAATTTTGTATTTACTACCTCGATAGCAACAACACGCTGTACGAGCGTGCATACAAAACACTTGATTTGACTTATGAAACGGTGAGGCATTTTTTTAATGACAAGTTTAAGCCCGAAGGCTTTGATAAGCCTTTATTAAATTTCAGGAATAGAAAGCATTTCATTACTCAATCTTTTGAGTACACATTCTCCATAGCTCGTCTCATTTCTGTTAACATATTTCTGCTGATATATGTACTTATATTTCCGATAATGATTTTGTTAAAGAATGGAATAAATGATTTTTCGCCTATCATGATATTTCCATTATTAATATTTATGGGTATTCCAGGCACTATCATAAGTTATATCATTATAAAAGTTTTTCCCAGCAGATTTCAATATTTGCAAATATCCCGGGGGCACGATGTTTTCCGTTTTGGTGAATACACAAATCAAATTAGAGAATATAATAAAAATGACATTGCCAATATCATTACTTACAGCGCTAAAGGAAATCGCAATCCTATTTCTCTTATCGTATACGAAGTTAATTTTGTTGATAAAACCACTATAAAGTTCACTAATCTCGTTATCTCGGATACTACCTTCGTTTCCAAATTCTGTGACTCTTTTGACAAATTCTCATCAGGTAACAGACACCCGCTTCGTGCGCTATGATTCCCAATGAAATTCGGTTGTATCGCACATCTTAAATTATTTTGGAAATTTTTTTTGGACATAAAGCTATTGTTCAATAGTTATAATATGACAAACATAACTGCTTTGATAACATAAATTTCGTTTTATAAAGTCTCTTTTTTTTAAATGGCGAAAACTCCTTGTATCTTGTCGCCGAATAATAAAATGGCTTAAACCTTAATTCACGTCATGAAAAACTTCTCATTCCTTTTTGCTTGCCTTATACTTTTCTATTGCAGTTGTTCCAATAAAAAGAATGATCCTAATCCTGAACCTGAAGAATCTACGCTTTCACCTGCAGAGCAGCGCTTCACTGATAGCATTGCAAAGGCAAATAACCTGGATATTAAAACCTTGAAAAATCTTAGCATACACAGCGTAATAGCAAAAGCGCCAACAAGCAAATATGTTTATATCTCCGGTAATATTGAAAAAGATTACTGGTATGGGATATTTGAGAATGGAAAGGCTGTTTTTCAAAAAACTTACGCTGGCTATCCTGATACAGTATTATCGGGTGCAGGGAAAGTAAAAACACTGGATAAATTTCTTTTGCTAACTGTAAGAGAAATGGATGAGAAATGTATGTTGTTGCTTCAAAAGGATTACGTTCGTCCCAAGCCAGATTATGATATATTCAGCTTTAAGCAAAAATTAGCTGTAGTTGACGTAGCTGCTGGAAATGAGAAAATAATAGATAATAGGGTTGCAACTAAGGAGGCTTTCAGATTAACAGATTACCGAATGTGGTATGACAATACTTACCTTGTGAAATGTGTGAGTGCTGACAAGTCTGTGATTAGATTATATAATTCTACAGACCTAGCCAATTATAATGATTTCCCGCCGCCGGCAAATAATGCTGCTCCTTTTTTCCCTTACCCTAAAAATTGTTATCCGATAAGTAAAAACAAATATGTATTTTTTGGTGATTATGCTATTTCTTGTAATGATACAGGGACGGAGTTTCCCGCCCATTGGTATATTAAAGTGTTTGAAAATTTACCGCCCGCATCAGTTACACAATTCTTAAGCATGGTTCAAGACAACAGGGTCATGACTGCCAAATACAGTTTGAATACTAATGGTGCAGCTGAAAAGATTTACACAATCAAGATAGACATTAGCGATGGCAAGCTAATATCTAAAGAAATAACCCAATAAAATTCGGTTGTATCTCATATCTTAAATTATTTTAAAAATTTTATTTGGACGTAATGCTTTTTACTCCTACATTAGCAACGTCAAAAACAAACAATGAAATTTAACAGCACATATTTTTACGGTTTTTACTTTTACTTTACCAGTGAGAGCCGGGACTAATATGCTGCAAAAAGACATATAACAAACAACAAAAAGTCCCGGCCTGAAAAGACCGGGACTTTTTGCATTAATAGGGTTATGATAAACGGAAAACCAAGAGTTGCTATACAGGGCATTCGCGCCTCGTTCCACGAAGAAGCTGCATTCCGCTACTTCGGCGAAGACATTGAAACCATCGAATGTAATTCCTTTAAAAAAACATTTGAGGCACTTAAACACGGCGAGGCGGATTACGTAGTTATGGCCATTGAGAACAGCATCGCAGGCAGCCTTTTACCTAACTACAGCTTGCTGCTCAATTATACTTTTCCGGTTATTGGCGAGGTTTATCTGCCTATACAGCTGCACCTCATGGCATTGCCCGGCGTAGCGTTTGAAGATGTAAAAACCGCCATGTCTCATCCCATAGCTATCCGTCAGTGTGTAGATTTTTTTGATGATTACCCGCAGATCAAAGTAGTAGAAGGTAATGATACAGCCGCTTGTGCCAAGCGCATCCGCGATGAACAATTAACCGATACAGTAGCAATTGCTAACACGCTTGCCGCCAAAATGTACGGTCTGGAGATACTGGAGCGCCGCATAGAGTCTAACAAAAAGAATTTTACACGTTTCCTGATCCTTACCACGCATGACAATGCCGAAAAGGTGGAGGATGCCAATAAAGCGTCATTGTGCTTCCAGGTGAGTAATGAGGTGGGCTCCCTGGCCAAAGTGCTCAACATATTTGCGGAGAATAGCATCAACATGAGCAAGATACAAAGCATGCCTGTGCTGGGCCGCCGCAACGAATACAATTTTTATGTAGATGTGGAGTGGACAGATAGCAAGCAATACGATATAACCTTGCGCAACATGCTTAAGTACACACAAAATTTTAATATACTGGGAGAATACAAGCGGTATGAGGAGGGGCTTTCATAGCGCCCATTGTCCGGAAGACCGAAAGTCGGGAAGTCCGGAAGAAGGATATAACGTATGTGAAGCTATGAACTTGAGTTGTCAGCTTCTGAAAAAATAGATTATAAATAATAAAAAATACTCAATCAACTTCCGGACTTTCGGTCTTACCAACATCCGGACTAATAAAAAATACTATGAAATTAAATTTAAATATCCAGCCGCTTAGTTCCTGGATCAACACAGGTAAAGAGCCATTAGTAATTGCAGGCCCATGCAGCGCCGAAACTGAAGATCAACTGGTAGCAACAGCACATTTGCTGGCTAAAACCGGTAAAATTGCCGCGTTGCGTGCAGGTATCTGGAAACCACGTACCCGTCCGGGCGAGTTTGAAGGTATTGGCAGCATTGGTTTAGAGTGGTTAAAACGCGCTAAAGAAGAAACCGGCTTACCTACTGCTGTTGAAGTAGCTACTGCTAAACACGTTGAAGAAGCTTTAGCTGCTGGTGTGGATATCCTTTGGGTAGGTGCCCGTTCAACAGCCAACCCTTTCACCGTACAGGAAATTGCCGATGCACTGCAAGGCCATGACGTACCGGTTATGGTTAAAAACCCGGTAAACCCTGACCTGTCTCTATGGATCGGTGCTTTAGAGCGTATTAACCGTGCAGGCATTACCAAGTTGGCTGCGATTCACCGCGGTTTCTCTTCACATGGCGGTTCAACCTTCCGTAACGAGCCGATGTGGGATTTAGCCATCAGCCTTAAAACACATGCGCCTGAGCTACCTATAATCAACGATCCAAGCCATATTACCGGTAACCGCGACCTGATAGGTTATGTTGCTCAAAAAGCGTTCGACCTGGATATGCAAGGTGTTATGATCGAGTCGCACATTGACCCATCTGTTGCCTGGACAGACGCAAAACAACAGGTTACTCCAGCTGCTTTGTCAGACATTATAGACAACATCACCCTGCGTAAGCCTGAAGTAAAAAGCCCTGCTGTAAGCGATAAGCTGGCCGAGTTGCGTGCTAAAATTGATAAAATTGATGACCTTATCATCCAAAAAGTTGCAGAGCGCATGACTATCGCTGAGCAAATTGGTAAGTACAAAAAAGATAATAACATCACCATTCTGCAGGTAAACCGTTGGGAAGAGATCTTGAAAAAGACTACCGATTATGGTAAAGCTTTAAAACTTGATGCAGAGTTCACTGAAAAACTGTTAGAACTAGTGCACACAGAATCTATCCGTCGCCAGGGTATAATATTGAATGAAGGTCAGGATCAGCCGAAAGAAAACTTAACGCACGCGTAAAAGGTAATGAGTAATAACATCATCCTTACCAAAACAGATAAGACAGCAAACGGTACTGTACAGCTTACCGGCTCCAAAAGCGAGTGCAACCGCGCACTCGTTATTGAAGCCTTGAGCAAAGGCCGCGTTAAAGTAAAAAACCTTTCTGACGCGGCCGATACGGTGACTTTAGCGGGGATATTGAATGACCCTGAGCTGAGAAGTCCGGAAGTCGGAAAGTCAGCAAGTGAAGAGAGTAACTCACCACTCACCGCTCATCATTTACCCATAGTAGATATCGGTCCCGCCGGCACTGCGATGCGTTTCTTGACAGCTTACTTTACCTTGCAAGACGGAGAGGTAGTGCTTACCGGAAGCGCACGTATGAAACAGCGCCCCATAGGTATCTTGGTTGATGCACTTCGCACGTTGGGTGCTCAAATCAGCTATGAAGAGAATAAGGGCTATCCGCCTATCCGCATCAAAGGCGGCTTTGAGCAGCTGACTAGTAATATCAGCATAAAGGGTGATATCAGCAGTCAATACATCACAGCTTTGTTGTTGATAGCTTCGCAATTGCCGCAAGGTCTGCAACTGCACATTGAGGGCGAGCTTACTTCGCGCCCTTATGTTGAAATGACTTTGGCTATGCTGAAACAAGCTGGCATACAGAATGAGTGGAATGGTAACTTGATCAGTATAGCTAACCAATCTTTTAGCAATACCGAACTACCGGTTGAGCCAGACTGGAGCGCAGCATCATACTGGTATGCCATTGCAGCACTGGCGGATGAGGCGGAATTATTTTTACCTGGCTTAACATCTTACAGTTTGCAGGGCGACAGTGTTATCACCGAGATTATGGCCAACTTTGGCATTACCTCGCAATTTAAAGATGGCGGTGTTTATCTGAAAAAGGAGAATAAACCCATACAGCGCCGCGAATTTGATTTGAAGGAGTGCCCTGATCTGGCGCAAACAGTTGTTGTAGTTTGTGCTGCCTTAGGTCATGAAGCTACATTTACCGGTTTAGAAACGCTCAAAATAAAGGAGACAGACCGTATAGCCGCGCTGCAGAATGAATTAGGTAAGATGGGTGTTAAACTGATAGAGGATAAACAAACTTACTCGCTTGATTGCAGCGGCAAATTTATACCGGAGCGGATCTTCATCAATACTTACGAAGATCACCGCATGGCTATGGCCTTTGCGCCGCTGGCCCTTGTAATACCTGAGGTAGAGGTGGAGGAGGAGCACGTGGTGGACAAGTCTTACCCGGCGTTCTGGGAGCATTTGCAGCAAATAGGGTTTGAGGTAAAGGCATAACACCCCTCCTAAATCTTTCCTTAAAAAGAGGACTTAGCATTTGTCTCTCTCCGACAAAGTTGGGTGAGCTCGAAAATAAAAAATTTAAACTCGTCATTGCGAGGAACGAAGCAATCTAAAACGATGCATATTGAGATTGCTTCGTCGTTCCTCCTCGCAATGACGTAAATATTAGTAAATATCTAACACAATACATTCCCTTTAGGGGATTAAGGGGCTAAATATGGCAGGCAATACCTTCGGTCAAATATTCAGGATTACCACATTTGGGGAGTCGCATGGTGAAGCAATCGGCGTTATTGTTGATGGCTGCCCGGCGCAGCTACCGGTTGATATAGATTTTATACAAGCCGAGCTGGACAAGCGTAAGCCTGGCCAATCTAAGATAACCACCCAGCGTAAGGAAAGCGATACCGTGAAAATACTTTCCGGTGTGTTTGAAGGTAAAACTACCGGTACGCCAATCGCTATGGTCATTCCTAGCGAAGATCAGCGCAGTAAAGATTATGGTCATAACGTCGACGTTTTTCGTCCATCACATGCAGATTTTACTTACTTCAACAAATACGGCATACGCGACCATAGGGGTGGAGGCCGTTCGTCAGCCCGAGAAACTGCGGCCCGCGTAGCAGCAGGCGCCCTGGCTAAGTTGTTCCTGCAAACGCAAGGCATCAATGTGTTTGCCCATGTAAGCAGCGTTGGCAAAATTAATGCACCAAATGTAGATACAACCAATGCTGCGGAATTTATTGCCGCCCGCGAAGAAAATATTGTGCGCTGTGTTGACCCGGCTACCGCAGAGGAGATGATACAATTTATTGACGGCATTCGTAAAGAAGGTGATACCGTTGGTGGTAAGGTAACTTGCTTTGCCACCAATGTTCCGGTTGGCTTGGGTGAGCCTGTATTTGATAAACTACATGCCGACTTAGGCAAGGCGATGTTAAGCATCAACGCGGTACATGGCTTTGAGTTTGGGTCAGGTTTTGAGGGTAGCGAGATGCGCGGCTCCGAGCATAACGATATCTTCCGTAATAACAGCGGTAAGGTAGAAACAATTACTAATTTTTCAGGCGGCATCCAGGGAGGTATCAGCAATGGTATGCCTATAGAATTTAGGGTGGCCTTTAAGCCTGTAGCTACAATAATGCACAACCAGCAAACGGTAAATAGTGCCGGTGAGGCTTCGGAAATTAGTGGAAAGGGCCGTCATGACCCTTGCGTAGTGCCACGCGCAGTACCTATTGTAGAGGCTATGGCTGCTTTGGTACTGGCAGACCACGTACTGCGTAACCGCACAGCAAAAGTATAAAAGCAGGAGCATGGAGGACACTATTTCTCCTGCCTGTTAAAACATCGCTTTAAAGAGCATGTTATCATAACATGATACGTGCTCTTATATACGACCTCGATAATACAGTTTATCCGGTTAAATCCATTTCTGATGATTTGTTTGCGCCGCTGTTTGAGTTGTTGGATAACAACGCAGAAGGCATCGCACCTACGGATTTGGAAACGGCCAAACAAGAAATAACACGCAGCCCTTTCCAAAAGGTAGCAGACAAGTATGGTTTCTCTGATGATTTGAAAGAGAAAGCCGTTGCGTTGCTAAAGGGATTGACCTATGATAAACCGATGCAGCCTTTTGAGGATTACCGTTATGTTAAATCATTTGCGGTAGACAAATTTTTGGTTACTACCGGATTTGTTAAACTGCAAAATAGCAAGGTAAAAATGCTCAATATTGCGGGCGATTTTAAACAAGTGTATGTAGTAGATCCTGAAGCTACAGATAAAACCAAGCGCCATATATTTAGCGAAATTCTCGAAAAATATAAGTATAGCGCCGACGAGGTACTCATTATAGGCGACGACCCTGAATCGGAAATTAAGGAGGCCAAAGCCGTAGGCATCAAAACAGTGTTGTATGATAAGGAAAAGCAATACACTTACGCCGATGCCGATTACCTGATTACCAATCATCAGCAGGTACAAGAACTTATATTATGAGCCTGCTTTAAGCACCTTTACAGTAACCAGCAATTGCCCCAGGTGCCGCATGGTATGCTCCGCCGCGTGCACAAGCAAGCCAATTACCGTAGATGGTATTTGCGCCCGGCCTACGCCTCTGTGATGGGTAAGTGTATCGGGCTCTGTTGTGCGTAATTGTATTAACGCTATTTCTACCTGCGTTGCAAAAGCGGCAACTAATTCTTCAACACTGTATGGTTTTTGATCCACTTTTCCTTCGCCGCTTAAATACTCAAGCTGTGCAGTGCTAAGCATTTCGCCACGGGCATAAGTAAAAAGCCTGTCGAGCACGCCGGTAAGGTGCTGCAGGTGAAACAGCGGTGATGCCATTCCTGCTATTTGCACTCCTAATAAATTGGGCGGGAAGCCATCCATCAGTTCTTTAATCTCTTCATTTGCTTGCATAAGCGCATGAGCAACAGGTTGTAACAAGGCAGGAACTCCTTCTACAGATCCCCGTTGCCATACCTCAGGTAGTTTTTGTTTCGCCATATCAGCTAAGCTAAAGTTTTCATTGTGCCTCAGTGTCGGCATTCTGCAATAAAACAACTGCCTATTGGCGTAACATGGTATAAGTATTGCTTATATGGTTTAACATATAATAATATATCTATGATAAATTATACATCCAATAAAAAACCACTATTATGGTGCGCCCTTTTTTTTATGGCCATACTTGCCGTAAGTGAGGGTTGTAAAAAGAGCCGTTCAGAGATGGGTAAAGACCTTGCCGACGCCACCGGCAACAAGGTGTTTAAAGAAGTAACTAACGAAGGTTTTGCTGCTGTTTTCAAAAAAACGATTGAAGAAAACAAAAAGAGCTTGAGTTATCCGGCAGTTGTTAGTTCGTACTACAGCGATAATGGTTATGAGCCGGTACTGGTGCTGCGCCAGTTAAAAGAAGGAGGTATGCAAGCCCTGGCAGACCGTTTAAGCAACAGCGGTCAGCATGGTATTAAACCACAAATTTTTCAGGCAGATACCATTAAAGCACTGCTTGCCCGCATTAAAGATAAAAAGGCGGTAAAGAAAGTTGACCAGGCATACGAAGCCTTAGCCCGTTTAGAAATGTTGTCGGCCAACTCACTTATCAAATACTCAAACGCTTTACAATACGGTTTAATAAGCCCTCGAAAAATTTATCAGCGCTATTACACAGCTACCAAGCGCCCCGATACTGCCGATATGAAAAAGGTATTTGCAGTAGGTGACTTAAAAAACTACCTCGACAGCATACAGCCTAAGAATCCCCAATATGTAACCCTGCAAAAAGCTTTAGCGCAGAACGTGCAGGCACCCGGTATGACTCCCGAAGAAAGCGAGCGTTATTTCGCTGTAAACTTGGAACGTCTTCGTTGGAAAAACAAGCCTAATGCAAAAAAATATGTCATTGTTAATATTGCTGATTTCCGCTTAGATGTAATGGAGAATGGCAAATCAGCCTTAAACATGAAAGTTTGCGTAGGGCAGGGCCGTAATATGAAGCAGGAAGTTAGCTTGGTTGAGTATGACGAAAGCGACAAAGTTGACCGTCCTTTCTCACGTGAAACACCACAGTTGAACAGCGAAATATATATGGTGCAGGTGAATCCTGTATGGAACATACCGCAGAGCATTGCAAGCAAAGAAATAATGAAGATTGCAGCGCGTGACCCATATTATTTAGATAACGAAAACATCGACGTTTACCAGAACGGTCAGAAGGTTGAAGACCCTGAAACCATTGACTGGTCGAGTGCTTCAGCAGACGAATACAGCTTTAAACAGCGTCCTGGTGAACAAAACGCCTTAGGCAAAATCAAGTTCCTATTTAAAAACGGAAGCAGCGTTTACCTGCATGATACACCGGCAAAAAATGCTTTTAACCAGAACATGCGTGCAGTAAGCCATGGTTGCGTAAGGGTAGAGCAGCCCGATGCTTTGGCAGAAGCTTTATTTGGTAAGGGTGATAAGTACGAAATGATTGAAAGCAAAATGGCTAATCCAGCATCAGAGCCAACTGATATAGCTTTATCACCGAAAGTACCGGTGTACCTCACTTATTACACGTGCTGGGTTGATGATAGCGGAAAGATACAGTTCAGGCCAGATGTGTACGGTCTTGACGTAGTATTGTATGGCCACATGAAAAAACTGCTTACTGTATAAAGCAGCTAAGCTATAAAGCAAAAATGCCCCGGACTTTCGGGGCATTTTTGCTTTATTAAGAGGAAATTAATTACAAAGCTTTAGCGACAGCCAAGGTATTTGCTGTAGTATCTGGCTGCATAAATTGCATGGCCGACACATCGTTCAGATACTTTGATGCATACAATTTATCGTTACCTGTAATGAACAGCATATTGCCGCCTTTAATGGTATTAATAACGTTTGTAGCTACCTCAGGTGATACCGCAGGGCAACCGTGGCTACGACCTAAGCGGCCTAACTGATTAATAGTGTTTTGGCACACATAGTCTGCAGCATGCACAACAATCGCTCTTTCGCGGGCGTTGCTGTTAAAACCGGCATCCATACCGTCCAAACGTAATGAACGGCCGTGTTTACCTACATACACCTCGTTGGTAACATAGAAACCAAGGCTGCTTTGGTGCGAGTTGGCATTGTTAGAAAAGGCTGTTGCCATATCGTTACCACTTCCCTGACCGTGTGACACCCAGGTGTTAAGTAATAATTTCTTTGCTGCCATATCAATGATCCACATACGCTTCTCACGGCTAGATTTTGAAAAATCCACAACGGTAATAATATTACTGTTGGTTGGCAACTTATGTGAAGCTTTCAGGTTAAAGTAACCTGTAACAGCTTTGTGAAATACTGCTGCATCCATGCCGGTTTGGGCAAGCTGTGCAGTAGCAAAAATGTCGTTTATATATTTACCGTATAATTCCTCGAGCGATACGGAAGCGCTGTTTGTGCTATTTTTAACCGTTTTTGCAGTATTAGCAACGCTTGAAGCAGAGCTCCAGCTAATAAATGTTGCCGAAAAAGCTACAAAAAGAGCGCAAAATAACCACCAAAAATATTTTCTCATATCCAGTTAAAATTAATTGTTTCAGTTCAATTTTAAAAGCTCTGAGATTTAGGCTTTGAAGAGTGCTTGTGATGAATTTATACTACAAATATACTAAAAAAGTTTCAATTAATGTCATATTATTTACATTAAACGAAAGTTTGGCAGATTTAAGCTTGCCAATTCAGTTAAAAGTACGTTAGAAATACCTGTCAAATGTTAAGCCGTAAGTAAGCAAAAGATTGTCGCTTCGGGTGCGGTTTAGCCGGTTGTAACTTAACGCCGTTGTGAGGCTGAGCCATTGGTTGATCTTAAAGGACAGCGTAGAGTTAGAACGGATAATGTAATCGTTGCCGTAGTCGAACGAATTCTGCAAAAAGTTGCTGCTCTCCAACGTCAATATATCTTTCACGGTCACCCTAAATAATAAGCGGAAGGAGTTACGAAAAGTATGATAAACATCGCGTGTGGTATCATTGAGGAACAAATCGCTTTTGTCATAAAGAACCCCGTTGCTAAGATTAAGATAGGCAGCTTTATTATCAATAAAAGTGTAAGCAACGCCCAGCCCTGTAAGTAATTGGTTGTTGATTTTCAGCGAGTAACTGGTGTTATAATTGGCGAGCCCCCAGTAATTAAACTTAGGGAAGGTCTTATATAAATTAAAATCGAAGCTGGTAGAGAAATCATTGTTGGTTAGCGCATCCTGTTGCCGGCCATACACGCAGGTATTGGTAAAGTTCATGGCCACCGTCTTTTTGCGTATACCCAGCCTCAAACCGTTGTTTAACAGGTAAGCGGTACCATCCTTGGTTTTGTTGATAGAACCGGACGAAGTATAAGCCGTATGGTAATGGGTGGTATCGTTAAACTGTGCATGCGTATGCAGTGCATACAATAATGTAATGATGGTAATGAAGACTGCTTTTCTCAAATCAACCGCCGTTATATTGCTCGTTTTTTAATAACAGAAAGCGGAAGGTATGGTTTGGAAGGGTGTACATACACGTATAGTAGGTTTGTAATTGCGAGCGTAAGCGTAGCAATCTCACAAAGTATCTTATGTCTTGAGATTGCTTCGTTGTTCCTCCTCGCAATGACGTTTTAGCGGATTCCTGATAACAACAAAAAGCCGGTTCGAGAGACCGGCTTTTTAAGTCTTTAAGCTTTTTGCTTTCGCTTTTCGGCTTAAACCCACTTTACTTTTTCTTCAAGCGGTGTAACACGGCGACCATCAGGCTGATTTTCTGAATAGCCCAGGTAAAGCAATCCTAACACCGCATCCTCCTCGTTAAGTTCCAGGAAGGTTTTCATGGCAGGCTTTAAAGTCATTCCGCCGGTACTCCAGAATGAGGCGATGTTTAATGATGTAGCTGCAAGCAATAGATTTTGCACTGCTGCAGATGCTGCTGCCACCTCTTCAATAGCCGGGATATTTGGGTTACTGCCCCTTTTCATGATGGCAATGATCACATGCGATGCATTTGCACCAATGTTGAGCAGGTTGTTGTAAGTAGCCTCTTTGTAGTTTTCCGCAGGGGTATGTTGCTTGTATAATTCAGCATGCTGCTGGCAAAATACGGTTGGCTCCTCATATATCACAAAACGCCACGGCTCAGTAAATGCATGAGTAGGCGCCCAGTCTGCAAGCTCCAACAAGGCAGCAATATGCCCGTTAGGAATTTTGTTGCCGTTCATCATAGGCGGCTTAATGGTACGGCGCGATTTGATGACGTTTGATATGGTTGAAAATGTGTTATTGTCCATAGTCTCTATAATATTATAAAACGGGCGCAAATTACTCAATTTTATAAATTCATACAGAAAACTTGTTACCTAAACGCACGCTTAATCCTAGTGCGCTGCTCAATAGTGTTTATTCTTCACCGTTCGGCGTTTTAAAATTAAATACCGGCGGTTTATAATCCTTTGGCAAATACTCTGGTGGAATGTTCACCATATTGCCGTCGCGCATGGCCACGTAACGCGGCGACATTAACTCTATACCTGCTTCATTGAACACATCCTGTACGTTGGCGTGCAGGTCAGAGTATATACGCGCTTGTTTATTTGGCATTTTTGTAAAGGCGTTTAAATCATAGCTCACATAAAAATCGTTTAACGCGGTCTGCAAAACATATGGTGCAGGAGTTTTTTCAAGTAGTTCAGTCCTCGTTGCCGCCTCAACCAGCAGTTCATGCACTTTACGCCAGGGAATATCATATCCAACCGTAATAACCGTATGAATGATCAGACCCTTCTCCGCTGCATCACTGCTGTAATTAACCGTGTGATTATTCATCACTGATGAGTTCGGTATGGAAATGATTTCATTGCGGATGGTACGGAGACGGGTCACCAGTAAATTTTTCTCGATGATGTCACCGGTAACCTCACCAATTTTTACACGATCGCCAATTTTAAACGCCCTCATGTAAGTAAGCACCAAACCCGCCACAACATTCCCTAATGCACCTGTTGAACCGAAAGTGAACAGCACACCTACAAAAACCGATACGCCTTTAAATATAGGTGAATCGGAGCCGGGAAGGTAAGGGTAAATTACGATGAACATAAAAGCGAGCACAAGTACCCTCACAATCTGGTAAGTCGGGTTAGCCCAGTCGGGATAAAATCCCGGAATTTTAAGCTGACCTCTTTCTATCTCCGTTTTAACGAAGCGAAAAAATGTGATAACGTATCTGAATATTATCACGAGTACGATGATAGTTATGAGGTTGGGTACATAGTTCCAAACTGCTTTGCCTATTTTACGCAGCGGACTTAGGATATAGCCCAGCAATGCAGATGATATATCGCGCGTAAACGGAAAAATGCTGAATAAAATAGTTAACGCGATATAGACGGCTATGATCACAACTAACCATCTCACCAGGTTTAAAATAGCGCCAAACACCGCAAGTTGACGTTCCGGAGTAAGCAGCTGATAGTTCCTGATCTTTATTCCGCCCACAGCTAAACGTTTGCTGGTGGCTATCTTCATCCGCAGCCAAAAAAAGAATTTGTTAATGGAATAGATGAGTAAGCCAAGTATCAAGACGACCAACAATGCAAGTAAAGCTTCTTTGGTGAGTGTTTGCCAGCTGGTTTCGTTACGATAGGTAGTAACTGCTACAGCTATACTGTTTTTGATTTGCTTTGCCAGTTGCTGCTTATCCATCTTCATCCACAGGGCATCCATGTCTGATATGGCTACGATGAGGTTGTCTTTATAAACCACATCAACTGTCTGCTCGTTAGCGGTAACCAGCAATGAGTCTGGCGTATAAGCATAATCATCAGCAAGTTTAGCTACTCTTTCGGTTACGGCCGAGGCCCGTTCCCAGGCAGTGAAGCTTCCCTGCCTTAAGTACAGGCTAAATATGGTGTCTCTGAAAGGTGTAACCGGGTAGCCTTTTACAAACCGACGCAGCGAATCAACCTGCAGTTTTTGTTTTATCCGTCGTAATGAGTCTTCCTGCTTTAAGCTGTTCAACTGGTTTAGCAATTCCGCCTTCTTTTTATTGTCCACATTGCTAAGCCGGGCAACCTGCTGCTCCAATTCAGCCCGCTTAAGGGAATCGGCCAGGCGTTCTGCGGCCAATTGCTGCATTTGCTTTAGTTGAGTGTTTACCTCAGCACTATGCGTAGTATCAGTAACTGATTGCCTGGACGTGTCCTGTGCCTGGGCAGTAAGTAAACATAAGAATATGCAAATAAATAAATGGGATATAGCTTTTATCATACACGGGCAAGTAGGCTTACTGCTTAAAATTACGTTTGCAAGCCCTGTAGGGTTTTGCATTTTTTAAAAGAGTGTATTTTGAGTAATCATTATTCCAATCAAAATTAAAGTTTGTTCTTACTATATTCGTTGCGTCACTGCATATTCATGCTCTTATAAACCGGAAAAATATTTAGTTATGAAAATAAAATCCACCATTTTAGCTACCGCACTGTTGTCGATATGCACAATCGGTTTAGCCCATGCCCAAGCCGATGCAGATAAGCGCCGCCAGGACAGCATCCGTCATGCAGAATACGAAAACCGTTTCCATAACGATTTTGCAAATCTTGAGCGTTATAAAGCAGATAATGCCAGCGTTGGCTTACCCAAAGCAGGGGAGAACAGAGTTGTATTTATGGGCAACTCTATTACAGA
The DNA here is from genome assembly GCA_041905165.1 of Mucilaginibacter sp. Classification (GTDB taxonomy): domain Bacteria; phylum Bacteroidota; class Bacteroidia; order Sphingobacteriales; family Sphingobacteriaceae; genus Mucilaginibacter. The sequence goes on from JAYRLR010000002.1 coordinate 1,098,924, forward strand.
GGGCTGGGGAAACTCAGACCCCGACTTTTTTAAAGGCAAACCTTATGTAAACCGCGGCATCAGCGGACAAACCACGCCACAGATGCTGTTGCGTTTCCGTCCGGATGTAATTAACCTTAAACCTAAAGTGGTGGTTATACTTGCCGGTACAAATGATATTGCGGGCAACACAGGCCCTACATCCGAAGAAACTATCGTCGGCAATATTCAATCAATGGCGTTACTTGCGCAGCATTATGGTATAAAGGTGGTGATATCATCCATATTGCCGGTGTATGATTACCCATGGAAGCGTGGCTTGAATCCTGTTCCAAAAATTGCATCCATCAACAAAAGCTTAAAGGAATTCGCCGAAAGCAATAAGATGATTTACCTCGATTATTATTCGGCAATGGCTGATGAGAAAAAGGGCATGAAGGCCGATCTATCCAAAGACGGTGTACATCCAACCATCGAAGGTTATAAAGTAATGGAACCAATGGTAGAAGCAGCTATTGCCAAAGCTTTAAAAAGTAAATAACATCAAAAATGATAAATCAAAAAGAGGGGCGCCAAATACGAGGCGCCCTTTTTTAATGGAAAAAAGGGGAGCCGCATTGCTGCAACTCCCCAGGGTTTAATTGTTAATTAGGGAAACAAAGTCTTTAGCTTATAGCGCCTATCTTTTTAAGCAGTTTACGGTTTTTGCGATAATGTATCAGCTTGTAAACCATTGCATAGATGATAGGTAATATGAGCAGCGTAAGTATGGTTGATGTAACCAGGCCGCCGATTACCACAATGGCCAGTGGTTTTTGTGTTTCGCTGCCGATACCTGTTGATATAGCTGCAGGCATAAGCCCGATGGCGGCCATGAGCGCCGTCATCACTACAGGGCGTACGCGGGAAATAACGCCACTGAGTAAGGCCTCATCCAGGTGCATACCATCCTGCAGGTTTTTGCGGAACACGGATATTAAAATTACCCCGTTCTGAATACACACGCCGAATAAAGCGATGAAACCTATACCGGCAGATATACTGAAATTGATACCGGTAATGTGCAGTGCCAGTATGCCGCCTATCAGCGCGAACGGCACGTTCAAAATAACCAGTGTGGCATCTTTAGCATTACCGAAGGTAATAAACAGTATAAGAAAGATGACCAGCAAACAAACAGGAACTACATGGGCAAGTGTGTTTGATGCGCGTATCTGGTTCTCAAACTCTCCGTTCCAGGTAAAGGTATAACCATGATCAAGCTTTACCGTGGCGTTCACCTTTTTTTGTGCCTCGGCGATAGTGCTGCCCAGGTCGCGACCACGTACGGAGAATTTAACAGCAATATAGCGGCTGTTGTTGTCGCGATAGATGAATGCCGGGCCGGTGATCTGCCGGATGGTTGATATTTCTTTCAAGGCTATTTTTGAACCGTCTAGGGTCGGTACCATAAGGTTTTCAATATCTTGCTGAGTTGCACGGTATTGTTTCTGGTACCGAATACGAATATCAAACCTGCGTTCGCCCTCATATAACTCTGAAGCTGCCTTACCGCCTATAGCCATTTCAATTACGGCGTTGGCATCAGCAGTAGCTACACCATACAAGGCCATCTTTTGCTGGTCAAGCTCTATGCGGAACTCGGGCTGTCCGAGGTTGCGCAATACACCCAGGTCATCAACACCTTTAATGTTTTTCATAACGCTGAGCACCTGGTCGGCCTTTTCATCAAGCACCTGAAAATCGGGACCGAAAATCTTCACCGCCATGCTGGCATTCACACCGGCAACCGCCTCGTCAACGTTATCACGTATCGGCTGCGAGTAGTTGAAAACGATGCCGGGTAGCTTGCGAAGTTGCTGGTCCATATTATCAATCAGCTTTTCTTCTGTCAGTCCCTTAGGCCATTCCTTGCGGTTCTTCAGGTCCACCTGTATCTGTACGTTAAAGAAACCTTTAGGGTCGGTACCATCATTGGTACGGCCTACCTGCGCCAGCGTTTGCTTCACCTCCGGAAACTTTTCCAGTATCTGCATCATCTTCTGGTTTATCTCCTCGGCCTGTCCCAATGAAACGCTCATAGGCAATTCTGCTTCCACCCAAAGTGCACCCTCGTTAAGCTCCGGCAAAAACTCTGTACCCAAAAACTTGGCGGATATAAAGGTGAGTACCATAAAAGCCAGCGCCACTAGCAAACTCAGTTTCTGATTTTTATAAGTGAAGCTGAATAAGCGCTTGATGCCATTCTCAAAAAACAATACTACAGGGTTGTGCTTTTCCCTCACGTTCTTTTTCAGCAGGATGCTTGATAGTGCCGGAACCAGCGTTAAGGTGAACAGCAAGGCACCCAGCAATGCAAAACCCAAAGTATAGGCCAGCGGCGAGAACATCTTACCTTCTACCTTCTGGAATGCAAAAATTGGAATGAGGCAGGTGATGATGATGAGCTTGGAGAAAAATATAGCTTTACCCATTTCGGCACCTACATTTTTAAATAAGCCCAGCTTAGCCAGCTTATTATATTTGTCCATGCCAACTTCTTTGGCACGGTGGTCGAGCGCTACGAATATACCTTCCACCATCACCACGGCGCCGTCTATAATGATACCAAAATCCACTGCGCCCATGGACAGCAGGTTGGCCGTCATGCCCTTGATGCGCATACATATAAATGCAAACAGGAGAGCCAGCGGAATAATAATGGCCACGGTGAGCGTAGTGCGCCAGTCGGCCATGAAAAGGAATACAATGACGGTTACCAGGATGATACCTTCCAGCAGGTTATGGATCACCGTTTCGGTACAAAAATCCATCAGCGTGGTGCGGTCATAAAAGGTATCGATCTTTACACCGGCAGGCAAAATGTTATTGTTCAGGTCGTCAACCTTATCGCGGATGCGTTGCAATACCACGGCAGGGTTTTCGCCTTTACGCATCACAATAATGCCCTCGATCACATCCTGCTGCCTGTCGCGGCTTACCTGGCCAAGTCTTGGCAATCCAGATTCCCTGATATCAGCTACGTTGCGGGTGAGGATAGGTACACCGTTCACGTTTTTGATGATGATGTTCTCTATCTCGCTGATGTTATTGATGAGGCCTATCCCGCGCACCACAAATGCCTGGTTGTTCTTTTCGATAACATCGCCGCCCACATTGATGTTACTTCGGGCAATGGCGTTGTAAACATCCAACGAGGTAAGCCCGTATTTTTGTAAGAGTGATGGATTTACACTCACTTCGTAAGCTTTTTCCTCGCCGCCGAAGCTGTTTACATCGGCAACGCCTGGTACTGCTTTAAACTGGCGGTCGAGCACCCAATCCTGTATCGCAGTTAACTCGTGTATGGATTTTGTACGGCTTTTAAGGGTATACCGGTATATTTCACCTGTTGGGCCATAAGGTGGTTCCACTTCGGGCTTTACGCCATCAGGCAGTTCTGCGTTACTCAGGCGGCTCAATACCTGCTGCCTTGCAAATGCATCATCTACATCATCATCAAAAATGATACGTATGTAAGATAGACCGAATGCTGACGTGGTACGCAGATTGGCCTTTTTTTGTACGGAGTTCAAAACGGTTTCCATGGGTATGGTCACCATTTTTTCTACCTCTTCGGCGCTACGACCGGGCCATTGTGCAATGATGATGATCTGCGTATTGGTTACGTCGGGAAAGGTCTCTATAGGGGTATTCAGGTAACTCCACACACCCAGCACGGCAAGCACACCTGTCATGAAGAAGACAAACGCACGGTGCCTGAGCGAAAAGTGGATTATTCCTTTAATGAATTTGTTCATTGTAGTATATATGTTGCGAAACAGTTATGGGCTGTTTCATTTAATACGATAAGGTTATTCTTCTATCAGGGCATTGTACAGCATCAGCTGGTTTTTAGTGATGATGCGCTCACCAGCCTTTACACCGCCGGCCACATAGGTAACACTGTCAACCGTTTTTACCGGACTCACCTCGCGGGCCTCCAAGCTGCAGCGGTTGTTGTAAACCACCACATAGTTTTTGCCGTTATCAAAAATGATGGACGAGGCAGGCAGGGCAACGGCAGTAGCAGGTTCATTGTTAGTGATTACCACGTTAGTAAACATCTGAGGCTTTAGTAGCATGTCGTTGTTAGGCAGCTTAATGCGAATGGTCATTACTTTGCTGTCAGGGTCAAGGGTGGAGTTAACCAGGTCGACCTTTCCGTTGAAGATTTTATCAGGATAAGCAATGGTGGTAACACGGGCGTTGTAGCCTTCTTTTACCTTGGCGATATCGCTTTCAAACACATTGGCATTTACCCAAACATCTTTCATATCAGAGATGGTGAACAGGCTGCCGCTGTTATCCTGTCGGATGAAGTCGCCTGCAGCAATATTTTTTTCTACCACATAGCCGGCGCGAGGTGCACGTATAATAAGTGTACCGTTAGCGTTGGTGTTGCCACCGCCATTAATGGCAATCTGCTGTTGCACCTTGGTGTTTGCAGCTTTGGCTTTAGCGTAGTTTTCTTTCGCCTCGGTGTAGTCGCGCTCACTGGATATGCCATTTTTATATAAATATTCTGCTTGTTCTAACTGGCGTTTGCTGATGGCTAAATCTGCTTTGGCAGAGTTGAGGTCAGTATAATCGCCGGCTACATCAGCACTGCGTACTACGGCAAGTACCTGTCCCTGCGTAACCTTATCGCCGAGCGTTACTTTAACATCGGTAACCTGTCCGCTGGAAAACGGGAATACTTTCACTACCTTATTTTCGTCAAATGATATCTGTCCGGTAAGTGATAATTCGTCCTTTACAGGCGATACCTTTACCGTATCTATCTTAATCATTTTGGCCAAAGAGTCGCTCACGCATACCTTTTTTGTTTCCATGGTGCCTGTTTTATGCTCTTCGCATGCGCCCAGGGCAAGGGTGAGGGCGAGTGCGCTGTAAGCTAATTGCTTTTTCATGTTTGTATTGATGGAGATTTATTAAAGAGGATCTATTACATTGGTGCCGGCTGCATAATTAAGGTCGGCAATGGCTTTGCATAGGTTGTAGCGCTGGTTAAGGAGCTTCAGCCTGGTATCTTTATACGAGTCAAAAAAGTCTACAAACTCAGGTAAGCTAATTTGTCTCAGTTTAAAACCTTTGAGCATACTTTCATACAGCTGATCGTAACGGTCGTAAAAGCTTACCTGGTTGTTGCTTATCAGCTCGCTGCTTAACCGGTATTGGTTCACTGCTGCATAAACTTCATTCTGCACCTGCAAGCCGGTGTTCTGTAATGCGTACTGCTGGCCCTGGGCGCTAAGTTGGGCTGCTTTAATATTACCTTGGTTACGGTTAAAGAAGGGCAGGGGTACAGATAATTGTAAACCCACGTAGTGCGGTGCATAGCTGCTGTTTTGGTCATAAGCCACCCCTACGGTAACATCGGGCGCTGCCAGGGCTTTTTGCAATTTCAGGTTGTCGTTGCTTTGTTGCAAGCTGTAAACACTGCCTAAATAATCACCGCGAAGGGTTTTTGCCTGCTCTGCAAGCTCGGCAGCATTAAGCGGTACCTCGTTTTGCGGAGTGGCTATTTGCGGTAATACAAATTTATTGGCACCTATGCCTAAAAGTGTTTTTAACTCCGTTTGTAGTTCATTCAGCTCGCGGTTGTTTTCCACCAGATCACTTTGTAAGCTAAACAGCAAGGCTTTAAGGCGGACTACATCTTTCAGAGAGTTGTTGCCCGCTTCGTACGATTTTTGAATGGCATTTACCAGGTTTGTTGCAGATGCAATCTCCATCTGGTAAACTTTGCCTTGTTCGGCCAAGTTTGCAGCCTGTGCCATATCCAGTTGAAGGTTGTAACGCAGGTTACGCAGCAGGTCATCAAACGCTGCCTGTTGTATGCTGGCATCATCTTTTGCTACCTGCACCTGCTTACCGCGTTTACCCGCAGTAGTAAATACCTGGCTCAGTTGAAAAAATAACTGGCCAGTAGTGCTGCTATGCTGAAAGAATTTACCCGAAGCATCTGTAATGTTCTGATCGGTGCTCAGCACGGGGTTATCCCATAAGCCGGCCTGTTTTATGAGCGCTTTAGAAGCATCTACATTATATTTTTGTGCAAGCAGGTTAAGGTTGTTTTGCAGAAAGAGCTTTTCGCCCTCTTTAAAGCTAAGGCGCAACGTGTCCGTTTGTGCACTTGCATAGTGAGCGCTGCCTATGAGTAACACTGGCAGCAGCAGTTTAAATATTCGTTTTTGGGTTGACATATAGTTTCGTCTGATTGGACAGATCAAAACTATTTTGCCCGAATTGGAAGCAAATTAAACCCACATTAAAATACCATTAGAATTACTTGGTTGCCGCTATTCGCTGAAATGTAATGGTAAATGTACTGCCTTTGGGCTCGGCAGCTTTTACTGTAATGATGCCACCGCACAACTGGATGATTTTGTAGGCAATATATAAGCCAACGCCACTGCCCTGCACATTACGAACATTACCGGCCCGGAAGAAGGGGGCAAATATGCGTTCCCTGTCTGCTTCAGGTACACCAGGACCGCTATCAGAAACACTTACCTGCACGTTGGTATCCGCAATAGTAAGTTTTATTTCGACGGGTTTGTTATCAGAATACTTGAAAGCGTTATGGATGATGTTATTGAGCGCCAGGTAAAGTAATTGCTTATTGCCCGGGATTTCCAAATCTGCTTCGTTTTCGGGTAGGTTGCCGATGCTCATTTTGAGTGCCTGCTGACCAAGCCTGTCCGTCCACTCGTCGTGAAGTTCCCATAACAGCTCATCAATGCGTACGGGTGATATAATGGCCTGCGTATAATTCAGGTCGGTCTGAGCCAGTTCCATCAGGCTGCTGATGGTTTCCTGCAGGCGTTGCCCGTCAGCGGCAACAGAAGCAAGTATGCGTTGATACTCTTCGTTGCTGCGCGGTTTATTAAGGGCTACATCCACCTCACCCATGATGCTGGTAAGCGGCGTGCGCAGCTCATGCGAAGCATTGGCAACAAAGGTTTGCTGCAGTTCAAAGGCATTTTCTAACCGCTCTAACAAACTATTAAAGTTGCTGATGAGTTCAGCAATTTCATCCTTGTTCTTTACATTCTCCACCCTCATGTGCAGATTGGTAGAGCGTATTTGTGCCATTTGGTTAATTACCTTTTTGATAGGAGCAAGGGCCTTATTGGCAAATAACTGACCTGCAAAGAAAAGTACTCCGCTGAATATAACGAAGAGCGTTACTGCCATACTGCGCATACTTGTAACGCGCTTCTCAAAATTGCGGTCAATGGCTGAAACGAGGATCACAAAATCGCCCTGGTTATCGTGATAGAATTTGCCTACTACCTGCCTGCGGCCTTCCTGGTACTTCAAGAATTTTTCCCGGCGCACCTGCTCAATAATATTGTTTGCCCAGTACACATCGTTGTGGGTGTTAAAGGCAACATGGTTGTCGTCGTTATAGATCTTCATCACCTCGCTACCCAACTTTTCAAGGTAACGCTGCTGTACCTGTACCAGTGAGTCGGCGTTTATTTCGTCGGCTTTTAGATAGAGTTGAGAGGCCACGTTTGCTCGGTCGGTAAGCCGGGCATAGAAATCTTCGCGAGAAAAGGAATACACCGCGACATACAATACAGATAATACCAGCAATAGCGCTCCTGAGCTGATCAGCGTAAAATAAAGGGATAGCCTGGTGCGTATTTTCATGCCAAGATTATTGTTCTTTCAAAATATAACCCATTCCGATAACCGTGTGGATCAGCTTTTTATCAAAACCTTTCTGAATTTTATTTCGCAGGTAGTTCACATATACGTCAACCATGTTGGTTTGCGTATCAAAGTGTATACCCCAAACTTTTTCGGTGATATACTCGCGTGAAAGTAATTTGTTGGGGTTACGAATAAAAAGTTCCATCAGCGCATATTCTTTGGCTGTGAGTGCAATCTGCTTACCGGAGCGGGCAGCGGTTTTATCCCAGGTATTCAAAGTAAGGTCGGCAAACGTTAAAAAATGGCCTTTGTCAACATTGGTTTGCTGCCTGCGGCGCAACAGCGCTTCTATGCGTGCAAGCAACTCTTTAAAGTGGAAGGGTTTTACAAGGTAATCATCGGCGCCGGCTTGCAGGCCATTTACTTTATCATCAATGGTGCCCAGGGCGCTCAAAATCAAAATAGGTGCTTCGGGTTGTTTTTGCCTTATTTGCCGGCAAAGCTCCATGCCATTCAGCAGTGGCAGCATCATATCCAAAATGAAAAGGTCGTACTGTTGCTGTAATAACATGGTAAGCCCGGCCACGCCGTCCGGTGCTACATCAACGTGAAAGTTATGCTCTTCGAGTCCTTTTTTTATGAAGGCCGAAACTTTTTCTTCGTCCTCTACCAGGCAAATTCGCGTAGTGTCCTTGTTTTGCATAACAAAGCAAGTTTAAGCAATTAATAGAAAGAAATAAAAAGTTGGGTTCCTTGTTGCAAGTAAGTAAATGTGATATACATGAAACATCGTTTGCCTACTTACTTCTTGTCTTGATACAAGAAGTAACAAGAAAATCAAGTCAGCAAAAGGCTTTTTTGCCACGCACCCCTTGCTGCAAAACAGGGAGAACCTGGGCTGGCTAATTTGCGCTGCTCATAACTGCACATTTAACAGCGCAAAATAGCTATGCCCTGCCAACGCACGGTCAGGCTTTGTTCTGCCCATTTCATCCGAAGCTGTTCGCTGACGTTGTAATTACAAAGCTTCTTTTGATTTGAAGTCCTCTCCTTTGGAGAGGATTTAGGTGAGGTCTTAATGGTTATAATATATTTCTCCTCATACTTCGTCGAAATCAGAGGAAAGTCCTCTCCTTTGGAGAGGATTTAGAGAGGCCTGAATGGTCATAATAGATCTCTCTTCATACTTGGTCGAAGTGACAGGAAAGTCTTTTGCCTTGGTAAGGATTTAAATGAGGTATAACGCACCGCTTGCTTTTTTAACATGCTCGCCTTATTTTTAGCGCCTTATGAGTATAAAAGTAATTGCTTTTGACGCCGATGATACCCTATGGGCTAACGAATCCTATTTCAGGCGTACAGAAGAGGAGTTTTACAAATTGTTTTGCGAATACCTTGAGCCGCACGCGCTGGAACGCGAGCTGTTGAAGACCGAGATAGGAAACCTGCCCTTGTACGGCTATGGTGTTAAAGGCTTTGTGCTTTCTATGATTGAAACAGCGCTTTCCGTAACCGACCGCACGGTAAGTGCCGAGGCAATAGCGCAGATACTTGACTTAGGTAAGCGGTTATTGGATGAACCGATAGAGTTGCTTGATGGTGTTGAAGAGGTTTTACAAGCGCTTAGGGGCAAATACCGGTTGGTTGTTGCCACAAAAGGCGATCTGCTCGATCAGCACCGTAAATTGCATAAGTCCGGTTTGGGGCATTACTTTCATCATATCGAAGTAATGTCAGAAAAAGATGAAGAGAACTACCAAAAATTAGTTAAACGCCTGGATATAGAACCGCATGAACTGCTGATGATTGGCAACTCCTTAAAGTCGGACATATTGCCCGTATTGGCTATCGGCGCATCGGCAATACACATTCCTTACCATATTACATGGGCTCATGAACGAATTGAAGATGTTATTGAAAGCGAACGTTTTCAGAGCGTAGCTCATATCGCCGAGATATTACCGTTGGTATAATATAAAAGCCTGCAGTTCAGGCGGTGGCTTGGCCGCCCTTGCTGCAGGCTTTTGTTATGCGGTTGCTACACCGCATGGATATATGATGGAGTATTTAGTTGGCTTCGGCTGTTTGTACGTCAAACCCGGTAGCTGTTGTAAGTTCTTTCCAGGTTTCCAGGTCGCTCTTTAAGGCATCCATTTTAGTGTATGCCATGTTATAAGCGTCTTCACCAAGGAAAAAATGCAACGGTGGATTTTCAACTTCGCTTATCTTGATGATGGCAGCCACCGCTTTTTCCGGGTCGCCCGGTTGGTTGCCGTTTATGTCCTGCTGATGCGCCTGCTGTGAATCTCTTACAGCCTGGTAAGCGTCAATGGCATTCTTAGGCGTAACTACCGATCCTGACGACAAAAATTCTGTACGGAAATATCCCGGCGATACCACGGTAACTTTCACGCCAAAGTCTTTCACCTCGGCTGCCAGCGCTTCAGTAAAGCCTTGCACTGCAAATTTGGTAGCACAGTAAATACCCCATCCGGGGAAGTTGCCAACAAAACCACCTACTGATGATATGTTGAAGATATGCCCCGATTGCTGTTCGCGAAGGTAAGGCATGGCAGCGCGTATAACGTTTAGCGAGCCGAATACATTTACGCCGAAATTATCGGCAACTTCATCTGCATTCAGTTCTTCCAGTGCGCCTATAAGGCCATAGCCGGCGTTATTCACCACCACATCTATATGACCAAAGTGTTTAACAGTAAGCTCTATGGCATCAGTTACACTTTTTGGATCTTGTATGTCCATCGCAATAGGTAAGAACTCGTCGTCGGGATTGCCAACGGCTCTGTTCAATTCCTCAGCATTGCGGGAAGTACCGGCCACGTTATAACCGGCTTTTAGTAATTGCTTCACCAGGCTTAGCCCCAAACCTTTTGAAGCGCCTGTAATAAACCATGTTTGCTTTTGAGTTTTCATGCTATTTAAATGCTTCTTTTTTTTATTAGTAATCTGTGGATTTAGTAAGTGTTTCGGTCTTGCTGTACTCATCAGCCAGCTTTTTCAGCTTGTCCTGAGCACGGGTGTAGGCGTCGCTACCTAAGAGTAGATAAAGCGGAGCTTCATCCTGTGCTGCTACTTCGATCATTACATCTGCAGCCTTATCCGGGTCGCCGGCTTGCCCGCCATCCATTTTCAAGTAGTGCTCGTGCGTATTATGTACTGCTGTGTACGCGTCAATACGGGTAGAGGTAATGTGAAGCGACTCGTTGGTTAGGAAACTGGTGCGGAAAGCTCCAGGCGCCACCAGGGTAACCTTTATATTAAACTCTTTGACATCTGCTGCCAGCACATCCGTCAGGCCCACTATAGCGTATTTGGTCGCTGCGTATATTGACCAGCCGGTCCCGGGCGCTATACCCGCAATTGAGGCGATGTTAAATATATGTCCTGATTGCTGAGCGCGCAGATGGGGCATTACATGGCGGATGACGTTTAAGGTGCCAAAAACGTTTACATCAAAACTTTGGCGTGTTTCGGCATCGCTCAATTCTTCAATAGCACCGCCAATGCCGTACCCGGCATTGTTAACTACTACATCTATACGACCGAAGGTGTTAATAGTAGTTTGAATAGCTGCCTCTGCGGCAGATTCATCTTTGATGTCGGCCTGGAGCGGTAAAAATTTATCTGTTGCGGCTGATACCGCTGATATTAAATCGGCCTCTTTACGTGAAGTAGCTGCTACCATGTGGCCGGCAGCCAGCAATTTTTTTACGAGGGCCAGGCCAAGGCCCTTAGATGCACCGGTAATAAACCATACTTGCTGTGTACTCATTGTTTCTATCATTTATTTTTGACAGAACAAAAGTAGTACCGTACGGCTGCGGTGCGTTAGCATTTATCAAACTAATGATTGCAAAAATCAAACAACGCGATATGCGGAAGGTGTAAGCTGGGTGTGTTTCTTGAAAAAATTATTGAAATGTGCCGGCTCATCAAATCCAAGGCAATAACTTATCTCAGATATATTCCAATTGGTATGTTTTAACAAAACCTTTGCTTCGCTGGTAATACGGTCAAAGATATGGCTGGTGGTAGTGCGGCCGGTTGTTTCGCGAATGGCGCGGTTTAAATGGTTAACATGTACCGAAAGCCGGTTAGCGAAATCTTTGGCAGAGCGCAATACAAAACGCTGTGAGGTAGACTCAATTGGGAATTGCCGCTCAAGTAATTCTGTAAATACTGCCGTAATGCGCGAGTTAGCGTCAGGGTGGCGGTAGATGTTCTCTACAGGCTCCATTTTCATAGCAAAATGGATCAGCTCGTTTACATAATTGTGCAGCAAGTCGTATTTAAAACGATAATTGGATGATATCTCATCAATCATCTTATCAAATATATGCGATACAAACACGTCCTGCTCATGGTTTAACGCATAAAAAGGCTTGCCGCCCGGGCTTAACATTGGCAATTCATTAATGTTGATGCGCTGTCTCTCAGTAAAAAAACCTTCCTTAAATATACAAAAGTAGCCGGATGCGTTGTCTGACAAGGCTTCGAAAGTATACGGTACCTGCGGATTGAAGAAAATAAGGGTAGTGCCGTCAACATCCACGCTTTTGTCAGCATAGTGGTAACGGTGACGGCCTCTGAGCAGCGTAATTTTATAGTAATCGCGCCGGGTATACTTTATAGAAGACCCTTTGTTGCTCATCCACGCTTCCAGGTTAAACACGTTAAAATGGCCAATGTCCTGGCTAAGGTTGTCGGGCAGCCAGTTAAACTTCTTTTGGTAAAAATCTTCCAGCGATTCTGTAATCAACATAAAGTAAAATTACATTATTCAAACGCAATTAATACATGGTAAAATCAGAGGCTTGTAAAAATTAAGTTTTGGAACGATTGTATCAGAAATTGCAAGTATGTAACAATACTGTCAATTAGGTAAAATGAAAACATCATGATTGTGACCGCGTTAATATTATTGTTTAAGTTAGCTTCGTTTACGCTTTACATCAAAAATTATGGAAAATAACAGCCGCCGCAAATTCATACAAACTGGTTTAGCTGCTACTGCAGCTATTGGTATTGGTAAATCATTTATTGCCGATGCTATAGCCGCAGAACCTACAGCTGCATTTAAATTTACGCAAGTTGCCCTGCCATTTAAGTACGCCGACCTGGAACCAAGCATTGATGCGCTTACCAACGAAATACACTATACCAAGCACCATGCTACATATATTAAAAATGTGAATGAGGCCATTGTTGCTGAAAACATCGCCTACACATCCGAAAAGGAATTTTTTGCCAACGCTTCCAAGCTATCGGCAAAGGCACGTAACAATGCCGGCGGTGCCTGGAACCATAACTTTTTCTGGGAAAGCATGCGCGCACCAGGTAACGCAACTGTTCCCGGCAAAGTAGCTGATGCCCTTAAGGCTTCATTTGGTAGTGTAGAAGAATTTAAAAAGCAATTCGAAACAGCTGCTACAACCCGTTTTGGTTCGGGCTGGGCATGGTTGGTGAAGGACGGTAGCAAACTGAAGATAGGCTCTACTGCTAATCAGGATAACCCACTGTTTGATAATTCAGAATTCAAAGGCACTCCTTTACTCGGCTTAGACGTATGGGAGCACGCTTATTATCTTAAATACCAAAACCGCAGGCCAGAGTATATCACCAATTGGTGGAATGTAGTTAACTGGGATGCCGTTGCCAAGAGATTGGGATAAAATTGTGAGTGTTGTGAGTGGTGATTGGTGAGTAATGAAGTTGATTTTTTTGAATTCAGACCTTAAAGTTTAAGATTTTAATTCATAAATCACTAACCATTCACTTTTCACCACTCACTAATCTACATCGTCGTCGGTTCGTTTGGTACGCCTTTCTTTTTACGGAAGGTAGGGAACTTCATGGGGCTTCTGTCTGGACGTTCATCGCCAAGTAGAACGCCCCATTGTTTAAAGTTGTCGGAGCGGTCAAAGATGATCTTTAATACGGCAATTATTGGCAATGCCAGAAACATGGCTGATACACCGCCCATAACACCGGCTATAATTATACCCACAATGGCGGCAAGCGCGTTGATCTTCACTTTAGAACCTACAATACGTGGCATCAGAATATTATTATCCAAAAATTGTACTACCGCAATGGCACCTAATACTATAAATATGGGCAGCAACTCTTGTGATGATGCAAGGGTAATCAGTACACCTAACACATTACCGATAAGCGCACCGAGATAGGGAATGAGGTTCAGAAACGCGAATATGATACCTATCAGCAATGCGTGCTTAATACCAAAGAGAAATAGTATTCCGCCTAATAAAACGGTGATGTAAGTAATTTGTATCAGCAAACCTATGAGATAGCTCTTGATGATACTTTCCGTAGCGCGCAACCCTTCTTCCACGTTTTTATGCTGTTCTGGTTTAAACCACATGAATACAAAGCGAAGCAACAGATTCTTATATAGCAATATAAGATAAATGTAAATAGGCAGTAAGCCGAAAAATAGAAGCAGGTTGCCTACTGAGCCGGCTGCATTGCTAAGAACGCTGCCTGCCGAGTTAAGCAATTTGTTGCTTTGCTCATCAATAAACTTTATTTGCTCCTGTGCCGAAAATTTAAATTCTGAACTGATCCAAGCACTTAGCGAATTAAGATGCTTGCCCACGTTTTGCTCAATTTGAGGGAAATCCTTAATTAAGGAACCTATTTGTGCAGAGAACAGCCAAACAATCAGTCCGACAAAGATGAATAGCAGCAGGATAGGTAAAAATATGGCCAGAACTTCCGGTACTTTTAATTTCCGAAAGAAGCGCAAAGGTGGCAAGAGCATCAGGCTGATGAAGAATGCCATCAGCAAAGGCATAATAATGGTTTGCCCTATAACAAATAAGGCTCCGGCCAAAAACAGCCCCAGTAGTTCAACGGATCGGCGTACGGTAATTGGTAAATCTTTCATCTATATATGATAAAGGTGCATAGTACCTGTTTTGTTTATCAGATGCGCTTAATCATGGGCATAAAAATTACATGCTGTAAACAGCCTTGCATTGTGCGTAACGTATATTTGGAGAGAATAGGAAAAGCAGCAAAATGAACGCAAAGAAAGACATTGCCAACCTTGACGATATAAAGTTACTTGTTGATACCTTCTACGCTAAAGTGCAACTGCACCCGCACATAGGTCCTGTTTTTTCTGCGCGGATACAGAATCGCTGGCCCGAGCATTTGCAAAAAATGTACACCTTCTGGCAAACGGTATTATTAGAAGAGTACACCTACTTTGGCCGGCCGTTTCCTCCTCATGCTCAACTGCCCATTGATGCATCCCATTTTGAGGCATGGCTGGCACTGTTCACCGAAACAATAACCGAGCTATTTGAGGGTGATAAAGCAGATGAAGCCAAATGGCGCGCCGGTAAAATGGCCGAGATGTTTCAGATAAAACTTTCTCACTTTCGTAACAATTCCCACAACTTACTTTAATTCAGCCTACATTGCACGATGCAATCTTTGCGCAATTAATTTTTATATGTATGTTTAACGCTTAATACCAACGTTAAGCCTATATGATAAATAATTACCTGAGGTTAGTAATTGTATCGCTTTTTATCTTCGCCGCATTAGCAGGCAAAGGTTATGCGCAAACCGAAGTAGCGCCTGGTGTTTACAAGATCACCGTCGGCCAGCCTGATAAATTCACGCCCTACGCCTTCAGCACCGAGAAACCGCTTACACAAGCCATGGCTCAGTTGCCCACGGGCAAAATGCCGTTTGGTTTAGATGCAATGCATGTTACCACCAATTCGCGTGGGGTGGTGGTAGAAGTACCTCTTTCAGAAGACGAACAGCTTTACGGATTCGGATTACAGATAGGATCATTCAATCAACGTGGTTTGCGCAAACGGCCTATAGTAAATGATAATCCATTGAATGATGTAGGCTATACCCACGCGCCTACTACCTTTTATTTATCTAACAAGGGTTATGGCATATTGGTCAATACCGCCCGGTACACCACCTTTTACTGCGGAACTACAAATAAACTGAGCAGCCGGACATCGAAAGGCAGCGCCAATAGCAACGGAGGCAACTCTGTGCAGGAGCTATACGGCAACAAAGGTGTGGCCACAGGTTACTTAACGGCTGATGTACCCGGTGCGCAAGGCATAGAAATATTTGTGTTTTACGGTCCGGATATGCTGAGCGCCCTGCAACGTTATAATTTATTTTCGGGCGGTGGCGCCTTGCCTGCCATGTGGGGACTGGGTGTTAAGTACCGTGTAAAAGCTGATTTTAAACAAGATCAGGTGGATAAAATGGCTGCTTACTTCAGGGAAAATCATATGCCTTGCGATGTGCTCGGGCTGGAGCCACGATGGCAAACGGCATCCTATTCGTGTTCATACGTTTGGAATAAAGACTTCTTTCCGCAGCCGGAGCAAATGACGGCAAACCTCCTAAAAAAAGGTTTTCACGTAAATCTTTGGGAACACGCCTTTGTACACCCAAGCTCACCGATCTACAATCCGCTGCAAGCACATGCAGGTGATTATATGGTATGGAATGGATTGGTGCCAGACTTTGCCGATACCGCTGCCGCAAATGTTTTCGCCAATTATCATCGCAACACATTTGTAAAACAAGGTATCTCCGGCTTTAAGATGGATGAATGTGATAACTCCAACTTAGCCACTGGCGATGCCACATGGAGCTTTCCGGAATTAAGCCGGTTCCCGTCAGGTCAGGATGGTGAGCAGATGCACCAGTTATTTGGATTGCTGTACCAGAAAACCATCTACCAGATTTATCGCGATATGAACATCCGAACTTATCTGGATGTGCGCTCTTCCAATGCTTTTGCATCTTCATATCCGGCTGCGCTTTATAGTGATACGTACGACCATAACGAATATATCCGTATGATTGTAAACTCCGGTTTTTCGGGCTTGATCTGGTCGCCGGAGGTACGTGAATCAAACACCGTTAAGGATTTGATGCGCCGGAGCCAAACAGCTGTACTATCGGCCCAAACGCTGTATAACTCATGGTATTTACAAAACCCGCCATGGCTGCAGATAGAAAAGGAAAAAAATAATAACAACGAGCTGATGCCTGATGCCAAGCAGGTGGAAAGCGATATGCGCAAGCTGCTCAATCTGCGTATGCAGCTGGTGCCTTACCTGTACAATGCTTTTGCCGAATACCGTTTCAAAGGTACGCCACCATTCAGAGCATTGATAGTAGATTATCCGCAGGATAAAAATGTATTCAATATCTCCAACGAATATATGATTGGCGCAGGCTTGCTTGCCGCACCGTTGACCGAGAAGGAGAATGACCGCGAGGTGTATTTACCTGCAGGTACCTGGTATGATTTCAATACCGGTAAAAAGTTCGAAGGCGGACAAAAGTACCGCATCAACCCATCGTATACCGAGCTGCCGTTGTTTGTAAAGGAAGGAACCGTGCTTCCATTGGCCGATGTGGTTGAATACATCACACCTCAAACCAGCTTTAACATCACGTGCTATGCGTATGGGGCAGACGCAAAAGGGGCATTGTTCGCTGACGATGGCACTACTTTCAATTTTGAGAAAGGTCAATATCAAAATATAGCGTTGCAATACACAGCTAAAAAGGGTACTGCAAAAACAAGCGGCAGCTTTAAAGGCCGTCGATATAAAATAGCAAAATGGGTAAACATCAATTGAGGCAAACAAGAAAATTTTGATACATTAGATGAATTGAATACTTTCGCGTAAATCAATTTAGCAAAACCAATCAGCAGCCTTCTTATGAGCAAAATTTACTCATGTGTCACCGCATTTCTATTTACAGCAAGCGCCTTAACAGTTAAGGGGCAAACCCCGGCCGATTACGTTAACCCCATGATCGGGGCCACATCAAACACCCAACTGGCTGGGTCTTATCATGGCCTGGGCAAAACCTTCCCGGGGGCAACCACCCCTTACGGAATGGTGCAAGTGAGTCCTAACACCATAACCGGCGGCGATAACGGATCGGGATACAGCGATGAGCATACAAGTATAGAGGGTTTTGCCTTTACGCAAATGAGCGGAATTGGCTGGTTTGGCGATTTGGGTAATTTTTTGGTGATGCCAACTACCGGCAAAATGTTCACCCATTCCGGTAAGATAGGGCAAGACGCTGACGGTTATCGTTCCAACTACATCAAAAAGAGTGAAAAGGCTGAGGCTGGTTTCTACAGTGTTTACCTTAATAAGTACAAAATAAAGGCCGACATGACAGCCGAGCCGCATAGCGGTTTGCTGCGGTTTACTTATCCGGAAACAGACAAGGCCCGTATACAGATTGACCTCGCCCGCAGGGTAGGCGGTACATCAACCAAACAATACGTAAAGGTGGTTGATGACTACACCATTCAAGGATGGATGCGCTGCACGCCTGATGGCGGCGGCTGGGGCAATGGCGACGGACAAGCAGATTATACCGTTTACTTTTATGCCAAGTTTAACAGGCCATTAAAGGATTACGGTGTTTGGAGCGCTGATATACCCGACGGCCAAAGCCGCAAGCTTGAAGCTGTGACCAGCGATGCTTATCAGCAGCTTATTGCTAAAGCCAAAGTATTGCCAGGCGTAAGCGAGCAGGAGGGAAAGCACCTTGGTTTTTACACCCAGTTTGATACCCATGCGGATGAACAGGTGATGCTGAAGGCTGGTATCTCATTTGTGAGTATGGATGGTGCCCGTAAAAATCTGGAAGCAGAAATTCCTGATTGGGATTTTGAAGTACAGCACAAACACGCTAAAGAACTTTGGAATCAGGCACTATCAAAAGTTGCCATAACTGGTGCTACACCCGATCAAAAGACGGTGTTTTACACCTCGCTTTACCATACCATGATTGACCCGCGCATAGTAAGCGATGTAGATGGCAGCTACACAGGCGGCGACGGTAAAGTGCATCAGACATCATCTTTCCAAAAGCGGACTATTTTTAGCGGCTGGGATGTATTCCGCAGTCAGATGCCGTTGCAAACTATCATTAACCCTACGCTGGTGACAGACATGATTAATTCACTGGTTACCCTGGCCGACGAGAAAGGCAAGAACTACCTTGAGCGGTGGGAATTACTCAACGCATATAGCGGCTGTATGATAGGCAACCCTGCGGTGTCAGTTATTGCTGATGCTTATGCTAAAGGGCTGCGCAACTTTGATGTTAATAAAGCTTATGCATTGTCGGTAGGTTCGGTAGAGAAGTTTGGCAATGGCGATAGAGGATACACGGTAGAAGGTTTCGGCATATCGCACACGCTGGAGTATGCTTATACCGATTGGTGTGTTGCTACCATGGCTAAAGCACTTAACAAGAAGAACGATTATATCAAATATAAAAAACGGGGCGAAGCTTACCGCAATATATTCGACCCGGAGAAAAAATGGTTTCGTCCGCGTACCAAAGACGGTAGTTGGGAACCATGGCCCGCCGAAGGTAGGCTGAAGCAGTGGTACGGTTGTGTAGAAAGCGACCCGTACCAGCAAGGCTGGTTTGTACCGCAGGACGTGCCGGGAATGGTACGCCTGATGGGCGGCAACAAAGCTGTGATGAAAGACCTGGTCAACTTCTTTGGAAAAGTGCCTGATAACATGTATTGGAACGACTATTACAACCACGCTAATGAACCCGTGCATCATGTACCATTCCTGTTCAACCGCATAGGTTATCCGGCGCTTACGCAAAAGTGGACAAGGGAGATTACCCGGCGTGCCTACAAAAACTCTGTGGCAGGCCTTGTCGGTAACGAAGACGTAGGCCAGATGTCGGCCTGGTATGTGCTGGCTGCAGGCGGTTTGCATCCGGTTTGCCCGGGCGATACCCGCCAGGAGATAACCAGTCCGTCATTCAATAAAATAGTTTATAAAGTAGCTGGCGGTACCTTTACTATTGACGCAAAGAATAATTCACCTAAGAATATTTACATACAAAGTGCCCGTTTAAACGGCAAGCCATATAATAAGTGCTATATTGATTATAGTCAGATAGCCGCTGGTGGCTACCTTGAATTGGCTATGGGGCCAAAACCCTCCGCATGGGGTAAAGAAAAATAGCAATCACTATCTAATAACAATATGAAGAAATTCTCTACGCTCACATTAGCGCTATCACTGGTTTGTGCAAAGCTCATAGCAGCGCCGATTGACCTGTTCTCGCCCGACAAAAAGATCAAGGTATCTGTAAACCTTGATGACCGGATACACTATTCAGTGTCTGTAGGCGGTGATGCCTTATTATCAAACGCATACCTGCAGCTCAACACTGCAGGGCAAGCCATGGGCTACAAGCCAAAGCTCATAAATAAAGCTTTATCCTCAGTAAACACCATGCTGCACCCGGTGGTATCGCTTAAAAACGCTAATGTGCCTAACCAATACAACTTATTGAGGTTAAACTTTAAAGGTAATTTCAGTGTAGAGTTCCGTGCGTATAATGACGGTATCGCTTATCGTTTCATCACTGATAAAAAAGACTCGGTTGCCGTAAACAGTGAGGATGTACACCTGGCTTTTGCCAATCCTGTTGACGCCGCTTACCTGGAGACCGGCGACTTTAAAACCGCTTATGAGATAGTGGCGCAACGTAAAGGGTTAAAGGAAGTAAATAAAAATAAAATGAGCGTACTGCCTATACTTTTTGATAACAAAAAGTATAAGGTGATGCTATCAGAAGCTGATCTGTACGACTATCCTTGCATGTTCATAAAGGCTACCGGCGATAGTACCGTTGACGCTACTTTCCCTAAAGATCCGCTGAGCTTTGGCCCTGATGGCGACCGTAGTTTAAAAATAACCAAGGAGGCTACTTACATTACTAAAACCGCTGGTAAGCGCAACTACCCATGGCGTTTTATGGTGATTACAGATCAGGATAAAAACATTGTGGCTAACCAGATGGTGTTAAAGCTGTCTACGCCTAACAAATTAAAAGACACCCAATGGATAAAGCCAGGGCAAGTAACCTGGGAGTGGTGGCATAATGCCTATGTATATGGTGTCGATTTTAAATCAGGCTATAACCAGGACACTTATAAGTACTATATCGACTTTGCCTCTAAATATGGCATCCCTTACATTATTATGGACGAAGGTTGGGCTAAAACTACTGAAAATCCGTTTGAGCCAAATCCAACTATTAACCTGCACGAACTGATTGCTTACGGCAAAAAGAAAAATGTAAAGATCATTTTATGGTTTACCTGGCTGGCGGTTGAAAACCACTTCGACATTTTTGAAACCTTGGAAAAATGGGGTATCGCCGGCATGAAGATAGACTTTATGGACCGCAGTGACCGCTGGATAGTAAACTACTATGAGCGTGTGGCCAAAGAAGCCGCCAAGCATCATATTTTAGTAGACTTTCACGGTGCGTTTAAGCCTGCCGGTTTGGAGTATGCTTACCCGAACGTGCTATCTTATGAAGGTGTAGTTGGTATGGAGCAAAACATCGGAGGCGGTCACGCTACTCCTAACAACAACTTGTACCTGCCATTCCTGCGTAATGCAGTGGGGCCAATGGACTATACGCCGGGTGCTATGATTTCCGCACATCCTAAAGATTATCGCCCGGATTGGGTGAATACCATGAGCATTGGCACCCGCGCACATCAGCTGGCCATGTATGTAGTTTTTGAGAGCGGTGTGCAGATGCTGGCAGACAATCCGTTTAATTACCTGCGCGAGCCTGAAACTACATCATTTATTACCAGTATACCTGTTACCTGGGACGAAACCCGAGTGCTTGATGCTTCGGTAGGCGAATACGTAGTAACAGCACGCCGTAAGGGTGACGATTGGTTCATTGGCGCTATGACTAATAGCCACTCGCGTGACCTGACCATCAATACCGATTTTCTGAAGAAAGGCGTTAGCTACAAAATCACCCTGATTAAGGATGGTGTAAACGCTGATTTCCAGGCGATGGACTTTAAGCGCATCACTCAAAATATTGCACCGGGCGAAGCCATTAACATTAAAATGGTTGCCGACGGCGGTTGGGTAGCGCGTATCGAGCCCGTGAAATAATACCAATTGAAAGATAAATGAGAAGATATTTAAATACCGCTGCGTTGGCATTGCTCCTTTTTGTAGGGAGCAGTGCTAAAGCGCAAACGGCTTTACAGACATTGCCGGACTGGTCTTTAGGTCCATTTGTACGCCCTGAAGGAGCAAATCCGGTGATTGAGCCGGATACGGCATCGCGCTTTTGGGATCCTATGCAGCAAAGGAATGCACAATGGGAACCAAGCGATACCTTTAACCCGGCGGCTGTGGTACACAAGGGCAAGATATGTGTGCTTTACCGTGCCGAAGATCATTCCGGAGAGGGTATAGGCCAGCGTACCTCGCGCATTGGGTTGGCCACCAGCACGGATGGCGTTACCATGAAACGGTCTGCCAAACCGGTACTTTTTCCTGCCGATGACGAGCAAAAAGAATTTGAATGGCCGGGTGGTTGTGAAGACCCACGCGTCGCTGTAACCGAAGATGGAACTTACCTGGTATTATACACGCAATGGAACCATAAAGTGCCACGACTGGGGGCAGCCACCTCAAAGGATTTGGTACACTGGAAAAAAGCCGGTCCGGTTTTCCGCCAGGCATATAATGGCAAGTTCTTTAACATGGCCACTAAGTCGGCATCCGTGGTAACCAACGTTGTGAACGGCAAATTGGTGATGGCAAAAATCAATGGTAAATACTTTATGTATTGGGGCGAGGATAATGTTTATGCCGCCACCTCAACCGACCTGGTAAACTGGACGCCTCTGGTAGAAGCCGACGGCTCTTTAAAGAAATTAATATCGCCGCGTAAAGGATACTTCGATAGCCAATTGACAGAATGCGGCCCGCCTGCGGTGCTCACTAATAAAGGCATTGTGCTTTTATACAATGGCAAGAATGGCAAAGGCGGCGATCCAAATTATACTACAAACGCTTATTGTGCAGGGCAGGTTATGTTCTCAGCAACGGAGCCGACTAAAGCTATTGCCCGTTTAGATAAACCTTTCCTAATACCTGAAGCTGCATTTGAAAAAAGCGGACAATACCCTGCCGGTACCGTGTTTATCGAAGGTTTGGTATACTATAAAAGCAAATGGTTTTTGTACTACGGCTGCGCCGATTCAAAGGTAGCCGTAGCTATTTGCGGACCTAAAAAATGATGGAATACTTGGATCCTTTGTGTTAATAGAGGCTCGTACATTGTGTTGTTATTGAGTATGATATGGACTTTATCAAGTTCGAGCTGTCGTGTAATCCAACCTCAAGGCAACGACGGTCAAGTTGACAGTGTTTTTTTTAGCACATTGATAACCGCGAAAATCGCCTACGAGAAGAGTAAATACTATAATGACAGCAATAAGCGATCCTTAAAGTCGGACTATTTTTCTAAGGTCAAGCGTTGTAAGCGGCGTAAAAGTATATATGAGCCTTATATTATTAATAAATTAACGAAAAAGACCGAAAACAAAACCATTCTTTTCAACTATATCTCACCTTTATCTTCAGCTTTGCCGCTTTGTGCTATTTTAAATAATGATAGGTTACTTGAGGTGTTGTTATACAATCTTAACGAGGTTAAATCTGACACCACGTTAGTTTGTGACCTTTAAGCCGACATAAGTTACACAGGACAAGGTTATCACGATAAAAACTATAATTTCCTTTTTTATATTAGGTGATCATCAATATAAATCATGCAAAAAAATATATGCTTACTAAGTATAATCATTTTGATTTTTATGGGCTGCCATCACAAAGTGGATATAGCTGTTGTCAAGAATATGACGGGCGATTCGTTACTTCTTGCTAAGCAGTCTTTTGATAGAATGAATGATAGTATTCTCTATAATGAAAGTTTTAGCGAAGATCTATTGGCATTGATCCGTATCCTATTTCTCTTCCCAATATTTACGTAGATGAAATAACTAGCACACAAAAAGTCTATCTATACTTTTTTAAGTGGAAGTCAGTTGACGAGATGATAAGAGGTAAAGAGATGAGGGGCATCGTGAAGGAATCTATGATTAAAACGGTCGTGTTGGAAATCAATAAAAATATCGATAGTGTTGATACTATTTATATTAATAATTGACCTTTTTGATCAGTTTTGTTAAGTGACTAATCTGCAATTATTTTTTAAATGTTCCTATTATATATCGGTAATTTAGGCAATTGATCCACATCAACATGGACTTTTTTACCTTAACTATTTTTGTCAATCAGACAATTATTCTACCTTTATTTTTCTCTTAGCCAATATAATTTAATCAAAAGCTTAAAGCGCTTATGAAACAAACTAACCCCCTGATTCTTTTTCTATGCCTTTTGCTGGCGGTGCAAGCTAAAGCACAAGACACAAAAGCACCCGCTTATCCACTCATTACCCATAACCCTTATTTCAGCATCTGGTCGACTACGGATAAGCTGACCGAATCGCCAACCAAACATTGGACAGGTACTGCGCAATCGTTGCTCGGTTTAATCAATGTTGACGGCAAGGTATATCGCTTTATGGGGCAGTCTCCCGAGAGTTTCCGCACCGTTTTACCAGCTACTGATGAGAAGGCTTACAGTGTAAAATACACCGAAGACGAACCGGTAGCGGCATGGTGCGACGCCGACTTTAACGATAGCGCCTGGAAAACCGGCGCAGCGCCAATCGGCGACGGTAGTGCCGGACAGGTTAAAACCCTTTGGAAAAGTAAGAGCATTTGGGTACGCCGAGAGTTTAATTACACCAAACAGAACCTTAACCAGTTATCCCTTAAGTTGTCTCATGATGATAACATAGAGGTTTACCTGAACGGCGACAAAATATTAGAGAAAACAGGTTGGAATTCTGACTTCGATAACTTCGAGCTGCAAGGTGCTGTTAAAGATAAATTGAAACAAGGTAAGAACGTACTTGCCATTCACCTGCTAAACACTGCCGGCGGCGCTTATCTCGATTTTGGTTTGATTAACAAGGTAAAAGACGAAGCTGTTGACAATATTTCTGTAGCCAAACAAAAATCGGTAAACGTAACCGCTACGCGCACCTCGTATGCATTTACCTGCGGCAATGTAGACTTGGACGTAACTTTTATCTCACCGCTCTTGCTGAACGATCTTTCGCTTGTTGCGCGGCCGGTAAGCTACGTTAGCTATAAAGTAAAAGCTAATGATGGCAAAACACATGCTGTTAAAGTGCTTTTCAGCGCATCGACAGATATTGCTGTAAACAAACCTACACAAGTAGTAAAAGCAAGCAAATATGCTACCGCCAAGCTGGATATTTTAAAAGCCGGAAGCATAGAACAACCTGTTCTGCAAAAGCGGGGTGATGATCTGCGTATCGACTGGGGTTACATGTATGTAGCTGCGCCTAAAACTGCAGGTGCTACACAGTTCACAACCGCAGGCAATGATGCTGCATCGGCTTTTATTAAAGGCAACCGTACAACAACTGCTACGCAGGGTAAATCACTGGCATTGAACACCGTTATACCGTTTAATAAAGTAGGCGCAACGGCTACCGAAAAGTTTGTCGAGTTAGGGTATGATGAGTTGTATTCCATCCAGTACTTTAAACAAAACCTGCGTCCTTGGTGGAATAACAGCGGCAAAAACACTATCGAAGGTGAGTTGACCAAAGCTGCCGAACAATACTCAACTATTCTAAGCCGTTGTACAGCCTTTGATAAGAGTTTGTACGCTACTGCGGTTAAGGATAGTGGCAAGGAGTTAGCCGATCTTTGCGTATTAGGTTATCGCCAGAGCATTGCTGCGCATAACCTGGTTAAAAGTCCTCAGGGCGATATTCTTTGGTTGTCAAAAGAGAACTTTTCTAACGGTTCCATCAACACTGTCGACGTAACTTATCCGTCGGCACCTTTATACCTTGTTTACAACCCCGACCTGCTTAAAGGCATGCTCAACGGCATTTTCTACTATAGCGAAAGCGGCAAATTTCCCAAGAACTGGGCAGCGCATGATTTGGGTACCTATCCATTGGCCAACGGACAAACCTATGGTGAGGATATGCCGGTCGAAGAATCAGGCAATATGATTATCCTTACCGATGCCATCATCAAAGCGGAGAATAATCCTGCCTATGCTAAAAAACACTGGGAAACGTTAAGCAAATGGGTAAACTATTTGGTGCAGGAAGGGTTTGATCCAAAAACACAGCTATGTACTGATGATTTTGCCGGCCACCTTGCGCGTAATGCCAACTTATCGGTAAAGGCCATAGTGGGCATAGCCTGCTATGCAGATATGGCTGAAAAAGTAGGAGAGAAACGCACGGCCGATAAGTATCGTATCATTGCGAAGAACATGGTAGGTAAATGGATGCAACTGGCCGGCGATGGCGATCATTATTCGCTTACATTTGAAAATCCGGGTACCTGGAGCCAAAAGTATAACCTTGTATGGGATAAGGTGCTCGGGCTTGATTTGTTCCCTAAAGAGGTTTACGATAAGGAGATCAAATTTTACCTGACTAAACAAAAGGAATTCGGTTTGCCGCTTGACAGCCGTAAAACTTATACCAAGTCTGACTGGATTATCTGGACAGCTACCCTTGCCGACAATGATGCCGATTTTAAAGCGCTGGTGAAACCGGTTTACAAATATGCGACCGAAACAACATCACGCGTACCGCTGAGCGACTGGCACGAAACTACCGATGGCAAAATGGTAGGCTTTCAGGCACGCAGTGTTGTAGGGGGCTACTACATGAAGATGCTTTACAACAAAATGCAAAACAAGAACTAAGTACTTAACTATACCATGAAATTACTAACCAATAAATCTGTTATAGCATCGCTGGTTGCTTTGTGCACGGCATGGGCGGGCACGGCATCGGCGCAAAAGGCAACGGCTGTAAAACTGCCCGACAATAGTAAAGCCAATGGCTATTATGTATCTAACCGCGCACCGCTGCGCCAGCAATATTTTATAAAGCTGCCTATAACCGCTATTAAGCCCGGCGGTTGGCTGCTTAAGCAATTAGAGCTGCAGCGCGAAGGCCTTACCGGCAATCTGGGTGAGATTAGTATATGGCTTTCCAAAAATGATAATGCCTGGTTAAGCAAAGACGGTAAGGGTAAGTACGGCTGGGAAGAGCTGCCTTACTGGCTTAAGGGCTATGGCGATATGGCCTATGTGCTGAAAGACCCGAAAATGATTGCCGAAACTAAGTTTTGGATTGATGCCGTGCTGAACAATCAGCGCGCTAATGGCGATTTTGGTCCGGATGTGGAGAAAGGCGAGGGCAAACGTGATCTGTGGACAAACATGCCTATGCTATGGTGCCTGCAATCATATTACGACTACTCCGGCGATAAGCGCGTGCTCGATGCAATGACCAAATATTTTAAATGGCAGCTAAGTATCCCTGATGACAAGTTTTTGGAAGATTACTGGGAAAAAAGCCGTGGCGGAGATAATATGCTGAGCGTTTACTGGCTTTACAATCGTACCGGCGAAAAATGGCTGCTTGATTTGGCAACCAAGCTCGACAAAAATACATCAGACTGGCGACAGAACGGAAATCTGCCTAACTGGCATAACGTAAATGTGGCGCAGTGTTTCCGTGAACCCGCTACTTACTACTTACAAAGTAATAACCCGGCAGACCTTGCAGCCACTTATGCTGACTTCAAGCTGATTCGTGACATTTATGGGCAGGTTCCCGGCGGTATGTTCGGTGCTGACGAAAACGCACGTAAAGGTTATGATGATCCGCGCCAGGCAGTTGAGACCTGCGGTTTGGTGGAGCAAATGACATCTGACCAATACCTGATGCAATTTACCGGCGACAGCTTTTGGGCGGATAACTGCGAGGATGTAGCATTTAATACCTTCCCTGCGGCATTTACCTCCGATTATAAAGCATTGCGTTATTTAACCGCGCCAAACATGGTAATGAGCGATAGCAAGAACCATTCACCGGGCATTGATAATAGCGGACCATTCCTGAGCATGAATCCTTTCAGCAGCCGTTGCTGCCAGCACAACCATTCTGCAGGCTGGGTTTACTATTCAGAAAACAGCTGGATGGCTACGCCAGATAGCGGCCTGGTTGCACAATTGTATACCCAGGGCTCTGTTACGGCAAAAGTAGGTGCAGGTGGTTTAACAAAAATTGAAACCACTACCCAATACCCATTCAGTGATGAAGTGAATTTCAAAGTAATCACTTTTGAAAAAAATACATTCCCTATCTATCTGCGGGTACCTGCATGGTGTAAAAATCCATCCGTGAAGGTGAACGGCCAAGCAGTAAAGGTAGACGCCAAACCGGGCGAATACATCAGGTTGGTTGATAAATGGAGCAACGGAGATAAAATAGCGCTTAAATTGCCGATGGAGATAAGCGTACGCGAGTGGGCCAAGAATAAGAACAGCGCCAGCGTAAATTATGGTTCGCTTACTTACTCACTTAAAATTGACGAACGTTACGAGAAAAAGGACAGCAAGAAAACCGCTATCGGCGATTCGCAGTGGCAGGAGAGTGCCGACCCTGTGAAATGGCCAACATGGGAGATATATCCGGCTTCGGCATGGAACTATGGTTTGTTGCTTAATCAGCAAAATCCGGCCACATCTTTTACGGTGGTAAAAGGTACCTGGCCTGCCGATAATAATCCATTCACCAATAAGTCGGCGCCGATAACACTGGTAGCTAAAGGCAAGCAAATACCAGGTTGGCAAATAGATCAGTATGGCTTATGCGGCGTGTTGCCCCAAAGTCCTGTAACTACTAAAGAACCGGTAACCAGCCTTACGCTGGTGCCTATGGGCGGTGCGCGTTTGCGCATTTCGTCGTTCCCCGTAGTGCAGCAATAAAATAGTAGGATAAGCCATTTCAGCAGGCCGTGGAAAAATCTATTTTCACGGCCTGTTTGTTTTTAACGGTAACAAAATTGTGTTTCGTTAAAATCGTAACTAAAATGATTTATATTAGGCCGAGTAACCAATTGTAAAAAAGCATAAACTATTTATGGAGATTAAACCTAAGCTAACCGAGAAGCAGTATATCACTGTTTTTATTTTTGTGACCTCCCTTTTCCTGCTTTGGGGTATAGCCATTACCATGGGCGATGTACTGAACCGGAAATTCCAGGTAGTGCTTGATGTAAGCAAATCAGAATCAGCATTGGTGCAGTTTTCCATATTTGGCGCTTACTTTATAATGGGCATACCAGCCGGTCTGTTCATGAAGCGTTTCGGATATAAAAATGGAGTATTGCTCGGTTTATTTCTGTATGCTGCCGGGGCATTCCTGTTCTATCCGGCTTCGAATGCCGAATCCTTCGGTTTCTTCCGGATAGCCTTGTTTATTTTGGCTTGCGGTTTAGCCACGCTGGAGACGGTAGCGCACCCTTTTATTGCCTCCCTTGGCGACCAGCGTACAAGCGATCAGCGCATTAACTTTGCCCAATCATTTAACGGAGTAGGGGCAATCATTGGTCCGCTTATTGGCAAGTATTTCGTATTTCATGCAGATCACAGCAGTGACCTTTCTTCTGTGAAGACACTGTATATCATCATCGGTTTTGTTATAGCAGCTATCGGTATCATTTTTTCATTTCTTAAGGTGCCACGATTACAGGATCCGCACGTTATCGCAACCGATAGCTATGCGGTTGCTGCCGAAGGGCATACCGAAAAATCATTGTTTCAGAACAAGCACTTTGTATTTGCTGTAATTGCACAGTTATTCAATGTGGCGGCACAGGGAGGCACATGGGCATTCTTCATTAATTACGGTCACGAGGTAATGCACTTGCCGGATAATGATGCGTCTGGCTACCTGGCTTTAAGTATGGTTATGCTGATGGTGGGCAGGTTTATAGGCACCTTCCTGATGCGGTTTATTGCGCCTAACAAACTCCTTTCTATTTTCGCTGCAGGTGCAATACTGATGTGTATCATTGCTGCGCAGGGTTTTGGTTGGGCATCGTTTATAGCGCTTATCATGATCAATTTCTTCTTCAGCATTATGTTCCCAACTATCTTCAGCCTTGGCCTCAAAGATCTGGGACGCCATACAGAGCAGGCTTCTTCATTCATTGTGATGGGTGTAGTAGGTGGTGCGTTGTTTCCGCCTATTATGGGTTTGATAGCTAACACAGATGTTGCAAAATCATATTACTTGCCTATTATTTGCTATGCGGTAATTGGTTTGTTTGGTTATTTATATCCAAAACTGAATAAAAAAATAAAAACTGCGTAATTTTGTAAGTGTATCCTGTACACTTATGCAGTTCGCTATAAAAGCCAGGTACATATATTTTATATATTTGCTTGGTTTTTTTGTATTATAGCATATTGCATACAGCAAGGCAAACCCTTTAACTGATTTAAACGCACTGCATTGTCACATACTGAGTCACAAAAATATACCGGCGAAACCCCGGTACTGGTAGCTACTGATTGTATAATATTTGGTTTTGACGGCTGGAAGATAAAACTGCTGCTGGTACAGCGTAACATCGACCCTGAAAAAGGCAAATGGAGTTTGATGGGCGGTTTTATGCAGCCGACTGAAACTCCTGATGATGCAGCCAATCGTGTTTTGGAACATCGTACCGGGCTTAAAAATGTATATCTTGAACAGGTGAGCGTATTTGGCAAGCCTGATCGTGACCCGGTAGAGCGCGTACTTTCCATAGCATATTATGCGCTTATAGATATATCCCAATACGAAAAACAGCTGAACGACGAACACCACGCCGAATGGTTTTTAATGGATGAATTGCCAGAGCTGATATTTGACCACGCGGAGATGGTAAAACAGGCTAAGCGGCAGTTGATGTACAAAGCTGCCCTGCATCCCTTACTGTTTCAATTACTGCCCGAAAAGTTCACCGTACCTCAATTGCAGGCTTTGTATGAGGGCGTATATCAAACCAAGTTCGACGACCGTAACTTTAGCAGGAAGCTTCTTTCAACCGGTTTACTTGTTAAGCTGAACGAAAAGGATAAGCAGTCATCCAAAAAGGGAGCATTTTACTATACCCTCGACCAATCCATCTACGAAGAGAATTTTGATGCTTTCCTGAACCTTGTACCGAACCCGCATAAGTTTTTCAATCAGGCAACTTAATATCGTTTAGCTTGCGTATATTTATTACCCGTTCACCAATTATACCGGAGTAATAGATTTTGCGTAAGAGGATACTATATGCTATAGCACTGGCGGTTCTGCTGTTGGCCTGCAGTTTTGGCGCGAAGGCACAATCGAGCAAAGGCACCGAATTCTGGACGGCCTACATGGAGCATGTAGCCGGTGCCACATCTGATAATAAAAGCAGCATTATGGTGCTTTATATCACTTCAGAAGTTACTACAAAAGGCACAGTAGAGGTGTTTGGCGGTATATTAAATCGCGAGTTTTTTGTAAACGCTAATAGCATTACCAAAGTACAAATACCCTATACAGCTCACATGCTAGGGCCAGGAAAGTTTAATAAGGCGATCCACATCACCTCCGAAAAGCCTGTATCTATTTATGCTCATATATATTACACCGCTGTTTCTGGGGCTACTTTGCTTATTCCTCAATCGGCTTTAGGTAAAAATTATTTTTCTATAAATTACACACAAAAGGCCAATGCCCCTAATGATGACCAGCCCAGTAAAGCATACTCTGCGTTCAACGTTATTGCTACTGATGACAATACGCAAGTCCAGATAACTCCTAGTGCAGATCTCTTAGACAATCATCCAGCTAACCAGGCTTTTGTAATTTCCCTTAATAAGGGTGAGGTTTTTCAAGGCTTATCTGATACTGACCTTACCGGAACGACAATAGAAACAGTTAGTACTAGTGATGATGACTGTAAGCGTATTGCAGTTTTTTCGGGCGCAACTAAACTCGGAATAGGTTGTAAAGAAGGTTATCAGCTCAGTTCCGATAATGTTTTTCAGCAAGTCTATCCAACATCTACATGGGGCAAAAACTATTTAACGGTTCCTCTCAAAAACCGTAATTATGATATATTCAGAGTGATACTAAGTGATCAAAATACAGATGTTACCTTAAACGGCATTTCTATAACACCCCGGCCAGGTGAAAGATATATAGAATTTAAATCGAAACAAACTAACGTCATCTCTGCAGACAAACCTATACAAGTTGTTCAATATGCCGTGACCCAGGGACAAAGTGAGAATTGTGTTGACGTTCGCAATGACTTAGGTGACCCTGAAATGATTTTTTTAAATCCCATTGAGCAAACTATAGAACAAGTAACAGTATATTCTCCTATCGAATATGCTATAAGGCGGAATTATATCAATGTAATTATACCTGAAAGTGGTTTGTCGTCCTTCAGGTTAGACGGTCAGCCATACAGCGGTTTCCAGCCGATGACAAATAAATTAGGCTATAGTTATGCGCAAATAGAGGTGACGGATGGAGTTCATAATTTAACGTCATCAACTGGCTTTAATGCTATTGCTTATGGCTTCGGCGATAAAGAATCGTATGGCTATTCCGCTGGAACTAATCTCGCGAGCCTAGAAGAAAAAATATATTTAGGAGCCACAGATGGAAGTATACAACGGGCCGGTTGTAGCAATGTTGATTATCACCTGCGTTTACAAATTCCCTACCGTACAAATCGTATTATTTGGGAGTTCAATGATGGGAGACCAACCTTTGTCGATAATAATCCTGTCTATACAAAATCAACTAATACGGATGGCAAAGTAATTTACGAATACACATATCCACAGATCATCAATTATAGCGAGGGCGATTATTCCATCAAAGCGTCGGTAGCTAATATAGATGCACCCGGTGACTGCGCCAATAAACTGGATATTTACTTCGACTTCAGCATCCGTGATTTGCCATCACCTGCTTTCACGTATAACTCTGCCTGCCTTAATGAGGATATTACTTTTACTGATAAAAGCGACCTGAAAAACAGCTTTGCCCGGTCGTGGTTATGGGATTTCGGGGACGGGGAAACATCAACCGAACAAAATCCTAAGCACACATATACCCGACCAGGTGTTTTTTATGTAAAACTCACTGTAGAGAACGGTAATGGCTGTAGCGAAACCACTGAAAAGCCAATTACCATAAATGCCTTGCCTGAAGTAACTTACAATTACGACCAGCCGGCGTGTACAGGGAAAGAGTTACTCATCAGGCCTTTATCTGCCCAAATTGCTGAGATTGATACATGGGAGGTTAATTACGGTGATGGTAGCGGCACCCAGATTGTCAATGCGACTACAAATGCATTGAGGCACACATTTACAAGCACCGGTACTTTCAATATAACGGTGCGAGGTATTACCAAGTCTGGATGCCACACCAAGCTGGAGCCCTTAAGTATCCTAGTCAATCAATCTGCCGAAGTAGCGTTTACCGTCCCTCAAATTTGCGTTAATGATATTGCGCGCTTTAGCAATGAATCTACTATTGCTGATGGCAGTGCACTTACTTACCGGTGGAACTTCGGTGAACCATCGTCGGGTACGCGTAACACCTCTGCTGAACGTACTCCAACGCACCAATACAGTAAGCCAGATACATACGATGTTACTTTGATTGTAACCACTGCTTCGGGTTGTGTAAATACCATTACCCATCGCATTACAGTAAATAGCCCTGATATCAGCGGTGAAATAGGTGTTGTAAACGAGGATAACCTTTGCAGTGCAAGTGAGGTGGAATTTCTGAATAACACGGTAGTAGGCTATGGTAAGTTTATAAAACTTGAAATATACTTTGATGTGGCTGGGAACCCCCCGGAAAAGGTAACCTATACTGCCGAAGAAGTGGCAGCCAATGGAATTAAGCATAAATATCCCACGTTCAATTCATCCGCACCGAAGCAATATTTGATAAGGATGCTGGTTTATTCGGGTGAATCTTGCTTTACGCCATTTGAAAAAACAATAACCCTTTATCCCGAGCCTGACGTAACGCTAACTCCATCTGATATTATTGTTTCGGTATGCGTGGATGGCAATCCTATAAATTTTAGCCAGAATTCACATGGTATTAGCGGAAAAGGAATGTTTGCAGGAACTGGTATAACTGAAGATGGCGTGTTTAATCCGCAAGTGGCCGGTCCGGGAGACCATCAAATCAATTACACTTTTGTATCCGACAAGGGCTGTGATTTCACTCGTGCATTCACAGTACATGTAGATGCTATCCCGCAGGTACAGGCTCAGGCTGAGTATACAGTATTTAAAAATAAGGGGTTCACTATCCCGGTTCAGGCAACGGGTAATAACCTCACCTATAAATGGGCGCCGTCCACAGGCTTAAGCCGCGATGATGTGCTGCAGCCTGTCATAACTATCGCTACTGATGCTCAATACACACTCACGGTAACGTCAGGCGAATGTTCCTATACGGTTATACCCGACATTCGCTTTGTGGTAAAAGATTCATTTTTTATACCCAACACCTTTACGCCTAATGGCGATGGCATCAATGATACGTGGAAGATAAACCTTATTGAGTTCTTCCCAAATTGCCTGATGAGCATCTATAACCGAAACGGTACCAAAGTTTTCGAATCAAGAGGGTATACCATACCATGGGACGGAACTGTTAATGGTACGTTGCTACCGGCGGGTACCTATTACTATGCGTTCAATCCCGGCGATGGCAGAAAAGTAAATACAGGGTACGTTACAATTTTAAAGTAATTATTTACAGCTCTTTACGCAACCTTGCTACCGGGATGTTCATTTGCTCACGGTATTTAGCTACGGTACGGCGGGCAATGTTATAACCACTTTCTTTCAAAATTTCGGTTAGCTTTTCGTCTGCAAGCGGGTGGCGCTTATCTTCTTTACCAATATGCTCTTCTAAGATGCGCTTAACCTCTTTGTTAGATACTTCTTCGCCGCTTTCGGTTTGGATAGCTTCAGAAAAGAATGATTTAAGCAGGAACGTACCATGCTCAGTTTGCACATACTTAGAGTTAGCCACGCGCGATACGGTAGAGATATCCATACCAATCTTGTCGGCAATATCTTTCAATATCATCGGTCTCAAGTTTTTCTCGTCGCCGGTAATAAAGAAATCGTACTGGTATTCCATAATGGCGTTCATGGTTTTGAGCAGCGTTTGCTGGCGTTGCTTTATAGCATCAATAAACCATTTGGCAGAGTCGAGCTTTTGCTTTACAAATTGTACCGCCTCTTTAAATTTTTTGTCTTTTTGCGAAGCCTTATCGTAATGCTGAAACATTTCCTGGTAGGAGCGGCTCACCCTGAGTTCGGGCGCGTTCTTAGCATTCAGTGTTAGCACCAGCGTGCCATCATTGTTGGTTATATGGAAATCGGGTATTACCTGCAGCTGCTTGGTATTTACCTCACTAGAGTCTCCGGGTTTGGGGTTAAGTTTTAGTATTTCAGCGACCACAGCGCGCAACTCGTTGGAGGTCATGCTCAGTGCACGTTCCAGCTTATCATAGTGTTTACGCGTAAACTCGTCGAGGTAATGCTCTACAATCTCAATCGCTTTTCTGATTACCGGATCGCTTACGTCCTTTTTGCGTAGCTGTATCAGCAAGCACTCTTGTAAAGTACGGGCAGCTACGCCCGGTGGATCAAAGGTTTGTACCACCTTCAGCATTTCTTCTACCTCTTCGTCTTCAGCGATAACATTTTGCGAAAAAGCCAGGTCGTCCGTCAGTGACATAATAGGCCTGCGCAAATAACCATCATCATCAAGGCTGCCAATAATCTGGCGACCTATCATAAAGTCTTTGTCAGAAAGAGGCAGTACATCCAGTTGCGCCTGCAGGTTTTCTATAAACGAGCTTTGTATGGCAATAGGCATCTCTTTCTTTTCATCCTCGTCATCGCCATTCTGGTCATAGCGCGAGCCATACTCATTTACGTTATCTTCCTGTAAGTAGTCGTCTATATTAAATTCATCTGCTTCGCCGCCCTCGTTATCGCCAAAGTTATCATCGTCCGGGTCACGGTCAGGATATTGCTCTTCTGGTTCGTTTAAGTTGGTTAAACTGAAATCTTCAAGTGCAGGGTTCTCTTCCAATTCTTCTTTGATCCGGGTATCAAGCGACACGGTAGGCACCTGCAACAATTTAATAAATTGTATTTGCTGCGGCGAGAGTTTCTGTAAGAGCTTTTGTTGAAGATTTTGTTTAAGCATAATTAGTAGTAGGTCAAAATTACATCAATAAACGTTAACTTTAAAAATTAGTTTAGTTATGATGTGCTAATGCTGTTAAATGTCAAAACCAAAACATTTGTTTTAACGCTATATTATTTTCTAACTTTATTTAAACCAATCATTATTTCATATGGGATTCGTAAAAGAGTTTAAAGATTTTGCCATGCGTGGCAACGTGGTTGACCTCGCAGTGGGTGTTATCATTGGTGCAGCCTTTGGTAAAATAGTTACCTCTCTTGTTAATGATGTTATTATGCCACCAATCGGTTATATAACCGGTGGTGTAGATTTCTCAGACAAAAAATTTATTCTGAAGCCGGCGGATGAAGTGGCTAAAACAGCCGAGGTTTCAATACTCTACGGAAATTTCATTAACACCATCATACAGTTTTTAATTGTCGCGTTTTGCATATTCATAGTAGTTAAGGGTATAAACGCCCTTAAAAAGAAAGAGGAGGCCGCACCTGCAGCACCGCCGGCGCCGAGTAAGGAAGAGGTTTTGCTTACAGAAATTCGTGATATTTTAGCGCGTAAGCAGGCTTAGGTGTTAAAATGTGGATAAAAAACATTGCTTTTGCTACAAATATTAGTGCAAGTTGTGTTTGAAAAGATTAAAAAAACCACTACATTTGCGATCTTATTTAAAAACGACGAATAACATTTATAATATAAAGCGATGAAAAGAACGTTTCAGCCATCTCAGAGAAAAAGAAGAAATAAGCACGGTTTCCGTGAGCGCATGGCTACTGCTAATGGCCGCAGGGTGCTGGCTTCACGCCGCGCTAAAGGACGTAAAAGATTAACCGTGTCTGACGAGCGTCGTCACAAAGCTTAATCCTGGTAATTTTGTTGCGGTTTCTTCCTTAACCTGGGTCTATGGATGATCCGTTTAAGGTATAAAAATTCTGCAACTATGCATACATTTAAAAAAGAAGAGCGGTTATGTAATAAAAGGCTTATTGATGGTCTTTTTCATAACAGCTCTTCTTTTTTATGTTATCCCTTCCGGGTTTCGTGGCAGCTAAGCACCACGGAGCAACCTTTTCCCGTGCAGGTATTGTTCTCGGTACCTAAGCGCAGGTTTAAAAGGGCGGTACAGCGCAATGTTATAAAACGACGTAGTCGCGAAGCTTACCGGTTGCACAAGAATCTCCTGTACAGTAGATTGTCATCGGCCGATAAGCAAATACTGCTTTCTATAAGTTACGTAGGTAAGGAAATAGCCGATTTTGCGTTGATAGAGAAAAAGATGCTGAAGTTGATTGAGCAGCTTTGGGTGGAGGTTTCATGTTAAACTTAGTAAGCAGCGCTTTTAAAGGGATAGCAGGCAGCATTTTCATAGTGCTGATACGTTTGTATCAATATCTTCTATCGCCTTTATTGGGCGCCTCGTGCAGGTATACACCCACATGCTCACAGTATGGCGTTGAAGCTATTAAGAAGCATGGTGCCTTCAAAGGCGGATGGCTTACTTTGAAACGTATTGCGAGGTGTAACCCCTGGGGCGGCCACGGCCACGATCCCGTTCCTGACTGATAAACCAATGACCAACATACTGCAAATAGAAACGGCAACTACAGCTTGCTCTGTAGCTTTATCAACTAATGGCGAACTCGTTGCAAGCCGTACGGTAGACCAGCGTAACATTCACGCCGAAGTGATTACGCTTTATATTGATGATGTGCTTAAACATGTGGGTAAAACCTATGCCGATGTTGATGCCATTGCTGTAAGCTCAGGCCCCGGCTCTTACACGGGCTTGCGCATTGGGGTATCAACCGCCAAAGGTTTATGTTACGCGTTGGATAAACCCCTCATTGCTATAGAGACGCTTGAAGCTATGGCCTCAGGATTTATTACCTCACGGCCCGACATAGCTGCTGATTTATTTTGCCCGATGATAGACGCCCGACGGATGGAAGTTTATACCGCCCTGTTTAGCAATACAGGAGTGCGCGTGCGTGAAACGGCGGCTGAAATCATAGATGGTAATAGCTTTGCTGCCGAATTAAGTCAGCAACAAATAGTTTTCTTTGGTGATGGCGCTGCAAAATGTCAGGAAGTACTAGGCGAAAATGCTAATGCAATCTTCGTTAACGATTTTACTAATAATGCGGCTTGGCTTACTCAAGCGGCGTATCAGAAATTTCAATCGGCTACTTTCGAAGATGTAGCTTATTTTGAGCCGTTTTATCTTAAAGACTTTATAGCGGGCAAGAAAAGCCTATAGCTGCCCGCCTCCGTTTCCTCTGCCGAATATATTATCGAAGAAACGACCTAAAAATCCTTTCTCTTCGCCCATTGGGATATGGCTTTCATTCATGTGGCTTTCTACCTGCGGGCCAAATTTAACCGAGAAACCTAGGAAAACGTCGGCACCGGTATAAGGTGCATTGTACCCGCTTCTGCGCGATAGCATTCTTGTAGAAGGTATAAGCCGTTCCGACCCCAGGTAAAATTCTACGTTAGGCGTTTTTACCATAAATTGTCCGCCAAGGTTAAATAGCTTTAAATCGTTATAAGAAGTGGTTAGCGTAAGCACCAAATTATTGTATTGCAGGTGATCTACAAAGGCACCGGTAAAGCCACTATAAAATAATTGCTTTTGTAGTATTACTGTTGGATGCATCCGCAGGCGGTTGTCATAACTAAGTCTGTATTTTTTTGACAGCGCCAATTCAGCTACGGCATCAGTAGGAGTGTAGAATGAACCGGCTATTTGCCTGCCGGATTGGATGTAGCGGTTAAGCTGCGCCTTTACACTGTCTTCGCGCCATGGCTGGCTCAGATCGGTCAAGGTTACTGGCCCTGATATCCGCGAACTGGTTGATTTGCTTCCCCAATGGATAAAGCCTAAGTCTTTAACATTCGCCTGCCATACCAGGTTGTCATCAGTTTTATACTGCCCGCCAATGGATATAGAAGCGCCCGGATTTTTAAAGCTGGGCAGCAGTGTGGTTCTGTTAAAGTTGCCTGCATTTTCGCTTTTGTAGTATAAGGCGTCAGCAGTCAGGGTCGCCTGGTCTCCGGGTTTGTCAAACGCAATTGATGAATTGCGGATGAGTATCTCCTGATATTCCATACCCATCAAAAAATTTATCTTAAAACCCATCGCCACCTTTTTACTTAAACGCTCACGGTACGAAAAGCCAACCTGATGATAAGTTTGGTAATAGCCCTTGCTGTTAAAGATATTGTCATAGGCAATGTTATCGAAGTTGGCAGAGCCGTTAAACATGGCTACCGTTTCATCAGTGATCACACCGTTGGCTTCGGCCTTGGTTTTAATTGAAAAGCCTATTTCCTGATCGCCGTTAAGGCTGCTGAACATTTTAAACATGAACAGGTAAGCGCCGCTGTTGGCATTTACATGATTGAGTTTGCCGCGACCTATTTCCAGTTGACTGTTGTCATATTTTTCGTCAAACAAACGGCTTTGCACAGAGCGTTGTGCGTTGCCCGTAAGATATGCCCAGGCACCAAAGTTGGGTATGAAAAAGTTGGAAGCATATTTATTGCTGGAGTCGCGGATGAAGGAACGCTGAGACGGATTCTCAAATGAATCAAACAACGTTTCAGTATTGAACTGAGAGAATTGCTGGCCGAACACCAACGTTGTAGAAAATGAAAGTATTACAAGTAGTAGTAGTTTCCTCATATAAAAGCAACGTAAGTTAAAGGGGGTATGGCGGTGCAGACCGGTACAGTAAGTTTACACATTCGTATTATAAACGCAACGGTTGAATTATGGTTGTAAATTTATTCAGTTTTTTTGATAGAGTCTGCAGCGCTTTCTTCGCTATCAGCATTAAGTGCGATGCAAAAATTAGTATAAAAGCCGTTTTCAGCAGCTGTGAGCTGGTACGAAACACCATAAACATTTTGCCACCCGGGTTCATTGTTCTCAAAGCTGTTGTAGGCGCTCTCGGTTAAGTCGCGTTTAAAAACCTGCTGGCAGTTTTTTATCGCCACGAAAAAACTTACGTTGCTGCGCTCGGATATCAGATTGTTAAAAGCATTGTAATCTGATGCCTTTACCAAAAACTTGCGGTTCAGATAACTTTCCTGGTAACTCTGTATTTCCTGGAAACTGTTGGCCAGCACAAGGTAGTTATCAATGATCATGAAGTACGGCTTGCGGAACACTTTAAAGGCATCGCCCAGCAGGTTGGCAGGTATATCGTTATAATTGAAGCGGCCGGTGTTGTCGCTCATTTGTGAGCTTATATTCATGATTGGGGCCGTGGCAAGCGTTCCGTTCTTTATTTCTATAATACCCAATTTTTCCTGGAAACGCGTGGTGACTACTGCGAACTCGTTACCCAGCCATTTGGCAAAAATATCCTGCACATCTACACCTGTCTCTTGTTTAATAGTGTTAATGAGCTGCTGGCGCTTATTTGCTGTACCTGTTTGTTTTTGTAATGACAGGAGATCGGCCAGAAACGTTTTGCTGTCTGACAATGCAAAACTGGTATACCATGCAGTTGTAGACGGTAAAATGTTTTTTAAGCGGTTTACATGCGCTTTTTGGTGGGCAAATAAATTGATATATGAAGGTGGCGCATTGTTGCCGATAGTGGTGCTGCCGTTAAACATCAGCGCGTCACTCTTATAATTAAGCGTAAGTACAGCGTTGGCATCAAAGCCGTATAAGTCGGCCGGCATATTATTTCGATTACTGAAGTAGCCCTGCAAAAGGGCAGGAAGGGCTTTGTGGCTAATATACAGGTTGGCCAGTGCGTTGTTGTTTTGCTGTACCGATAAAAGCTTATAACCATGCTCGGCCGGCTGATAAGCGGCACATTGCTCTGCCAGTTTACGTGAGAACGTACCCGAAAGCACGTGCCGCCCTTTATTGATGATGTAAAATATTTTATGGAGAGG
Organism: Mucilaginibacter sp.; assembly: GCA_041905165.1. Taxonomy (GTDB): domain Bacteria; phylum Bacteroidota; class Bacteroidia; order Sphingobacteriales; family Sphingobacteriaceae; genus Mucilaginibacter. Next base: position 1,139,688 of record JAYRLR010000002.1, read on the forward strand.
CTTAATGGTTATTGCGTAACCTTTTTTACCACTGAGGGTAATTGTTTTCACCTCGACGTCCTTTTTGGGCAAGCCGTCAAAATATTCCTTTGCTATATCTTTATTGGTTGCAGTAGTAATGAGCAGGTTGGCACTGGTATCCGTTGGGTGTACTGACACAAAAAGGTGCTGCGCCTCAAAGTATGGTGCTAATGGGCCTTTAGCTATTACTAATTTCCGAAGGGTATCCAGTTCGTCTATATTCCTCTTACCGGCAGCGGCGGCCATCAACTTATTATCACGGAATATTTCGTAAAAGCCATTCTCGTTGCCAAACTCCATCACAAGCGATGCGTCAGCAGGGATATTGCGCATAATTTGGCTGGTATGCTCGCCGGGTGGATTAAGGTTCCTGAAGTAGGCTACCGTAATGATGCCGCATATCGCAATTAAAAAGACCGATGCAAAAATTAAGCGCTTCATTTATATGTTTGCACGTGCAAGTTATACAATTTATCTAATAGGGCTAAAGTAATACTCTTCATTTTTGGTTAACTTCGTTGTTTTATCAACTTAATGAATAAGCATATCATCATCACGGCGGCATTACTTGGCGCAACGGCAGTTATACTCGGCGCTTTTGGTGCCCATGCGTTGCGCAGTGTATTGCCCGCCCGCGATCTGGAGGTTTGGCACACCGGTGTTCAGTATCATTTTTATCACGTGTTTGCATTATTGTTCCTCTCAACATTTACACGTTTTAAAAACAAATTAATTACTGCGTCATACTATTTATTTACCCTGGGCATTGTATTCTTTTCAGGTTCGCTGTACCTGCTTTCTTGCCGCAGCGTGTTAGGTTGGAGCTGGCTGAGCGTATTAGGTCCGGTTACACCTATAGGCGGCTTACTGTTTATTGCCGGTTGGGTGTTGCTTGCGTTGGCAGCGTTCAGAAACAGATAAATTTTCATAATCATGCTTGAATTTGCTGAGGCCGTTAGTCATGAGCGTAAAACCTTATTTGTAGAGGTGATATTGCCTTTGGCAATTGCCAAAAACTACACATACCGCGTACCGTATGGTATGAACGAGATGGTTGCGCCCGGCAAAAGGGTAGTGGTGCAGTTTGGCAAAAGCAAGCTATATACTGCCATTGTAGCCGCCATAGGAGAAAAGCCCCCCGAAAAATATGAGGCTAAATATATACTCGATGTGCTGGACGAGCAGCCCCTTGTGACTCCCGAACAACTGCAGTTGTGGCAATGGATAGCCGATTATTACATGTGCAACGTAGGGGAAGTAATGAATGCTGCACTGCCATCGGTGCTTAAGCTGGCCAGTGAGACCAAGATCACCCTCAATAAGGAATACGCTGCTAACCGTGCAGACCTGCACGATAAAGAGTACCTGATCGCCGAGGCGCTGGACATGCAGCCAGAACTAACTGTTAGCGACATTGCCAAGCTGTTGGGCCAGAAAACGGTGATGCCGATACTGAAGGGAATGTTCGAGAAGAACATCATTCATATATCCGAACAGGTATCGGAAAGGTATAAACCTCGTACCCGCACGTTCATCAGCTTAAATCCCTTATACCATGATCAGGATAACCTCCGCGAATTGTTTAATATACTCGAGCGGGCACCAAAACAGGCCGATGCACTGCTTACCTATATAAAACTATCGAGGTATCAGAAACAGGTATCGCGAACCGAAATTATGGAAGATGGTGGCGTCAGCTTAGCGGTAATAAAGGCTTTGGTTGATAAGGAGGTTTTTGTAGCAGAGGAAAAAAGCGTAAGCCGTCTGCATTATGAAGATGAAAGCGACACCGGCATTTTTGAGCTGAGCGAATTACAGCAAGATGCCTTCGTGGACATCAAACGGCAGTTCGAAGATAAAGACACCGTACTTTTATATGGCGTAACCTCGTCGGGCAAAACGCAGATATATGTGAGGCTGATAGAGGAAATGGTAGCCTCGGGCCGGCAGGTGCTTTACCTATTGCCCGAGATAGCACTTACCACGCACATCATTGAGCGTTTGCGTACATACTTTGGCAACAGCATTGGCGTGTATCATTCGCGCTTTAATGATAACGAACGTGCTGAGGTATGGCAGAAAGTGTTAAATGGCGATTACCGTATTATACTGGGCGCACGCTCTTCGGTGTTTCTACCATTTAACGATCTGGGGCTAATTATTATAGATGAAGAGCACGAAACGTCTTACAAGCAGTTCGATCCGGCTCCGCGTTATAATGCGCGGGATGTAGCCATCTACCTGTCTTCAATATTCAAAGGCAAAGTGCTGCTTGGTTCGGCCACGCCATCATTCGAAAGTTATTACAATGCCCGCATGCATAAGTACGGCTTATCTGAATTGGTGCATCGTTATGGCGGGGTGGAGTTGCCGGAAATAGCTGTTGTGGATATTGGCGAAGAAACAAGACAAAAAACCATACAGTCGCACTTCACCAGTGTGCTGATGAATAACATGCAGCAGGCGTTGGTTGATAAGCAGCAGGTAATACTTTTTCAGAACCGGAGGGGATATGCCCCTTTGCTGATATGCCGCACTTGCGCTTACACGCCTAAGTGTATCAACTGCGATGTAAGCCTTACTTACCACAAAAGCAGCGGCAAGCTGCATTGCCATTACTGCGGTTTTAAGGAGGATTCCCCGTCTATTTGCCCCGCATGCGGGTCAACGCATCTAGAATATAAAGGCTTTGGGACTGAAAAGATAGAAGATGAGCTGGTGTTGTTGATGCCCGATGCACGCATCACCCGCATGGACATGGACACTACACGCTCCCGCAATGCGCTGCAAAATATCCTGAATGACCTTGAAGAGAAAAAGATAGATATACTGGTGGGCACGCAAATGGTAGCCAAAGGGCTCGATTTTGCCGACATATCAGTGATAGGTATAATCAATGCCGATAGTTTGCTTAAGTTTCCGGACTACAGGGCGAACGAGCGCAGCTTCCAGTTATTATCGCAGGTGAGTGGCCGCGCGGGTCGCCGCGGAAAACGCGGTAAGGTGGTTATTCAGACTTATGATACCAGCCACCGGGTGATAAAGCAGGTGATAGAAAACAATTATCACGATCTTTATTTTACCGAGATGGAAGAGCGCAGAAGCTTTAAGTATCCGCCGTTTTATCGCATTATTAATCTCGATGTTAAGCATAAAGACCCCGATATGCTCTACAACCAATCGGTATACCTGGCATCCGAACTGCGCAAGCAATTTGGCGATAGGGTGATCGGTCCTGAAGCGCCCCTTGTTAGTCGCATACGCAATTATTATATCAAGACCATCATGCTTAAGTTTGAGAAAGATGGTTTATCCATAGCAAAAGCTAAAGCCATTATTCGCGATGTAATAACGCAATTTCATACACAAAAACTGAGCAAGGGCTGTATTGTGCAGCCGGATGTAGATCCTTATTAAGATCATTAAGCATACCGAGTGGTCCGCTATACGTTTGTGGAATACATAATGGTATGCTTTACAGTATCATAGGTTTGTATGCAGGTGGTGCACGTCCGGTTTACTAAAAAAAGCCGCCTTTTGTTTTAACTTTGTTGTGTAAATGGCTTATAAAAGTACAGACGACTACAGGGAAAAAGGCGCCAGAAAAAGGCTTATTGATTTGCTGCGCAAAAAAGGAATAGAGGACGAAAACGTGCTTAAAGCAATGTGGGAAGTGCCCCGCCATTTCTTTTTTGATGAAACTTTCTGGAACCAGGCTTATAAGGATATCGCTTTTCCGATAGGCGACGGCCAGACCATTTCGCAGCCATATACCGTTGCTTATCAAACACAATTATTACATGTTAACAAGGGCGATAAGGTGCTGGAGATTGGTACAGGCAGCGGTTATCAGACCTGTATCTTGTTAAAACTTGGTGCCAACGTTTATACCATTGAACGCCAAAAGGCATTATACGAGCGTACCAAAGAGGGGCTAACCATGCTCGGTTATAAGCCGAACTTCTTTTTGGGTGATGGCTCAAAAGGCATTGCAGAACATGCGCCTTATGATAAAATTATAGTTACGGCAGGCGCTCCTTGGGTACCCGACGTACTGTTGCAGCAATTAAATGTAGGCGGCATATTGGTGATCCCGGTAGGGGATGAAAATAGTCAGCAAATGATTACCATACTCAAGGTAGGTGAGCATGATTATGAAAAAGTAGTTTTGGATACCTTCCGCTTTGTGCCGCTGGTTGGCGATAAGGCGTGGTAATTTCGTTATAAGTTAACATCGAACGGTGAATATTGACCAAGAAATATCGATGAATGCTATTTTTCATTCAAAATTTAGTGTTTAATATTCGATATTATCAAATCATGGTTCCTGCCATGATAGGCTTGACAAAGTCGGATTAAACTCAATTGAGGTGGTTGTAGAGGTAAGTTTCGTTGTGCCGTCTGATGATTCCGTAATAGCCGGATAAGTTATACCATTCTTAGCAGTAAAGTTTTTGTATACGCTGATATTGGGCGTGGCCGTAATGGTATATGCATTGCCTTTCATCGTAAAATCGTTACCGATAAGGTAAACTACTTTGTGTTTATTATGATAAAAAGTAACGATGTAGTCATTCCCCGATGCTGTGACGGTAGCACTATGCATACCGCCGTTAAACTTTTTATGCAAACCGATAATGCCCTGATAAAGGCTTATTTCTAATTCATCTTTTTCCTCTGATGATAACGGCTTCTTTGTGCCGTTCATCCACTGCCAGCCTTCGTTACCATCTACTTGTTTTACAAGTATCAGTTTGCCGTTTTGCCGTACCTCGGCACGTATTTTATTGTTGGGTATGTCTGTTATTGCAGTGATCTGCAAATTGCCGTTGACCGTTGCAGTTTCTTTAACAGTGCTTAGCTTATCAATACCTTCTCCGCCGTATTTACTGCGAAGCTTGCTTAGTACAACGGCCGCGGCAGGCAAGGCGGAATTAGCATCTGCAGTACTGTTGGGTTCTTTTATTTTGGCGGTTTGTCGTTGCTTCGTGGCTACAGGCTTCTTGTTATCCTCATCCCGAAAATAGAATTCTCCATCCATCAGGATAAGGTCTTCCTCGTTTGGCGGACTATAGAAAAAGCTGTGCGTTGCCTTTGTGCCGCTGCTGTAGGTGAGGGTAATTTCTCCGTCGCCCAATTTGTAAGTCCCGCTGGTGTTGTCTTTATTTTCGAACTTGCCGCCCACTGTGCCCCCGGCAGCATCTCCGCTCACACCTACAACGCTTTCGCGGTCGGTAGAAAAATTGCCTTTGCCATCGAAATATAGATAGTCTGACGAGAAAGCACCTACAACAGGCGTGCCCATGCCACCGCTAGTTGATGCACTTTTTTTCTCATAAACTGCTGGGGGTAGGTTTGTTACCTTTTTTACTTTATGCAGCGTGTGTTTTATACCGACTGTACTTTCTAAATTGCCGTTTGCTGCAAGCTTATATTTCTTGCTTTCATCACCATTTTTAAACGCAAGCTGCACCATGCCGTTTTTGATGGCGTAGGTTCCGCTTACCCGTGTCTTCCAGTCGGCTTGATCAAGGGCATTATTGAAAGTGCCGTTATCTCTGAAATAGATAACAATGTTATCTATCTGCATACCATTAAAAGGAGTGTTATATAGTTCGGCGCCAACATATACGCCATTAAGTTTGTTGGTTTGTGCAGCGCAAACAAAGATGTTTAGCAGAAGAAGGCCAAGAGACAGGAGATGTTTTTTCATTATCCAACACCGTCTGATAGTTTCATTAACAAACGTTAGCGAGCCTGAATTATTTTTTATGACGATCTTTCAGGCGTTATAAACGGCCGAAAAGGATTGTAAAAATCAGGCTTAATTTAGGATCAAACTACCTTTTCATTGCCCTATCAAGCTCAATCTTAGTGTCACGTTCTTTGAGGGTTTCGCGTTTATCAAAGGTTTTCTTACCCTGTGCAAGCGCTATCTCAAGCTTTGCAAAGCCACGCTCGCTTATAAAAAGTGCTAACGGAACTATGGTAAAGCCTTTCTCCTCACTTTTGGTCAATAGTTTCTTCAACTCTTTTTTGGTGAGCAGTAACAGACGGTCCCGTTTTGCCTCGTGGTTGTAGAACGAACCAAACGAATATTCGGAAATATGCAGATTACGTACGTATAACTGATCGTTTAAAAAAGAACAAAAGGCATCGTTCAAGTTAGCTTTGCCTTGGCGTATAGATTTTATTTCGGTACCTAACAGTTGAATACCGGCCACATACTTGTCCAGTATATGGTATTCAAAATAGGCTTTTTTATTTTTTATATAGATTTTGTCCTGACTCATAACTCATCAAATCGCGGATGCAAATATGCAAATAATTTAGCGGGGTTGCGATTTTACCACCAGTACCGGAATATTCACCAGGTGACGTACACTGTTTACGGTTGTACCAAATATCAGGTCTTTCAATGCGCGGTGCCCATGCGATCCCATAACCATAAAATCGATACTTTGTTCACGTACAATCCTCGCTATTGATTTAGCCGGCACGCCGTAGCCTATAGCAGCCTGGGCATTGTAACCCATTTGTTTAAGGTCGGTCACGTACAGGTCCAGATTTCTCACGTCGCTTTGCGTCTCCTGGTCCATTACCTCCATATCGTGATAGCGGGCAGCGGCAGTTTCAACCACATGTATCAATGTATAACGGGCGTCCCGCCCGCCTTGCATAATGGCATGCCGAATAGAGTCGCGGTCGTTCGCTGTAAAATCAATGGTAATGGCAATGTTGTGATAAACTACCGGCTCTATCATGCCTATTGCTGTAGCTTCGCCATGCGGTACACGGTCGGGCTTGTCTTTAAGTTTAAATACCAATGGCCGTAAAAAAATATACAATAGCAGCACACCTATCCCGACAATTACAGGCAGAACAATGCCGTAAATTTCAATACAGGCATTGGGGTAGCTATTCATCCAAGTGGTCACCTCATCAATCACCAGGCGAACATTAAGGCCAACAATTACAACGGCGCTTACCCAGGCCAGCACCCTTACAGGAGTGGAAATGGCGAAATCGCCCATTTTTGTCTTGTCGGATGTAAAGTAAATCAGCGGAATGATGGCAAACCCTAACTGCAGGCTTAATACCACCTGGCTAAGTATGAGCAGGTCGCTCAACGCATCTTCACCAAAATAGAGTATGGTTAATACAGCCGGCAATATGGCCAGTACCCGGGTAAGCAAACGGCGCAACCATGGCTCAATCCGCAGGTTAATGTGACCTTCCATAATGATTTGCCCTGCCAGTGTGCCAGTTACCGTCGAGCTTTGGCCCGATGCAATTAACGCGATGGCAAACAATACGGGTGCTATTTTACCAAATATGTTTTCAAGCAATTTGTAGGCATCCTGTATCTCAGCCACTTCAAAATATCCGTTTTTAAAGAATGCGGCAGCAGCCAATATCAGGATAGCCGCATTTACAAAAAAGGCAAGGTTGAGCGCAATCACCGTATCAAAGAAGTTGAAACGTATGGCAGAGCGTATGCCCTCCGGCGTGCGGCTTATTTTGCGTGTTTGCACCAACGACGAATGCAGGTACAGGTTATGCGGCATTACTGTAGCGCCTATTATACCTATGGCTATGTAGAGCATTTTGCGGCTGGTATCGTCATCAGCAAAAAGGTTATTAGGTACAAAACCCTTGGCAATTTCTGCTACATCGGGCTTCAGAATGAACATTTCTGTTAAAAATGCCAATCCGATTACTGATATCATTGACACGATGAAGGCTTCCAGCTTGCGCATGCCTTTGTTCATCAGAAAAAGCAATAATACAGTATCTGTAATGGTGAATAGTACTCCCCATAGCATTGGCAGCTTAAACAGGAGGTTTAAACCGATGGCCATGCCGATGATTTCGGCAAGGTCGCAGGCGATGATGGCTATTTGTGCCAGTATAAAAAGGCAGAAGTTTATGAATCGGGGATAGGTATTTTTAGAGGCCTGTGCCAAATCGAGGCCGCGTACAATACCCAACCGCGCGGCGAGCGACTGCAGCAGGAGAGCGATAAGGTTTGATAGAAGAAGTACCCATATTAAACGGTAGCCGAAAGCGCTGCCGCCTGCAATATCTGTAGCCCAGTTGCCCGGGTCCATATAACCGACGCTTACCAGGTAGGCCGGCCCTAAAAAAGCAAATATTTTACGCCAACCCGTGCGTGTATCCGTATTTACCGAACCATGTACATCGCCCAACGAGCCGTGTTGTGTGTTCATATGTAATTTTACCGCTTGTTGTAATTATTGCTGCCATAGCAACGTTATAATACAGTTTATGTTTTAAAGTAATTTCTCAAATCTAATAACTAAAATTAGACTTGTCTAATTTACTAAATATTCGTTTTATGAGCGATATAAAAAATATTATTTCGTTAATATTTATATCGTAATATATTTGTAGCAATCATGGCGGCCGAACTCGATAAAATAGACTTACAGATACTCAGGATTTTACAGGAAAACGGAAGGATAACCAACCTTCAGTTGTCCAACGAAATCGGGCTTTCGCCTGCGCCTACACTGGAAAGGGTGCGCAAGCTGGAAAACTCTCATTACATCAAAAGCTACCATGCGTTGGTTGATGAGGAGAAGCTTGGCCTTGGTATAAAAACCTTTATACAGGTATCGCTCGATTTTCACAAGAGCAACACCATACAAACCTTTTTGGAGGAAATTCAGAAAATTAAGGAGATTACCGAGTGCCACCACGTAACCGGTCAATGCGATTTTCTGCTCAAAGTTTACGTGCGCGATATAAAGTCATACGAAAAGCTTATCATGGAAAAAATCAGCGCCATTAACGTGGTGAAAACTTTCCATACCATGATGATCATGTCTACCAATAAAAAGGAGCCTACCGTACCATTGGAGTATTAGGAGAAGGACCTCACCTAAATCCTCTCTGAGGGAGTAAATTTTGCAATGTTGGTAATGGCCTAAGTCGTGCTGAACTTGTTTCAGCATCCCTCTTGCAAAGTATGGCTCTATCTTGCAGCTTGTGCGAGTGGAACTCCTGGTTTTTTGTCATTTAAAATGTAGAGCTTGAATGAATTAGATTCGACATTTCTGCTTTCACATTTCGCCCTTCACCTTTTAGGACTTAACTATTGGCTGCTTCAATAATAGCTTTAACACGTTGCGGGTCTGTTTGTACAACGCTGTATTCGTCGCCTTGCGGACCGCCCATTAGTATGTGCTCGTTTCGGTATTGCATAACACTTGGTACCCTCGTTTTAGCAGAAGAGTGTATTTCAGTGGCGTTGGTAAAGCGTACCAGGTCGGCGGCATTGTGCTCGTCAACCCCGCATCCGGGCATGATGGAGATACGGCCGGCGGCTTGTTCAACCAAGTGATTAATTACGTTTGCACCTTCAATAGCTGTAGTTTTTCCGCCTGAAGTGAGGATGCGCTCGCAGCCGATTTCAATAATGTCTTCAAGTGCCTTGAACATGTCAACGCACATGTCAAAAGCCCTATGAAACGTTACGCCAAGGCCGCCTTGCCGTGCCATATTTACTAATTCTGCACAACGGATTTTGTCTACGCGACCGTCTATCGTGAGTATGCCTATCACTACGCCATCGCAACCCGCTTCTATGCAATGTCGCAAGTCGGCTTTCATAACTTCAAACTCCAGGTCAGAATATAGGAAGTCGCCGCCCCGCGGGCGAATCAGCGCATAGATTTTAATGTGGAGTAGCTTGCGGGCAAGTAAAAGCTGGCCGGGCGATGGTGTAGTACCTCCTTCAGACAGGTTATCGCATAATTCAATACGCACTGCGCCGCCCTTTTGCGCTTCCACTGCCGATGTAATGGAGTTGGCACATACCTCAAGTGTTACCATGTATAATTGTGATATTACGGTAAGCTAAATATAAGTAATAAATTAGTATTGGTTGCTCCCTTTAGGGGGTTTTATAAAAGCTCTTGCCGGGTATAAGCGTATCCTGGCTTTTTGCATCGCAAACGGCATAACTAAACCCGCTCTGGATGGCGTATGCCCCGTATTGACCCTTTTTGTTGATGGCTAAAAATCCTACCTGTATCTGTTTTGCGGTATCGGGTTTTTTATTGATGATGCGCTGCACAGCTTCCTTGCAGGCTGCTTCAGGCGAGTAGCCTTGCCGCATCAGCTCCACTACCAGAAAGCTTCCTACGTTTCTGATTACTTCCTCGCCAACGCCGGTTGATGTTGCGCCGCCAACCTCGTTATCTACATATAAGCCTGCGCCAATAATGGGGCTATCGCCAACACGGCCGTGCATTTTAAAGGCCATACCGCTGGTGGTACATGCACCTGAAATGTTGCCTTTGGCATCAATTGCCAGCATGCCTATGGTATCGTGGTTATACTGATTACCCGGTTTCTGGCTGTTCTCTATATTGATAACCGGTTTATATTGCTTGGTTTTGAGCCACTCTTTCCATGCCTTTTCCGATTCTGGCGTAAGTAACTTTTCGCGCATTAAGCCCTGCTCTACAGCAAACTGGGTGGCGCCATCACCCACGAGCATTACATGTGGTGTGCGTTCCATTACCATACGCGCCACTGTGATAGGGTGGGCAATGTACTCCATGGCAGCCACCGAACCGCAATTGCCTTTATCGTCCATAATGCAGGCATCCAGGGTCACATGGCCGTCACGGTCTGGGTAACCGGCCCGTCCTACGGTATGGTTGGTCAGGTCCGCTTCCGGAATTTTAACGCCGGCCTCTACAGCATCCACAGCACGGCCGCCTTTACTTAAAATCGTCCAGGCTTCCTTATTGGCAGCAATGCCGAAATCCCAGGTTGATATTACTATCGGCAAGGTTTGCTGTGCATTTAAAAGCGGGTTGGCCACGGCTTTTGATGCGCTAACGGCAGCGGTACCAATGGCTGATACTTTCAGGAAATTACGGCGAGTTAACATGGCGGTAATATAACTAAAATTTGCAATCCGTTTTAAGCGCGGTTATTTGTAAGTGATTTTTTACCAGCCGGGGTGAGTGCTTTTTTTGGTAACTTTCGCACCAGAAATTATGAATCGTATCGACCGCATATCGGCTATCATGATCCAGTTGCAATCGCGCAGGGTGGTTAAGGCTTCTGATATTGCCGATCGCTTTGGCATCAGTTTGCGCACTGTATACCGTGACATCCGCACGCTGGAAGAAGCAGGCATTCCGTTGATTGGAGAGGCAGGAGTGGGCTATTCGATTATGGATGGTTACAGATTGCCGCCCGTGATGTTTACGCGACAGGAAGCCACAGCTTTCATAACTGCCGAAAAATTCGTAGAGAAAATGACCGACACTTCCACGCTGGCTTATTACCAGTCCGCGATGTATAAGATACGGGCCATTTTGCGCAATAGCGAAAAGCAGCTGCTGGAAGACATGGATAACAACATTGAAGTGCTGCGTAGCCAAAGCCAGCGTCGCGCCGTACGGCATGACAATATACAGGTGATACTTGATGCCATCGGCGATAAAAAGGTATTAAAGATAGGATACCTGGCTAACAATAACCAGCAAACTCAGCGCTGTGTAGAGCCGGTGGGGATTTATTTTTTAGATAGCTTTTGGCATTTGATAGGCTTTTGCCGGCTCAGAAATGATTATCGTGATTTCCGGCTGGACAGGATGCAAAGTGTTGGCACTACTGATGATGTTTTTACTGACCAACACCCTACACTTAAAGACTACATTGCCCAAACTGCACGTGAGCACAAACTCGAAACGGTGATCATCCGTGTAGATAAAGCGGTTGAACGTCATCTCGATTACCAAAAATATTACTCGGGATTTGTTTCACAAAAGGAAGAAGGCGAGCATGTAGAAATGACCTTTCTAACTACATCCCTTGAGGGTTTTGCGCGCTGGTTCATGATGTTTGGCGACTGTGCCAGCATCATAACACCCGACTCTTTACGACAACGTGTTAACCAGATTGCGCAGGCTCTTGTAAAAAAGCTTGAGCAGTAATTTTCCTGCTGACATACTGTTGTCACAAAGTCTTATTGTTTTGCCTGAATAAATCTTAACTAAGAAAAAAAGTCATGGCTAATCTCACCTTAAAAACTACGATCACCTTCAATGCCCCAGCAAGCAAAGTATGGCAAGGCCTTACTGACCCTGCATTGATAAAACAATATTTTTTTGGTACTAATCTCGTTACCGATTGGGTGCCCGGCAATCCGATTTATTGGAGAGGAGAGTGGGATAATAAAACATACGAGGATAAAGGTACCGTGCTGGAATATACAGATGGCAAGTTTGCTAAATACTCTTACTGGAGCAGCATGTCGGGCACGGAGGATAAACCCGAAAATTATCTGATTGTAACTTATGTTATTGAGGAAAACGGTAATGAGACTGTACTAACCATTACGCAGGCAAACATAGCCGACGAGGCAAAAAAGCAGCACTCCGAAGACAGCTGGGCGCAGGTAATGAATGAGTTGAAAAAGCTGATAGAATAAAACCAACGCTTCCCTCAGGGGGAAGCGTTATTCTTGAAGTCTATGTTAGAGAGATTTAACGGGGATTAAATGCCATGCGTTGGCCTGCCAGATGGTCATTGATGAAATGGCCCTTGTTCCAAACCAGGTTGCCCGACACAATGGTGCTTTCTATGGTAGAATCAAACGTTGTGCCTTCAAAAGGGCTCCATCCGCATTGGTAATAAATGTTATCTTTTGCTACTGCCCAAGGTTTATTAAGGTTTACCAATACCATATCTGCCCAGTATCCTTCACGCAAAAATCCTCTTTTTTCTATGCGGAAACATGTCGCTACATTATGAGCCATCTTTTCTGCTATCTGCTCAAGCGTAATTTTACCTTGATGGTAGAGCTGTAAAACTGCAGGCAGAGCATGTTGCACTAACGGGCCGCCGGAAGGGGCTTGTAAATAGGATTGTGATTTTTCTTCAATGGTATGAGGGGCATGGTCCGTAGCAATCACGTCTATGCGGCCATCAAGCACCGCTTTTAGTATGCCCTCACGGTCAGCGGCAGTCTTAACCGCCGGGTTCCATTTGATAAGATTGCCTTTGTGCTCATAATCAGCATCACTGAACCAAAGGTGATGCACGCAGGCTTCAGCCGTAATTTTTTTATCTTTTAAAGGTATCTCGTTACTGAAAAGATGTGTTTCTTTTTCGGTGGAGATATGAAGAATATGCAAACGCGTGCCGTGTTTCTTCGCCAGATCCACCGCCAGCGATGACGATAAGTAACATGCTTCTGCACTGCGTATAATGGGGTGTAAACTAACAGGTATGTTATCACCCAGTGTCATTTTATAATGATTAAGGTTGTGCTTGATGGTAGCTTCATCCTCACAATGGGTGGCAATCAGCATGGGCGATTGCGCAAAAAGCCGCTCTAACGTGCCCGGATTATCAACCAGCATATTCCCGGTTGATGAACCCATAAAAACCTTAATGCCGCAAACATTGCTGGCATCGGTACGCAACACCTCGTCCAGGTTGTCGTTACTGGCGCCCATAAAAAAGGAGTAGTTGGCCAAAGAATTTTTGGCTGCTATGGCATACTTATCTGCCAGTAATTCCTGCGTAAGCGTGTTGGGTACGGTATTGGGCATTTCCATAAAGGACGTGATACCGCCCGCGACAGCCGCCCTTGATTCTGTGAAGATGGTTGCTTTATGCGTCAACCCCGGCTCACGGAAATGCACCTGGTCATCAATGCAACCGGGCAGCAGGTGCAAACCTTCAGCATTAATCTCAACGTCGGCAGCAGTGTTTATCTCGCCGTCTATACGTTCAATAAAACCGTCTTTAATGAGTAAGTCGCCGGTAAACTGCTTGTTCTCGTTTACTATTGTAGCTGCTTTTATAAGGATTGATGACATGCGCCAAAGATACATTTTTTGAAATATTCATTGTCATTTACGACCTCTCCTAAGTCTCCAAAAGGGGATGAACTTTGCAAAAAGCGTCGGGTTGCCAAAAACCGGGCCAGGAGTATGGCCTGTGCGGATGAAGGTTTTTTTTGGCTTGATTTTTTGGTTACTTTTTTATCAAGAAAAAAGTAACGTTAATCTACGTTGGTATATAAATTCCATACTGGTACTAAAAGCTTATCTTTGCCCCATGGCAGCAACTTTTGAGGATTTTAGTTTTAACCGGCAGGTATTAAATGCAATTGCCGACGCCGGTTATACAGAGCCGACGCCTATACAGCAAAAAGCTATTCCGCCAATAGCAAATGGGCAGGACGTAATGGGTATAGCGCAAACCGGTACAGGTAAAACCGCCGCCTACCTGTTGCCTATCATCATGAAGCTGAAATACGCACAGGGCGACAGTCCGCGGGCGCTGATTGTTGCGCCAACCCGTGAGCTGGCCATGCAGATAGAGGAAAACGTACGCACGCTGGCCTTGTATACTGATTTACGCGTGGTAGTGATGTTTGGAGGCCTTGGCCCCAAAACACAGATAGAGCAGATAAAAAAAGGAGCCGACATAATTGTAGCTACTCCCGGCCGCTTTATGGACATCTACCTTGCCGGTCATATCAACACCAAAACGTTACAGGTGCTGGTGCTGGATGAGGCCGATAAAATGATGGACATGGGCTTTATGCCGCAAATAAACCGCATACTGGAGGTGGTGCCGCGCAAAAGGCAAAACCTGCTGTTCTCGGCCACCATGTCCGACAAAATTCATCAGCTCTCTGCCAATTTTTTAGAGTACCCTACCGTGGTAGAGGTTACGCCACAGGCAACACCTGCCGCAACGGTAGCGCAGAAGCTGTACTATGTGCCAAACATTAAAACGAAGATAAATCTGCTGAAGAAGCTGCTCGAAGCTGACGGTGATATTCGTAAGCTGATCATCTTTTGCAAAACACGTACATCAGCAGAGGATGTATTTAAATTTTTGCAGCGCAGATATAAGGATGACGAGGTGCGCGTGCTGCATGCCAACAAAGGACAAAATACACGTATCAATTCCATCAATGCCTTTAAGGCCGATGAGGTGAAGATATTGGTGGCTACTGACGTTGCAGCCCGCGGTATTGATGTGAATGATGTAAGTCACGTTATCAATTTTGATGTTCCCATTGTAATTGAAGACTACGTTCATCGTATCGGCCGTACGGGCAGGGCATTTCAGCATGGCGAAGCCATTACCTTTTGCAACCCTGCGGAGGAATACTACATCCGTAAAGCCGAAAAACTTATAAGGCAGCAAATACCCCTTTTTGATGTCCCTGAAGATGTGTTTATTGAGGAAACACCTTATGAGGAGCGCCAGGCACAGGCTCGCGAGATAGACATGCAAAAGCGCCGTGAAAACCCTGACTTTAAAGGGGCATTTCACGAGAAAAAGACCGAAACGCAGCGTAAGAAGTTTGAAACAGAGAAAGCCAAGCGCAACCCGCGGGTAGCCAAAAAGCTTAGTGTCAAACGTTCGTCAAAACGTAAATAAAAACATGAAATTCAGGATTACCCCTTTAAACTTTGCAACCGCGTTTTTTGTGGTACTGGCAGCGTACATATGGATATATGGTGCCAGTATTACCGGTAAGCCCTATGAGCGCTGGGGCGGTACCATTGCCACAATATTTTTCTTCTTTGCCCTTGTAGTGGCATTTTTAGATCTGATATTCCGTAACTTTTTTAAGGTTACCAAAACGCTTTGGACAGTTGAGCTCAGCTTTATTGTTCTTGTAGTTGTTATATTCTTACTTGTAAAATAAATAAAATGAAAAAAGCCGAAATAAAACTTACTGTAGAACTGGATGATAACAACGTACCGGAAAGCATCCTATGGGAGTCGACCGACTCGCAGACTAAGGAAGCTCTGCCTGTAAAATCTATCATGCTGGCCCTTTGGGATTCTAACTACAAAAACACCCTACGTATTGATTTATGGACTAAAGATATGCCGGTTGATGAGATGAAACGTTTCTTTTACGAAACGCTGCAAACAATGGGCGACAGTTTTTTACGTGCTACTGGCGAAACAAATATTGTGGAAGATTTGCGCGACTACTGTGCTCACTTCGCCGATAAAATGGAAATTACCCGATAACCATAGCTTATTTATGCGCATACCTTCCTTTATATCACTCGTTGGTTTTATATTGATAATAGCTGCAACTTATTGTCCTATGCTCCGTGCATTCGGGTTGCTTACCATGAATGTTTACGGTATGATGAAACCCTACGGAATAGTTATGTTCCTGGTGGCGGTGATCGGCATGATAGGGCTGGTACTTGGTCAGCCTAAGATTGCGCGCCTTGCCGCCTGGGGCTCACTCGCACTTGCTGTATTGTTGTTCATCGCGGCATACTTAAAGGTGCATACCTCATTCAGCTTTCTGCCATTTTCGTCAATTGCAGCCTATTTAACTTCGAAAATTAAATTTAAATGGGGTTGGTATGTACTGTTCACGGGAGTGGCTTTATGCATGTCGGCTTTGCTGGTAAAAAGCAACGCTATAGACACAGCAGGCGACGCAACCAAACTTTAAACACACAGGTTTTAAGGTAACCTTTTCGGACTTTATCCGTATAGGTTAAGCAATATATTTTAAACATATTTGTAGCAGTTAAACCCCGCTTACATGTTCAAACTTACCTTTCGCAACCAGGTACTACTTGGCTTTGCGATATCTATCGTTTTAGTTTTTGTAGTAGCAGTACTATCATACAACAGCATAAACAAGCTGGAAGATGATAACGTTAAAGTAGCCCATACACAGTCTGTAATTAAAACGGCCAATGGTTTATCACAGGCACTTATTGATGCTGAAACAGGTATGCGCGGTTATTGCGCTACCGGTAAGGCGCAGTTCCTGGATCCGTACAATGCGGCGCTTCCGGCTATTGATAACAACCTTAACAAAATACAGGACCTCATTCAGGATAACCCTATCCAGAAAAAGCGTGTCGAAACACTTTATCAACTCGTTGGTGCGCAGGTAAATCTACTTAAAACCAATGTCAGGGTTCGTGATGATCGCGGGCTTGACTATATGGTAGCCAACAACATGTTGCTTAACGGCAAGGTGAATATGGATGGCATCCGTAAAATTGTAAGACAAATTATAGATACTGAAGAGTCGCTGTTGGCGAGCAGACAGCAAGCTACGGTTGATTCATCATCACAAGCCATACAGGTAATCATTGTCGGCTCTATCGTATTCCTGGTCATCATTATCTTGTTGTTCTATTATATCCAGGAGACCTTCAACAAACAGAAAAAGGCTGAATCGGATTTGATGATTACCAACGATGAGTTGGGCAAGGTGCTTAAGGAAAACGAAGCCAAAAACTGGCTGCTTACTGGTACCGGTCAGCTGAACGAGAAAATGCAGGGCCAGCAGAGCGAAAGGGAGCTGGCAGAAAACGTACTGAGCGAACTGTGTTTATATACCAAAGCTTTCTCAGGTACTTTTTATTTATACAATCAGGATGAGGAACGCCTTGAACTGTATGCTACTTATGCGTTTCACAATCCTGATCTGGCTAAGAAAACCGTTGCACTCGGCGAAGGTATCTTAGGTCAGGTAGCCATAAGCAAAGAACCGGTGTTAGTTGAAGGTAAGGTGAATACCAAGCTGGATCTTGATACCTCTATATTGAACAATGAGCCTGTTGAAAGCTTTGTGGTTCCTTTCTTCTTTGATAAAAAAATTAAAGGGGTTTTGGAGCTTGCTTATTCAGGCCATGTGGACGATAATTGCCGCCGGTATATTCTTTCCACATCAAATGATATTGCTATTGCCGTAAACACTGCGCAAGCGCGTACCATTATGCACGATCTGTTTGAGGAGACGCAGCAGCAGGCAGAGGAGTTGGAAGCACAGCAGGAAGAAATGCGCGTTACCAATGAGGAATTGCTCAACAAAACAGAAATGTTGCAGGCCTCAGAGGAAGAACTACGGGTACAGCAGGAAGAGCTGCGCACTATTAACGCAGAGCTTGAAGAGAAAGCCAGCTTGCTTGAGGAAAAAAATCAAGCTATTGAGGAGGCACGTCAAGCTATAAATACCAAAGTACAGGAACTGGAAACTACTGGTAAGTATAAATCAGAATTCCTGGCTAACATGAGCCATGAGCTGCGTACGCCGTTGAACAGTATTTTGGTACTTGCACGTATTCTTAAAGATAACAAATCTGAAAATCTTTCGGAAGATCAGATCAAATATGCCAGCGTAATATTTAATGCAGGTAATGACCTGTTAACGCTAATTAATGACATTCTCGATTTATCTAAGATTGAGTCTGGCAAGCTTGAAATGCAAAACGAAAATGTTCGCGTTACAGAGATACTGCGCGACATGGAGATGATGTTCGGTGAGGTGGCTGTGAACAAAAAAATCAGCTACGCAACAAGCAGCACCGGCGTGCCGGATACCATATTTACCGATAAGGTTCGCGTGGAGCAGATCATCAAGAACATGCTTTCCAATGCGTTTAAATTTACACCTGAGGGAGGTACTATTACCCTCACATCTACAGCCAACAAAGCTGCGGGTACTATCAGTTTCCATATTAAGGATACCGGTATAGGCATTCCGTACGATAAACAAAAACTCATATTCGAAGCATTCCAACAGGCTGATGGTTCTACCAGTCGTAAGTATGGCGGTACAGGTTTAGGCCTTTCTATCAGCCGCGAGCTGGCATTCCTGTTAGGCGGCTCCATTGCACTTGCCAGTGAGCCGGGGCATGGCAGCGAGTTTACTCTAACTATACCGGTTGAGGCAACTGAAAGCGCCACCGTTCAGGAAGAAGAGAAAATACCTACGGCCGAAACTTTTGTACCGCCGGTAACCAAGCTGAAACCTGCAGCAGAGATAGTTACCAAACGCAACCGCGAGCCGTTTGTGGTGATAGTTGAGGATGATAAGAACTTTGCTGACATTCTTAAAGATTATTCTCGAGATCATGGCTACCGCTCGGTGATTGTGAATGAGGGTACCAATGCGGTAGAAATTATCAAAGAACAGTTGCCGGATGCCGTTATCCTGGATATTATGCTGCCGGGTAAAGATGGCTGGCAGATACTGAAAGAGCTTAAACAGGATGAGGCTACCATGCACATCCCTGTACACCTGATGTCGGCAGGGGAGGCAGCTGCGAACCGTGTGCGCCGTGAAGGTGCCATCAGCTTCCTTAAAAAGCCGATTGATACCAACGCCTTGGATAAACTCTTCCAGGATATTATGCACCAAAATGGCTCCAAATTTAAGCAGATATTGCTGGTAGAGGACCACCAGGCGCAAAGCCAGGCTTTGAAAGACATGATGCAATCGCAAGGCATCGAGGTTGACCAGGCATTTGATGGGGAGTCGGCGTTCCGTATGCTGCACGAAAATGAGTACCAGTGCGTGATACTTGATTTAAATCTGCCTGATATTTCCGGTCTCGACCTGCTTGATCGTATTAAGGCAGTTGACAGATTCCTGGAGCTGCCGGTGATTGTAAATACTGCGATGGAGCTGGATAAGAATTCGGTTAACCGCTTGATGCAGTATGCTAATGCGATGGTTATCAAAACCAATAAATCATCTGACAGGCTGATTGACGAGGTAAATCTTTTCCTTAATAAAATAACAGAAACAGCGCCGTCTGCGACGACATCTTCTGCAGCAGCAAGTAGCAAACCTAAGGCGGTATCAACCAGCAGGGATGCCATTAAAGGCAAACGCGTTCTTATTGTTGATGACGATATGCGTAACATTTTTGCGCTGAGCAGCGCCCTGCAGAGCTACGATATGAATGTGGAGATAGCAAACGATGGGGAAGAGGCCATTGCCAAGCTGGAGGAAGTTCCGGGCATAGATATTGTATTGATGGATATTATGATGCCAAAGATGGACGGTTACGAAGCCACCAAACATATACGTAAGCAGGTGAAATGGAGCAAATTGCCGGTAATTGCGCTTACTGCCAAAGCGATGAAGGATGACCGGGAAAAATGTATAGCAGCCGGTGCAAATGACTACATTACTAAACCAGTTGATATGGACAGGCTGGTAGCTTTGATGCAGCTTTGGCTGGAAAGTTAGTATATGAGCGTACAGGTAAGCAACATAACCACCCAGGAACTGAGCGAATTAATTACGCTGGTAAAGGGTGTTTATGGGTTTGATTTTACTGATTATGGCAAAGCGTCGCTTACACGCCGTATTAACCGTATCATGGGGCTTAAGAGATTGAGCTTCTATGATCTTAAACATTTGCTGATCAATGATGCCGATTTCTTTCAGCATTTTTTGGAAGAAGTTACCGTTAACGTTACCGAGATGTTTAGAGACCCGTCTTTTTATAAGGCGGTTATGCACCAGGTGGTTCCTTATCTGTCTACTTACCAGCATATAAAAGTTTGGACAGCGGGCTGTTCATCAGGCGAAGAAGTTTATTCATTATCGATTTTGATGAATGAGGCCGGTTTAAAAAGCAAGTCATTCATCTACGGTACTGATATAAACACCGAGGTATTAAAGGAAGCTCGAAAAGGTATTTACAGCTTTCGAAAGGTAAAAAGTTATGCCGAAAATTATGTACATGCGGGATTAACTGGTTCTATTACTGATCACTGTACTATAATGTATGATGCCGCTACGGTGCATAGTGAATTGAAACAGAATACACTGTTCTCTGTGCATAACCTTGTGTCAGATGGGGTGTTCAATGAGTTTCAGCTAATTACCTGCCGCAACGTTTTTATCTATTTTGATAATCCCTTACAGGAGCGGGTGCTCGACCTTTTTTACCGAAGTCTCTGTCCTCATGGCTTTTTATGCCTTGGTTCTAAAGAAACGATACGGTCAGAAGTGTTTCGCAAGAAGTTTAAAACGGTGAACGCTAAAGAAAATATCTACCAAAAAATTGGCAATTAAGGACGATATATTGCAGCGCTGGCAGCGTTCCAAAGTGGTGCTGGTTGGCGGCTCGGCAGGGTCGTTCAAGTTGTTTTTTAGCATCGTTAAAAGTATAGATGCTGATATAAACAAGACGTTTATACTGGTGATGCATCGCAAAAGGAATTTTTTTAGCGAAATAGAGAAACTGTTTTCAGAGCACTCTCGTATATACCTGAAGGAAATTTCCGATAAAGATGAATTAAAGAATAATACCATCTATATTGCACCAACTAATTACCATACCCTGATAGAGAGAGAGGGTTATTTTAGTTTAGACGTTTCTGAGCCTGTTTGGTTTTCGAAACCTTCCATTGACGTAACTTTTGAAAGTGCGGCAGAAGTATTCGGTGATCGTTGTACAGCCATTTTGCTTTCAGGCGCTAACCAGGACGGCGCTTCAGGTTTACTTAAATTGCGTGATAGTGGCTCGCTTACTATTGCACAAGACCCTGCGGATGCCGAAATGTCAGATATGCCGGCGGCGGCAATATCCATGGGAGCGGCAGAGTACGTGCTGGACACTGATGATATTTTAAGATTGATAAGAACATAATTTTCGCCCAAACTATAACAATTTCACATTAACAATGGCCCCTGTTAATATCCTGATAGTTGACGATAGAGAAGAAAATATTATTGCGCTTGAAGCTTTGCTCCAACGCGATGATATCAAGCTTCATTCAACCACATCGCCCAATGAGGCGCTGCGTATTGCATGGGAGGCGCAAATAGCCGTAGCCCTTGTTGACGTGCAAATGCCAGAAATGGACGGTTTTGAGCTGGTAGAGATGCTCAAATCTAACCCCCGTACGCGTGATATCATGGTTATTTTTGTAACCGCAATATCTAAGGAAACAAAGTATGTGGTAAAAGGTTTAGGCACAGGTGCGGTTGATTACCTGTACAAGCCTCTTGACCCTTATATTACCTCAGCAAAGGTTGATGCCTTTGTACAGCTGGCTAAATCCCGTGATGAGGTAAAGCAAAAAAATGAGGAACTGCAGAATTATGCTACCGTAGTTAAAAACTCGGCAGATATTATTTGTGCAGTAGATGCGCAAAACTTCCGTATCAGAAGCATAAACCCCGCTGTTGAAAAAATCTTAGGTTTCCGGCCGGAAGAGTTGCTGGAAACCAGTATTGTCGACCGCGTTGTAGCAGAGGGACAGGCCGATTTCAGGCAACGATTGGGTGAGGTAATTAAGGACGGGCTTACCTTTGCGGTTTTTGAGCTGGAACTGGAAACTTTTAACAAGAATGTGATCTGGGCAGAGTGCCGTATTTCTTACCGTAATAAAACGCTGTTCCTCAACATTAGCGATGTTTCCCCGCAAAAAAGTTACCAGCAGCAATTGATAAAATCGAAAGAAGCTGCTGAGCTGGGCAAAAAAATCAAAGAGAATTTTCTGGCTAACATGAGCCATGAATTGCGTACACCTATCAATGGTATTTTAGGCATCACTAACCTGTTGCGCAAAACCAACGTTGACGAGCAGCAAACCAACATGCTTAACCTTTTGGAAGTATCATCACAATCATTACTCGGCGTGGTAAATGATGTACTCGATATTTCCAAGATAGAGGCCGGTAAATTCAGCATAGTGCGCTCAGCGAACAACCTGCACGATATTGTAAATTCTGTTTATGGGTTGCTCAAATTTAAGGCAGACGAAAAGAATATAGAGTTTACGTTAAGTATCGAGTCGGATGTACCTACAAGTGTTATGGTTGACTCTTTACGTTTGAACCAGATATTGATGAATTTGCTCAGCAACGCAATTAAGTTTACCGAGCGCGGTTACGTAAACCTTACCGTACGCGTATTGCAAAAACTTGCAGAAAAGGTTAAGATTGAATTTATTGTACGCGATAGCGGCATTGGTATAGCGGAAAGTCATTTATCCAAGATATTCAATTCATTTGAGCAAGCCGAGGATGACACGTCAATTAAGTATGGCGGTACAGGCTTAGGCTTGGCCATCGTGAAAAAATTGGTGGAGCTTAAGGGTGGTAATTTAGCCGTTGAAAGTGAAGTGGGTAAAGGCAGCGAATTCCGTTTTAACAACTGGTTTACGCTTGCCGCCATGCCGAAGGAAAGGCCTGCCGTACGTTCTGCTGAAAAATTATTGCCGTTTGATAAAATCCGCGTACTGGTAGCAGAGGACAATATGGTAAACCAATTTATGCTGAACAAGCTGCTAAAAGATTGGAACGCCGAAGTGGAGACGGTAGATAATGGGCGCAAAGTAGTGGAAAAGCTGCAGTTGCACGATTATGACATCATCTTGATGGATACCCACATGCCCGAGATGGATGGATACCAGGCAGCAAAAAAGATTCGTTTGGAGTTTGATGAGCCAAAACGCAGTATACCGATAATATCATTATCGGCCGCCACGCTTGATTTTGAGCAGAAAGAGGCGCTTGCCGCAGGTATGAATGATGTACTGGCCAAACCATTTCAGCCGCAGCAATTGCACGAAAAAATAAGTGCTTTGGTTAATGCCCGGAAGCTTAAAAAGCAAGTTTAGTTTGCCCGGTGCCCGCAATGCGGGCCTCGTGTTCCAGTAGCCATTGTTTACGCCACAAGCCACCTGCATAGCCGGTAAGGCTGCCGTCGCTGCCAATTACACGATGGCAGGGTATAACAATCCATAACTTGTTTTTGCCATTTGCAGCCGCAATGGCACGTATAGCCAAAGGATTTTGCATTACGTGCGATAGGGCGTTGTAGCTGGTAGTGCTACCGTAAGGTATTTGCGCCAGTTGTTTCCAAACTTCTTGCTGAAAAGCTGTGCCTGCGGGTTTCAGCGGCAGGTCAAATACCAGGCGCTTTCCCTCAAAATATTCATTTAATTGCTTTTCTACTTCAGCTAAGACCGGTGTTTCAGGCGAGTTGGTGTCTGCTTCTTCGTCTAATATAGAAATGGCGGTGATAAAACCTTCCTCTTCCGTTATCTGGGTAACGCCCAGCGGGCTTTTGTAATATAACACAGGCATACTGTAAAGCTACAAATCTTAGCAGATAGATTCAAACGGTGTTATAGTTAGCTGCAAATGCAAACCAGTGGCTCCGGCTTATTATATTTGTACCAGATGCAGTTATACAAACAAACACTTGGTCTTTTAAAAAAAGAAATCTTACTGGAGTGGCGATCTAAGTACGCATTTAACGGTGTGCTGCTGTATGTGGTATCCACAGTGTTTATCTGTTATATTGCTTTTAACCTTTCGCCCGGTTTTAAAACCAGTGCCGGTTACCCTATTGTGTGGAACGTGCTTTTCTGGATAATTATGCTCTTTGCATCAGTAAACGCTATAGCCAAAAGCTTTATGCAGGAGAGCCGCAGTCGGTTGTTGTATTACTATACTATAGCGAGTCCGCAGGCTATCATTCTCTCAAAAATAATTTACAACATTTTGCTGATGGCCTTACTGAGTTTGTTGGCGGTACTTATATACATGTTGTTTTTCAATAACGTAGTAGCCGATTTTTGGTGGTACTTGTTAGCCGTATTTATTGGTAGTGTAAGTTTCTCAAGCGTATTTACCATGATATCGGCCATAGCCTCCAAAGCTGGCAACAACGGCACGTTAATGGCTATTCTCAGTTTCCCGGTAATTATCCCTGTTATATTAATGCTGGTACGCTTTAGCAAAAGCGCGATGGATGGTCTCGATCGCAGTCTTAGTTATGGCAGTTTGGGTGCATTGGCAGCCATCAACGTAATCGTTATAGCGGTTTCACTGCTATTATTTCCTTATTTATGGCGCGATTGAACCGTTTAATACGATGTGTTTGCCTCATCGCGGCGCTATCGCTGCAGGCTGTGATCGCCTCTGCACAAGGTAGCATAACAGGGACTGTATTTAGCGGTAAAACGCCCGTGGCCGGGGCAAGTGTTTTCCTCAATAATGCCACTTATGGTACCACCAGCCAGGCTGATGGATCATTTACCATGAATTCTATAAAGCCGGGCCAATACCAGCTGGTAGTTACCAGTATTGGTTACGAGCAATATACGCAAACGGTTATGGTAGGCAATGCACAACTGCGTCTTGCCATAAATATGCAGCCCAAAGTAACCCAGTTGCGCGAAGTGGTAATAATGAGTGATGCCGACTGGAAAAAAGCCTACGAAATTTTTAAGGAGGACTTTATCGGCAAATCCGAAAATTCTGAAAAATGCAAGGTAATGAACCCGCATGCCGTACAACTTTCATACAACGGCTCCAAACGGTTACTTACTGCTTATACAGATGAATTTTTTGTAGTAGAAAATCGTGCGCTCGGTTACAGGGTAAAGTATCTTGTAAATGACTTTCAGTCTGACAGGATAAACGGCTTGATACAACAACAGGGGAATGCTTTGTTTGAAGAACTTCCTGGTAGCGAAGCGCAAAAGAAGCGCTGGAAACAAAAACGTGAAGAGGTCTACTACGGCTCGGCAAAACATTTTTACAGGTCTTTGTATACCGACAACCTCGCTGCTGATAGTTTTGAGGTTCGCCCGTTCAGGCGCGAGATCAATCCTCAGCGGCCTCCGGAAGAGGTGATACAGAAAAAACTTAAACAGTTTAACGGCCGTAACCGCGATTCGCTGATATATTGGAATCAGCTGGAAAACATGCCCAAATATTATCATGAGAGGTTGGGGCCGCCCTTGCGTAACGATCAGCTATTTGCAAAAACGGATAGCGCAGGCGTTTACGTGCTTACAGGCGGTAATTACCTGCTTTATGTAATTTACAAAAACCGGCGCGATAAGGTAGACTTTATAAATGTTTACCGCCCCATCACTATGGAAAACTTTGAGACCAGTATAGTTACCATGCCTGCACCATACTTGTATTTTGATAGTAATGGGCGAGTGCTCAATAATTACCCTTTGTATGAGGGGACCTGGTCGCGCGCTAAACTGGCAGAGATGCTGCCTCTGGATTACCAGCCGGGAGATTAAGTACTAATAATCTACGCTTGTAATGGGCAAACATACAATGCTATGACAAAGCAGCTCAAATGCTAACCCGTCATTGTCGGCTAAAATTTGCTACATTTGTTGCCACAATTCCTTTTATGAAGTTCATTTATCAATCGTGGTGGAAAATATTGGCTGTATTGCTGATTCTGTACACCCTGATAGCAGGCTTTTTAATTGCAGTGCCGCGCCTGCCCATCGTTCACGAAACCATCCGTAATACTTACTTCCATGTGCCAATGTGGATGGCCATGTTTACGGTATTCACCATATCGGTTGTTTACAGTATCAAGTACTTAGGATCAGGTGATGAAAAGCACGACCTCATTGCGGTAGAGTGCGTAAATACGGGGGTGTTCTTTTTTATTTTGGGTTTGATAACCGGAATGATTTGGGCTAAGTATACCTGGGGCGAGCCTTGGAGTAATGACCCTAAACAGAACAGCGCTGCCATTGCCTTTTTGCTCTATTGCGCCTACCTGGTGCTGCGGAATGCTATAGATGAAGAGCAAAAGCGGGCCAAGATATCTGCCATATACAATATTTTCGCTTTTCCGGTGATGATAGTGCTCATTATGGTGCTGCCACGTATGACGGATTCATTGCATCCCGGTAATGGCGGCAACCCAGCATTTGGCAAGCTTGATCTTGATAGTCATATGCGGCTCGTGCTTTACCCTGCGTTTATTGCCTGGAGTTTATTCGGTGTTTGGATAGCTACCTTACGGTACCGCATAAGGTTAATTGAATATAAACAAAACAGTTACAACTAAGATGAAAAAGATCTTATTTCTTATAATATCCTTATTAAGTTTTACAGCTGCATTTGCTCAAAATGCGGGGGGCGTTGAGATGGCTGATGCTTTATATAGCTCTGGTAAAATCTATGTAGTTGTGGCAACACTCGCCGTTATTTTTGTAGGATTAGCTTTTTATCTGTTCAGTATTGACAGAAGATTAAAAAAAGTCGAGAATCAAAATTAGTTCAAAAAATAAATCAACGTTGTTTAAACATTGATTTATTTGGATTGTTAACCGGTGTAGTACAAACACTAAGCGGTTAAGGACTTGCACAAGTGAGAAAAAAAACCTCAATTTTGCGCTGTTATAAACCTCATTTATTTATCTATACATCTTTATGGCTAATAATAATTTAGTTGCTTCAGATACCCATTTCTTTGGGGACGTATGCAAAAACTTCGACTATGCCGCACAATTTACGCAACACGACGCAGGCTTGCTCGATCAGATAAAATCATGTAACAGCGTTTACCATTTCCGTTTCCCTATACGTAAGGGTAACGGTTTCCAGGTGATTGACGCATGGCGCGTAGAGCACTCCCAACACCAGTCGCCAACTAAAGGCGGTATCCGTTACAGCGATATGGTTAACGAGGACGAGGTAATGGCTCTTGCCGCTTTGATGACTTACAAATGCGCTATCGTAAACGTGCCGTTCGGTGGTGCAAAAGGTGGTATCAAAATCAACCCGAAAAACTATACCGTACAGGAGTTAGAAAACATAACCCGCCGTTACACGGTGGAGCTTATTAAAAAGAATTTCATCGGCCCGAGTATTGACGTTCCTGCGCCAGATTATGGTACCGGCGAGCGTGAAATGAGCTGGATTGCCGACACATACGCCACCATGAACCCGGGTCAGTTAGATGCGATGGGCTCAGTAACCGGTAAGCCAATTGCATTGCACGGTATACAAGGCAGGAGAGAAGCTACCGGCCGCGGTGTTGCTATTGCTGTACGCGAGTGCGTTAGCGTGGCCGAGGATATGGATAAATTAGGTCTTACCACAGGCATCGCCGGTAAACGCATCATTGTACAGGGCTTAGGTAATGTTGGTTTCTATACAGCTAAATTTTTACAGGAGTACGGCGGCATTATAGTGGGCATCTGCGAGTTTGAAGGTGCTATTTACAATGCTGATGGATTAGATGTGGATGACGTTTTCAATCACCGCAAGGGAAGCGGCTCTATATTGAACTACCCAGGAGCAAAACAAAAATTTGACAACAGCGGCGAAGGTTTGGAGCAACCTTGCGACATTTTAGTACCAGCTGCGCTCGAAAACCAAATTACCGCTGAAAATGCGGGCCGCATCCAGGCAAAAATCATCGTAGAAGGCGCTAACGGCCCAACCACGCCGGAAGCTGAAGAGATCATCTACGCAAAAGGCGGTTTAATTATTCCGGACATGTATGCCAACGCCGGTGGTGTAACCGTGTCTTATTTTGAATGGTTGAAAAACCTGTCGCACGTAGCCTTCGGTCGTATTAACCGCCGTTTCGAAGAAAACACCAATCAAAACCTGGTGAACATGGTAGAGAGCATTACCGGTATATCGGTAACGCCGGAGCAGCGTGCTGCCATCGTAAAAGGTTCATCAGAACATGAGCTGGTAATTTCAGGCTTGGAGGATACCATGATTCGTTCTTACCACGAAATCCGGAACACATTTAAAACTACCGACAAAATTGACACCTTGCGTACTGCAGCTTTTGTGGGCGCTATCAATAAAATTGCGATATCATACCAAAACCTTGGCGTTTGGCCATGATTTATTAAAGACTACCATTTTAGAAAGCCGCAGCATTCGCTGCGGCTTTTTTTGTTTGTTGGACCGTATGAAGACTTCACCTAAATCCTCTCCAAGGGAGGACTTCAGCAGCTCGTTATTGCGAGCGTTAGCGAAGCAATCTGAAAGGAAGCGACTGTTATTTTGACAACTATTTGAACGATATTTAAAGCTTAAAATAGATTTCTCGCTATTGCTCGAAATGACATAATAATTCTAATTACTTTCCTAAAATCACTTTAACCCCTTTAGGTGCCTGATAAGTTGTTTTGACACTACCATCAGCCTGCTTTTTGTGACTCACTTTAAGCACGCCGTAGGGAGTTGGAAAAGCGCCTTCAGCGTAGGTGAGGTCACCAAGATGTGGCTTAATAGTAATGCTGCGGTATCCCGGCGACGTTACTTCAATGCCAAGTACATGCTGAGATAGCCAGGCCGTTGGCCCTGATGCCCAACCATGGCAGAGGCTATGCCGGTAACCTTTGTAACAGTAAGCGCCGTATGTGCCGTGCACATCCACTTTTCCGGCGGCAGGCAGTTCATCTATTCTTTCTGCATTATCAAGCCATTTGATGTTAAAGTCTTCCCAAAATGTCGTAGCGCCAAGCGACAACATGCTACCCCAATACCGCCGTATGTCGTTCAATGCACCGTCATAATCTCCCGCCAGGGCTTTGGCCTGCAGCATGTAATAGCCAAAAAAGGTAGAGTAATTTTCCACACCGTTCCGGCTGATGATGTCTTTATTCATTTTTTGGGCAGGTTGTAAGCCGGCGAGTGCCAGCATTGCTGCCGCCTGTTTAGATTGGCCTGGTGATGGGTTATGCAACTTAAGACGCTTAACGGCATCAGCACATTTTTGGGCAGTAGCATCATCTTTTAATACCTTACATAATTCACCTCCAGCGTTCAGACTCATTATCATGAGCGCCTGTAGTCCGGCATGTATAGCAACCGTATCTTCGCTTGATGGCCAGTCTAGAAAACGCCCGCCACCGCTTAGAACTTCTTTATTGTTATTGTCGATGCCTTTCACCAATTGGTCTACTAAACCTTTCATGTAAGCATGCTGCTCCTTTAAATAAGCAAGATTACCCGTATGCATATACCAATCGCGCTGTATCAGCATCCACCACATAGAGTAAGATACCATGCCGTTCATAAAACCAGGCAGGGGCGTAATGTCGCGCGCCTGGTCAAGGCTGCGGGGCACTACTACGTTATCGCCAAATACTGCTGATATGGTTGATACTTCCGGGTGCATGTCGCCCACCCAAACAAGGCGATCGCGCTTGATGCCGTCCCACAAGAAATCCTGCATGTTAAGATGCACCGTGTAAGCGCCAGTTTCCCAAATTTTATTTAGCAAAGTATCATTACATTTAAAATAACCCAGATACGGAATGTCGCGGTACTGAAATGTTGCGCTGATCTCTTTAATGCTGAGCGAGGCGTTTTCGCCGAGCAAATCAATGCGGACGAAGCGATAGCCAGTGTTGCCATACTCATAACGGCCAAGCCAGGGCAGGGCAGTCGTAAGGTCGCGTATGGCGTGGTCGTTAGTGGCGTTATGTTCTGGTTCTATTTCGGCCATTGCCTCAGCAGCCGATTCGCCAAACCTGATGCGCACCTGGGCAGGCTTACCATTACCAAACATGCCTGTAATAATTTGCAAACCGCCCTGCAGTTCTGTGCCAAAGTCGAGCAGGAGTGAGGCTTGGGTGTTGCTGCTGTTTTTAAATTGAGTGAGTTGCGCACCGGATAACTCCGCCTGACCGTTGCCCGGCTTTAATAGCTTTTCAGCACCTGAAACGCCCGCTGTTTGCCATAGTATTTTAACAGGGCTGATATAACGTCGCACCATTTGCGACGGGCGACCTGCTTTTATGTGTGCTGCCTGAGGTTGACCGAAGCTTATGCAGGGAATCAATAATGCACTTATAAAAGCTATGAAAGACAGGGTAGATTTAAGGCGGTTATAACTCATGCTATAAATATGAATAAAATGCTGCGTTAAATGCACATCGCCCCTCTGCATTTTAGATGCAAAAGCTTAAAATTTGTTTATAATGATTCTAAATAGCATATAGGTGTGACAATAAAAATTATTAGCGCCACGTTTCGTACTTTTGTGGTCTCGATTTACAAGTGTAAAACCGTATAATGAAAAAGAGTGCTATTTTCGGAATAATTGTAATTGCTATAGCTATTGCCGTAGTTATTACTACCTATTCAAATTCAAGTTCTTATGGCAATTTTGCTGATGCGCGCAGTACCGAAAGCGAATTGCATGTAGTGGGCCAGCTTAATAAAGGCAAAGCCTTATATTATGATGCCACTAAGGATGCCAACTATTTTTCTTTCTATATGAAAGATAATAACGGGCAGGAGTGTAAAGTGATTTTCACTGGTAGCAAACCGCAGGATTTCGAGCGGTCAGAGCAACTGGTACTAACCGGTAAAATGAAGGGCGGAGAGTTTCATGCTTCAAAAATTTTAATGAAATGCCCATCTAAATACAATGATAATAAGCTCAATGTAGCTGAAGCTGCGCCACAGAAGAGCGCCAATTTATAATTATACCTTTTTTCGATTTTACTTAATGGATATAGCTTTTAAGAATGAGCACCTCTTTGTTGGTCATTTAGGACGTTTTTTTGTTGTACTGGCACTGGGAGGAGCGCTGTTTTCTTTTCTGAGTTACTATTTTGCCACCCGTGAGGGCACCAGCAAATTAAGCACCACAGACAATTCGTGGCATAAACTTGGCCGCATAGGTTATTATATTAATTCGCTGGCCATATTGGGCATGGGTACCTGCCTATTCATCATTTTATATAACCATTACTTTGAATACCATTACGCGTGGTCATATACTTCACGTTCATTGCCCGTATACTACCTAATTTCAGGTTTTTGGAACGGGCAGGAGGGCGGCTTCCTGCTTTGGATGTTCTGGCAGGCGGTATTAGGTAATATCCTTATCCGTAAGGCCGGCTCATGGGAAACCCCGGTGATGACAGTGATTGCTCTTTCGCAATTTGTGCTCTCTACAATGGTATTGGGTATAGATATACTGAGCGCGCGTATAGGCAGCTCTCCGTTCCTGCTGCTACGGGATGCGCTGGAAGGCCCTATTTTTTCAAACCCTGACTATCTTTCTTTCATTAAGGACGGCCGTGGCATGAATCCTTCCTTGCAAAACTATTGGATGGTGATACACCCGCCAACCTTGTTTTTGGGTTTTGCATCTGTAGTGGTGCCATTTGCCTATGCAATTGCCGGCCTTTGGCAAAAGCGTTATGCCGAGTGGGTAAAACCTGCTTTGTCATACGGTTTATTTGGCGCTATGGTACTGGGTACAGGTATTATCATGGGTGCTTTCTGGGCTTATGAGTCGCTCAACTTCGGCGGTTTCTGGGCATGGGACCCGGTGGAGAATGCTTCGGTATTCCCATGGCTTACACTGGTGGCAGCGCTACACGTAATGATTGTGTTTAAAAACACAGGTCATTCCTATTTTACAGCTACATTCCTCGTACTGATCAGCTTCATATTGGTATGGTATTCGTCATTTTTGGCGCGTAGCGGTATACTGGGCGAATCATCCGTTCACTCCTTTACCGACTTAGGGATGTTCTGGCACCTGGTGCTGGGCATCATCATTTTCTTTGCGCTGTCGGCATACTTCCTGGTGGTACGCTGGAAAGAACTGCCCATCACCAAAAAGGACGAGGATACTTACTCTCGTGAGTTCTGGATGTTTGTGGGCGCTGTGTTCCTGGCCCTTTCTTGTTTCCACTTAATACTGGTTACTTCTGTTCCGGTATGGAATTCCATGTTCGGCACAAAAATGGCCCCGCCGGATACCAAACAATACAACATTGTGCAGGCTTGCTTTGCTGTAGTGATTATGTTGCTCACCGGCTTCGCCCAGTTCCTTAAATATAAGCAAACCAATATTACCCGTTTCTTTATTACCACACTGGTTTACCTCGCATTTGCCGGTATAGTAACAGCGCTTGTAGTATATTTCACAGGAGTATATAAGTTGCAATTTGTATACACCCTGGTAATGCTTTGCTCTTTGTATGCCGTTTTAGCTAATGCCAAAGTACTTACCGATGCATTTAAAGGTAAGTTTAAACTGGCTGGCTCGGCCGTGGCGCATATTGGTTTTGGGTTGATGTTGGTAGGGGCGGTTATTGCTGCCGGTACCAGCAGGGTAATATCAGAAAATAATACAGGCGAGCAATACAGCGAAGAATTCGCGAAGGAAGAAAATCCGCGCGAGAACGTGCTGCTTTATAAAAACGAGCCGATTACTATGGCCGGATACTCGGTAACCTTTTTAGGCGATACCGTTGAAGGTGCACAGCATCTATTTAATGTAAAGTATGAGCGCTTGGGTGCCGACGGTAAGCCTGCCGAGCAATTTATATTACGGCCGAACGTGATACAGTCGCAAGACGGTATGTCGTCATCGCCGGATACCAAGCATTACCTGCTGCACGATTTATATACGCATATTACCATGACCAACGTGCTTTCAGCTACTAAAGCTGAGGAGCCTGATGCGGCCTCGCATGGTCAGGATGATGACGATAAAAATTATGATGCTCCAGTAGCGCATGAAGTGGCCGTAGGAGACACCATTCGCTATCGCGATGGTATCATTGTATTTAAAGGTATAAATCGTGATGCTAAGTTGCAGAACATTCCTTTAAGTGACCGTGATGTAGCGGTAGGTGCGCAGTTACAGGTCCAAACTCATGGCAACACTTACACTGCTGAGCCGATTTATCTCATCAAGAATAATAGCGCTTTTGACTTCCCGAAAAAGCTGGAGGATGCAGGTTTGAAATTGCGCATCAGCAAAATAATTCCGGAACAGAACAAGTTTGAAATTACTGTTTACCAGCAGCCGGAAAGTAAAAAGAAATTCATAGTGATGAAAGCCATTGAGTTCCCATACATCAACTTCCTGTGGGCTGGTACCATTATCATGGTTATAGGATTTCTGATGTCAATCTTCAGGCGCAACAGCGAGCTAAAGCTTAAAAAAGCCTAAGGGCATGTATAATAATATTGATTTTCACAATCATCAAGTAAGGCAGAATGGGTACACCGTTCTGCCTTCTGTTTATACGCCAGACGAGATAACGGCAATTTTCAACGTTATTAATAAGGTTAAGCCGGCCGGGAATAACTTTCGGCAATCTGCCGAACTCTTTGCTATTCGTCGTTTCTTGCACGAGGTACCGGACGTAAATGCGCTCATATTTAATACTTCGCTAAAGGATTGGATAAGGCAGATCGCTGGTGAGGACTACTTTGTTGTCAAATCTATATATTTTGACAAGCCTGGACAGTCAAACTGGTTTGTAGCCTGGCACCAGGATCTTACAATATCCGTAAAGGAAAAGCTGCAGGCAGAAGGTTATGCCAACTGGACGGCAAAAAATGGTCAGTTTTCGGTGCAGCCACCTTTAACAATCTCAGAAAACATATATACTTTTCGCATTCATTTGGATGATACTGATGCAAATAACGGCGCGCTCAAAATAATACCGGGTTCACACCAAAAAGGTGTCTATCGCCCGGAAACTATTGATTGGGAGAATGAGTGTGAGCATATCTGTGAAGTACAAGCCGGTGGCTTAATGGTAATGAAGCCACTATTGCTGCACGCATCAGACAGAACCACCAACACCTGCAACAGGCGGGTAATACACATAGAGTTAAGCAACGCGAAACTGCCTGGTGGTTTAGAATGGGCGGAATGGATAAAGGTGATAGTTGATTAAAATAGCAGACCAACTGCCACCAATAAAAATAAAATACCAAAGCTTAAACCCTTAGCTTTGCAGTATGCGCATATCAATTATAGGATCGGGCAATGTGGCGACACATTTGGGCGCTGCGCTCAAAAACGCAGGACACCGCATCGTTCAGGTTTACAGTCCTAACCTTCAAAATGCGGCAATGCTCGCTTATCACATAGGCGCTGAGGCAACGGATCAACTTTTAGCATTGAGTAGCGAAACCGACTTGTTTATCATATCCGTTAAAGACGATGCCATTATTGACGTAGCCAAACAGGTAGCACCGCTGGGTAAATTGTTGGTACACACGTCGGGCGCAACCAGTTTATCCGCGCTTGAGTTGTTCACAGACAACGCCGGTGTATTTTATCCTTTACAAACATTCAGCAAAACCCGCGAACTTGACTTTTGGCAAGTGCCACTTTGCATTGAAGGTGCCGGTGATGATATCACCCAAACGCTAGGGCAGCTGGCACATACAATCAGCAACAGCGTGCATCGGGTAAGTTCGGATCAGCGTAAGACCCTGCACCTGGCAGCGGTATTTGCCTGTAATTTTCCTAATTATTTGTACCAGGCTGCGTACGACCTATTGCGTAATGATGGTTTGGCATTTGATATTATTCGTCCGCTGATTCTGGAAACTGCGCAGAAGGTACAGCAGACTATACCAGCCAGCGTACAAACTGGTCCTGCTGTGCGCAATGACGCGCGTACGATGCAAGCTCACTTGGATATGCTTGAAAATAATGACCAGCTTAAACAGTTATATGAGCTGCTCAGTCAAGCCATTATCAAAATGGACAAATCACAGTAGCTTGGCGTTGTAATTTTGTTAATTTTGCCCAAATGAATGTTTTTAAACTCAAAATAAATTTTGAAGAGCAGGATCACGAGAGCGTGGAGCTGCCGATAGCAGAAGGCGAATCGGTGCTTGATGTATGTCTCGAAAATGGTATTGAGCTTCAGCACAATTGCGGTGGTGTTTGTGGTTGCAGTACCTGCCATATATATATTAATAAAGGGATGGATAACATCCAGGAAATATCAGATAAAGAAGAAGACTTTATTGACCGGGCAGTTAATCCGCGTATTAATTCGCGCCTGGGCTGCCAATGTGTTGTTATAGACGGCGATATCGAAGTTACCTTGCCCGACCAATCACAGTTTTTAGGCCATTAAACAGTATCTATATCATACATTTTTAAAATGACAGAGAATAAATTTGCCCTGCCCATTCATTGGAATGACTACGAAGACATTGCCATGGAGCTTTACGAAAAGTTTGGTGATGAATTTAATGAGGCAAAAATATACCGTATCCGTTTTACCGACCTGCTGGAGTGGGTGCTAAGCTTACCCAACTTCGCTGGTACACGCGAAGAGGCAAACGAGGGCCACCTGGAGCAAATACAGTCTGCCTGGGTATATGAATGGCGCGACAATCAGGAAGACTGATTTTGAATGTGCAAATAATTTGTTTCGTTAACCTTACAGATATTTGATAGCCCTGCATGGATTCATTTTTACAAAAGCTTAAGGATATTACCACCTTTATTTTTGATGTTGATGGCGTACTTACCGATGGGTCGGTATTTGTGCTGGAAACCGGTCAGCAAAGCCGGGCGTTCAATATAAAAGATGGTTATGCCATGCAATTGGCCGTTAAATGCGGTTACAACGTTTGTGCTATCTCTGGCAGCCGTTCAAAGAGTTCCATTCACCGGTTAAATAGCCTTGGAGTTACCGACGTGTACGTCGGTGCCCGCAATAAAGACGAAAAATTCAAGGTTTACCTGGAAGAAAGGCATATTAAAGCCACTAATGTGCTTTATATGGGCGATGATATTCCGGATCTCACAGTAATTCAACTTGCCGGACTAAAGGTTTGCCCTGCGGATGCAGTTGAGGAAATAAAAGCAGTATGCGATTATGTGTCGCCAATACCCGGCGGGAAAGGCTGCGCACGCGACGTTATAGAAAAAGTACTTAAGGTACAGGGTAAGTGGATGAATGCTGAAGCTTACAGCTGGTAAGTCGGGGTTCATGGTCTACGGATGATCGTTCATAAAAACTTATCTTAAAGCCCTAATCAACACGATGACTATTAACTACTTTCCATCAACTACGAACTAAAATAGATACATGAATTTCCCTCCTGTAATATTAGCCTCAAAATCGCCGCGCAGGCAGCAGTTACTCAGCCTAATGGATGTTGACTTTCGGGTAGTGCTGAAAGAAGTTGACGAGAGTTATCCCGAACATTTAACGCCGGAAGAAATTGCAGTTTACATAGCTACTCAAAAAGCTGAGGCCTTTGATGAAGACGTTACTGATGAGGTGGTGCTCACCGCGGATACTATCGTAGCTATTGATGGCGAAATACTGGGGAAGCCTGCTGATAAAGAACAAGCAGTGCAGATGCTCAAAAAACTATCAGGCAGGGTGCATAAGGTAGTAACCGGAGTTTGCCTGTTTTATAAGGGCAAATACAACAAATTTTATGATGTGAGCGAGGTGCTGTTCCGTCCGCTTAGCGAACAGGAAATCCGTGCTTATGTAGACGCTTATGAACCGCTTGATAAAGCAGGAGCCTATGGCATACAGGAACGCATCGGGCTGATAGGCATAGAGCGCATCAACGGATCTTATACCAACGTAGTAGGCTTACCTACTGAAAAGGTTTATCAGCAATTGAAAAAAATGATATAATTTTTAGATAGATGCCAATGATCGGCATTTTAAAAGAATTATAAATCGCAGAAGAACTTTTTCTTATCAGTTCTTATCTATACTTAAGTTCCTGTACTGGTGTAAGTAAAACTATCTTTATTGCTATAGCAGTATCTCTATTCGTAATTAATAAAGGGTTTATGGAATCGGGTAAGTTTTTGCATCAGCATAACATGAACCACACCATAAAGCATATAGCCTTAAACAATCCTTGCACGGCCAATTGGGCTGAAATGCTACCTAAAGATGACGGCCGGTTTTGCAGCAACTGCCAAAAAAGCGTAATAGACTTTTCAGTGCTAAAGGACGACGAAGTAATCGCCTATTTAAGTAAACACAATGGAGTTTGCGGTCGTTTTGAGAGGGGACAAATGGAGCGTATTAATACTCAAATAGCTGATAAGTCAACTACTCAGGGCAGGCTTACATGGGCAGCGCTTATTGCTGGATTGTTAGCCATTAGTCAAAGCAGTGGCGCAGCTACACAATCGGTAGAAATCCGCGCGTCAGAAGTGCTTGCAGATACCGGCAGAACAGTTCCACAAGCGCCACGAATTATAACCGGAAAAGTGATTAGTGCAGAGTCATTTGCGCTTAGTGGTATAGCCATTAGTATCGGCGGAGTATCGGTACAAACCACATCTGGTTTGGATGGTAGCTTTACCATATCAGTTCCTGCTGATGCGGGCGATTCCATAGTTTTCAGACACCAAACATATCAAACCTATACATTAAAATTACAGCCAGGTGTATCCAATTATACAATTATCATGCGCAAACCCTATGCACAGGCAGTAGAAATAAGGCGAGAATTATATGGCACCATGGGCGGTTTAGTTGTAGTCAGGCATTCGCTTCATAAGCGAGTATACTACAGCGTTAATCGGTTTTTCACGTCGTTGTTTTAGTTGGTCTTTTATTCAACGTATGTCGGCAGTGAAGTTCACAGTGTTTTGAACGTAATCAGATTAACATGAAAAATATAGTACTTTTTTATCACTAGCTGTATTTTCCATAACATGTAAGGCCCAGGGAATAATTGACGGTTTTATAGGTTTGAAATTCGGTGATTCAAAGGAGAAAGTCATTGCTGAACTAAAACAAATGGGAGTTACCGTACTGCCAGAAGACATAGAGCAAAGAACTATAACAGCACATAATGTAAAGTTTGGTAACAAAACAGCTGAAACCTTAACTGTCAAACTTTACGAGAACCAAGTGTATGAAGGCATTTTTTATTTTACTGCCGACCTAGAATCTGAAACAGTTGGTTTGTATAACGAGATAAAAAATGACATCAGTTTGGTTTATGGCGAAGGAAGCTCCTATAAGATATTTAAATCACCATATAAGGAGCGTACTGGCGACGAAATAGCTGCCATAAAAGACGCAAAGGCAGAATATGCAACCTTTTGGGAGGATGAGAACATACCAATAAAAAACTATCTTAGTTTATTGATAACAAATTATTTAGTTATAAGATTAGATTTTCAGGATAGTGCATTGATAGCTAAAGTACGACCGACGGGACAAATTAATAATTGAAGATTTTTACTGATAAAATTATACTTTGCAGTTTAATAAAACGCTTTGCATTTTCCGGTACATATACAAATAGGGCAATTAAGCCTACCGCTCCACTTTGTTTTTGAAACGCTAGCATATGTGCTGGGTTATCGTTATTATTTGTACCTGCGCAGACATACCGCCGATGCAATAAGCGAGCAAAACCGCATCATCATTTTTGTGGGCGCAGCAGCCGGTGCCTTTCTTGGTTCGCATATCATTGGCGTGCTCGAAAATCCGCAATTGTTAGGTCAATTTAACATGATTTACTTTATGGGTAACAAAACCATCGTTGGTGGTTTTGTTGGCGGACTGATAGGAGTGGAGCTGGCTAAAAAAACAATTGGCGTAACCACTTCTTCCGGCGACCTGATGGTTTACCCGCTAATTATGGCCATGGTTATCGGCCGCATAGGTTGCTTCCTTTCCGGGTTGGAAGACGGCACTTATGGCGTACCTACAAATTCTTTCTTAGGTATTGATCTTGGCGACGGTATTCCGCGGCATGCCACCAACTTGTACGAAATTGTTTTCTGGATAGTATTATGGTTTGCACTTCGTTTTTATGAGCGTAAGCATACGTTCACCGATGGCAGCCGTTTTAAAGTATTTATGGTAAGCTACCTGCTTTTCAGATTATTTATCGAGTTCATTAAACCAGCGTGGACGTTCAGCTTCGGGCTTTCCGTTATACAATTGGTTTGTTTGGGCGGATTATTGTATTATTATAAAGTTTTTCTGCATCCCCGTAAACTAACAGCCTATGCCTGAACGCCCGTATATCTATTATGATTTCACCATCAGCCTTTGCTCCACCTGCCTGCGCCGCATTGACGCTAAGATTGTGTTTGAGGATGGCAAAGTGTACATGCTGAAGCAATGCCCTAAGCATGGCCGCGAAAAAGTGTTGATTGCTACCGATATAGAATACTATAAAAATTGTCGTAATTACGCTAAGCGAAGCGAGATGCCGCTTAAATTTAACATGCCCACGCACTACGGATGCCCGTATGATTGTGGCCTCTGCAGCGATCATGAACAGCATTCGTGCCTTACTGTGATAGAGGTTACCGACCGCTGCAACCTTACCTGCCCTACATGCTATGCCATGTCTTCGCCGCATTATGGCAGGCACCGTACTTTGCAGGAGATTGAGCAGATGTTGGATGTAATCGTTCGGAATGAGGGGCAGCCCGACGTAGTGCAGCTGAGTGGCGGTGAGCCTACCGTTCATCCCCAGTTTTTTGAGATACTGGACATTGCCAAAACCAAACCTATCCGTCACTTGATGGTCAACACCAACGGCATCCGCATAGCTAAGGATGAGGCTTTTGTACAAAGGTTGGCCACTTATATGCCCGACTTTGAGATTTATCTTCAGTTCGACTCGTTTAAAAAAGAGGTACTGGAGCAAATGCGTGGCGAAGACCTGCGCGAAGTGAGGCGCAAGGCTATTGAAAACCTCAATAAATATAACCTCTCGACAACCCTCGTGGTTACATTGCAAAAAGGCCTTAATACGGACGAGATTGGTGACATTATCGAGTACGCACTGCAGCAGCGCTGCGTACGTGGTGTAACTCTTCAGCCAACGCAACAGGCAGGCCGGTTGGAGAACTTTAATCCTGCTACCGACCGCTACACCATGACGGAAGCCAGGACGGCCATATTAGAGCAAACCAACATTTTCAACAGCAACGATTTATTGCCGGTGCCTTGTAACCCTGACGCGTTGGTAATGGGCTATGCACTTAAAATAGACGGGCAAGTTTTCCCGCTTACGCGGATGATTAACCCGGATGACCTGCTGGATAACTCTAAAAATACAATCGTTTATGAGCAAGACGAGCGCCTTAAATCACATCTGCTGAATATGTTCAGCACCGGTAATTCGGTCGACGTAGCTACCGAGCACTTGAAGTCTATCATGTGCTGTTTGCCGGAGATTGATGCGCCAAACCTGGGCTATGATAACCTGTTCCGTGTCATCATCATGAATTTCATCGATGCCTACAACTTTGATGTACGTGCCATAAAAAAATCATGCGTGCACATTGTAAATAAGGATATGAAAATTATCCCATTTGAAACGATGAACCTGTTCTACCGCGATGACAAGGTTGAGCATCTGAATGTATTGCGCAACGAAATACCCGTTTAAAATGGTGGAGGAAGTAAAACAAAAGCGACCATTTTGGGGCATTGGTATCATCGGTTTCAATATCGCTTTATTTGTGCTTTATACAATAGTTTTGCTGGGCTTCAGCATAACAGATTTTGTTACCCATTTCTTCATATCCGTTGCTCACGCAGGCATCTGTGTAGTCTTAGCAATCATAACGCAAAAGCTGCAATGGCTGCTCGCTGGATTGGTAGTATTAGCTATTGGGTTTTCAACATGTTTTGTCGAATTGGCCATCGTATAAAATGGAGAAAGAAAAGACAAAAAAACCTTATTGGGGGCTGGGTATTCTCGGTTTCAATCTCATTTGGTTCATCGGGTACTCATTAATATTACTTCCTTTTGGCGAGGAAGGTTTGACAGTACACGTCGTTATTTACTGCTTCCATGCAGTAGTTTGTGTTATTACGGCCATACTGCAGCGTAGATGGATGTGGGTGTTTGCCGCACTCATGATTGCATGTATAGGGTTTTCAACGTGCACGGTTATGTTCTTTTCCAACTTCAGTTTAGGCGGTCACTGAAATACTTTTTAGATGCAAAACGATAACAAAAAGCCTTTTTGGGGGCTGGGCATTCTGGGTTTTAACGTGATGCTGGTTATAACATATACGCTCTTACTAGCATCAGCCGGTTCGGAAGCAATGTTATTTAGTGCCTTTGCAATACCCGCTCATTTTATAGTATGCACTACAGTGGCAATAATTGAACGTGATTGGAATTGGTTTTTTGCCGGATTGATAACGCTTATTACCGGCTTTTCTACCTGTGTTTTATGGTTTAGCGTAGCAGGCCGGATAGGCTAATCAAGCAACTCTGCTACAATACCTTCCTTTAAAGAATAGGTGGACATATCTACCCGCGTAATACCCAACGAACGCATCACGTACCGCGTAATCATGGATGCGGAAACTATCATATCCACCCGTACCGGCACAATAGCCGGGTTCGCAGCACGTTCCTCGTGTGTAGATGCTATCAGCTCGTCGGTAAGGTCCATAAACTCTTCAGTGTCAAAAGCATAGTGTTTGATGCTCTTAAGATCGATGTCGCGCCCATGTCGTTGCTCTGCCAATGCGGCAAACGTTTCAAAAGAACCGGAAGAACCTGTGAGCACGTTTACACCATAAGCTTTTACAGCAGTTACTACCCCGCTTAGCGCTTCGTCGAGATGGTTGCGTAAAGCTGCAATGTACACTGAAGGGATAGGGTCGCTTTTATGATAGAGTTCCGTAAGCCGTGCAGCACCTATTTCCACGCTTTGCTTAAAAACGACTTCCTCGTTATTTCCCAATATAAATTCAACACTCCCACCGCCGATGTCCAGGATTAAGGTATTTTGCGAAGTAAGTACACCGGCTGCCCTGATGCCCTTATATATCAATTCCGCTTCCCGGTCCCCATTAATTGTTTCAATATCTATATTGGTAAGGCGCTTCGTTTCTTTAATGAATTCGCCGCCATTGGCAGCGTTACGCATTGCAGAAGTAGCTATGGCTTTTACTTTAGTCGCTTTGTGCTGTTCAATCAAACCGGCAAAGTGTTCCATGGCCTTAATGCCACGTTCAAACGCTTGCGGTACTATTACGCCCTTATTGATGCCGCCTTCGCCAAGTTTGGTAGCAATGGTTTCATGCGCCAGTATATTAAAATGGTCATGCTCGCCATCAACAATAAGTAAATGGAAGGTATTAGTACCCAAATCCATTACGGCAACTCGGTTATTCATATATGAGGATAACTGTTTGTGCTGGTAAATAGTTTGTGCAGCAGGTTGAGGATATGGTTTATTTTTGATCCTTCACCATTAACCATACTTTCTGAATAATGAAGAACACAGCAAATACCGGTAGCAAGCCTATGATCTCGGTAACGATAGATGTAATTTTTATCATGGTTACAGAGGTGGCTTGTTGACTAAGATATGGCCCGGCAGAGCGCAGTAGGGTGCCCAATATTACAGCTATAAAAAATATGCGAAACCGCAGGCCCAGTGATGAAGGGGTGATGCGGAAAGTCATGAACATCATAAAAACCAAAACGCCGAGCATAGGTATCACCGGTATTACTTGCAGTAGGGCGGTATGCTCACTTAAACTTAGTAGGTTGGTTTTAAACGCTGTAGAAATGCAAAAGCTATATAAGCTAAGCAAAACAAAAGCCAGCATACCCCAGGCGGCCGGGCGGGCATTCCATTGCATTAAAACGGCTGCCAAAAAAAGCAGCACCAGCAGGTATGCCAGTTCCGATACAAAAAGCAGAAAGTATTGCAATGTGGGCACCACCTGCAAGGGTATTATAGAGAATGACGACAATATGCCACGGGTAATGATGTGCAGCATCGTCAGTAAAAAGGCAAGAGAGGTAAGTTTTTGAGTAATCTTCATGAATCTGAATAAAGAAGTTATACGCAGCAAATATATTTTAGCTGTGGCATATTCTGCTATAAATGTGTGTTTATTAGATTAGAGTGATATTGTAAATAAGAAAGCCCGGAATAGTTCATTCCGGGCTTCTTATTCTTGCCTTTTTGTTTTAAGCTT
This sequence comes from Mucilaginibacter sp., assembly GCA_041905165.1. Taxonomy (GTDB): domain Bacteria; phylum Bacteroidota; class Bacteroidia; order Sphingobacteriales; family Sphingobacteriaceae; genus Mucilaginibacter. The sequence continues at coordinate 1,183,035 of JAYRLR010000002.1, forward strand.
TTATCAAAAAAAAGCTTACTCAAAATATTCCTTCATCCGTTCAAAGAAACCTTTTTCGTTTTTGCCCGGGTTGGGTTTAAAGTTAGGCGAGCTCTGCAGCTTTTCCAGCAGCTCGCGTTCTTCACGGCTTAATGCTTTCGGCGTCCAGATATTAATGTGTACCAACTGGTCGCCACGGTGGTAAGAGTTTACCTCCGGAACGCCTTTGCCTTTAAGGCGCAATATTTTGCCGCCTTGTGTACCTGCATCCAGCTTTATTTTGGCTTTGCCATCAATAGTAGGTACTTCTACACTGGTTCCCAACGCTGCATCAATAAAGCTTACGTGCAAATCATAAATGACATTATTGCCATCCCGTTTCAACGTTTCATGAGGTACCTCTTCAATCAGTATGATCAGGTCGCCTGGTACGCCACCGCGTGGGGCTGCGTTACCTTTGCCGCTCATGCTTAATTGCATGCCTTCGCTTACGCCGGCAGGTACGTTTATAGTAATAGTCTCTTCACCGCGAACAACGCCGTCGCCGTGGCAAACATTACATTTAGAGGTAATGATAGAGCCTTCGCCGTTACAGGTAGGGCAGGTGCTGGTAGTTTGCATCTGTCCCAGTATAGTATTGGTTACGCGACGTACAGCACCAGTACCACCGCAGGTTTTACAGGTTTGGAAAGATGATTTATCCTTAGCGCCGCTGCCATCGCAGGTTTTACAAACAACCTGTTTATTTACCTTTATTTTCTTTTCGGCACCGTTGGCAATCTCTTCCAGCGTAAGCTTAACCTTAATACGTAAGTTGCTACCGCGCGCTACACGACGACCGCCGCCGCTCTGACGACCGCCACCACCGCCGAAGAAGCCTTCGAACGGACTGCCGCCACCGAAAATGTCGCCAAACTGGCTGAATATGTCATCCATATTCATGTTGCCGCCGCCATAGCCACCACCTGCAGCTGACTGCGCATTAGCCGCATGACCAAATTGGTTATAGCGCTGGCGTTTTTCGGGGTTGCTAAGCACCTCGTAGGCCTCCGCAGCCTCTTTAAACTTATCCTCCGCTTCCTTATCACCCGGGTTTTTATCAGGGTGATATTTGATGGCCATTTTACGATAAGCCTTTTTTATTTCGTCCGCCTCAGCATTGCGCGAAACGCCAAGCACGTCGTAATAATCTCTTTTTGACATCTATCTGTTTGAATTTTTCGATTTAATGAGTGTTTGATTTATTGATTTGAAGTCATAGGCTCAAGGGGTAGTCATCGGCAATCAGTAAATCAACCGATCTATCAATCAATCATTAAATTATGCTCCTACTATAACCTTGGCAAAACGCACTACCTTATCGCCGAGGTAATAACCTTTTTCCATCTCATCTATCACTTTTCCCTTCATATCATCAGCCGGAGCCGGGATATTGGTGATTGCCTCGTGCAGGTCCGCATCAAAAGGCTGACCAACAGCTTCCATAGGTTTTAGGCCCTTCTGTGATAAAATATTATTCAGTTTGCTGTATATCAACTCCACGCCGGCCTTCACGGCTACTACGTCAGTAGCTTGATCTATAGATTTAAATGCGCGTTCAAAATCATCCAATACCGGTAATAACGACACGATGATCTCTTTACCTGCGGTTTGCAGCAGTTCGGTACGTTCTTTTGAGGTACGTCTTCTAAAGTTATCAAATTCTGCATACAGGCGCAAATACTTATCATTGGCCTGTGATATTTCCTGCTTTAGTTTTTCCTCAGCATCCGGCTGTTGTTCAGTTTTTGCTTCGGCAGATTGTTCGCTTGTATTTTCATCTGCAGCGTTTGGCGCCTGCTCATTCACTGCTTCGTTATTCTCTGGCATTTCGGTATGTTCTTTCTTTTTTTTCTTCAACATATCATTAAATTTCATAGCTAAGTAGCGCTAATCAAGTACCTTGCCATTAGCATAAAACCGCCATGCTGGCATAAGCAAACGGCAGTAACAGCAGTAGTGGCAGTACTTAAATGGAAAAATGGCAGTGCTTCATCGCACAGGTAGCAACAAGCAGTCGCGGTGGCAGTAAACGCGATTATCATCAAATTATTTCTATATAGTAAGCGACAGCTACTATTGAAATGTTATAAGATAATAATACTGTTGCGGCACCTGCTACTGGCACTTTAAAAACTTCAGGCAATTTGCACGTCTTCGAGCACGCGACCGGTTTCGCATTTGATAATGCGCGAAGGGAAAGTGCGGATGATGTGATAATCGTGTGTGGCTACAACTACCGCGGTGCCCATCAGTTGCGATATCTGCTTTAGCAGCATTACAATCTCCTCCGAGGTATCAGGGTCAAGGTGACCTGTCGGCTCATCAGCCAAAATGATCTCAGGGTCGTTAAGCAAAGCCCGTGCAATCACTACGCGTTGCTGTTCGCCGCCTGATAGCTCATGCGGCATCTTTTTTAGCTTAGAGCGCAAACCAACTTTTTCCAATACATCCAGCGTCCGTTCTGCAATAAGCTTTTTATCGTTCCAGCCGGTAGCACCCATCACAAAATGGAGGTTTTGCTCAACCGTACGGTCTGTAAGTAACTGAAAATCCTGGAAAACAATGCCCAGCTTACGGCGTAGAAACGGCACATCACGCTCAGCCAGCTTACCCAAATCATAACCACAGGCATAACCCGAGCCGCCAGCGATATTAAGGTCGCCATATAATATTTTCAGCAAGCTGCTTTTTCCCGAACCCGTTTGTCCAATAAGCCACACGAAGTCGCCTTTGTCTATATGCAGGTTTACGTTAGATAATACCAGGTGTTTCTGCTGAAAAATATCAACGTTGCTGAGCTTTATTATGGAATTTCCTATCATGATTATGGGTTACACGTCTAACTTCAATATCTGTCCAAACGGCAGATCTTTGATAATGTTCATTATTTCTTCGGCTTTGTGGCCAAGGCCCACCTTGTCAAGCGACTTTTCGGGCCTATCCACCCTAAAATATGCGAGCAAGGTAAACTTATCGTCGCGCAGCTGCACGTAATCCGGAATTTTAGCTACGCCTTTTACTTTTATAATATACATTTTAGTTCATGGTTGATGGTTAGTAGTTAATTGCAGCTCAAATAAATATTGGCTATAAACCATGAACTATTACCTATCACCTGCTTTTCAAAGTTACTCTAATTTACAGAGCGGCCAAAAATTTCATAGTATCAATTCCGTCAGCGTAGTCGGAGAGGGCCGGTTGCTGGCTTTTGCCAAACCCTACCAACTGATTGCTGATGTTTAACGGTAACGCAGATACCACACACTGTATTTTATCGCTTAATTCATTTATGGTGCCTTCTATAGCCGGCTCGTCGCTGTATTCTTCAAAAAAAAGAACAGCAAGGGGCGAAGCCAGGCCATCGTCGGCTTTCAGCAATAGGAAACCATTGTCAAGGTGCTTGTCGCCGTTTACCAGCAGAACAGACTTGTTGTAGTCGTAATTATTATGGTATTTATGGTGATTGCTGACATATTGGTACTGCTCAATAGCTTCAAAAAAAGGAGTGAAATTGTAGCCTTCCGGCACGAACAGTTTAGATACGTTGCGGCAACCCAAGCCAAAGTAGTCAAATATATCATGGCCCAAGGCGCTAAGCTCAGCAGTGGTTTCGTTGCCGCTTAAAACTGCTATGCTATTGCGGTTTTTGCGGATGATGTGGGGCACCTTGCCAAAATAATACTCAAAGTAACGGGATGTGTTATCGCTACCTGTAGCAATTACTGCATTGAAGCCCTGCAGTCTTTCCACAAATTCAAACCGGCTCGCTATGGCAGGTTCAAATTCGGTGAGCTTTTGTAACAAATAACGGATGAGGCGATTGTCCTGCGATGAGGTTTTGATCACAGCTTTGTGTCCGGCAAGTAGTACGGACAATACATCATGAAAACCAACCAGCGGAATATTTCCGGCTAAAATTAAACCGATATTTTTAGCAGGCGCCTGGCCTGCCGTAGGATATTGAGCAAGCCAATTTTGTAAAACATCCTCAGTTAATGTAGCTGCAATAGCGTCAATGGCAGATTGCGTGTTCTCTTTAGTAAACCAGGCATTTAAGTTGCTTTCGGATTGTACGAGATTTTGCAGTTGCTCGTCGGGATTACTTAGGTACTCGCCGAGTTTGGCAAATGCTTTGATATATAATTGCTGACTGTAATTTGACATATTAAAAGTGGTATGAGGATAAACCCCGACCGTGATTTTTTGTTATATTTGCGGCTGGCAAAGTTAATTTAGAATTATAGAATAATAAAATATGGCGATCAAAATCACCGACGAATGCATAAACTGCGGGGCCTGCGAACCGGAATGCCCTAATAACGCTATTTATGATGCAGGTGCCGCCTGGCGTTTCTCTGATGGTACGGGATTAAAAGGCCTTATCGATTTTGGCGATGGCAATACTCTTAATGCAGAAGAGGCTCAGGCAGCTTTATCTGATGAGATTTATTATATAGTACCTGACAAATGTACCGAGTGTGTTGGTTTTCATGACGAACCACAGTGTGCGGCAGTATGCCCGGTAGACTGTTGTGTTGATGATGAAGACATCCGCGAGACAGAGGAAGAGCTGTTAGCTAAGAAAGATTGGCTACACATGGGTGAGTAATCTCATAAAAATATATGATATTGAAAAGGAGTGCTACTACAGTGCTCCTTTTTTATTATCACCTCAACTGAAACAATCTCACCTAAATTATCACTGCGAAGCAGCTAAAAAAACAGCAACCTTTATCAACTACTCTCTGCTTGCTATTCACTACTCATCATTATATTTTAATTATTAGTTTTGTTCAAACAACATCTGATGGAATACGGTATCGGTAATCTTGCAATAGCGCCTCTACGCGCCGAAGGCAGTGAACGCAGTGAAATGGTATCACAGGTACTATTTGGCGAAACTTTCATAATTAATGAATGGCAGGAAAACTGGGTCAATATCACTACCACGTACGATAATTACACTGGTTGGATTGGAAAGTTATTATTTAAGCAAATCAGCGAAGCTGAGTTTAACGATATAAATAAATCTAAGTGGCCGATAACTAATTCCGCCGTTACCTGGGCTTTTAAAAAACCCGAAATGGCCTTACTATATTTACCCTTCGGATGTACATTATCATCATTCGCCGGAAATGAATGCACTATAGGTGATGACCATTATCTGGTACCCGAAATGGATGAAGAGGTAGAGGATACGCTTATTGAGACTGCCATGCAATTTCTTAATGCACCGTATCTGTGGGGAGGGCGTACGCATTTCGGTATTGATTGCTCCGGTTTTACGCAAGCAGTTTTTAAATTACATGGTTACCAGCTTAACCGTGATGCATCACAACAGGCAACGCAAGGGGAGGAGATCACCCTAGGTCAGGCAAAGGCGGGCGACCTGGCATTCTTTAAGAATGCCGAAGGGAGAATTACCCATGTAGGTATTCTGTTAGGAGACGATGAAATAATCCACGCTTCGGGGAAAGTTAAAATTGAGCAGGTTGACGAACAGGGCATTTACTCGCCAGAACAGGAGAAGCATACGCACCAACTGGCTTCCGTGCGGCGTTACTTCTAATCGAAGCCAATATTCCAAACCATTACCAGCTTGTCATCGCTAACAGAGATGAGCTGATCTTCGTTCCAAACAAGTTTATTAACCGAAAGCATATGCGAGGGCAAGCCCTTTTCGCGGCTGATGATTTTGCGCAATTTGAAATCGTGCGCATCCCATATCTTAACACTCTTATCCATACTTGCTGTGGCAAAGTACGGTCGGGTAGGGTGGAAAGCAATATGATTAATGGCGAACATGTGGGCGGCGATATTTTCAATCAGTGTAAACGTAGTTGTATCCCAAACCTTTAATTGGGCATCTCTTGCACCGGTAAGGAGGTAACGGCCATCGGGTGAGTACTGTGCTGCAAATACTGCCATAGTATGCCCTTGCAAACTGGCAATGTAGCCGAAATCGTGTAAATCGAAAATGCGTACGATATTATCCCTGCAGGCAAAAGCCAGTTGGTTTTTACCGGGAGATATAGTGATGCTGCGTACAGTGTCGTTCGCTACCTGGATGGTATGCAGAAACTCCAACGTGCTAAGGCTCCAAACGCTAACTGTACCATCTTCTGAGGCAACTAATAACTCGCCTTTACTTGCTATAGATTTTACATCAAACACCGGCTTTGAGTGCTTTTTGAGCACATTGATTACCTTTTGCGCTGTAAAGTCAAACACAGCCACATCACCTGTACGCAAACCGGCAAACATATACGGCAAGCCCTCAGGGCAATGTATAGCGTAAACAGAAGCGGGTACCGGGAACATTACTTTGATAAATTCAAAGGTGTTAAGGTTCCATTCTACTACGCCTTTGTCGTTACCGCCGGTAAATAAAATACCCGGTTTCTGCGACAACTCCGCCGTGAAGATTGGATTATTATGCCCTATAAATTCCGCTGCTCTCTCTGCTGTGATCATTGTTAGTTCATAGATAATAGTTCATTGTTGATAGAGGAGGAGAATTTGCAATTATGATGTTATCTCAATTTACATTAATAGCCAACTCAACGGCCCAAATAATAGAATCTATCATCTATGAACCATCAACCATAAGCTCGGCATCACTTATGCCTCTGCTCTAAATTTTTCGCTATTGTTTGCAAGTTAAGGCCTTTTTCACGCAACAACACCAGCAGGTGAAATATCAAGTCCGATGCCTCATTGATAAGATCTGTCTCTGTTTCGGCCAATGCTGCAATTACGGTTTCAACCGCTTCTTCGCCTACTTTCTGGCTAATTTTATTCAGACCTTTTTTACGCAGTTTATTCACGTAAGAGCCCTCCTGCGGGTTAGTATACCGCTCGTCAATAATACGCTCCAGTTCGTTTATAAAGTTCTGATTATAGGAAGTGCTAAAGCAGCTGCGTTCGCCGGTATGGCAGGTTGGGCCATCGGCTTTTACCTTGATGAGTAGTGTATCATTGTCGCAATCAACATCAATACTTTTAACATGCAGGTAGTTGTTGCTGGTCTCGCCCTTTGTCCATAAGCGGTTTTTGGAGCGTGAAAAGAAGGTAACGATGTTATCAGCCACCGTTTTTTGGTAAGCTTCCTCGTTCATGTAGCCAAGCATTAAAACCTCAAGGGTTTGCTCGTCTTGTATAATCACCGGCACAAGGCCATCGCTTTTGTTGAAATCAATATTCATTTCTAATATTTTCACCGCTGCGGAAAAACGCCGGCAGTGAGTTTTTTAAGGTTTGAGTGTCACTGCAGTGCGTGTTAGACCACTGTGCGCACTTCAATGTTCTTACTTTTAAGTGTAGCTTTTAAATCTGGTATCAATATTTCGCCATAATGAAATACCGATGCCGCCAGAGCTGCATCTACATTTGTTTGCTCAAAAACGTCTACAAAATGCTGTACGGAACCTGCGCCACCCGATGCTATTACCGGAATATGCACTGCATCGTTAACCGTTTTTAAGAAGCTATTGTCAAATCCGGCCTTTGTGCCGTCGTGATCCATAGAGGTAAGCAGTATTTCACCTGCTCCGCGGCTTTCTGCTTCCAAAATCCAGTCCAGCGTTTCTTTGTCTGTAGGTACGCGACCACCGTTCAGATGCACAATATTCTGATTAGCTATATGACGGGTATCAACCGCTATTACCACAAATTGTACCCCGAAGGCCTTGGCTAATTCATCTATCAACGCCGGATTTCTTACCGCTGCAGAGTTGATGGATATTTTGTCGGCACCGGCATTAAGTAACGCATCGGCATCGGCAATTTCGTTTATACCCCCGCCAATCGTGAAGGGGATGTTGATTTGCCTTGCTACCGCTCTTACAAGCTCAACCATTGTTTTACGCCGCTCCACAGTGGCTGTAATATCCAGGAAAACCAACTCATCGGCACCCTGGTTAGAGTAATTCCACGCCAGTTCTACAGGGTCGCCAGCATCGCGGAGGTCAACAAAATTGACGCCTTTTACGGTGCGGCCATCCTTTACATCGAGGCAGGGAATGATGCGTTTTGACAGCATACTTTTTCGAGTATCATTAAGGAGAAAAACGTTCCGCAAAAATCTTAACAGAGTTTCGAAGCCGCTAAAATTTTAAAGATTGCTTCGTTCCTCGCAATGACGTTAAATGATTAAATTTTTTAGTTAGAGACTTATATGGTCACCATTGCTTCAAGGTTCCAGTTCTTTACGTCCTCAACCGAAATACGGCCTTCATAGATAGCTTTACCTACTACACAGCTTTCTACTTTGATGTGGCTCAGTTTTTCAATATCATCCATAGAGCTTACGCCGCCTGATGCAATTAATTTGATGAAAGGAGAGTGGTCAAGCAACTTTTTGTAAAGGTCCACACCTGCACCGCCTAATTTTCCGTCTTTATTAATGTCTGTACACAGAAAACGGTAAAAACCGAGTGAAAGGCATTTGTCTACATAATCACGCAGCTTGATGGGCGAGCTTTCCATCCAGCCGGAGTATTTGATTACCTCGTCAAGCACGTCGATGGCAATAACCACCTGGTCAGAGCATTTATCTTTACCGCAGATTTCCTTGCTTAAGTCAATCAAAAAACTCGGATTGGTAATCGCCTGCGTACCTACTATAACTCGGTGTACCCCAGCATCTATAAGTTCTTTAACTTTATCAATACTACGTACACCACCGCCGTACTGAATCTTCATATCCGTTTTACGGATAACGTCGAATAAGTATTGCTGATTTGAAAAGTCGTTCTTTGCGCCGTTCAAGTCAATTATGTGAATAAAGTTGGTGCCGTTTGACTTGTAACGGTCTATCATTTCTTCCAATGATACATCGTATTCTGTAACCTGGTTGTAATCGCCTTCGCGGAGACGTACTACTTTTTTGTTCAGAATATCGATTGCAGGGATAATATACATGCCTTTAAATGTTTGAAAAGTTAGTTAACAAGGTTTCGCCATAAGTGCCTGATTTTTCGGGATGAAATTGCACCCCGTAAAAATTGTCAAGCCAAATTGATGCCGAAAATGCGTTGCCATAAGTTGTTGACGCTAAAGTATATTTATCAGCGTACTCAATAAAGTATGAATGTACAAAGTAAAAGTGCGAACCGGATGGAATATTTGCAAATAGTTTATTTTCCTTTTGCGTAAAAACCTGGTTCCACCCGGTATGCGGAACCTTGTAATTATCACTCTCTGGGAAGCGACAGGTATTTACAGGTACTATATCCAGCATATTGGCGTCGCCCTCTTCGGAATGCGCCGTTAGCAACTGCATGCCTACGCAAATGCCCAATACCGGTTTTTGCAGCGATTTAATTTTAGGCACCATTCCTGTTTGCTCTAATTTGTGCATGGCAGCGCCGGCATGCCCTACACCAGGGATGATGTAACGGTCAAACTGTTCAAAATCAGCTTCATTGTGTATCATTCCGTAGGCGATGCCCAAACGGTCTAAAGCAGCCGTTAATGAGAATATGTTGCCTGCGCCGTAACGTATTATACCTATCATGCTCGTTGTGTTTAGGGTCAAGAATCTAGAGATAAAAAACACGATTTAAAATAAAGACCTAATTAGACCTTTAAGCCGCGTCTTGTTTCTTGCTTCTCGTGTCTTGAATCCGTTATAAAACTCCCTTTGTGCTTGGTAATACCATTTTATTCGCATCGCGCTTAACGGCCATTTTAATGGCTTTAGCAAATGCTTTAAAAATAGCTTCTATTTTATGATGCTCGTTGGTGCCTTCAGCCTTGATATTAAGATTACACTTGGCCGCATCACTAAACGATTTAAAGAAATGGTAGAACATTTCTGTAGGCATATCACCAACTTTTTCGCGCTTAAAATCTGCGTCCCAAACTAACCAATTGCGCCCGCCGAAATCAATAGCCGCCTGGGCCAGGCAATCGTCCATAGGTAAGCAAAAACCATAACGCTCAATTCCTTTTTTATTGCCTAAAGCCTGCCCAAATAATTCACCCAATGCAATGCCGGTATCCTCAATGGTATGGTGCTCATCAATATGCAGGTCGCCTTTCGCTTCTATTTCCAGGTCAATGCTACCGTGCCGGGCAATCTGATCCAGCATGTGGTCAAAAAAATGGAGGCCGGTAGAAATTTTAGCTTCACCTATGCCGTCCAGGTTGACCTTTATGTAGATATCGGTTTCTTTAGTAGTACGGCGATGCTCTGCCACTCGCTGGCCAAGTTTAAGATATTCATATATCACTTTCCAGTCGGTAGTTTCCAAGGCTACTACTTGTTTAAGGTCATCGTGCGCTTCTGTAGCAAACTCAGCGTTACCTAAGTTTGAATGATTATTTAACCATATTGCTTTGCAGCCGAGGTTTTTAGCAAGTATTACATCATTCTTTCTGTCACCTATAACGTAAGAATTCTCAAGATCATACTCTTCCTTATTGAAGTACTGCGTAAGCAATGCGGTGCCGGGTTTCCGTGTTGGCGCATTGTCCTTAGCAAATGTACGGTCAATATAAACAGCCTCGAAAGTTACGCCCTCGTTCTGAAAGGTTTTCAGCACAAAATTGTGCACCGGAAAAAAGTTTTCTTCGGTATGCACCGGGCTGCCCAAGCCGTCTTGGTTAGTTACCATTACCAGTTCATAATCTAACAAGGCAATTTTAGGCAGATACTGCAATGCTCCCGGGTAAAACTCAAGCTTGGCGAATGAGTCAATTTGTTCATCAGCCGGTTCTTTAATCAAAGTGCCGTCGCGGTCAATAAAAAGTACTTTCTGGCTCATTTATATTGTTGTAATGCGGTTATCAATAATTTGTTTTCGCCCGGAGTGCCAATGGTAATGCGCAGGCATCCCTCACAAAGTTCTACCTTTGAACGGTCGCGAACAATTATGCCTTGATGCACGAGGTAATTGTAAATATCCCTGGCGCCTGTAGTTTTAACCAATATAAAGTTAGCGTCGGACGGATAGATGTCCACTACAAAATCAAAGTTCTTTAATTGCAGCACAAGGTTATCACGTTCGCTTAAAGTTTCTTTTATCCAGTTATTTACAGTATCAATATTATTTAAAGCCTCCAGCGCCAACTGCTGCGACGCTTCGTTGATATTGTAAGGCGGCTTTACCTTGTTCATCACCTCAATTATTTCTTCACTGGCAAAGGCCATACCCACACGCAATCCTGCCAGGCCCCACGCTTTTGACAGCGTTTGCAGCACTACAAGGTTGGCGTATTCAGTAAGCTCCTGTATAAAGCTTTTCTGGCGGCTAAAGTTGATATATGCCTCATCTACAATAACTAATCCGCTGAAATTGGCCAACAATGTCTCCACATCTTCACGGTTAATGGAGTTGCCGGTAGGGTTATTGGGCGAACAGATGAATATGAGTTTTGTACGCTCATTGATAGCTTCGGCAATGCCTTCCAGGTTAAGCTGGTAATCCTCGGTTAGCAATACTTTACGGGTCTCAACGTCGTTGATATTAGCCGATACCTCGTACATGCCGTAAGTAGGAGGCACCAGCACCACGTTGTCAACCCCAGGATTACAAAAGCTGCGGAAAAGTACGTCAATAGCTTCATCGCTGCCGTTACCCAAAAATATATTGCGCGGCGGCACCCCCTTGATCTCGCTCAGGCGTTTTTTTACCTTGTATTGTAAAGGATCCGGATAGCGGTTATATTGCGTATCTAACGGCGAACCAAAAGCATTTTCGTTGGCGTCAAGAAATACACTTGCCTCACCCTTAAACTCATCACGAGCAGACGAATACGGTACGAGGGTCTTTATATTAGGACGTAATATTTTATTAATGTCGAACATTATTTGAAATTTTTCTCGTCATTGCGAACGCAGTGAAGCAATCTCTTTCAAATATGAAAAACTACGATTGCTTCATTCCTCGCAATGACCGATGTTTTAATTTTTACTTATCGGTCATTCTTACCGTTACCGCGTTAGCGTGCGCATGCAGGCCTTCTAACTCGGCCAGCGTTTGCACTGCCGGACCAATGTTTTTAAGTCCGCTGGCCGTAATATGCTGAAAGGTGATCTTTTTAACAAATGAGTCAACTGAAACGCCGGAATATGCTCTTGCATAGCTACTTGTTGGTAAAGTATGGTTAGTGCCTGACGCATAATCTCCGGCAGCCTCTGGTGTAAGGTTACCCAAAAATACTGATCCTGCATTAATGATGCTTCCGGTAAGCTGTTCCCATTTATCTGTTGCCAGTATCAGGTGCTCGGGGGCATACTGATTGCTAAAGTTCATCGCTTCGCCTAAGCTGGGAGCTACAATGATGTATGAATTGTTAACAGCCTCACGTGCTATCTCTGCCCGAGGTAAAACGGCCAATTGCTTTTCTAGTTCTGCGGTAGTGGCAGCAGCTACGTCAGCAGAGGTGCACACTAACACAGCCTGACTGTCGATACCGTGCTCTGCCTGAGCCAGCAGGTCGGCTGCAATGAATTTTGCGTCCGCCGTTTCATCAGCAATTACCAAAACTTCTGAAGGGCCTGCGGGCATGTCAATAGCCGTAGTAGTGGTAGATTGAACGATGGTTTTAGCTTTTGTAACAAATTGATTACCAGGGCCGAATATCTTGTCAACTTTAGCAACGCTTTCGGTGCCGTACGCCATGGCTGCAATGGCCTGCGCACCTCCGGCAAGATATATCTTATCTATCCCCAGCATTAAGGCTACGTAAGCTATAAAAGCATTCACTTTGCCGTTTTTTTGTGGAGGAGAACAAATCACAATTTCATGGCAGCCAGCAATCTTAGCTGGGACGCCTAACATCAAAAAAGTGCTCGGTAGTACGGCCGTACCTCCGGGAATATATAAGCCTACCCTTTCAATAGGGCGAAGCTCGCGCCAGCAAGTAACACCTGGCATGGTTTCCACTTGGTCTTCGGTTTTTAACTGCGACTCATGGAATGTCTTGATGTTATTATACGCTACTTCTAAAGCAGCCCTTTGCTCGGGCGAAATTGCTTCAGCAATTTCGCTGAGCTCTGCTTTATCGAGGTATAGCTTCTCTAATAAAACCTTATCAAACTGATTGGCATAATCATATAAGGCGCGGTCGCCGTGCTGCTGCACATTAGCAATTACCTCTTCAACTATAGCGCGTATCTCGTTTGCCGGGTCAACATTGCGTTGTACCAGTTTGGTTATGTCCTGTTTGGTAAGTTCCAAATAGTTGTATGTTTTCATTATACCTCTCCCAAACCCTCTCCAGGGAGAGGGCCTTTGAATCCCCGGTCATTAGTCCTCCCCTTGGGGAGGATTAGGTGGGGTCATGGTTTATAATATTATTTTCTCTATAGGCATCACCACAATGCCTTGTGCGCCTGCCTGTTTAAGCTGACTGATGCGGTCCCAGAAGTCTCGTTCCGGAATTACAGTATGTACGGCAACCCATTCGTCTTCTGCCAGTGGCACTACCGACGGACTTTTTACACCTGGTAATAACGCTAAAACTTCGGGCAGGTTTGCCTTAGGTGCGTTGAGCACTACGTACTTGGTTTCCTTAGCTCTAAGTACAGATTGTACCCGCTGGATAAGTTCCTGTATCAGGTCCTCATTCTCTTCGCCTTTGCGGCCAATTAATACGGCTTCGCTGCTCATTACATCTGCAAATGCCCTTAAACCGTTGCTCTTAAGCGTACCACCGGTTGATACAAGGTCGCATATGGCGTCACTTAAGCCAAGGCCGGGCGATATTTCAACCGAACCAGAGATGGTGCGGATATCTGCCTGTATGTTCTGTTGCTGTAAATATTTATTGAGTATGGCCGGGTAAGTGGTGGCAATGGCTTTGCCGTTGAGGCCTTGCAGGTCAGTAATGTCGCTATTGTTAGGGATGGCAATTTTAAGAGAGCATTTGCCGAAACCAAGGCGTTGCAGATAGGCCACTTCAACCTCGGTTTCCTGTATCACATTTTCGCCTACTATGCCCAGGTCGGCAATACCGTCCTGCACGTACTCAGGGATATCGTCATCCCGCAAAAAAAGTATCTCTAACGGGAAGTTTGATACCGGTGATATGAGCGAGCTTTTATAATTTTCAAAGTTTAAACCGCAGTTCTTTAGCAGTTCAACAGATTTCTCGTTGAGCCGACCCGACTTCTGGATCGCGATCTTTAAAGTTTTCACAAAATAAAATTAAGGGTAAATAAATAAACGGTGGTGGTGTTATTTCACGTAGAAACATACATTATCTTATATCGCCATGATGGCGATGATGCAGATGAAGATGATGTGTGTTATAACCGTTCATTATTAATTTATAGTTGTCCTATAGATTTTTTGAGGCGCTGCAAATATAAACAGTAGTTTAATAAATCAAAATTATAAGTGCGATTTAGTGAGTAGTGAGCGGAGATTGATTAGTATGTTAGTGATAACAAATTGGTCTGTTAGTGTTATTGCTACCAGAAAGGCGGGGCAGAATGCTATCTTTACATAGGCTAGGAATTTTCATAAGTGAGAATTTTGTTTTGATTGCATTTAAGCTTGCTATGGTAATCTCAATACAGTATAACTGAGTGCAAGATTAAATAATTATGAAGCACTTTGGTCTATTTTTTCAAATTGTTATCTTGTTGGTAATGTCGCTTCTGACATGTTTTAAGAGTGTCTTGTCACCGCACTTAATTTTAGGAAGCATCCAAACGATGGAGGTGGTTGCCTCGCCTGATGTTTTATACTCAGTCTTTTTAATGATTTTGTTTTCAGCATTAACATGGTATTGGTATCAATCACCGAATCTTATCAAAACTGTACTATTGACGGTGGTTTTTATCATTTGGATTCTTGTTGGACGAACAGTATCCATTTTGGTTTGGCCGGAAATTGTTGTTAATTCAGGCTGGTTTAATTTCCGTACCAGTCAATTAAGCCTTTGCTCAGAAAAAGGTGACTGTGAAACAGAGGTTGTTGAAGAGGTTCGATTAACGCAATTATCTTTTTGGCGAATCAGATTAAAAAGTAAAAATTCAGACAAAGTGATTTTTGTTGGGCCATTCATTTGGAAAGAAATTTTGAAGAATTTTAGCGATGAAATCCACGTAAAGATAAGTGTGAAGTAATATATTGGCGTGTGCAGATGTTATGAGTTCAGTCATTGTATAGTTTGGTTATGTGCATTTAACCGGTTGGTGGCGTATTGCAAAAAAAAGGAAGAGTCTGCTGGAATCTGATATTATTATCTTAATATGAGCCTGATAATTGACTTCACTAATGAAATGGTATTCGGGTTTAGGGGGCCGAATCTATGTATTTTGGGCGATTGTGTAGACTTTCAAAATTTAGGACATTCAATTCTTGATTAACGCTTAATTATAAGCCTGAACATGTGATTATGTCGGAATTGCCTTTTGTGGAGTATAAAGGAGATAAAAAAGTTATTTTTTCCTCAAGGTCCAAATCGAAATCGTTGGGTATAGTAAAGCAAGAGTGCGTAATCTTCGAATTGGATACCCGATATTGGGAACGAATATTTTTATTTGTTGCGCTGATGTCTTGGGAGCAGAAAACGTTTTATTTAAATGCTTATGAGGATTGCTTAAAAGATTTGGAATTAGAACAAGAATGCAATTTGATTTGTAGTTCAGAATTTTAAAGAGACCTTTTCCAAAGTTTTGCCACACAAATTGGCCGCAGCAATCTTAACTTGACCAACTTGCATAGCGCCATAAGCTACAAGCTTAAGTTAGCCAAATACCTATGCTAATTCAAAATGCAAAAAAAGTTGATAATATGGTGAATAAGAAGGGAGACAGTTTTCTTTTACGATGTAAAAAAAACTATTTCAAAGATATAACACCAGCAAATCCTAGTCTGTACAACGATGAAGACTATTTAAAGGTAGTAGATATTGGACTACAATATTTAAACGCAGGGGAGATAGAGGAATTTTCACTTTTTTTACAAGAAAGCCAATATTTTGTCTCGTTATGGTCAGCTCATATCATTATTCAATTCGGTACTCCGAATAGTAAAATGGAAGAAGCATGTATACAAACAATTATGGAATATGCCAATCACCCTATAAATTTAAAAATTGCAAAGGAAGAGAAAGAATGGCTACAGTCTAATAATTTAAAATTGTAATGTAAGGCCAACTAGCATTTTGAATTGAGCTGATATATTGGTAATAGCGATAAGTACCAGCCTAATGTTCAGAAAGTAATGTAGAGTTAATACACTTGATCGGGGTTATCTTCCCTATTTGCGGAAAATCTTATCCAAAGTCGGGATAAGGTCCCCATCAACTTGTTTTTCGTCAGTAATCACTTTCAGAATTTTGCCGTCTTTACCAATCAGAAATAATGCCGGGATGGTTCTTACGCCATAACTGGCTAAAATTGGGTATTCGTTTGAAAATTCGATCTTGCTGGCATAGATGTTTTTCCATTGCTGCATGTTTTCTTTGTCAACAGCCTTGTGCCACTTTTCGGTGGTGAAATCCATATTTATACCTATCACCTCAAGACCGGCAGCATGATACTTAGCGTAAAAATCCTTAACCTTAGGGAGCATGGCGAGGCACGGTCCGCACCAGCTTGCCCAAAAATCAAGAAGTACCACACTTTTCCCCTTGTAGGATGACAACTTTAGTACTTCTCCATTGATATCTTTTTCTTCAAATTCAGGAGCTATATCGCCTGCTTCGGGCTGACCTGGACGGATAGCCGGGAGTTTAAGGTACGCGGAAATTTGCTGTGCAACTTTGCTGGCTTTCACTCTTGGCGACAGTCTGTTGTACTGATTGTTCAACGTGTCGCGGTAAAGATAGCCGGCATATTTCTTCATCAAGAACGGGCTGAGGTAGGAGTTGGGATGCGCTGAGATAAAAGCAAATTCAAGCCTTCGAATGCTGTCTTTCCTGATCTTGCGCCTTGCATCTTCGCTTAGCGTACCGTATATACCTTTTCCTGAAAGAACAAGGTCAGAAAGTAAATTTTGCTTAAGTGTTAATTTGTCGTAATCCGTTTGCGTTTGCGAGCCTTTAAAAACCGACTGGTTCATGTCTTCTTTGTTCAGCGTTATACTCATTTCACTTGGCTCTATATAGAACGTTGCGCTCTTCTTGTACGAGCGATCTTTCCCTCTTATAGAAAAAGAAATAGGGGTTGGCTGATCAATGGTGCCTTTGATTGTAAACTTCTGCTTATTAGATATAATTAGTTTTTTTATAGACTCACCTGATGCATTTTGGTATTCAACATCGATAGTGTCGGCGGTAGAGTTGTCTACAGTCCCGAGTAAAGTAAATTGGCAACAATGTTGATTACTTTGAGCGCTTGCCGAAAAGGAGGCAAGGAACGTAATTAAAACGATGACGGTAGATTTCATAGGTTAACATTTGGCGCCTGGTTGGGCGACTTAGTCAAACTTATCGTTTTTATAATTGAAATCGTCCTTTTTATTTAAGCAATCGTTAAAAATTTACTCAATTACTCGGAATACTCATACACCGTCCCGCCTTCGAATGAGTGTAGTTGCTTTAAGTGTCCTTGGCTTTTCAATTCGTCAAGCCCGATGAGTATGTCCTGGTCAAAGGCATCAAACCATATCACGTAATAATGCCCGGTTGCAAAGAGCTGGCGCACATCTTTTTCTGCCGAACGGTGTGGCAGAAAAACAGAATGCATGCCGGTGAAAAAGTAGACGGCATCATCGGCGTTGGAATAAACAGGAACGCCGGGCTTGTAAATACTACGGTGCGATTTAAGGTATTGGATAAACGGAGATTTATTCCAGTCGTCGTCTGTGTAGCCGGGCACACCGTAGCCATCCTCATCGTAGTAACGCTGCCAGTCCTTAAGTACAAGGTGATACAAAAAGCCGCCCGCTATTACTATGGGCAAAGCATAGGCTACTAGCTGCTTCTTTAAATGCAAGTGTTGAAACACATCAACCACCCAGTGCGTGCACGCTATTAATAAGGGAATATACAATGGCGATAGCAACCTGCTGTTCAAGCGCTCGAAGCGTGAAAAAGTAGCTATTAGTAAGATGAAAGTAGCATAACTGAAAGCCAGCGCTATGAAGACTGTGTTATAGGTATTGGTTCTTCGCCTGTAAACAGCTACAACCAATTGAACTAAAAGTCCTAAAATAAAAATGATAGCTATATAGGGGCCGGCGGGGTAAGCCTTTGGCGAAAGCGCCATCCAATCGCAAAGTACTGTGCCGAAATAATATAAATTCTCTGAAAAGCCGGTTACCGAAGCCTCCCGTGTACCGGTGCTGTAACCTGTGGCGAAATAGTTAACAATCAGGTTAGCTATGAGTAATGAGATGGATATAAATAAAAAAAGCGCAGCATGTTTAATGCGCGCGCTTAGGCTTTTATCGAGTTGAAGTATAATGAGCAGGCAGCCTGCGCCCGCCAGGGCAACCCCGGCGTAGCGCGTAATGCAAGCAAACGCTACTATAATTGCTGCAACGCAAAGCTTAGCAGGCGTTTGCCGGATAAGGTATTGCCGCATTGCTGCCGTAAACAGTATAGTTAATAGTATAAATAACGTTTCGGACCACAGATAAGTATATATTTCCAGCAAAGCCGGACTAAGCACAATGGCCGTTAACACAAACCACTTATACACAAGCGGCACCGCCGCCTGTCTGCTTAGCATCCATCCGCAGACCATAATTACCACAGCAAACAACAGGCCATTGATTACTGTGCCTGCCAGAAAAGCATTAGTGCCAAAAAAATAGCATATACTTAAAAACGCCGGGTAAAATACCGGGAAGAACATCAGTGGCTTGCCGTTGAAGGTAATGAGGTTGCCGTGCCGGGCAATGCTTTCGGCAGTACTGGCATACATAACCGAATCTGGCGATACGCCTATGCCGCTGTATCGGGAAAAAAAAAGTACAATCAAATAGCCCGCTAAGGCAAACACCAAAGTGTCGAGATGTTTGATATAACGGTTTGAAAGCATTTTGTCTAAATAAGCAGGGAAGGAAACTGAAGGGTGTTATAATCATCAGCGATGAGTTCTAACCCATCGCTGATGGTATGTTCAAATTTTATTTTATCAACTCCAATACGGTGCTTATAGGTTGGTCGCTATCTATAAGTATGCCTGTAACACCAGCCAGTGTGCCAGCCTCTACATCGCGCTCACGGTCGCCAATAAAATAAGATCGTGACGGATCTATATCGTGCTCTGCAATGCCGCGCAGCAGCATGCCTGGTTTCGGTTTACGGCAGTCGCACTCGCCCGTAAAGTTGGGGTGGTGAGGGCAGTAGTAAAAATCGGTGAAGGTAACGCCATGCCCGGCGTAAGTATCGCGCAGCTGCTGGTGCATTTTATCCAATTCATCTTCAGTATACCAGCCTTTGGCTAAACCGCCCTGGTTGGTAGCAACAATAAGCAGGTATCCCCGGTCTTGCAGGGTTTTCAGCGCTTCAAAATTATCTAAAACATGAAAATCCTCTACACGGCATACGTAATCGCCCATTTCGCGGTTAAGTACACCATCACGGTCCAGAAAAACTGCCTTGTTCTTTTCTTGCATAAGTTTAATTTTTTTACAAATTTAGCAATTCCAAAATTTTGACTGACCTCATAAAGAATTGGCAAAGTTGATTTATGTACTATAAAGCAGTTGGCTAACATCATAAATCAAAATTCTATACTATCTAAATTTAATTTTCAAAATTAAATTCGGATTTTAGAATTGTTCTACATTCGTTGAAATATTTAATAAAAAAGTCTTTTTGTTAAGACATTATTAAATAATATCTCATTTACCCGGACGCTATTATGATTATTGCAAAAATATACAGTGTATTTTTTGTATATGTCATTTTAAGTATCTTCGTAATTACACCCTAATTATAACGGTTTAATTTTTATTATGAATCAAACTGATAGCCACCAGGGCCTTTACCGCCCTGAATTTGAGCATGACTCGTGCGGAACCGGATTTATAACAAATATAAACGGACATAAAGAGCACCGGATTGTTGATGACGCCCTTACAATGCTTGAAAACATGGAGCACCGCGGCGCTTGCGGTTGTGACCCGGAATCAGGCGACGGCGCAGGTATTTTAATACAACTGCCGCACGAATTGCTGATGGAGGAATGCTCTAATCTTGAAATTAGCTTACCAGAACCCGGTGACTACGGTGTTGGTATGATTTTCTTCCCTAAAGACCCTACACTTAAAAAAGCTTGCCGTGTTATTATTGACAAGGCTATCGAGCGCCTTAACCTGCAAAAGTTAGGCTACCGTAAACTTACTACTGATAGCAGCGTAATAGGAGAGACCGCCCGCAGTGCCGAACCGGATGTAGAGCAGATTTTTGTGGCTAAGCCCCACCATATCACCAATATTGATGATTTTGAACGCAAGCTGTTTGTATTGCGTCGTTATATTAATAAGAGCGTTACCGAGCAGTATCCTAAAGCTGCCGACAGCTTTTACTTCACGTCGTTCTCGGCAAAGACTATTATTTATAAAGGTCAGCTTACCACGTACCAATTACGCAAGTATTTTTCAGACTTGTCTGACCCACGTGTGGCTTCAGGCTTTGCACTGATCCACTCGCGTTTCTCTACCAATACTTTCCCTTCATGGAAACTGGCACAGCCGTTCCGCCTTATTGCGCATAACGGCGAGATAAATACGCTCACCGGTAACCTTAACTGGTTCTATGCTGGTCTGCATTCTTTGGCTTCGCCTTACTTTACTAAAGACGAGATGGAGATGCTGCTGCCGGTTATTGATAATAACCAGTCAGACTCGGCATGTCTGGACAACATCATCGAAATATTATTACATACAGGCCGTTCGCTGCCGCATGTAATGATGATGCTGATACCCGAGGCATGGGACGGCAATGAGCAAATGGATCCGATCAAGAAAGCATTTTATGAATATCACGCTACATTGATGGAGCCATGGGATGGTCCTGCAGCAATCAGCTTCACCGACGGCAAGTTGGTGGGTGCGGTTTTAGACCGTAACGGTCTGCGTCCGCTGCGCTACGCTATTACCAATGATGCTCGTGTTATTGCCGCGTCAGAGGCTGGCGTATTGGTGGTTGATGAAAGCACTATTGTAAAGAAAGGCCGCCTGCAGCCGGGTAAAATGCTTTTGATTGATACCGAGCACGGTAAGATCATCACCGATGAAGAAATTAAACACCAGGTGGCATCGCGCCAGCCTTATGGCCGCTGGTTAGAGAATTATAAAATACGCCTGAATGAACTGACTGAGCCTCGGTTGGCGTTTGCCTCATTGAGTGCTGATTCTGTTTACCGTTATCAGCAGGTATTCGGTTATTCAAGAGAAGATATTGATACCATCATCAAGGCCATGGCTTTGGATGGAAAAGAGCCTATAGGATCAATGGGTACTGACGTGCCGCTGGCAATCCTGTCAGACAAACCTCAGCATCTCAGCAGCTACTTCAAGCAATTTTTTGCCCAGGTAACTAACCCGCCGATCGACCCGATTCGCGAGCGTTTGGTGATGAGTTTAGCCACCTTTATAGGCAACAACGGTAACCTGCTTGATGAGGATAAGATGCATTGCCATTGCGTAATGCTTAAGCATCCGATATTAAAGAATCATCAACTGGAAAAACTGAGAAGTATTGATACCGGCTTGTTCCACGCTAAGACGCTGCAAACTTATTTTAAGGCGGACGGTCAGCCTGGTTCGTTAGAAAAAGGCCTGGCGCGCTTATGCCGCTATGCTGATGACGCCGTAGATGATGGCTTTGAGGTATTGATCCTGTCAGACCGTGCGGTTGACTCAGAGCATGCGCCAATCCCATCTTTGTTAGCGGTATCAGCAGTACATCACCACTTGATCAAAAAAGGTCGCCGTGGAGATGTGGGTATAGTGGTAGAGAGTGGCGATGTTTGGGAAGTACACCACTTTGCCTGCTTGCTTGCTTTCGGTGCTACGGCTATCAACCCTTACCTGGCACTGTCAACAATTGAAACCATTAAAGAAAATGGCGACATAGAGACCAGCCTTGATCTAAAGCAACTGCAAAAAAACTATGTGAAATCTGTAAACGATGGCTTGCTCAAGATATTCTCAAAAATGGGTATATCTACCTTGCAGTCATACCACGGCTCACAGGTATTTGAAATATTGGGTATCAACAAGGAAGTTGTCGACCGTTACTTCTGCGGTGCAGTAAGCCGTATCGGCGGTTTAGGTTTGGATGAGATTGCCCGCGAATCATTAACCAAGCACCGTGCAGGTTTCACCAAAAAGACCGACGAGGCGCACTTGCTGCCTGAGGGTGGTATTTACCAGTGGAAACGCCGTGGCGAAGCACACTTGTTTAATCCACAAACGGTACACTTACTGCAGCACGCTACACGTACCAACAATTACGAAGTTTATAAAAACTACTCCAAGCTGATTAACGAGCAGGGAGAGAAGCACTATACATTACGTGGTCTGTTCGATTTTGCGCATCACCGCGAACCAATCAGCATTGATGAGGTAGAATCTGCGGAAAGCATCCTGAAGCGTTTTGCAACCGGTGCTATGTCGTTCGGTTCCATCTCACACGAGGCGCATAGCACGTTAGCCATTGCCATGAACCGCATAGGTGGTAAAAGCAATACGGGCGAAGGTGGCGAGGATGAACTGCGTTATGAGCGCTTGCCAAATGGCGACTCTATGCGTTCTGCTATCAAGCAAGTAGCATCGGCTCGTTTCGGGGTAACATCAAATTACCTTACCAATGCCGACGAATTGCAAATCAAAATGGCACAAGGTGCTAAACCGGGCGAGGGTGGCCAGTTACCGGGTCACAAGGTGGACGAATGGATTGCCAAAACCCGTCACTCTACACCGGGTGTTGGTTTGATATCGCCACCACCACACCACGATATTTATTCTATTGAAGACTTAGCACAGCTGATATTTGACCTTAAAAATGCCAACCGCGCTGCACGCATCAACGTTAAGCTGGTGTCAAAAGCAGGTGTTGGTACCATTGCTGCGGGTGTGGCCAAAGCCCACGCCGATGTTATCCTGATTGCCGGTTACGACGGCGGTACAGGTGCATCACCTATCAGCTCTATAAAACACGCTGGCCTGCCCTGGGAATTAGGCTTGAGCGAAGCGCACCAGACATTGGTGCGCAACAAACTACGCAGCCGCGTTGTGCTGCAAACAGACGGTCAGTTAAAAACCGGCCGCGATATTGCCATTGCTACCTTGTTAGGTGCCGAAGAGTGGGGCGTTGCCACTGCGGCGCTGGTAGCTGGCGGCTGTATCATGATGCGTAAATGCCACCTGAATACTTGCCCGGTAGGCGTTGCCACGCAAGACCCTGAATTACGCAAGCTATTCAGCGGCGACCCTGCACACGTAGTTAACTTGTTCCAATTCCTCGTACAGGAGTTGCGCGAGATAATGGCTGAACTCGGCTTCCGTACTATTAATGAAATGGTGGGCCGCGTACAGTTCCTGAAGGTGAAAGACAACATCAAGAGCTGGAAAGCTAAAACAGTCGACCTGTCAGGTGTATTACACCCGGTAACCAATGCTAAAGGCGCTACATTGTACAACAGCGAGGGTCAGGATCATGGCATGGCGAACATTCTCGACTGGAAACTGCTGGAAGCAGCCAAACCAGCTTTGGAGGATAAAACTCCGGTATATGCCAGCTTTAATGCTGTAAACGTTGACCGTACTATCGGTACCGTACTCTCTAACGAGATATCCAAACGTTACGGATCAGAAGGTTTACCGGCCAATACAATCAACTTTAAATTTAAAGGTTCAGCCGGGCAAAGTTTCGGAGCATTTGCTACCAAGGGCGTAAGTTTTGAGCTGGAGGGCGAAGCAAACGACTATGTAGGCAAAGGCCTGTCTGGTGCGCAACTGGCCATTTATCCGGCTGCAAACGCCACATTTAATCCGTCAGAAAATATCATCATTGGTAACGTTGCTCTTTACGGCGCTACTTCAGGCGAGCTGTTCGTTCGTGGGATGGCTGGTGAGCGTTTCGCAGTGCGAAACTCCGGCGCTACTACAGTAGTGGAAGGTACAGGCGACCACGGTTGCGAGTATATGACCGGTGGCCGCGCACTTATCCTTGGTAAAACAGGCCGTAACTTTGCAGCGGGCATGAGCGGTGGTATTGCCTGGGTGTATGATGCGGACGGCAATTTTGCCGAAAACTGCAACACAGAAATGGTTGACCTTGACCCACTATCAGTGAAAGACGAAGAGGATATACTTACCTTGCTGCGTAAGCATATACAGCTTACCGGCAGTCAGTTGGCACAAGGCCTGCTCGATAACTGGAACGAGGTATCGACACGTTTTGTGAAGGTTTATCCGAGAGAGTACAAAAAAGTTATTGAAAAATTAGAATACCAAACTACAGCATAATTTTTATGGGAAAACCAACAGGATTTCAGGAATTTAACAGAGAGCTTCCCGCTAAAGTACCCGTTACCGAACGCGTTAAAAATTATAATGAGTTTGTAGGTTTATATAGCGAGGAAAAGCTTAACCAGCAATCGGCACGCTGCATGAACTGCGGTATACCGTTTTGCCATTCGGGCTGCCCGCTGGGCAACATCATCCCTGAGTTTAATGATGCCGTGTATCGTAAAAACTGGCATGAGGCTTACCGCATCTTGTCATCAACCAATAATTTTCCGGAGTTTACCGGTCGTATTTGCCCTGCTCCGTGCGAGTCGGCCTGCGTGCTGGGAATCAATAAACCGGCAGTAGCCATTGAGGAAATTGAAAAGCATATCATAGAAATTGCCTATCAGCAAGGCTTAGTTAAGCCAACGGCGCCGCTGGCTAAAACCGGCAAAAAGGTTGCCGTGGTAGGCTCTGGCCCTGCGGGCCTGGCTGCCGCTGCACAACTCACCAAAGCCGGCCACAGCGTTACTGTTTATGAGCGCGACGACCGCCCGGGTGGTTTGTTACGTTACGGTATTCCCGATTTTAAATTGGAGAAATGGGTGATTGATCGCCGTGTAAAAGTGATGGAGGAAGACGGCGTTGTATTTAAATGTAGTACCGAAGTAGGCAAGGATGTAGGCGCTGATGAATTGGTGCGTAATAACGATGCCGTGGTTTTGGCGGGAGGTTCAACTATTCCGCGTGATTTGAATATCCCTGGCCGCCATTTCAAAGGCATCCACTTTGCTATGGATTTTCTGAAACAGCAGAACAAACGTGTAGGCAATAGTCAGTTTACTGCAGAAGATATACTGGCGACCGACAAGGACGTAATTGTAATTGGTGGCGGTGATACCGGATCTGACTGCGTAGGTACGTCTAACCGCCAGGGAGCACGCTCCATCAAGCAGTTTGAGCTGATGTTTAAACCTGCCGACAGCCGCC
This sequence comes from Mucilaginibacter sp., assembly GCA_041905165.1. Lineage (GTDB taxonomy): Bacteria > Bacteroidota > Bacteroidia > Sphingobacteriales > Sphingobacteriaceae > Mucilaginibacter. The sequence continues at coordinate 1,208,420 of JAYRLR010000002.1, forward strand.
CGGATAGCATGCCGTGGCCAAGTTTCCCTGGTCCGGCTGTATTGAAAACTACTACCTCGCACGAGGAAGGCTGCGACCGTTACTGGAGCATCAGTACTAAAGAATTTTTAGGTGACGAAGATGGCAACCTGCGTGCCGTAAAAGTAGTTGACCTTGAATGGGAAGTAGACTTTTTAGGTCGCCCGGTTAAGTTTAAAGAAGTGGAAGGCAGCGAGCGCGAAATGCCGTGCCAGCGCGTGTTCCTGGCTATGGGTTTCCTAAATCCTCAGTTCGAAGGCGCTCTTGAAAATTTAGGCGTTGAGCTGGATGATCGCAAAAATGTTAAAGCAACTGAAGGCGTTTACCGCACCAATGTGGGTAAGGTGTTTGCTGCCGGTGATATGCGCCGCGGACAGTCGCTGGTAGTTTGGGCTATTTCAGAGGGTCGTGAAGCTGCCCGTAAGGTAGATGAATTCCTGATGGGGCACTCCATCCTTGAAGCTAAAGATGGTGTAAACCAGTTTGAGCAAGCCTATTAATTGGTAAATAGTGAACAGAGAGCAGTGAATAGTTGCTCACAGCTTATAAAATCAGAATGCCGGACACTTGGGTGTCCGGCTTTTCTATTTAACAGCATTGTTACGACCGTCAGCGCGGTGTTTACGTCAACTTAACTTTTGGTAAGACAGAAAACCGCATATTTGACCTCAAATTAATTGTTATGGGCATGTCTGATTTTATGAAGAAAGGTTTTATTGTTGCTGTAGCTGTGGTTGCAGGAGGATCGGTATTTGGTCAGGATATTCATTTAGATAATTACAGGCTTATAGCGAATCCAAAAAGCAAATTGATTGCGACGGTGTATAATGAAAATGAAGTAGCGAAAAACGTAAAGCTGGTAAAAGACACCTCGGGCTTGTTTGCTATTAATAAAAAAGGAGAGCTCACTTATAAAGCGAAGGCTGGTGTCTCGGTTAAGGCGAATATATTTAAATATGGTATCACTATAAATGCCAATGGTACTGAGCAAGAGTTCACATTAGTTAAGGATGATTTTAAACGCAACGGTGTAATTGCTCACCGGGGCGCGTGGAAGAATCACAATGGTAGCCAGAACTCACTTACTTCGCTTAGAGATGCTATTAAGATAGGTTGTGAAGGTTCGGAATTTGATGTGTGGCTTTCAAAAGACGGCGTGCCTGTATTATCTCACGATGACAACATCGGCGGAAAGAAGATAGAAGAAACACCCGTTGCTGAGCTTACTGCCATCGAGCTGAAGAATGGTGATCATGTGCCTCTGTTTGAAGACTACCTTACCGAAGTAATGAAACAGAACGGCACTTACCTGGTGTTAGAACTTAAGCCTTCCGGTTTAGGGAAAGAGCGGGGCGAGCAACTGGCGCAAACCTGTATGCAGATTATCCGTAAACACCAAAGCCAGGGCTGGATGGTGTACATCAGCTTTGATTACAACATCTGTAAAAAAATTATTGAGCTTGACCCGTTTGCTAAGGTGGCTTACCTAAACGGTGATAAAACTCCTGCAGAGCTGAAAGCCGACAAAATGTGGGGATTTGACTATAACGAAAAGTTGATTGACAAAGACATCAGTATAATTGCCGAAGCTAAAAAGAATAAGATTACCACTAACATTTGGACCGTTAACGATCCGCAAAAGATGGATATTTATTTGAAAGCCGGGGTTGATTACCTCACTACTAACGAGCCGGAAATATTGCTGGAAAAAGTAAAGGAATAAATGTCATTTTGGTTCCGTTAGCGTATAAAGGGAAACATGCACTTCTTTTGAAAGCTTTATGACCCCACCTAAATCCTTTCCAAAGGGGAGCATTTAGCATACTACAAAATCTGCCTTTATCAAGGGTACTGCCCTTTGAAAAGGATTCAGGTGGGGGCGACAGTGAAACGATTAAAAATTTACCTCAATATCAACTCCACAACCGGAATCTCATAAGGTGGCTTGTTTTTGGGTAGTTCTATAACCAAATCATCGCTGCCGCCATCGTTCCAGTCAATCTTAATTTCCGAATTATCATTCAGAAACTGGGCATACTTCACCTTGTTTTTAAAACCCGCCAGTTTGTATTTGCCATCGTTATATTTAAACAGGTGTACGTAAAGTCGTTTGGCAGCGGCGTTATAGGTAAGGCGGGTATTTTCTGGCGCTTTAAATGCATCAGGCGCGTAAGTACAGCCGTAGATGGATTTGTCATGTACATGCATCCATTTGGCTATACTGTCAAGCGCGTTGTTAGCGCGGTAATCAAACTCTCCGCGAGCGGTGGGGCCAACGTTTAGTATGAGGTTGCCGCCGTTGGCAGTAGAGGTAATCAGCAGGTCGAGCAGTTGGCGTTGGGTTTTCCAGCTGTTTTCATCGCGATGGTATCCCCATGAGCCGGAGAAAGTCTGGCAGGTTTCCCAAGTCTTACCCCGGAATTTCAGCAGTTCTTCCGGACCTACCTGTTCAGGCGTTTCAAAGTCGTAACCATCGCTATAATCGTTCAGGTCTAAACGATTATCCACAATGATACCGGGCTGCAATTTGCGTATCATCTTAAGCAAGTTGGCAGCGTCCCAATCGTCATGACCTTTACCATGCCCGTTGTTGCCAGGGTATGAAAAGTCGAGCCAGAGAATATCTATTTTGCCGTAATTGGTAAGTAATTCCGTGATTTGATTGCGCAGGTACTGGCGGTATTTGGCCATATCGCGACCTTTGTTAAGCCTTGCATAAGCAGTGTCACTATCATTCTGCGGCTTTTGCGGGTGATAAATGTCAATGGGAAAATCCGGGTGATGCCAGTCGATAAGCGAATAATAAAAACCAATCTTAATACCTTCTGCACGGAACGCATCTACATATTCCTTCACCAGGTCGCGGTGCGCCGGCGTGTTCATAGACTTATAGTAGGTATACTTACTGTCGAACAAGCAAAAGCCCTCATGGTGCTTGGTGGTAAGCACGGCATATTTCATGCCGGCAGCCTTAGCTTTTTTCGCCCAGAGCTTTGGGTTATACAGATCGGGATTAAAGATGTCAAAATATATCTGATAGGCCTTATTGTCGATCTTTTCATGTTGCTTCACCCACTCGTGCCGTGCTGGCAAGGCGTATAATCCCCAGTGTATAAACATGCCAAAGCGGTCATGCTGCCACCAGGCCATGCGTTTTTCTTTTTGAGCAGCAGTTTCAGTAGATAACTTTTTTTGTGCCGAGGCAAATATCGGTAATAGCGCTACCGCCATTATCAGGTAGAGTTTCTTCATCATATAAAATTAGTATGTAAATAATTGATTGAGTGAAGATATTAAACTCCCATTTACCGATAAATGGACTTTTCATCTTTTTACAACAGCAGATAGGGTCCGTTGGTAAAAAGGTTGTGACTGTAATAGCTGCGCAGCTTAGAGGTTCCTTAGTTAAAACAGCTTAAGAGGAGCAAAGGTCTTATAAATGAGCCTTTGGCATGTAAGAGTTTTATAAGGTTACCCTTTCAACTTGCTGAAAAAGTCCCATAATACTATACCTGCCGATACCACGATGTTAAAGGAATGTTTGGTGCCAAACTGCGGAATTTCTATACAGGTGTCAATCTGCTGCATTACCTCGTCGCTTACGCCATTAACCTCGTTTCCAAAAAACAAAGCATATTTCTCATCAGGCTGCGGAGTAAAAGTATTCAGCATCACGCTGTTTTCGGCTTGCTCAATAGCAACTATCTGGTAGCCATCCTCGCGTAAATGCGCTACGGCCTCATCGGCCGTAGCAAAGTATGTCCAGTTAACGGATTGGGTTGCGCCGAGTGCCGTTTTTTCTATCTCGCGATGAGGAGGGCAGGCGCTGATGCCGCAAAGTATTACCTGTTCAACTGCAAAACCATCCGATGTGCGAAATATTGAACCGATGTTGTGCATGCTGCGCACATTGTCAAGCACCACTGTTACGGGTAGTTTTTCCTGTGCCTTAAATTCATCAACGGTTGCCCGGTTCAGCTCATCAAGCTTAAGTTTGCGCATATAGTAAGTATGAAGGCCTTGCTCAGGCCATCTCGAGCACACCTACACCATCACCTATCAGTGAACTGTAGATAGATGGTGCATAGCCGATCTTGCCGGTATAGTAGGCCGTAAGTTCGGCGGTAAAAGTATCAAAATTGTCCTGTTTTACCAATGCTATTGCGCAACCGCCAAAGCCGGCGCCTGTCATTCTTGCACCGACAACCTCAGGGTTTGTTTTGCTGTACTCTACTACGGCATCCAGTTCTTTACCGCTCACTTCATACAAGTCGCGCAGCGAATCATGAGAGGCGTACATCAGTTTGCCAAAAGCATGCAGGTCATTCGCCGCTAATACTTCGGCTGCCTTCTTAACACGATCATTCTCTTCAATTACGTGCGTGGCACGCTTCACAACAACGGGATCAGTTATCAGGTGTTTGTATTGATTAAAGGTATCGGTATCAATGTCGCACAGGTAATTGATATCCAGCTCCGCTTGTAATGCAGTTAGTGCCGACTGGCATTCTTGTACACGCTCATTATATTTTGATTCTGCCAGTTTGCGCGGTTTATTGGTGTTAATGATAGCTAGCACATATTCGCCCAGGTTACTGTCAACAGCGGTATATTCAAGCGTGTCGCAATTAAGCATCAGCGCTTTATCTTTTTCACCAAAGGCTACAGCAAACTGATCCATAATGCCAGAGTTAACGCCTATAAAATTATTTTCAACAAACTTAGACAATTTTACAAGATCCAGTTTGCTATAGCTGCCGTTTAAAATACTGTTAAGAGCGAAGGCCGTAACCACCTCTATAGAAGCTGAAGATGATAAACCGGATCCGATGGGAATATTGCCAAAAAAAAGCATATCATAACCCTGCAGTTCATAACCACCGGTAGCAAAACGCTCAAATACGCCAAATGGGTAATTGTACCAGCCTTCGCCATCTTTTACCATTGGTGCCGACAAGTCTTTTTCAGCTGTCTCTTCAAAGTTTAGGCTTTTAAAACGTAATACATTATCGTTGTTGGGAGCGATAAGCAAAAAAGTGCCAAAGGTAATAGCGCAAGGCATTACCAGACCACCATTATAGTCAATATGTTCACCGATCAGATTTACTCGACCGGGTGAAAAAAACTCAAACTCAGCTTTTTTACTAAAGTAATTCTCAAATTCTTTATGCAGATCAGGTATCATAAGAGGTTATAAATAGATTACAAATGTAAAAATTACATTTAATTTTTTTAACATAAATTTCTTTTTGTCACATTTTGATGATGTCATATTTTTTAAGGGTGTTGTTTGTAACTTGCCACCTCTGTTGCAAACTATAAACACTAAAATACTATGAACCAATATTTAATAACCGCCTACGATTTTACCGATACCGACGCTTTAAAACGTCGAATGGACGTGCGTCCGCATCATATTGATAACATAATGGAGATGAAAGCTTCCGGCAATTTTGTTGTTGGCGGTGCCATGCTGAACGAGGAGGGTAATCCAATCGGGTCAGTAATGATACTGCAGTTTGAGACTGAGGAGCAGCTTACTGCCTGGCAGCAGAACGAACCGTACGTTACTCAGCAAGTATGGGAAAACGTGGATATTAAGCCCTTTAAAGTCGCAGTAGTTTAGTTAATGATCACCACAATGAAATCTATGCGTAAATTATTGCTCGCCGGCTTTGCCCTCATGTTATCCTTTTTTGCGGCCGCAGCTGCCAACGCCAAGGATGTATATTATAAATTATCTGTTTATCATTATAAAACGCCCGAGCAGCGTGCCATGCTTAACGATTATCTTGGCAAAGCCTTCGTGCCTGCTATGCACCGGGCTGGTATTAAGCAAGTAGGCGTTTTCAGTACTTTGGAGCAAGACACTGCCGACAGGCGCATTTATGTGCTGCTTCCTATAAAAAACCTTGAGCAGGCGGATATGCTTACAAGTAAGTTGTCGGCTGATAAGCAGTACACCGCCGATGCAGCAGCTTATGAGAAGGCCACATTTAATAAACCGCCATACACCCGTATGGAAGTAATATTATTGAGCGCATTCCCTAACATGCCATTTATTGTAGCGCCTTCACTTACATCGCCAAAAGCAGAGCGCGTGTATGAACTGCGTAGTTATGAAAGCGCTACTGAGAACTACCACATCAATAAGGTGGATATGTTTAACCGTGGCGATGAGATAGGCATATTCAAAAGGCTTAATTTCAATGCAGTGTTTTATGCGCATGTAATTGCAGGCAGCCACATGCCAAACCTCATGTACATGACCACCTTTAACAACAAGGCCGACCGCGACAAACATTGGGAAGCCTTTGGCAGCGATGCCACCTGGAAAACGCTTTCTGCCAAGGAAGAATACCGCAACAACGTATCACATTCGGATATCATCTTCCTTTATCCTGCCGACTACTCTGATATTTAAGTCTCCTCTCTAAATTTACAGGCTTAAGATTGATAATTTTAGGCCTGTAAATCAATTCATTATATTTTATTTGCAAAAACTTTTTGCGCGCAGGCAACCCCGTTTATCAACGGGGCGTATTTGCTATTGATTACAGACGGATATAATGTAAGTAATAGCATAAAGTTTACCAGAAGGTATTGGCGTATGACCGAAGATAAACTAACTAAGCTTATAAGTGGTTGTTTAAAGGATGATCGCAGTTGCCAAAAGCAACTGTATAAGCAGTACTATGCCTATGCCATGGCTATTTGCTTGCGTTATTGCGCCGATAGGGACGAAGCCGCAGAGGTAATGAACCAGGGTTTTTTAAAGGTTTTTAAAAACCTCTCTAAGTTTGATAACCAGCGGCCGTTTAAAATTTGGATAGGCAAGATCATGAGCAACACGGCTATAGATCACTACCGGTCGACCTTAAGGATGGTAAAATCTGAAGACCTTGAGCATGCAGAGCATGTGAGTGTTGGTGGTTTGCCGGATCATAAGTTGCATTATAACGATTTGTTAGGGATGATACAAAGGCTGCCGCATGCCTACCGCATGGTTTTTAACCTGTTTGCGATAGAGGGATACAGTCATGACGAGATTGCCGGTATGTTGCAAATATCAGAAGGTACTTCAAAATCAAACCTGCACAAGGCGCGCCAGAAATTAAGATATATGATAGAGCAGGCCAATAAGGATACAAGGGGAGGGCTTGGCAGCAATACAGCATTTACACCGGTGGTAGCAATAAACGGAACATACATAAACCACCAGTTTATTACCAAAAATTTGTGGTAAATGAAACGAGAGAGCGATAAAGAGCTTGATGATTACTTTAAGAATGCCATGCAACCGCAAGACGAGCATATTACCTACCGTGAGGAGGACTGGGAGCGTATGGAGGAAATGCTCGACGGTAGCGGTAAACGTCCGGTAATATTCTGGGTACGGGCGTTTAGCGGTGTGGCCGCGGTACTGCTGGTAGCTGCATTTATATGGTGGTTAATACCAGCCCCTAAGCAAGCTGGCGAAAAACAAGCCGTTAACCATGTTCAAAAGCCGAAAGGCCGGCTGCAGCAGGGCAATGAAGGCACGCAATCAAAAAGTAATCATTTCGGGGGAGATGTGATTGCCGGACCCACTAAGGGGGCTACTACACAAGGGATAGGCCGGGAAAAGGCCTATCCTGGTCCGGCATCCATATCTTCATTAGATACTGCAAGTAAGGGCAATATGCTTGCCGTGGGCGGCACAAACACATCAACCACGCAACCGGCTGTTACAACTAAGCCAGTTATAGACACCGTTTCGGCAGGAAATAATGTAATAGCAGCGGTTGCAGCACCGGATCATAGAGAGCAGGAGCAAGCAACTAAGCCTGCTGAAAGTTCAGTAAAAAATGAGCCCGTTAAAGGATTAAAAGGAAGGCCGGTATTTGCATTAAGCATAGTTGGTTCTCCAAACGTAAACGGTGTAGGCTCTTTCGGCGACGCCAAGGTAGGCGCCAACGCAGGGGTGTTGATGACGGTGAAGTTGGGCAATAAGTGGACGGTAAGTACTGGTGCCATGTATGCTTACGCGCCGTATAACACTAGCTTTAAAAATTATCATACCCGTTATCAGTTCAATGTTAACCCCGATAATGTATTTGCTGATTGCCGTGTATTGGACATACCGCTGAACGTTGATTATCGGGTATATAGCAAGCAACGCAACAGCATCAGCATCGGTACAGGCCTGTCATCATGGTTTATGCTGAATGAAAAATATACGTTCAGTTACCCGGGTGATTATGGCGGTCCAGCATCATATAGTGTGTCTAACCAGAACAGGCATATATTCGGAGTGCTTAACCTGCAGGCTACCTATCAGCGGCAGTTGAATTCTAAAGTCGGCGTTATGGTACAGCCATTTATAAAAATGCCCCTTACAGATATAGGATACAGCGAAGTACGACTAAAAACAGCGGGAATTGCCGCTGGTATTACATGGAACATCAGCCCATGAAAAAATAAAATAGCATGAAATATTTACTGTTTTTAATTGCCCTGACAAGCGGTATGCTTGGTCAGACAGGCCCTTCTACGCTCTATGTTAGCAAAAATGCGGTGGTAACCATTTACTCCAAAGCCCCTCTTGAAGACATTGAGGCCAGTACAAGCACAGGCAAAGCAGTGTATAACGCGAGTACGGGGGAGCTGGCATTTGATGTGCCAATACGCACCTTCAAGTTCCGTAAATCTCTGATGCAGGAGCATTTCAATGAGAACTATATGGAGAGCGATAAGTATCCGAATGCCACATTCAGGGGCAATGTCAACGAAAAGGTGGACCTTACCAAGAACGGCACCTACCCTGTAAGTGCTACCGGCTCAATGGATGTGCATGGCGTTAAGCAAAACCGAACCATTAAAGGTACGCTCATAGTAAATAACGGTGCAGTAAGCATGCAATCGGAGTTTATGGTGCGCTGCGCCGATCATAATATCGAGATACCCAAGCTGGTATTTCAAAAAATTGCCGAAACCATAAAGGTTAACATCAACGCAAGTTTCACACCTTATAAATAACCATAACCCCGCAAATGATTATGAAAAAAACATGTATCCTGCTTGCTCTCATGTTTGCCGGTTCCTCGCTGAAAGCGCAAACAGATACGGCCCGCACCGAGGACGTAATGGCAACTTTAACAAAGGAAGAGACGCCCGAAACGGTTACCGCGACCTTTAAAGCACCAAGGCTCATCTTTTCCCAAACTACCGAAACAGTTAAAAAGAACAACCTCGACTTTATGGTGATACACCGTTTTGGCGATATCGGCGGTGACGACGGCGGAGGCTCTACGCTTTTTGGATTGGATAACTCAAGCGATATCTACATCGGCTTTGAGTATGGCCTTACTGACAACTTTGATATTTTGTTTGGTCGCAGCAAATACGAGCAGTTGTTAGAGTTGGGTGGTAAATATGCCATTCTGCATCAAACCACAGACAATAGCATGCCCTTTGCGTTGGCCATACAAGCCAAAGCCGGGTTAAAGCCTTACAGCGTAACAACTAATGTTTTCGATGATTATGCCAACCGCTTAAACTATGTAGCTCAAGCTATCATTGCCCGCAAATTCTCGTCGAGATTATCGCTGCAGGTATCCCCAACATTTGTACGTAACAATTTGCCGTTTCCGTACATACAGGGTAATGAGCGTAGCTTTTTCGCCCTGTCTGCCGCAGCCAGGTACAAGCTTACCAAGAGGTTCGGTATTGTGGTTGATTACTCGCATTCGTTCTCATCCTTCCGCAGCGATAGCCGCGACCCACAATTCTACGACCCACTGGCTGTAGGCATCGAGATTGAAACCGGTGGTCACGTATTCACCCTCGATTTTACCAATGCCAAAGCCATATCAGAAATGAATTACCTGAGCGATACGCAATCCTCATGGGGTAAAGGCCAGTATCGTTTCGGCTTTACCATATCCAGAATGTTTGACCTCGGCCCGAAACATAAAAAAGACAAAACCAGCAATTATTAACACTAAACAGCAATATTATGGAACGTAGCGAATTTTTATCAAAATTAGGTATTGGCGTGGTAGCAGTATGCACCGGCTGTGCCTTTGCATCATGCGGCTCAAAGGTTGATGACCCAACGCCAGATGACGATAACAATAATAACAATGGCGGTGACAAACCCCTGATGACCGTCAACCTGGGTAGCGAATTGACATCAATAGGTCAATCAAAAGTAGCGAGCGGCGTTATACTTGTAAGGCTTGCGGCCGGCAATTCTGTAAGTTCATTTACAGCGGTGCAGGTAGCTTGTACTCACCAGGGTACTTCTATTAACTACAATACACAACAGGCGCGCTTTATTTGCCCCAACCACGGCAGCCAGTTTAGCAACACAGGTTCGGTGTTGATGGGCCCTGCAACTACGGCTTTAAAGAAGTATAACATTGCCATTGATGGTTCTACGCTAACTGTAACCGCTTAATATATCTACTTGTGAAGGATGAAAGCCTGCGACTATTGTTGCAGGCTTTTTTAGTTAACAGCGCGCGGTGCAAATATTTTTAAACAAAAAAGGCGCCTTGCAGCGCCGGTAGATATTGTTGTGATTGGTGATTATTACTGAGCTAATACTTCTTTTACCTTTTCTGCGGCTTCTTTTAACAGGATAGCTGAGAAAACTTTAAGTCCTGAATTGTCAATCAGTTCCTTCGCTTCAGCAGCGTTAGTGCCTTGCAGACGAACAATAATTGGAACCGGAATGTTGCCTATTTCGTTGTAAGCATCAATAACACCCTGGGCAACACGGTCGCAACGCACTATACCACCAAAAATGTTGATGAGGATAGCTTTTACGTTAGGGTCTTTAAGGATGATATTAAAGCCAGCTTTCACGGTTTGAGCATTGGCAGTACCACCCACGTCAAGGAAGTTGGCAGGCTCGCCACCGGCAAGTTTAATAATGTCCATAGTAGCCATTGCCAATCCGGCGCCGTTTACCATACAACCAACGTTACCATCAAGCTTAACATAGTTAAGGTTTGATTTGCCAGCCTCAACCTCTGTAGGGTCTTCCTCGTTAACGTCACGAAGGGCAGCGTAGTCAGCATGACGGTACAACGCGTTGTCATCAAGGTTTACCTTGGCATCAACCGCTAAAATTTTATTATCTGATGTTTTAAGTACCGGGTTAATTTCAAATAACGATGAATCGGTACCTTCGTAAGCTTTATATAATGCAGCAATAAACTTGGTCATGTCTTTAAACGCATCGCCTGATAGGCCAAGGTTAAAAGCAATTTTACGGGCCTGGAAGCCTTGCAAACCAACTTTAGGATCAATTTCTTCTTTAAAGATTTTATCCGGGGTGTGCTCAGCAACAGCTTCTATGTCCATACCACCTTCGGTAGAGTACATGATAATGTTGCGGCCTTTAGCGCGGTCAAGCAACACGCTTACATAAAATTCTTTAGTTTCACTTTCGCCAGGGTAGTAAACATCCTGTGCAACCAGTACTTTATGTACTTTTTTACCCTCAGGGCCGGTTTGCGGAGTAACCAGTTGCATGCCTAAAATTGCACCAGCTTTCTCTTTCACATCTTCAAGGTTTTTAGCCAGCTTTACGCCACCGCCTTTACCGCGGCCGCCTGCATGTATCTGGGCCTTTACTACAACCCAGTCAGAGTTATAATCTTCCTTTAATTTTTTTGCGGCCTCAACAGCCTGATCAACGGTTTCGGCAAGTATGCCTTCCTGAACTCTTACACCAAAGCTCTTTAAAATAGCTTTACCCTGATATTCGTGAATGTTCATGTCTTTTTAAGTATTTGCGGTAAAGCTACACTTTTTTGCCTTAAATGGTAATTCAAATTGCCGAATTGCGTTTTCTTTACGCCCGTTTACCTTGTAATGACATTGCACTTTATTTCGCAACACTTTTATGCTTGCCGGGTTTAACTGTAAAGGGTATTAGTTACATTTGCCGTATGCTTAAAGCACAATCTATTCATAAAAAATATGGCCAGCTGCAGATACTGAAAGGGGTAGACCTTGAGGTTAAGCAGGGCGAAATAGTGAGCATCCTGGGTGCATCCGGCGCAGGCAAAAGTACCTTGCTTAATATAGTTGGTACGCTTGACCGGCCCGATTCTGGTAAGATATTTATCAATAATGCGGAGATCAGTCGCATGAGTAGCAGTCAGCTTAGCGATTTTCGCAACAAGCAGATTGGCTTCATTTTTCAGTTCCATCATTTGCTGGCCGAATTCAGCGCGCTGGAAAATGTATGTATCCCCGCGTTTATTGCCGGTGCATCGCGCAAGGATGCAGAGCATAGGGCCACAGAGCTGCTTGGCCGGCTTGGTCTTGCAGACCGCGCACAACATAAGCCAGCGCAACTGTCCGGCGGGGAGCAGCAACGTGTAGCCGTATGCCGTGCACTTATAAATAATCCGGCCCTGATTTTTGCTGATGAACCGTCAGGCAACCTTGACTCAGCAAACGCTCGCGAGTTGCATGAGCTTTTTGTAAGGCTGCGCAACGAGTTTAATCAAACCTTTGTTATTGTGACGCATAACGAAGACCTGGCAGCCCTTTCGGACCGTAAGGTGATTATGAAAGACGGCTTGATACAAGATTAATTTTATGCCCATTACCCTTATTACAGACGCTACATCAGCCCTGGCTTACCAATTCAAGAATGCGCTAAACGGCGAACAGGTATTACTTGGCGACTACCAGGACCTGCCAGAATTTATGGTTAAAGCCGGCAAAATGATACGCCTCCCTAATCCTGCTGAACCCAGCTATGCGCACCAGATGCTTACGCTGTGCCTGGATAATGATATACAAACCGTTTACCCTTTAAAAAGTGAAGAAGCAGAGCAATTGCAACCTGCCCGGCAGCTTTTTGAGGAGTTTAACATCACCCTAATGTTTCCTGATGGTATATAGTGATATAGACACGCGTAAAAGCGCCTTTATATTTGAACTGGATAATGTACTTTATCCTGAAAAGGATTACATGTTTCAGGTGTATTACCTTTTTGCCTCCATGCTGGAGTACACGGAATTGTGGGATGCCAAAGCCATTACAGCTGTAATGACCCAGGCATGGCAGGAGGGAGGGCACAGTGCTGTGTTTGATGCCCTGAAAGAAAAGTTCAATGTTGACGAAAAATACCGTCAGCGTTTAGAAGACATGATACCGTCATCCAGACTCCCGTTAAAGTTGCTCCTCTACAAAAATATGCTCGCGTTGTTGCAAGACATTGTTGTTGATCGTAAAAAGATATTTATCGTTACAAATGGTGATCCGCAAACGCAGCTCAATAAAATAAAGCAAACCGAATGGAACGGGCTGGAACCTTATCTCGTATGTTATTTTGCTGATGAAATACGTGCTAAGCCGGAGCCAGATGTGATCAATCAACTGATAAACGACCATGGTTTGCAATGGCGTGATTTGGTGATGATTGGAGCTTCGGCCACAGATGAAAGCTGTGCAGAAGCTGCTGGTATAGATTACTTTGACGCGGCATCGTTTTTAAATGAGAAGTAAACAGTAAAAAGTTTTATATTGCATAAAAACCAGTAAATTTTGGGGATGAAAAAAATATTTTACGCCGCTGCGATTCCTATTGTTTTGTTAAGTGCCACATCCTGTAAAAAGGAAAAAAAAGATACCGCGCTTGATCTAATGAGGGATTCTGTATACATGTATGCTCAGGAAGATTATTTATGGAACAATCAATTGCCGTCGGCTTCGTTATTTAGGCCGCGCAGTTACTCCGGCGGTACCGATCTGGAAGCTTTAAGTGATGAGGTAAATGCCATATCTCAAATTGCAAAGGACGCGACTGGCTCTTTGTATGAACGTCTTAATCAATCTCCCGGCGAAGCTAAATATTCATTTATTGACGATGGATCTGTCTCTGAGGAGCTCTCTGGCAATGGCGGTGGCTACGGTTTCGAGCCGCGTTATGGAGTTGACGATGCTTTATATGTAAAGTACGTATACCCAAATTCTCCGGCTGATATTGCAGGTATAAAACGTGGTGATAAGATCATCGGTTTAAATGGCCGAAACACTTTTGACCAAGATAACAAGGACGATTTTAACAACATTATTGATGCTTTTTATGGTAACAGTACCAGCATGAGCATTACGCTCGATCGTCCGGGTACCGGAGCTTTCAGTAAAACTCTTAACTCGTCAAACTTTAATATTAACCCTGTACTTAAAGTTAAAATACTCAATTCCGGAAACAAAAAAGTTGGGTATATGGTATTTAACAGTTTTACAAGGATTGATAATGCAAAAAGTAAAATAGATGCTGCTTTTGCCACTTTTATAAACTGGGGTATAACTGATTTGATTGTTGATCTGCGTTACAATGGCGGAGGTTCTATTGAAACATCAGAGTACCTGGCTAATCAAATTGCACCTGTATCAGCCGATAACAAGCCTATGTATACCTATTATTTTAATGAGGGTCTGCAGGCTGATAAATATCCTTTGCTAAAGGAAGTGTTTAGTAAATATTACCGTTATACCTTTAATCCAGGGGAGTTTAAACCGGAGAATAACAAAGTCTTTTTTAATAAGACAAGTAAATCATCACTTAACCTTGGTAAGGTTGTTTTTATAGTAACAGGTAGCACTGCTTCTGCAAGCGAATTGCTGATTAATAACCTTTCGCCTTATATGGATGTAAAAATCGTTGGAGAGACTACTTATGGTAAACCGGTTGGATTTTTCGCCATACCGATCAATAAATACCAGCTATATATTCCGGAGTTTGAAACCCGTAATGCCAACAATACTGCCGACTTTTACAAAGGCATGGAACCAGGATCTTCAAAATTCCCAGGTATAAACACTATTGACGACGTAACGCACGACTTTGGTGATGCGGAAGAGACTTGCGTTAAAAATGCGCTTAACTACATCACCACCGGCAGCCTTACTGTTACAGCAACAGATGGTAAGCGGCTGAATTCAGCAAGGATGTTATCTGTCGATCAGTTACGCGATCTCGGTTTAAAACTGGATAGAAACTTTAAGGGTATGGTGTTCGATGCTAAGTACAAAAAATAATAACTAAAAATAAAAACAAGGAGTGCGGCAATTACGGCCGCACTTTTTGTTTGCAGCATTATTTTTTTGCCGTAGCTACTATCACTATGCCGCCCACCAACAGCACCCCGCCAAGATAAGGTGGCCAGTTAACAGTTTCCTGCTTATCGGCAGATACTTGTATTGGCCCTGCATCAATTACTTTTTCTTTTTTGGTATAAGAAAAACCTGTCCATATCAGCATGGCTGCTCCTATAACGATTAGTACAATTCCGACAACTCTGTTCATAATTTTTGCTTTAGTTGATTTAACATTACACATTACAGGCGGCAAAATGTTTTGTTTTTAAGTAATGCGTAGGTTGCCAGACTTAACACTATCAGTGCATATATAGCGCAGCCATAGCCAAAACCAAATAGTTGATTAATAACTGTCGGAAGGTGAAATGAGTACACAGTAAGGTTTAAGACATGCTGAATGCATACCAATTACCGGTATGCATTTAATAACGTGGAATAGTCTAAATTCCCATTACAATACTATCCGTTTACCTTGTTGTATAGACCGTTTCGCAGCATCCAATATCTGCATCACAATCATGTTATATTGTAGGGATGCCTGGTCGTGGCTTTCATCCAAGCCACCTTTTAATACTGCAGAAAGATAAACCAGCGGGTCATCGGCCGGGGCTGCTAATGGAGCCGATTGATGGGTTGCAATTTTGCCGCCTTTGAAGTGTGTTTGAAGGTTGGTGCCATCAAAAGCATGCATGTAGCCCGTACTGCCAAATATCTCCATGTCCTTAATGTTGAATGGCCAGTTCCACGAAGCCTCTATCTGTCCGGTGGCATTTGGATATTCAACCAGGATAGTTGCATCGTCTTCAACCCTGGGGTAAACCTGCGGTTTGTAATGGCGCGCTATGGCGGTTACCGCCACGGGCTTTTGGCCTTTCATTAGCCAGGTCATCAGGTCGGCACCATAACAACCAAAATCGTTCAAGGCTCCTGCGCCGTTTAATACAGGGTCGGTAAGCCAGCTTAAAAACTCTTCGCTGCAACCTATTTCGCGCGGACCCGGGTGACCGTCGTGTACCACCATTTTGCGGATAACACCTACACTGTCGGCATTCACCTTATCATATATTTCTTTGTATGAAGCGTACCAGGTAGTCTCATAGTTGGTGAGCACCTTGATGTTGTATTGCTTTGCAAGAGCTTCAATCCTTTGCGCTTGTTTAAGGGTGGCCGCTAAGGGCTTTTCTACCATTACAGGTATGTGCAGCGGTGCACAAATTTCTACCACATCAACGTGTTGGGCAACCGGGTTGTAGCCTAACACAGCATCGGGTTTGCGCACGCTCAGCATTGTCTTCAAATCCGGCCCGAATACGTCCATCGGCACATTATAGATCTTGCTGAACTTTGTCCAAAGCTTTTTATTAGGTTCGGCAATACCAATGATATCCACCTGCCCTTTGCGGTAAGCATTCAGAATGTTGTGGATATGATCATGCGAGAGACCGGCCACAACAACTTTCAGCTTTGATTGAGCCATGGTAGTAGTAGCGCATAAAAGCGCAAAGGCGCTTAGCAGGATGGTTTTGAATTTCATGGTTAGCAAATTGCAATGCCTTAATTTGGTGGATTATTTTGGCAAGTGCAACATACTCTCGGAGATTGTTACAAATCTCCAGGCAATATTCTGCTAAAGTCTAAAATAAAGATGGATTAGTGCCCGGCTTCATGCGGCCGAGGTGCTTGTAAGCAAGCTCCGTAACCTCGCGGCCACGTGCGGTACGCATTAAAAAGCCCTCTTGTATCAGGAATGGCTCATAAACTTCTTCCAATGTGCCTTCATCTTCTCCAACGGCGGTGGCGATGGTTTTTAAGCCAACAGGGCCGCCTTTGAATTTATCAATTATGGTGGCCAGTATTTTGTTATCCATCTCGTCCAAGCCATGCTCATCTACATTAAGGGCATTAAGCGCATAGCGGGCAATCTCGGTATCGATGTTACCGTTGCCTTTAATTTGCGCGAAATCGCGTGTACGGCGTAAAAGTGCGTTGGCAATACGTGGCGTGCCCCGGCTGCGTCGGGCGATCTCATAAGCGCCTTGCTCGTCAATCTCTGTTTTGAGGATAGAGGAGGAGCGTTGCAAAATTGTGGTAAGCAGTTTAGCATCGTAATACTCGAGCCTGGCGTTAATGCCAAACCTTGCGCGCAATGGCGCAGTAAGCAAACCCGAGCGCGTAGTAGCGCCAACCAATGTAAACGGATTAAGGGATATCTGCACCGAACGGGCGTTAGGGCCGCTCTCCAGCATAATATCTATCTTAAAATCTTCCATGGCGGAGTACAGGTACTCTTCCACCAGCGGACTAAGGCGGTGTATCTCGTCAATAAATAAAATATCGCCGGGCTCCAGGTTTGTAAGTAATCCTGCCAGATCGCCGGGTTTATCCAATACAGGGCCAGAAGTGATCTTGATACCTACGCCCATCTCGTTGGCTATGATGTGCGAAAGCGTAGTTTTACCTAATCCCGGTGGGCCATGCAGCAATACATGATCCAGCGCTTCGCCGCGCAGGCGCGCCGCCTGAACAAATATGCGAAGGTTGGTTAGTATTTTATGCTGACCAGTGAAATCCTCAAACGCCTGTGGCCGCAATACTTTTTCAATATCGCGTTCAATAGGAGTAAGGCGTTCACCGGACGGGTCGAGATGCTCGTTCATTGCCAACGAAATTAGCTTTTTTTATTAAGATTTGAGAAATGAGATACGAGATTTGAGGCGTTTTAATTCTATCTGTAGAATTTGAGCATTTGAGCTGAATATCTCATATCTAACGTCTCATATCTTACATCTACTCTCATCCCTCCGGATACTTCCTGAAAATGCTGTTGATGCGCATTTGGATAACACCGAAGAACGCCTCACGGAAAATACGGGTGGACATTTTGGATTCACCGGCAGTGCGGTCAGTGAAAATAATAGGAACTTCAGTTAGCTTAAAGCCATGTTTAATGGCTGTGTATTTCATTTCTATCTGGAACGCGTAACCAACAAACTTAATTTTATCAAGGCGGATGGTTTCCAGTACCTTGCGCTTGTAGCACATAAAACCAGCCGTAAAATCCTGTATATCTATACCTGTAATGGTACGCACATATACCGAAGCAAAATAACTCATCAGCACACGGCTCATGGGCCAGTTAACTACGTTCACACCTTTTATATAGCGCGAACCTATTGAAGCATCTGCACCGTCTACACATGCCTGGCGCAGTTTTAGTAAGTCGTTTGGGTTGTGCGAGAAGTCGGCATCCATCTCGAAGATATAATCATAAAGCCGGGCTATACTCCATTTAAAACCATGTATGTATGCTGTGCCTAACCCTTGCTTGCCAGCGCGCTTCTCCATAAAAAGTTTATCCGGATACTCCGTCTGCAGTTCTTCTACAATTTGCTGCGTGCCGTCTGGAGAACCGTCGTCGACTATCAGAATATGAAAATCATGCGGAAGGGAAAACACCTTGCGAACCATTCGCTCAATGTTTTCCTTTTCGTTATACGTAGGGATTATTACTATGCTGTCGGGCACTATTCGTAAACGCTGTGTTCAAAAAAAAGTATGCAAAGCAACACAATTTTTCTAAACTATGGGATTGTCAGGATGAATTTCCTGCGTTTTGTCGCCCTTAATGTCTAAACCATCGCCAATATGACCTACCAGGAAGCTGCGCTCTTTTATGCGCGGGCTCACAAACAGGAAGATAAGCACAAAAACCATTATGATGCCTACAAACAACCAGTAATATTTGGCGCCTTCAAACTGGGCAAAGAAACCATGCTCAGAAATGTTTTTATTGATAAGTGTTGTAAAGAATGTACCAACCGAATATGTGAAGTACCAAAGGCCTGTCATAGTACTTTTCATTGATGGAGGAGATTGGGTATACGCATATTCCAAACCAGTGATTGAAACCATTACCTCACCCGAGGAAAGGATGATGAAAGCCAGTATTTGCCACCACATTGAGGGTTGATGGCCGTGCTGTAAACTGTTTTCAATTAAGGCAATTACTACAAAGCTTAAGCCGGTAGTAAACAGACCTGCACCAATTTTACGAAGAGGAGTAAGTTTAATGCCCAGTTTTTCAACCAATGGATACACACCATAGTTAAATATTGGGATTAGTACCAGCAGGAATACGGCGTTAGCCACCTGGAGTTGAGACGGTAGTATCTTAATACCGAATATGCCTAAGTTAAGATCGAGCTTTGCAGCTTGTAAAGCCCACTCAGCGCTGTTCATATCCCACAAGGCCCAGAATACCGGGATAAATGCAAAAACACTCATTACTCGCCATATTGCACGTATAGACTCCGTGCGCTCTTCGCCATAACGTTTTTCCGTTAATCCCCATGCGGTTTCGCCGGCTGCTTTTTTTGCAAACGCACTTTTTAACCAGTAAAAGCTCACCGTAATAAAGTTTTCCTTTTTTACGCCGCTTGGTGGCAGCTTTACATACATCTTACGGCCAGAGAAAAAGATAATTGTAGCCAAGGCCATTAATATACCCGGTACGCCAAAAGCTACCCCGCCACCATATCTGTCATAAAGTATCGGTATCAGCGCCATACTCACCATAGAGCCGGCGTTGATGCTGAAATAAAACCAGCTATAAATAGTACTCATCAGCCCTGCATTAGAGTGGTCGAACTGGTCGCCTACGTTGGCCGATACGCATGATTTGATACCGCCTGCAGCAATAGCTATTACAATCAGGCCGAGAAAGAAACCATCAAAAGATTTATCAAAGATAGATAGCAAAAAGTGCCCGAAGGTATAAATGATAGAACCGACAAGGATTACCCGGTATTTGCCAAAAAACCAGTCGGCCATGATGGCGCCCAGCATTGGCGTGAAATAAACCAGCGTAGAAAATAAGTGATTATAGTAATTGGATTGAGCTTCGGCCTGTTGTGTTAAGGCAGGGTTAGCTGCGGGATTGAAAAACTGGTTGACGAGGAATATCGCCAAAATGCTCTTCATGCCGTAAAAGCTAAATCGTTCTGAAAACTCGTTGCCTATAATAAAAGGAATACTGCGCGGAATACGGGGTTTGCGCGCTGTTGATGCGTTTGCTATTTCTGCCATCTAAATTCTATGAGGTTTTTGCGAAAGTAATATAATTACGCGACAAAGGCTTTTAGTAGTTGATATTTTTGCAAAAGTGCCTGCTATGTAGCGTAAATTTTGCAAATGATGATTAATTTTTTGGTACTACCTGCTGACGATCAATAACGGCTTGCTTTTTGGGGTCGGTATATGGTGTTTCGTCCTGAGGAATGGCGATGTTACGCATATCCAAATCTTTAATGTACAGCCATTTGCCACTCTTAAGTTTATAGCCATCATAGCTGAGGTCAGGTCCAAAGGTTTCAGGTTTGTCAACCGATGACTTATCAGGAGCCGAAAGATGGTCAAAAACAATCAACGCCTCATCCGGAATGTATTTTAGCAGCATAGATGCCTGGCGACTATATTCAAATACCTCGCGCTGATGGGTTTTGCTATTTCCGGTAAAAATAGGAGCTCCAAATACCGGCTGTCCATTTTTAAATGACAACACCTCTATAACCCGTTTAGTAGATTCTACTGTGTGCCCTTTCCAGCCAAGTAGGGTATAGGAAGGTGTGGGACCGTTTACCAGTATTATTTTGTAATACTGAGCGCCATACCAACGGTGAGTATCTGTGATTGTATCTTTCGGAGTCTTTATGAAGGGAGAATAATCCTCCAACGGTATTAAGGTGAGTTTGTTGGGCGAGTTCATTTGTATTGCACCGTAAAAGCGGTAGCTGCCATCGGTGTTCATTACATGCCAGGTAAAAATGCGAAAACGGTTATCGGGGGATTTAAGTACGCTGATGGCTTTAAGCGTATCTAAGTTAAAATTAAACGACGCCGGCAGTTTCAGTGTAGCAACCAGTGTTTTAATGAATTCGTAATTGGCATTTTTGCGCTCCATTTCTTCAGGATGATTGATGAAACGCTGGCTAAGGTGTACAAGACTGTCGCGCAAAACCATATAATCCCAACTTATTCCGCCACGCTGCTGCCCATTTGCCAAGCCTGTACAAGTAAACCATAATACGCAAAAAAGTAAGTATTTTTTCATATTGTTATTGCGCTAAAATAACGCAATAATATGAGATGGATTGTACAGGTAAAAAAAAGACAGCCACCACTATTGGCTGTCCTTCTTTTTACGTGTTTTCTTTCGTGCAGTAAGTGCCTGCTGCAAAAGGTATTCAATTTGCCCGTTAGTGCTCCTGAATTCTTCCGAAGCCCAGCTCTCAATCTCCTTTAGCATATCAGGATTAATACGTAATACAAATGCCTTCTTTTCAGCCATAAATTATGATGCGGCTTCGCGTTGCCTGCGTAAAATTATCAGATAAATGCCTAATAGGGCCAGCGGAGGCAAGAGGTACAATGGTTTATTACTTTGCTCTAACATAACATTGTCTGTATTAGAAAAACGTTTGCCTTCCACCCTCAAAATAGCTGATCCTTGTTCATCCTCCCAGGCATACAGCGGTCGCCAAAACGTAGTTTTTCTGAATGTTGCTGTAAAACCATCGTTCATGACGAGCCGGTGTTTCCAACCGAAAGGTTTTGTAGTAATATTCCCCACCATCTGCTCATTGCCATCAAGTATCTCCAGCTTTGAGCGCCATACGCTGGCCAGCCGCAATGTCCATTTAACATCGGCAGTTTCAATCATTGCGCGCTTTTTAAAAGATATCGCCTTCAACGCGAGCCTGCCGTAGCTATACAGATCGTCCCGCAGTTCATACTCCGGCCTTACCCAGCCATGCCTGAGAACCTGTAATTGCTGGATGTTACGATTATCAAATGCCCTGAACATGTTTGCTGGCTTAATGATAGAGCGTGCCTGTATTTACCACTGGTGATACCGCGCGTTCGCCGCAGAGCACTACAAGCAGGTTGCTTACCATGGCAGCCTTGCGCTCCTCGTCCAACTCTACAATGTTTTTCGCGGAAAGCCGTTCGAGCGCCATTTCAACCATGCCTACAGCGCCCTCAACAATCTGTTTACGGGCAGCAATGATGGCCGTTGCCTGCTGGCGTTGCAGCATTGCATTGGCAATCTCCGGTGCATAGGCTAAGTGGGAAATTCTCGCCTCCAAAACCTCTATACCTGCGCGGGCAAGGCGGTCGTTCAGTTCCTGCTCCAGCATGGCATTTACCTGCTCTGCTCCGTCGCGCAGCGTAACGTTTGCTCCCTCATCTTCAAAATTATCATAAGCGAAGGAGTTAGCCAGGTGCCTTACTGCAGCCTCGCTCTGAATATTTACGTATTGTATATAGTTCTCCACTGAAAATATAGCGGCAGCCGTATCGCGCACGCGCCACACAATTACTGCGGCAATTTCAATTGGGTTGCCCACCTTATCGTTCACCTTTAGCTGCTGGCCGTTTAAGTTAAATGCACGTAATGATACTTTCTTCTTAACCGTAAACGGATTCACCCAAAAGAAGCCGTCCTTTTTTACCGTACCCGTGTACTTACCAAACAGTGTGAGCACCTTTGATTCGTTAGGGTTTACGATAACAAGGCCAGGCAATACCAGGCAAAAATCTATCAGTAGTATAACAATACCAACAGCTACATACTGCTGCCATATCAATAAGCCCCCGGCACCAATAAGCACTAACGACAAAATGAATGTTGCATAGCCTGATGGAGGGTTAATGGTTTTTTCGGTTTCCATATAATTTGTGATTTAAAGTGATATCACAAAGATATCAAAATAAATATCTCAAAAACAAGAAAAGTGCATATAACAGAAACTTATATTATTTTTGAAAGGTTAACTTTATACATGGCACAATTATCTCCATCGCGACGTAAGGCTTTAATGCGCAAGTATGCGCAGCACATCAGGTTTTTGATGATTTTTGGCAGTATATGTCTTATTGTTGCTGCATTGCCTAAACAAGCCCAGTTTCGCTATGAATTTGAGAAGGGAAAGGTTTGGAATCAGAAAGACCTTGTATCGCCTTATAGTTTTGCCATTTTAAAAACACAGGACGAGATTGATGCCGATCGTATCGCAGCGTTGGCGGGCATAACACCGGTTTATCGAATAGATACATCCGTATCGCGCCAGCAGATAGACGGCTTTCGCAGCGACCTGGAAATTAAGTGGCGCTCAGCTGGTATAAATGACGAATTTAAACAGCGTTACATTAACGTTGGCACAGGTTTACTCAATGATATTTATGGTCGTGGACTGATTAAATTGAGCGCCAAGCATCAGCGCAGCGATAATTTTGCTGTTAGTGCCATAAGCCATAATATTGCCATCGATAAAAACGTGAATGATCTATTCACGCGCGATAAAGCCATTAATTATTGCGAACAGGAGCTGGCTAAACGCAAGGATGTTGATAAAGCCTTCCTGATGGATTTGCTGGATGACCGCTTGATTGCTAACCTTAATTATGACGAGCGCTTAACCAGCAAATTAGAAAGAGAGGCCGTTGATAATCTTTCAGTAACGCGCGGCATGGTGCAGGCAGGTGAGGTTATTGTTGCTAAAGGGAGTGTAGTGAATGACGAGACATTCCAGAAATTACTCTCGTATAAAAAGGCCTTTGAAGATAATGCCCGCATTAAAGGCAGCAATAGCTTGGTGTTGTTAGGCAGGTTTCTGCTTGTAGCGCTATGTATTACCTTGCTGATGGTGTTCATTTATCTTTTTCGCCGCGATATTTACCAAGACAACCGCCTTGTCGGGCTTATATTGCTGGTGGTAACCGCTATGCTGGCAACACTTTCTGTTGCTATCGTATTGCAGATACCTACGGTGTATTACATTCCGTATTGTATAGTTCCGATCATCATTCGTATCCTGTTTGATACGCGCCTTGCATTATACATTCATTTACTGGTTGTACTGATAGCCGGTTTTTTTGTACCCAATAGTTTTGAGTTTGCTTACTACCAGATTACAGCCGGCATGGTGGCCATATATACCATCAAAAACCTGATACGCCGTGAGCAATTTCTTACTTCAGCATTAATCATCACTGCAAGCTACTTTATTGCCTTTGTAGGTATATCATTTATAAGACAGGGGAGCATTTCGTCAATTGATTGGCTGGATTTTATTCCTTTTACCGTAAGCGTGTTGCTCACTTTGCTGGCTTACCCGCTCATTTACGCCTTCGAGAAAGTTTTCGGACTGACTTCCGATATCACACTAATAGAGCTTACCAATACCAACGCGCCACTGTTGCGCGAAATGGCGTTTACCGCTCCGGGCACCTTTCAGCACTCGTTGCAGGTGGCTAACCTGGCGGAGAGTGCTATATATGCTATTGGCGGCAATTCACTGCTGGTAAGGGTAGGGGCCTTGTATCATGATATCGGTAAAATGGAAAACCCACTTTTTTTTATAGAAAACCAGACATCGTCGTTTAATCCGCACGATAAGTTGCCTTATGAGGAAAGCGCGCAGATAATCATCCGGCATGTAAGCAAGGGTCTGGAAATTGCCCGCAAGGCCAATCTTCCCGAAATTGTGTCCGACTTTATACGCACCCATCATGGCAATACACGCGTGGACTATTTTTACCAGTCGTTTTTGAAAAATTTCCCGGAAAAACTGATTGATGAAAACATTTTTAGATATCCAGGACCTATACCTTTCTCTAAGGAAACAGGCGTTTTAATGCTTGCCGACTCTGTTGAAGCTGCTTCGAGAGCACTAAAGGAGCCTGACCAAAAATCAATCGGCGATCTGGTAGACCGTATCATAAAATACAAACTTGACCAGGATCAGCTGAAAGACAGCGACATAACGTTAAAGGATATAGAGACCATTAAAAGGATTTTTAAACGAATGCTGATGAGCATTTACCACGTGAGAATAGATTATTAAAAAACGTTAATAATTTTTTTGCTGCGAACGTTGAATTACTATATTTGCAGACCTTTTAAAAACAGGGTTGCCCTGTAAAACGGTGAGGTGCCTGAGAGGCCGAAAGGAACAGTTTGCTAAACTGTCGTACTGGAAACGGTACCGAGGGTTCGAATCCCTCCCTCACCGCCAGATAGTTGATCAAAACACATCAAAAGCCTGTAAATCATTGATTTACGGGTTTTTTTATTTTAGCGCGATGCTCAAAATATGTCTCATTTCGCAAAGTTTTAGTGTGACATTCAGTGTGACATTTTCTCAACAAAAAATGTCACACTGAAAGTGCCATAATGCATTGTGATACAGCATGTTCACCACGTAAACATCTTGACTTTTATAAGCTGCATTTCGATATTTATTTACCGTTAAAATGTGACTTTATGTTAGAGAAAAGTTTTGGTTTGCTGTTTTACTTAAGAAAGCAGCGTCACGCCGACTCAGGTGCGATGTACATTTATCTGAGGATCACTGTCAACGGCGTTTCAAGGGATCTGTCCATTAAGAGGACCTGGCCGGCATCCAGATGGAGTTCAAAGGCGAACCGCGCGACAGGATCAAAGGAAGATGCCCGGGAAATCAATCATTACCTTGACATACTTCAAGGACGAGCTTACGAAGCACGAAAGCAGCTTATCGATTCGGGAAAGGTTGTGACCGCCGCTGCCATTATGGAGATCATGAGCGGTGCAGAACAGCGTAAGCGGGAGCTGATGTCATTATTCAAAGCTCATAATGATGATATGAAAGCCATGATCGGGAAAGGAGTTGCCAAAGGTACGTGGACGAATTTCAACACTACCTATCGGCACGTTGAACTTTTCCTGCAAACACAATATCATATCAAAGAGATCAACATCTTGTCCCTGGATCTCGATTTTGTTAAAAGGCTATATAATTGGTTTAGAATAACGAAGCAGCTGGGTCACAACAGCGCCCTGAAGAATATTGCCAATTTAAAGAAGATCATCATCAGCTGCATCGACAATGGCTGGCTGAAGTCGGACCCGTTCGCGAAGTTCGATGAGACACGTGAAGAAGTTCAGCCGGTATTTCTCGTTAAAGAAGAGATACAGGCGATAGCGGACAAAAAGATCATCAACAAGCGGCTTTGCCAGGTACGCGATGTTTTTATTTTCTGCTGTTTCACGGGCCTCGCATTCGCTGACGTGAAACAGCTGAAGAAATCTGAGGTGGATATCGGCGTCGATGGCGAGCTAAGGATATACAAAGGAAGGCAAAAGACGGGGACGCCTTCAATTATTCCGCTACTTCCAATAACAAAGCAGATTCTCAATAAATATAAAGATGACGAGAATTGTATTATTAAAGATCAGCTACTACCTGTGCTGAGCAATCAAAAATACAACGCGTACCTGAAGGAAATCGGTGATATGTGCGGCATCAAAAAAGAATTGAAGACCCATATGGCCCGCCACACTTTTGGAACGACGGTAACCCTGGCGAATCATGTCCCGATGGAATCGATCAAAGAAATGATGGGCCATAAAAGTTTACGACAGACCATGCACTATGCTAAAGTGACCGGCATCAAAGTCAACGAGGATATGGCAAAACTTAAGAAGCGCCTTGAAAAGAATAAGTTCGTCTCTGATCAGCAGATACTGAATGGCAAAGTAAGTTAGAGCTGTCCCACAAAAGAGTTCGGCCATTGCTTTAAAAGTCTGGTCGAACTTTTTGTTCGGTAGTACCGAAAACCTTGTGAATATCCTGACAACCGAAGCCCGAATTTTGCGTCAAACAATAACGAAAATGGCAGCAGAGATAATAACCAAGGAAGACCTTCAAAACTTAAAACAGGAACTATTGAATGAGATCGGCAAACTTATTGGCAAAGACGGTGAGCAAAAAAACGAATGGCTCCGGAGTAGCCAAGTAAGAAAAATGCTGAATATATCAGCAAACACGCTTCAGTCACTTCGGGTGAATGGCACGCTGAATTATACAAAGGTCGGAAGTATATTTTATTATAAACTTGAAGATATCAACCGGATGCTAAGGGGAAGGCGCACCGATGGTTGATTTGGAAAAGTTAATTGCATATATAGAGTATTGCGAAAAAGACGATAGGTTAAAAATGACCCATGTCAGCTTTATAATGGCGCTGATCTTTTGTTGGATCAAAAGTGGGCAGCAAAATTCGTTCAAGATCACACGGAGGCTCATAATGAATATCGCGAGGATAAGATCCACCGCAACTTATCATAGGTGTGTTGAAGATCTGTCGGAATTTGGATATTTCGAATACGAGCCCAGTTTTAACCCGCAAAAGGCAACCACAGTGACGATCAAATTGCAGGAAAAGTGATTCAATAATGATGATGTGTGTGTTGGCATTTGTTGGCTTGTTAAAGTTTGATGCTTCAGGGAAAACTGTCAGCAGGTTTATAAACTTCATCTAATCATCGGCAGGTACTTCTCCCTATTTTCGATAAGTATCCAAATAAGTATTATACAGAGTACGAGAACCATTGGTAACCCGGCAGCTAAGGAAATAGCTGTTAAAAGTATACCGACCATAACCGGGAAAATGATGATGGCACCTAAGGCCCGGAAACGCGGTATCATCACTAATATTCCGC
>JAYRLR010000021.1:0-1985 GCA_041905165.1 Mucilaginibacter sp.
GCAAGGAAACGCCTGGTTCTTCATCCCCAGCGCCATCTTACTTGGTGCGCTTCATGGCCTGGAACCAGGGCACTCAAAAACGATGATGGCGGCGTTTATCATCGCCATCAAAGGCACCATTAAACAAGCGGTGATGCTCGGACTGGCAGCAACTATTTCGCATACCGCAGTGGTCTGGTTAATTGCCTTTGGCGGGATGGTGATCAGCAAGCGCTTTACTGCTCAATCAGCAGAACCGTGGCTCCAGCTGATTTCCGCAGTGATCATTATTAGCACCGCGTTCTGGATGTTCTGGCGTACCTGGCGCGGCGAACGCAACTGGCTGGAGAATATGCACGGGCATGATTATGAGCATCATCATCACGATCACGAACATCACCACGACCATGGACATCATCACCATCACGAACATGGCGAGTATCAGGATGCCCATGCACGAGCCCATGCCAATGACATTAAACGACGCTTTGATGGTAGAGAGGTCACCAACTGGCAAATTTTGTTATTTGGCTTAACCGGTGGCCTTATCCCCTGCCCGGCAGCAATTACCGTGCTGTTGATATGCATTCAGTTGAAAGCCCTGACACTGGGCGCAACACTGGTCGTCAGTTTCAGCATTGGCCTGGCGTTAACGCTTGTCACCGTAGGCGTTGGCGCAGCAATCAGCGTTCAGCAGGTCGCAAAACGCTGGAGCGGATTTAACACTCTCGCTAAACGCGCCCCCTATTTTTCCAGTCTGTTGATTGGCTTAGTCGGTGTGTATATGGGCGTACATGGCTTCATGGGCATAATGCGATAACTCAATCCTTTAGGCTTGCATGTTATCTTCAGCCCAGGATGATTCTTAAATCAGCTATTTCCGCTGACTCTCTGCTCGCTAAGGATGCTTTTAGGGCATCCTTTCATTTACACTTTTTACGAAATCATGGGATCACTAACAAAATATCGCTTGTCAGTTATATTGTATGGCAGGAAAGATATGCGACTGATATTACAGATCCCCAAAGTGGAGAGTTTATGACCATTAAAAATAAGATGTTGCTGGGTGCGCTTTTGCTGGTTACCAGTGCCGCCTGGGCCGCACCAGCCACCGCGGGTTCGACCAATACCTCGGGAATTTCTAAGTATGAGTTAAGTAGTTTCATTGCTGACTTTAAGCATTTCAAACCAGGGGACACCGTACCAGAAATGTACCGTACCGATGAGTACAACATTAAGCAGTGGCAGTTGCGTAACCTGCCCGCGCCTGATGCCGGGACGCACTGGACCTATATGGGTGGCGCGTACGTGTTGATCAGCGACACCGACGGTAAAATCATTAAAGCCTACGACGGTGAGATTTTTTATCATCGCTAAAAAAAGCCCCCTCATCATGAGGGGGAAATGCAGACACCTTGTTATTTTTTATTATTAGCCACTTGCTCGTCTTGCTTGTTATTAGTCGTATTTCACGTTGATTAATGCGGTTGCCTCCAGTGCGCCAGATTTAACTTTGTTTGTATCGTAGACGTAGTAACTGGCTGTTATCGGAATTGAAACCGTTGTATCTGTAAGTTTTGACTTCGCCGCAACTTCCTTTAAATTTGTATATCCTTTACTGCTGTTAGTGATATTTAAAAGTGTGACTGGCGAACCATTACTTTCAAGAATAAATCCTACGCCATTATCTTCCGCACCTTTCAGTATTGTGTTGCTGTTGGTTAACAAGTCAGAACTTGATAAATACACCTGCATTTTCCGTGATGTTTGATTTTGTTGACCTAATAAATTTTTACAACGCAGAATAATATCCCCTTGTTTACTATTTATTGTTGCTTTGTTACCTGTGGCTGGTAATTGTGAAACGGGAATACTGTCTAAAGTAATTAATAAATCGTCCGGTTTGCAGGTTGTGGTTATCGGGTTGTATGACAATGTCAGATTAAAGGAATAGACACCTGCATTTTGTGCCAATGCATTTCTGTAGCTATTTACACATGCATCCC
>JAYRLR010000022.1:0-609 GCA_041905165.1 Mucilaginibacter sp.
TCAACGATATCCGTGGCGCTGTAGCCTGTTGAAGCCTGGCTGGACGGTAACACTTTGTGCCCCATAATGGCACTGATAATCAGCAATAACAGGCCACCGACAAATAACACACCAGTGGCGGAATACCCTTTAATGATGTAGCGAGCTACACCCACAATAACCACAACCCCAATAAGGAGCTCAATGAATGTCAGCATAATTTTTCCTGTCTCCAGGCCCCAAAGTAAATAATAAAAAATTCCTAAAGCTTAAGGAAAAAATATGCCCAATAAATTGGCGATGAATGCTGATTAAAATCAAGAAAAACTGCCATTAAGACATTGAAGTTGCTGTTTTTATACATAGATAACAAAACGCATATTTAGCGGTTGGCAATTATCACATAATAATGTGTGCAAATTGATGGTGGATTGATGCAAATTTGTTAATTGCAATGGTGTTAGCTGCGGCTGTGCGCTCAAAAAATAATCTAATATGAGCATAGGTTGACGATATATATTATATACTTCGTTAAGATGATTGTTGTATCTCGTTAAAAAATAAAATAATTTTTCCTTGATTGCATTTTGTCATCAAAAAAGACTTGGTTTTTCTTTTTTGACTATTCCC
>JAYRLR010000022.1:619-1956 GCA_041905165.1 Mucilaginibacter sp.
AAATAAATAGAGCAGCTATTCAGATTATTCTTTATGTTGGGTCTATTAAGGTTATGTTAATTGTAGCTTTGCTATGCTAGTAGTAGATTTTTGATAAATGTTTTATGGTCACAAATGAACGTGAGTAAATATGTCGCTATCTTTTCCTTTGTTTTTATTCAGTTAATCAGCGTTGGTAAAGTTTTTGCTAACGCAGATGAGTGGATGACAACGTTTAGAGAAAATATTGCACAAACCTGGCAACAGCCTGAACATTATGATTTATATATTCCTGCCATCACCTGGCATGCACGTTTCGCTTACGACAAAGAAAAAACCGATCGCTATAACGAGCGACCGTGGGGTGGCGGTTTTGGCCTGTCGCGTTGGGATGAAAAAGGAAACTGGCATGGCCTGTATGCCATGGCATTTAAGGACTCGTGGAACAAATGGGAACCGATTGCCGGATACGGATGGGAAAGTACCTGGCGACCGCTGGCGGATGAAAATTTTCATTTAGGTCTGGGATTCACCGCTGGCGTAACGGCACGCGATAACTGGAATTACATCCCTCTCCCGGTTCTACTGCCATTGGCCTCTGTGGGTTATGGTCCAGTGACTTTTCAGATGACCTACATTCCGGGTACCTATAACAATGGCAATGTGTACTTTGCCTGGATGCGCTTTCAGTTTTGAGACAAATGAAGTTTTAGTAACTTCTTTAAAATCAATAACTAAAATAATTAACATCAAAAATAACGCGACTTTTATCACTTTTTAGTAAAGTTGCACTGGACAAAGCGTACCACAATTGGTGTACTGGTAACCGACACAGCATTTGTGTCTATTTTTCATGTAAAGGTAATTTTGATGTCTAAGATTAAAGGTAACGTTAAGTGGTTTAATGAGTCCAAAGGATTCGGTTTCATTACTCCGGAAGACGGCAGCAAAGACGTGTTCGTACACTTCTCTGCAATCCAGACTAATGGTTTTAAAACTCTTGCTGAAGGTCAGCGCGTAGAGTTCGAAATCACTAACGGTGCCAAAGGCCCTTCTGCTGCAAACGTAATCGCTCTGTAAGATACGTCAGCAAGAATTCAAAACCCGCTTAATCAGCGGGTTTTTTTTGGTCTTTAGTGTGCGGTTGAGGCCGAAAACAGCCAGAAAGCCAGTGCTGTCATGGCAAAAGACCCCAGAAGGTTGACGAAAACGTTCAGTAACGCCCAGCCAAAGCGGCCCTCTTGTAACAAAAACACCACTTCTGCCGAAAATGTTGAGAAGGTTGTTAGACCGCCACAAAATCCGGTGGTGATTAATACTTTCCACACTGGATCAATGTTCGTCATCCTGCTGAACCA
>JAYRLR010000023.1:0-1809 GCA_041905165.1 Mucilaginibacter sp.
AGGCAGCCCTATCTTCTAATACAGTTGCTGTAGAGAAGGCTCCCGACTTAGTTGCCGTAATGGGTGGAGAACCAGCAGCAATGTTAGACAAAGCTCTTGAGGCTTTAGGCGGAATTGGCAAATTTGTAAAGAAAGGGCAAAAGGTTGTAATTAAACCGAATATCGGATGGGACCGCGCTCCGGAAATGGCAGGAAATACAAATCCGGAATTAGTAGCTGCTTTAGTAAAGAAATGTCTTGGTGCCGGAGCCCAGAAAGTAACCGTATTTGACCATACGTGCGATAATTGGCAGAAATGTTATGAAACCAGCGGGATATCAGATGCTGTTAAAAAGGCCGGAGGTATCATGATGCCTGGTAATGATGAAAAATATTACAAAGAAGTAGCAATACCCGGAGGCGTTACGCTTAAGAATGCCAAAATTCATGAATCTCTTATTGAAGCTGATGTCTGGATAAATGTACCGGTGCTTAAAAATCATGGTGGTGCCAAGCTTACCTGTGCAATGAAAAATTACATGGGGATTGTTTGGGACAGACGTTATTTCCATTCAAATGATTTGCAGCAATGTATTGCCGACATATGTACATGGAATAAAAAACCGGTACTGAATATTGTGGATGCATATCGAATCATGCATAAAAACGGTCCACAAGGAAAAAGCCTTTCGGATGTAGCTCAACTTAAAACATTGATCGCATCTACCAATATTGTTGCTACAGACACAGCTGCGTTGAGATTCTTTAATCAGGTTGAGAAATTAGATATCAGTGCCGTAGGACACATAGGTAAAGGAGAAGCCCTTAAACTAGGCACCTCAAACCTGGATAAATTAACGATCAAACGTATTAAGATATAATGAAACAAACTAGCTTATTGAAGAGGTTGCGAGTTATTCTCGCAATCCTCTTTTTTGTACCTATCATTTTGTATTTTGTAGATTTTGCAAATCTATTACCCGATAGTTTGCATGGCCTTCTGCATTTACAGATAGTACCAGCCATCCTTGCAGGCATACTGTGGATAATCATTGCGCAGTTATTGCTTGTTCTGGTTTTTGGAAGGCTTTATTGCTCTGTTATTTGTCCTGCAGGTGTTTTGCAGGATATTATTAACCGGATTTATTGTATCGGTAAAAAGAAAAAGAATGGAAAACGCCGGTTCAGGTATAAAAAACCCATGAACTGGTTTCGTTACGGATTACTTGCCCTAACGACCTTGTTGGCTGTAGCCGGATCTATCGAATTATTACTATTGCTTGATCCATACAGTAACTTCGGCAGGGTGGCTGCCAACCTATTCAGACCGTTGGTTATATGGGGTAACAACCTGATAGCCGATGTATTGATGAAGTTCGACAATTATACACTGTACCATGTAACAATTGAAACGATTACTATACCTTCCTTGATTGCAGGTGCAGTTGTTCTATTACTTTTCATCGGTCTGGTAGCCTGGAGAGGTCGTTTATTCTGTAACACACTTTGTCCGGTAGGATCTTTACTTGGACTCATTTCACGCTATTCACTGCTGAATATCAATTTTGATAAAAACGCATGTATTCAATGTGGTAAATGCGAGAAATCATGCAAAGCCGAGGCAATTGACATGGCAAGTATGCATGTGGACAACTCACGGTGCGTAGATTGTTTTAATTGCATATCATCATGCTCGAAAGATGCGCTTCATTACAGTATAAATCCTTTATTTAAAAATAAAGAAATCAATAAGGATACCGTAAAAACTGCAAATGTATCGTCAAGCAGGCGTTCATTTTTGTCTACAGGCATCACCGTTGCCTCCACCGT
>JAYRLR010000024.1:0-1722 GCA_041905165.1 Mucilaginibacter sp.
TAACTGATGAAAGCCTATCTATATCAATATTTCTGAGAGCATTATTATTCATAGATATATGTGTAATACTTACATTTCTGCCTTGAGGAAAATTTATTGACTCAAGAGCATTACTATTCAGACTTAGCTTTACGAGTCTATCGTAGTTGGTTGCATCAAAATGTGTGAGTTGGTTATTATCAAGATTGATGGAGGTGAAGTTTTGCAGCCCTGGTGGTTGAGTGGTTAAATTAAGTCCTGATAAATCAATGGTCACTTCATTAGTGTCATCAATTATATTTCTTACTGCAGTCCAGTACTGCATTTGTGCAAGTGGATCATTGTTGATGCCGTTAACTAATACATGCCAAAGATGTTTTGATGATATTAGTTGATCAATGTCATTGGTTGGCAGTAAATTGTTATTGCTTAAGTTTAAATATTCCAGTTTTGTAGTGTTTTTGGCGTTTAAATGTGCAATATGGTTGTCGTTTAAAGTGATTGTTTTCATCCTGGGATGATTGTGTAATATAAGGTCAGTGATCATATTGTGATGGGCACTTAACTCAATCAGAGATTCTTGCCGCGCGAGCCGTTGGCTTCATCGTTATAGCCTTTAAAATCATATTCCCAGTGACCAAAACCAATCATTTGATCATTGATTTGCGTTTCTCCTTTAAAGCCGAGACGGGCATAAGTTTTATCACCATCGTCACGCTTATCATCAGTAAAATAACGTAGAGCGGTAACCTTGCCATAAAGGTCGAGTTTATTACCATCCTTGTTATAGACTTCGGCAGCGTGTGCTACGTTCGCAGCTAACAAACCAGTTACAACCACCGCAACTATTTTTAATTTCATTTAACAGAATCCTTTTAATTATCGTTAAACGTATTTTCTAAACGAATTTTAAACGGCGTCATTTATAAATGACATACTGTTTTTAAAATAGAATGGTGATTAAAAACAATGAGAAAAATAGATGAAATAATATTATTTATCGATATGTGATCGAAGTCGAAATGAGATATAAGGTGAATTACTGGTATTTGAAATTTATTTTTTTAATATTGTCGGAATTTATCTGATTAACTACCGGGCCGTAGACCCGGCAGTTATTTTAACCACGACGTGTCGCCAGCCAGCAGAGCAGGGAACCGCCGCAGACCATCAGCGCGCCTTGCCAGAACGAGAACGACAGCGGGGCGCTGAGCAGCACGGCTGCAAGCGCTGAGGAAAGTACAGGCGTAAAATACGAACCTACCGCCATAATGGTGACATTGCCATGCAATATACCGACATTCCATGCAGCATAAGCAAATCCTAAGGTAAATGCCGCAGAGATGAGTTTAATCATGACGGGCGTGCTAAATATCATTTCTGGTTGTGGCGTAAGAAAATAGTAAACCCACAGACTTGCTCCCGTTAGCAGGACAAAAACGGTAATTCCATTAAATCCGCGTGCGTATTTATTCGTTACTGTGCAATAGGCTGCCCAGATAAACGCACCAATGAACGCCAGGAAATAACTCAATGGGCTGGTGGTGATATTATTGATGATTTCATCATAATGTAACCCATTGTCACCGCCTAACACCCAACAGACGCCGACGAGGGCTAATAATAATCCAGGTACAATCAACCAGTTGGTTTTCTGACCATTAAACAGAATGGCAAAGAGAATTGTCAGGCTGGGCCACAGATAGTTCACCATACCCACTTCAATCGCCTGATGACGGGTCG
>JAYRLR010000025.1:0-1715 GCA_041905165.1 Mucilaginibacter sp.
GAATCATAATGGTCAAGATGTGCATCAAGAGCACCGGAGAGCATGTGACCGCAGATAAGCGCAAAAATTTCTAACAGGCCGATCAACAGTACAAAGGAAATAGCGAAAAGATAAGGGGTGTTATAGTCGGCGAATAAAATCATATATCACTCCAATGTCCATTTAGTGACGCAATATTTACTTTGTAATAATTTCCTTGCTTACATTTATCTGTGTTAATAATAACACAGGTTAGAGAAGTTCTGGAAGAGAAAGTCTTTTAATATGGTTTTTTATTTTTCACTAAAAAGTGTGATCGGGGACAATATATTTACGCACGTTATGTTTAAAGGCACTACACTGATTGGGGAATACTGAAATCAGAAAAAGCATATGGCCTTAAAAGGTATGCGATAACCGGAGGATGTGCTTATGGATCATAGTCTTAATTCTTTAAATAATTTCGATTTCCTGGCGCGTAGTTTTGCCAGAATGCACGCAGAAGGTCGCCCGGTCGATATTCTGGCCGTTACTGGTAACATGGATGAAGAACATAGAACCTGGTTTTGCGCACGTTATGCCTGGTATTGTCAACAGATGATGCAGGCAAGAGAGCTGGAGTTAGAGCACTGATATAACGGGCCTGATGGCCCGTTTTAGTGTTTGTATTAGATACTAGTTATAGGTGATTTTCAGGATTACGTCTTTACTAAACGGTCCCTCAACAACCGTTTCTGCCGGGTTCGCACTCAGTTCTGCCCTGAATGGTGCGGTGACCGAAGGCGCACTAGACGATGAAAAAGAAGCAAATTGTGAGAAGCGGTTAAATTCCGTTGCTGTTCCATCGTTATGAAATATCTTCAATAGCAGACCATTACCTATATCCAGATGGCTATAATCACTCAAAATATCCGTAGTGAAAAAACTCCCTAAAATATTAAACTGCTCAGTACAGGCCGCACCCGGATCTTTGGTCATGACTACGCTAAACGTCTCACTCACGCTGGTATTTTTAATTGTTCGGGAATTTATTTTACCAAAGTCGACAACGCCATCAGCTGGTTCCAGATCAACATTAACAAAGCAGTCAAGGACATGAATATTATTTAACCCACGAATTCTGAAGGTCAAATTTTTGTCTGTGTCTATAGTTCCTGTGCCACTCATACCTTTAAACTCCAGGGCGATATATTCGTCAGGTAATACAAGTTTTTTATTTACTTTATTAGCATTTTTAGCCAGCTTAATATACAGCTGTACACGTACTGGAAAAGTTACTGACAATTGAGGTTCAGGACCACCGCTACAGACAGCGGGGTTTTTATAGGTATTACTGTATATCCCTGCGCCTTTAACATCAATGCACTCTGGTGCTGCGATAGCTCGTGTGGAGGTTGAATCATAATCGACTCCATTATAGGTTACACCAAGAGTATATGAGTTTTGATTATAAAAGTCCTGACCTGATGCTAACAACATCATTATATTTACCCATGCAGATGGGTATTCTTCT
Organism: Mucilaginibacter sp.; assembly: GCA_041905165.1. Classification (GTDB taxonomy): domain Bacteria; phylum Bacteroidota; class Bacteroidia; order Sphingobacteriales; family Sphingobacteriaceae; genus Mucilaginibacter. The sequence goes on from JAYRLR010000025.1 coordinate 1,493, forward strand.
CCTGGTGATGGGGCGGGTAGTGCATTATTACAGAAGACATTCATAAAATATTCACTGCTTTGCCAGATTTTATCACCTTTTTTACCATCGCTGGGGATAGCAATTCTTGGTACGTAGCCTATGACTACGGTATTCCCCCCTTCATGTTCAGCATAGCAGTTCATCGCCCATACAGGTAACGCACTAAAACCCATAATAAATGCAATTACAGTTAATAAGTAGC
>JAYRLR010000009.1:0-9578 GCA_041905165.1 Mucilaginibacter sp.
TTTTGGCTTTTCCAGGTACCCTTAGCTTACGTATTGGCTAAAGGTTTCGGAATGAATTCAGCAGGCGCTGTTACGGCAGTTCCCGCAGCAGAAGCACTTTTGGCCTTGGTTTCATGGTACTATTTTAGAAAGGGGAATTGGAAAAAGGTAAAGGTGTAGCTTAAGACAATGCTCCTTATAAACTACTCAATCAACAATTAAACCACAATAAAATGAAAAAGAAAATTCTATTCATTGTATGCCTGTTGTTCGGGCTGATGTTTATCAACGCCGGTTTGAACAAGTTTTTCAATTACATGCCCCCACCTAAAGATATGCCACAAAATGCAATGGCTATGTTCGGTGCTTTGTTGCAGATCAAATGGCTGATACCACTTATTGGTGTTGCCGAGGTCGTTGGCGGAATATTAGTGATGATACCGCGTTTCCGGGCCTTAGGTGCCATCATCATTTTCCCGGTTATGGTCGGTATACTTTTAACAGCTATTTCCTTAGCTGCCGGGTTACCAATGGTTCTCGTACTCTGGGTAGTACTCATCTGGGTACTTATCGAAAATAGTGAGAAGTACCTGCCGATGATTAGATGAAGTTTATAAACCTGCTGACAGTTTTCCCTGAAGCAGCAAACTTTAACAAGCCAACAAATGCCAACACACCCATCATCATTATTAATGGTGTAACGTCCTTTGAAGGTTAGACGGAGGTGATTTTTTATTCTGCGTCAAGGCACCAAAGCGGAAATGCCATAAGCAACATGGCTTATTGGGCGGCGAAGGGCTTGGCCAATTAACCATAATGATTGAAGCCGTCCCCGTCTTTTGCCTTCCTTTGTATATCCTTAGCTCGCCATCGACGCCGATATCCACCTCAGATTTCTTCAGGTGTTTCACGTCAGCGAATGCAAGGCCCGTGAAACAGCAAAAAATAAAAACATCGCGTACCTGGCAAAGCCGCTTGTTGGTGATCTTTTTGTCCGCTATCGCCTGTATCTCTTCTTTAACGAGAAATACCGGCTGAACTTCTACACGTGTCTCATCGAATTTCGCGAACGGGTCCGACTTCAGCCAGCCATTGTCGATGCAGTTAATGATGATCTTCTTTAAATTGGCAATATTCTTCAGGGCGCTGTTGTGACCCAGCTGCTTCGTTATTCTAAACCAATTATATAGCCTTTTAACAAAATCGAGATCCAGGGACACGATGTTGATCTCTTTGATATGATATTGTGTTTGCAGGAAAAGTTCAACGTGCCGATAGGTAATGTTGAAATTCGTCCATGTACCTTTGGCAACTCCTTTCCCGATCATCGCCTTCATATCGTCATTATGGGCTTTGAATAAAGACATCAGTTCGCGCTTGCGCTGTTCCGCGCCGCTCATGATCTCCATAATGGCAACGGCGGTCACAACCTTTCCCGAATCGATAAGCTGCTTTCGTGCTTCGTAAGCTCGTCCTTGAAGTATGTCAAGGTAATGATTGATTTCCCGCGCATCTTCCTTTGTTCCTGTTGCCCTGTTTGCCTTTGCGCTCCATCTGGATGCCGGCCAGGTCCTCTTAATAGACAGATCCCTTGAAACGCCGTCGACAGTGATCCTCAGATAAATGTACATCGCACCGGTGTCCGCGTGACGCTGCTTTCTTAAGTAAAACAGCAAACCAAAACTTTTCTCTAACATAAAGTCACATTTTAACGGTAAATAAATATCGAAATGTAGCTTATAAAAGTCAAGATGTTCAATTTTTTAACAGGCTGTTTTACAGTGTTTTACAACACTTTCAGTGAGTCTTTTTTTCGTGAAGGGTGACTACACGAATGACTCACTTTTATATTGCCCTTTTTTGCATGAATTGTGTAGTATAAAGAACAAAAAAGCCGCTAAATCATACGACTTAGCGGCTTTTGCATGGTTTGATTATCTTTTCAGCGGTGAGGGAGGGATTGACACCCTGTCTCATAAATTGCTAATAGTTAATATTTTATACACTTATCAAATTTGTGTCACCACGAATGTCACACTGAATTTTATAGCTGTAATTTCAAGAGTAAATATACTTGAATAATTTGAAGCTTGAGTTACAAAAAGTCGACCAAAAAGGAAGAAGATTAACTTAATACTATGCATTGTTTTTTGACCTTAATAAGCTATTGAAGAATGATATTACATAAGACCATATCAAAGCATTTATACATACACCTAGGATAAATAATTTTAAGGGAAGTAAGTATATTATTGGAAATTTCATGAGCATCAAAGCCTTAGTGGAAAATTCACCAACTGGCTTGTTATGCATCGTTCCCTCATCGTATCCTAAAGCCAAAGCTATGACTATAACATACACAATTAATATTGAAAAATATACTATTATATAACTTGAATTGCGGCGTGGTACCGTCATTATACGTTAACTGCATGGCAAATAAAGGCGCGAAACTGGTAACCAGCCATCCCCGCTCATTATAAGCATAGGACACGGTTTGTTTGAAGTTCATCATACTGGTCCTATCGCTGTGCAGGTATTTATATCTAACTTGCCTGATCTCATTATATACCAATTGCGAAAGCAGCGTGCGTGTATCTGCTGCTTGCTTATAGTTAGTAATCGTCTGCCAGGTCTTCGTCTTGCGCCCCATATGATCATACATGTATTCATTCAGGATGGTGAACATTGTGTCGATCTTATTGGCTGCCTCGTTATAGATGTAACGTCTGCGGGTGGTAGTGGTCAGTTCATCCGTAAAGTATAGGTATTAGGGAATTACGGTTTGTCGGTGATTCGCCTTTATAATGCTGCTTGAACATACCGATCACACGACCCTGAACATCCTAATTGTTTACGGTCCACAGAATGTTGGCTGGAGTATTTAATACCGCAGTCCGGCTTGCCACCAGAAGCCCTGTGGGCGTAATGTAATAACCGGAAGGTGCCCCCATTGCGGGCCGGTTAGGTATGTTGGTATAGTCGTAATAATTGATCACCAGATTTGTTGAACCCGTTTTAGGAAACGTGCTATTGCTGTAATCTGTCGTATTTGTCGTACCAACTCTTAACCTGCTCTCCAAATTGGTTGCCTGGTTGTTTAACACTGCCTGCAATGCACTTCGCAGGTTTGCGCCGGGAGTATTGTAACCAGTGATCGTATTAGGAACGTTAAACACACCGGTCATGACCACACGCCCCAAGGCATCGTACTTTGTAAATTAACCCTGCTGCGGGCTTAAAAGTACTTAATATCTGTAATTATGAACAAATCGTTTAACTATTGGTATAATTGCTATGTCTACTTTAAAAAAAACTAAAGAATTGTCTGCGTCTTATCTTCAACCCTCACAGATTTCCGATCAGCATTTGGAGCTTGCCTTGTGCCAGGTGAAACTTGGTTTTTGGGAATGGGACCTCGTAAGTAACGAGTTGAAGGTGACCTTGCAAAATAAGCTCAATTTTGGGTACAAGCCGGATGATAACTTTACACTGGACAGTGTTGTAGCAGCCTTACTTCCGGAAGACAGATCAAGACGGGATGAAGCACTGCAGAAAGCTTTAGCCATTGATGGCGGGATCTACCAATTTGATTGCAGGGTAAGGCATCCTGATCAGCGCTTGCGCTGGCTGCAGATCAGTGGTACGGTGATTTACGAAGGAGGAAAACCCCGGCGTATCATCGGTACCAGTTTAGATATCACGGATAAAAAAGACCTGGAGATATTGCGGGATGAGGTGCTGAACGTGGCCAATCATGAGTTGAAAACACCTTTATCAGCAGTAAAGGGTTATCTTCAATTATTACATCGGTTCGTTGCCCGCACCGGCAACGAGAACTATGAGAGGATCGCGTTCCGGGCACTTAATTCAACGGATAAAATCACGCGCTTACTTAACGACGCATTACAGCCCGATACCGTACGGGCCAATCAAATGGTCCTGCGTAAAGAAACATTGGATATCAAAGGCCTTGTAGAGGAAGTTGCAGGAAATACTATGCTAATTAACCAAAGTCATCAAATACAATTGATAGCTGAGGGGAACATTCCAAAGATCACCGGCGATAAATATCGTCTGGGTCAGGCGCTGACCAATCTGATGAACAATGCGGTAAAATATTCGCCGGATCATAATATGGTCGATGTGAAGATCAACGCCGACGAAAGTAATGTTCGGATTGTGATCCGTGACCATGGAATCGGTATACCAGTTGCTGAACAAGATAAAATATTCAACAAGTTTTACCGGGTGAATAATGGCTATGATTCCATCTCCGGCAGTGGGATCGGTCTTTTTCTTACGTCAGAGATCGTCGCCAGGCATGGTGGCAAGATCGGGATCGATCCTGTTGAAACCGGATCAGGTACAGCTTTTTATCTCACCTTGCCGCGTTAACATCAGCCGGACAAAAACTGCCAATGATATTGATCAGTTCGTCAATGTCAAACGGTTTTGCGAGAAATGAATCAGCGCCTGCGGCGATTGCTTTTTCTTTTCCATCTTTACTGGCCGAAAATATAATTACAGGTATGTGCTTCAGATGATCCTGCTTTTTAATAAAGCTGGTCAGTTTATCACCCGTTATCTTTGGCATCCACATATCCACGAGGATAATATCAGGTAAAACCGTTTCTGCTTTCCGCATAAGCCGGGTACTGTCAATTTCTGCTATTACTTCATAGTCATCTTCCAAAACCAAGGCCACAAGATCAAGGATATCTTGGTCATCATCGCAGACTAATGTTTTCTTTTTTATCACGTTGTTAGATAGGGAATTGTAAAATTAAACACTGAACCTTGGCCTTCCTCACTTTCAACCCAAAGGGTACCATTGTGTTCGGCAATGATCTGGTTGGAGACATAAAGTCCCACGCCAAGCCCCTGGAAACTGAACTGTACATTATCTGACCGGTAAAAACGATCAAAGATCTTTTTGTGGTCTTCTCTTTTAACACCAACACCGGTATCGGTCACAGCGACTTTGACAAAGCCCGCTACCACATTCAAATGGACGCCTATTTCGGTAGCAGATGGCGAGTACTTAATAGCATTGGTGAGCAGATTGATCAATACCTGCTCCAGGCGGAAAAAATCTGCTTTTACCTTTTTGTTGGCATCACCCGTCACTATGATCTGATGGGTTTCTGTGGTCTCTCTGACCGCATCAACAGAGTTGTTGACCACATCCATAAAATTAAATTCTGTGAAATTGAATTTCATCCTGCCGGATTGAATCTTCGATACATCCAGCAGATCATTGATCAGCGCATCTAAGCGTTCTACGGACTTGGTGGTCACGGCCAATGATCTCAGATCCGCATCTGCTTTATTTTTTTCTGCTCGTTTGGTCATGATCTGAATATGCCCCTTGATGGTTGTCAAAGGAGTTTTCATTTCGTGACTGGCGACCGAGATAAAGTCTTCTTTGCGTTGTTCTACTTCACGATGATTGGTAAAGTCTTCCATCGCCAGCAAAATACGGTTCTTGTACTTGCCTCTTAACGTTATTTGCCGCGCGTTCAGAATCAGCAAACGTTTGCCGATATGCGGAAAGTTATGCTCTACTTCAAATCCCTCAAACGGATTATTATGCGGTAAAATATCTTCCAATACTACCCGTAACTCAGGAATATCCCAGGCGCGGTCGCTGATCTCATAAAGATTTTTACCGATCACATCTTTGTTTTCCAGCTTGAAAAATTTACAAAAATGCTCATTGACTGATATAACTTTTATCTCTTCATTTAACACTACTAGACTCTCCCGGATAGTTTCGACAATGCTGCCTAGGTATTCCTCACTTTCCCTTAATTCTTTGGTACGGCCATCAACACGCGTTTCCAGCAATTCTTTTTCTTCTTGCAAAGATTGTTCAGCCTCGCGTCTCCTGGTAACATCATTTTGAACCCCAATGAAATGGGTAACGTTGCCTTCTTGGTCCTTCACTGGTGATATCACAAGTTGGTTCCAGAATGGCGTGCCGTCCTTTTTATAATTGCGTATCTCCAGGTTGCAGTGCTCTCCGCGCTCGATGGTCTCGCGTATGATCCGCCGTTGGTCCTGGTTCCGGTCATTCGCTTGCAGAAACCTGCAGTTGTGTCCAATGATCTCATCATGGCGATAGCCCGTCAATGTTTCGAACGCTTTATTACAATATATGATAGGATTGTCGGGTTGGCGGTTATCGGTAATCACGATACCGTTGACTGTTGCATCCATCGCCGCTGCGAATAAATAAAGATTGGTATTCTCAAAAAGGGACCCGTTGGTCGGATTGTCGTTCATACAGTCGTTAAAAGATGCTTTTACACCCTTTAGAGTACAACCCAATCAGCTTTTAGTTTGGTTATATCTAACGTTTATGTGCCTGGTTAGTGATTGCTAAGCACCCCCAAAAAATAAATCATCAGTTTAAGCAAAGCAAGCGTGATTGCCTCTTATTTAATTTTTTTAAATATTAAATGAAATACAGAACAATTGCCCAACCCAAGGGTTTTAGGTAAACTATTTGTAGCCGCAGCACCCTACCGTCTAAATTGATCAGACCATTAGCTATATATCGAAACATTGTCTACCAATCATAAAATATGAAAAAAGAATCAGGGGAACCTAAATTCAGTACGAAAACTACGCCCGCACAGGAAACTTCTTTGCTGGAGCTATTCACGGACGGTATCAAAGACATTTACTGGGCGGAAAATCATTTGGTCAAGAACCTGCCAAAAATGATCGCGGCTGCAACCTCTAAAGCATTAGTGGCCGGTATTACTGAACATCTCGAAGAAACTAAGATCCACGTATCCCGACTGGAACAGGTTTTTGAACTATTGGGCGAAAAAGTACAGGCCCAAAAATGCGACGCCATGGAAGGCCTGGCTAAAGAAGGTGAAGGCATTATTGAAAGTACGGAAGCCGGTACGGCTACCCGTGATGTTGGCATTATCCTGGCCTCGCAGAAAGTGGAGCATTACGAGATCGCCACTTACGGTGGTCTCCATCAACTGGCCGTTACACTTGGACTGGAGGAAGCCGCAGGAATACTTGCTGAAACATTGGCGGAAGAAAAAGCCGCAGACGAAAAATTGACCCAGGTAGCTGAGAGCGAAATTAATCACACTGCAGCAAACGAAGCATAACATGGCAAAAAAACCATCCCCTAAAATGGGAACCGAGGCGGCAATTGACAAACGACTGGCCCCGCAACCTGAGAATGCAAAAACACAAAGCCTCGCTCCGCATACTGCTGATGCTGCGGGCGAGCGGATGAATACCAATACCGGCTTACCGATAAACGATGATCAAAATTCGTTAAAGGCCGGTGACCGTGGCCCATCCTTACTGGAAGATTTTCTCTTCCGCGAAAAGATGACACATTTTGACCATGAGCGAATACCGGAAAGAGTGGTGCACGCCCGCGGATCGGGCGCGCACGGTGTATTTAAATTGTATAAGCCATTGGCTGAATATACGAAGGCCGCTTTTCTGAACGATACTGAGGTGGAGACGCCGGTGTTTGTACGCTTTTCTACTGTTGCCGGCTCAAGGGGCTCTACAGATCTGGCGCGCGACGTCCGCGGATTCGCGACAAAGTTTTATACGACCGAAGGAAATTTTGACCTGGTAGGCAACAATATGCCGGTCTTCTTTATACAGGATGCGATCAAATTTCCGGACCTAATCCATGCGGTTAAGCCGGAGCCCGACAATGAGATCCCTCAGGCAGCTTCGGCACATGACACTTTTTGGGATTTCATTTCATTAATGCCGGAATCGGCGCATATGATCATGTGGGCCATGAGTGACCGCGCCATCCCACGCAGCTACCGCATGATGGAAGGTTTCGGCGTGCATACGTTCCGCTTAATCAATGCCGAGGGTAAGGCCAGTTTTGTGAAATTCCACTGGAAACCGTTATTAGGCGTGCACTCAGTGGCCTGGGATGAAGCGCAAAATATATCAGGCAAGGATCCGGACTTTCATCGTCGTGATCTGTGGGATGCCATTGAAAGCGGTAATTTCCCGGAATACGAACTGGGATTGCAGATCATACCGGAAGAAGATGAATTCAAATATGACTTTGACCTACTGGACTCGACCAAATTGGTGCCTGAAGAATTAGTTCCCGTGCAGCGCGTAGGTAAACTGACCTTAAACCGCAATCCGGACAATTTCTTCGCAGAGACCGAGCAGATCGCCTACCATATCGGGCACGTCGTACCCGGTATCGATTTTACCAATGATCCGCTATTGCAGGGACGCTTATTCTCCTACACGGATACCCAACTGATCCGTTTAGGTGGCCCAAATTTCCAGGAGATCCCGATCAACAGGCCTATTGTACCCGTCCATAACAACCAGCGCGATGGTTATATGCGCCAGACCATCAACCGTGGTAAAGTAAGTTACAGCCCTAACTCGTTAGGCGGTAACGACCCACAGCAGGTGAAAGAAGCGGCCGGCGGCTTTATGAGCTACCGTGAGCGTATCGAGGCACGAAAAGAGCGTCTTCGCAATAAAAGCTTCTTTGACCACTTCAGCCAGGCAAGATTATTTTTCAATAGCCAGTCCGACCCTGAAAAAAACCACATTGTGGACGCGCTCACCTTTGAACTGGGCAAAGTAAAAACCGTTGCCATACGTGAACGCATGTTAGGCATTTTAGTACAGATCGATAAAGGACTGGCTACCCAAGTAGCCTATGGCCTTGGCTTGCATTTGCCTGAGGTATTGCCGACCAATCAAAGCATTCCCGCTGATGGTGACCCGGCAGATTATCAGTCGGTGCAGGTTGAGGGTGCACTAGCCAAGTCTGAAGCATTAAGCATGGCCAATACTATTAAAGATAGTATCAGGAGCCGTAAAATCGCCATACTCGCCGCTGATGGAGTGGATGCCAAATCATTGACCAATGTCAAAACAGCTTTGGAAAGTGAAGGCGCTGTAGTGGAAGTGATCGCGCCACGGCAGGGTTTTATTACCGCTATGGATGATACACAGATCGAAGTCAACCATAGTTTCTTAACGGCAGCTTCGGTATTATACGACGCTGTTTACGTGGCTAGCGGCACCAATGCTGTTGCCACTTTGGAGGCGGAAGCTAACGCCGTACATTTCTTGAACGAAGCGTTCAAACATTGTAAACCAATAGCAGCGGCTGAAGATGCCATGCAAGTGATTGCTGCCACTTATTTCAGTAAGAAATTACCTCCCGACTTTTCAGAAGAATCCGTGTTACGAGAAGGAGTATTGGTTGGGAAAGCAGACAAAAAATTCACCTCATTGCTTATCAAAATGATCGCGCAACACCGTTTTTGGGAACGTGAAAAACCAAGGCTTATACCTGCTTAACATATCCTGCATCGATGAACGAATCTCTTCAACACATTATCAACGTCGCCCGTACGGGCGACGTTGATAGTTTAAAAAACATTATAACCGCTGATACAAATCTTAACGCGACCGATGACAAAGGTTATACACCGCTGATCATTGCCTGTTACAATAACCGCCTGGAAGCTGCGCGATACCTGTTGCAAGCCGGCGCAGACCCCAATGCGGCTGATTTTGGCGGCAATACCGCTCTGATGGGCGCCTGC
>JAYRLR010000026.1:0-1713 GCA_041905165.1 Mucilaginibacter sp.
TACTGCGGTCACAAACTGGCGAAGCGCCAGGTGATGCTGGTGTCGTTTATCTGCTACGCCTTCAACCTGACACTCAGTACCTGGGTCGGCGGCATTGGTATGCGCTATCGTTTGTACTCTCGTCTGGGGTTGCCCGGTAGCACTATTACGCGGATTTTCTCGCTCAGTATCACCACCAACTGGCTGGGCTATATTTTGCTGGCGGGGATTATCTTTACCGCAGGCGTGGTGGAGTTGCCGGATCACTGGTATGTCGATCAAACTACGCTGCGTATTCTCGGCATTGGCTTACTGATGATTATCGCGGTTTATTTGTGGTTTTGCGCTTTCGCGAAGCACCGCCATATGACCATTAAAGGGCAAAAGCTGGTACTGCCTTCATGGAAATTCGCCCTCGCCCAGATGCTGATTTCCAGCGTTAACTGGATGGTAATGGGGGCGATTATCTGGCTGTTACTTGGTCAAAGCGTTAACTATTTCTTTGTACTGGGCGTGTTGCTGGTTAGTAGTATTGCAGGCGTCATCGTGCATATTCCGGCGGGAATTGGTGTGCTGGAAGCGGTGTTTATCGCGCTACTGGCTGGGGAGCATATCACCAAAGGCACAATTATCGCCGCCCTGCTCGCTTACCGTGTGCTGTATTACTTTATCCCACTGCTGCTGGCGCTGATCTGTTACCTGTTGCTGGAAAGCCAGGCGAAAAAGCTACGAGCGAAAAATGAAGCGGCGATGTGAAGTTCAGTTAAGTTCTTTAGTATCTGCATTTACGACTAATGAAAAAAACGCGTATGCCTTTGCCAGACAAGCGTTATAGCTATCGCGGCAAGTATCCCAAAGAAGCCGATAAAATAGTAATAGAGTGTTAATGCACCTGTAAAAGCGCAACGAACCGGACTCCACAACTCTTCACTATGGCATTTTCCTGCCAGTTCAAGGAGCTTATTTCGTCCATGCGAGATAATGCCTGGCCATAACACAATCATTAAGCAACTTATTACCCAAATGGGCCGTTCACTCATTAATGCCGCATTCACGATGATTACCAGGGCCAACCCTGTCAACGTCATCATAATGATAAAACGGTGAGAACCAGGATCAACATTAAATAATAAACCGGCCAGCATACTGATTAAAAACATCGCGCCCGCAGTGCTGAACACGATGATAATGGCATATACAGGAACTAAACTTGCAACGACAATCGCCACCAAAGAGAGTAAAAACAGATATATTACGCCCGCGATGGCGGCATTTATCTTGTTGATATCCTTACTTAAGCCATACATACAAAGTAATAATAACCCTATGGCGACATACATTGGTGGTGAATCATATTTGGTTGCCGTAATTTCGAGATACTTAGCTCCCCAGGCTAGTCCTGCGGTTGCCACCAAACCTAAAGCGGTAATGAGCCATATACCGTTTAATATCCTGGCCTCGTGCTGAAAATCTAATTTATTGCTGTTTTGCGAGTATGATTCCATTCTTTTAGTTATCCTTAGAAAAAATATTAATATTCATCATGAATAAATTTAAACCCACGCATACAAAATACTTTTGTATTTATGGATACGGAAAACGCTTCCGCTCGTCCATAAGGCGTATTTTATACCTGGTACTTGTTAAGTGTCGTTTTTAGTAAGAAAAAAAATCCCGACACATGGCCGGGATATTGATGGTGAAAAAGAATTAACGGCGGTTGCCGAAGATCCG
>JAYRLR010000027.1:0-1625 GCA_041905165.1 Mucilaginibacter sp.
GGCAAGGAGTGAAGGCTATCGCGGGCGGCAGGCACTAAGCAGGGCGCATGCCATTTTGTGGCCAAAACCTGCAACTGTCGCCATTGACGCTGCGATCACTGAGGATGATGTTGAATTTGTTGAACGATGTGTACTGGCGATATTTGAAACGGGTGATCCTGTTTATCTCGTTGGCGTTAACTATTACACCACCCGCAAAAAAATCTCAGACATAACACGGGAAATACAGCTGGTGGCGCCATGGTTAACAGACAGTGAGGCCCGGAAAAGAGTGCGCTGGTGTCTTGAAATATTCAGAGCAAAAGCTTTCCTTTCTGTTCATAAGGCGATTCATGCGGATTAGCAAAAAGTGCTATGTTGCCTTTTTGGTATTGAAAATGGGCCAGAAAGTTAGATAATTCCCTCATGCTTGGCAGAGCTGCGCCACTCGGCAGCGACAAAAAGCGACAATCTGAATATAACGAAAACCCCGCCCGTGCGGGGTTTTTGCTTTCCGGCGATACGACAGGGGTATTCGCGAGATGCGCTGCATCAATACCCCTGTCATATCGTCGTATTGCATACGCAATCTCACATGCTTCAGCATTCACTGAGGATTTTTAGTGATTTTTTTGAAGATCTCTAGGGCTTCGGTTGTTAACTGATCATGTTCGCTAAAGTAACTGTCACATGCTGCCTGCTTTTGAGCAGGGGATAGATTAGGGTTGCTTGTTAATTCAGCAGTTTTAGCTGCTATTTCTGCCAAACGTTCAAAAATCTCTGAAATTCTTTGGTTATCAGTAGATAGCATTTTACTTACCTCGTATTTACCTGATATCAGTGAGTGCTACATTGAGTCAGGGCTTCGCAATAGCTTTAAGTATTAGAATGCATACAATTTAAGTGGGCGTTGTTGGCTTATATTATGGCAGAGGCGCTGGCGGTATGGTCAGATATTGACACTTTGAATGTTTGCATCATAAATTATCGAGGTGGTGAATCCCCCTATGCGGAGGGGCGACCAGTCAGTTACAGAAACCTGTAAATGCAGCGCGGGCCATGCCGACTGGGGCATGCTCACCGGGAGGCACCCGGCACCACACTAATGCCTTAACATAGTGACTGTAATGACAAAAGCCTTGCTCTTTTTGTCTGTCAGGCTATGGTTAACGAACGTAACGGTAAAAAAAGAAGGCTTTCCTGGTAAATCGGTAGCTCGGACTATTAGGTGCACCTTCCTTTCGTTACAGCCTTGGTTGCCAACTTTCTTCCCGCTTCTCTAAGCGGGTTTTTTTTGTTCATAATCTAGCCTAAGCACTACTTGGGCTTTTCACATCAGTAATCAGGTCATGGTAATTGGATTACAGCGTGCTGTACTTCACGTTTAATCTCATACGCGCAAGATTCGCACCAGACTGCGGTTTTAGCTCAACAGCTTGAGCGCTTTAACGGTAAATTGAACATCACAAGCGAGAGCACTTATAGATTAAGGCAGTTCTTTGTTCCCAAAGGTGGTAGCAAAAAAACAGGGGGAATGTTTACGTATCACTACCCCTGCTTCTTGAAAAGTGGATAACCGTTAATATCTTTTTTTGAAAGTTTTTTTATATCCGCGTCTTTCTTTGATGTAAGACATCAGTGAACCC
>JAYRLR010000028.1:0-1574 GCA_041905165.1 Mucilaginibacter sp.
CGTTGATAATAAGCAATTGCGTCGGCACAGTTACCGGCAAAAGAGAGGTAGGGACTTAACGGCATGATGGTGACCTCAGTTAAGAGAAGCCAGTTAAGTGTAGTTCGAAATTTATACAGATGAGAGGCGGCCTGATAAGACGCGCGAGCGTCGCATCAGGCAGTCGGCACTGTTGCCGGATGCGGCGTAAACGCCTTATCCGGCCTACGGAGGGTGCGGGAATTTGTAGGCCTGATAAGACGCGCAAGCGTCGCATCAGGCATCTGGCATCGTTGCCGGATGCGGCGCGAGCGCCTTATCCGGCTTACCGATCACAATACAATCAGTTCTTTTTCACAAACTCAGATTTCAGTTTCATCGGACCAAAACCGTCGATTTTGCAATCGATGTTATGGTCGCCTTCAACCAGGCGGATGTTTTTCACTTTGGTGCCAATTTTCAGCATCGAAGAGCTACCTTTCACCTTCAGATCTTTAATGATGGTAACGCTGTCGCCGTCAGCCAGCAGATTGCCGTTAGCATCTTTAACGATCAGCTCGTCGCTTTCCTGTGCAGGTTCTGCGTCGTTCCATTCGTAGGCACATTCCGGGCAGATGTACATGCCGTTATCTTCGTAAGTGTATTCGGAGTTGCATTTTGGGCAGTGTGGTAATGACATGTGGATTTCCTCAAAAGTCAGCAGGGCAAAAGCGCCAAAAAACGGCAGATTGCCGAAAAAGGCCGCAATTATACACAAAATCCCTGAGTTTGTCGGGGGTACTGCTGATTTTAGACGACGATCGTTTTCATTTGAAAGGAAACGCAAAAAGAAAATAATCTTTTTGCCTCTATTTATTATTTAAGATAATGTTAATGCTCTACTTGTTCTTTTTTTAATTCACATGATATTTTTATCTTTCTGACGTTTTAAACGTATCGGAAGACGTTATTTATTCTGATAAAAAACAACACACTAAATATAAAATTATTTCTTGCAGTAATTATAAAAGCCGAAAACAGAACTCAAAAACAATCTGGCTAAATAAAAGTAACAAAATTTGCTTTAAGGAAGAATTTTCTATGTACACACAGACCCTGTATGAGTTAAGTCAGGAGGCTGAACGCCTGTTACAGCTTTCTCGCCAACAGTTGCAGTTACTGGAAAAAATGCCTCTCTCTGTACCCGGAGATGATGCGCCACAACTGGCTTTACCCTGGAGTCAGCCTAATATCGCCGAGCGTCACGCGATGCTGAATAATGAGTTGCGTAAAATTTCCCAACTGGAAATGGTGCTGGCGATTGTCGGTACTATGAAAGCAGGGAAATCAACCACCATTAATGCCATTGTTGGTACGGAGGTTCTGCCTAATCGCAATCGCCCTATGACTGCGCTGCCAACGCTTATTCGCCATACGCCCGGGCAAAAGGAACCGGTACTGCATTTTTCACATGTCGCGCCAATCGATTGTTTAATTCAACAATTACAACAGCGCCTGCGTGATTGCGATATTAAGCATCTGACCGATGTGCTGGAAATAGATAAAGATATGCGTGCGCTTATGCAGCGGATCGAAAATGGCGTCGCTTTCGAAAA
>JAYRLR010000029.1:0-1499 GCA_041905165.1 Mucilaginibacter sp.
TCTATCTCTCCGGTACATCACAGCGGGACAGCTACTATTCTCTGAATGCCAGTTGGAACGGTTCATTCACTGCAACTCGCCACGGCGCCGCTTTCCATGACTATAGTGGTAGTGCTGACTCGCGTTTTATGATCGACGCAGACGGCGCTGAAGATATTCCGTTGAATAATAAACGCGCGGTAACTAATCGGTATGGCATCGGAGTTATTCCATCAGTCAGCAGTTACATAACAACATCATTAAGCGTTGATACCCGAAATCTTCCAGAAAATGTGGATATCGAAAACTCGGTTATCACCACCACCTTAACCGAAGGTGCTATTGGCTACGCCAAACTTGATACCCGCAAGGGCTATCAAATCATGGGGGTTATTCGCCTGGCAGATGGTAGTCACCCACCACTGGGGATTAGCGTAAAAGATGAAACCAGCCACAAAGAATTAGGACTTGTTGCTGATGGCGGCTTTGTATACCTCAACGGCATTCAGGATGACAGCAAACTTACTTTACGCTGGGGTGACAAATCTTGCTTTATTCAACCACCCAAGAGCAGCAACTTAACCACCGGAACGGTTATTTTACCGTGTATTAGCTAAAATTAATTCAGGATGAAACTAATGCGCTACTTAAATACAAAGAATATCATTGCAGCAGGAGTATTACTCTCCTGCATGAACAGCATTGCCTGGGGTGCCATCATCCCGGATCGTACCCGTATAATAATGAATGAGTCAGATAAAGGCGAAGCATTAAAACTTACTAATCAAAGTAAAAAACTGCCCTATCTGGCCCAAACATGGATAGAAGATACGAAAGGCAATAAATCTCGTGACTTTATTGTTACGGTTCCTCCTATGGTGCGTTTAAATCCCAATGAGCAAATTCAGATTAGAATGATAACTCAGGAAAAAATTGCTCAACTTCCTAAGGACAGAGAAACTCTGTTCTATTTTAACGTGCGAGAAATACCGCCAAAAACAGATAAAAAAAATGTGATGCAAGTGACTATGCAGCACGCTTTGAAATTATTCTGGCGGCCAAAAGCCATTGAGTTAGAAGACGATGGGGTAATGACTTACGAAAAAGTTGAAATCATCCGTAGAAATGATGGTTCGATCCGCTTTAACAATAAAATGCCTTATCACGTTACGCTGGGTTATATCGGAACAAATGGGGTCACGATGTTACCGCAAACGCAAAGCTTAATGGTCCTCCCTTTTAGCCATGCAGATACGCAGTTTAAAAATGTTCCATCAACTTTTCAGGTTGGTTATATCAATGATTTTGGTGGCTTAAGTTTTTATGAAATAAACTGCCCAACAGTGAATAATTCTTGTAATGTTTCCGTAGCCAAACGAGATAAATAAAATGCGCTACTTATTAACTGTAATTGCATTTATTATGGGTTTTAGTGCGTTACCTGTATGGGCGATGAACTGCTATGCTGAACATGAAGGGGGGAATACCGTAGTCATAGGCTACGTACCAAGAATTGCTAT
>JAYRLR010000030.1:0-1477 GCA_041905165.1 Mucilaginibacter sp.
CAAAGGTTGCGGTTATCTCTTCAGGACTCATGGGTACGATCTCAGGTTCTGGTGTTGCGAATGTTCTTACCGTAGGACAATTTACCATCCCATTAATGAAACGTTTTGGTTACACACCTGTGTTTGCAGGTGCTGTGGAAGCAACAGCTTCTATGGGTGGACAGATTATGCCTCCTGTTATGGGTGCGGTAGCATTTATTATGGCTGAAACACTCAATGTGCCATATTCAGACATCGTTATGGCTGCGATTATTCCTGCACTTCTTTATTACTTTACCGCATTTTGGATGGTCCATCTTGAAGCAGGTAGGCTGAAACTTTTGGGTATTCCAGAAGATCAATGCCCGAACCCGTGGAAAGAGCTCAAAGCGAGTTGGTATCTGGCACTTCCATTAGCTGCACTTGTCTATATGCTCTTTCATGGTTTTACCCCTATGTTTGCAGGTATGATGGGTCTAACCCTTACGTCTGTCCTTATTTTGGGTGCAGCAATTGCCGCACGCATTTCACAAACAGCTTTGCGTTATGTTTTTTGGTTTGCGCTTGGTTTAAGTGCGGCTTCTTTTATAGAGTGGGGAATAGTACCTGTACTTGGGGTTATTGCTTTTTTAGTGGTTTTAAACTTTATCGTACAAGGTGGACGTGACACACTTCAAACGATGAAAAATGCGCTGATTGATGGAGCAAAGCAAGCCCTTGGTGTAGGAATTGCCTGTGCGATTGTTGGTGTCATCATTGGTGTTTTAACACTGACAGGTGCAGCGTCTAATTTTGCAGGATTCATTCTTGAAGTAGGGGAAAAAAGCCTCTTCTTATCCTTGCTGCTTACGATGGTGGCATGTTTGATTTTGGGTATGGGAATTCCAACGATTCCAAATTATATCATCACAAGTTCTATCGCAGCACCAGCACTTCTCAAGCTTGGTGTGCCTCTCATTGTAAGTCATATGTTTGTTTTTTACTTTGGTATTATGGCAGACTTAACGCCTCCAGTAGCGCTCGCAGCGTTTGCCGCAGCATCCATTGCCAAAGCATCAGCAATGCGAATAGGATTTAAGGCCACACAAATTGCCATCGCAGGCTTTGTAGTGCCTTTCATGGCTGTATATGACCCCGCACTGATGCTTCAAGGTGATCCTACATGGATAGCGGTTGTCTATATTGTGGTTAAAGCATTGTTAGCAATCTTCTTATGGGGCTGTGCTGCCATAGGCTATTTGTGGTCACCATTGCACATGTTTGAACGGGTTATTGCAGCTTCCATTGCGGCACTCTTAGTCGCGGCAATTCCTTTGACAGATCAAGCTGGTTTTACCCTAGGTGCTTTGTTTATTGCATGGAATTGGTGGAAAACGCGTAAACGATGATGGCTTTATGTATGAGTGCAGGAGCAGTGTCCGTAACACTGTTTGTGCACTCGTTTACCCTTGCTTGGATGCATTCCGTGGAGAAAATTCGCTGGGAAGAGCAGTGGAAA
>JAYRLR010000031.1:0-1403 GCA_041905165.1 Mucilaginibacter sp.
CAATCAGACGCTGTGCAAGTAGTAAATATGACAAGTTGATGTCATAAATGTGTTTCAGCAACTCGGAGGTATGCATTATTCCCACCCAGAATAACCAACTTTATTTTTATGCGGTTTCACCGCACCCTGTGATGTCGCCGGGAAGCCCCGGTAAAAATAATTAGCATTAGAATAGTTGCGATAAGCTGCAATAAGCAGAGCCACCTTTTTGGTTTAATAAGTCCTTACAAATAGAAGGGGGTCTTTACACTTATCTAAGATTTTTCCTAAATCGACGCAACTGTACTCGTCACTACACGCACATACAACGCAGGGGGCTGCGATTTTCAATAATGTGTGATGCAGATCACACAAAACACTCAATTACTTAACATAAATGTATAAGTCATACTTTTGTTTTGGGTGTATTTCAATCTGTTAAAAAGTTTTTCGCTACGCTAGCAAGCAAAAATGAAACAGGAATAATCGAAATGGGATGTTGCGCACAGTTAAAATAACTCACCGTAAATAATCATCTGCTATAAATAATCACTTTCATGCAATACCAGATAAGCTATTTTTAAACAGACACTTACCGCACAACAAACTAATTAAATACAAAGAAAGGCAACAATCAACTTAATGTTAATGAAATGTTTTACATATATTAACCACTTGTTTAATGCGGAGAATCAGTACACTATTTTCTTATAATTACATTTGAAATTATATGATCACCGGGAGTGATTGATTAATTGTCTTTACTAATAATCAGACTAATATTTACCTGTTTGACCGAGTTGGGATTGCGTCGTTTCTCCATTAGGAGTAAAGCTTTAATGTCACCTGAAGTTCACAGAATAAGGAACAGGTTATGAGCTATAGCAATATTCTTGTCGCTGTTGCGGTTACACCGGAAAGTCAGCAACTGCTGGCAAAAGCGGTATCTATCGCCAGGCCAGTAAAGGGACACATCAGTTTAATTACTCTCGCTTCCGACCCGGAAATGTACAATCAATTAGCCGCGCCGATGCTTGAAGATTTACGCAGCGTGATGCAAGAAGAAACGCAAAGCTTTCTTGATAAGTTAATTCAGGATGCGGGGTATCCCGTTGACAAGACGTTTATTGCCTACGGTGAGTTAAGCGAACATATTCTGGAAGTATGTCACAAACATCATTTCGATTTGGTGATTTGCGGTAATCACAATCACAGTTTCTTTTCGCGAGCATCCTGCTCGGCGAAAAGAGTGATTGCCTCAAGTGAGGTCGATGTGCTGTTAGTTCCACTTACGGGTGATTAACCGCTCCTACGCAAGCTTTGGAAAGGTAGCAACTTTATCGCGCTGCTGGCTTTCCGCGCTTCGCGGAACTATCTGCTTTAGGTCGCTAATGAAGCACTCCTGCCAGTGGTTAATATCGTTT
>JAYRLR010000032.1:0-1289 GCA_041905165.1 Mucilaginibacter sp.
GGCGTCTCGATAGTTATCTCATCACTGGGCATTGGTCGATTAAGTGTCTTGCTTTTTGCAGGATTATTATCCGATCGCTTTGGTCGCCGCCCTTTTATCATGCTCGGGATGTGCTGCTATATGGCCTTCTTTTTTGGCATCCTGCACACCAATAACATCATTATCGCTTATGTTTTTGGCTTTCTGGCGGGAATGGCAAACAGTTTTCTCGATGCAGGCACTTATCCCAGTTTGATGGAAGCTTTTCCACGCTCACCGGGAACAGCCAATATTTTAATTAAAGCATTTGTTTCCAGCGGACAATTTTTATTACCGCTAATCATCAGCCTGTTAGTGTGGGCTGAATTGTGGTTCGGTTGGTCCTTTATGATTGCTGCAGGCATTATGTTTATTAACGCTCTGTTTTTATACCGTTGTACGTTCCCACCCCATCCGGGTCGTCGCTTACCTGTCATAAAGAAAACCACCAGCTCTACGGAACATCGCTGTTCAATTATCGATTTAGCCAGTTATACCTTATATGGCTATATCTCAATGGCAACGTTTTATCTGGTTAGCCAGTGGCTGGCACAGTACGGACAATTTGTTGCAGGCATGTCATACACTATGTCGATCAAACTACTCAGTATCTACACCGTGGGTTCGCTGCTTTGTGTATTTATTACCGCTCCACTCATTCGTAATACCGTTCGCCCAACAACATTACTGATGCTGTACACCTTTATCTCATTTATTGCTCTGTTTACCGTCTGCCTGCATCCCACATTTTATGTGGTGATAATATTTGCTTTTGTCATTGGTTTTACCTCTGCTGGAGGTGTTGTGCAAATTGGCCTGACGTTAATGGCTGAACGTTTCCCTTACGCTAAAGGTAAAGCTACAGGGATCTATTACAGTGCGGGCAGTATTGCGACCTTTACTATTCCGTTGATTACGGCTCATCTGTCCCAAAGAAGTATTGCCGATATTATGTGGTTCGATACCGCCATCGCTGCCATCGGTTTTTTACTGGCACTGTTTATCGGCTTACGCAGCCGCAAAAAAACGCGGCATCACTCGCTAAAGGAAAATGTCGCTCCGGGTGGGTAATGCAATATTCTTTTCAGGTCATGCAAGATCTTACGGATAAATAACTCTTTCTGCGCTAACTAAGGAAAATCGCGATCAAAAACAAACTATGACATGCAATATTCCTGGAAACATAAACTTTATGCCATGTACCCAGGGAAAATTATCTTCAGTATAGTAATTATGTAAACCGTCGGAGAACAATACGTACGGTAACGAAA
>JAYRLR010000033.1:0-1264 GCA_041905165.1 Mucilaginibacter sp.
GTGGTTCAGCGAATCGAATTTCAGCATAATCATTAGTTTTTTATGATTTATCCCAATGTACTTCCCGATTAATATCGGGGAGTGCCTTAATGGAAAAGGAGATAACTAAACCTTAATAAATACATCAGTACAATATCGCAACAATAATATATTTAAAAAAATTATATTATTCAACTTTATGGTGAGGATTACACAATGAGCAGTCCAAATATTCTCTTAACCCGTATTGATAACCGTCTGGTTCATGGCCAGGTTGGCGTGACCTGGACATCCACCATCGGTGCAAATCTGCTGGTAGTCGTGGATGATGTTGTCGCTAACGATGATATTCAACAGAAATTAATGGGTATTACCGCGGAAACCTACGGCTTTGGCATTCGTTTCTTTACTATCGAAAAAACCATTAACGTCATCGGCAAAGCTGCACCGCATCAGAAGATCTTCCTGATTTGCCGTACGCCACAAACGGTACGTAAATTGGTAGAAGGTGGCATTGACCTGAAAGATGTCAACGTCGGCAATATGCATTTCTCGGAAGGGAAAAAGCAAATCAGCAGTAAAGTTTATGTCGATGACCAGGATCTCGCGGACTTACGTTTTATTAAACAACGTGGCGTGAATGTTTTCATTCAGGACGTCCCTGGCGATCAAAAAGAACAAATCCCTGACTAAATCTAAAATCGCCTTAATATTGGTTTGAGGTAATAAAAATGCATGAAATAACCCTACTTCAGGGATTATCCCTGGCGGCGTTAGTTTTTGTTCTGGGGATTGATTTTTGGCTGGAAGCCTTATTTTTATTCCGCCCGATAATCGTTTGTACCCTAACTGGCGCTATTCTCGGTGATATTCAGACTGGCTTAATTACCGGTGGTCTGACAGAGTTGGCTTTCGCCGGATTAACCCCTGCAGGTGGTGTTCAGCCGCCCAACCCGATTATGGCGGGTCTGATGACCACCGTCATTGCATGGTCTACGGGCGTTGATGCCAAAACAGCAATTGGTCTTGGCCTGCCGTTTAGTTTGTTAATGCAGTACGTCATTCTGTTCTTCTATTCCGCTTTCTCATTATTTATGACCAAAGCCGATAAATGCGCGAAAGAGGCGGATACGGCAGCGTTTTCCCGGCTTAACTGGACAACGATGCTCATCGTCGCTTCAGCGTATGCGGTGATTGCTTTCCTCTGTACTTACCTGGCACAGGGGGCGATGCAGGCGCTGGTGAAAGCGATGCCCGCCTGGCTGACCCACGGCTTTGAAGTGGC
>JAYRLR010000034.1:0-1211 GCA_041905165.1 Mucilaginibacter sp.
TTGAATAGTTTTAAAAAGAGATCATGATTTACGTATCTATTGCTTTTATTTTGTTTTTGCTGGAGCTGGCTTACTTCCAGGTGGCCCGCAAGTTGAATATAGTGGATAAGCCTAACGCGCGCAGTTCGCATCAGCGGGTTACCCTGCGGGGCGGGGGTGTTATCTTTTACCTGGGGGGATTGGTGTATATCTTGTTTTTTGGGCTGAACGATCCGTGGTTCCGCGTGGGACTTACGCTTATTGCGGGTATCAGTATGGTGGACGACGTGCAGCCGGTGTCGAGCAAGGTGCGGCTGGTGTTTCACTTTGCAGCGATGTTGCTGCTGTTTGCCCAGTGGGAGTTGTTTGGCAGTTATCCGTGGTGGTATATTCCCATCGCGCTGGTGTTCTGCACGGGTATCATCAATGCGTATAACTTTATGGATGGCATAAACGGGATTACCGGTGGGTACAGCCTGGCGGTGCTGGGGCTGCTTACCTATGTGAATGGGTTTGTGGTGCCGTTTATAGATGCGGATTTCCTGTACGTGAGCCTGATTTCGGTTTTGGTGTTCAACTTCTTTAATTTCCGTACCCGGGCGCGTTGTTTTGCCGGGGATGTGGGTTCGGTAAGTATGGCGTTTATCGTGTTGTATGTGCTGGGTACGCTTATTTTGAAGACGGGCGACCTGAGCTGGATCGTTTTTCTGGCAGTGTACGGTGTGGATAGTGTGCTTACCATTGTGCATCGGTTGATGCTGAAAGAGAATATTTTTAATCCCCATCGCAAACATGCTTACCAATTGATGGCTAACGAGCTGAAAATTCCGCACGTAATAGTGTCTGCCTTGTATGCGGTGCTGCAGGTAGCCATAGGGGCTGCGTTCTTGTATACAGGCGACCATCATTGGCTGTATGTAGCTGTGGTTCTGCTTGTTCTATCTACAGCTTATGTGCTGTTTAAACGTCGCTACTTCCACCTGCATGTGCAGGCCATGGCAAACCGTTAAGATTATATTCCACATAAACAACCAAACGAACTAATAAATAAAGTGTTATAGAACATGTAAGATTTGTTTGGTAGTATGGAAAAGGGGCGTATATTTGCAGTACGATATAAGACACGGTACTACAGTACCTTTCTCTTATATTCTAAGTTAAGGTTTTGGTTAAAGAAGAGATATCCGGTTCGTGAGAGTCGGATATTTTGCTTTTATACCCTATAATCTCAC
>JAYRLR010000035.1:0-1207 GCA_041905165.1 Mucilaginibacter sp.
TGTTGCGCTGCCGATGGTGGTAATCTGAAATACCTGCACAGGGCTGGTCATTGCAATAACGGTACAGCCGTTACGAATAAGAGAACCAGCAGCAGTGAAGTTTGTTCCCGTACCTGTAAGGGTATTTCCGCTAATGGCAATAGTGCCAGTGGTATAAATCATATTATCTCCAGGTAATAAAAAACCCCGCCGGAGCGAGGTTTGTTTGAATCAGTTTGTTTATTTGCAGGTCGTGCTGGTAAATGTATTTGCACTTACCCAGGTCCAGTTAAATGGATAACCCGCTCGGTACTGAGTTTGGTTATTTTGCTTGCGAACGCCATAAATTTGCACACTGCTTTCCTGCCCGCCTACCAGTGCTGTTCCGCTACATACAGGCTGTTGCCTCTCAATAACGCCAGCACAACCTGAAAGCAAAAAAGCCAATGACAAACAAAAAATTATATTTTTCACAATGGTTCCATCCCAGGGGAACGAGGAAGTAAAACAATAGCAATATGGATAACGTGGGTATAATTGATTCTGTAGATCAATTTTAGTTAATTGATCGCTTAAAACGATCAATCATAACTTGCACAGTTGATGGCCATAATCACGTTTCTTAAATTTGAATAAGCAACATTCTGTAGGCTTCCTCTCGGTGTGGTTTGCGGTCTGGCAAATATTCTGGTATTGCTTCCATCAAGTTTTGCCATGCTCTTGTATATTGCCGCGTAAGGCTGCGGCTGACCACCAGCTGATACAACCCCGGTAATTAGACCTAGCATGACCGGCATGCAAGCCCACTTCCCCGCCCTTGTTGTATTAATGTTATAACCAGAGCTGGCATCCACTCCAGCAGTACCAATTGTGACTATATCGCTGAGTGTGCGCGTCTCGTTGGTTAAAATCAGCAAGCCAGATGCATCCCATACAGCCAGCCCGTAATCAGGCTTAGTCTGCGGGAAGATAGAGAAAAAATAGACGTAAGCCGTGCCAGTTGCGGTAGGTCTGAGGAAATCTACTGTAATCGTATTCCCACTTATAGTTTGGGTAATTTCCACTTCAACAGTGCAGTGTACAAAAGCGATAACAGGCTGCCCTGCTGGGAAGGTGTGCGTAACTTTTGTGTTGAAACCAGATGTTCCCTGTAATACCGCCGTCTTACGGGCCTGCAAAGCAATTGGCGAGCTGTTAGCGGTTACCCATACCTCGCCACTCGTAGTTG
>JAYRLR010000036.1:0-1206 GCA_041905165.1 Mucilaginibacter sp.
GTTATTCATCTTGGTCAAATTACATTTTCCTTATAAATTCCGTGAGTCGGAAAGCCTGAAATCATTCCTGGCCAATGAAGTAAAAGAGGGCAAAAATGCCGATAAAAATGTGAACTAATACAAGTCTAAATTTTTCGCAAAATAAAAATTTTGTGATAAGTTAATTCCACAAACCAACTATTACAGAATATTAATAAACCAAAACTAAACGAGGTAAAATATGTTTGGAATCTACCGCGGGCGCCGTCTGGCGCTGTACATCGCGTTAGCTATCATCATTGCTACGCTGGTGGGATATAGCACTTACAGTTTTGTAAAAGCGCTGGCATAATAATGACGTTAATTTACACCCGGCTGCAATTAACTTAATTACAAATTATTTCAGATTAATTAACATGAGAGCGAAAGGCAGGCGATAATATTTAAAATAGTCGTGTTATAGCGAGTAAAAAAACAAAGCATATTGCGTTAAGCATTATTTTACCGGACAATATGTTTTTTTAACTGATGATTAACATGACATGAAACATCCACTGGAAACGCTGCTCTCCGCCGCCGGGATCTTACTGCTGGCCCTGCTCTCCTGTCTGCTGTTGCCCGCGCCTTCGCTGGGCCTGACGCTGGCGCAAAAGCTGGTTGAGACATTCCATATGATGGATCTCAACCAGCTCTATACGGTGCTGTTTTGTCTGTGGTTCTTAGCGCTGGGCGCCATTGAGTATCTGGTGCTGCGCTGGGTGTGGCGTCGCTGGTTTTCCCTCGAGCGGTAAACCAGGAGAGGCGCGCCTCAGTGGGCGCGACTGTGGTTCTCTTTGCGGTAGGCGCCCGGCGGCTGATTGAAGGTCCGGGTGAAGACGCGGGTAAAGGTCTGTTGCGAATCGAAGCCATACTTCAGGCAGATATCGTAGACCCGCTGATCGGTGTCGCGCAGATCGCGGGCGGCCAGCAGCAGCTTCCTTTCGCGAATATAGCGCCCCAGGCTCTCCCCTTTGTACTGTAAAAACAGCCGTTGCAGATGCCATTTCGAATACCCGGCATGGCGAGCGATATCATCAATACGCAGCGGTTGATGCAGGTTATCATCAATCCACTCGACGATAGTATCAATCACCTGAGCGGAAATCGTCATATGCTCTCTCCTCTGATACTGCACTGGCGCTTAGCGCCACCAGGCGTTAAATGATTGCGTCTTATCGGCGACCCACA
>JAYRLR010000003.1:0-700889 GCA_041905165.1 Mucilaginibacter sp.
GTTACGACATTATAGTCAAAGGCCACGGCGGTAAGATAGATGTGCGCAGTAAAGAGGGTGAGTATACCGAATTTGTGATTTGCTTGCCGCTATCACCAAAAAACGATTAAATTTATTGACCATTTCTTATGAAAATATTAGTTGTGGATGATGAAGCGGACGTACAGCCGCTGTTTTTACAACGTTTCCGCAAGGAGATAAAAAACCAGGAAGTTGAGTTTGATTTTGCCCATTCTGGTGAAGAGGCCCTTGAGTATCTTACAGCAAAACACTCCGAAGTTGTTCTCATTCTGTCAGACATTAATATGCCCGGCATGAGCGGTATAGAACTGCTCGGACACATCCGCGAAGACTTTGGTGACCCGCCGCCACCGCCGGTAGTGATGATGATTACTGCTTATGGCGATGACGAAAACTACAAACAGGCTATGGACAAAGGTGCCAACGATTTTTTGACGAAGCCGCTCGATTTTAATTTACTGAAAGAAAAACTAAAAAAACTTGCTGAATAATGGCCAGGATATTGGTAGTTGATGATGAAGAAGATTTGGAATTGCTGGTAAAGCAGAAATTCCGCCGGAAGATAAGAGAGAACGTTTACGATTTTATTTTTGCTCGCAATGGTGAAGAAGCACTGGAAAAGGTTAAGCAAAACCCCGACCTTGATATTATCCTGAGCGATATAAATATGCCCGTAATGGACGGGCTTACTTTGCTAAGCCATTTACCTGAAGCTAACCCAACGGTGAAAGCGGTAGTGGTTTCCGCATACGGCGATATGCAGAACATACGTACAGCAATGAACCGCGGTGCATTCGACTTTATATGTAAGCCTGTTGACTTTGACGATCTGGATGTTACCATGCAAAAAACCCTGAAGCATGTGCGCCAGTTACAGGAAACCATCAAGGCGATAAAGGAGAATAACATACTTAAAATGTATGTTGATGAGAACGTGATTAATTTCATGACGCACAAGGAGTTTGAGGACACCCTTTTGCGTAATGAACAAGTGGAAGCTACCATAATGTTTATTGACATTTGCGGCTTTACATCAATCACCGAAAAAGTGCCAGCCAACACAGTGGTAAACCTGCTTAATGGCTTGTTCGACCGTATAGTAAAAGAGATCATTGCTCATGGTGGCCATATAGATAAATTTATGGGCGATGCAGTGATGGCTGTTTTCAAAGGCGATTTTCACGTAGACAGAGCTATTGACGCAGCGCTTGCCGTTAAAGAGCAGCTAAGTACCGCAGACGACATACAGGCGGGTGACATGGTTTTTAAACCGCAGGTATCGGTAGGGATCAATTCAGGAGAAGTGGTGTCGGGCAACATAGGTTCCGCATCACTTAAGCGGTTGGATTATACCGTAATAGGCGACGTAGTTAACGTAGCACAGCGGTTGCAGTCAATTGCTAAAGCAGGGCAGATTGTTATAACATCAACGCTTTATGAAAAAGTAAGGGAGTCGTTCAGCTGTGAGATTATCGGCGACGTTTCGTTGAAAAATAAAGCCAAGCCTGTTACCATATACCAGGTATTAGCTTAGCATTGTTCATGCCCTGCTGTCATCAGGCCGCTTTCGCTCAAGGCAGCTTTTAATGATGTTGGTTAGCGTATGCAATTTAAACGGCTTAGCTACAAACGCATCTGAGCCGTAGTCTCCGAAGGCTTCTTTTAAACGCGGAAAACCCGACAATAACACTACGGGCAGGTGCGCCGTTGTCGGGTGTTTTTTTATTTCCCTGCAAAGATCTCCGCCGTAATTGCCAGTAAGCAGGTGATCAAGGACTACAATATCCGGGCTATACTGCCAGATAGTTTTGATGATATTGGTGGTGCTGAGCAGCGCAGTAATGGCAAAACCCTGCATGCTGAGCACATCCGTCATCAATTCGAGTATGTCAGGCTGGTCGTCTATAATTAAAATATTGGTTTTCATAGATTGATGCTTCCCACAAGGCCTAAGCATTTATTTATTCCTGGTTAAACGTAAACTTACAAACGGTAGTTTTCGAATTTCATGCTCACGGAAAAACGTAATGGAGATTTTAACTTTTGTTAACAAATTCGTGGCTAATGTTAAGGCAAACATTAATCAATAGTATCTTAAAAGGTCGTCGTAACCATTAAAAATATTTTATGCAATCGATTGCTTTATTGGTTATAAGTTTTAATTTTATCACGCATTACCAATTGTAAAACCATCGCCCGACGATGTGTGATAAGTAAACCATTTATGAAAAAAGCTTTACGTTCCATTATTATTTTGGCCTGGCTGCCTGCTTCCATTTGTTTTGGTCAGAGCAAAACCGACCTCAAATTATGGTATGATCACCCGGCAGATAAAACCTGGACGGACGCCTTACCTGTGGGCAACGGCCGGCTTGGCGCTATGGTGTACGGCAATCCCGCACAGGAGATAATAAAGCTCAATGAAACATCTGTTTGGAGCGGTAGCCCATCAAATAACAATAACCCAGACGCAAAAGACGCCCTGCCGGAAGTGCGGAAGCTGTTATTTGAAGGGAAATACAAAGAAGCGCAGCAGCTGGCCAGCAGAAAGATACAGGCCAAGCAAAACAACGGCATGATGTACCAGCCAGTTGGTAATCTTTATCTCACTTTCCCGGGTCATGAGCAGCCAACTGAATACTACCGTGAACTCAATCTCGAAAATGCCATAGCCACAACTGTTTATACCGTAAACAATATCAAATACACGCGCGAAGTATTTGCCACCGTACCCGGGCAGGTGATTGCAGTGCGGCTTACAGCCAACAAACCCGGTAGTATTGCCTTTAATGCCTCTATGGCCTCGCCTCAAAAAAGTACGGTACAAGTAGGTAAGGGCTTGATCACGCTGCAAGGCATCACATCTAACCATGAAGGCGTTCCCGGTAAGGTTAAGTTTTGCTCATTGATACAGGTGAAGGCAGACGGCGGCAGTCAACAACATAGCGATACGTCCATAGTGATTAAAAATGCCAATTCAGCAACGCTATACATTTCAATAGCTACGAACTTTGTAAATTACCATGACATAAGCGCCGATGCATCAGCCAAAGCGCAGGGTTACTTACAAAAAGCGCTGGCAGCACCTTACTCAAGTTTGGTTAAAGATCATATTGCCAGTTATCAAAAATACTTTAAACGTACGCAACTTAGCCTTGGCCAAACACCCGAAGCAGACAAGCCTACCGACGTGCGTCTACGTGAGTTTGCTGCAGGAAACGATCCTCAGTTTGTTAGCCTATACTTTGCTTACGGGCGTTACCTGCTTATTTGCGCATCACAACCGGGAGGGCAGCCCGCTAACTTGCAAGGCATCTGGAACGACCAGATGATGCCGCCGTGGGATAGCAAGTACACCATCAATATCAATACGGAAATGAATTACTGGCCGGCCGAAAATACAAACCTAACCGAGATGCATGAGCCATTGATACAAATGGTTAAAGAGCTATCGGTGACAGGAGCGGAGACTGCAAAAGTAATGTATGGCGCAGGGGGATGGATGGCACACCATAACACCGACCTGTGGCGTATCACAGGGCCGGTGGATGATATATTTTACGGTATGTGGCCTATGGGCGGTGCGTGGCTCAGTCAGCACTTGTGGGAAAAGTATTTGTACAGCGGCAATAAAAAATATTTAAGTACTGTTTACCCCGCGCTTAAAGGGGCATCACAGTTTTACCTCGACTTTTTAATTGAGGAGCCAACACATCACTGGCTGGTGGTATCGCCGGGTATGTCACCAGAAAACTCACCAAAGTCTCACCAGGGTTCGTCTTTAACTTACGGCGCTACAATGGATAACCAGATAGTATTTGATCTGCTTTCCAACACCATCAATGCAGCTAAAGCACTAAACCTTGATGCCGACTTTGTGAGCAAGTTGCAGGCAACGCGTAAGCGGTTGCCCCCGATGCAGATTGGCAAGCATAGCCAGTTACAGGAGTGGCTGGAAGATTTGGATGATCCTAATGACAAGCATAGGCACGTATCGCACTTATTTGGTCTTTTCCCTGGTAAACAAATATCGCCTTACCGTAACCCTGAACTGTTCGATGCAGCACGTACATCACTGATTTATCGTGGTGATATATCTACCGGATGGAGCATGGGCTGGAAGGTGAATTTCTGGGCGCGCTTTCAAAATGGTGAGCGGGCTTACAAGCTAATACAGAATCAACTTACCCCCACCGGACTTAACAAAGGCGGCGAAAACAGCGGCGGCGGCACTTATAACAATCTTTTCGATGCGCATCCACCATTTCAGATTGATGGCAACTTTGGCTGCACTGCAGGTATTGTTGAAATGCTGATGCAGAGCCACGATGGTGCAATTCAGTTGCTCCCGGCTTTACCTAAAGCCTGGCCAAACGGCACCATAAAAGGACTGCGCGCAAGAGGCGGTTTTGAAATCGCAGAGCTCAGTTGGCAAAATGGCCGGGTTACCAAGCTTGTCATCAGATCAACTCTTGGCGGTAATTGCAGGCTTCGCTTAACTGATCCGTTAAAGCTTCAAGGCGGAGAGCTTAAAGAGGCAAAGGGCGAAAACCTCAATCCGTTCTATCATATTGATACCATAGCTCAGCCTATTGTTTCACCCGAAGCACAGCTTAAGCCAACCAGTATACCGGCAACCAAGTTGTATGATATGCCAACAAAAAAAGGTGGAGTTTATGTGCTTGTTTCAAAATAGTGTCCGAAAAAAGCATTTAGCATTTAATATTATTTAATCCTGATACATTAACTGAGTCAATTATTTAAAAAATTCAAAAAAAGCCTTTATAGCCGTGCAGTTATAGGCAATATAGTTCTTTAACGTTATTTTTGCTGCAATTATAAATCCGATCTCCAGCCGGCCTGGTACCTGTGTTAACGTTTTATTGAGAGTAAGTAGTCCGGTTTGCCGTCTGTATTTAAACCGTTAATTTGATAGATGATATATAAGCGCTGTTGGTTGTTACTGTTAGTACTTTACCTGTTTTGCTGTGCAACACCCTTAAATGCAATAGCGCAATCATACGGACTTGGTTTTTTTTCGCATGAAACCGTGCTGGACAAACGTACCGGTCTCGACTTAAGTCCCGGAAAAACGCTTTGCTTTAAAAGTGACTTTGAGCTCTCGTTTGATTTTGCCTTTTTGCCTGATCGTGAAAACTACTTTGGCTACATTGTACGGCTTATTGATAATGACCGGCAGAATATAGATTTGCTTTATGACCGCCGCACAGATGACGAGCACTTCAAGCTTATTATAGGCGACAAAATTTCTAACATTTTTTTTAATCTGGATGAAAAAAAGCTACTCAACGGCTGGACTCGCTTTGTCATTAAATTTGATGTTGCCCGGCAGCAGCTTACTTTTTCTGTAGGCAAGTCCTCGTTCAGGCAAAAAATCCGGTTGCAGCAAAATAATTGCCTAAAGGTACTTTTTGGGGCTAATGATTATCTCGACTTTAAAACCAACGATACGCCGCCGATGAGGCTGCGCAATATTAGCATTGCTGAGGCCGGAAAGCCCCTTTACAACTGGACGCTTGAACAAAGTGACGGTGATACAGCTTTAGACAACATCAAAGGCAGCGTTGCACAGGTGGTAAACCCATTATGGATAAAGAAGCTGCACTGTAACTGGCAGTTGGTGCAAACTATAAAGGTGAAGGGTACTGCCAGTGTAGCCTTTAGCCGTAAGGATGAGACGGTATATCTGGTAAGTGCCGACTCTTTGATTACTTATAAGGTACCGTCAGGCAAAAGGCGTGCAGTGAAATACCTGTCGGGCAGCCAATACCTCCTGGATGGTAACCAATCGCTCTACAGTGATGAGTTGGGTACACTGCTTAACATCAATATTGACAGAAAAGAAATAGCCCGCTATGATACAGCGGCACGTACATGGAACTTAAAGCATGGCACTACTTTTTTTGAAACCAATTATTGGCACGCAAATAAGTTTTATTCTCCGCTTGATTCATCGTTATATGTAATCGGTGGATACGGGCAGTTTTACTACCGTAAAGATGTGCAGCGCTTCCATCTTCCTAACAATAAATGGAGTAAGATAAAGCTCCAACGTGATAATTTTATCCCCCGTTATTTAGCGGCGTTGGGAGCGGTAGACGGAGGCGCATACATTATAGGCGGTTATGGCAGCCTTACAGGCCAGCAAATACTGAACCCGCGCAACTTGTATGATTTGCTCTACTTTGACGTTAAGAGCAAGTCGTTTAAAAAACTTTATGATCTTAATGTGCATGGCGAGGACTTTGTGTTCGCTAACTCAATGGTCGTTAGTCAAAAGGAAAAAAGTTTCTATGCGCTGATATTTCCTAAACATAAATACAATTCCAACCTGCGTTTGGTGGAGGGCTCGCTTGAAAAACCGGAACTTAAAGAGTTGGCCGACCAGATTCCGTACACATTTCATGATATCAAATCATTTGCTGATTTATTTTACTGTCCTAAAAGCAAACGGTTTATTGTAGCCACTACCTTTTTAAACGATAAGGATGAAACCACGATTAACCTGTACTCACTGTATAGTCCGCCGATACCTCCGGTTAAAGCTAATGCCAGTTTAGCCGGTCGGGATAACCGCTTGCTTTGGTGGTTGATAGGTGGCTCTGGCTTATTAGTTTTAGCTGTTGGTGGCTTTTGGTTGTCGAGAAAGCGGCACCCTAAGTTACCTGCACCTATGCCGGTACCGGAGATCATGCCCGTAGACAAACCTGATGTGAAGGCCATAGAGCCTGTGCTTGAGGCACCAATCGTTAACAATCAGGAAAAAATTAAAAACGCCATATTCCTTTTCGGCGACCTGCAACTGTTCGACAGGGAAGGGCAGGATCTTACCCGCAATTTAACACCGCTTACCAAAGAGTTATTCCTGATCATACTGCTCTATACCATCAGGTGGGGGCGCGGTATTACCTCCGAAAAGCTGAAGGAAATTTTATGGTTTGATAAGTCTGCAGAAAGCGCCCGTAATAACCGTTCGGTGAATATTGCCAAGCTAAAGAACATGCTTGATAAGATGGATGCCTGCCAGATTATGAAAGAAAGCGGCCATTGGAAAGTGGTGTTTGATGAAAGTAAGGTAAAGGTTGATTACAAAACGTATCTGGACATAGTAAAAGCCAATACCCAACTTGATAAACGCCATATCGACTCGTTGTCAGCTATTATTCAACGGGGAAACTTTTTGCCGGATGCAGAGTATGAATGGCTCGACACCTTCAAGTCAGAAATATCAAACGAAATAATTGATACATATCTCAAGTTTGCGTCTACCCTAAACATAAAGGAT
Organism: Mucilaginibacter sp.; assembly: GCA_041905165.1. Classification (GTDB taxonomy): domain Bacteria; phylum Bacteroidota; class Bacteroidia; order Sphingobacteriales; family Sphingobacteriaceae; genus Mucilaginibacter. Next base: position 7,328 of record JAYRLR010000003.1, read on the forward strand.
GAGCCGGAGCTGATGATAAAGGTGGCAAGCTATGTTTTTTATTTCGACCCGGTGAACGAGGAAGCCATGACCAAAAAATGCAAGTCCCTCATCGCGCTTGGCAAGCATTCACTGGCAAAAAACACCTACGATAGTTTTTGCAAAGAATATCGTACCATTTATGGCGAAGATTATTACAAAGAATATCACGCTGTTATAGAATAGCGTTTTTCACGAAAAACTAATTGTAAATGCGATGTTACTCAAGGTAGCATCGCATTAGTTGTTTATTAAGCTATTATTAAGCTGGCGGAGGCATTTTTGGTGATTATAAACCAATTAAAAGCCTTTATTATGCAAAAAACAATTACCGCCCTTACAGTAATAATTACCTTGTTGCTATCCGGCTATCAGGGGCATGCCCAATCCAAACACAGCACACAAACACTTTACCCAACTTATGATGGCCTGGTAATGGCCGGTTATCAAGGCTGGTTCCGGGCCGAAGGCGACGGCTCCGGCGCAAAGCGTTTCGCCTACGGTAGCCCTGGTCGCACGGGCATTGATATGTGGCCTGATGTTAGCGAATATGAAAAGACTTACAATACACCGTTCAAACTAAAAGATGGCAGCACGGCAAAATTCTTCAGTTCACATGACAAGAGCACAGTCGATCTGCATTTTAAATGGATGAAGCAATACGGTGTTGACGGTGTGTTTATGCAGCGGTTTTACGATAATGCCAAAAATCATGATGAGGCTTCCCTGACGGTTTTACGCAATGCGTTTGAGGCAGCTTCTAAATATGACAGGGCGATAGCGGTGATGTACGATCTGTCGGGTTTGCCAGGCAGCGGTGCAGACTGCTCTGCTTTAATTGATGACTGGAAGTATTTGGTTGATCAGCTTAAGGTGACTAACCAAACTGGAAAAAAGACTTACCTGCATCACAGAGACAAACCCTTGGTTGTGATATGGGGCGTTGGCTTTCCAGATCGGCCTTATGATATCCGGAAGATAGGTCTGGAACGTTTTATAGATTTTTTAAAGAATGACCCTGTTTACGGCAAATGTTCGGTAATGTTAGGTGTGCCTACAGCATGGCGTACCCTGGATGCAGATTGCGTACATGACAGTTACCTGCATACCCTCATAAAAAAGGCAGATATAGTTTTGCCATGGACCGTTCAGCGGTACAGCCCGCTGCTGCATAATGATATGGACCGTTTACGCGACAATACCATCGCCGATATACAGTGGTGTACTGCCGCTGGCATTGATTATGTGCCTTGTGTGTATCCTGGTTTCAGCTGGCACAACCTAAGCCGGTACGAATTTCCGGATGATATAAAACCTGTAGCTTCTATACCGAGGCAAAAAGGCAGATTTTACTGGGACCAGATTGCGACCGTGCTTACAGCAGGGGCGAAGAAATTGTACGTGGCTATGTTTGATGAAGTGAACGAAGGCACTGCAGTTTTTAAAGGAAGTAACAACCCTCCGGTAGCTGCAGACGGTACCGAATTCATGACTTTGGACAATGTACCTTCAGATCATTACCTATGGCTTACCGGCCAGGCGGCATCAATATTACAAAATAAACAACCACTTACCTACAAAATACCCCAAAGAGAAAATTGATGCCAATTATTTTGCAATCGATTGCGAAATAAATTAAAAATATTGGAATTAATAAGCGTTTTCAACTCAAATTAATGTTTTATTAATTTTTTATTAGACACTGCCCCGTTTACTTGCACTCAAATTATAACCAATTATTAAGCAAGTTTTCCGGCCGTATTCGCATTGCCCATAGTTGAGCGGCCGCACAACCTATTGATTATTTATGAACCAGATGAAGAGTAATCCTCCATGAGTGACCGTGTGCATTTTATGTTCAACGCCAGTTGAACAGGAACAACCAATTACAATCAACTTAAATTTTTAACCGAGAAAACAGTATGAAAAAAATTCAATACTTATTTTTTATTCTTTGTTTCTTTCCGCTCAGTTTGTTGGCGCAGCAAACCATGCCTGTAACCGGTAAGGTAACAGACCTGGCGGACGGAACGCCATTACCCGGCGTGAGTGTGCAGGTAAAGGGCACAACAACCGGGGTTGTTACAGATCCAAACGGCGCATTTAAATTAAACGTTGCCGGTGAAAACGCCGTTTTACAGGTAAGCTTCTTGGGTTACGCTACACAGGAGATCACCGTAAAAGATCAGCGCAATTTCAGTGTGGCCCTTATTGCAAACACCAAAGCATTAAACGAGGTGGTAGTAGTAGGTTACGGTCAGCAAAAGCGAGAAACCATTACCGGATCTGTATCGACCATAAAAGGTAAAGACCTTATCGCTACCAAGAACGAAAGCGTGGTGAACATGCTTACCGGAAAGGTGCCTGGTTTGCGTATTCAGCAAAAAACGGCTGAACCGGGTGGTTATGCAAACGACTTTAACATCCGTGGTTTACCATCCAGTCCGCTTATTGTTATTGACGGGGTAATTGCGGGTAGTGATCAGGCAATCCTGGGCCGTATGGATCCTAATGAGATTGAAAATATCTCTATCCTTAAAGATGCTGCTGCCTCCATTTATGGTATTCGCGCTGCGGGCGGCGTGGTTTTGGTTACCACTAAAAAAGGTGGGAACGACGGTAAGGTAGATATCAATTACTCCATCAACCAGTCATGGCAGCAATTCATTGGAATGCCGGAAAGTGTAGGCGCTGTCGACTTTATGTTGTTAACCAATGAAAAGAATAAACATAATTTTGACAACAACTTTAAAAGCGTACAGCCGCCCATTTATACTTACGAAAACTTTAAGCCATACCTGGACGGTACCTATAAATCATCGGACTGGATTGGTTTGGCTTTTCGTGAATTTGCTCCGCAAACGCAGCACAACCTCAACATTAATGGCGGTACGGATAAAATCAGCTATTTCTTCAACTTTGGTTACCAAAACCAGGATGGCGTTTTCAAGAGCGGCGATATTAACTATAACAAATATAACCTGCGTTCTAACACCACCGTTAAGATTACCAATAACCTGAAAGCGCAGGCACTTATTTCGGCCTGGACAGATAAAAAATTCCAGCCATACCAGGATCAGTGGACCATTTACAAATATGCCTGGAACCAAATCCCTATCAAGCAGATTTTTGCCAATGACAATCCGTTATACCCGGCCGTTATTGATGATAACGTGAACCCGGCAATAGTAACAGATGCAGATAAATCAGGCTCGCGCACTTTCAAAAAGAACAACTTCACAGGTCAGCTTAACTTACAGTATGATATACCAGGTGTTAAAGGTTTAAGTGCAAAGGCGTTATACAATTATCAGTACGATGTTGATGATAACAATATAATAAAGAAAGCTTATACACTTTACACTTACAAACCTGAGACAGATACCTATGATCCGCAGTCGGTACAAAACCCGTCGCGCATTACCAGGCAGTATTATACCAGAAAATACACCCAATCTCAATTGTCTCTGAGCTATAACAACAGCTTTGATCAAACGCACAATGTAAGCGGATTGCTCGTGTATGAGCAAAGCCACTCAACAGGAGATAACTTTTACGCCGCAAAAAACCGGGTATTGCCAATTGACTACTTATTCGGTGGTATAAGGGATGGACAGATGGAAGGTGATATGGACGCAGGTGGTTTATATGATATTGGCTACCGCAGTATCCTCGGCCGTTTTAATTACGACTACCTCGGCAAATACCTGCTGGAATTTACCTTTCGTAGAGACGCTTCAAACAAATACGAGCCAGGGCCAGACCAATGGGGATTTTTCCCCGCGGTATCAGCAGGGTGGGTGCTTACGAAAGAGTCATTTTTCAGAAAGTTGATCTCAGAAGAAGTACTTACAAGCTTAAAGCTTCGTGGCTCATGGGGTAAAGTGGGTTTTGATGACGGCAGCCCATTCAACTATGTAAACGGCTACACTTACCCGGTAGATTCGTACATCTTCGGTTCTTCGCCTGTTAACGGTGCGGCGCAAAAGCTGGGCAACCCGGGCTTAAGCTGGCTTACCATCACCAATAAAAACCTCGCATTGGATTACACCTTGCTAAACGGCAAGATAGACGGTACTATTGAGGTTTTCAGAAGCGATAGACGAAACCTGCCAACCACGCCAGCCGTAGCGTTGCCGGGAACTGTGGGTGCAGCTGTGCCGCAGATCAACTACGATGCTGACCGTGTTCAAGGTCTTGACTTCAATGTTACCTATCGCAACAAATTTGGTAATGTGGGCTTAAATCTGACCGGAACATTAGGTGCAACCCGTATGCAGCGCACAAAAATTCTACAGGGTGCCTTTGGCAACGAGTGGGAAAACTGGCGCAACAATCAGCTCAACCGTTATACCAGCATCTGGTGGGGATACACCTATGCAGGCCAATTTACCAGCTATAACCAGATTTACAATCACCCGGTTAATACAGGAGGTGGCAATCAGGGTGTGGTTCCGGGCGATTACTATTATGAAGACTGGAATGAGGACGGTGTTATTGACGGAAAAGATCAGCACCCAATTGCTACGCAGGATATTCCTTTATATAACTACGGTTTAAACATTGGCGTTACTTACAAAAACTTTGACCTGAACATGCTTTTACAAGGTGCAGCAGGTGTTTACGTAGAGTATGGCGAACAGTTTGCCGAGCCGCTAATGTATAATCGCAGCGCACTTACCCGCTTTCTTGATAGCTGGCACACCGTTGACCCGAATGCTAACATATATGACCCTAACACACAGTGGGTACCAGGATTTTATCCTGCCATGGGTTCGCCAAAGGCCGAAGGTACAAAGGCTGTACAAAATGCCAGTTATCTGCGCGTGAAATCGCTTGAGTTAGGTTATAGCCTGCCTACAGCGTTCCTGCAAAAAATTGGTGTTAAGCGTTTCAGGGTTTATGCCAACAGCTACAACCTGTTAACCTTTACCGGTTTAAAGAACTACGATCCGGAACATCAGGGTCCTCGCCCCGGTCAGGATTTTGGCGTAGCACTTGGCGGATATACTTATCCAATGAACAGAACATTCAATATAGGAGCTAACGTGTCCTTCTAAACATTATAAGATATGAAAAGTATAAACAAGATATTTTTAGCAATGTCAGTAATGGTTGGTATGGTTGTGGCATCGTGCCAAAAGCTCGATATGCCGCCAACAAACATTATCGGCGGAGACGTAATTTTCGGTAGCGAGGTAGGTGTTACAGCATTTGTTGCCCGTATCTATCGTGCGCTGCCCATAGAGGATTTTAAATACAGACCAGATCAGGGCTTCAAAACAGGGGCTAATGATTGGGAGAACTTCTACAATTCGGCATCGGCTGTTGGTGAAGAAGTAGGGCCGTTCGGCGGGTTCGACATTGGTGGCGGTTTTGGTTACTGGCCTTACGGCGATATACGTAATGTTAACGTATTGTTGCAGGAACTTCCAAAGAATGCCGGTGAACTCGGACAGGACAGAGCCAATCAACTCATAGCAGAAGGTCACTTTTTAAGAGCATACTTTTATTTCGGGCTGGCTAAACGCTACGGCGGTATACCTATCATTACCGAGCCTCAGGATCCTGCTTCACCGTTAACAGACTTGCAGGTGCCGCGTAACAAAGAAGAGGAGGTGTGGGATTTCATCAGCTCGGAGCTTGATCTGGCCTACCAGGGAATGCCTGAAACCAGCGATGCCGGCAGGGCAAATAAATATGTGGCAGCAGCACTTAAATCGAGAGCGATGCTATACGCCGCTTGTGTAGCTAAGTACGGTTCAACTAATTTTGTTGACGGGCCAGCACGTTCGCAAGGTTTGGTTGGTATACCGGCTGCTAAGGCCGACACCTATTTTACCCAGGCATGGGATGCAGCTAAATTGCTGGAAGGAAGATATGACTTGTACAATGCCAATCCGGACAAGCAACAGAATTACGTAGACCTGTTCCTGAAAGCAGATGGTAACCCGGAAGTGATATTCATCAAACAGTATTCTATATCTACTAACACTGCGCACAGCTGGGATGCTACCATGTCTCCACGTTACTTCACAGCAAATGCCTTATCACGCTCATATCCAACTTTAGATATGGTGGAGCGCTGGGGAGCATTGAATGTAACAAACGCTAATGGTACTCCCAAACGTTATGACAATCGCGCTGAGCTGATGGAAGGTTTGGAGCCGCGTTTGCTTGCAACGGTTTATTTCCCAGGCGCGGTATTGCGCGGTAAGGAGTTTGATATGCAGCGCGGCATCTATCCGTCATTCAGCGGTACTGCTGCCGATGAGGTTGCAAAGCCTGCCAACTCCCGTAGCTATGTACTGTCTGGCGCAACTAATGCGCTTTATCAGGGCAAACAGATCATCGGTTTTACCGGCCCATGGACTGGCGGTGACGAGCTTACCCGCACAGGTTTTTACGTGCGCAAGTATGTAGACTATAGCAAAGCACAGTCAGCCGTTGACTTGAATCGCAGCGAGCAGCCATGGTATGATTTCCGTTATGCCGAGATACTGCTGAACCGTGCTGAAGCCGCTGTTGAATTAGGCAAGGCAGGTGATGCGTTGGAATGCATCAACAAAATAAGGGTAAGGGCAGGAGCGACCCCGGCAGCGTCAGTAAGCCTCAGCGATGTGCGTTTAGAGCGTACAAAAGAGCTTGCTTTTGAAAACCAGTACTACTGGGATTTAAAGAGATGGCGTACTGCCGACGTGGTGCTCAACAATGCGCGCTTTAAAGGATTGATGCCTTATTTCGTCTTCAACGAGAATAAGTACATCTTCCTTAAAGAACCGGAGCTGTTTCAGCGTAATTATAATTTTGACAAGCGCTTTTACTATGAGCCTATTCCGGGCGGCGAATTGTCTAAAAACCCGAACCTGTATCCTAATAACCCTAATTACTAAGCATTAAACAGTTACGAGATATGAAAAGACAGTTAAGCAGCATATTGTTAGTTATTAGTGTACTGGCGGTATCTGCATGTACCAAGATAGATAATTATGACGGGCCGAATGCATCCTTTGAAGGGCGTATCATTGATGCCACAACCGGCAATAACCTGGAAACTTCGGGCGGCAGCACCCAAATAAGGCTGGAGCAGATCAGCTGGAGCGAAACGCCGTCCCCACAGGAAATACCCAGCAAATTTGATGGTACTTTTAAGGATACTAAGCTCTTTAAAGGCAAATATAAAGTGATACCAAAAGGGGGCGCTTTCTGGCCTGTGTATGACACTGCCACAGTCGATATTAACAAGGGCACCAGTCACAATTTTGAAGTTACACCTTATGTAGTGATCAAAAATTTCACGGCTACCCTTAACGGTACAACGCTGGTGTTGCACTATGATATCGATGCTCCTGTATCATCAGGTATGCCCATGGTTTTGGAAACTCAGCCATTCATCAACAACACCAAACTGGTAGGCGCAGGCGCTTCCATACGTGACTATTCGGATTTTCAAAAGAAGACTATTAACAAAGAATGGGCGGATATGACCGCTGCTGATAAATCTATCACTATAGAAGTACCTGACATGGTTAAGGGGCGCACCTTTTTTGCGCGCGTTGGCGTAAGAATAAACGACAGCTTTAAAAGCTACAACTTCTCCAACGTGATTGAGGTGAACGTGCCAAATGACTAAAGGGCAGTTTATGGCCTGTTATGTTTAATGAACGAACGCCGGCCGGTTTACACTTTTAGGTGTCGCCGGTACGGCTTCTTTTAAAACGATATTATGGAAAAAAATATTTTAAGAAAGGCGCTCATGTGCCTGTGTTGTATGCTGATAGGATTATTGTCCTGCTCAAAAAGCAACACCGGCGATGCCGAACCGATTGACAAGCCAGATACCGACAACGGGATGGTATATGATACGGCGGGTTTGCTATACAAATCATACACCGGATTGGTAATGGCCGGTTACCAGGGTTGGTTTGCTGCCGAAGGGGATGGATCAAACCGTGGCTGGTACCACTATCAGGGTAACGGCGGCTTTTATCCTGGCAATACCAACGTGGATTTCTGGCCGGATATTACCGAATACACCAAGCGGTATAAATCGCCATTTAAGTTTGCCGACGGTAGTGATGCTTACTTGTATAGCCCATATGATGAAGAAAGCGTAGACCTGCATTTCAAATGGATGAAGGATTATGGTATTGATGGCGTACACATGCAGCGTTTTGTTGGCGAGGTAAAGCCGACCAACCCTTCGGGTAAGACGCATTTTAACCAGGTGTTGGCCAATGCCCTTAAAGCAGCAAAAAAGTATGGCCGCGCCATCAGCGTAATGTATGACCTTAGTGGTAGCTCAAGTGCCGACCTGGATTACATTGTAAATGACCTGAAAGAGCTTGATCAAACCTTTAAGTTGTTCGATAATAAGCAAAACCCAACTTACCTGTATCATAACGGCAAACCCCTGGTAACAATTTGGGGCGTGGGCTTTAATGATAACCGGAAATATTCTATCGACGACGTGAATCGCTTAGTTGATAAGCTGAAGGGTGCTGATAACAAATTATCAATTATGCTTGGCGTACCTTATTACTGGCGTACGTTTGGCAACGATACCGAAAAGTCGCCTGCGTTGCATGCGCTCATTAAAAAGTGCGACATCGTGATGCCGTGGGCTGTAGGTCGCTTTAGCTCGGCAAGCTATAATGAGCGTAATGTTTTTGACGATGTGCAATGGTGCAAAACCAATAAAGTAGATTATGTGCCTTTGGTGTTTCCCGGTTTTTCATGGGCTAACATGCATAAAGATCCATCCATTTATTATGCCATACCACGCCTTAAGGGTGATTTCCTGTGGCAGCAAATTGCAGGCGCCAAAAGCGTAGGTGCAAAGTCGTTATATGTGGCCATGTTTGATGAGATAGATGAGGGCACTGCCATCTTTAAATGTGCACTCGAGAAGAACACACCGCTTAATGGCAATGATGGCTTGCGCTTCGCCGGGATAGAAAACGACCTGCCAAGCGATTATTATCTATGGCTAACCGGTCAGGGAGCTAATTGGTTCCATGGCAAGAGCGGCTATAGCAGGCAAAAGCCGATGAGGTAACAATGCCGGTAAAATCAATTAACTAATACCAATCAATAATTTAAACTTAATTGAAAATGAGACTGACAAAATTAATGGTGGCTCCGGCCATCGCATTGATCGGGATTATGGCAGTTAGCTGTAAAAAGGAGACATATAAATCCCGAGATACCAGCTACATTGTTCCCCCTCCCGATAAGCCTGACGAACCTGAAGAACCGGTTGACCCTACACTCGTCCTGTTCGCCAGCGCTGATGCTGCCGACGGATGGTCAACAGTAGGTGCGCCTTTCATAGAAACCATAGGCAAAAAGGAGGGGACAGGCTACATAAAAAATACCATTGCCAATGGCAGCGATTTTATGCAGTTCATCTACAAGCCAACTACTCCGCTTGATACCAAGCTCACTGCTACCAACGGACAGTTCCTGTTTTGGTGGTACGTGTCAGACCCGTCTGCGCTGAAGGATGATGGACAGATAGAAGTAAATAGCAAGGGTGATTTTGACCAGGAAGAATATGGCTGGTCTGTTGCTGAAGTTAAAAAAACACTTAAACCCGGATGGAACGAGGTTATACTCGACTTTGACAAGGCCGATAAAGCCGGCGGCGATTTCAACCCAGCATCAGTAAAACAATTCCGCGTATTTTTCTGGACGGCCAGCGCCGATCACTCCGATCTTATAACAGGTGTAGATGGCCTGCGTTTCAGAGCAAAGCCATAAAAAATAACAGTGCCTAATTACCGCTAACCTTAATACATCATGGCAGGAGGCTGCAATCTCCTGCCATTAAAATGCGAACGTATTAAATTAAAATCAATGCATTTACTAAAAGCAATTAAAAGCAGCGCTTTAGCCGCTGTTCTTTTTTCGGTTACTATCTTCTCGGTTCGGCAGGCATCTGCCCAAAAAAAGGATACCGCCTTTGTAGCACAGGGCAACCCAATCATAAGGCATATGTTTACTGCCGATCCGTCTGCACATGTTTGGAAAGACGGGCGTTTATACGTTTATGCCTCTCATGATATTGCACCACCGCGCGGCTGCGATCTGATGGATCAATACCATGTATACTCCACTGCCGACATGGTGCACTGGAAAGATCATGGCGAAATTCTGCGTGCCACTGACGTATCATGGGGTAGGCCAGAGGGGGGCTTTATGTGGGCGCCAGACTGTGCTTATAAAAACGGCACTTACTATTTCTATTTCCCGCACCCGAGCGGAACAGACTGGAACAAAACCTGGAAAATAGGGGTAGCAACCAGTAAAAAGCCAGCGAGTGATTTTAAAGTGCAGGGTTACATCAAAGGGCTGGAATCAATGATTGATCCTTGTGTTTTTGTGGATAATGACGGTCAGGCTTACTTTTATTATGGCGGCGGCGGTATTTGCAAAGGCGGTAAGTTAAAGGACAACATGATGGAGATTGACGGTGACATGAAGCCGATGGAAGGCCTTAACGATTTCCACGAAGCATCATGGGTGCATAAAAAGGATGGAGTGTACTACTTGTCATATTCAGACAATCACGATGTTGACGGCAAACACAACCGCATGTGTTACGCTACCAGCAAAAGCCCGCTGGGCCCTTGGCAGTACCAGGGTATCTATATACAACCTACCGATAGCTTTACCGATCACGGCTCTATTGTGAAATTTAAGGGCCAATGGTATGCATTCTATCATAACAGCGCGCTGTCTAACCATGATTGGCTGCGCTCGGTGTGTGTAGACAAATTATATTATAACGCCGATGGTACTATTAAAATGGTGGAGCAAACCAGCTCGGTAAAAAAATAAGCGCGGCAACATTACAACCATATTTTTACAAGGCAGTTACCTCAAAGGATAACTGCCGTTATAGTTTACAACTGTCTGATATACAGTAATTGGTGCCAATGTAAATTAACGGACTGGTTGACAACTATGGAAAATATTGTAAACGCTAAAACGATTATTCTTATATTTTTACAATCGATTAAGCCCGATGGCTTTTCACACAACAATTCTGAAATTCTGACTGAAAGTATATATGATGATTAAATCAAAAAAAATCAGGCTGTGGCTTGCCGCAGGCTTGTCTCTATGTTATGCCGGCACGGCTATGGGGCAGGATGATGCAGGCAGCGGCAACCTAAAGTATGTAGATCCACGTGTTGGCAACGTAGGTGCTATTTTAGAGCCAACACGGCCAACTGTGCAGTTGCCTAACCAAATGATGCGCATGTTCCCGATACGCAAGGATTATCTGGACGATCAGATATCCAGCTTTCCGTTGCTGGTGGTATCCCACCGTTTGGGCGAAGCCTTCGCTATGAAGCCTTCAACCTCGTCGGTTAGTGCCAGTGATTTTGGCAAACGCCTTACCTGGGATCATGACCTTGAAGTAACCCGACCATGGTATTACTCTACCTACCTTGTTGATGACGATGTTACCGTACAATATGTGCCTGGCCAAAAGGCGGCTATATATCGAGTAAGCTTCCCGGCGGGTGCCCAAAAGAACCTGTTGTTCAGCAATTACAATGGTGGCGATGCTGATTACCAATTAAACGGTAACGAATTTACCGGAATGGAAACCTATAACGATGATATTAAGATATACGTTTACGGTGTGTTCAATCAGAAAGGAACGCTTAATGATGCGTCTGGTAATAATGGTAAGCGCAAGCGCGTTTATGTAAACTTTGCCGGCAACGAGGCAGGCGATGTAGAATTGAGGTACGCCGTATCATTTATCAGCGCCGAGCAAGCAAAAAAGAATTTCGAACATGAGGTAGCCGCCAACGTCAGCTTTGATGCACTGAAAAAGTCAGGCGAACAGGCGTGGGGCAAAGTAATCAACCAGATTAATATTGATGGCGGCACCGAGGCTCAGCGCCGCAGCTTTTACTCGGCGTTGTACCGCTGCTATGAGCGTCCGGTTAATATTACTGAGGACGGCAGCTACTATAGCGGGTACGACAAAAAAATACATAAAGCCGAACGGCCGTTTTATGTAGATGACTGGATGTGGGATACTTACCTGGCGCATCATCCGCTACGCACCATACTTGACCCGGATATGGAGCAGAATGTGCTTAACAGCTTTGTGCTAATGTATGAGCAAAGCGGGTGGATGCCTACGTTTCCCGTGATTTTTGGCGACCATGTTTGTATGAATGGCTTCCACTCTACAGTAACTTTGCTGGATGGGTATAACAAGGGACTGCGCAATTTTGATGCGAAGAAGGCTTATGAAGGTATGCGCAAAAATGCCACACAGGCTACCATGATGCCTTGGCAAAACGGGCCTAAGGGCGCACTTGAAGATTTTTATTATGCTAATGGATATATTCCGGCATTACACCCTGGCGAGAAGGAGACTAATCCGTTGGTACATGGCTTTGAAAAGCGCCAGGCTGTAGCAGTAACCCTTGGTGCAAGTTATGACGATTGGGCGCTGGCTCAATTTGCAAAGAATATAGGTAAAACGGCTGATTACAAACTGTTTTCTGAAAGGGCCAATAATTATAAAAAATTATGGAATGCAAAAGAAAACCTGTTTATGCCTAAAGATGATAAAGGTAACTGGGTTGATATTGACCCTAAGTTTGACGGCGGTATGGGTGGTCGCGATTATTACGACGAGAACAACGGCTGGACTTATCAGTGGCAGGTACAGCACGATGTGCCTGGGTTAGTTGAACTGATGGGTGGCAAAGCAAAGTTTGAAAATCGCCTCGATCAGATGTTTCGTGAAAGTATAGGCCGCAGTAAGTACGAGCTGTGGGCTAAGTTCCCGGATTTTACAGGTATTGTTGGTCAGTACTCTATGGGTAACGAGCCTAGCTTCCATATACCATACTTATATAATTATACCGATTCGCCATGGAAAACTCAGAAGCGCATACGTTTCCTGCTTGATGTTTGGTACAAAGACAACATCTTTGGCATCCCCGGCGATGAAGACGGCGGTGGCATGACCGCGTTCGTAGTTTTCTCCTCTATGGGCTTTTACCCGGTAACCCCAGGCGTGCCGATGTATACTATCGGCAGCCCGTTATTCAGTAAAGTTACTATCGATTTAACTAACGGTAAACAGTTTAAGATAATAGCGAACAAGAGCTCTGTACAAAATAAGTACATCCAAAGCGCCAAGTTTAATGGCAAGGTTTTAAATACACCTTGGTTTAGCCATGCCGATTTAATGGCCGGCGGAACGTTGGAACTTGAAATGGGGCCGAAACCTAATAAAACCTGGGGAACAGGTAAATAAATTTCACACAATAACAATGGCCGTCTTCAAACGGCCATTGTTATTGTTATGCGTTTACAGTGCTTTGGCTTATCACACTTAGGCCCTCCATATTTTCAATTGCGATACGTTTTCCGGTTAGCGATATATAACCATCAGCAACCAGTTCATTTATCATTCTGAAAACTGTTTCGTAAGTTGCACCTGCGTATGATGCGAGGTCTTGCCTGCTAAGGTCAATATTAATAAATCCCTCGTCACTCACACCAAATTGTTTCTGTAATAACACCAAAGCCTCTGCCACCCGTCCTTTAACGGGCATATGTGCCAGGTTGCGCATTTTGCGCTCAGAATCTCTTAGCTCTTCCGAAAAAAAGGTAAGCAGTTGGTAGGTAAATTCAGGGTTGGCTTTCAGCGTTGCCTCAAAGAATGGAATATCTATAAAACATAACGTACTTGGCTCAAGGGCTGTAGCCGAGATAGGATAAATGGGTTTACCGCCCATTCCGCGATGCCCCAAGATAGCACCGTTATTAGCAAACCTTATGATGAGTTCTTTATCATCGTCCCAGTTTTTAAAAACTTTTACATTTCCGGAGATCACAAAGAAAATTCCCTTGAATTCATCGCCTTCCGAGAAAATAACTTCGCCTTTTTTTACTTTAAAGTTTGCTTTGTGCGACCGGATTGCCATCTTCCACTCATTCGTGCAATTATTGCACATAAAACAACTGTCTGCATTGCACAAATCGCGCTTTTTAATCATAAATAATACAATTTTGGTCAGTTAAAATTGCTTTTGTTGCAATATACATCAAAAATGTAATGAATTATAGGCGATTTTCCGAATAAGAAAATATTTTGTGTTGGCCTTTGCTGTTTTTTTTTGGAACTCGTTGAGAAATACTACTCTATAACGGGTATAGTGAACCAAAAAGTTGAGCCTTCGCCGTCTACGCTGTCTACTCCCGTTTTTCCTGAATGCCGTTTAATGATTTCAGATGATATATAAAGGCCAAGACCTAATCCCGAAAACTTATTCGACGACTCTTGCACGCGGAAAAAGCGATTAAATACATGCTGTTTCTGATCTTCCGGAATACCAATACCAAAGTCCTGGACAAAAATTTTCAGTTTGCCTTTAGTAAGCTCGCTTTTTACAATTATCTCGTTACTCTCCGGTGAATATTTTATAGCGTTCAGTAAAAAGTTATTTACCACTTGTTCCAGCCGATGCCTGTCTGCCCGTATTTTTACCGATGGGTTGCTTACTACATTGATATGGTGTGAGTCGGTATTGGATTGTATTTCATCAACCGAGTCGTTTATCAGTTCCGCTACGTCGAAAGTGCTGTAATTGAAAGTCATTTTACCGGCTTGTATACGGGTAACGTCAAGCAAGTCTTCTACCAATGTGGTTATCTTGGTAGTTTGCTTGCCTGCCTTTGCAACAAACGGATAAATGGCGTCGATATCACTATTTTTAGCTATGAGCCTTTGAATAATTTGTAGCGAACCCTTAAGACTGGTTATAGGCGTTTTAAGTTCGTGACTGGCTATGCTCAAAAACTCATCCTTCTTCTTTAATAGTTCACGTGTGGCTTTCTGTCCTTTAACCAGGTCAGTTACATCAAAGCCAAAAAATGCTATACCATCTATTTTACCTTCAGCCGAATATACTGGTGTGTAAATTAAATCGAACCATGATTCCAGATTCTGGCCGGTTTTAGGGTTCTTCCTTTCTACCTGGAAGGCACGACCGATGTAGGTTTCGCCGCTGTCGTATACGTGGCGTTCTATTTCCTGTATACCGTCGCCGCTCAATATCGACTGCGCTTCGGCTGAAAGTTTGCCTATATAATTATTGGATGAATTGAATTCCTCAAAAGCTTTATTTACAAACTCGTAAACCAGGTTAGCGCCCCGCCTGATTGTAATAAGTGCAGGCGCGTTCATGAATATGCTGTAAAATTCGTCCTTTTGCTTTTTGATGAGGTCTTGCAGCTCTTCCCGCTTGCGGTCGTTTTCCTTTTGTTTGCTGATGTCTATAATGTACGATACGTTGCTTACCTCTGTATCTACATCAAGTTTGGCGGCACCCATCAGTACGGATATGCGGCTGCCATCCTTGCGGATGTACTGCTTCTCAAAGGGAGGGCATATCCCGTTTTTCGCTAATTCTGTTACAGCCCAATGGCTTATTTCATGATATTCGGGCGGAGTGATGTCGTGCCACCGTATGCGTTTATTTTCAAGGTCATCGCGATTGTAGCCAATCATATTCAGGAAAGCATCGTTGCAATCCATAATGTGGCCATCAGCATCGCAGAAGAGCATGCCAATCATGTTGGACTCAAAGATTCTGCGGAACTTGTTTTCGCTTACCTTAAGCTGTTTCTCAGTTTGCTTAAGCAGGGTAATATCAATTACAGAACCCACCATACGGTAAGGAGTATCATAATCATCCTTGAGGATGTTACCGCGATCAAGTATCTCGGCATAAGAACCATCGGCTTTCAGAAAACGATACTCTGCCGACCATTTTGTCCCGTTACCATTGATAGCTTCGTAAACGCCTTTTTGTACACGCTCACGGTCATCAGGATGAATTTTTTCGAACCAGAAAGATATAGCCGTGGTGGTAGCATCCGGAGCGTAGCCAAACATATTTTGAAAGTTATCGCTACGCCACATGGTATTATTTACCAGGTTCCAGTCCCATATAGTATCATTGGTGGCTTTTGATACCAGTTTAAAGCGTTCTTCACTCTGCGACAGTTTAAGGGTACGTTCCCTTATCTTATCTTCAAGCTCGTTGTTTAGCTTCTTTAAATCCTCGCGGGTTTTAATGAGCTCGTTGTAATTTTTACGCAGCTTTTGCTCGGCTTGTTTACGTTCAGTGATGTTGGTAAGCGCAAGCACAATACCATCGGCCATTTTAGCTGCTATCAATTGATGCCAGTCGCTTTCGCCCAGCTTTACTTCAGCTGAAAAGCTTTTACCTGAGTTAATTACTTTTATGTACTTTTCAAAAAAACCATTTTCAAATAGGGCGGGGTATTGCTGGTATAAAAAGTTGCTGTTTTTATGCTCAACCTTACCGGGTATATTATCTGCCGCCTCGTTTTTGGTTATGCATTTAAAGTCGGTTATACGGCCGTCGGTGCTCCTGATGCTGCGGAACGCCATAATAGCCGAAGGGCTGGCATTGAAAACGCCGGCAATAATGTTATTGAGCTCTGTTACTACCGATATATCTACAAAAGATATGACTACGCCATCCTGCTTGCCATCCTTACGCAGATAGGGCATAATGCGCATAAGGTTGCGGTTGCCATTTCTTACCTCAACCTCCCTTTCCATCATTTCACCTTTAGCAAGTACGGTGTGGATGTCGCTAATAAAATTATCATAGCTGATGTTGCTGGATATATGGTTGATAGGCCGACCTACATCGGCATCAATCAAGTTGATCAGATTTACCGCAGCGGGGTTAAACTTACGTATGCGCAAGTTGGCGTCAATAAATACCTGGCCAATATCCGTGCTCCTGAAATAGTTGTCCAGGTCATCGTTAAGCTCAATGAGCTCCTTTATCTTGATCTGGTGCTCGGTATTGAGCGTGTGCAACTCCTCGTTTAAAGATTGCAGCTCCTCATTGCCCGATTGTAACTCCTCGTTAGCGGAAAGTAGCTCTTCGTTGCTCGACTGCAATTCCTCGTTGGTGGTCTCCATTTCTTCAATGGCCATCTGCAGGTTATTGCGCGTCTCGTTAAGCTCGGCTTCCATCTCTATCAGGTACTCGTTCTGATGTTCGCCGTTTACAGGCGGCAGGGTAATGCTTTCCGGATCAGGAATAGCATCAGTGCGCACCTCTGTAAACATTATCATGGTATACCCCATCGCCGATTGCGTATCAGGCGGTTTAATGGAGATATGCAAATACATATCGTCATCATCCTTTTTTATCCTGATGCGGCGCAGATGGGTTTTCTTATGTTCTTTCCACGCTTTACGTAAAGCGGTGTTTAAAAGCATAGACACCTCGCGCGGTACCATTTTAAGTACGTTTAGTTCCAGCTTTTTTTCAGGTAAAGAAAGGTACTGCCTAAAATCGCCAATTGTTTCCTTTATCTCATAGTTCTTATCAATGAATATCCCTACGCAACCAAGTTCCTCAACTACAAAGTCTTTAAAGTCGTCTTCTATAGATCGTGATACCTCCTGGCTTACCTGCTTATCCTGTTTAGTCGCAGTCTTCAAAGCTGGTGTAGAAGATGTTGTGTAAGTGTTATGCGGAGAGTAATGAATATTACCCGTTTTTTGGTAAAATTTATATTTACTGCTTAGCTCTGTAAAGCCGTCCTTTACGGCGGAGGCGGTTTCGCTTGCTCCAAGCATCAGGTAGCCACCCTGACTTAGGGAGAAGTGAAATGTAGATAGTACCTTTTGCTGTAACAAATTGTTCATATAAATGAGCATGTTACGGCAGGTCACCAAATCATTTTTTATAAATGGCGGCGACTTGATAACGTTGTGCCTCGCAAATACAATTTGTTTGCGGATGGATGGGATGACAGAATAGTGCTTGCCCTCTTTTACAAAATATTTTTTTAGTAGCGGTGCCGGAACTTCTTTAGCAATTGTAGCAGGGTAGAGGTTACGCGCTGCAATATCAATACTGGCATCATCAACATCGGTGGCAAATATCTTTACTTCCAGACTTTTCTTTACCTGTTCAAGATAATTGTTAATGATAAGAGCGATAGTGTAGGCCTCTTCACCTGTGCTGCAGGCGCACACCCAAACCTTTAATATCTCGCCGTCTACTTTGCCATTTACAATTTCCGGAATAACGGTATTTGCCAGGTATTCAAACGCGGTTTTATCTCTGAAAAATTTTGTTACGCCTATAAGGAAATCCTTGCCCAGCGTTTTCACCTCCGTTGGGTCATCACGCAGAACCTCTACATAATCGGCCAGTTCGGTAACATTAAGGGCCGTCATCCGGCGGGTAATACGCCTTAATATAGTGGGTGTTTTATATAGATTAAAATCGTGGCCGCTATTGCTGTGTACTAAGCTAAAGATTTCCTCCAGCAGGCCATCATTGCCCCGGCCGCTTTCGAGTGCCTTTACAGGCTCCTGGCTAAGGTAGTTGTATAGCTCTACGTGCATTTTAGATGGCGGCAAAATAAAATCGGCATTGCCTGACGTAATGGCGCTGTTGGGCATACCGTCAAATTTGGCCGTTGATGGTTCCTGAACTATCACCATGCCACCGCACTCCTTTATTACCTCTATACCCCTTGTACCATCGGTACCGGTACCTGAAAGAATCACGGCAATAGCCTTGTCCTTGCGGTCTTTTGCCAGGGTAACCAAAAAGGTATCAATAGCAGTATTAGGGGCCTTATCCTTAAGCTTATCGGCCAGTTTGAGCTTATTGCCCTTTATGGTCATGAGCTTTTTATTTGGTATAATGTACACACAATCCTGCTGAACTACCATGTCATTGGTAGCTTCAAAAACCTTCATGTGGGTGTGTTTAGATACCAACTCTACCAGCAAGCTCTTATAATCGGGCGAGAGGTGCTGTATAACTATAAAGGTAAAACCGGAATTGGCTGGCATATGGTCAAAAAACTCATGGATTGCCTCCAACCCACCGGCCGATGCACCGATGGCGATCACATACCTCTCGGAATTTTTCATTTCCGGAAAACGAATATTAGATCTGCTGCCTGCTATTGCCATAAATTATGCGTGCATTTGCCTTGTTCTGAATTCGTAAATAAAGCTGCGTAGCGCTTCAGCAGCTTCCATTTCGGGCTGTTGCCACGGTTTTGATGTATATCTCACCGTTTGTTGCCACAGCTTGAACGAATTTCGAGGATGATAGTTTTTACCGTCGTTTGTAAAATTTATAGCCTGATCAGGGTTGCCGCCCCATTTAATAGTCTCTATCACTTCCGGGCGGAAACATATAATATAATCTCCCTTATCATTATCCAGCGGAATAACCAGGATGCCACTGGCTATATCAGCATATTCCTCAGCTTCATCATAAATCCCGCTCAAATGGTCGCTGGTAAAAACCTTACTTTCGTTTTTGCCTTGCAGCCATAAAACGAGGTTTTCAATTGCATCATTGTCCGGTACTTTGCCAGAAACTTCAGTGCGTCCCTCCAAACGGATAACCATACCGCCGGCCGAAAAAATCTCCTGCAGGCTAACGCCTTCTTCATTGGTGAGCCCGGCTATTAATTCTCCGGCTGCATAAATTTGCTCAACAAGCGATGTGCGTTGTTGTTGCAAACGGCCTGCAAAATCAAAGTTTTCCTTATTAAGTATTGCGGATATTTTATTGGATACCACCGATGATAGCAACTCAAATACCGAACATATTTCAAAATTGAGATATTTTGGCGTGATGTGGTGGCAAGCTATCAAGCCCCATAGTCTTTCGTTATGAATTACCCTGATACTCATTGATGCGGAAACATTCATGTTTTTCAGATACTCCAGGTGTACTGCTACTACACTTCGCAAATTACACTCCGACAGATCGATAAACGTTTGCGTTGCCGGATTAATTACCGGATACAGGCGTACAGGTTTATAATCACGGTTGGGTATTAAGCGATAAGGATTTTTAAGGTACATCTGCCGCGCCTGCTTGGGTATGTCTGATGCCGGAAATGTAAAACCCATATATGATTCCAGTTCACCTGTCTTTTCTTCGGCTATAACGGTACCGTTCCAGTCTTTATCAAAGCGATACATCATCACGCCATCAAACCCCGACAGTTCTTTTAATTGGTGTATAGCCGTGGCGCTAACCTCCTCAATTGAGTTAGCCAGTTCAATGGCCGCCATGGCGTATTTTATTTCCTGAAAAACATCTGTGAAATAGCGTCCGCCGGATGTATCCGCTTTTTCCAGTTCCAACACCAGGCAGTCGCCTTTAATATGCGCTAAGGTGTGCAGCTGTACACCGTTGATAGTAGTAGTGAATGGTATTTTACCCGGAATAGGCGCTTCAAACTGCTTACGCAGTTTATCTGCATCACCTTGTGCGGTGTGTTCTTCCAAGGCAGTGTCTATCAGCTCTTGCACAGGCTTGCCAGCTATTTCAGCTATGTTTTCACTGGCCTGTATAATAGTAAAGTTATCCTTATTTAAAACAAGCAGGTATCCATAATCCTGTATAAGGTTGATATGGTGTAACGGTAAATTTCCACAGAACTCAGAATCGTAATTTTTTTGTGCCATCGCGCATGCATTTTTTTAAGAACGCAACATTATACGCTCGCCATGCTATAAAGACAGCATAGTTTTGCATAGGTATGTTTTCCATATTAATTATATGGATAGGTGTGTGCTAAAGTATGATTTTATACTAATAATATTACTCATTAATATAAATTATAACGTTCGATTATGCAATTATGATAAATTATTAACGATAAATTTCAACGTTACAACCTGTGGTTTTACAATGCCTTGGCAAAATAGTTTCGATTATTGCGCATTTTTGCCCTATGATTATTGATAACGCATTAGTTGAACAAAAGATACGTATATTAACTGAACGTTCTGCCGGCTTTGAGGCATTTTTGTATGATTGCGACGGTACCCTGGCCGACAACATGCCTGCACATAAAGCAGCTTATATAAAGGTGGCTGCCAACGGCGGACTTGATTTTGACGGCGCTATTGTGGATGAACTTGCCGGTTGGCCTGTGCCCGATGTGGTGGCTGAAATAAATAAGCGCTATGAGCGTAGTTTTGACCCGGCAACATTTGCGCAGCAACGTTATCAGATATTTTACAACGAATACCTTGAAAAAACCCAGCCCATACCTTACGTCGTTGAGCATTTAAAACAGCATGCCGGTAAAGTAAAGATAGGCGTTGTATCGGGCAGTGGAAGAGAGGCTGTAGAAAAAACATTGCATATATTAGGTATAAGAGATTTAATAGAAGTAGTTATTTGTGCAGGAGACACACCTAAAGGCAAACCCTTTCCTGATCCATTTTTGGCTGCCGCAGAAAAGCTGGGCGTGGCACCTTCAAAATGCTTTGTTTTTGAGGACGGTGAAGCCGGAACGATAGGCGCAGAGGCCGCTGGTATGCAATGGGTTCGTATAGACAAGATATAGGCACAATCCGCTTGTAAAATAAGTTTGCTGAAGTGATATATAAGCCATATCTTTGCAGCCTTAATTAACAAAATTTTACACGCTTTAATATTATTCAAGTAATGTATTTAAGTAAAGAAGCGAAATCAGAAATTTTCGCAAAACATGGTAAAGGCGCAACCGACACAGGTTCAGCCGAAGGTCAGGTTGCTTTGTTCACTACCCGTATCGCTCACTTAACTGAGCACCTTAAAAAGAACAAAAAAGATTTTGCTACCCAGTTGTCACTGCAGAAACTTGTAGGTAAACGCCGTGCACTGCTTGCATATCTTTATAATAAAGACATTACAAGATACCGTGCTATCATCAAAGCTTTACAGCTTAGGGATATCATCAAGTAACTTGAAGATGAATTTTAATAAAAAGCCGTTCGTTAAAATGCGAATGGCTTTTTTACTTTTGTACGCAAGTTTAAAGAAACAAATAAATCCGGTGCGCTCCTGAAGATGAAAAGCGCATCACAATAAAAACAAGATGAGTTATAATGCAATTAAAAAAGTGTTCGATTTAGGTGACGGCCGCACCGTTGAGATCGAAACAGGCAAACTGGCCAAACAAGCCGATGGATCGGTAGTAGTAAAACAAGGCGATACTATGCTGCTTGCTACCGTTGTATCTGCTCCTGAAGCAAAAGAAGGTGTTGATTTTTTACCACTATCGGTAGATTATCAGGAAAAATATGCAGCAACCGGACGCATTCCGGGTGGCTTTTTGCGTCGTGAGGCGCGCCTGTCAGATTATGAAATCCTTATTTCACGCCTGGTTGACCGCGCTTTACGCCCGCTATTCCCGGAGGATTATCATGCCGACACGCAGGTAATGATCTCATTGATCTCAGCCGATAAAAATATTATGCCTGACTGTCTTGCAGGCTTGGCAGCATCTGCGGCTCTTGCTGTGTCAGATATTCCGTTCAACGGACCGATATCTGAAGTACGCGTAGCTAAGATAGACGGCCAACTGGTTATTAACCCGGGCGTAGATCAACTGGAGCGTGCAACGCTTGAGTTTATTGTTGCCGGTTCAGAGTCGGACATCAACATGGTTGAAGGTGAAGCTAAAGAGATTCAGGAAGAAGAACTGGTAGAAGCCATTAAATTTGCGCACGAAGCTATCAAAGTTCAGATTAAGGCTCAAAAAGAGTTAGCTGCCGAAGTTGGTAAAACACAGAAACGTGTTTACAACCATGAGCACAGTAACGAGGAACTTAAAAAACAAGTTTACGAAGCAACTTATGACAAAGTTTATGCTGTTGCAAAATCGGGCTACAGCAAGCATGAGCGTTCTGAAAAACTTGCCGAAATACGCGATGCTTTCATCGTTACTTTAGGTCTCGAGATTGACGCCGTTACCTTATTTCTCGCTAAAAAGTATTTCCACGATGTAGAGTATGACGCGGTACGTAACTTACTGCTCGACGAAAATATCCGTTTGGACGGTCGTAACTCAACACAAATACGTCCTATCTGGAGCGAAGTTGGTTATTTGCCGGCTGCACACGGTTCAGCAGTATTTACCCGTGGCGAAACACAATCGTTAACTACTGTTACACTTGGCGCAAAGGATGATGAGCAAATGATAGATGGTGCGTTTATTAACGGCTACCAGAAATTCATTCTGCATTATAACTTCCCTGGTTTTTCAACCGGTGAGGTTCGTCCTAACAGGGGCCCGGGCCGCCGCGAGGTAGGTCACGGTAACCTTGCAATGCGTTCGCTAAAACAAGTATTACCGCCGTCTGATGACAATCCATACACTATCCGTGTAGTATCAGATATTCTGGAATCAAACGGTTCGTCATCTATGGCTACTGTTTGTGCGGGTACTTTAGCATTAATGGATGCGGGTATCAAAATCACTGCGCCGGTATCGGGCATAGCTATGGGCTTAATCACTAACGAGGATGGTTCTAAATATGCTATACTTTCAGATATTCTTGGTGACGAAGACCACTTGGGCGATATGGACTTTAAGGTAACCGGTACCGAAAATGGTATTGTTGCCTGCCAGATGGACTTAAAGATTAATGGTCTGTCGTACGAAGTACTGTCAAAAGCTTTGTTGCAAGCAAAAGATGGCCGTTTACACATCCTTAACGAGATGAAGAAGACCATCACCGAGCCACGTGAGGATTATAAACCACACGCTCCGCGTATCATCACCTTAAAAATTGATAAAGAATTTATTGGTGCGGTTATAGGCCCAGGTGGTAAAATCATTCAGGAAATGCAGCGCGAAACCGGTGCCACCATCAACATTGAAGAAGTAGGCAACCAAGGCGTAGTGCAAATTTTTGCTGATAACAAAGAAGCTATTGACAAAGCAGTTGCCCGTATACGCGCCATTGCGGCAAGGCCAGAAGTAGGCGAGATTTACGAAGGTAAAGTGAAATCTATAATGCCTTTCGGTGCCTTTGTTGAAATATTACCAGGCAAAGATGGATTACTTCACATCTCTGAAATTGACCACAAACGTTTTGAAACAATGGATGGCATTTTCCAGGTAGGCGACGAGGTTCGTGTTAAACTGCTGGATGTTGACAAACAGGGTAAATTAAAACTTTCACGCAAAGCTTTACTTCCGAAACCGGAAAAAAATCAACAATAAAAAATCGTTTTTTACAGAAAACCCTCCTTGTCAGAGGGTTTTCTTTTTTTTAATATCACCAAGAGAAATCGTTTTACTTTTTTTTGAATTTCTTAAAAACTTTCTCCCCGCTCGTTTGTAACTATGTTTTAAAGGTGATTTATACCCGGTGCGTATCTGACAATGACATTTACTTCTTCTGATCCCTTAGATTTTTTAAACAGCAAGCCTAACGGGCTAAGATCTGACGCGCAGACAGATTTAGTTCAGGCTTTACTGTATGAAATTATACGGGTGAAAGAACTTATTAAATACTACGATTCCATCCCAAACGGAGCTGGTCAGCTGGGTTCATCTATTCTTAACGAACTGGTATCGGAGGCTTATGGTTCCCTGGTAAATTACGATACTATCCTGATGAAAAAGTATTACGATTTGCTTTTAAACTGCGATTAAAAATACAATCGATTTCTGATTGCTTACTGTTTTTACTTTGTGACCCCTGTAGAACAAACTATTAACTATTTTAGCAGCCATGACACAATTAGTAGCGCCATCTATCCTATCTGCCGACTTTGGCAACTTACAACGCGATATAGAAATGCTTCAGGCAAGTGAGGCTGATTGGATCCATGTTGATATTATGGACGGCTTGTTTGTTCCTAACTTATCGTTTGGTTTCCCGGTGATGAAAGCCGCAAGGCCTCATACCACTAAGCCCTTTGATGTGCACCTGATGATTGTTGATCCGGACCGTTATCTTAAAAATTTTAAAGATTCGGGCGCAGATCATATCACCGTACACCTGGAGGCCTGTACCCATTTGCATCGTACAATACAAGCTATTAAGGACCTTGGTTGTAAAGCCGGCGTTGCGCTCAATCCGCATACTTCTGTATCGCTGCTTGAAAATATATTGGCTGATATTGACATCGTTTGCATAATGTCTGTAAACCCTGGCTTCGGTGGGCAAAAATTCATCCCAAACACATATCGTAAAATAAAGCAGCTCCGCAGCCTGTCCGAATATCATAACCCAAATCTGTTAATCGAGATTGACGGGGGAGTAGACGCTACAAATGTAGCTGCTTTGGTTGATGCTGGTGCTAACGTGCTGGTAGCAGGGAGCGCTGTATTTTCTGCGAATGATCAGCCAGGTGCTATATCGGCATTAAAGCATGCCAGGACACAGAAGTTTGTTTAAGCAGTAAAATTTTATCTTATAAGCAGCAAGTTATCAGCACATTGAAAGCTTTTTTCAAAAAAAAGCAAATATTCTCTATATACTTTGTCAAAATAAGTAAATTCGGCACATCTAATAATACTAACTGACCTCAGGTGTTATTTGGAACCCAATTCTCTGATTTTATATGAAACATAATTTTGGTGCCGGACCGGGCATCTTACCTCAGGAGGTATTAAAGCAAGCCGCTGCAGCTGTAATAAATTTTAATGATACCGGCTTGTCCATACTGGAAATATCACACAGGTCAAAAGAATTTGAGGCTGTGCTTGATGAAGCAGTTAAACTTGTAAAGGAACTGTTTGAACTGCCCGAAGGTTACTCGGTTCTTTTTTTACATGGTGGCGCAAGTACACAATTTGCATTAGTGCCTTACAACCTGTTGCCAGAAGGTGGCAAAGCAGCCTATCTTGATACAGGCACCTGGGCATCGAAGGCTGCTAAGGAAGCTAAGTTTTTTGGAGAAGTAGCGATTGTTGCATCCTCCAAAGAAGCTAACTACACTTATATTCCTAAAAACTTTGAAGTACCTGCTGATGCAGTATACCTGCACCTTACTTCAAATAACACCATATATGGCACCCAAATACAGGAGTTTGCCAAATATGATGTGCCTGTGGTTTGCGATATGTCGTCAGACATTTTCAGCCGCAAGGTAAACGTAGCCGACTTTGGTTTAATTTACGCAGGGGCGCAAAAAAATATGGGCCCTGCTGGTGTAGCGTTGGTAATTGTAAAGGATGAGTTGCTGGCAAAAACCGGTCGCAAAATACCGGCTATGTTTGATTATCCTACGCACATCGCCAACGGCTCTATGTACAACACACCGCCGGTATTCCCAATATATGTATCTATGCTTACCCTGAACTGGATAAAAGCTAAAGGTGGCGTTGAGGCGATTGAAAAAGAGAATCTTGCGAAATCAAAAGCATTATACGCTGAAATTGACCGCAATCCGCTCTTTAAAGGTGTTTGTGCAACGGAAGATCGCTCACATATGAACGTTTGCTTTGTAACTGAAAATCCTGAATTAGAAAAACCATTCCTTAAACTTTGTGATGAGCGTGGTATAGTAGGCATTAAAGGTCACCGCAGTGTGGGTGGTTTCCGTGCATCTATATACAATGCACTGCCTATCACCAGCGTACACGTGCTGATTGAAGCTATGCAGGAATTCGCAGAGAAAAACAAGTAAGTTAAGTGATTAGTGGTTGGAGAGTAGTGAATAGTTGCTTATTTCCAATCACTAATCTCCAATCACTATAAAATTATCATGATCAAAATATTAGCTAACGATGGTATCGACCCGGTAGGCAAGCAAATGCTTGAAGAAGCTGGATTCATTGTTGATACCACCAATATACCGCAGGATGAGTTGCCTGCACGTTTAAATGAATACGATGCCATAACGGTGCGTAGTGCTACCAAAGTGCGCAAAGCGCTTATTGATGCCAGCCCAAACATTAAACTGATTGGTCGTGGCGGTGTAGGGGTTGATAATATAGATGTAGACTACGCCAAAGAAAAAGGCATAGGTGTTTATAACACCCCGGCTTCATCATCACTATCCGTTGCTGAACTGGTGTTTGCGCATTTGTATGGTGGTGTTCGCTTTTTGTATGACAGTAACCGCAAAATGCCGGTTGAAGGTACAACCAATTTCAACGGTTTAAAGAAAGCTTATGCCAAAGGCGTTGAGCTTCGCGGTAAGACCTTGGGGATTTTAGGCTTCGGCCGTATCGGTCGCGAGGTAGCCAAAATTGCCATTGGTGTAGGTATGGATGTACTCGCGTTTGACCTTTATCCATTCAACCCGGAGCTTGACATTGTGCTTGGCGGCGGAACTACTGTAAAGGTGAGCGTTAAAACCGCATCGTTTGAGGAAGTATTAAAGCAGTCGGACTTCATCACACTGCACACTCCGTTTGTAGACAAACCACTGATTGGCGAAGCTGAGATCGAACTGTTAAAAGAAGGTGTTGGCCTGGTTAACTGTTCACGCGGTAATCTGATCGACGAAACCGCATTAATTGCTGCGCTTGATAGCGGTAAGGTATCATTTGCTGCGCTGGATGTTTTCGAAAATGAGCCAACGCCACGTCAGGATATTTTATCACATCCTAAAATTTCTTTAACACCGCACATCGGCGCCGCAACTAACGAGGCGCAGGAGCGTATAGGTGTCGAATTGGCAAGTTTAATTATAGCGCATTTTAAAACTATATAACAGTTTTACTGAAATATATGGAAAGTCCACGGGCACTTACCCGTGGATTTTTTGTTTTATTCACCCCACCTAAATCCTCCTCAAAGGGGAGGACTACTCAAGTTATGAAAAAAAGACATAGAGTTTTTCCTTTTGGGGAGGATTAGATAGTGTTACAATACTATTGCAGTTTGATATTCTATGTACGACTTACAAACTATATCTAACACCCTTCTCTGGGATAGTTACTGCATAGCCGTCGCTTTCTAGACTGGTGGCCAGCGCTTCCATGCTGGTGTACTCCCCATGCACCAGGTATACCTGTTTAAGTTTTTCTTTAGATTGGCTCTTAACATTATTTACAAGGTCGTCATGATCGCCGTGAGCGCTTAATACATCAGTTTGTTTAATGGTTGCGTAAACGGCAAGGTCACGGTCTTTTATGTGTACAATAGGGTCGCCACGGAGTAAACGATACCCTAAGGTGCCTTTGGCGCAGTAGCCAATAAATAATATGGTGCAGTAATAGTTCTGAATGTTATAAAAAAGGTGATCCTGAATGCGGCCACCTTCTAGCATACCGGCAGAAGATATAATGATACAAGGCTCAAAGTAGTTTGATACCTGCCGGCTGTCCTTCAGTGTTTCTACATAAGTAAGGTTGTCAAACTCAAACTCATCACCTTTGCGGTCATAAAATTCGCGCGCTTCCTCATTAACATGCACGTGGTGCTTGCGAAATATGCTGGTAGCCATAGATGCCATGGGGCTATCTACAAACACCTTCACACGAGGCAACAATCCGTTACTGAATATTTTATTGAGCGCAAATACCAACGATTGTGTGCGCCCGATGCTAAACGCAGGAATAATTAAACGGCCTTGTTCTTTTATACAGGCCCTGTCGATGGTTTCAATCAACACCTGTTCAACAGTTTTGTCCTTGGTGTGATAACGCCCGCCATAGGTCGACTCGCTCACCAGGTAGTCAACCGGCGGCAGCGGGTGCGGGTCTTTTAACACCGGGTAGTTGCGCCGGCCCACATCGCCAGTAAAAGCTATGGTTTTTTCCTGGCCGTTATCCTGTACTTTCAAAACTGCGGCAGCGGCGCCCAGCAAATGCCCGGCATTTATAAATGTGAGTTCTATGTCGCCGTTTAAGCGGAACGGTCTATCATAGCCGATAGTGACCATGCGTTCCATCGTATCCATTACATGCTTATGCATATAAAGCGGCTGCTTGTTACCAGCGTTTTTATGCTTGCGGCTATGCCTGCGCGATTTATCGGCCTTGGATAGAAACAGGTTAACAGAATCGAGCAACAATATTTCAGTAAGGTCGGCCGTGGGGCCGGTACATAATATCTGCCCTTCGTAACCTAGTCTTATCAAAGTAGGTAAGTTACCGGAATGATCAATGTGGGCATGAGTAAGTATAACTACGTCAATCTCCGCCGGGTTAAACGGAAAGTCATCGTTTTGAAGAATGTTGTGGTCACGCTCATAGTCGAGGCCGCAATCAATTAAAATTTTGTATTGATTTACCTCCAGCAAATGCATGCTGCCTGTAACCTGCCGCGCGGCCCCATATATAGTTAAATTCATTAAGCCTGGTTTAATTAACGCTGTATGATGCGTTGCTAAAAACGAATACCGTGTAGACTGACGGTAATGCCAAACGGCAAAGTTAAGCCATAACTTAGCTTTTAAGGCATTTTAAAAGAAAAGTTACAGTATACTCAACCTAAAAAATTATTCAAACTCAATAATTACGCTGTCACCCAGGTTAAGGCCTAACAGCCCGCTTGCATTACCTTTATTAATGGCAATCTCCAGGTGATCGCTTATGCCAAACAAACAAAGCTTCTCGCCCTCGGGCACTTCATTGTAATGCCAGCTTAAATGATTGATGGTTTCGTTACGTTTAAAGTAAAGTGTAAAGCGCCGGCCCTGCTGCACATTGCTAAAAAAGTCTTTCTTGATGTTGGTAATCACATTCTGAAAAGAGTCGATAAAAATAACAGCGCCTTTGATCAGATTCTTTTCTACTACCGGCTGCAGGTTCATTTTTTTCTCGATACCGTTAACCGGTAAACCAATCTCCTTTATGTCTGCACCTTTGGCCAAATGGCATGCCGCCTTTACAAAAATATCCGCCAGCGGGAAATGTAAAAACTTAAGATCCTGCATAATGTTTATCTCATATACTTCGTCCGGTTCATCATCAAACATCAACGAAAAAATACCGTTGTCGGCACCTACAAAAAAGTGGTTGCGGTGGCGTATGGCAACGTACTTGGTAAACGAGTTGTAAACAGTGTCAATCCCAATTAAATGTACGGTATTGTCTGGAAAGTAATGAAAGCTGTTTTTAAGAATGAAGGCGGCTTGCTGTACGTTAAATGCTGATACTGAGTTAGTAATATCAACTACATTAACATCCGGCAATAATTTAAAAATACTGCCTTTGAGGGCTGCAAGGTAAATATCCTTGTCGCCGAGGTCAGTAGTTAAAGTTATTATTGCCATTAATTATTTAAATATTTATTGCTAATCTTGTACAAGCGATAAGCGCTACAAATATTCAATTTTTAATTCAGAAAAATCAGCAACTAAAAATCAATTTGTATTGAACGAACTTAAATTATCTATCGAAAACATTAATCCGGCGGTACTGTGGGGGCCTAATAATGATCATTTTGAGATCATTAAAAAGCAGTATCCCAAGCTGAAAATTGTAGCGAGAGGGAGCGAGGTAAAGGTGCTGGGAGATGAGCATGAGCTTTCTTTATTTAACGAAAAATTTAATTATCTGCTTCAGCATGTAGAGAAGTATGATAACCTTAACATAACGGATATAGAACGCATCCTGGGTTCTAAAGTTTCGGCAAGCACAGTCAATGAAGGGCCTGCAGACAAATCAACCACGGGCGAAGTAATCGTTTTTGGGCCCAACGGCATCATGGTTAAAGCCCGTACGGCAAACCAGCGCCGCATGGTAGACAGCTGTTCAAGAAACGATGTACTGTTTGCTATAGGGCCGGCCGGTACAGGTAAGACCTACACTGCCGTTGCGCTTGCTGTAAGAGCGCTAAAAAACAAGGAGATCAAACGTATAATTCTTACACGACCGGCTGTAGAAGCGGGGGAGAACCTCGGTTTTTTACCGGGTGACCTTAAGGAAAAGATTGATCCGTACCTGCGCCCGCTGTATGATGCCCTGGATGATATGATTCCACCTGAGAAGCTGAAAGTGTACCTGGAGAATCGCACGATAGAAATTGCACCTTTGGCTTTTATGCGCGGCCGTACGCTGGACAATTGCTTTGTAATACTCGACGAGGCACAAAACGCTACGGACATGCAGCTAAAAATGTTTTTAACGCGTATGGGCCCAAGCGCTAAGTTTATTGTTACCGGCGACGTTACACAGATAGACTTACCAAAGAAACAGCAGTCGGGATTGCATACCGCCCTGCGCATCCTTACAGACATTAAAGGTATTGACATTATTTACCTGAGTGGTGAGGACGTAGTGCGCCATAAATTGGTACGTCGCATACTTGAAGCTTACGGGGATATTCAGTAGAGCTTTCAGAGGCAGGAGTCAAGAAGCGAGAATCGGGATTTACTGGTATCGTCTTGATTCCTGAATCTTACTTCTTGATTCTAAATAAAATGAACGCAATAAAAGAAACGAATTTCAATTTTGACGGGCAAACTGCTTTTTACAAAGGCAAGGTGCGCGATGTGTATACTATAAAAGATAAATACTTGGCTATGGTTGTTACTGACCGCATTTCGGCGTTTGACGTAGTGCTGCCGGAGCCTATTCCCTACAAAGGGCAGGTGTTGAACCAGATTGCTGCCAAGTTTTTAAAGGCCACAGAAGATATTGTACCTAATTGGGTGATTTCTGTACCTGACCCAAGTGTTACCATTGGCCGCATTTGCGAGCCTTTTAAAGTGGAGATGGTTATACGCGGATACCTTGCGGGTCATGCATGGCGCGAGTACAAAGCCGGCAAGCGGTCTGTTTGCGGTGTGGAACTTCCCGAAGGCCTTAAGGAGAATGATCAATTGCCGGAGCCTATCATTACACCTACAACTAAAGCGGCTGTAGGGCACGACGAAGATATTTCAAAAGAAGAGATTTTAGAACGCGGCATTGTTTCTGTTGATGATTACACACTGTTAGAACAATACACACAGGCTCTGTTTAAACGTGGTACAGAAATGGCCGCCAAACAGGGACTCATCCTGGTTGATACCAAATACGAATTTGGCAAAGCAAATGGTGTTATCTACTTAATTGACGAGATACACACGCCTGACTCATCACGCTATTTTTACAGCGATGGCTATAATGAACGGCAACAGAATGGCGAACCTCAGAAACAACTTTCAAAAGAGTTTGTTAGACAATGGTTGATTGAGAATAATTTCCAGGGCAAGGATGGGCAGGTTATACCTGTAATGACGCCCGATAAAGTGCAATCAATATCAGACCGTTATATTGAACTATTTGAGCAGATTACCGGAGAAGCGTTTGTAAAACCTGATAATGAAAATGTATTGGAGCGGGTTGAAACTAACGTTAAGAACGCGCTTGCAATTTTATAATATTAGGTTTACAGCCTAAAAATGCTATATTAGCTGTTAAATTTATTGAGCAATGAAATTTACTGTTGACAAACACGAGAAGTATATATTGGTGAAGCTGAATGAATCAAAGTTAAATTCATTGGTTACTCCACAGCTAAAGTCAGAACTTATTTTAATAAATACCGAGGGGCAGCGTAATGTAATACTTGATCTGTCGCAGGTAAAGTTTGCCGATTCATCTGGCTTAAGCAGCTTGCTGGTTGGTCATCGTTTGTGTAAAAATGCCGACGGACAGTTCATCATGACAGGTTTAAGCGAGGCTGTAGCTCGCCTGGTTACCATTTCACAACTGGACAATGTTTTAAACGTAGTACCGACCGTGGAAGAGGCTATCGACCTGATTTTTATGGATGAGATAGAAAAAGAATTAAAGCGGGAACTTAAATAGATTTTCTTTGTTTTTCCGGGTATATGAAGTTTGAAGTTACTATACTTGGAAGCAGCTCCGCAACGCCTATTTACAACCGTAATCCCACATCTCAGGCGTTAAATATAAACGAACATCTTTACCTCGTTGATTGCGGCGAGGGTACACAACAACAATTAATGCGGTTTGAGATTAAGTCGAGCCGCATTGATTGTATATTTATTAGCCATTTGCATGGCGATCACTACCTCGGGCTGGTTGGCCTGTTATCATCACTTCATTTAAACGGCCGTAAAAAACCGCTGCAGCTTTTCGGGCCGGCGCCACTTATCGAAATCATAGAAATGCAGCTGCGCTATTCTGAAACTACGCTGCAATACCCGCTTATTTTCAAGGCTACCAACCCTGCCGTTTCGGAGTTGATATACGAAAATCCGGATATTAAAGTAGAAACCATACCGCTGCAGCATCGTATTCCTTGTACTGGTTATATTTTCCGAGGCAAAAAACGACTACGCAAACTAGTGAGAGATAGGGTAGAGGAGCTTGATATACCGGTATCATACTATTCGGCTTTAAAAAACGGCGCCGACTACACAGCGCCTGACGGCATAGTATACAGCAATGATAAATTAACACGGCCTCCGGCTGAGCCTAAAACTTATGCCTATTGCTCTGATACCATTTACGGCGAACAGTATTTTGAGCAAATTAAAGGTGCAACGTATTTGTATCATGAGGCTACTTTTCTGCATGATATGTTAGACCGCGCAAAGGATACCTTTCATACTACTGCATTACAGGCCGCTCAGGTCGCTAAGTTAACTGGTGCAGAGCATTTAATAATCGGGCATTTTTCTGCACGTTATAAAAATCTGAATGTATTGCTGGAAGAAGCACAGAGTTTATTTCCGGCAACAGAATTGGCCATTGAGGGAAAGACCTTCGTTATCGACGAATAATCGAATAGTAATGACTATAAACGAAAACACCCGCCTGATTATTCAAGCGGGTGTTTTTTTATACTGTTTTGTTAGTTAATCTTTTCCTCCGAATATAGAGAAGCTTACGTAGCGTTTAGGATGCGCTTTCAAATCTATGAACAGGTAGTTCAAGTTCTTTGATGCTTCTTTCAAATTATAGTACATGGTGCTATCGTTTAAAAGCATACCTAAACTACCCTGACCGTTGTTGATCTTGGTGGTAGTAGCCTGTAAGTCGGCAACCATTTTATCAGCGTTGGTGAGCGTTTGTTTGATATTTGAGGATGCAAGGTCATTGCTGAACTTCTCAAGATTTGTCGCTATACCGTTGAAATGAGACGAAGTGGTATTTAAATTACTCGATACCGCCGCGGCATTACGCATAACCGTGTTAATGTGTGTTGACTGAGTACCCACCAATTGGTCTATCTTACGGGTAGTACCTTCCAGAGTTTTCAAAGATACCGCAATGCTTGAAAAACTATGGTCAACATCTTTTTCAAACTGCGGGTTCATGATGCGGTTAATGGACGCTAACGAAGAATCCATCTTTACCATTAACGCTTCTACCTTCTTTTGAATTGGTTGCAAGCTTTCCGCCAGGCTACCTTGTATATCAGCACTCAGCGTGTCAAGATCGTCGGCGTATATGGTGCTGTTACCTAATTCAAAAGTTATAGCTTTACCACCTAAGAGGTCGGTGCTCACAAGTTGTGCAAGCGTGTTTGACGGTATATTATATTGTTTATCTACCTTGAATTCAACTACAGTGCGGCCGTCCGGGCGTAATTGCATTGATGAGATACGACCGATTTGGAAACCGTTTACCAATACAGGCTTTGATACAGTAAGCCCCTCTACATTTTTATATATAGCGTAGTATTTATTAGAGCCGGAAAAAACGTCGTTGCCGCTTAAGTAGCTGTAAGTAAGCATTAATGACGCAATTACCACTACTGTTAGTGCACCTATTTTGGTTTCGTTAGATATTTTCAAGGTAGTTTGTTTTAGGTTAAAGTGTTAATTTTCTACTTCAGATTTGAAATTCTTTATTGCCCTAACAATTGAAGCTACAATTTCGTTTTGGCCTTCTTCTGAATTTAGATACTTTTCTTCCTCAGGGTTGTTAATATAACCGGTTTCTATCAGCACTGCTGGCATTGCGCTGTGGCATAATACCAATACACCTTGCTCACGTATACCCTCAATCCTGCGGCCATCGGCAGAAAATTCATTGCTTAGTAAACCCGCCATACGGATGCTTTGTTTGCGGTACTTGCGTTTGTATTCGTTCAACAGGATCATAGCTGCCGGGTCGTTAGGGTCTAAACCTGCGTTCATCTCCTCATCATCCTCAATGCGGGTTTGTTTAATTGCTTTCTCTTCCTCGGCAGTTCGGTGAAAACCATATACTAATAATAATACACCCTTACCAGATGTATTAGGCACGCGCTTTCTCCGGCCATTTACAGTAACTGTCCTATCCGCTAATGAATTACAATGGATAGAAATAAAAAGGTCTCCCTGTTTTTCGTTAGCTATGTCTGATCGTTTTTGCCAGAGGATATCATCATCGGTAGTACGGGTCATTACCACGTTTACGTCAGAAAGTTCGGTCTCAATGGCTTTTTGCAGTTTAAAGGCAATCTGTAGGGTAACCTTTTTTTCAACCGAGTACTTTCCCGAAGCTCCTGCACGAAAACCGCCATGCCCTGCGTCAACCACGACGGTTTTCAATTTAAATTTTTTGGTTTTAGTTGAATCTGTGAGGGTTTTGCCTGTACCGGCTGCGTAAATCTTAAAATTCAGAAAGGAAAATAAAACTAACACGCCCGGCAAACAATAAATCAATCTTTTCAGTGTTTTATTTTTCATTATGTTTGAATGCTGATTAAGTGTATCTGCAAAAATAATATTCATTATTAATTTTGAAATTCGTAAGACTTTTTTTTCTTGTTGTCGCAATCTTATCATGCAATGCTATTGCCGGCGTTTTCGAAGCCCATTCAGCCATTGCACCTAACTATATACCTTTACGTGACACCATCATAAAGCTGGACTCATCACGGGCGGCCGATCGAAAACTAATGAACGGTCCTTTTGGAAAAACTAAAAAATCGTCCGAAAATTATACATCTTCAAAAAAAGACACGGTACCGCGCGATTCGTTGCAAAAAAGGAACGGTACATCTATCGACCCGGCTACAGGGGATAGTATAACGTCGTCATCATCATCTGCAGACACCGTACCCCGACGTCGCGATGGTTTGCAATCAGAAGTAACAACACGTGCCGAAGATAGCAGTTTTGTTGACAATAAAAACGGTATGCTGTATTTATGGGGAAGGGCACGCGTTACCTATGAGGATGTAGAACTTGATGCAGATTATATCCGCGTAGATAAAAACAACCATATTATATATGCAAGCGGCAGGAAAGACCCGCGGACGAACCGTTATGTAGGTCGCCCAATATTTAAGCAGGGAAATGACAAGCCTGCTTATGCCGACTCTCTTCGATTTAATTACGAGACAAAAAAGGGTAATATATATAACCCTGCTACTGAGCAGGGTGGGAATTTTATATCAGGGGGGCAAGCCAAAAAATTAAATGATAATGAAGTTGCCTATAAGAATGTAATTTTCAGTACCTGTAGCGAACCATTTCCCGAAACGCACTTTGGTATTGTAATTACAAAAGGTATCGGCGAGAAGAAACGTATTATTTCCGGGCCGGCATATTTAGAAATTGCTAACATCCCGCTGCCATTAGGTATTCCATTCGGGTTCTTCCCCAAGCCGGATAGTAAGTCATCAGGCGTAATATTGCCTACGTTTGGTGAAGATCAGCGTTTGGGTTTCTACATCCGTAACCTGGGCTACTACATAGCGGTAAATGATTACATCGATGCTACCTTCAATGGTACGCTATACTCCAAAGGATCGTATGAGTTGAGTGTTGCATCGCGTTACTTGAAGCGTTATAAGTATCAGGGCGGTTTAACGCTGAGTTACGGCTCTCATAATTACGGCTTGCCCGGCGATCCGGCTGCAAAAGACTTTAACATTTCATGGACGCACAGCCAGGATGCAAATGCACACCCCGGAACAACATTTAGCGCTTCGGTTAATGCGGGTACATCAAGCTTTTATCAAAACTCACCTGCAGGTCAAAACTATAATCTTACCCAATTAACACAGAATAACTTGCGTTCGAGTATTTCTTACGGTAAAACTTGGGCCGGTACACCTTATAACTTAAATGTGAGTTTGGGTCACAGCCAGGACATTACGCGTAAAAGAATAACCCTCGACCTGCCTACCGTCTCTTTTAACATGGGTACTCTAAGTCCGTTCGAAAGAAAAGAACGAGTTGGCGACGAACGCTGGTATGAAAAAATTACCGTTGGCTATAGCGTGCAGGCACAAAACAAGTTGAACGACATTCCGGAATCAGAGTTATTTGCCGCAAATACGCTGTCAAAGAAATTGCAAAACGGTATGCAGCATACGATACCGATAGGTTTAAGCTTAAACGTGCTTAAATATTTCCAGTTTAATACATCTGCTAACTATGTAGAGCGCTGGTACCTGCAAAGTATCAGGAAGCGTTATGATCGCGATGCGCCAAATGCCATCCCGGGTGTGCCGGTGACAGATACCGTAAGCGGTTTTACCCGTGCTGGCGAATATAGCCTGAGTGCAGGTATGTCTACCAAAGTGTATAGCTTCCTTAATTTTAAAGGAAACATACGCACTATAAGGCACGTGATGACGCCTTCAATAAGCTTTAGCTACCGCCCGGACTTTGGTAACCCGAGTTATGGCTATTACCGTACCATCGTGAGCGACGCATCTATACCGTACAATTATACCGCACAAACCTATTCTATATTTGAGCAGTCAATCTACGGCGGGCCGGGCAGGGGGCGTTCGGCATCAATCAACCTTTCTGTTGATAACACCATTGAAGCAAAGCTGAAGCCTAAGGCTACTGACACCACCAATGCAGCCCGCAAAATCACGATATTACAAGGCTTGTCATTTTCTACATCCTATAACTTGGCGGCAGATTCTATGCGCTTGTCAGCGATCGGCTTCTCTGGTCACACGGCGCTTTTCGGTCAGAAGATAAACGTTAGTTTCAACGGCTCGCTCGATCCGTATGTTACTCAGGGTTTGGATTCAATATCCAACAACAGGGTGGTAAGATACGCCCGCCGGTTGTCACGTTACAGATGGCAGGACGGACGCTTTCCTTTGCTGACCAACTTTGGTATATCCATGAGTGGAAGCCTAAACTCGAAAAGCTTTAGTCCGAAGCCGATAGCCCAGCCAAACACAATTGATAACATGACGCCCGAACAATCGCGCAGGTTGGCAGCCATCAATAGCGATCCGGGTGCTTATATAGATTTCAACGTGCCTTGGAACATTTCATTCAGTTATAACTTTAACTATAATAATGCTATAACTCAAACTACTACTACAAATACAATGATGATAAGCGGCGACGTGAGCCTAACCCCTAAATGGAAGGTGCAATACTCTACCAACTTCGACTTTAATGCCATGAAGCTGGCCAGTGCTACGTCATTTGCTATTTACCGCGACCTGCACTGTTGGGATTTGTCGGTACAATGGCTGCCTTTCGGTTACTACAAATCGTATAATGTAACCATTAAGGTAAAATCTACCATTTTGCAGGATCTTAAATTAACCAAGCGCTCAGATTATAGCAGTAACCAGTATTACCGCGGAGGATTTTAAACACATGCTTGCAGAGATTATAACTATTGGTGACGAGATACTAATCGGTCAGATTATAGACAGCAATTCAGCGTGGATTGCACAACGGCTCAATGAGATTGGCATACGCGTAAAACAAATTTCATCTGTTTCTGACGATAGGCAGCATATCCTTACAGCATTGGCAGAAGCAGCCCTGCGTACGGATGTTATTTTGATAACGGGCGGCTTGGGCCCCACTAAAGATGATATTACCAAGAAAACTCTTGCCGAGTATTTCGGTGTTGGTATGATGCAGAGCGAAGAGGCCTTAAACAATGTGCTGGAAATCTTTAAAAGATATAATCGGCCTATGCTTGATGTAAACCGTCAGCAGGCGCTGGTGCCCGCAAACTGCGAAGTTATACTTAACAAAAATGGCACTGCGCCTGGCATGTGGTTTAATGAAGGCGGCAAGATATACATGTCTATGCCCGGTGTACCTTTTGAGATGATGTATATGATGGAAGAGCAGGTGCTGCCAAAATTAAAGGCGAGCTTTAAGCTACCGGCTATCATACACAAAACGATATTGACGGTAGGCGAGGGCGAATCATATCTGGCGGAGACCATTGCCGATATAGAGGATGCGCTACCGGCTTACATC
Source organism: Mucilaginibacter sp. (assembly GCA_041905165.1). Classification (GTDB taxonomy): domain Bacteria; phylum Bacteroidota; class Bacteroidia; order Sphingobacteriales; family Sphingobacteriaceae; genus Mucilaginibacter. The sequence goes on from JAYRLR010000003.1 coordinate 46,273, forward strand.
AAACTGGCTTACCTTCCTAAACTTGGGCAGGTGCGTTTGCGGCTTAGCGGTTATACCGGCGGTGACGAGAATGCATTGCGGGCGGAGATTGAGCGATATGCACAGCAAATAATTGATCGTATCAAAACGATAGTGGTTGCTACAGATGATATTCCGCTCGAAAAGGCTATAATGAATCACCTTGGCGAGAAAGCCCACACATTATCAGTAGCTGAAAGCTGTACGGGCGGCTATCTGTCGAGGATGTTTACGCAGCATCCCGGTTCGTCTAAGGTCTTCCTTGGAGGTGCAGTTACCTACGCTAACTCATTAAAGGAACGTATACTGGGCGTACAAGCAACTACACTTGATAACTTCGGCGCTGTAAGTGGCGAAACGGTTAATGAAATGTTGGATGGTAGCCTCAAAAATTTCGGCTCTGATTATGCGATTGCTATAAGCGGCATTGCCGGCCCCGACGGTGGTACGCCCGAGAAGCCCGTAGGTACCGTATGGATAGGAGTAGCCTCTGCCCAACAACGGATAGTTAATGTATTCCAATTCAGAGGAAAACGCCAGCAAATAATAGAACGAAGCGCCATTACAGCCCTTGGCCTGTTAAATACTTTGCTTAAGCAATAAACAATATAAGGTTTAATTTAGTTATTTTTGGCCAATCAACCGTACATAAACTATGGCTAAATACGAGTTACTGCTTCCTAAAATGGGCGAAAGTGTTGCCGAGGCCACCATTGTAAAATGGACAAAAAAACCTGGCGATACTATTGATGAGGATGATATTGTTGTAGAGATAGCTACCGATAAGGTAGATTCCGACGTACCATCGCCTGTTTCCGGCAAAATACTCGAAATCCTTTTCAAAGAAAACGATGTTGTTCAGGTAGGTAAACCTATTGCCATTATAGAAATTGAAGGCGCTGAACAACAGGCACCAATCAACACAGCCGAGATAGTTGTGCCTGACGGACCTGAATATACTCCTTTTGAACATGTACCTGCAGAGCCTGTAGCACAGGAACAGCCAGCAGAACAAGCTCAACCGGAACCTACGCCGGTTGCTGCAGAAACAAACGTACCTGAGCCAGCACCGCAAAGCGAGCCGGTTGATACAGCAGCCACAGCAATACCAGGCATTGATATGCTGCTGGAAAAAAGCAAAGCCGAATCTGTTACCGTTACTTCAAACAATGAACAGGATAATGGCTTCAGGTTCTATTCGCCATTGGTACGCAACATTGCTGTTGCCGAAGGTATTAGTCAGGCAGAGCTTGACGGCATACCAGGTACCGGCGCGGAAGGAAGGCTAACCAAGGATGATCTTAAAGCATATTTAAACAAACGCAGTTCTGCGCCTCAGCAACAGTCCTCAAATTTTACATCGCCGCAGCCTCAGCCCGCTTTCACAGCCACACCTGAAAAAGCGCCGGAGCGTGTAACAATAAGTCAGAGTGGTGATGAAATAATTGAAATGGACAGGATGCGCCGCATCATTGCCGACCATATGGTGATGAGCAAGCAAACATCGCCTCACGTGTCGTCATTCGTAGAGGTTGACGTTACAGAGCTGGTGCATTGGCGCGATAAAGTAAAGGGTGCTTTTGAAAAGCGGGAAGGGCAGAAGATCACCTTTACACCTATCTTCGTTGAGGCGGTAGCTAAAGCGATAAAAGATTTTCCGATGATCAATATATCCGTAAGTGGTACACAGATCATCAAAAAAAAGGATATCAACATAAGCCTGGCTACAGCGCTGCCAAACGGTAACCTTATTGTACCGGTTATTAAAAAAGCTGATGAACTCAGTTTGCCGGCTTTGACAAAGACCGTTAACGACCTGGCATTGCGTGCCCGAAACAATAAATTGCAGCCAGATGAAGTGAAGGGTGGTACCTTCACACTCACCAACATCGGTTCTTTCGGTAATGATATGGGTATACCTATTATCAACCAACCGCAGGTAGCCATACTCGCCATAGGTACTATTAAAAAGAAGCCTGCTGTAATTGAAACCATGCATGGCGACCTGATAGCTATCCGGCATATGATGTTCCTGTCTATGTCATATGATCACCGGGTGGTTGATGGCATGCTTGGCGGTATGTTTTTGCGCCGCGTAGCAGACTATCTGGAGAAATGGGATAGCAAGCGCGAAATCTGATAACGATTTACTTTTTATAAAATATTTGTAAACAGAAAAAGCTCCGCAAAACGGAGCTTTTTCATTAAAACAACAACCTTTAATTTTGCAATAGACCGGCTGTTTGTTTTGCCGATTCAGCTAATTTGACCCCCGTTAGCTGATCTGCAAAGGCAACAAAAGCCTTCGACTCAGATATACGGAATTGGTTTTCTATCAGATTTTGTAATTGAATTTTTCCGATAACATATTTATAACCGTCTGATACATAGCTTTCAAATATGTGATCAAACTCCAATGCGTTCAACAGGTCTTCATCAGTATAACGCAGATAAACGGTTAACTCAATATCATTGGTGAATGTTAATGCACCTCTTTGCTTAGCCTTTTTGTATTCGTACTGGTAATCGTAACGCAGCGCTGCTACGTCTGACAGTACGGCTGCACCGGTAGGATGGCCACCTGCGCCTTTACCAAAAAAGAATTGCTGATCTGCAAAAGCTGCCTGTACAATAACTCCGTTGTACTCGTACTCTACGTTATATAAAAATTCACTTTCGCTTACCAGCTTAGGTAAAACAAAAAGGGCAACGTGCTTGTCGTCGAGTTCTTTAGCAACAGGGACCAGTTTAATCTTGAGGTTTTTTTCGCGGCTGTAACGGATATCTTCAGGAGCAAGATTCTGTATACCTATGTTTAATATCTCCTCAGGATCAACTACTACACCGTAAGCGTGTGCAGCAGCAATCACCAGTTTAAATTTAGCATCGTAGCCGCCTACATCCATGGTAGGGTCGGTTTCTGCAAAACCTAAATCTTGTGCCTGTTTTAGTGCGCTGTTATAATCCAGGTTTTCTAAGTAGCCTTTAGAAAGTATATAGTTTGACGAACCATTGAATATGCCGCAGATAGAATGAAGCAACTCGTTGTCATAATACTCTTCCAGGTTACGGATAATAGGGATACTGCCGCATACCGCACCTTCATACAATAGCGAAGTACCATATTCGTGCTGAATAGCAATAAGCTCATCCAGGTGTTTGGCAATCATTTTCTTACTCGCGGATACTACATTTTTACCTGTTTTGAGCGCTGTAGAAACAATCTCAAAGGCAGCCTCCGTATCGTTAATAAGCTCAATAACCGTATTAATTTCCGGGTTATTGAGTATTTCGTTTTTATCAGTAGTAAAAAGTTCTGCCGGAAGCGTACGTTTTTTCTCCGGGTTTTTGATAGCGATTTTTACGATCTCAAGGTTTAAGTTTTTTGTCTTAATAATGTCGTGCAAGCCCTGCCCAACTACGCCAAATCCAAATAAACCAATAGTAAGTTTTTTGCTCATTATGCTGTTTGTTGCAATTCAATAATTTTCCCCCGCACATTAGTTTCGAGGAATGATTTTATGATGTTAGTTAAGATTTCTGTTTCTATTAAAAAGCCGTCGTGCCCGTAAAATGAATCAAACTCGGCAAATGACGCTTTAGGTATATGCTGAAATAAATATTGCTGCTCTTCGAGCGGGAATAGCAGGTCGGATTTTATGCCAATTACCAGTGTACGGGTACTTATCTGGCTAAGCGCCTTTTCAACACCGCCACGGTTACGGCCTACGTTATGCGAGTCCATCACTTTGCTTAAATACCAGTAGCTATGCGCATTAAAGCGGTTCACAAGTTTATCACCCTGATAGTTCTGGTAGCTGGCAGCTTTGTAATCACCAGTTTTATCGTCTGTATCTTCCTGTTGGGTAAGATTATAGGTCTTATAACCTCGGTAGGATAGAAGCGCGATGCTTCGTGCCGCTTTCAAACCCTTAGTCCCCGCGTCTGGCTTTTTATCAACGAAAGTTGGGTCGGCAGCGAGAGTAAGCCGCTGCGACTCATTAAAGGCAATACCCCATGATGAATGCCTTGCATTGGTGGCAATCAGTATAAGGTTCTTAATCCGTTCTGGCTGTAATATTGCCCATTCCATAGCCTGCTGCCCGCCGAGGGAGCCGCCTATGAGTACCTTTATTTGTGGAACGCCCAATACATCGGCAAGGATAGCATGCGCCTTAACCATATCGCGTATGGTAACTTCTGGGAAATTGAGATAGTATGGTTCGCCAGTTGTTGGATCAATACTATGCGGGTTGGTAGTTCCGTAAGGCGATGACAGGATGTTAGCACAAACGATGTAATGCTCATCTGGATTAAAATAGTCATTATCACCAAAAAGGCCTTTCCACCAATCCAAAACATCTGAGTTAGCGGTAAGGGCATGGCAAACCCAGATGACGTTATCGCGGCTGCTGTTAAGCTTGCCGTAAGTATGGTAACCTATTTGCAACTCGGGCAGTACCCGGCCCGATTCAAGACTGAATTCTTTATCGTGTATGTATATCTGTTTCGCAGTCATTCCTTTTTTAAAACCCTCCGGGTATGAGGCCGGAGGGTTATGGTAATAAAACTATAATCAAACTAACCCGTTAAACCAGGCTTGTATTTTCTACGCCGATGCTGGCAAATGCCTGCTCGAAATCGGCTTTTATGTCGTCTATATGTTCAATGCCGGCTGATACCCTTAACTGACCCGGCGTTACTCCGGCAGCCTTTTGCTCTGCTTCGCTCAACTGTTGGTGCGTAGTGACTGATGGTTGTATAATCAGCGTTTTAGCATCGCCCACATTTGCAAGGTGACTTACCAGCTTTAAGTTGTCTATAACTCTTGTCGCATTCTCTTTATCGCCCTTCACTTCAAATGATAACACTGCTCCGAATCCATTCCGTAAATACTTTTTGGCCAGCTCATGGTAAGGAGAAGATGGCAAGCCCGGGTAATTAACGCTCTGAACAAGCGGATGCTGCTCAAGCCATTTGGCCAGTTCAAGCGCATTGTCTACATGGCGCTGCACGCGTAGCGACAAGGTTTCTAAGCCTTGCAGCAACAACCATGAATTGAACGGCGATTGTGATGGGCCAAAATCGCGCAGGCCTTCTACACGTGCACGTATAATGTATTGTATGTTGCCAAAGGGCCCGCCGATGCCAAACACATCATTAAATACAAGGTCATGATAACCCTCTGATGGTTCAGTAAACTGCGGATACTTTCCGTTACCCCAGTTATAGTTGCCGCCATCAACAATAACGCCGCCAATACTGGTGCCATGTCCGCCTATCCATTTCGTAGCAGATTCGACTACCACATGCGCGCCATGTTCCAGCGGGCGGAATAAGTAGCCACCCGCGCCGAATGTATTGTCAACTATCAGCGGCAGGTCATGACGGTTAGCTACAGCCGCTAACTTTTCAAAGTCGGGTATGGCAAACCCGGGATTGCCTATGGTTTCCGCATAAATGGCTTTGGTGTTACCATCAATTAAGGCCTCAATGCTCTCTGCAGTATCATCTTTGGCAAAGCGTACCTCGATACCCAAACGCTTAAAAGAAACTTTAAACTGATTGTAAGTGCCGCCGTACAGGTATGGTGAAGTGACGAAGTTGTCGCCTGCCTGCAGAATGTTGTTAAGTGCTAAAAATTGAGCCGCCTGCCCCGATGAAGTTGCCAACGCAGCTACGCCACCTTCAAGTGCCGCGATGCGTTTTTCAAACACATCCGTAGTTGGATTCATGAGGCGCGTATAGATATTGCCGAACTCCTTTAAGGCAAACAGATTGGCGCCATGTTCAGCGTTTTTAAATACGTAGGATGTAGTTTGATAAAGCGGCACAGCACGTGAGCCTGTTACGGCATCAGGTTCCTGACCGGCGTGAAGTTGCAGTGTTTCGAATTTTAAATTTGTAGTAGACATTTTTTAAGATTTAAGAGTTAGTAAAATTTTTGACTGGGTAAGTGTGGCATATGTGCGGGATATAACAATCCCATATTGTACACATAAGGGCGCTTAAAGTAAGCGATGGTGTTTACTGCATTAAACAGCAACACATGCACATACAGCTAATAGTGAAACTATTATATGTAAACTGTACTTCTTTCTTACTGCTAAAAATTAAACTGTTCATGATGTTTGTTCATTTATATTTCCCGGGTTATTTTTCCGGGTCAGGAATTGGCACCTTCTCCATCTAATGAAGGGTTGCCAGCGGGTTATTGAGCCTGTTCTCTCGCCGCTTCTTTATAAACCAAACCTTGTGAGGGGTATTGATCTTAAATATTTGCTACCAAATAATGTTGCAAATGTATGCTAAAAAAATGATGAACTCCAAATTTTATTTGTTTTCGCACTTATATGCCAGCTAACGCCTGATCAATATCGGCTATCAAATCATCTATGTGTTCTAAACCCACTGACACCCTAATGAGGTTTCGCGGTGTTTTAGTATCCGGTCCCTCTATAGATGCGCGGTGCTCTATCAAACTTTCTACTCCGCCCAGGCTGGTAGCCTGTGTAAATAATTGTACTGCGTTTACCACTGTACGTGCTTCTTGTTCTGCGCCTTTTACTAAAAAAGAAAGCATACCGCCATACATATTCATTTGCTTATTAGCTAAAGCATGCTGTGGATGGGAGGGTAGGCCGGGGTATAAAACCTGCTCGACTTTGTTGTGGCTTTCCAGGTATTCGGCAAATTGCTGGGCATTGCTGACATGGCCGCGAACGCGGTATGGCAATGTTTTGATACTGCGTGTAAGATAATAGCAGTCCATAGGTGAGGGGATGGCGCCGCCGCTTTCCTGCACCTGTCGTATTTTTTGCCACCAGTCGCTTTTTGTTGCTGTGATGAGTGCTCCGCCCATCAGATCGCTATGCCCGCCAAAGTATTTGGTAGAGGAATGCATCACCACATCAACACCCATGCTTAAGGGCTGCTGGCATATCGGCGTAGCGAAGGTGTTATCACAAACTACCTTAATGCTCCTTTCTTTAGCAATTGTCACTACCTGTTCAATATCGGTAAGTTTGAGCAAAGGGTTCGATGGCGTTTCAATCCATATTAAACCGGTATTGGGCTTAATATGGCTGTTTAATGTATTCGCATCATTGATATCGATAAAATCGAACTCCAGACTCGCTCCAAACAAAGCTTTCACCTGGTTGCGCAGTCCGTGATACATATCATCAGGCAGGATGATGTGAGTACCCGGTTGTAGTGATTGAAAAACCGCCATGCCAGCAGCGTTGCCTGATGAAAATGCTGCTGCATCTGCACCACCCTCTAATTGAGCGAGTACGGTTTCCAATGAGGTGCGGTTAGGATTTGAAGCGCGGCTGTACATGTGCCCACCAGGATAGCCGCCATCCTCTCCACGTAAAAATGTGGTTGCCAACGTAATGGGCTGTATAACTGCACCTGTAGCAGCATCGGGGTGGTTGCCCGCATGTATAGCAATGGTCTCAATCTTCATGGTCGATATATGTAGCGTTTGGCGGTAAATGTACGTATTGATTTATAAAACCAAAATTATGAAGCACCTTGTATTAGCCCTCGTTTTTATAGCCGGTATGTCGGCATGTAAAACTTCGCAATTAGACGCCAATATAGGCTTTGATAAAAAGATGCTGAGCGGTCGGTGGGAATGGCAATCATCAACAGGCGGCTTTGCCGGAAATACCATCACGCCTGAAAAGGAAGGCTACACCCAGTCACTTCGCTTCAGTGACAACAAAGTGGCTTTATATAAAAATGATTCGCTTAAATGGGAAACAGGTTATAGCATAACAAGAGGGTCGAGCATCTACTCTCAGGAAAAAGCGAACCTTATCAAATATGACAATGGCTATCTGCCAAAAGTAATTTTGAAGGTATCTCAGGACTCACTGGTTCTTGCCGACAATGTGTACGATGGTTACAGCTCGCTATACTTAAGAAAATAAATCCCTGCCACCGTCCTGAAAATACCCGGTTTATTCTGCACTGTAAACGCATTGTCAATAACTGTAAGAATTTGTCACAAATACGTGCTCAACCGGGCATTGTATGCAGTTTTTAGTACTTTTGAGAAAAATTTACGCAGATGCATAAATCAGATAATTTACAGGTGTTACTTAACGATCCTAACTTATCTGCTGATTTAAAACATATTGCACAAAAGGTTCTTAACCTGCAACGTATCAGCTTTGATGAAGGTGTGCTGTTATATGAAAAAGCTGAACTTGGCTATCTCGGAACGCTTGCTAATCACATCCGCAACGCCAAACATGGCGATAACACCTACTTTAATCGTAACTTCCATATAGAGCCTACCAACCTCTGTGTTTACGATTGTAAATTCTGTTCCTATTCGCGCCTCATTAAACAGCGCAGCGAGGGGTGGGAGTATACAATGGAAGAAATGCTCGACATTGTAAAAAAATATGATGGAGAACCGGTTACAGAGGTACATATTGTAGGCGGCGTGCTGCCGCAGTATGATTTGCCGTTTTATACCGAAATGTTTACGCGTATAAAGCAACATCGGCCCGAATTGCATGTTAAGGCGCTTACCCCGGTAGAGTATCATTACATATTTAAGAAGGCTAAGGTTGATTATGCCACTGGTATGAAAATGATGAAGGATGCCGGTCTGGAATCAATGCCAGGCGGCGGGGCAGAGATATTTCATCCAGAAGTGCGTGATCAGATTGCTAAAGACAAATGTACCGGTGACCAATGGTTGCAAATACATGAGGAGTGGCATAAATTAGGGATGCGGTCTAACGCAACTATGCTTTATGGCCATATAGAGCAGTACTGGCACCGTGTAGACCACATGGAGCAATTACGGCAACTGCAGGACCGCACGGGTGGTTTCCAAACTTTTATTCCGCTTAAGTTCCGTAACCAGGACAACCAGATGTCACACGTTCCGGAAACCAGTGTTATTGAGGATTTGCGTAACTATGCTATCGCCCGTATCTATCTTGATAATTTCGATCATATTAAAGCTTATTGGGCAATGATTAGTCGCAATACAGCACAAATGTCGCTTAATTTCGGTGTAGATGATATTGATGGTACGCTTGATGATACCACTAAGATTTACTCTATGGCCGGCGCTGAAGAGCAACACCCTGCCATGAGCACCAAAGAACTGGTTGAATTGATTAAACAGGTAGGCCGTAAACCAATAGAACGCGATACTTTATATAACGTAGTTACCGATTATATTGATTACGTATTTGCCGAAGAAAGCAAACCCAAGTTTTATAAACTGCCGGTGGTGAATTAGGTATTAGTGAATAGTGAATGGTTAGTATGACTCTACGCTCGATTGCTGCTTACTACCATTCGATGAATTCATAAAGTACGTTCAGCTTTGGGAAGGGTTAGAGCTAAGCGAATCATTAAAGGCCTTTTGTAAAAACAGCATTCAGCTTTTATCTTTCGCCTTTACCTTTTCCTCCTTGAAAAAGAATGATTAAAAAAACGTTATACATTGTCCGCCATGGGCAAACCGAACTAAACAGACAGGGAATTGTACAAGGCCGGGGAATGGATACTGACCTTAACGCAGAGGGCAGAAATCAAGCCCAGTTATTCTTTCAGGCTTACAAATCGGTTCCTTTTAAAAAGATCTACATATCTGCATTAAAGCGCACGCAGCAAAGCATTCAGCCTTTTATTGATTTAGGTATTCCATATCAAAAACTTTCCGGTTTAGATGAACTGGCATGGGGTAGGCTGGAAGGTCAGCCAAGTACGCCTGAGAACAAAGCCGCCTTTATGGACCTGATGCGCAGTTGGCTCGATGGCAAGCTCGATGCTAAGATTGAAGGGGGCGAAAGCCCGAACGAAGTTAAAGTGAGGCAGCAAGAAGCCTTGGCCGAAATAATGAGCCATGATGATGAAGACCTGGTGCTTGTTTGCATGCATGGCCGGGCGATGCGCCTGCTCATGTGCTTGCTTACAGAACGGCCGCTTACCGAAATGGATACCTTTCCGCATCAGAACCTCGTATTGTATAAAGTTATGTACGATGGTTCAAAATTTGAAATTGTTGAATTTAATAACGCCTTGCATTTAAAGCAGGCTTAATATATCTGTGAAAAAACTACGCATCTCTGCGGTGAGTTATACCAACACCACACCGTTTATATATGGTATTGAACATACTGACTTTATTAATCAAATAGATCTTAGCCTGGATATTCCGGCTGATTGCGCTCAGAAATTAATTGACGATCGTGCGGATATTGGGCTGATACCTGTTGCAGCAACGCTCCAGTTACCCGAATGGCACATTGTATCTGATTACTGCATCGGCGCTGTAGGTGCAGTAAATTCTGTATTTATTTTCAGCAACTGCGAAATCGACAAGGTGAAAACCTTACAGCTCGATCCACAATCGCGCAGCTCGAACAATCTCGCTAAAGTATTGCTTAAAAATTATTGGAAACTGTCGCCGGTAATGGTAGAAAATGCCGCTGACTATAGTACCTCCGCTGATGAAAATACAGCATTTGTTTTAATTGGTGACCGTACTTTCGGCAAAAAAGAACAGTACCCATATGTGTATGACCTGGCCGAGGAGTGGGGCAAATTTACCGGACTACCTTTTGTATTCGCTGCATGGATTGCTAATAAACCGGTTGATGATGCATTTATAAAAGAGTTTAATAAGGCGCTAAAGTTTGGTCTCGATCACCGACCAGAGCTATTGCGTTCCTTACCTAAACGCGACGATTTTGATATCGAAGACTATTTGATGCATAAAATTGATTACGATCTGACGGACAAAAAGCGCGAAGCGTTGCATCTTTTCCTTGATTATTTGCGCGCGCTTTAATTAAAGTGGCAAATTGCCCTGCTAAAACAGTTAATCTGATATTTTGGTGACAGTCTTAGTGTACAAAATACAATTAGATATAAGTGATTTTATTGACATATTGTAAATTATACACTAAGAATCAATAATAATTTTTTCAGTTTAAAAAATAATGATGGTTAATTATTGAATTATCATAAAAATTAACCAAAATTTACATAATTCATAATCAATTCTGATATTTGTTATGGATTTAAAATTTAACACAATGAAAAAATTATTAGTAATTCCTGCACTTATCGGTTTATTGATAACAGGAGCATATGCATCAAATAAAAGAGTAAATGACGACGATGATAAAAAAGTAAGCGTGTCTTATGTCGTTTTAAATCATTTCAACGCTGACTTTGCAGGAGCTAAAAACGTAAGCTGGACTGTTACTGAAAATACTCAGAAAGCTCAGTTCACTTTAGACAACGTGAAGATGACTGCGTTCTATAACATGGGTGGCGATTTCTTAGGTACAACCAGGCAGATCGATTATAACACCGTATCTGACCGCGCTAAAAAACAAATTGCAAAACATTACCAAGGTTACGTAATCGGCGAAGTTATAGAGCTGAACTCAGTAGACGGTGCTGTACAACAGTTTGTTGATTTGAAAAGCGAAAAAGATGAGTTGTTGGTACGTGTGTCACCTACTTCAACAGTATCTTTCTTTAAACAAGTTAGATAATAACAACCCCTCATAATATATATAGCTGATAGAAAAGGCTGCGCAATTTGCGCAGCCTTTCTTGTTTTAAGACCGGGGCAGGCCTTATTTACTCGGCTGACTCTCTGAGCATCAGAGCGCCTACAGTAACATTGGTGCGGCTATCAATAATGATAGCGCCGCCATTTGCTTTGTTTACATCATACGGATCAAACGCAAGTGCATCGGCTGTTTTGATAATCACACGGCCAATGTCGTTAAGTTTAAAATCTTCATCGTACTGCTTCTCCAGTGTATTGATGTTTATCTTATGTACAATTTCATTGATACGGCAACGCGTTACTTTGGTGTTATGCTGAACCAGATACGTTTGGCTCACATCAAGTGGCCTTGTATCCATCCAGCACAAATCAGCCTCTATGCGTTGTGCAATTATAGGCTGAGAGTTACTGTTAACCAATATATCGCCTCTGCTTATGTCAATCTCATCCTTTAAATGCAGGGTTACAGACATTCCCGTAGTTGCTTCATCCGGATCATGATCAAATTGCTCTATGCGTGATACGGTGCTGGTAAAGCCTGACGGCAAAACGGTCACCGAATCATTTACTTTGAATGATCCGCTGGCTACCCGGCCTGCATAACCTCTGTAGTCGTGCAGTTCGTCTGTTTGCGGGCGAACTACCCACTGTACAGGCATTCTGCCATGGGCTGCAACATTGTCAAGCTTTATATCTACGTTCTCCAGGTAATCAAGCAAGCTTTCACCCTCATACCAGGTCATGTTTAACGATTTGTAAACGATATTGTCGCCTTTTAAAGCGCTTATAGGTATAAACTTAACTGATCTAAGCCCTACTTTTTGAGCAAGCGCTTCATAGTCAGCTACAATTTTGTTGTAAACATCTTCGGCGTAATCCAGCATGTCCATCTTGTTGATGCATACCACAACCTCAGGTAAGCCCAACAACGCTACCAGGAAGGAATGACGGATGGTTTGCTCAATCACACCTTTACGCGCATCTATAAGGATGATAGCCAGGTCTGCATTACTCGCGCCTGTAACCATGTTACGTGTATACTGTATGTGGCCGGGTGCATCTGCAATTATGAACTTACGTTTTTCGGTGTTGAAATACTTGTAAGCCACGTCAATAGTAATGCCTTGCTCACGTTCCGCTTTAAGTCCATCGGTAAGAATGGCCAGGTCAATCGAACCATCATCGTTCTTACGGTTAGAGGCATGCAGCGCTTCTAACTGATCTGCGAGAATTGCTTCACTATCGTATAACAAACGACCTATAAGGGTACTTTTGCCATCGTCTACACTGCCGGCGGTTATAAATTTTAGAATATCCATAGTTAAAAGTAACCTCCTTTCTTGCGGTCTTCCATAGCTGCTTCTGATACCTTATCGTCCATGCGGGCACCGCGCTCGCTTATTTTTGATTCGCTTATCTCGGTAATGATGTCATCAATCAAATAAGCATCCGAAGCTACAGCTGCAGTACAAGTCATGTCGCCCACGGTGCGGAATCTTACTGTGCGGCGTTCAACAACATCATCGTCATCCATATTGAGGAATGGTGATGCTGCCATTAACTGGCCGTTACGGGTAATGGTATCGCGTTCATGCGCAAAATATATAGAAGGGAGTTCAATTTTTTCGCGGCGGATGTAGTTCCAAACATCCAGTTCGGTCCAGTTGCTGATAGGAAACACACGAACATTTTCACCCTTGTGTATTTTGCCGTTGTAGAGGTTCCATAATTCAGGGCGCTGGCGTTTAGGATCCCATTGGCCAAATTCATCGCGTACGGAAAAAATGCGTTCTTTTGCACGAGCTTTCTCTTCATCACGGCGGGCGCCGCCAATGCAGGCATCAAACTGGTGTTTGGCAATTGTATCTAATAAGGTAACGGTTTGCAACGTGTTACGACTTGCATTCTTACCCTTTTGTTCAACTACTTTGCCTTCATTGATAGAGTCCTGGACGTAACCCACGATCAGCTTTTCGCCGAGGCGCTCTATCATTTTATCGCGATACTCAATAGTTTCTATAAAATTATGACCGGTATCAATATGCACCAGCGGAAAAGGAAACTTACCCGGCCGAAAAGCCTTTTCGGCTAAACGTACAAGCGTGATAGAGTCCTTTCCTCCAGAAAAAAGTAACGCAGGCTTTTCAAACTGGCCTGCAACTTCGCGCAGAATGTATATCGCTTCTGCTTCAAGCTCATCTAAATAGTCCAGATGGTTATTTGTACTCATTAGTAATATATTCTTATTTAACCGCGTGTAAACCGCACTCTTTCTTTGACTGATCTTCCCACCACCAGCGTCCGGCACGAAAATCTTCACCTTCAGCTACGGCTCGTGTACAAGGCTGGCAGCCAATACTAGGAAAGCCCTTGTCATGCAGTGGATTATACGGTATGTTATATTGTTTTACGTATGCTTTAACATTATCCAAAGACCAGCTGTAAATAGGGTGGTACTTGATAATGTTGTTCGCTTCGTCCCATTCTACGTTATCCATGTGCTGGCGGTTGGCTGATTGCTCGGCCCTTATACCGGTAATCCAGCACTTATTGCCGTTTAACGCCCGCTTTAATGGCTCTATCTTTCGTATGCCGCAGCATTCTTTTCTGTTCTCTACAGAATCATAAAAACTACTCGGCCCTTTAAGGCTCACCATGGCTTCTAAACGTTTGTTATCCGGATAGTAAGCAAACACCGGTTTGCCGTAGCGCTCCATTGTGCGGTTCCAAACATAATAAGTTTCAGGGAAAAGACGGCCGGTCTCCAGCGTAAATACTTTTATAGGAATGTTGTTGCTGAAGATCATATGGGTGATTACCTGGTCTTCCCAACCGAAGCTGGTAGAGAATACTATCTCACCCGAAAACTTTTGTGCCAGAAACTGCAGGGCCTCTACAGGTTCCAGCCCATACAAACTGCCCTTTATATCTTCTGTAAGGTAACTCATTATAAAAACACTTTAACAATACTGCGCAAGCTAATGGCTACTACAATAATGCCTACAGACACCATAATTACTTTAGCAGATATTTTATTAGAAATTTTTGCCGCAATAGGTGAGGCAATAGCACTGCCGATGATAAGCCCGGCTACAGCACCCCAGTGATTACTCTTGAGCATGGTAACAAATGTTAGCGAGCTCATTAAAGCAATAAAGAAGCGTGAAAGTTTCACGGTGCCCAATGAAAAGCGAGGATGACGTCCGCCCGCGATCAGCGTAGATAACACGATAGAACCCCAACCTCCGCCACCTACGGCATCAATAAAACCACCACCCAAGCCCAATAGAGATATCTTCTTGATCTTATCAGCTGATTTCTTCGTCTTGGGTTTGAAAGCTTTTAACAGAATCACAGTACCGAGTATTAGCGTATATAACGAAACAAACGGCTTAGTATAATGGGCGTAATGCTCTAAGGACGACAAGAGATAAGCGCCTGTAACGGCACCGATGATTCCGGGGATAAGCAGAAGTTTAAACAGCTTCCAGTTTACATTGCCCATGCGGTAATGCATCCATCCGGCTATGCCATTGCTTAACACCTCAGAAAGGTGCACGGCCATACTCGCCGAGGCAGGAGGTACGCCCATCGAAAGGGAGAACGTGGTTGATGTAACGCCGTACGACATGCCTATAGCACCATCAATCATGGCGAACACGAAGCCAGCTCCTAAGAAATAATAGAACAGAGGGTCGATGCCTTCTACATAAGCTTGAAAAGCAGGCTCTTTGTACCAAAGGGAAATAAGGCTGATCACAATAGCAGAGATAGAAGTGAGCCATATCAGCCAGCGAACAAAAACCCTGTTAGCCGGGGTTGCCTTTTTGCTTTCTATAAGTACAGCGGTTGCCTCGTTAAGCTTCTTAACCTTATAAGCAAAATCACCTTTTAGCGACTCTCTTAAAATATTCATTTGCTGAAGAGTAAGATCTATCTCCTCAGGTATTTCTTCATTTAAAAACTCTTTGATACGTTTTGCCACGGTAGGCGATTTTCCGTTGGTGGAAATAGCAATTTTCAGGTCGCCTTTTTGAACAATGGAGCCTAAATAGAAATCGCACAGATCCGGCTTGTCGGCAATGTTAACCAGCAACTTGCGGTCGCGGGCGGCTTGCCTTATGTAATTATTGAGCTCCTCATTATTAGTAGCAGCTACTACGATGTCGGCATTATCCAGGTCATATTCGCTGAAAGCCTTGTTTACAATAGTAACGCCTGCATATTCAGATGCAAGAGCGTGTACCTCGTTAATGATTTCTTTAGCAATAACAGTTACCCTTGCCTGCGGACTATTGCGCAGCACCGCCGTCAGTTTTTCCAAACCTACCTTGCCTGCACCTATTAGTACGGTATGCAGGTGGTTGAGCTTAATAAAAACCGGGAAAAGCGGGTTGCCCGGGCTATTATTTTGCGCAACAGGTTCGGTGCTTTTATCTTCAGGCAAGAGAGACATGCTGTGCTATCAGTTGTTTAAATTGTGGATGCAGGGACACCACGTCACCGAAGACTATTAAAGCTGGTGATGATATACCCTGCTGCTTAACGGCGTCAGCAATAGTATCTACGGTAGCTATTGCTACCTTTTCATTTTCAGTGGTTCCACTTTGAATTACGGCTGCTGGTAAGTTGCCTTTGCCTTCTGCTTTAAATATTGCTGTAATCTGGCTAAGCTTATGTATGCCCATCAGTATCACAACCGTCGCGCGACTCTTTGCGGCATCGTACAAATCGGCTGAAATTTTGCCGCTTGATGTTGTGCCGGTAATTACCCAAAAGCTTTCGCTTAAACCACGATGTGTTACTGGTATCTGCTGCAAGCCCGGCACACCGATAGAGCTTGATATTCCCGGTACTACCTGCGCCGGAATGTTATGCTTTGCCGCAAATTCAATTTCTTCAAACCCTCTGCCAAACACAAACGGATCACCGCCCTTTAGGCGTACAACGTGGCCGTAATTTAAGGCATAGTCAACCATTAGTTGATTGATGTTTTCCTGAGAATGAGTTTGATCGCCTGAACGCTTACCTACATAAACTCTTACCGCGTCGGCAGGAGCAAGTTCAAGCAGTTCATCATTAACCAATGCATCGTACAAAATAACATCGGCAGTTTGTAAGGCTTTGATACCTTTTATGGTTATCAGCTCAGTATCACCGGGGCCTGCGCCTACTAAAGTGATGCGGGGCTTAATATCTATATTGTTGTTTTGTGTATTCGTCATGATTTTACCAGGGCCTCCCTTTTAGCTTTGCTGTCATTTAAAAACTGCGTAGCCTGCGCCAAATAATTTGTTGCAAACTCTTCAGAGGGCTCGTTTTTATTAATTTGAAGCACCAGATCGTTAAAGGTGCCGGTTAATGTAGTTTCGCCTGTAGCCACGTATTGCGCATCAAACTCTTTGATTACGCCAACTTGCGTGCTACTATTAATGCCTTTATCTAAAAGCAAAGCTTTAGCCGAGCTTACAAAAACGCTGTAAGCATGGTAAATAGCATCAGCCCAACGTTGTTCGGCGGATGCCTCGTTTGCCCAACCAAGCTTTTCTTCAGACTCATACAGCAGCGTTGCTACCAAGTCTATCACTACACCCGCACACTCACCAACACCTATAGCGGTGGCAAAAGTTTCCTCATGGCCCCAGTCAACAAATTCCTCTTCGGTCAATGTTGTTAAATCAGCCAGTGGTTTAAGCAAGCGGTAAAAGTAATCTTTACCTTGGCGGTCATAATAATTGTGGTACGTCTCGTCGGTGATTGAGTTTGTTTTATAATCGTCAAGCAAAGAGCGCAGCACGCTGGTAGCCCTCTTAGCAGGCACTTTAACCACGCGTTCCGCAACACGACCTTCTCCGTTGCCAACAGTACCACCGCCAAGCATCACCTGTACAGATGGTAGTACGCGTGTACCGGCTTTAAGCGAGCTGCCGTGCAAACCAATATGCGCCAATCCATGCTGACCGCAGGAATTCATACATCCGCTTATCTTTATCTTGATTTCGCGATTAAAAATAAATTCTTCATACTCGTTGTATATCACATTTTCGAGTACGCGTGCCATGGTCATGCTGTTGGATATGCCCAGATTACATGTGTCTGTACCGGGGCATGTAGTTACGTCTGCAACACTATCAAAACCTGGTGCTGACAAGTCGAGAGAGGTTAGTCCTTCGTAAAGCGCAGGCAAAGCTTCCTTACGCACAAACTTTAAAAGAAGGCCCTGGTTTTGGGTGATTCGTATCTCGTCGCCAACTAAATGTTGTAAAACATCAACTAATTTACGCGCTGTACCGGTATCAATATCCCCTACAGGTACTTTTATGTATACACCATAAAAGCCTTCTTGCTTTTGCTCAAAAACGTTGGTGGCCAACCACTGCTCATATCGCAGAGGATTAGCAACTTCAACCGCAGGATATTCATCAACTGCCGGCAATGCTGGCTCATTGAAAACCTCGCGGTTAATTTTATAACTTTTAACTTTGTTAGCGATGCGTTCTTCACGGGCCAGTCGTAACACCTCATCCAAACCAAGCTTCTGTACTAGATATTTTAAACGGGCTTTGTTACGATTATTACGCTCGCCGTGGCGATCAAATACGCGAATAATAGCCTCAATGTATGGAATGAGCTGATCTTCATTCAAGAACTCTTCAACCGCACTTGCCAGAAAAGGCTGCGCACCAAGGCCACCGCCTAATAACACTTTAAAACCGCGCTCGCCCTCAGCGTTTATTTTTGGTATAAAACCTAAGTCATGAATATAGCTAAAGGCGGTATCTTCATCACTGGCAGAGAAGGCTATTTTAAATTTGCGGCCCATATCCTGGCAAATGGGGTTACGCAGAAAATACTCAAAAGTAGCATGAGCATACGGCGTAACATCAAATGGTTCTTTAGGGTCTATGCCGGCAGTAGGAGAGGCGGTTACATTACGTACAGTATTACCGCATGCTTCGCGCAGGGTAATATCATCCTGCTCAAGCTTTGCCCATAATTCGGGTGTACGGTCAAGGCTTACGTAATGTATCTGTATATCCTGACGTGTAGTAAGGTGCAGGTTGCCGCTTCCGTACTCATCTGATATATCGGCAATCTTAAGTAATTGCTTAAAAGTAACTTTACCAAACGGCAGCTTTATACGCACCATTTGTACACCTGGCTGTCGCTGACCATAAACACCACGAGCCAAACGCAGGCTGCGAAATTTCTCGTCGTGTATTTTACCTTCTCTGAATAGCCTTATTTTCCGTTCAAGATCAATAATATCTTTTTCTACAATAGGATTTTCAAGCTCTGTTCTAAAACTTTGCATGTTAAGTTTGTCTGTTGCTGTTGCGATTACAGTTGCATACAACGCGGCTTTCTGTTACTCATGCCTGCAACCATAATGTCACAAATATATATATTATATACCGAAAAGGTAGATATTGTATGTGTTAATTTGAACTTAAGCGGACAAAAGCCTGTTCGGTTGTGCTTAAATATTGATAGTGAGCGTGCTTTCGCGGGCTATAATATCAGCAATACTTGTTTCGGAGAGAATTTTTAGCGTTGCATCTCGCACATCAACAAAAACACTGCGAATGCCGCAGGTAGTTTCCTGGTGGCATTCATCGCATTTATGGTAAAAGTTGAGACTGGCGCAAGGCACCATGGCGATAGGGCCATCGGTGATGCGCATAATGTTCACCAGGTAAATGTCCTTCGGGTCTTTATTAAGACTGTAACCGCCGCCGGCTCCTTTTTTACTGTATAAAAAACCGGCGTTGCGCAAATCGAGCAGTATTTGCTCCAGAAATTTTTTGGGTATGCGCTCTTCTTCAGCAATCCGCGAAATCTGCATCGGCGGCTTGTCGGTATTCTTGCCCAGAATTACCAAAGCTTTTATAGCGTATTTAGTCTTTTTTGATAGCATCGATTAAAGATACAATTTGCAAAGATATGGGATATATAAAGAATATGTATTATGTAGATTATAAT
Organism: Mucilaginibacter sp.; assembly: GCA_041905165.1. Taxonomy (GTDB): domain Bacteria; phylum Bacteroidota; class Bacteroidia; order Sphingobacteriales; family Sphingobacteriaceae; genus Mucilaginibacter. The sequence continues at coordinate 65,840 of JAYRLR010000003.1, forward strand.
TTTGCTTTGACGCCTCTACTTAACGGATCACACTACAAAACGTTCGTCGTAATGAAAGGTGATATCCTGCAACTCATCACCTACAGCTATTATACCAGTATTGCCGTGTAATATATTTTGCCCAAACAGTATTTTATTTCCTTTGCGGCGATATGTTGCTAACGTTTTTAACGGCTCTTTATTTTTAACGGCGTTTTCCTGGTCGATAGTGGTCATAATACATCTCGCACAAAGCTTCACTCCGCTAAATGGAATACTATTAACGATGAAACGCTGCATCACATCTTCCTGGTAAGGTTCAACTCCGGCTATAATCATGTTCGGCCTAAACCTTTCCATGCCTACAGTTTCAGGTAAGCGTGTGTTTAAATCCTTTAAAGATTCTTCGCTGATAAGCAGGATAGGATAACCATCGGAGAATGATGTGATATCGCCTTCTTCCGCATACTTCGTATCAACCTGGCGAAGCGTTCCGTCGGGCATATAAACAAGGCGGCAATTTATATTTAATTTGGCTGTAAACCATGCATCTGCTTCCGGCGAAACAAGTACAGCTTGGCATACATCATCCCATATTTGGGCCATTACAAAGTCATTGGTTTGCGGTATAAAAGGGATGATCAGATAATCGGCAGGATCACGCTTATCATAGACTTTTAATCCCGCTTCTTCAATTTCCACCTGCAGTAAAGCCATCTCGGCATGCTCGCGTTGACTGAGAAAGCGGTTTTCTGAATCAATGAGCATCCATCTGCGGTCGTACCGGAAACCGCGATCGGTTAATTCGGCCCGGTTTAAAGAAACACCGCCAAGTGATTTGATTGGATAAACATAAAGTGCGGTAATATGTGCCATTTGTAAAAATAAGTATTTTAAGACAATTGCATAAAACACTATAAAGTAACAAGCGTTACAGCCTTGTTTATTAACCTTAATGAAGCTTAGAGTAATTATAACAGGCGCTACCGGAATGGTAGGCGAGGGTGTACTGCACGAATGCCTTAATCATCCGGATGTTGAACAAGTTTTGATAATCAACCGGCGACCGGCGGGCATGGCTCACCATAAACTAACGGAAATTATCTATGCCGACTTGCAGAACATCAGCAGCATAACTCCGGACTTAAAAGGTTATAACACTTGTTTTTTTTGTGCGGGGGTAACATCTGTAGGCAAAAAGGAGGATGAGTACACGCGACTTACTTATGACCTTACCCTTGGTTTTGCAAAAGCACTATCGCAACTAAACCCTGAAATGACGTTTTGCTACATCTCGGGCAGTGGAACTGATGGTACAGAGCAAGGCCGACTAATGTGGGCGAGGGTGAAAGGGCGTACTGAAAATGATTTAAAAAAACTCCCCTTTAAGGCCGTTTACAATTTCAGACCAGGATTTTTACAGCCCACGCCCGGGTTGAAAAATACATTGGGGTTGTATAAATATGTTGATTGGTTATATCCTGTGTTTAAAAAATTATTCCCTAAATATGTTACGAGCCTCAAGCAATTGGGCTACGCCATGATCAACGCCGCAACAATAGGTTACGAAAAGCAAATTGTGGAGGTGCCTGACATTATTCGTCTCTCTACATACCGCACAATTAAATCACCTTTATCGGATTTCGGTGCTCATCCACCGCAACAAAAGTAATGGTGCCTGTTATCGCTTGCTCGCGGTGCTCAGAATACATTTCTTCAATATAGATTTCTACCTGCACTTTTAAACTCGTATTGCCCACATGAACAATTTTGGCTATGAGCTCAATGATGGTTCCTGAAGGGATGGGCTTTTTAAAGTCGATTTTGTCTGACGAAACAGTAACCATACGCTTGCGGCTAAAGCGAGTGGCGGCAATAAAGGCCGCATCATCTATCATGTGCATGGCCATCCCGCCGTGCAAGGTGTCGTAGTGGTTAGTAGTATTAGGAAATACAGCACGGAACACATGCGTTTCGGCAAAGGCAATTCTCTCTTCTAAAGTCATGGCGTAAAAATAGTATGCCAGGTTTAAATAGAACCTATAATTTGAAATTCTTTCGTAATGTTTTCAGGTGATGATATAAGGCGCTAAAACTTAGCGGTACTTATTGTGTTTGTTGATGTACAGCTACATAGCCACTATATGAAACCAAAACACGTACATTTTATCATCAACCCGGCATCCGGCAGCGAGGAGCCGATTTTATCTTACATCAATACAGCTTTTGATGAAAGCGGCATTGAGTGGGATATCAGTGTAACCAAACGAAACGTGAGCACTGCTGACGTTGCACAGCAATTGATAGGCAAAACAGATATGATAGCCGTATATGGTGGAGACGGGTGTGTGACTGAAGTAGCGGCTGCTTTGCATGGTAAAAATATTCCGATGGCTATTATCCCTGGTGGTACGGCAAACGTTATGGCAAAGGAACTGGGTATAGATACTGATAGCAAGGTTGCCTTGAAAATGCTTGCCGATGGTGATTACGAAATAAAGCAGATTGATATGGGTATGGTGAATGATGAGCCATTTCTGTTGCGGGTAAATCTCGGTATCATGGCTGATATGGTTTTAGAGGCTGACCGCAATCTCAAAGATAATTTAGGGCAATTGGCTTATGGCGTATCGGCCGTTAAAACCATTGCTACTGCTGAACAGCAAAAGTATAAGCTTTTGATTGATGGTGAAGCTGTAGAAGAAAGTGGCGTATCATTAACGGTAACCAACTCGGGACATATTGGCATAGGTAATTTTGCGCTCCAGCCTGGAATAAGTATCACCGATGGGCTTTTAGATATAGTGCTGATAAGGAATAATGACATAGGTACGCTTTTAAAGGCAGCCGGAAGCACGCTGCTGCAAAATGAAACTGATGCAGTTGCGCACTGGGCCTGTAAAGAAGTGACCATAGAAAGCACCGGAGAACTGAGTTTTATAAGAGACGATGTAGAAGAAAAAGCCTCGACCTTAAAAATTGGCATCGTTCCTGCTTCTGTGAGCATAGCGGTACCGCTGACGAAAAATTAAATCGCTATGTTTAAAAAAATTAAGAGCTTATTTACGCTGCTGTATTTGTTGCTGCAAAACCTCTATGATAACATATATCGTTTTTTTACAGGGCTGCCAACGTTAAAACATAGCCGCATTACTCCGAATTTATACTTGGGTAGCCAGTATAATCTTATCGGTCTAAGAAAATTAAAGGAGAGGGGTGTTACTGCGATTGTGAATATGCGTATGCATTCGGTGTATACAGAGGCACAATACGCTGGTATAAATTACATACACCTGCCTACGGTAGACAATACGCCGCCACCTATGGATATATTGATAAAAGGGGCAAATTTTGTAGACGCTGAAATTAAAAGAGGTGGCAAGGTATACATTCACTGCAGGCAAGGGTTGGGTCGCGGCCCTACGATGGCCATAGCTTATCTCATTAAAACCGGTCTTACTTATGAGGATGCGTTTGCGTTGATAAAGAAAGTGCGTACCTTCATAAACCCGAGACCCAGCCAGATAAGCCGGTTGAAAGAACTTGAAGATTACTACGAAAAGGAAAAGCAGGAAAAGGCTGCTGTGTAAACGGCTTACATGTTATCTTAATTAATTTTTCCCGTAATAGCCTTAAGAATGATTTCCGCATGAATGCGGGAGTTTTCTATGAACCATAGGTGTGTATCCAATCCGCCGCAAACTACGCCGGCAAGATAAATTCCCTTGCGGTTGGTTTCCATAGTATCGGGGTTATAATTGGGAATCAGCCGGTCGTCCGAAAGTTGGATGCCTAATTTGCTCAGGAAAGTAAAGTTGGGTTTATACCCGGTCATGGCCATCACGAAATCGTTTGGTATGGTCACTATGCCTTCTGGCGTTGCAATGTCCGCCTCATATTCGCGTACAGCAACCAATTCAGAATTAAAATAGGCTTTGATGCTTCTTTCTTCAATTCGGTTAATTATATCGGGGCGTACCCAGTATTTGACCCGACTGCTTACCTCGCTGCCGCGAACAACCAGGGTAACCTCGGCACCTTTGCGCCACGTTTCAAGGGCTACATCAATAGCTGAGTTACTCGCACCTACAACAATTACTTTTTGCAAGGCATAGTAATGAGGATCTTTGTAGTAATGCTTTACCTTGGGCAAATCCTCCCCGGGAACATTAAGATTTACGGCAATGTCGTAAAAGCCGGTAGCTAAAACAATATGCTTTGCCTGATAGGTTGCTTTAGTAGTAGTTATCTGGAAATTTCCCTCTTCACCCGCTACTTCAATTACCTCTTCAAATAAGTTGACAGGCAAATTATTAGACATAGCGACGCGACGGTAATATTCCAACGCCTCGGCGCGATTTGGCTTATTGTTGATGGTTACAAAAGGAATGCCCCCAATTTCTAGCCGTTCAGACGTGGAAAAGAAGGTCATGGTATAAGGGTAATTATACAATGAGTTTACCAGGCAACCCTTCTCTATGATCTTGTAGGACAATCCAGCCTGCTGCGCTTCAAGTCCGCAGGCCAGGCCGATGGGGCCTCCACCAATAATGAGTATATCAAGCATTATAAATCAACTTAACGTTTAAATAATACTGCTACCTGTCCAGTTCGCCCAAAACAATGTCGATAGAACCGATAATGGCAACAAGGTCGGCAATCATTACACCACGGCTTATCTCTGAAATTACAGAAAGATTGTTGTAACTCGGTGCGCGGGCTTTAACGCGGAAAGGTATTTCTGACCGTTCGTTGTTATGTATAAAATAAAAACCAAGTTCACCTCTGGCTCCTTCGCCTCGCATGTAGTAGTCCTGTACTTTTGGCGTAAGCTTTTTAGGCATTTTTGCCCTGGGGTCAAAGTCGGGTGTGCGCTTCAGCTCTTTCTGCAAGCGGTCAAGGCATTGTTCGATAATCTTTACCGACTCAGCAACTTCATCAACCCGCACTTTGTACCTATCCCAGCAGTCACCTACGGTACCCATTTCACCTTTTCCTATAGGTACGTCAAATTCAATTTCAGGGTATGCCGAGTAATTATCGATACGCCGTAAATCCCACTTAAGGCCGGAGCCGCGCAGCATAGGGCCTGAGCAGCCATAATTTATAGCTACGTCAAGCGGTAACACGCCAACATTTGCCGTGCGTTCTATAAATACCTGGTTATCGGTAAGCAGCTCGTTAAGCTCGGTAAGCTTGGGTTTAAAGTACTCTATAAATTCGCGGCAGCGTTCTTCAAACCCAACGGGCAGATCGTAATACAAACCGCCAACCCAGATGTAGTTATATAGCATACGCGAGCCTGACACCCATTCCAGCAAACCCATGATGTGTTCCCTATCACGGAAACACCATAAAAATGGTGTAAAAGCGCCCACATCTATCCCGTAAGTGCCGATTGCAATCAGGTGGGATGCGATGCGGTTTAGTTCGCAAACCAATACGCGTATGTATTCAATACGTTTTGGAATGTCCTTGTCAATACCCAGCATACGCTCAACACCCATCACCCAAACATGACTGTTGTTCATGGAGGCGAGGTAGTCCATACGGTCGGTAAAAGGGATGGTTTGCTGATAAGTGAGCGACTCTGCATGCTTTTCGAAACAGCGGTGCAAGTAACCCACATGCGGAATTACCTCTTTTACAATTTCACCGTCCGTAATCAGTTCAAGCCTCAAAACACCGTGAGTGGAGGGGTGTTGAGGCCCCATATTAAGCACCATATCTTCAGTAGCCGCGGCGGCTATCTTCTGATAATAGCGGTTAAGTGCATCGTCGTATTTCGGATTTTGATTATTCAATTTCGAATTTGTCGTTTTATTAGCTTATCTAAATCCTCTCCAAAGCAGAGGACGTTTGGCATTTTTATCTCTTTGCTTTTAGCCACCAATTTTTTTGAAAGCTTAACCTTTTACCTTTCCGCTTTCACCTTTTATCTCTACTTATCAATCCACCTTAATACCCTTATAATATTCAGGATTTTTATAGTTCTTGCGTAGAGGGTAACCCTCCCAATCGTCAGGCATCAGGATGCGGCGTAAATCCGGGTGACCGTTAAAGAAAATTCCGAAAAGGTCATAAGCTTCGCGTTCGTGCCAGTCTGCAGTTTTATAAATAGAGGTTACGCTTTCAAATTCCGGCAACTCTTCTGTGTTGCGGTCATGCGCCTTACTGATCTTCAACGTAAGTTGTAAACGATAGGGAATAGAAGACAGGTGGTATACCACACCAAACCGACCAGCTTCTACGCCATAGTCAACGCCGCTCAGGCAGGCTAAAAAATCAAAATAAGTTTTCGGATTGTTACGCAGTTCCTTACAAACCGCAACTATGCTATCGGCATTAATTAGTAATGCAGGCTGTAAGCCATTGCGCTCTTCACCAACAATCACAGCCTCGCCTAATTTGTCAATCAGCAATTGTTTAATATCATCAAAACTCATGGCGCCAGGCGTACTTTCTTCCAGGATTTTTTATCTGTCTTTTTATACACAATGCGGTCGTGCAAACGACTGGGCCTGCCTTGCCAAAATTCCACCAATGTAGGCTTAATCAAATAACCGCCCCAGTGCGATGGTTTAGGAACATCCTTACCGTCATACTCACCCTCTAATTGCTGCATGCGTTTCTCCAGCACTTGACGATCTGTAATTTCCTGGCTTTGTGGTGATACTACAGCACCAATCTGACTACCGCGGGGACGTGAATGAAAATATATCTCTGATTCATCCTTGCTAAGCTTTTCTATGGTGCCTTCAATGCGCACCTGGCGTTCCAGGCCGCTCCAAAAAAACACCATTGCGGCAAGCGGGTTTTTAGCGAGTTCCCTGCCTTTACGGCTAAGGTAGTTGGTGAAAAATTTAAAACCGGAGCCATCCACTTCTTTTAACAACACTATGCGGGCAGAAGGCCTGCCGTCAGTAGTAGCGGTTGCCAGTGTAAATGCGTTAGGCTCAACAAGTTCAGCTGCTAAAGCTTCTTTAAACCATTTATCAAATTGTGCAATCGGGTCTGCGGCTGTACTATCCTCTGTAAGGGTAGCAGAACGGTATTCCTGCCGTAAATCCTGTAGTTTAAGCTTATCCATCTGTGCAAACTTACAAATTAATTATACCGTACATATTGTTATAATGTAATTTAGTAGCTGAACATATTTCTACATGAGTGTGTTATTAAGATATTAAATTTTGAACCTTATGCTTAACGCTATACCAGCCGCTACCGGGCGGTTATTAATATCGGAGCCGTTTATGGCTGATCCTAATTTTAAGCGGTCGGTTGTTTTGCTTACTGAATACTCTGCCGGAGGCGCGGTGGGGTTTGTGTTGAACCATAGAAGCGACCTTCTATTGGGCGATATATTACCGGATTTGGCCTACTCTGAACACGCTGTTTTTGAAGGCGGGCCAGTTGCTGAAAATACCTTGCACTTTATACATCGCTGCCCGGAAAAAATACCAGGCGGCATACCGATAACTAAGGACATTTACTGGGGAGGCGACTTTGAAACGGTGAAGGAGTTGATCAATAGCTATTCGCTTGCTGACCATGAAATAAAATTTTTTGCAGGATACTCCGGCTGGGGAGAAGGACAGTTGGACTCCGAGTTAAATGATGATGCCTGGATTGTTACCAGCCAGTTTGACGCTGACATCTTATTTGCAGATAACGACCAAACGTTATGGCGGCAGGCGGTCATCGGGCTCGGTCAGCGCTATGCACACATCGCTAACTTTCCCGAAAACCCATCGTTGAATTGATTTTAAAAAAAAGTGAACAGTGAATAGTAAACGGAGATTAGTTAAAAGTAATACTAATCTCCAATCGACTAATACCTAATTTCTAAACATTTCCTTCTTCCATTTCCTTAGCCGCTTCTTCTACCTTTTTAGCCAGGTCGCTCTTGTATGCTATGAGGTTTTGAGTGACGGTTTCATTTGCTGTCGCGATGATTTGTGCAGCCAACAAGCCCGCGTTTTTAGCAGCGTTTAATGCTACTGTCGCCACCGGGATACCGTTAGGCATTTGCAATATGGAAAGGATAGAGTCCCAACCATCAATAGAGTTGCTTGATTTTACGGGAACGCCAATCACCGGCAGATGAGTTAGGGATGCTACCATACCCGGCAAGTGCGCAGCACCGCCTGCACCGGCAATGATTACCTTGATGCCGCGTCCGGCTGCTTCTTTAGCATAGTTGAACATGCGGTCGGGTGTACGGTGAGCAGACACAACGGTTATTTCGTAGGCAACGCCTAACTCCTTCAATATGTCAGCAGCATCCTGCATCACCGGCAGGTCCGATTTGCTGCCCATTATTATTCCGATTTGGGGATTGATATTGTTCATAATTGATAGTTCATGGATCATGGCTCAAAAGGAATTTTTGAGAGCCGTAATCATTTTAACTAAGGATTCATACTCTTGGTACAAGTAATCAAAATCCTCATCTGTTATATATTTTCTTTTTTTTGCAATAAACAGGCAGCTCACAACCTCTATCGCCGACCGTAAAGCATAACCGAGAAATACTTTAAAAACCGCTTTCGTTTGTCCGGTAGAACCCTCTGCTATATTTAAAACCACTGAATCTGCTGCGCGTTTGATTTGCGATGTAAGTATGAATAACTCTTCTTTGGGAAAAGCTTTGGTAAGTTGGTTTACGCGATCATCAAGGTCAATAGCTTTTTGCCAAACTTGTAAATCTTCAAACCTAAAGGGCATAATACTATTTGAATGAACTATGAACCATTAGCTCACCACCTTCAAAGTCTTCTGCACAAATCTGGCTTTTTCAATTGCTTTTTCGCGGTCGGCGTCAACAATAGTTACATGGCCCATTTTACGGAAGGGCTTAGTAAGCGCTTTACCGTAAAGGTGTACATAAACACCCTCGCATTTCAAAACCTTTTCTATGCCCTGATAAACCGCCGGACCTTCATAACCAGGTTCGCCCAGTACATTTATCATAATGGCATTGTTTAGGCAATCTGTATTTCCTAAAGGCTGATCGAATATGGCGCGTAAATGCTGTTCAAACTGTGATACGGTATTGCCCTCAATTGTTTGATGCCCGCTGTTATGCGGACGCGGTGCAAGTTCGTTCACCAGTATTTTACCGTTCTTGTCTAAAAACATTTCAACGGCAAGCAAACCAACAATGCGCAGGTCATCAGCTATCTTTTTGGCTATCTGTTCGGCCTCTTGCTGCACCTCAAAAGGTAGGGTAGAAGGGGCAATTAAAAACTCTACCAGGTTGGCTTCGGGATTAAACTCCATTTCCACCATCGGGAAGGTCTTGATGTCGCCGCTTTCATTGCGGGCAACTATCACAGCAATTTCCTTTTCAAAGTCTACCCAGCGCTCAACCAAGCTTGGCTCTTTAAAAGCACCGGCAAGGTCGGCTTCACTCACTACTTTATATACACCTTTGCCATCATAGCCGTCTCTGCGAAGCTTTTGTATGTACGGGAAGGGGATGTGGCTGTTGCGAAGTTGCTCGGCATTTGAAATTACCTGGAATTCTGCTGTAGGGATGTCATTTTCTTTAAAGAACTGCTTTTGCAGGCCTTTGTCCCGAATCAGGCGTATCACCCGGGATTGTGGATAAACCAAAACACCCTCGCGTTCCAGTTGCTCCAATGCATCTACGTTTACCTTTTCTATCTCAATAGTAATGAGGTCGCACTTTTTGCCGAAGTTGTAAACGGTGGCGTAGTCGCTTAATGAGCCAACGGTAAATTCTTCGCACAGCTTGCGGCATGGTGCTTCACGGTCAGGGTCTAACACCTTTACCGTTACATTATAGTTGATGGCCTGCTGTATAAGCATGCGGCCGAGCTGCCCGCCGCCAAGTATGCCAAGTTTTAAATCGCCGTAAAATGCTTTCATTGTTAAAAGTGCAATTTTACCTCAAATATTTCAAAAAACCATGCACCAAATTAACTGTTTAAACTTCAAAACAGGGTGTGAATGCCTATATTTGCACCGATTTTTCGTGAACCTCATAATACATTCTCAATGAAAACAAAGATAGCAGTTGCCAAGGGTGATGGTATAGGGCCAGAGATAATGGAAGCCGTACTTAAGATTTTTAACGCGTGTGACGTACAACTGGATTACCAGTATGTAGACATGGGTAAATCTATTTTTGATGCGGGCCACTCTACCGGCATGACCCCTGAGGCTAAGGCTACTATTGAAGAACTGGGGATTTTGTTCAAAGGCCCGATGGAAACGCCTAAGGGTAAGGGCGTGAAAAGCATAAATGTTACCGCGCGAAAGGTTTGGAATACTTATGCCAACCAGCGTGACTTCCGTACGCTGAACGGTGTGGATACCGTTTTTTCAAGAGCCGGGATGAACATTGGTCTTACCATCATCCGCGAAAATATTGAAGATACCTATGGCGGCATTGAGCACATGCTTACTAACGATGTTGCTGTAGCGCGCCGTTTAATTACACGTCCTGGTTCTGAGCAGGTTATACGTTATGCATTTGAGATGGCCCGCCGTAAAGGGCTGACTAAATTGGCTTGCGGCCACAAGGCTAACATCATGAAACTGACTGATGGGATGTTCCTGGAAACTTTTTACCAAATTGCTAAAGAGTATCCGGAGATTGAAGCGTCGGATATTATTGTTGACGACCTGTGCATGAAGCTGGTTATTCGTCCGGAAATGTTCCAGGCCATTGTATTAACCAATTTGCAGGGTGACATTGTATCTGATTTATGTGCTGGTTTAGTAGGTGGCTTGGGTTTTGCGCCATCAGCTAACATCGGCGATAATATATCAATTTTCGAAGCTGTACACGGTACCGCTCCTGATATTGCCGGTCGCGGTATTGCCAACCCGACTGCTTTGTTATTGTCAGGTATTTCGATGCTGCGCTATCTGGGCTTTACAGAGCATGCAGCTACTATTGAAAATGCATTGCTTTACACTTTGGAGCAGGGCGTACATACAGGTGATTTTGGCGACCGCTCAACTCCGTCAGCAAATACTACTGAATTTGCCGATGCTATTATTGCCAACTTGGGCCAAACGCCACAACGCGGTAGTGTATCCGCACAACCGAATATTGAAGCAAAAAGCGGAGTGACAGTAAAACCTGAGAAAAATAAAGTAACTGATACCGCACCAGATATTACTAAAGAATTGCAAGGCGTGGATATTTTTATTGAAACTACTTTGCAGCCAGCCGAAATAGCCGAGATTGCAAAAAGTAAACTGAACGACAAGTTTAAACTGATAATGGTATCTAACCGTGGTACACAAATATGGCCAACAGGTTCTATTTTCACTGAACTGGTTAACCAATCACGTATACGCTATGAAAAGGCGGACGGTGCAACCATCGAAGCTGCCGACATTTTTGCTTTGGCAACGGAGGTATCAAAAAGCGTGAGGGTTTGCTCAACTGAGATGCTTACCATATTTGGAGGTAAACCTGGTTATTCTTTAGCCCAAGGCCAATAATTGTATTGCTTAAATAGATATACAGGCTGCCTACGGCGGCCTTTTTTATTGCCGGGATTTTAAGACATTCCCTGAAACAACAATCCCCCGCAGCAAAAGCTACGAGGGATGTAGGGATTCAAAATTTAAATTTATGTCTTGGTTATTTGGCGGCCGCTGCAGCCTTAGCATGATCCGCAAGGAATTGCGCTAAGCCATTGTCTGTAAGCGGGTGTTTTAAGAGAGCTGTAATAGCGCTCAAAGGCCCGGTGATAACATCAGCGCCAATTTTAGCGCAATTGATGATGTGCATAGCATGGCGTACAGAAGCGGCTAATATTTGCGTTTCGTAACCGTAGTTGTCATAAATAAGGCGGATGTCTTCAATCAGTTGTAAACCATCTGTAGAAACATCATCCAAACGACCAATAAAAGGCGATACATACGTTGCACCAGCTTTAGCAGCCAACAGAGCCTGACCAGCTGAGAACACCAAAGTACAGTTGGTACGTATGCCTTGCTCAGTGAAATATTTAATGGCTTTAACGCCATCCTTAATCATTGGTACTTTCACCACTATCTGGTCATGCAGTTTAGCAAGGGCTAAGCCTTCTGCAACGATCTCATCATAAGTAGTGGCAATAACTTCGGCACTTACGTCGCCGTCCACAATTTCACATATTTGTTTGTAGTGGTTAATTACATTCTCCTGGCCGGTAATGCCTTCTTTGGCCATTAAAGACGGATTGGTGGTAACACCATCAAGAACGCCCAATTCGTAGGCTTCCTTAATTTGTGCAAGGTTTGCAGTATCAATAAAGAATTTCATTTGTATGGCGTATTTACTATTTACTATGTAAAAACTTGAAAAGAAATTAAAGCCTTTAAGGCTTACACCGGAATGGTCAGATAAAAAATAAAAAATGGGTAAGCTACTTCTATCGCACCGCTACAACCCTCTACCCTTGCTGCGTTCCCACCCTGGGGGATTCAAGAGGAGCTGGTCGTAAAAGACTTACCCACCGCAAATATAGCAAACATTAGCGCTTGGCAACATAAATTTCTTCATTTTAAGGGCAACACGCATCAATTAGTTAACATACAGCTAAATAAAAAATGCGTAGCAGCACTGTTTATGACACCATGCGGCTATCAAAGGGTAATACTTTATGAACATGCCAGTTCCTTTGGTCGGCAAAAGTATCGCGTTTGAGTATGGTTAAACATGTTATTATAAAATCCATACTGAATGTAGCCCGGGCAAAATTGGGCCAAAGAATGTTGAATGCTTCCGGCGATATAGCTTTTGCAACCGTGATGTGCGGATCGATTCGGGTTTTTAAACCCATGTTTTTCTGCAGCTGATTTAGCCAGTGCGTAGTTGCCAAATCCTGTTTAAGCTTTGCGTAAATAGTCAGCGACTTATCAGCGTGATTGTAAAAGTCAAACCCATTGATCTGAAACATAAACTGCCGCATTGTAGCCAACCGGGGTTCCATTAAACTAATGGCTGGCTCTGCTATGAATGTTTTTTGCCGGCCTACAGATTTAATGGTAATGTGAGCTTTGGAATTTACGCTTTCAAAATGCCCAATCAAATTAGCCGACGCTCTTTTATAGCGCTGTATCTGATGGTTCACCTCTGGCGGGGGCGATAATATCATCATGTAGTCTGCGTAATGCATAATTGCGAATGACAAAAGGTTAATGCAATTATGCTAAAAATATTAGTATTTTTATAAATTTATTTTAACTTTGATGTATGGAACAACGGCGATGTATAGTTCATATAGATTTGGATTCGTTCTTCGTGTCCGTAGAGCGCAAGTTTGACCCATCGCTTATCGGTAAACCTGTCATCATCGGCGGCTCGGCGGACAGGGGAGTGGTAGCATCCTGCAGTTATGAGGCACGGGCATTTGGCATCCATTCGGCTATGCCTACCAAACAAGCGTTAAAACTGTGTCCTCATGCTACCCTTGTACGCGGCAATCATAGTCGTTACGGCGAGGCATCCCGCGAGGTAACGCAAATCATACATGATTCTGTACCATTGTATCAAAAAACCTCGGTGGACGAGTTTTATATAGATTTTAGCGGAATGGAACGCTTTCATGACCCATACGCTATAGCCACACGTTTGCGTCAGAATATTATTAAACAAACCGGCTTACCCATCTCGTTCGGTATGGCGTCCAGTAAAACTGTTGCTAAAATGGCCACGAACCAAGCTAAACCAAACGGACAGCTATTGGTACCGCATGGCCATGAAATGGCTTTTTTAGCACCATTACCCATCAAAAAGATACCAATGCTTGGCGAAAGCACCTGCAAAAAGTTATACAGCTACGGGCTCGAAAAAATTGGCGACCTGCAGAAGGTGGATTTAAAATTTCTGCAAACTATATTCGGGAAAGCAGGACAATTCATCTGGCAAAAAGCCCGAGGCCTTGATAGCAGTGAAGTGGTGCCCCACAGCAATCGGAAATCTATTTCGACAGAACGCACCTTCAATCAGAATGTAGCCAACGCTAAGACACTCGAAAACGTACTGGTGAGCATGACGGAAGAACTTGCTGCAAAGTTGCGTAAAGAAGGCAAACTGGCATCTTGCCTGGCCATTAAAATAAGGTACGCCAATTTTGAAACGCATACCGTACAGCAAAAAATTGCGCTTACCGCCGCTGAACATATATTGATGCCGGGCATTAAAAGCCTGCTTTACAGTATTTGGAATGGTCACCGCCCGGTTAGACTTATAGGAGTGCGACTCAGCGATTTGGCTTCCGGCCATTATCAGATTAACCTTTTTGAGGATAACGAAGAACGCATAAGGCTTTACCAGGCAATGGATAACATCAACTTTAAGTTTGGCGACAAAACCATCTGCCGCGCTGCAGGTATGGAAATCGGCACACGCAATTTTAACCCGTTTATGAAGGGTTGAAATTGTTGAACGTTTTTTTATGCCTTTCTTTTTATTACAAAACACAATAAGTAACGGGCATTACGTAACTATCATCACTTATCAGTTTTTGGCAGCTCTTTAATAGTAATGTTCCTGAAATCTACCGGCTGACCTTCGCTTTGCAGGGCAATGTACCCGTCGGTAAGCGGTCTGCCGTCCTGCTTATATTTAGGATCGTATCCGTTTGCTACACCGCCGCCCACAGTTGGCTTGGAGTATCTCAATACCGTATCGCCGTTGATGATGTGTGTAATTAGCTTATTGCCCAACACTATCAATTCGCCTTTTACCCATTGGTCGCCATCGTATGTTTTTGAAGAAGAACTGATGCAATGATCCTGCGATACTGAACCGTTGTACACCACGTCCGTACCGGGCGAGCACATGTTTCCGGTCGGTCTTGAATGTCCGTCGCCTAAACCGCCCAATAGCTGCATCTCTACAGATATAGGCCAGTCCTGGTTTTTCAGCATGGTTCTGGGATCCTGTGAGTGAAACATCACACCGCTGTTGCGCAGCGTGTAATCAGGAGCTCCCTTTTGTAACTCGCCCACAAAACGATATTCAAATTTGAGATGGTAGTAAGAGAAGGGTGTCTTATAATATAAATGTCCAAATTGGTCATTGAAGTCGCCATACTTATCGTAGCGTATTTGTATTACGCCGTCAACCACACGGAAGGTGTTCCCAAAGTTTACCCCTACATCATGATGATTTATCTTCACTATCCAATCATTAATGTCTTTACCGTTGAACAATGTTTTCCAGCCGCTTTCTGAACCGATTATCTTAGTGCCGCCTGAACAACCAACTAGTAATGCAAAGCAGGAAACGATAGCGTAATGTATTTTATTCATAGTGACTAAAATAGCTTTTTTAAGCAATTTGATATTATATTATGCTTTTTTTTGGATTTATCGCCCAATGCCAGCTGTCAAGCAAAAATTCTCTATTGCGGAACGGTTGCACAACAATCAGTAAATAGTGCCACAAAAGCTACGATCTACACCATGTAAGCCGGGTAATTTCATGGTATATTTGTTTATACCTCAATACCAAAAGTATCACACATGAAAAGTTATGGTGAAATAGCATTTTCGGATGCATCAAAAGAGTTACAACAAGCGTATGGCAGTCGCCGGGTATACGCACAGGTCGAAAAGCAACAGGTGACCGGTGGACTGAGCGAAAACGAAAAAATGTTTATTTCTCATCAGGATCACTTTTATATGGCTACTAACGGTTCAAACGGTTACCCATATATACAGCATAGAGGCGGGCCGCAGGGTTTTGTCAAAGTGTTGGATGATAATACCATCGCTTTTGTTGACTTTTCGGGCAACAAACAGTATGTAACTACAGGTAATCTGGCCACCGACAACCATGTCGCTATGATCATGATTTCGTACCCTCATCGTGCCCGCTTAAAACTTTATGCCAAGGCAAGGGTGGTTGAATTAGATGATGCTCCGGAGTTATTTGATGAAATTGACCCTCACGATTACAAACACAAACCTGAGCGTATGTTCGTGCTTGACATACAGGCTTACGATTGGAATTGCCCCCAGCACATCACCCCTCGTTATACAACTGATGAGATTGAGCAGGCTTTTGCACCTCAGCGCTTAAAAATGGCCGAGCTGGAAGAAGATAATCAACGGTTAAGAGCAGAACTTGAAAATCTAAAAAAGAAAAAATGATTATTTTAAATTATTATGCGGGTACTCCCTTACTCGTTGGATGGAAAGAGCGGTTAGAACGTTTGGCGCTCCCTTATAAATTAGTGGAACAGCCATCAGACAGTGAGCCAAGTTTGATAGATGGCGATAAGCTAATGACGGGCGCTACTAATATAAACGAATACATTGACAGCCTTGAGTCTTTTGTGGAAGGTTGGTATGAAGACCGTTGCGACCGCTATGATTTTGACCCCGATGCCCCATCGGGCTTAAAGTTTTAGCATAGCACCTGTAGTGCCTTACCAATGATAAAAGTGTATCAAAGACCCTTCATTGATCAATTATCGCCTTTAGCCATCATTTTAATTTGTCAATTTTTCCTGACAATGGCCGTTTTCTAATCAAATTCTCAGAAGTATTTAATGCTTTACTAACCTTACGTAACTAAAAATTAAATTCCGTCGTTTTTGACGTTTTTTAACACAAATAGCGCTTTTTTTCAAAAACCATCAGGGCTATTTTACCTTATATTCGTACACTGAAAATGATCGGGATTTTGCGAAACGGGTATGTTAAAACATTTTTAGGCCTGCTGCTTATTGCAGTGCTGGCGTTAAAATCGTGCGATCTTTTTATTGGTTATTATAAAACCGTCAGCAAATCTTATGTGGTTGAAAAGGCCGAAGACGAAAGCAGCAATCATCAAAGTGAAAACTGTTTTGAAAAGGCCGAAAAAAAGTTGTACTCATGCTATGAGTACGGTTACCACTTCAACGCTCTTACGCATCTCGTACCTGTTTCTCCGGCTTACGGCGTATACAGCTTTTCCATATTTAAGGAGCCGCTTCGGGATGTGCTTACACCGCCTCCAAATTCTTACAACCCATGCTTAGCCTGATAAGCCGGTAATTAACGGTTTATTACAAAATGGTTGACGTATGCTAAAGCCGTACTGCAAATACTTTGTTCAGCGGCGGAGCATAAGTGACCACATCTGGCAGTAATCACTACCAACGTAAGCTTACTGCATTACCACTGTCTAAATATTTAACTTTAAGTCTTTTATGAAAAAGAAAAAGCATGCTAATGCCCCTACACCATGGCAAAGGCTGGTTAGCTTGTTACATTACGAGCGTTCTACCATTAACTACATATTTATTTATGCGCTGCTTATAGGTCTTATCGGGCTTACCCTGCCTTTAGGTACAACTGCAGTTTTCAATCTTTTGTCAAACGGAGCCATGTATAGCTCAACTTACCTGCTCATTGCTGTTGTGCTAATTGGTGTGGTAATAGGTGGAGCGCTTTTAATAGGGCAGCTTACGCTTGTTGAGTTTCTGGAGCAGAAAATTTTTGCGCGCACCTCTGTAGAATTTGCGTTCAGATTGCCTCGAATAAAAAAGCAGGAACTGGAGGGTGAAAACGTGCCAGAGTTGGTTAACCGCTTTTTTGATATCCTCACGATACAAAAGGGACTTACCAAGCTGTTGGTTGATATTGTAGCGGCGTCGGTGCAGATATTTTTCAGCGCCATTTTACTGTCTTTTTATCACCCTTTGTTTATGATTTTCGGCTTACTGGCTATTGTAGCAATTGTTGTTATAGTGGCTTTGTATTTCCGCCGCGGCGTTGATACGAGTATTGAAGAGTCGGGCTATAAATATGAACTGGTTGCACATTTAGAGGATGTTGCCGGCGATCTGGACAAATACCGCGGCAATGAGCAAATGATGGACAAGGTGGTGACAACCACCGATGAGATTACTGCAAAATATATAATGGCCCGTAACGACCACTTTAGCGTGCTCAAAAAGTTTTTTGTAAGTGCTGTAGCCCTTCGCACCGTACTCATGGGCGGGCTTTTATTGCTGGGGTCATTCTTCGTGGTAGAAAGGCAAATGACCTTCGGGCAATTTGTTGCCGCCGAGGTTATCGTGGTACAGATCAGCTATGCTGTTGAAAAGTTAATGACCAATCTGAACACATTATTTGATATGGTTACCGGCAGCGAGAAACTTGCTGTGGTTACCGATATGGAATTGGAGGAGGCGAAGTAAAATGGCATCAACATCACACAATACAGTACATGCCGCCAAAATGGAGGCGCTGGCAGAAAGATCCAATAGGGAAATGATCAGCGTTAAAGGTTCAAGGACATTGGGCCGCATCATGACCATTTGCCTTGTTCTTTTCATTATTATATTGATGCTCCCATGGCGGCAAACCATACCTGGCCGTGGCACAGTAACGGCCTTACGCCCGGAGGATCGTCCACAAACCGTACAGAATCAGATAGGTGGCCGTATAGAGCGTTGGGCAGTGCGAGAGGGTCAACAGGTTAAAAAAGGTGATACCATACTGATTATTTCTGAAACCAGCCAGTCATACTTTGACCCGGAACTACCGCAAAGATTAAATGAGCAACTGCAGGCCAAAATAATGAGTGAAACAGCGGCCGAACAAAAGATCGACGCAACCGAAGCACAAATAAAGGCTTTGAACAGCGGCCTGCGTTTCCAGCTTTCGGCAGCCGAAAATAAAGTAAAGCAGGCGGAAAATTATGTGAAGATGGATAGCGCCGACCTGGTGGCCGTAAAAAACTACTACGAAACATCTAAGGCAAGGCTGGCCCGTTATGAAAAAGGTTACAAGGATGGCCTCTTTTCACTAACAGATATTGAAACCCGCCGGCTTAAGCTTCAGGAAGACAATGCTAAAGTGATTGGTCAGCAAAATAAATTGAACAACTCTACACAGGCGTTGCTGAATGCTCGTATTGATCTGGACAACATCAGGGCGAAGTACCAGGAAACGCTCGCCAAAACACAGTCTGACCTTAGCTCTGCACTATCAAGCAGGGCAAGTGTACGCGGGGAGATAGCTAAGCTTCGTAACGATGTATCCAACATCGATATAAGGCGAGGATTGTACATTGTACGTGCACCTCAGGATGGCTATGTGGTTAAAACGCTGAAAGCCGGTATAGGCGAAAATATAAAAGAGGGTGAATCTATCGCCACTTTACAGCCATTGAATCCGCAGGTGGCGGCAGAGCTGTATGTAAACGCCATGGATGTTCCGCTTATTCTGGATACCAGCGACGTACGCCTGCAGTTTGAAGGCTGGCCTTCGGTACAGTTTTCGGGCTGGCCATCGGTAGCCGTAGGCACATTTGCCGGTAAAATATGGGCTATTGACCGCGTGAGCAGTGCCGGTGGTAAGTATCGCATCCTCATAAAACCAACAACACCGGTACCGGAAAAAGATGAGCCATGGCCAACGCAGTTAAGGCAGGGTTCCGGCGTTTATGGTCGAATTATTTTACGTTCAGTGCCGGTTTGGTATGAGATATGGCGACAACTTAACGGTTTTCCGCCGAGTCTGGAGAAAGAACCTAAGGAGAGCGCATCATCAGAAAAAACAAAGTAAAAAACCTTATCTGGTTAATGAAATGACTATGAATTTAAAAAAATACATAGCCGGTTTGCTGATGCTTTTTATAGCGCTTAATGCCATGGCACAGCGTAAAGCATCAACTGATACCGGCAAGGTCTTCACGCTTGATGATCTGCAGGAGATTGTGTTTCGCAATCACCCCATAGTAAAGCAGGCAGCATTACTAAGCGAGGCCGCCAAAGCAAATGTGCTTCAATCTTCCGGGTATTTCGACCCCGCTGTTAAAGCTTCGTTCGCACGTAAACTTTTTGGTAACACGGAGTACTATAACAATTGGAACAGTGAGCTTAAAGTGCCGCTTTATGTTGCCGGTGCAGACCTGAAAATAGGTTACGACCGCAGTGTAGGCACCTATACCAACCCGGAAACACGTACACCACTTTCAGGACTTGCGGGCGTCGGGCTTACTATACCGTTGGGGCAGGGTTTGCTTATTGACGAGCGCCGCAGCACCTTGCAGCAGGCAAAAGCAATGCTAAATTATGCAGAGGCCGAAAAAGTAAAGCAAATAAACGGCGTTTGGTATGCCGCTGCTAAGGATTATTGGGCCTGGTACTATGCTCATCGCGAATATCTTTTACTGAGAGAAGGTGTTGAGCTTGCCCAGCGTCGCTTTGATGCTGTAAGAAGGCAAACCCTTATTGGTGATAAGCCGCCGATTGATTCCGTTGAAGCCAGCATCACCGTACAGGAGAGGGAAATACAGCTTGCCAAAAGCACCATTACCTTGCAAAATGCCGCCCTGATATTATCAAACCATTTATGGAATAGCGAGGGCACACCATTAGAGCTGCCATCGAACGCTATACCACAAGCAACAAACGATAACATTGTGTTGCCGGATAATAGTTTGTTGCAAGACCTGCTTAGGCAGGCCGAAGACCGGCATCCTGAATTGTTGAAACTCCGCGCTAAAAGTGCACAGCTCGAGATTGACAGGCGTTACCGGCAAGAGTTATTAAAGCCGAAGATCAATATCAGCGGTTCATTGCTGTCCACCCGTCGCGACTTTAACTCGTATGTACCAGATTATTACGATTTTAATTGGAGTAACTACAAATTTGGTGTCGAATTTTCTTTCCCGCTATTTCTACGCAAGGAGAGGGGAAAGCTACGTGAGGTTAAAATTAAGCAGCAGGAAGTGAATTACGATCTGCAGCAATACGGTCGCGAAATCAGCAATAACATCCGCTCATCGTACAATGACCTGAATGCTTACCGTTCGCAATTGGTGGTACAATTACAGAGCATCAATAACCAACAGGTACTGCTTAGCGGCGAGCTGCAAAAATTTGACTTAGGTGAAAGTACACTCTTCCTGATCAACAGCCGCGAAAGTAAGCTGATAGACATGAAAATTAAGCGTGAAAGTATGGTGGCAGGATATCAAAAAACACTTGCCGAACTTTATTACAAAGCCGGAACCACTCAGGTACTTCAGCCAGATTTGCGTTAGGCCGTAGACTATGAGAGGGCCTGATTAATGGACTTATATTATTTTTAAGTTGGTGTAGCCCGATGCATTGCTTTTTTGTGTAAGTATTTAATGTGCATTACATATCACTCTTAATAAAATGAGACGATATGTGTG
This sequence comes from Mucilaginibacter sp., assembly GCA_041905165.1. GTDB lineage: Bacteria > Bacteroidota > Bacteroidia > Sphingobacteriales > Sphingobacteriaceae > Mucilaginibacter. Next base: position 86,976 of record JAYRLR010000003.1, read on the forward strand.
CACTTTGATACAATTTGAAGAAGGCAGGATAGCGCTTTTGTTTACATTTACTAACTTAACAAATAACGCTATAGATTATTCATGAACCCATCAAAACGACTTAAATCATTGGTCTTAATGGCCTGTGCTTGCATTGCCGGAACCGTGCATGCCCAGGAAAGAAAAGCACCTTCTTATCCGCTTATCACACACAATACTTACTTCAGCATTTGGTCTAACACAGACCAGTTAAACAGCTCTACTACTACACACTGGACAGGTGCAGAGCATTCGTTATTAGGTTTGATTAATGTTGACGGAAAGATTTATCGTTTCCTGGGAAAGGAGCAAACCAATTACAAGACTGTTTTGAGTGCTTCTGATGAGGCGTCTTATAACGTTAGTTATACTGAAAACAAACCTGAAGGAGATTGGACCGTTTCAAACTACAGCGCTACTGGCTGGAAATCGGGACAGGCACCAATTGGCGACGATAACAAAAGCGCCAAAACCCTTTGGAAGTCTGACGATATATGGGTTCGCCGCACCTTCAATTTAAACGCTATCGCAGATATCAATGAACTTTTTTTAAAGTTGAACCATGACGATAACGTAGAGGTTTTCCTGAACGGCGATAAGGTATATGAAAAGAAAGGCTGGACAAGCAGTTTCCAATACTTCAAGATAAATAAAAGCGCGCTTAAAGCGGGGCAGAATGTCATTGCCATTCACCTGATCAATACAGCAGGTGGCCGCTTCCTGGATTTTGGCCTGGTTGATAAACTGAAAGACAACTCAGCCAAAATAATGCTGGCCGATCAGAAAAATGTTGAGGTAAGGGCAACGCAGACTGTTTACAATTTTACTGCCGGTAAAGTTAACTTGCAACTTACTTTTACGTCACCATTGCTGCTGAATGACTTGCGATTGTTGTCTCGCCCAGTATCATACATCGCTTACAAGGTGAGTGCAAACGATGGTAAACAACATGCTGTAAAAGTTTTCCTAGGTGCATCGTCTGATGTTGCCGTTTATCAGCCTAACCAGGCAGTTACTGCACAAAAATATGCCACTGCAAAATTATCTATATTAAAAGCAGGTACTGTTGAGCAGCCGGTTTTGCAGAAAGAAGGCGACGACATGCGCATAGACTGGGGCTATTTTTATGTAGCTGCACCTAAGGCAAACGGAGCCGCTCAGTTCATTACCAAAGGCAGCGAAGCAGCCGATGCCTTCAGAAAAGGTTCTGTTGCATCAACAACTGCTAAGGGCAAGTCCCTTTCGTTGAATACAGTTATTCCATTCGGTACCGTTGGCAAAACAGCCGTTGAGCGGTTTGTTGAATTAGGCTACGACGAGCGCTACTCAGTACAGTATTTCAACGCTAATTTGAGGCCGTGGTGGAACAATTCAGGAAAAGCTACTATAGAAGGTGAACTAACCAACGCCTTAAACGAATACCAGTCAGTAAAACAAAGGTGCGCAGCATTTGACAAACAGGTTTATGCCAATGGCCTGCGTTCAGGTGGCAAAGAGTACGCTTACCTGTGCGTTTTAGCTTATCGCCAAAGTATAGCAGCCCATACTTTGGTAAAAAGCCCGTCAGGTGAAATACTTTGGTTTTCTAAAGAGAACAATAGCGGAGGCTTTATTAATACGGTGGATGTTACTTACCCATCGGCGCCGCTTTATCTGATATATAACCCTAAATTAATGGAGGGTATGTTGAATGGTATCTTCTACTTCAGCGAATCGGGTAAATATGCGCACCCGTGGGCAGCGCACGACTTAGGCACGTATCCTAAAGCAAACGGACAGACCTATGGCGAGCCGATGCCGGTAGAGGAATCAGGCAACATGATCATCCTTTGCGCTGCCATTGCCAAAGCAGAAGGCAACGCGGCATACGCAAAAAAACACTGGAAAACGCTTACTACCTGGGTTGATTATTTGGCGAAGGAAGGCTTAGACCCTAAAACGCAGCTGTGTACGGATGACTTTGCTGGTCACCTGGCCCGTAATGCCAACTTATCTGTAAAAGCCATAGTTGGTATTGCTTGTTACGCGCAAATGGCCGAAACTTTGGGACAAAAAGAAACCGCTAAAAAATACCGCGCTATTGCAAAAGGTATGGTGCCTGAATGGATCAAAATGGCCGAAGCTGGCGACCACTACGCACTTACCTTTGATAATAAGAACACCTGGAGCCAGAAATATAACCTCGTTTGGGACAAAGTGCTCAGTTTAAATTTGTTTCCACAAAAGGTTTATGATACCGAGACGCGTTACTATTTAACTAAAATAAACAAGTTTGGTATTCCTTTGGATAGCCGTAAAGCTTACACAAAGAACGACTGGATTGCATGGACGGCAACTTTTGCTCCACAGAAGGAACAGTTTGATGCGTTGATCAAGCCTCTTTATGTACACGCGCTCGAAACACCATCGCGAGTGCCTTTGAATGATTTTTATGATTCAAATACAGGCATCAGGGAAAACTTTAAAGCAAGGAGCGTAGTTGGCGGCTTTTATATGAAAATGCTTGCCGATAAGCTCAAAAACAAATAATTTATATACTTATAAATTCCACAGTCCTGCTTCAATAGAGCAGGACTTTTTTATTTTCCACCGTAACAGGAGGGGCGCCTTGCCGATTGACCTGAAATAATTGCCAGTATTGTAGCTTTAAGGTCTAAACACACGTAACCATATCTAAACTCGGGCTGTGCTTATAAGCGGCTGATTTGTAAGTGTTCGTTTATCAGGTTATATTTATAGATAAATTTTTATAATTGGTGGTGCTTCTAAAGATAAAAACCGTACGCTCTGTATGGATCTTATTTGCTTTTCTCTTCTTATTACAGCCTTTCGCATTTGCACAGGAGTTGCAACAGTTGGCAATGCCGAGAATACAGCATTACAGCCGTGCGGATTACAATGCATACAACCAAAACTGGTGCATAGCGCAAACCGCAGACGGTGTTATGTATTTTGGAAATTCTAAAGGCTTGCTATCTTACAACGGCAGCCAGTGGCAGGTGCATGAACTGCCTATGCGCCAGGTTGTGCGCGCCGTTGCAACAGATGACTCAGGGCGTATTTATACCGGCGGTTATGCAGAGATCGGTTACTGGGCAAAGGAGCGTTTTGGCAAGCTTAAATACCATTCTTACTCAGGTGCTGTCAATTATGCAAAGTTCAAGCAGGAGGAAATATGGAATATAGCCGTCATTGGGGATGATGAGCTTATCTTTCAATCGCTTACTACGATTTATTATACTAAAAAAGGAGTAACAAAAGTAGTAAGTACCGGGCATCCGTTTACAAATGTTAAAGTAATAAACGGGCAGGTATTTGTCTTGTCAGACGATGGCCTGTATGAATATAAAAACAACAAGCTGACCATTGTGCCGGGCAGCACTGAACTTAATGGCGGTGCGTTTGCCGAGCTCATACCTTACGCGTTTAACCAGTTGCTGGCCATCACTACCCGCGGTGACCTTTTCATCTATAACCATAAACAATTTAAGCCATTTGCTTCAGAAGCTCAGTCTTTTTTACAGCAGAACGGAGTTTTGCATGCGTTAAGAATTGACGAAAACAAGTTTGCCTTTTGTACATTTAATAGCGGTGTCATTATAGCGGACGGCTTTGGGCGTATAATTCATACGCTTAATAAAACTACCGGTTTAAGCAGCAATACGGCGTTGTCACTCTACTCTGATCAGAATGCCGACTTATGGATAGGGTTGGAGGGCGGCATAAGCAATGTATTGCTACAGTCGCCGTTTTCCCAATATAAAGACCCCGATGGGGCGCTGAACATAGTTTACAGTGCAGCCGTTTACCGAGGCACATTATACTTAGCCACCCCGCATGGCCTGTTTTCGCGCACCCTAAACTATCCTGCACAGCGCTTCACAAGGGTATCTACTTTTAAAGAGCCTATAACCAGTGTAGAAAGCTTTGATGGAGTTATGTTTTTTAGTACTACCACCGGTATGTATCAGATGGAGGGCGATAAAATAAGCCGTTTATCTGATGTTGGTGTTGGCTGGGTGCTAAAACGTTACAACGTTAGTCCCGACTATATAATACAAGGATCATACACCGGTTTGGTTGTATATCACAAACAGGATGGTAGATGGAAGTTGCATGCAGTTTTAAAATCGCCACAGTGGCTGCCGGCCCGCGATTTGGACTTTGATAAGCAAGGTAATATTTGGATAAAGCATCTGTATAACGGTATTTATAAGATCACACTTAGCGCCGATATGCGCTCCATCAAAAAAGCGCAATTGTTTAACGAGCGGTCCGGCCTTCCTAATTCAGGCAAGCTTAACATATTTAAGTATCATGACGAGCTGCGCATCTCAAATAGCAGCGGTATTTACAAGCTGGATAAAGGTGGACGTTTTGTTCAGGACGAGGTATTGAAGAAACAACTTGGCCCTTACTTTTATTCGAAGCGTATTATCTCAACTTATCAGCCCGAGTGGTGGACGATTATGGACGACAACTCCATTGCCCGCATGAAATGGCTCAGGAACGGCAAAACCGAGTTGGAACGTTTTAAGCAACGCAACTTTTATTTGCTGAATGATTTTGAACACATCCGTAAGTACCAGTCAACCTATATTTTTTGTACCGAAGATGGCTTTAGTCTTTTTGATGAAAGTAAAGCTATCCCTGCTGTTGCAGGTAAGGCTCCGGTAATTAACGAAGTGAACATATTGCAAAATAACGTTTACAGGCCATTAAATCAGATCGACTCAACTGCCAGGCCAAGACTTAGTCATAATGATAACAACATAAACATCTCATGGGGGATGCCGGTTTTTGGCTCACAAAAACTGTACAGCTACCGTGTAAAAGGCATGGACGGATATGACAATTGGAGCGCATGGTCAGCTGCATATCAAAAGCAGTTTGATAACGTGCCCCCAGGCCGGTATATCTTCCAGGTAAAGAGTGATATAAACCGGCAGGTAACCTCCTTTAGTTTTGAGGTATTACCTCCATGGTATCTAACAATCTGGGCCAAGTTGTTTTACATAGTAGCACTGGCTGGCCTTGCAGCGTTTTTATATAAAGCGCATAAAAGCAAACTGGCCGAGCAAAAAAAGCAGATGGAGCTTGACCTGGAAAGGCGTATGCACCAGGAGCGGAAAGATTATGAGCATAGCCTGATGCTGGCCGAACAGCAGAAGCTTGCTCAGCAGGTATCTATGAACAGCAGGCATCTGGCCAACTCGTCACTAAATCTGGTTAAAAAGAAGGAGTTTCTGAACCGCGTAAAAAGTGCCTTGCAAAATCTGAAGGAAGATGCCGGGCCGGGCTTCCCGACAGACAAGCTTAATCGCGTGATAAAAATGATAAACACGCACACCAGCCATGACAATGATGTTCAGCTTTTTGATGAAAGCTTTGAGCAAGTGCATAGCAACTTCTTTAAACGCTTATTGGAGGACTACCCTGATCTTGCACCGCAGGACCTCAAGCTGGCCGCCTATCTTAAAATGAATTTAAGCACAAAAGAAATAGCGCCCTTGCTGCAAATTAGTCCGCGTGGTGTGGAAATAAAACGCTACCGCCTGCGCAAACGGTTAAAGTTAAGCAGCGATCAAAATCTTATCGAATTCATGATGACCTTGTAAATGGTATACGAGTCAGTTTGTTTCCTGTAAGCCCAGCGAATTTAATTTATTAAATTTAACTTATTGGTATACAAATAATTAATCTGTTACTGATGTAGTTGTGATGTGGTGCTGCACATGCTATTAGGCCGTATTGATGTATTGCTGTAAGGGTGCATAAAATAGGCAACAAACCTCTGGTGGCTTAGATTAGCGAAAGATTAACTGACCTCATAAATATTAATTCTTTGAAAAAACAATTACTCCAGTCATTCAGATTTTTTTTATCGCTGCTGTTACTGCTGGCCACTTTTGATGTGGTGCATGCGCAGCAAAAATCGCAGCCTGCTACTTTTAGTAATGGTGTGTTGCGCGGTGTGGTCAACATTAAGATTGCGCCACAAATGGAAGGTAAGGTAGGCTCCCAAATAGTCACCGCTAAAAGTGGCAAACTTAACACTGGGATAACCACTCTCGACGCCGTTGCTCAGCGTTTCAAGGCAACCACTATGCAGCGCGTATTCCCGTATGATGCAAAGCATGAAGACCAACTGCGCAGGCATGGTTTGCACCTTTGGTACAAGCTTACGTTTGACCAAAATGTGGATGTTAAGCAAGCCGTCGCTGCGTTCAGCAAGCTTCCTGAAATTACCGTAGTGCAGCCTGTGTACGAGAAAAAGATAAACGACGGATACCTGCCAGGAAGCACTCGCGTAGTCAAACCGTCGCAATTAAAAGCACAAGTGGCAGACTTCCCCAACGACCCTTATTTCCCACAACAATGGCATTATAACAATACTGGTCAAAACGGTGGTACTCCCGGCGCTGATATCAACCTGCTGAAAGCCTGGGAGGTGACCAAAGGCTCCAAGAATGTAATAGTAGCCGTGCACGACGTGGGAATGGACGTTACACATGAAGACCTGAGGGCCAACTTATGGGTGAACACTGCCGAGGCTAATGGCAAACCCGGTGTAGACGATGATCAGAACGGTTACATAGACGACATAAATGGCTATAACTATGCTACAGGCAGCGGCAAAATAGATCCGGACGACCACGCTACTCACGTGGCTGGTACCATAGCAGCCGTTAGCAATAACGGTATTGGTGTTTCGGGCGTGGCAGGGGGGACAGGCAAAGGCGATGGTGCACGTATCATGTCGCTAAAAATATTAGGCGGCGCTTCGGTAGAAAGCATAGCATTGTCATACATATATGCGGCCAATAACGGCGCCGTGATATCCCAAAACAGCTGGGGCTACACAGCCCCGGGCGTTGATGAGCAAATTATTCATGAAGCAATCAAATACTTTGTGGCAGAGGCAGGACGCTATGCCGGCAGCCCCATGCGTGGCGGGGTTGTGTTGTTTGCTGCGGGCAATAGCGGTGCCGACGGGCAATGGTACCCCGGATATTATGACGAGGTAATTGCGATTTCAGCCCTCAACAAAAACAACGTACGTTCGTATTTTTCAAACTTTGGTAACTGGGTAGATATATCAGCTCCGGGCGGTGAACAGACCACCGGCAATGAGGATGGTATTTTAAGTTGTTTGCCCAATAATCGTTACGGCTATTTCCAGGGTACATCAATGGCATGCCCTCACGTATCCGGTATAGCTGCTCTTATCGTATCAAAATATGGTGGCCCCGGTTTCACTGCAGACAAACTGAAAAAGCAAATCCTGACCGGTGTAAAAAATGTTTACGAAACTAACCCGGACGATATTGGCAACTTAGGTGCCGGTTATGCTGATGCCGCACTGGCGTTGAAAACAAATACACTTGCCAGGCCGGGAAAAATAAATGATCTGGCCGTTACTAATGTCAGGCAAGACGCAATCGGCGTTAGCTTTAAGGTTCCGGCTGATAGCGACGACGATTTTCCATCCACAATAAGATTATACTATGACACCAAGCCGATTAGTGCCGCAACATTAAGCAAGGCGAAATTTAACGAGCTGCGCAACTGGGATGCCGCAGGAACGGTGAAGGAGTACACGTTTGAGAAATTATCGCCCTTAACGAAGTATTATTTTGCTGTTTTATCTGCAGATAGATGGGACAACGTTTCTGACCTTTCAAACATAGCAGAAGCCACCACCACCGAAGGTCCTGTAATCAGCGTTGATAAAACTTCGCTGGCTTTTAAACTGGATGCTAAAACCAGCCTGGAAGCAGATGACAGTTTCAACATATTAAATACAGGTGGTGGTAATTTGTCGTGGCATTCAGTAATCCGTCAACGTTCTACAGAGACAGACAAATTGCGCAAGCAAAGTGCCTTGGCCGCCAGGTCAATAGCCAAAGCCAATGTGAAGCATACGGTAAGTATGGCAAAGGCTCATGCCGTACGCACCATTGTAAAAGCAAAGGCAATGGCTTTTGAGCCCCTTGAACTCTATTACTCCGATTTCCCGACCAATGTAATTGGTGATAACGATGTTTCCATCCCCAATTCATCCGCAACGAAATTTGTTGTAGAAAGCGGCGAAGGTTTTAACCTTACACATGTACGGTCATATCTCAGCGTAAAAAATAATACCGGACCTATTGTGGTCGAAATTTACAAAGGGGGTGTTAAGCCTGAGGCTGACAACCTGGTGTATTCACAGAGTTATAAATCAATTTTAACAGAGACCTATTATACTTTCAGACTAAACGAAGAATTGTTTTTTAACCAGGGCGATGAGTTCTGGGTAGTTATTCATACCCCGGCAGGCAATAAATACCCGTTGGGTATGGGGTATTTGATAAACGAAAATACACCGTCGGGCTACTTTCTGATGAGTTTTGATACCGGCGCCAGCTGGACAACCCTTGCTAACGCTATAGCAACCGATGGGTTTGCGTGGAACGTTATAGCCCAGAGTCAGGAGCCACACCACGGTGATTTTATTACTCTTGACCCTGCTGAGGGGGAGATAGAGGGTAAACCTAAGGCAACTACACCGGTGGTTGTGCACGTTAATGCCGCCGACCTTGTTAACGGTGACTACGCTAACGTCATCGTCATCAACAGCAATGATCCTGCTAAACGCGAAGTACGCATCCCTGTAGATTTAAAAGTAAGCAGCCGGTTGGCCGCGCTTAACTTACCCGAGGTAGTTGAGTTTGGTACCGTGTTTTTGGGTAAAGAAAAACAGGTGCTCATAAAAATGGAAAACACCGGTTACGGTGATTTCAAAACTGCTTCCGTTCGGGCATCTGACAGCCAGTTTTCAGTTGATGAGCCGGGAACCATACAAGCACGCAGTCAAACAGATTTGATAGTCACTTTTAAACCTAAAACTGCAGGAAATGTGAACGCCACTTTAATCCTTGTTGATGACAAAGGTGTGAAATATCAGTTCAGCTTGTTTGGAGTAGCAGCGGAGCCAGCTGAAATTACTATTGAACCAGCTGAGCGGAGTTTTGATCTTGCAATAGGAGATACTGCGTCCGCTACTTTCAACATTAAAAATGCAGGTAAGTATCCGCTTAAATACGTTGCGCCTAAATTTTCGCAAAAGACGATAGATGATATCGACCTGAGAAAATTGAGCACCTTCGGTTATTCATACAAAATAACTAAGGAAGGCTACAACTGGTCGGAAATAAGCACAACAGGCAAGGATATTTCAGATGTGTTTAAGCCTTCTGGTTCTTATTACCAGGCGGTAGACCTCGGATTTTCCATTAACTTTTTCGGTCGTAAGGTAGACAAGCTGTTCATCACCCCGCTGGGTGCGCTTACCTTTGATGATTACACCAACCTGGCTAATGGCAGTACGCCTGACATAAAAGTGGACTATATGCCCAACGGTTATATATCGGCCGGTTATATACCTTATGATTTCAATAAGGGCGGTCACTTATACTACAAACGGGAGCCGGGTAAATTCATCGTTGAATATAAAGACGTTTATACCCGTTTTATAAGTGACACCACCAAGGCTGCCACGTTCCAGATTGTGATTTATGATACAGGCAATATTCAGTATCTGTATGATAATATAAGTGACTCTAACCCGGCAGAGTACTTCCTGGCGGTTGAAGGATTTGACAGGCAAGACGCTTTGTTGATTCAAAGTTATGCACAAGGTGCAAACATCAGCAACAAAACACTGGTAAACATAGTAAGCCCCGGGGCCGAAATGGTTACTGAATTATCAAGTCCGGACGGAATAATATCTCCGGGTGGCAGTAAAGCCGTAACGCTCAAATTGAATACCGATAGCCTCACCGAGGGTAGCCACACACAAAACATCACATTGCTTACTAACGATCCGCAGCGTCAGTCGGTATACCTTACTGTAAATGTTAATGCCACTGGCGGCAAGGCTGCGTTGGAAATTGACAAAACACAAATTAGCTTCGGCAAAGTGCAGCAAGGCAGTTCGGCCGAGCGTATAGTAGTATTAAGCAATACCGGTACCTCACCGTTACAAATAGCATCTTTAACCTTAAGCAGCGGCCATTTCAACTTCTCAGGTGATAAAAGCTTTATTCTAAAAGCCAAGAGCAAGGCCTTTGTTAATATACATATCGACTCGACAAAAGCAGTTGGCGTTTATAACGATGTGCTTAACATCAAGCCAGCCAGCGGTAAAACCTTAACGGTTAAAATAAAGGCTGAGGTTATACCTTCGCCATTCATAGCGGTTGATACAAAGCCATTGACTGAAACCATTGATGCCGGAGCTATTAAAGAGCGGCAGCTAACTATTGACAACAGTGCCGGAAAGGCCACGCTGGAGGTGATACCTGCGGCTGCACATTGGCTTACTTTGTATGACAAAAAGGATACTAAAGCAGCACCTGCTTACAGCTGGACAGATAGCCGTAGCGCCGATGGGCCAAAGTTTGAGTGGATAGATCTGATAAAACAGGGCATTCGGTTGGATTACAGCTCTAACACGCCGGATGCATCAAAGACCATCGATTTACCTTTTGAATTTGAATATTACGGTAAGAAATATAAAAAGTTATTTATTAGTCTTTGGTCTGGTGCAGTATCCTTCACTGATACTATCCCTGAAGGTATGCGCTTTGGCCCACCGGATATTCCGACGCCTGATGCCCCTAATACCTATCTCGCTCCCTGCTTTATTGGCGGCGGTATAGACTATACAGCACCAAAGGCATCTTCAGGTATTTTCTATAAATTCTTTGAGGATAAAGTGGTTGTCTCCTACGAGAATTTTATATCCAGCTCAGCATTCGCAGGAGGAAATATTTCCTTCCAGATCGTACTGTACAAAAATGGAACTTTCAAGTTTCAGTATAACGGTGTAGGCGACCAGTGGGGTGTAGATCTGTGGATCAGCAGACCATTGGTTGGTATTGAAAACCATGATGGTACAAGCGGTTTGCAATTGTCCCGTGATAAGGAATTCATTATCAACAAGCTGGCTGTCGCATTCACCCCATCTTATAAATTAAGTATCCCGGCTGGGCAGTCAAAAGCTTATGATTTAAAATTTGATGCCACAACGTTGAGCGCGGGTGAATACAAAACTAAACTCGCTTTACAAAACAATACCCCTTCAAAACCGAACATCCTTATACCTGTATCGCTGTCAGTTAAAGGCACGCCGCTGGTAAGCATGCCAGATACAATTAATGTAGGCACGGTGATGATAGGGTCTGGAAGTGGAACCAGCTACACTTACTTTGATATTGTTAATACGGGTAACGCACCTTTCATCATCAAAGATATGGTGCTGGGCAGCAACACATCCCTTAAAGTGGAATTTGGCGAAGAGGTGCAAAGCAATTATATGTTAGACACTGTTTGGACACCGGTACGCAATGTTTTACCTGGCGAATCTTTAACAGTAATTCCTAACGAGACAGCACTGTTCCGTGTGGTTGTAGATGGCAGCAAGCCGGTAAACTTTAATACTACGCTTACTATAAACGGTAATGCTCAAACAAAACCTGTGAAAATACTGGGCCGGGTGGCTTATCCGCCGGTAATGTCTGTTTATGAAAAGAGCCTTATTGCCCAGGCTAATACCGCTTCGGCAATAGTGAATAAATCTTTCACTATTGATAACACAAAAGGCCGCTCAGAACTGAAGTATGACCTCAGTATAAAATACGAGCGGGAAGACGAACAGCCCACGGGCGATGTAGAAACGGCTTTCGCGACTGAGACCAAGAAACGTACTGCTCAGCCGTACAAACTTGTAAGGAAAGCAACTCCACGTGATAGCTTTTACAGCCGTATTATCAACAACGTACCGGGTACTGCTGCCAGTGTGCTTGAGCATGACAATGCCACCAGTACAGATGGATTTTTAGGGATGGGTGTAGGCGCAGCATTTTGGACAGCTACTGCGTTTGTAGCAGGCAATGATGGCTTTAACCTATCTAAAGTGCAAACTTACATGATGCTGGATAATATTCCGTCGGCGGCTGTTAATGTGGAAATTTGGGCAGGTGAAGACATTTACACTGCTCAACGCATACATACACAGCGTTTCCAGGTACAGCGCAGCGTACCTGATAAGGGCTCGTTTGAAACATTTACTTTGTCGGCAACCAAGAAAATCTATCCAAACGAAAAATTCTTTGTGCTGATTAACTACCCGCTTGGCGTGCAGTATCCGCAGGGGGTTGCCACCTTGGCTGAACCATTGCATGACACGTTTTACTTCTTTGATGAGCTTAACTGGATGTGGGTTGACCTGGCTACGCAGGACGGTCTTGATAAATCAGCCTATATGGTTAAAGCCATAGAGGATAAGCACGAGGCCATCGCCTGGGTTAATTTAACCTCACCTTTAAAAGGAACGGTGGCTAACGGTGGTAAAAAAGTGATTAACGTAAAGTTTACAGCAGCCAATACTCAAAAGCCAGAAAATAAAGCGCAGGTTATAGTAAATGGTAACGACCCTGTGCGCAACCGTGATGCAGTGGCGGTAACGCTGCAGCTTAACCAGGCGCCGGTATTCATTAAAATACCTGCCGGCAATCAGGTAAGTATTAAAGAAAATCGTGATACCACTATAGCTTTACAGGCATCCGATTCGGAAAAAGATAAAATAACCTATACCTTGGCTAATGCACCTGCATGGCTCACCATGCAGGCTGCAGATAGTACCCTGAAGTTGACCCTTAAACCCGGTTACACAGATGCAGGTAGTTACACCGTTGACGTAAAAGCTACTGACGCTTATCAGCATGCTACAATTTACAAATTAAAAGTAGAGGTGCTCAACAATAATCGGCCACCGGTAGCAATAGCCACTCAACAAGTATCGCTGCGCACGGGCAATATTTACCGTGTTAAACAGGCGCCATGGTTCAGCGATGCCGACGCTGACGCTTTAACATATAAGTTTGTGGTAGCTGATAATACGCTGTTACAGGTTACGACCGCTGGCGATGAGTTTGTCTTTAATCCATTAAAAGCAGGCACTACGGCAGTAAATATTATTGCTGATGACGGTCAGGGTGGAGCCGATACATTGGTGGTCAACGCTGTAATAAAGAATAATACATTACCGGTTATGATCACTGAGCCAGGCTCATTGGTTATTAATATTGCCGACGGTGTGAAGCAGATAAACCTCGGCCAATACTTTACAGATGCGGATGGCGATACATTGCATTTTACTACAGCAATTAATGACAGCACCATTGCACGATTACAGGTACAGCAGAACGAACTTGCCATAACACCGGTAAAAGTTGGTGATGCGTCTATAACCATCAACGTTAGCGATGGAGCAGGCGGCACAGTAAGCGCACCGCTATTGCTTAAAGTTATAACTGGTAGCGACAAAAATCTGCAGGCGTACCCTAATCCGGTGGCAACTACTACTACTATTGAGTACCTGTTGCCAAAGAATGGCAAAGTGCTCTTAAGAGTATTTGATGTATCTGGCAGGGTATTGCGTACGCTGGTGGATGCCAATCAGAACGTTGGTAAACACAAAGTAGAGTTCAACATGTCAGGAATGACGCCTGGTATCTATTTCTACAGCTTGTCTCTTAACAATGAAGACAGCATCACTCAAAAGTTAATTAAACAGTAAATGAGTGGCCGGCCTTGGGGCCGGCCATACTTTCCCGTAAAAACAAGTATAATGAAAGGTAATTTCCTAAAGCTTTACTATATCCTGTTGCTATTGTTTGTGAGCAGTAAATTGTTTGCACAAAATACCAACTCAACGGCAGTGCCATTTCTTAATATCGTGCCCGACTCGCGGGCTGCCGCTATGGGTGATGTAGGTGCTGCTACCTCTGCAGACGCCGATCCTAACGCCATTTATCATAACGCAGCCAAACTGGCATTTACGTCTGATACCACTGCATTTAGCCTGAGCTATACCCCTTGGTTTCGCAACCTTGGCGTAAAGGATGCCTATATGGCATTCCTGTCGGGCTATAGCGTGATTGATGAAAGGCAAACCATAGCTGCATCATTCAAATACTTTTCGCTTGGTGATGTAGATTTCACTAATGACTATGGTGAACTTTTACAGCAATACCGCGCCAATGAACTGGCCTTAGATGTGGCATACATCCGTAAGATGAGCGAAAACTTTTCCATGTCATTATCTGCAATGTACGTCCGGTCGTCAATGGGTTCCGGGACCTACAATAACCTCGACCTGAAACCCGGTAACGCCGTAGCCGCTACCGTAGGCCTGTACTTCAAAGACAATGTGACACTTTTTAGCAAAGACACTAAATTGGCGTTGGGTGTAAACCTTTCAAACCTGGGTACAAAGATCGATTATGGTATGCAAAGAGCCTTTTTGCCGGCCAATCTTAAAATAGGTGGCACAGCCGAGTTTAAGGTTGCAGAGAATAATACACTGGCATGGTCTGTTGATTTTAACAAACTGCTTATACCAAACAATGCCGATGCGGATATGAGTTTGCCAACAGCCATCGGTAAATCATTTTCACCGTTGAACCTTTCGGTGGGTACAGGCCTTGAATATTGGTACAACCACATTTTTGCCTTGCGGACGGGTTATTTCGCCGCTCCGTCTGACTACAACGTAGGTTACGTAACCGCTGGTGCAGGTTTCAGGTACAATGTGCTGCAATTCGACTTTTCGTACCTGATATCCACAAAAAGCCGCAGCCCGATTGATAATACCCTTCGGTTATCGTTGCTGTATTCTTTAAAGTAATAAGTAATACAGATATAGCGGTTAATGTATTCCGCATTTCTTAAGATCATTATAACAGACAGCGCTTCATCAGGAGCGCTGTCTGCATTTTATAGCTAACCCAATATTTGTTTCCGGATTTCCTTTCTTGACTCTTCGGCTCCGATTTCCAGTCGTCGTGCATAGGCTGCTTTGGCATCATCAGTAGCCACATAAGTAACCTGATCTTTGTCATCTGTAGCTGCTTCATATACAACCTCAGCCACTTTTTCAGGCGGCACACCTTTAGACATCATGCTTTCTGTAGTAGCAAACAGCTTATCTTCCAATTCCTTATAAGCAGGTTGCAATGCCTTATCTAATGAACGCCCCAGAAAATCAGTTGAAACTGCTCCCGGCGCTACCGTTTTGATACGGATATTGTGCAGGCCAAGCTCATATGACATCCCTTCTGACCAGCCCTGCACGCCAAACTTTGCAGCATGATATATAGAATGTAAAGGGAACGCCAAAAGGCCACCCATTGAGGTAGTGCTTATAAACACGCCGCTTTTTCGTTCTCTGAAATGAGGTATAAAGGCCTGGGTAACCCGTATCACGCCCAATAAATTAGTATTAATTTCCTTTACAATTTGCTCATCGCTTAACGCCTCTAAAGCACCCATTAACCCATAGCCGGCGTTATTGAATACCACATCAACCGGGCCTAACTCTATTGCTTTGGCAACGGCATTTTCTATTTGTTGTAGATCGGTAACGTCAAGCGGCAGCAGGGTGACGTTATCCAGTTCGTTTAGTTCTGTTTCTTTTTCAGGGCTACGCATGGTAGCGATCACGTTCCATCCCTTTTTATGAAAGAACTTCGCTGTGGCTTTTCCCATACCGGTTGACGCCCCTGTAATAAAAATGGTTTTATTTTTCATTGATATTTATGTTTGTAGCTTGTATGATTCCCTTAAAAATGCCTGAGTTTAAATTGAATACAATGGGTATGACGTATTGTTGATTAAAGCGGTGTTTTTTACCAAATGGTAAAAAAACTCTGATTGATTATGGCGAAATTTAACGAATGGAAGAGTTTGTAAACTACATACTGCAGTTTGGTAACTTAAATAAGCAGCAAATAGATTTTATAACCGGCAAAGCAAAAAAACTGGAACTCAAAAAAGAGGAATATTTTTCTGAGGCTGGGAAAGTGCCGCGTTATGTAGGATTCATTCTACAGGGCGTAGTACGGTTTTGCTATTACAACAACAAAGGCGAAGAAATAACTCACTCATTTATAGAGGAAAATAATTTTGTCTCAGATCAGCAAAGATTTGAGGCCCAAGTTGTGGCATCTGAATACATACAGGCAGTTACTGATTGCGAATTTCTCATTTTCTCCAAAAAGGACTGGGACGAAATAGGTAATACCGTTGTAGGTTGGGATGCTATCACAGGACTGATACTTAAAAACTGTTTATTGAAAACCATAGAGCGAAGGAGCCCTTTGGTATCGGAAGACGCAACAACACGTTATCTGTCTTTTATCGAACAGTTTCCAGGTCTCCTGAATCGCGTTCCACTTTCACAAATAGCTTCTTATCTCGGTATCACTCAACAGTCGCTAAGCAGGATCAGGAAAAATATCCGGTAATCAACAAACTGCAATAGTAGATGATTAACGCACATTAATTCAATACTGCACCAAGAAATGCAGACTCATTAATTCCGCACCTGCGCAGGCACCGTAGTAATTTGTACTGCAATTCTTTCTCATGGTTGTTAAGGAGATCGTTATCCGGTTGCCCATATAGTAAGAAGTGGTATAACATAATTTGCGGTAAGCAATAGACAGTATCTTCGGTAAGGTTTTTAAATTTATTAAGCGCTTCCTGCTGTTCGCCCAAATGTTTGTTAATAGTCGCCATTTTGGTTTTTTCCATTTCCAATAATATAGCAATTGCCGGTGTGGCGTTGGAGGCATCAGCTATGGTGTTTTTAACCAACTTTTTATACAGCTTATTTGCAGTATCTATTCTGTTTAAAACAGCATATCGGTCAACTTTCAGCGCTTCTATAAAAAAACGAATATAAGGCGGCACTGCGGTATCATAACCCGGTTCGTTTTCAAGGCGTTTAATAAATCTTAAGGTTTTAAAAGTATTGGTGCTCAGTAGGCTTGCGTAACCGGTTAACATGCACATAATGTTGTCTGCCGATGTAAAAGCTAAGCGCCTTGTGCCCGGCGTGCTAAAGCTGAAACGCGTGAGTTCTTTTAAAAACTGGTGATTTACAATGCCGTACCGAAGGAACTGGTAAACAAAATCCAGGCAAGATACAGGGTTAATGAACAGCATAGCTGCATTTTTATCGTTGAGATTTTTTATTGCAGAGATGTGCTTTTCCAATTTGGGCATGTCCAGCTGAATAATGGCTATAAGCGAGAGGCTTAAGTAAACCGTCATTCTTTGAGGAGGGGTGAGGTCAAATCTACTCAGGATGATGAGCGTTTTCTCGTACGGAGGCTCAATAAACTGCGGCTCAACAAAATAATCAAAAAGATCCTTAACACAGTTTTGTTGAATGTAAGCCCGTGCGGATCCGCTGCCTGCTTGCCCTATGCATTCTTTTTCTAACAGTTCTGCCAGGAAGGACACCAGCCTCACCTTCTGTGGTACTGAAAATTTTACGCCGGCTACGTACTTCAGGCTGTTTAGCTGATCGCTTTTGATGAGGTAAATGATAGTCCATTTAAGTATATGCAATTTAATATCATCGTCTTCCTCAAAAAGGTAGTTTATCTTTTCTACAAGCGCTGTATCAAACTTGTAATTGTTATCCAGCAACAGTTTTTTGGCAATTGTATACTCTAAAAAATCGTTATTGGTGAATTGGATGTTTACATGATAAACCAGTTCGTTGCTGTTGTTTACCTCTCGTATAAAGCCAATTGCTATTAGGTCGCGATAGGCATGATGATGCTGTTTAATAAGTGCATTGGCTTTGATTTTGCTCACATGGTAAACACTGTTTTTTATATCCATTAATTCGGTGAGCCCGCTCAGGAACATCACTTTTTCCGCTGAATTGTTGCCCAGATAAACCTTGTTTAGTATAAAGTTGCTGATCAACTCATAAATACAAACACGATCAACCAGGTTCAGAGCAAAATGATCCTTATGGTTTTTGTAGTAATATTGAAAATACAAGGGATGGCTAAATTTGGTGATCACATCGACATCAGCCGGTACGGTAGCCTCGGGGTTTATCCGGTAGCTCAATTGTTTTATTTCGCTGAGACTGAATAAGGGTACATTTGCTGCAGGATCTTCTTCTGACACATAGCCAAGAAAGCATTCATGCACGCCGTTTTCAAACTCGTGCCTGCAATTTATCCATGAAGCTGCCCTCATGGTAATTACCAGTTTAAACCATTTATAATCCTGGTATAAAGCCAAAATATTGATCAACTGATCTATCATGTTTTTAAACAGATCAGTTTTAAATGAATGCTCGTCTAGTCCGTCTATGATCAGCAAAAAGCGACTACGTGTGTTTTTCTTTTCGTTTACGAGCGACGCAATTTCATTATCAGAGGAGTACCCCATAAGTCCTAACAACCACTCATTTATGTCACGGCCGCTTAAAAACAGGTTTATCATGGCGCTGCTACTAAAGAACAGGATGATATCACCATCGCTGTTTTGAGCGTTAAGGTCCAAACGCTCATCAATCCAATGGCATAGTGCAAGAGTTTTTCCGTAACCTGCAGGTGCCGAAATAATAGTAGCCGTGTACTTATCATCGCTTAAAAACGCGTCCATGTGTTCGTCCAGAAAACGGCGTTTTATCGTAAGATGATAGGGGATGCCTGAGCGGTTTTTTAATGCCTGCTGGGTAAAATTGGTGAACTTTTCTGCCTGGTTTTTTAAGGATTCCCAAGCGGGATTACCAGTATTTGCATGGTCGTTTTTCTGCTTGGTGTAAAAATCTGTCCAACCCTGGTACCCGCAATAGGCAGCCATGGCATCGATTGTATACAAAGACGGCTTAAATTTACTGTAGGCAAAGCCATAGATACGCTTGATCGTGGTCTCGCTTACCTGGTGTTTAGTTTTGAGGGTTATTAAAGCGGCAATAGTACGGCAATCGCATGGGGCAATATTAATAAAGCCCGCAGTTGCCATAACACACTTTTTCAACTCCTCTACAAAGTGTGGGTAGTACACATTCATACATGTAATATTTAGGTCTGGTTATAATTGGTTCACGGTTTATTAACCGTTTGATAATGTACGTACGATGTTCTACTCCTGGCGGTTTTTAACATATTTCTTGTGAATAAAATGAACAAACTATCTGTGAAATTTTGTCAAAATAAGAAAACCTGGTTGCTTTTTAAGAACATATACACCTTAAGTGAATAGAATGAATAAAGTACAGATGCACTGAACAGAAGCGAGAAATATTATTGTAAGTGAACGAAGTGTTTTGGAACATATCTGTATTGGGAGCGTAATTTAGCCTTAACCGATACATTACCTAAAACACCTTCTATGAGCATCTTTACCTTTATCCGCAGGTGCAGTATTGCTTTGTGCCTGTTATTATGTGTAACACTACAAACTTATGCGCAGCGTATTTACGCCGATGACGAGCGTACCGGCCGTTCAGGTTTGCTATGCGTAAATTGCACAGTAGTCAACGCCGGCAACGCAGCTGACGGCAACACGCAAACCTACTCACAAATCAATGTGACGGTAGGCTTGGCTGCGAGTACTTATCAGGAACTTATTTTTACCGGAACCAAACCTGCGGCTAATACGGAGGTAAGGGTTAAGCTGGGCACAGGTGATAACCTGCTCGACTTAACAGCATTGGGTGGTATAACCTTAAGAGCCTACAACGGCAACTCGCCCGCAAGCCCGTCGTACTCAGCTGCTACGCTTTTAAGCGCGCTGAGCAATAACAACCAGTTGGATGTAGGAATAACGCCTACCCAGCCGTATGACCGCATACGTATAACCCCTAACGGCGGTTTGGCAGGCGTGCTAAGCAGCATTTACGTTTATGATGCTTACTTTAACGGTAACGGACCGGCGGCTTGTAATGCAGCGGTTGATGAACTGCACGGCATCTCTGCAGGCCTGCTCAATTTAGGCGCCGATGTAGGTGGTGTTGTAAACCCACGAAATGCTATAGACGGTAACATCAATACAGCATCTACCTTAAATGCGGGTGTTGGGGCGGTAGGGGCATATGCTCAGCAAACTATTATTTATCAAACGCCGTCGGCAATTGGTGATTCGGTAAGGTTAACTCTATCGATCCCTCAGGCACTTGTCGATGCCGGTGTATTCACTCGTATTGGCGTATCCACCTTTTTAGGTAACACCGATAATAACGACACGCAATTGCTGTCATCGGCACTATTGTCTGTACGGTTGCTTGATCTTAACAATGGCAGACGGCGTGTGGTGGTTACGTATGCACCAACAAAGGTTTTTGACCGCGTGCAACTGCGCTTAGGCGGTGGCATTGCCAACGTACTGTCAAGCCTCAATTTACACGAAGCAGAAAAACTTATTCCGCGCCCGGTTATCAGCATCGGTGACGATCCGGTGGCTGGTAATGTGCAGGCTTGTGCAGGTAGCTCAGTTACCCTTACTGCAACAGGCGCAGCCAATACTACATTTTCGTGGTATACGGCGGCAAGCGGCGGCACGCCTATATTTACCGGTTCATCATTCACCACACCTGTGCTTAATGCCGGCACTACTTATTATGTAGCTGCATCACGCCCAGGCTGTACCGATCAGTCGGAACGTACGCCGGTGAATATCATCGTCAACCAAATACCCGCAGCACCTGTAATTGCTAACAGTGAGGTAACCGTTTGCCCTGGCCAGCAAGCAACGTTCACGGCGCAGGGCATAGCCGGTGTTAGTGTGCGGTGGTACACCGCGGCAACTGGTGGCACCCCTGTTTTTACAGGTAATACTTTTACAACTTCGGCCTTAACAGCAAACAC
Organism: Mucilaginibacter sp.; assembly: GCA_041905165.1. Lineage (GTDB taxonomy): Bacteria > Bacteroidota > Bacteroidia > Sphingobacteriales > Sphingobacteriaceae > Mucilaginibacter. The sequence continues at coordinate 107,726 of JAYRLR010000003.1, forward strand.
AACCTATTATGCCGAGGCTGTAGCCGGTGGAACCTGCGTTAGTGCAACGCGTACTGCAGTAACGGCTACTATCAGTCCGTTGCCTGCAAATCCTTCACTTACTGATGCCACAGTAACGGTTTGCCGCGGTGATGCAGCTACGTTTACTATAGCATCTCCGGTAAACGGCGTGATATATCGGTGGTATACCGCGGCTACAGGAGGTACACCAGCATTCACGGGCACAAGCTTTACAACTCCGGCACTCACTGCAAGCCGCAATTATTACGTGGAAGCGGAGAACGTCACGGGTTGTACGAGCGCCCAGCGTGCCCAGGCGACAGCTACCGTCAGTGCGCTGCCCGCTAACCCGGTATTGGCGACAAATAATTTAACAATTAACGCAGGCCAAACGGCAACTATTACTGTGAGTAACGCCCAAACAGGTATTACCTACCGCTGGTATACTTCGGAAGCAGCGGCTACACCGGTGTTTACAGGGGTTACATACACTACACCTGCCTTATATACCAATACAACTTATTATGTAGAAGGTGTTAACGCTGCCGGCTGCCCATCAGCGGCCCGCACTGCGGTAACCATCAGCGTAGCGGCCGATAACAACTCGCCATGTGTATTTGCTAATCAGCAATCGAGCAATATTAGTGGTTTATGTATAGGATGCAGCGTAACCAGCCGTAACAACGCGGTTGACGCCGATACCACCACCGCTTCTACCATTACTGTGGTTGCCGGCTTGCTTGGTGGTTATGCCGAACAGGAACTGCAATTCCAAAAGCCAGGCTTTACCGGTGATACCGTGCGTTTAGTGGTACAAAGCCCGGTTGGCCTGGCAGATGCCAACGTTGCAGGTAATATCCAGGTAGCACTATACAACGGCACTACCGAAGTAGTTAGATATAACGTTGATAATGCTTTGGTAAAAGTGCGGTTGTTAGGTGGTAATGGAAGATACGCTATATCAGTACCGGCAACCGGCAATTATGATAGGGTAAGCATCCGCCTAAACTCAGGTGTGGCAAGTCTGCTTACCTCTTTGCAGGTTTATTATGCTATACAGCAATATCCAACCCCGGTATTCAATCCCGCAGCGCCAGAAATTTGTGCAGGCAGCACTGCGCAGATCAATATCACGGCGCCTGCAGGTGGTACATTCCGTTGGTACACTGTGCCAACAGGCGGTACTGCGGTATATACCGGCACCAATTTTACTACGCCCGAGCTAAATGCCAACACTACTTACTATGTAGAAAACGTACGTGACGATTGCACAGGCAGCACCCGCACACCGGTACAGGTGTTGGTAAACACCCCACCGGCCAAACCAGTCGTTAATCCGCCAAGTGCAACTATTTTCAGTGGTCAGACCGCTACGTTTACCGTCGCGCCGATAAATAACGTTACCATACGCTGGTATACCCAGGCAAGCGGCGGCACCCCTGTGTTTACAGGTAATACGTTCACCACGCCGGCGCTCTCTGATAATACAACTTACTACGCCGAGGCAGCCACAGGCAGTTGTGTAAACCCTGACCGTACGGTAGTACCGGTTACAGTTAACGCCGTGGTTATACCTACCGTAGCAGTAACCCCTGCCACACAGGCCGTAAATGCCGGCGAATCGGCTACATTAACTGCATCTTCTAATACACCGGGGGCTGTATTTAACTGGTATACCACGCCAACCGGCGGTACCAGCATTTACACCGGTGCGGTATTTAATACGCCGGCAGTTTTCAATGGCACAACATACTATGCCGAGGCGGTGATACCTGCAACAGGGGCACGCTCACCTAATAGGGCATCAGGCGTTATCACGGTGAATGCTTCTGATGTAGACCCTGTGCCTTGTGATGCAGCCATAAGCCAGACAACAGACATCAACGGTGTGATTTGCCTTGGCTGCAGTGTGAGCAACGCCGGTGGTTCTGTAGATGGTGACCTGAACACCTTCTCTAGAATCAACGTTCCGGTTGGTTTGCTAAATGCATATGCGCAGCAAACTTTAACTTTTGCCAACACAGGCAGGGCAGGAGACAGCGTGATAGTTGAGCTTGGCACTCCCGGTTCGTTAGCGGATGTCACAGTGCTGTCGGGTATCAGGATAGCTACTTATAATGGTAACACTTATAATAACGATCGCTTCACGGTAAACGGCTCATTGTTATCAATACGATTAATCAGCGGCACCAGCAGGTTCAGGGTGGCATTTAAGGCGGGCAGTAATTTCAATAAAGTGGAGATACGCCTGAACTCTGCGGTAGCCGGTGTATTAAATTCTTTGAATATTTATGGTGCATCGCAATCGGTAGCAGCCCCGGTAATCAACGCCGCAAATGTTACCACTTGCGAAGGCTCGCAGGCAACACTTACTGCTACAGTGCCGGATTATGTTACCGTACGCTGGTATACACAGCCAACCGGTGGTTCGCCTGTATTTACCGGCAATGTATTTAATACTCCGGTATTGAATGCAAATACCACTTATTATGCCGAGGCAAGCCGTACCGCCAGCAATTGCGCCCAGACTGTGCGTACGCCCGTTAATGTAACAGTAACCACCACACCTGATGCGCCGGTAGTTAATAATGCCAATGTAACCATCTGTTCAGGGGAAACAGCCACATTTACAGCACAAGCTGTAAACGGCGTTACCTTCAGGTGGTATACCGCTGCAACCGGCGGCACACCGGTGTTTACAGGTGCACAATTTACTACACCGGCACTTACCGCAACCACATCTTACTATGTGGAGGCAGCGGCAGGTCAGTGCCAGAGCATCACTCGTACCAAAGTAACCGCTAACGTTACTGCAACACCATTAGTGCCGCAAGTATCACAAACCCCTGTGGCGACTTGTTCCGGCTCATCAGCAGTGTTGTCTGCCACATCTACGCAACCTGGCGTTACCTTCAGATGGTATACCAGTGCTACTGGCGGCACACCTGTATTCACCGGTGCGCAATTCACCACACCAGCACTTACTGCCGACAGAACTTATTATGTTGAAGCAGTAGCGGGTAACTGCACCAGTGCAACCCGTGCCGCAGCCGTAGTTGACGTTAACCCGCTACCGGCAAACCCAACAGTAACGGTTAACCCTACCGGCGGCCAAGTTGCTGCTGGAGAAAGAGCGACGCTTACTGCTACATCTACCACGGCGGGTGTAACATTCCTGTGGTATAGTACGGCAACAGGCGGCTCACCTGTACACACCGGCGCTACCTTTACCACGCCTGCATTATCATCAACCACTACTTATTATGTTGAAGCTCGCTTATCATCAACCGGATGTACAAGCGCGCAACGCACCCCGGTTACTGTGACCGTTAACCCTATATTTAATACTGATTGTGACTTCGCATCTACACAGACCACTGATGTTAATGGCGGACTGGCGTGTATTGGCTGCAGCGTTACGGGTGACAACAATGCTGTTGATGCCGATACGGCCAACTTCAGCCAGCTTAACCTGCCGGTAGCAGTTCTGGGTTCTTATGTTGCTCAAACGCTAACCTTCGGTGATGGTGGCGTTAAAGGCGATACCGTTGCCGTGAAAATAAGCGTACCTGCATCGTTGGCGTCAGTCGGTGTGCTCCAACGTATTCAGATTGCATCATACAATGGCACCACTTATAATGGTGACAGAACCGCCTTAAACAATAGCTTGATAAGGATACAATTGTTATCAGGCAATCAAACGGCTATCATCAAATTCGTTCCCGGTAATAATTACGACCGCATTGAAGTGCGACTGAACAGCGTTGTTGCATCAGTATTCAATACGCTCAATATTTATTACGCTACCAAACATGTAGAATTGCCGCAGCTTGACGCGAGCACTGTCAATATATGTGAAGGCAGCAAAGCAACATTCACTGTAGCTAACGCAAGAGCAGGAGTTATTTATCGCTGGTACACTACACCAACCGGAGGCGCACCGGTATTCACCGGAACCACCTTTACCACCGGTGATCTTACAGCAAATACTACTTATTATATAGAAAGTGTAAGGCAATCCAACAATTGCGCTAATCCGAACCGTGTGGCGGCTACGGCAAATGTGACCGAAACGCCAGCTAACCCGGTACTTTCACAAAACAGCGCTGAGATATGCTCCGGCGAAAGTGTAACCTTTAATGTTACCAATGCCAACGGTTCAACCGTACGCTGGTATAATGCAGCAACCGGCGGCACCTTGTTATTTACAGGGGCAAGCTATACCGTATCACCGATTACCAATGCAACTTATTATGCTGAATTAAGCAATGGTAACTGTACCAGCGCAGCGCGTACGGTGGCAACTGTAACTGTAAACCAGCGCCCGGCAATGCCAGATGTTGTATCTGCTGATTTGGAAGTTTGCGCTGGAAGCCCAGCAACCCTGGCAGTACTTGATCCGGAAGCTGGTGTAACATATCGCTGGTATGCTGCTGCAACTGGTGGCACAGCATTATTTACCGGTAACACTTATAACACCAATGCTGTTACTGCTAATACTACCATCTACGTTGAAGCAGCCAACACTGCGAGCGGCTGTGTAAACAATGGAGGACGCCGGGCCGTAAATATAACCGTGAACGACCTGCCTGCATCGCCAACACTTAGCGCTACCAGCAGCCAGGTATGTAATGGAGGTAGTGTTACATTCAGCGTTACCAATCCGGTTGCGGGCATTACTTATAACTGGTATACTACCAATACTGCGGCTACTCCGGTATTTACCGGCGTAACCTACACCGTGAATAATGTGACTGCGGATGCTACTTATTATGTAGAAGCTGTAAACGACGGTAACTGCGCAAGCAGCAGCCGTACACAAACTCAGATCACCGTACTGCCTGTGCCCGAAAAGCCGGAAGTTGAGATTGATGGCGGCGGCAGCAGCGTATGTGCCGGCTCGTCTGCTACGCTAAATGTGGTGAATCCGCAAGCAAGCTTAGTATACCGCTGGTATACCGTTGCTACAGGTGGTTCACCCGTATTTACCGGGGCAAGCTTTACTACACCTGCACTTAATGCCAGCCGAACTTACTATGTAGAGGCTGCCAATGCAGGCAATTGCACCTCATCCGCACGTACATCTATCACCGTGAATGTGACAGCCTTACCGCCGGCACCTGCGCTTACCAGCAATAATGTGAGCGTTTGCATCGGCGCTTCGGCTACTTTATCTATCAATTCGCCGCAGGCAGGCATTACATACCGCTGGTATGATTCGCCTGCTCAAACCACACTGCTATTTACCGGTGCGACTTACACAACCGGTCCGATAAGCAGCAATACTACCTTTTATGTATCAGCAACTAACGCAGCAGGATGCAGTAGCAGTACTTTAACAGCCGCCCAAGTGACTGTACAGCCGTCACCATCGGCACCGGTAGTTGTAAATGCCAGCACTTCTGCTACCTGTGAGGGTAATACAGCTACGCTTAATGTACAGGATCCGGATGCGGGCGAAACCTATCGCTGGTATACCAGTGCAACCGGCGGAAATCCAGTATTTACCGGTACAACTTATACCACCGGCGCGCTTACTGCAACTATCACATATTATGTAGAGGCTTCAAACAATAACGGTGGTTGTACCTCTGATACACGTACGGCAATAACAGTTACCGTTAGCCCTGTGCCGGACGAGCCTCAAGTGGAGATTGACGGCGGAGTAAATGGAGTTTGTACCGGTTCATCAGCTACGCTAAATGTGGAGAATCCGCAAGCTGGATTGGTATATAGCTGGTACACTGCAGCCACAGGAGGGACAGCTGTATTTACAGGTACAAGCTATACCACACCGGCACTGAATGCAAACCGCACTTATTATGTGGAGGCTGCTAATTCAAATGGTTGCGCATCATCGTCACGCACAGCTATTACCGTAAATGTAACGGCACCTCCGGCTGCGCCAACGCTTACCAATGCTAATGTTATGGTTTGTACAGGCGCTACAGCTACACTTTCGGTAAGCTCGCCACAGACTGGTATCATTTACCGCTGGTATGATTCGCCCGCGCAGACTACACTGTTGTTTACAGGCGGAACTTATGTAACCGCCCCAGTGAACAGTAATACAACATTCTACGTATCTGCCACCAACGCAGCCGGATGCAGCAGCACAACGCTGACAGAAGCGAAAGTAACTGTTCAGCCCGCACCAGGTGCTCCGGTAGTAGCAAATGCAAGCAACGCTGCAACCTGCGAGGGTACTACAGCCACACTTAACATACAAAACCCTGTTGCCGGGCTTACTTACCGCTGGTATAGCAGCGCTACAGGCGGTACAGCAATATTTACCGGTACCAGTTTTACAACAGGGGCACTTACTACAACAACCACCTATTATGTAGAAGCTGAAAATACCAACGGTGGCTGTACATCTGCTACCCGTACATCAATTACGGTTACGGTAGCCCCATCTCCTGAAGCTCCTCAAGTAAGCGCAGCCAACGTATCAGTTTGTCCGGGCAGCACAGCTACCCTCACTGCAACCAGCAGCGCAGGTGGCAGCATCAGGTGGTATGCCAGCGCAACAGGTGGTACACCATTGTTTACCGGCAGCAGCTATACAACAAGCACTATTACAACAAGTAGTACTTATTACGCAGAAGCACAAAATGCAGGCGGATGTACATCAGCAACGCGCACTGCAGTACAGGTGAATGTGATAGAAGCGCTGCAAAGGCCGCAACTGTCCGCAGGTGCCATTACCAATACGTCGGTAACCTTTAACTGGACATCCGTAGGCGGTGCAACAGGCTACGAAATCAGTATTGATAACGGCAGCTCATTTATGCCTGTTGGTAACGTGCTTAATTACACTGTAAACGACATGCAGCCAAATACATCCGTTACCGCTATAGTGAGAGCCGTTGGCAGCGTATCATGTCTGCAAAGCGCCAACTCTGATGCTCTCACCTTAACCACAGGCCTTGGCTCGGTAATATTTGTACCAAATGCCTTTACACCAAATGGTGATGGTAACAATGATATACTGCTGGTTTACGGCAGCATTATTAAATCAATGAACTTCTATGTATACGACCAATGGGGTGAGTTGATCTTCCGGTCAAACAACCAGGGGAATGGCTGGGATGGCACCTATAAGGGCAACCGTTTGCCGGTAGGCGTATATGTATATTATTTGGATGCCGTAACCAACGACGGTCAGAAAGTAAACAAAAAAGGAACTATCACTCTACTAAGATGAAAAAACTAATCAGCACTATGGCTTTACTGCTCCTGTTCGGAGCAGTAAGCCGCTTACACGCACAAATAGATCCTCATTTTTCGCAGTATTACGCCTATCCTCTATGGCTTAACCCTGCATTAACCGGAGTGATAAACGGCGACCTGCGGGTGAATGCCAACTTTAAAAACCAATGGGCAAGTATTGGCGACCCTTATCGTACCGGAGCCGTATCTGTTGACTACCGCCCGACTGAAAAAGTAGGCGTAGGCCTTAACATCATCAATCAGGCAGCAGGCTCAGCGGGGTTTAACTACTTCGCCGCTTATGGCTCCTTCGGGTATGGTATTCCAATATCAACTGATGGTAACAAACGTCTCAACTTCGGTGTGCAGGCGGGTGTCATCAATCGCAGCTTTGATATGAACCGCCTGCAATTGGGTAGTCAGTATGATCCTTCGACAGGCTATAACCCAAACTTGCCCAGCTTCGAAAATTTTAGCAGCAGCAATGCCATGGTGTTTGATGCCAGTGCAGGTGTTTTCTATTACGATGGCGATCCATCAAACACAGCTAATTTTTTCGGTGGGGTAAGCGTAGCGCATCTTACCCGCAGCAAAGACCCGTTTGCCACAGAGGGGTTGAATAGCAAATTGCCATTACGCTACAATATACACGCGGGTGTGCGCATTATGGCCGGTGAATCGTTCGATCTGATACCACATGCTATTTATGTACGACAAAATAAGAACGAGATAAAAGCATTCGGCGCTTATACTGAACTGAAGCTGGTTAATGATAATGGCTTAATACTGGGAGCTATGTATCGTGTAAATGATGCCGCTATTGCCAATGTGGGCTATCATGTAAACAGTTTAATAATCGGTGCGAGTTACGATTTTAATACATCGGCGCTGAATACAGCTACCAACAGCAGGGGGGGTATAGAGTTGTCATTGAGCTACGTTTTCCGCAGACGTATACAAGGGCCAGAACCAATTTGTCCGAGGTTGTAATTAAATACCCCAATCCGTATGAAAAGATTATTGATAACATTATTTACTACCTGCCTGTTGTTGCCTGCCTTTGCGCAGTTCAGCGGTGATAATACCCGCACTCTCGGCGATAGGGCCTTCCGTAATAAAGATTATTACGAAGCCGCTTTTTATTATAAAAAGGCAGCAGCGGGTATGAACCTGATAGGCACCATGGCTATACCTTATCAGGCCACAAAAAAAGGGCAAAAGAAAGCAAAGGACAAGGACCGGGCATATATAAGCTATCAACTGGGGGAATCGCTCAGGCTGTATGAGAATTACATTGAGGCAGAAGGCTGGTATAAGCGTGTACTTGATGAAGGTGCTGAAAGTGAATACCCTTTGGCGCGTTTATGGCATGGCGTATGCCTGCGTGCAACGCAAAAGTTTGACGACGCTATCAAAGAGCTACAGCAGTTCATTACATTTTATAAAGGCGAAGCAAAGTACATCGAAATTGCAAATAAAGAGATTGCTAACTGCCGTTTTGCCAAAGAGCAATACCAGTACCTGGTCCTGGTTGATGTAAATAAAAAAGCAGGCGACTGGAATTCTGATGGGTCTGATTACGCCGTAATCAAAAAAAACGACACATACTGGTTTACATCATCACGGTTAGCTAAGGATGATAAAAAGCACCTCAACCGTATTTACTCTGCCCCAGGACTGGATGCCAAACCAGTTATGATCGATCTGAAAAATAACGAAAACATCAAGGAGCTTGAATTTGGAACGCCATCTTTTGATCCTTCCGGAAACAGGATGTACTTTACCCGCTGGTATAAGGATGGTAGCAAATATGTACACGCCATATACCTGGTGAGCCGTAGCGGGCAGGAGTGGGGCACGCCGCAAAAGCTGGGCAGCCATGTAAACGCCGAAGGTTATAACACTATACAACCCTTTGTAAGCGCAGATGGAAAACGGCTTTACTTTGTTAGCAATAAACCGGGCGGCCAGGGCGGTGATGATATATGGGTGAGTGAATTGGGAGCCGATGGCCTGCCCGTTAATTCGTTGAATATGGGCAACATCATCAATACAGATTTTGATGAGCAGGCGCCTTATTATGACGAGAATAAAAAACGGTTAGTTTACAGCTCGAAAGGTTTTACCGGATTAGGCGGCTTTGATTTTTTTGAAAGCTATAACGCTAATGGCCGCTGGTCGGCGCCGGTAAACATGGGTTATCCTGTCAACTCGGCCAAGGACGATTTGTATTACTTTCCGGCTGACGAAAAGGGAGAAAAGTTCTACATCAGTTCGGATCGTGAGTCCGACTGCTGCCTGAATATATTTGAGGCGGTTGACCGCCGGCACGTATTGGCTGGTATAGTGATAGATTGCGACACCAAGAAGCCGCTGGCCGGTGTAAAGATTTTGTTTGTCGACTCATTGTCTAACCAGGTGCTTGATGATACCGTAACCACTGCCAAGGCCAATTACGCTTTTATGGTAACCACCCGCAGGCCTTATAATTTAAAGCTGGAAAAGAAGGGATACTTTACTAAAGTGCTTCCTGCGCCTACTAGCGGTAATATGCGTAACGATACGTTGTTCAACGCCGACATCTGCCTGCAGGCTTTTGAGGTTGAAAAGCCGATCATCATTGAAAATGTTTTATACGATTTTGATAAGGCAACGCTTAGGCCTGAGTCGAAAAATGTGCTTGATGGTTTGGTTACTATTATGCGCGATAATCCGAAAATTCGCGTAGAGTTGGCGGCCCATACCGATGCCAAAGGTTCCGACGCTTACAACATGAAGCTTTCGCAGGCAAGGGCCAAATCCTGCGTAGATTACATCATATCACGTGGTGTAAGCAGTGAGCGTATTTATGCACGTGGTTACGGCGAAAGCCGCCCGATAGCACCGAATACGTTACCTAACGGAAAAGACAATCCGGCAGGTAGACAACTGAACAGGCGCACAGAGTTTAAAGTAGTGAAGATTGATAATGATACAACGCCAGCTAACAACAAAGATCAATAGCTATGATGGAAGGTTGATATAGTTTCTCAGTGCAATTGTAAACGGCTGGCCCTGTGCTTGCCGTTTTACATTTACGCTTTACTTAATTAAAGGCGCTCCTTACTTTTCAGGCGTATTGGCGATCAGTTCCTTAATACTGCCAACCGATATGATGGAAACGTGATGATCTTTATAAACGATGATATTATCCTTGGTTCTGCCGATCATTTGGGCTTTTAACACTTGGTTGTCGCTCAAACGGATGGTCACAAGATGATCAGTATCCATTATTTTTCGCTTATTTTCTTTGGCAATCGCTACAGATGATAATTGCAGATAAAACAGGAATAATAACGCAAAAGCTATTTTGTGAACCCTGGGGAACCAAGGCTTGCCTGCCATGCCGAAGGAAAGCTTGTTATACAATCGAGGCTTGCCACGCTGAAACGCTTCGTCCCATTTAAAAAGCACGTAAACTAATAATAGCGACAGTACAATGTATTTGAACACTTTCATGTCACGCAGAGGAGCAATAAGAAAGTCAAATATATCTCCGAACTGAAAAATGTTTATACCAAATACGTTATACCGGTGATACTCATACAACATACCTACACCTACTATAACGATGTATAAAATTGTGAGGTAGGATTGCGCCTCTTTCCACGCTGTATTTGTGCCTGTGTCATTACGCTCGTAACTCATATCGCGCAAAATAAGAATTATCGGCTATGACAGCAAACCGATGGCTTATGCTGAATAAATCAAGCTTGAAAATGAACCCATTTGCAATGTTAGACAGCTCAGCTAATCTTTTACTAATCTTTTGTTAGTGTCTGCTATTTTCTTTACAAACCAAAAGAGTTAAATGATTTGCCATAGGAGATAAAAGCTTTTAACAAGTAAGTTGGAGAGAAAAAAGGCAGTGGCCTATTTAAACGGAGTTAGTTCTGATTCTTCAGTGCCCGGGACATGACAGAGTTGTTTAATAATAACTCTTTTAAGTCGTTCCTGGTGCTCGTCGCCCCAAAGGCCAATGGATTGGATAAGTGGGATCAGTGTTTCACCAAATTCTGTGAGATTATATTCCACCTTTGGAGGCATAACTGGATAGATTGTTCTTGAAACGAGTTCGTGATCTTCCAACTCCTTCAACTGGATATTCAAAACACGGCGTGAGGCATCCGGTATCTTCCGTTGCAATTCACTGGGGCGTTTATTACCCTGATGAATGAACCACAGGATACGGATTTTCCATTTGCCATAAAGCACTTCGCCAACCATATCCAGTCCGCAGTTAAGGTGGGGCAATGTTTTTCTCTCGTACATATTACAAATATAAGAGCGTGGCACGAGCATGGCAATACGGAAAAGTTTCTCCCTATTTGAATCGTAACACCGTACTTGTCAGGGTATAATGTACTACAGAGATTTGCACAAAAAAAACATCATGACACAGCAAATCAATTACAACAATGAATTATCAGGTAAGATTGCCCTGGTAACAGGTGGTACAAAAGGCGCCGGAAGAGCGATTGCGGAAAGACTGCTACAAGCTGGCGCAACGGTAATAACAACTGCACGCAATGCTCCTGAAGAAGAGAACAGCGGTTTACATTTTATTGCTGCTGACTTGAGCAAGGCTGAGGATGCACAAAAAGTAATAAGTGAAGTGCTGTCAACTTATGGCGGGCTAGATATCCTGGTAAACAATCTCGGTGCATCATCAACACCTGCCGGTGGTTTTGCAGCATTAAATGATGAGGATTGGATATCAACACTGCAAGCTAATTTACTTGCTCCTGTAAGACTTGACAGAGGATTTTTACCGCAAATGATCGAGAGGAAAAATGGTGTTATTATTCACATCGCTTCCATTCAGGGTAAATTGCCGCTGTACGATTCTACCTTGCCCTATGCAGCTTCAAAAGCAGGATTGATCAATTACAGTAAAAGTTTATCTAACGAGGTTACGCCAAAAGGGGTGCGCGTGCTGACTGTTTCGCCGGGATGGATAAATACATCAGCATCTGTAGCTTGGCTGGGCGAAATTGCAAGAAATGCAAATAGTACCGTAGAAGAAGCACAGCAAAGCGTTATGGATGCTTTAGGTGGAATACCTTACGGCAGACCAGCCGAGCCAGAAGAAGTGGCTGAACTTGTTGGCTTTTTAGTATCACCAAGAGCCAATTACTTAACGGGTACAAATTTCGTTATTGACGGCGGCACAGTACCAACTATTTAAATACCAAATAAACAAAACAATGGAATTACCACAATTGATAGCCCAGTTTGTAGAGACACAGAACACTTACGATAGCGAGGCTTATACGGAGTGTTTTACAGAAACCGCCATCGTTCATGACGAAGGAAAGACCCACACCGGCAAAGATGAAATACGGCACTGGATAGAAGACGCGAACGAGAGATATAAGTCCGTCATAAAGCCTCTTGAGTACAAAGAGTCCGACTCGAACGGCGTGCTAACCGCAGAGGTATCTGGTACGTTTCCTGGCAGCCCCATAGTACTGCAATTTCATTTGGGATTGAAAGACGGTCTTATCGATTCATTAAAAGTGACCGGATAACACGGAAATTGCAGGCATCGCACCAACTCAAACCACCAGAAAACCGTCGATGAGTCTTTTCGGCGGTTTTCTTAATAACTAAAGCTAATTATCGTAAATTAAGCAAGTATAGTTTAGCATGGCAAATAACATATTCGACGAAAGCCTTAAAACCATCGGTCTGTTGCACGTAAACAGCGACAGTTTGGAGATGATTAATTCTGATAAATACAAGTGCTATATCAAGGCATTATATCTGCCAGGCGGCTGTAAAATTAAGGTGGACTTCAATGTTTACCAAACTGAAGGACCTGCTCTATTTTTCATCAGCCCTAACCAGGTGCTGAGCATCGAAGGGCTTTGTACCGAATCGGGCTATTTCATTTTCTATAATCGTGATTTTTATTGTATTCAAATACATGATGAGGAAGTGGCGTGCGATGGCCTGTTGTTTAACAACATCAACAATATGCCAATGACGGCGGTGCCCGAGCAGGAGGCGGCCTTCATTAATTACTTATTCGCTCAAATTCAAACCGAGTTTGCTTTGAAAGAAGCGTCGCAGGAAGAGATGCTGCGAACTTATCTGAAGCAGTTACTGATCAAATCAACAAGGTTATGGAAGAAGCAACACCTTGGCGGAGCACTAACCGACCAGAACAATGATCCGGACGCCTTTCGGCAGTTTACGCAATTGGTGGAAGCGCATTATAAGCAAAAACATACTGTTGCAGACTATGCCGACCTAATGCTGGTTGCGCCTAAAACGCTTACGCACAAGTTTAAACGCATGAACCTGCCGCAGCCCAATGAAGTAATAAAAAACAGGATAATTTTAGAAGCCAAGCGGCTTTTGGTACATACCGCTATGACGGCTAAAGAAATTGCCTATGAACTTGGTTACGATGATCCAGCCTATTTTAGTCGCTTGTTTTTTATCAAAAGCGGTGAGTCGCCTTCCAGCTTCAGAACTAAATATCTCGGGCAAAACAGTGTTGCAACCGCCGAAGTGGAAGCCTTGTAACAAGCCTGACGTTATATTATTCACTAGTATAAATAATGAAGATCAATTATAGCTTATCAAGCACCGTTCTTTTCTTAATAATCTGTATTAATATAACGGCAGCCTACGCGCAAAAGATTAAGCTGCCGGATCGAAAGAAATTGCAGGCCATTCAAAAGAAATATGCGCTCGATCCTAATAGCTCCTTACTGTCAAGAGTAGCTAAAACGCCCGGCGATGTTATCAAGCAGTTTAAAGAAGCGGGCATGTCGCCAACAGAGCATGAGCTGACCAATGAAGAACGTGATGTAATCTCTAAAGCTATAGCGGTGCTTCCTCCATTGCATCAGCGTATATTGAAGCAACACCTGAAAAGCATGAGTTTTTTGGATAATATGCCCAACACAGCCTTAACATCTCCTGTGGTAGTAAAACGGGGAATTAATCTGTTTCATATCACATTCCGCGCAGGTGTTTTACATCAAAGCATTACCGATTGGGTAAATGAAAAGGAGCGGACCTGCTTTTCGGGCGGCGACTCAACAATAAGCATATCAATACAGGCAGGTTTGTTAAGCGCATTTACTTACATATTGTTACATGAAGGCACTCATATTGTAGATGGATCGCTCCACCTTAATGCGGTAGACACGATAAAGGGCAAGCCGCAGCCAAATTGGTTTATAGCTGGTTTTTCTAAGCATATCTGGAAAAACTATAACACGCCAGCCTGGCCATTTCCCGACTCTATAACCATTAAAAGCCGTTTCAGGCCAGGTGGACGGCTTTATATCACCAACGAAGCCGCCCGGGTTTACGAAGGCTTAAGTAAAACACCTTTTGTTTCCCTTTACAGTACCGCCAGCTGGCATGAAGATCTGGCTGAGCTGCTTACGATCTATCATCTTACCAGGCGTCTCAATCAACCTTTTCGTATTGTAGTTGCAAAGGATGGTAAGGGAACATTCAGTTATGAGCCTATGAAATCAGCTACCGTTCAGAGCCGGGTAGCGCTTCTGAGCTACTTTTACGCTATGTGATGTAGTTTGTAAGTCTGTGATTAATATAAATTTCCCCGTCTCACGGCTATAAGTGTTGTCGTACTCCCTTACCAGTGTAGCAAGCAAAATATGCAGCCTGATTGTCTTTGGAGTAAAGTAAGCTATTTGAAAAAGGCCGTTCACTCTGATAATTAGCTATGTATAAGGAGAGGTTTTTCATTAAACGGGAAAAATCTGCATGACACTCAGCGATATGTGCATTCCGTAGGCAGTAGTTTGTAGCCACCTTTGTAATGTCAAACAACAATAATCAAATACAAGACATAACAAACAACAAAAAACTCAAAACAATGAAAACACTAATCACAACCATCGCCCTTGCAGTATCGCTAATCATCAGTCAAAATGTAAACGCTCAAACCAATAGAACTCCAGCATCAGCAGGAAGAGCCGAATACATCGAAGTAGAAAAAAATGTTAAACTGCACGTTACTGATCTTGGCGAAGGAAAGCCCATCGTCCTGATTCACGGTTGGCCGCTTAATGATGCCATGTATGAATACCAATACCAATACTTTGTAAATAAAGGCTTCCGCGTGATTGGTATATCGCTAAGAGGCTTTGGGAAATCAGACAGGCCTTATGGTAAATACGACTTTGATACTTTCTCTGACGATATTAAGATTGTACTGGAAAAACTGAAGATAGAAAATGCTGTGCTTGGAGGCTTTTCAATGGGCGGGGCAGTTGTAACCCACTATGTTGCCAAATACAATGGTGCCCACATTAGCAAGCTTGCCTTATTCGGTGCGGCGGCACCTTCATGGAAACAGCGTCCGGGTTATCCTTACGGCCTTAGCGACGAGGCTGCTGCAGGCTTAATTAAAGCAACCGAAACCGCACGCCAGCAACTGATAGAAGGCTTTGGTAAGGGCTTTGGCGCTACGGAAACCAGTTTATCACCCGCAACATCGCAATGGCTCGCTGCCATCGGCGCAGATGCATCACCATTTGCCACTACGCAATCCATCACCGCCCTGCGCGACCTTGACCTTCGTCCGGCACTGGCCAAGATCAAAATACCGGTAGCTATTTTCCATGGTACTAAAGATAAATTGTGTGACTTCGTATTCGCTGAGGAGCTGCATAAAGGCATCAAAAACTCATACATCGTGAAGTTTGAGAATAGTGGACATGCCCTGTTCATAGAAGAGGTGGACAAGTTTAATACCGAACTGGAAAAGTTCGCAAAATCTTAATATCCTATCTGCAGCGAAGGACTGTAGGCAAGTATTCAAGGGAATAGGTAGACAGTTAGTCGAAACCTGTTCCCTTTTTTCATTTTATCCGATCAGTAACAACTTCCTTATTCATTATCATGAAAAATAAAAAGACCATCGTATTAGGTGCCACCAACGACAATAGCAAATACGCCTATTTGGCCGCTGAACGACTGGCCGCACATGGTCACCCTATCATTAATGTCGGCCGCTCAGATGGCCATGTCGCCGGCATGCCTATAGAGCCGCCTGTAATTATTCATAACGATGTTGACACCATCACGCTATACGTGGCTCCGCATAATCAACCCGCTTTGTTCAATTACATTTTACAAACCAGACCCAGACGCATCATTTTCAACCCCGGTACCGAGAACAGGGATTTAGAGGCACTTGCTATAAAAAACGGTATCGCGGTAGAAGACGCTTGTACGCTTGTACTGCTGGCAACAGGCCAGTATTAAAGTGTTAATGTCTATCGAAAATGTCTGCGAGCAAACGAGGGAAATAAGTACCCGATGTAGTGCCATTTATCCATTCTTTCCCTACGTCTCCTTCCGCAACTTTGCAAGCACAAATCAGGCAGTACGATGTGCAGCGGCAAAAAAACTGAAAAAAATCAGCGTTGCCTCGTGCGCTTAATAAGCTAAAAATCAAATGAAAAAACATCAAAACCGCACCTTAGGTGCATTCGAAAAAACCTTTTGGCTGCTCGATCAAATCGACTCCAAAGACTTTGTGCTTGCTGCAGAAATTGAAGGGAAAAAACCAGTTGAAGCCTGGAGACAAGCAATAGATATGGTTCAGCTACGCCATCCAAATCTTTCAGTAAAAATTACGCTTGACGAGTTTTCAAGACCGGTGCTGCAGCATGTTGAAGACCTCACCATTCCTCTAAGGGTGTTAACAGTGGATGAAGACTATCGCTGGGAGCAGGAGGCAGAAAAGGAACTGTCTGTGAGATTCAACACTGCCGAAGGCCCGCTGTTAAGAGCCGTCCTTATTCAGAAACCAACAACCACCGTATTAGTACTGGCCGGTCACCATTCCGTTGCCGACGGTACGTCTATCAGCTACCTGTTCCGTGATATATTGAATGCGGTTACAGGTAAAGAATTAGAGATAATGCAGCCTCAGCCATCAAATGATGAAACATTAGGTCTGCCCGAAGATATCGCCATAGCCGGTTCTGACAAGGCGTCTTCTTTGCCCAATGACTTTAAAGCAGTTTCGCCGAAGGTTGCCAGCATCAGATTTGACAAAGAGACCACCCGCAAGATCATTGAAAGGGCAAAAGCGGAAAATACAACGGTACATGGCGCAATATGCGCATCAGCGTTGATCCTCGCCAGAAAAATGCGTACAGAATGGGCAAGCCGCAAAATTGAAATGATATCGCCGATTTGTTCCAGAAGGGCATTGAGACTTGATGATAATTATGGTTTAAACATTACTACCCATGCCGTATACTTTGAAGGTGAGGAGCAATTATCATTCTGGGATATTGCAAGGCTGGCAAAAGCTGGCTTGGCCGGAACTGACACCGAAGAGCATGTTAAAAACTATATCAATTTCTTCCGCGATATAACATTTGGCAGTGTCGACCTTCAGAAGATGATTGATATTCTGAAAAACGCATTCAATCACGAAATTATGGTTACTAACCTTGGTAGAATTAAGTATGACACTGATTTTGGAAGTTTAAAGCTTAAAGCCGTGTACGGGCCAATAGTACGTTCGGGCAAAGGGCAGGAGCAGACAATTGGCGCCATCAGTAGTAATGGTTCGCTATGCCTTACCAACACAAGTGATCATCCAATCAATGGTCTGTTGGAGGCCATGAGAGACTTGTTAGCCGAAGCATGCGAAATTGAGCAGGTATTTGCGAATTAATACGCCTAATGCCGCAAAACAAGCATTCGTAGTTTAAAGAAGAAATCCCGCAAACATTTCGTGGGATTTCTTCTTTTACTGCAACAGACGTTTTCTGGAATCGTCTTGTATATTTGCGACAATGATTAAATTATTTATCGGCGGTTTTCCTTTGGACATGGACGAAATGAAAGTGGTACAACTGGTAGCCCCACATGCGGATGTGTTGACTATTAAGCTTGTACGCGACCGTGCAACAAAGGTATGTAAGGGGTATGGTTTTATAGAGGTGCCTGACCTTACTCATGCCCAGAACGCCATTACGGAGTTGAACGGTACGGCTTTAGGCGACCGGGTGCTTACCCTTAATATTGTGCCTGATGCGCCGGCTGTAAAACGCGCTCCTGTCTATCGTAAAGTTAGCCGGCCTTTTTCAGGTGAGCGCGCGAAGCGTCCGCGCCGCCCAAAGATTTAGTAAAAGCATTCAAATTTCATCTGCACTAATCCACTTAAAAAAACCTGCTGATAATTCATTTTATAGCTGAAGCGGTATAAACACTTTGATGGCGGTGCCTCTCGTGTTGCTTGATTCAATGTTTACATCTCCGTTCAGTAATTTTATTTTACTGCGTAAACTGGCCAAGCCAATGCCTGGTTTTTGTTTTTTGCTCGCTTCCATACCCTGCCCATTGTCGCTAACGATTATACGGATGCCTTCCTTATTTATATCGACGTTCACGGCAGATAAACTGGCCTCGGCATGCTTGATTACATTAGTCATCAACTCCTGTACAGTACGGTATATGGCAAGTTCCAGGTACTTTTCCAACTTGCCGGTTAACCCTGTGAAACGGCAGGTAAATTTCACGCCGTCTGATAACTGCTCGCAGATGTCCTGTATGGCGCTCTTTATACCAAATTCTTCAAGCGTTGCAGGCATAAGTTCGTGCGAGATACGGCGTGTTTCCACAATGGCGTCACTTAACAATTTGTCGGTATAGTTTTTAGTGTCAGAAAATTCCTGCGATGTGATACTGTGTTTCATGCCGCTGAGGCTTATTTTGATTCCATATAGCATTTGGCCAATGCCATTGTGCAAGCTTTCGGAAATGCGATGCCTTTCTTCCTCCAAAGTACTTAATGATACTTCAAATATCTGGCGTTGTTGATCCGCCTCCATTCTTCGTATTTTATCTTCGGCCAGGCGCATTGCTGTTACATCCATGTCTACACCCAGCACCCTTACAGGCAAACCATTATCATCTTTTATTACGGTGGCTTTAAGGTTGATATTTTTTACCTGACCGGAAACAGCTATTTCCAAAGTTTCCTCAAAATCGGCAGACCCGGTATTTAAAAGGTTTACTACCCGACGAGCTGCCGCCTTGCCGCTTGCAGTAGCATATTTAAAGTAGATATTTGGTGTAATCTTGGTGCCGCGTTTTACGCCGAACAATCGATACATACCATCAGACCACTTAAATTTACCACTTAGAATATGATAATCCCAACTGCCGAGTAATGCAATATCTTCTGATTTTTGGAGCAATAAGTAATTTTTAAAACGTTCCTGTTCGGCTTTCTTCCGTTCTGTGATGTTAATGGTATTGGTAGCCACGCCGTCGTCTAACTTTACTACAGACTGATGGAACCAACCCTCAAACTGTTCGTGTATATAATGTCGCTCATATTGTTGTGGGATACCGGTAGCCATAACTTCAATAAACTTATCGAAAATGCCCTGCTGCACCACGCCCGGATTGTTCTCTAACAAACTTTTACCAATCACTTCGCCGTAAACCTGCTCGGATGCGTGATTATTCAGTATCCATACAAAGTCAATTATTTTGCCTTCAGCATTGCGTACCGCTCTAAATACCTGTATCATTTCCAAGTTGCTATCTAGTGTGGCTTGTAATAACGATTTACTGTTTTGGAGCTCGATGGTACGTTGGCGCACTTCGGTCTCAAGGTTGGTACGATACTGCAACTCAGCCTCACGTAAGGCCGCTTCGGCATGTTTCCGGTCGTTTATTTCAATAGCAAACTCCACAACGGTGCCGTCACCCAGATCACGTGCCGCAAATAACATCCATGACCGGTTGCCTTCCTTAAATATATATTCCTTTTCTGCAGCCGGTATATGCCCTGTTTCCCAAAGCTGTGCCACCAGTCTTTCGCATGGCTCCAGCCACTCTGGCGGGGTCATGGTTTTCCAGTTTATGCTACCCGAGGTTATATCGCTTTTTGTCCACCCGCTTGTGGTTATAAAAACCTGGTTAGCGTCGATCAGGACACCTTCGCGATTAAAGAACATTACTGATACAGCACCTGTCTCGATAATTTTACGGGTTCGGCTTTCTGTTTCGCGGAGCGTATTTTCTACTTCTGCCCGTTCAGTAAGTTCAGCGTCTCGCGACATGATGATAGCGGCCGCATGAGCCACCAGGCTTGCCATTTCCAACTCCCGTTCATTTGGTATCCGGGGTTCTTCAAAATACATGGCAAGCGTACCTAACACGGGGCGGTCTTTCGTACTCACCGGGAATGACCAGCATGCGCGGAAGCGATGTTTCCTTGCGACATGCAAAAAAGGCGCCCACAGAGGTGCTTCCTCCACATCCCTTGTTAAAACAACTTCGCCTGTATGCATGGCCAGCCCGCAGGCAAATGAATCAGCACCCACCTTAAAGCCGTTTATATCGTGCGCATATTCCTCATTCATACCCGCTACAAGGTGTAGCCCTTCACTGTGCTTTGGTATATTGTAAAATGCCGCCCGGGCTTCACCACTTGTATGTTCAATTATAGTTTCTATAAGAGGATCAAGTGATTCCCGTAATGAGCCTCCACTCAAAGCCGCCTGAAAGGCCTGATATTGCCCCTTAAGCCAAACTTCGGTTTGGCGTTGAATCTGTTCAGCCTGTTTGCGCCTCGTTATGTTTGAAAACAGAACCGCTACAGTACGTTCCTCAGGATTGCCTATACGGAAAGCGTACAGATCAAATACTTTCTGCATAGCGGTCGATCCTTCTTCAAACCTAATACTTTCTCCTGTTTCTGCTACACCTCCATAAATCTTCATCCACTTTTCTTCTATATCAGGCACTAACTCGCGCATTCTTTTACCGGTAGCATTTTTAAGCCCGTTATGCTTTTCAAAAGCAGGGTTTACCTTCAGATACAGCCAATCATTAAATTTTCCGTTATCGTCATAAAGCATTTTTATCATGCAGTAACCTTCGTCCATGCTTTCAAACAGCGTACGATAGTTTTCTTTACTTTGCCATAGATCTTCCTGTATTTTTTTTGCAGGCGTGATGTCAATTGATGCACCTACAAGCTTAATTACCTTGCCCTCATCATCAAGTATTGAATCGGCGCGTTCTTCCAGCCAGATAGTGGTGTTATTGTCGGGCCGTATTATCCTGAACTGCGAAAAGTATCCTCCGCCGGTAGTAGCGGCATGCTTTACCTTCTCAAAGTGTACGTCACGGTCATCAGGGTGAAGTAGTTCCCAGCCCTGCTCCGCAAAACTGATTGCAGATAGGCCGTAAACGTCAGCAAAATTGGGTGTGGTTTGTATGTTGTTTTGCTGAACGTCCCACTCCCAAACAACAGTGCATGCAGTTCCAATTGCCAGTCGCAACCGTTCTTCGCTTTTGCGCAATGCTATCTCAGCGTTTTTTCGTTCAGTGATATCATAAATCAGCGTAAGAAAGCGGTCATCGCCAAGTGAAAAGGCCCGCAGGTTTATCCAGCCTCCCTTAGCAGACGAATATATTTCGGTATGGAGCGGTTTGCCTGTTTCCAAAACATTCTCGAACAGCCCCATCAAAGCAGCGTCTGTTGGCGACAATGTCTGACTGCGCAAATTACCGATGAGTTGCTTGCGTGCTAACCCTGTAAGCTGCTCCTGTGCTGCGTTAACTTCCAGCCATATGTAGTCAATCAGGTGTCCGTCAGCATCGCGTACGGCTTTACATAGGGCAAGGGCTTCGTCCATACACTCAACTATAGAGCGGTATTTTTCTTCACTTTGTCGCATTTCTAATGCTGTTTCTGCACGCTCTACCTCTGCCCAGCATCGCGCTGCAACACCTCTTATAAGCAACACTTCTTCAGCCGTCCAAAGCCGAGGCGAAAGCTGATCAACTGCAAGGATAGCTTTCAACTGTCCATTCACCATAAGTGGTATGGCCATATTAGCTCCTGCGCTTGCAAACAAGTAATTTTCGACTTTTTGAGGCACAATACGCGGATCTTGCTGAATATCGTTGACTATTGCAGGCTCGCCCGCCAAAAAATAGGATGTAAAAGGCTCCCAATCAGCCATAGGGAAGCGTGTGTTGATTACGTTTGCTTGCTCTGAATGATGACTCGCGCTCACCACGTATTGCTGCGCTGGCCAGTCAACATTTGTCCAGAATGCCCTTTCCACACCAAGTTCTTCTACCAAGAGTCGGCAAGCCGTCTCTGCAATCTGAGCGGGGTCGGAGTAGAGATGAACCGCGTCAGAAAAATTCACCAGAAAGGCGTTAACCATTTCATGCCTTGAATTTATCCCATTGCCTTGATTCTTTTTATCGGTAATATCAAGGAATTTCGATGCTACGAAATGACCGCCTTCTTCGGCAAAGGGAATATGCGTAACTTTAAACCATCGCTTGGCACCCTGTATAAATACTTCGTGCTCACTGGTTTTGCCTGTGTTAGCCATTTCCTTCCAATCGCCCAACCAAACCGGCTCAAAGGCCGGCATTGTCTCCCGCACTGTCTTGTCAGTTACATCTGTAAGTCCTGTCTGTAATAAAAAAGAGGCATTCGCTTCTCTGAATACAAGTTCCGCCGGGTTACCATCATAACGAACCAGCTCTGTAATGCAGAATCCGTCGTCGGCAGCATCAAACAGCAATTTAAAGGCTGCGTTGTTTACAATATGGCGATGATCTGATTGGTCAGATGTATTCATGTTTTTAAATTTACAGGCAGGCGGTAATTGAATTTTCGTTGCAGAGCACAACAGCTTACAAGGGAGGTTAAAGGTATTAATAATGGTTTGAAGTTGTATGTTTATATTTAATTAAGTAGCCGTCGCAACATTGTATTTACTTAGAACAACTACACTATGGAGAAAATAAAGCCGGTGATTACTATCACTTATTGCCCAAAATGCGGATGGATGCTAAGAGCCGCCTATATGGCGCAGGAACTGCTGACCACCTTTACCGGGGACATTAAAGGCGTTCTTATAGCACCAAGCGAAACAGCCGGCGTTTATACGGTGCGTGTTGATGACGACATCATATTTGACCGCAAGGAGCAGGGCCGCTTCCCTGAAGTTAAAGAATTGAAACAACTGGTGCGCGATAGGGTAAACCCCAATAAGAGCCTCGGCCATTCAGATAAGTAGAAACTCATTGTTGATTTCTTTATAATGCAAGTTCAAAACAATCGGTTAAAAAGCGCATTGTTAGGATATATAAACGTAAGCCTTAAAATTGATTAGGTGGGATAGTTGAGTTGGTGAATTAAATCTGTCTTAGGGCTTTACCTAATAATTATACTGACCGGTTATGAACACTAACACATCCGCAGATGGCGGTAGCGGAGCTATTTCTCAGGTTACTGAAAGCGAAGAACGTTACAGGAAACTGGTAACGGCCACTTCAGACGTAATTTACCGCATGAATCCCGACTGGACGGTTATGAGGGAATTGGCAGGCGGTGGTTTTCTGTCCGATACAGGCGCGCCGTTGGATAACTGGATAAGCAAATACATCCACCCGGATGATACCGAGCAAGTAAAGGCAGCCATTGCAACCGCTATACAAACTAAAACCATGTTTCAGTTGGAGCATAGAGTACTCCGGGCCGACGGTACGCTTGGCTGGACTTTCTCACGAGCGGTGCCTATTACAGATAGCGATGGCAACGTCATAGAATGGTTTGGCGCCGCTAATGACATATCTGCCAGGAAGCTTATGGAAGAACAGTTGCGGCAAGCACGCGATGCCGCCGAACAACAGAAGCGTTTATATGAGACTGTAACATCCAATACTCCTGATTTAATTTACGTATTTGATCTTAATTATCGCTTCACGTATGCTAACAACGCGCTGTTAAATATGTGGGGCAAAACCTGGAATGAAGCTATCGGAAAAAATTTACTTGAGAACGGTTACGAACCCTGGCATGCAGAAATGCATGAGGGGGAGATTGATGAGGTAGTGGCAACTAAGCGCCCTATACGTGGCGAGGTTTCATTCCCGCATGCTACATTGGGCAGGCGTGTGTACGACTATATATTTGCGCCGGTTATAAATGAACATGGCCAGGTAGAGGCAATCGCCGGAACGACTCGTGACATTACTGATATAAAAAACGCTGAATCTACGCTGACAGAAAGTGAGGCCAGGTTCCGGACAATGGCCGAGGGTACTAATATATTTATCTCTCTGGCTGATGAAACCGGTAATGCGGTGTATTTTAATCCCGCATGGACAGAACTTACAGGCCTCAGCACTGCCGAGTTATTGCAATACGGATGGACAGACCGTTTGCATCCTGATGACAGGGAAAGGCATTTAGAGCTTTACAAACGGGCGTTTAACACAATGGATCCACTGCATGACAGTGTAAGGGTGCTTAGCAAGTCCGGCGAATACCGGTGGCTATTGATCGATGGGTTGGTAAGGCGCTATAGTGATGGCTCATTTGCAGGTTTTATAAGCGCAGGCCTTGATATTACAGGTTTAAAGGAAGAAGAGCAGCGCAAGAACGACTTCATTAGCATGGTAAGTCATGAATTGAAAACGCCTCTTACATCAACATTGAGCTACGTACAGGTATCAAAAAACAAGGCTGTAAAACAGTTGGATATAATCACCTCCGGCATGCTGGAACGTGCAGAAAAACAATTGCAGAAAATGACGCGCATCATCAATGGTTTTCTCAATGTTTCGCGCCTGGAATCGGGACAGATACAGATTGAGCCGCAGCGTTTTGACATGAGTGTCCTCTTAAAAGAGATACAGGAAGATATAATGGCCTACATTAGCAGCCACCAGTTGGTACTTGAATGTGAGAGCATAGCTTATGTATATGCCGATCGTGAAAAAATAGGTCAGGTTGTCCAAAACCTGATTAGCAACGCCACCAAATATTCGCCAGTAAACTCGATCATCCATATAACTTGTAACCTGCAGGACGGTCAGGTGCAGGTGTTTGTAAAAGACCGTGGCATCGGTATAAAGCCTGAAGAGGTACCAAAGCTCTTCGACCGCTTCTATAGGGTTAAGGGTAATGATACACAAAATGTATCCGGCTTTGGAATTGGTCTGTACCTGTCATATGAAATTATCAGGCGGCATTGTGGGGCAATTTGGGTGGAGAGTGTGGAAGGCAAGGGCAGTACATTTTATTTTAGCTTGCCACTCGCTGCCGACGCGTGACTGTATATAACATAACTGAACAAGCTGAACGTCAAACCTTTTATTTGGCCTGAATGTTGTACCATGTAAGTAACTATTTCTTATGTTACAACAACCAATACCAAAAAATGAGATGGACCGTGTAATCGAGCTGTCGGAATTTGACCTCGATTATGGTACCTTACAAGATCAGTTTAAAGACCTGACTACGCTGGCTGCTAAAGTTGCGGGTACAAATATCTCTCTTGTCAATCTTATAGATAGCTTCACGTCATGGACCATAGCCAACTATGGGCTGCCTGTTGAACAACTGCCGCGTGAAGAGGTAGTTTGTCAATATACCATTGCAGAAGAACAGAAGTTTGAAGTGCCTGATTTGTCTACCGACGAAAGATTCAAAGACAAATTCTATGTAACTGGTGATCCTCATTTAAAGTATTACTTCGGCGTGCCGCTTAAAACGCCCAATGGTAACGCGATAGGTACACTGTGTGTGTTTGACCAGGAAAGCAAACCGCTTACGCCAGAAAAGGTGGAGATGCTGAGAATCATCGCCGGGGAAATTGTAAACCGGCTGTTGGCTTATAAAGCAATACAGCAATTAAAGCAAAATGCCAATGAAGCGCTTGAAAGTAAAAAGCGCGTAGCTCATGACATTCGGGGGCCTATTGGCGGTATTATCGGGTTAGCAAGGGTGATAAGCGAACAGGGAGATGAGAACAATATGGATGAGGTGCTCGAATTCATCAATCTCATTTACAAAAGTGGTAACTCTATTCTTGAACTGGCCGACGAAATACTCAGCACAGATGCACCTAAAATTGGAGAAATTAAAATAGGTGTGAATGAACTTAACCAGCTGATGCTAAAGGACAAGCTTTTGAAGCTATACACGCCGCAGGCAATAAATAAGCGTATCAACTTCGAAGTACACACAAACGCTGAAACGGAAGTTATACCGTTCTCAAAAAATAAATTGCTGCAAATAATCGGTAACCTGATATCCAATTCCATGAAGTTTACGCCTGAAGGTGGTTCGGTTTCAGTAGATGTAAACCTGCAGTTGGGCAAAGAAGTGAACTCCTTGCAGTTTATTGTTAAAGATACCGGTGTAGGAATGAGCATTGACACCATAACCAATATAACAAGCGGTAAAGGGGTTTCTACCAATGGCACAAGCGGCGAGCAAGGCTATGGCTTCGGGCTTGCGCTTGTTAAACATCTGGTTGAGAGTCTTGCGGGGCAGATGCTGATCAGCTCAGAGCCCGGCAAAGGCACAACCTTCCAGATTATGATACCCGAAGCAAAAATTGCTTTTTAACAACCGGTCATTGAACGTCCATTCACATTGTAAACTTATACATCAGTCAAAGCTTTGTGCTTAAGTGGCAAGTTGTAAATTTGCGCCGTGGCAAAAACCAGGGCTAAAGCACCCCTTCCTAAAAAGAAACCCGTCAGAAAAAAGAAAGTGAAGCCAACTAAATGGGTTTGGCAAGCAATTTTGGCCGGCGTTGCTCTCATCCTCCTGTCGCCTTTGTATTATGGCTATGTGCTCAAATTTTTCAGCAGTTCATGGCGCTGGGTGGCAGATTTGGGTAAATCCCCAAACTACCGCACTTATGAAAGCTTTGGCATATCAATTCCGGTTGCGTATAAAATTCATGGTATTGATGTATCATATGCGCAAGGCAAGATAGACTGGCATAAAGTTGCGGCAATGGAAGAGGATAGTGTTCGTATACGTTTTGCTTTCATAAAAGCAACTGAGGGCCTTTTGACGATTGATCCCTACTTTAAAAGAAACTGGCGCGAAGCCGCAAAAGTGGGCATTGTTTGCGGTGCGTACCATTACTTTCGTCCTAAAAAAGATGGCTTATGGCAAGCGCGCTTTTTTCTGCAGAACGTAAAACCTGAGACTGGTGATCTGCCAGCCGTTGTTGACGTAGAGGTGTTGGACGGGCAGTCGCCCGAAAAAATGCGCAAGCAGTTAAAGGCATTCATTAAAAAAGTAGAAGAAAAAACCGGGACAAAACCCATAATTTATACGGGTAACAGCTTTTATAAAGATTACCTGGCTGGATATTTTGATGGTTATCCGCTTTGGATTGCACACTATTACAAGGAGCAGTTACGGGTGGCCAAAGGTACAAATTGGTGGTTTTGGCAGCATTCAGATAAAGCCACCATTAATGGCATTAATCATGTAGTAGATTTTGATGCTTTTAAAGGTGACAGCCTAGATTTTCAGCGCCTGCTGATAAGATAAAGAATTTGTTAGTTACAGGTAACGGGACATTATGGCTTTAAAAAGTATTTTATCTTCACGGGCTTCGTCATAACATTCTAAAAGCAATTGTTTGACATCGGGCAATTCAAGTTTATCGGCAATCATCATCATTACTTTAAATGATGCCATTTCAATGCTTTCTATGTGCTGCATGTAAAATATGAGGGAGAGGTCATTTAATGCCGGGCTGTCGCCTGCAGCTCCTACAGATTGAAAGGCCTCTTTCAGTACGCCTATTACACCTATACATCCATCAGGATGATAACGGCTGTGCATTTTTTGATATATTTCTTCAAGCCTTTTCAACTGTTTAAATATGCTTTGCACAGTTTCTTCAATGGCTTGCTGCAAATCGCGGTAAAAAGTCTGTTCGCCAAGTAGTGGTAATTTATCCGTTAATTCACTCTTGGCACAATAGATACGATGCAGGTGACTCAGAAAAAAATGCCTGAACTCATCAGTGCTGATGTTTTGTACAGGAAGACGCGAACGAATGGACATAAAGCTATAACCTCGCTTTGTACTTTTTGTTTCTAAATTAAAAATTGATTATAGCTGCGCTCTATCTTTACGAGAAAAGCTCAACCGATAACCGGTTGAGCTTTTTGTGTTTAACGGTTGTTTATTTAGCACTATCAACCTTTTTCTCAATCATCTCTACATGTTCCAGGTGCATTTTTAATGATGGAAGTGTTTGTTGAGCAAAACTTTGCGCTTGTAAGTTTTTGCCTGTAACAGCATAGTTTTGGAATGTTTGCACTGTATTATTATGTGCAGCTGCCATAGCATGAACATACATCTTGTCAAACTTATCGCCGGCGTTTTTGAGCCTTGGGTCTGGTTGCACAGGAGTTGTAGCTTCAGGCGGCAAAGTGATGCCTGCACTTTTGGCAACCTGCAATAACTTTTGCTGCGCTGCAGTATGATCTTTTACCATCATTTGGCCAAACTGCCTTACTTCTGCGTTTTGTGCTTTATCGGCTGCTAACTGGCCTGCGGCAATCTCCTGTAAATTGCCAATGCTGGCAACAATCAGGAAATGCTTAGCCGTGGTATCCGGGTCGGGCTGAGGAATCTGTGCCTTGGCAATTACTAAGGTGGTTGCCATAAATAGCATAAGCAATATACTTTTCATGTAGTTGATATTAAGGTTGACCCACGCCACCTGATGCACCATATACCTGCCCTGTGGCAAAGCTGGCATCAGCTGCGGCTAATTGTACATAAATTGATGCTAACTCTACTGGCTGCCCCGGGCGGCCGAGCATAGTCCAACTGCCAAACATTTGCTGCTTGTCTGGCTGTGCACCGCCGCTTACCTGCAATGCTGTCCAGATAGGGCCTGGTGCAACACCGTTTACGCGTATACCCTTTGGGCCCAGCTGCTTTGCCAGCGACTTTACGTAATTCATGGTGGCCGCTTTGGTCTGGGCGTAATCATAAAGATCAGGGCTTGGGTCGTAAGCTTGCTCTGATGTAGTACCAATAATGGCAGAGCCCGGCGGCAGATGAGGCAGTGCTTCGCGCACTATCCAGAACGGAGCATAAATATTTGTTTTCATGGTAGCATCAAACTCCTCGCTGGTGATATCCAGAATTGAATTTTTTGATTGCTGCCGTGCGGCATTATTTACAATAATATCAAGCCCGCCAAGCTCTTTTACAGCTTTTTGCACTAACTGTTTACAAAAGGATTCGTCGCGCAAATCGCCGGGGATGGCTATTGCTTTACGTCCTTCTTTTTTGATAAGTGCTATCACTTCCTGCGCATCCGGCTCTTCTGTTGGGTAATAATTGATAACCACGTCAGCGCCTTCCCTTGCATAGGCAATAGCCGCTGCACGGCCCATGCCGCTATCGCCGCCAGTTATCAATGCTTTGCGGCCCATTAATCTTCCGGAACCTTTGTAGCTGGTTTCGCCGCAATCAGGTACCGGATCCATTTTGCTTTGCAAGCCTGGCCAGGGCTGCGGCTGATTTTTAAACGGCGGTTTCGGATACAGCGGTCTTGGGTCACTTATTTTAACCGTACCATCTGTATTGTTCGCGTTTATTGGCGCTGCCGAAGCCAATGCCGGAGATATAGCTGCTGCCGCCAAGGTGCTACCTAAACCGGCGACCATTTGCCGGCGTGTCAATTTGTTCTCTTCCATTGTCTTGTTATTTGAGTGTTACGTCGGCTGCGTGATAATCATTTTCATAGCACGCGCCCGGTCGCAGGCAGGTGATGCTTTTAAATAATACTTTTTTCATAGGTTTTATTTATAGATGTAAGATGTTTTGCTTTAGATAACATACAGCGTATATTGTAGTTTTAGTAAATAATTAAATAGTCATAGTTAAAAGTTGTGAACCGGAGTTTAAAATCATCCAGTCTCGATATTTTTGTAGATATCGATAGATTTTACATCAAATTTTTGTGCAGAGGAATGGGATACTTATTAACTTATCTTGAAAATTGGATAAATTAGTTATTTTCAAGGTGTAATTTTGTACTGGCGAGGCGATACGCGCCTAACCGAATGTTTTCGCCTTAATATTGATTGCATAAATGACGGACCTGAACGAATATGAATGTGAAATGCTTGATGCGTTGCTCGAGGCGTTTGGTATTCCCGACAGCCTTACCCGTGAGCAACTGTTAGACCTCTTCGGTCAGGACGAAGCGCTGGCGTTTTCCATGGCTCAGGTGTTGTTGCGCGAGGGATTGGTGACCATGTCCGGGCAGGCTAATGAATTTGAGCTTCCTGAAAAACTCATATTAAAACCAAAAGGGGAGAAGTTTTTACAAGAAGGCGGATTTTCGCGCCGTTTCCGTAAGGAACAAGAAAAGCCGGTTGAAGTTGGCGGTACATTGGCGAAGTTGCAGCAACAAAATATGCGCCTGCAGCATCTGAGACTTTCGCATGAAACGGAGATAAATAACCTAAAAAAGAGTGTACAAGCTTTAAAAACCCGCCAATTGATATGGCTCGGCGCTATTGCCGTAGCACTTATTTTAGGTTACATTCTTGGCAGTATTTTCTCCAAATAAAATAAGCTCACTCAGGCACTTGCCTGTAAGCTGCTGCACACCTGCCCAATAGAATCGTAATACTTTTTTATCACTTTATTGAGGTGACTGGCATCGGTAAAACCAAGGTCATAGGCGATTTCTTTGAGGCTTTGACCCGAATACTGAATACGGCTTTGGGCCACGTTTACCCGTGCTTTTAAAATGTACTCTTTCAGATTTTCACCAACCTTTTTCTTAAAAAATTCACCTACGTAAGTAGGAGCGAGATTAAACTCATGTGCAATGGCTTCAACCTTTAACTTTTCATTATCAAAAAGGTTGTATTGTATGTACTGCAGTATGTCTTTGGTTTGGTTGTCTTTGGCTTTATGGCTGTCCCTAAAGGTGTTTTCAAAGTTTCTCACCAGCAGGTTAAGCATGGCAACCATATTTGTACGCAGTATAGATGTTGATGCCTGCGGCGATAGTAACTCGCGTTGCATGCTGTTTATCAGGTTAATGATAAGGGATTTATCGTCTGATGATTGAATGATATCGCCAGGTATCCTGTTATAGCTGCTTAATATATAATATAGGTTTTTGAACCATTCGCTGTAATCCATTAGTTGCCGTGCATCTTCCTGGAAAAACAGGGCGTTAAATCTTATAAAAATAAATTGGGTGGGGCTGGTTATCTCAAACGAATGGCAATCATACGGTGGCAGCAAAAAAATACTTTCATCCTGATATGGCAAAATACTGCCGTTTATACACTGGCTTCCCTTGCCTTTTTTTATCAGTACCAATTCAAAAAAATTATGCTGATGCGGGCGTTTTGTCCACTTGTGCAATAATTCCTCCTGTATTACAAAGGGCTGTGCCGTATGTTCAACCTGCATAAAAAGTATGGTTATTTAATAAAAGCACACAAATATAATTACCCAAGCAGGTAACTTAAGCACACCGGCGATATATGACATTGCAAAATCATACATTGCCGGTGTAAAAACTTATTGCAGCCGTAATACGATTTTGCCTTTAGTTTTACCGGTTTCCTGTTGCTGATGTGCCTCGGCCATTTGCGAAAAATCATAAACGGTAACCTCGGGTTTTATGATACCTTGAGCAAGCCAGTCGGCCAATACTTTCATATCTTCTCCACTGGATTGCACCAGGAAGAAAAAAGCGTTTACACCCGAATTGCCAGCAAGCTCTGTCACATCTCCTGGTACGCCGGTTGGAATACTAATTAGGGTACCGCCTTTTTTAACAACTTTGACAGACCTGGTGATGTTATCGCCGCCAATGGTGTCAAAAACAAGGTCTGCATGATGCACTACATCTTCAAAACGTTGCGCTTTATAGTCAATATGTTTATCAGCACCGAGGCCCATCACAAAGTCTTTGTTAGCAGCCGACGAGGTGCCTATTACATAAAGACCAAGGTGCTTTGCCATTTGCACGATAAAGTGACCAACCCCACCAGCGGCAGCGTGCACGAGTATGCGATCGCCATGATTTACTTTCGCCTGGTGTATTAGGCCTTGATAGGCAGTAAGCGCGGCAAGGGTAGTTGCGGCTGCCTCTTCAAAAGATACGTTAGACGGTTTAAGCGCTAAATGACTTGCAGGCGCTGCAACGTATTCGGCGTAGGTTTTACCATGCCCCGGAAAATTCACCATGCCGAAGACTTCGTCGCCCGGTTTGAATTCGGTATCGGCGCCAGCTTCTACCACAACGCCGCTAATGTCCCAGCCCAATATAACAGGTGTCTCATCCTTTATGCGCCCATAAACGCCCTTACCGTTTCGCGTTTTGGCATCAACGGGGTTTATACTTATAGCTTTCGTCTGTATAAGTACCTCGTCAGATTTTATAGTTGGCTTAGGCAGTTCCGTATAAATTAATTTATCCGTGCCACCAATTTCATTAATTATAATTGCTTTCATCTTATTTTTTTTGATTCTCAAAGTTGGCCAAACTGCCACGGTTACGATAGTAAAAAAGCAGGTAACGTTGGTAAAAATCGAGGTAGCATTTGGTGCTGTATTTATAGTGCAACCACTACGCGCCCGCGCATTTGGCCGTTATAAATGTCGTTGATGTATGTAGGTATTTCCTCCAAACTTGCTTCTTTTGCCAGGGATTGCAATGTTTCGGGTTTCCATTCGCCGCCAAGTTTTTCCCAAATATTGCCTCGATCTTCTATCGGAATTTCTACAGAATCTATCCCTATAAGTTGAACGCCTTTTAGTATAAAAGGAAATACTGTAGTATGCAGCTCGCCGCCATTAACCATACCGCAGGCTGTTGCCACCCCACCATACTGCAAACTCTTTAATAATGTAGCGAGGATGTTGCCGCCCACCGTATCCACGGCAGCAGCAAAGCGTGGCTTTAACAAGGCTTTACCGCTCTGGTCATCAACCTCCGCCCGTGAAATTATCTCAGTTGCTCCAAGTTCCTTCAAAAACCGATGGGCCGACTGCTTTGAGGTAATAGCTGCTACCTTAAAACCAAGTTTGGCTAAAATGGCGACAGCAACGGACCCAACACCGCCCGTGGCACCGCTTACAGCTACTGCACCATCATCCGGTTTAACGCCGTTTCGCAGCAGTGCAGCTACGGATAGGCCCGCAGTAAAGCCAGCAGTACCATAAATCATGGCCTCTTTAAGGCTTAAGCCTTTAGGTAATCTGGACACCCATGCAGCCGGTACGCGTATATATTCTGCAAAGCCACCACTGGTGTTCATACCCAGGTCAAACCCGGTTACAATAACATCATCGCCAGTTTGCCACTCAGAGGCTGATGACTCCTCAACAATACCGGCGGCATCTACACCGAGTGTATGTGGATATTGACGTGTTACACCTTTATTACCCCTGGCGGATAGGGCGTCCTTGTAATTTAAGGAGCTATATCTTACTTTTATTAATACATCGCCAGGAGGGAGGTCGGCAACGTTCTTCTCTTTAACAGATGTTGTATAATCGCCGTTACTGTTGTGTTCAGTAACCAATGCTTTAAAGGTTTTTGCTATCATTTTGGTAGATAATTTTAATCGAATTATAGCCAGGCTATTGAAGGGTTATTTGCCATTACATGTAGTAATGCCCTGTTCAGGCCTTGATTAGAAACGTTTCCTAAGTAACAAAGTTCTTTCTTAGCTGCAAAATCTACCGTGTACTTTTCCCGGAATAGCTGGTAAATTTTAGGGTTGATAATCAGCTTATAAGAGTTTGCTAAATCAATTTTATAAAACGAAAATTTTTTGGTAATTATGTGCACTTTAAAGCGATAGTCGCTACCAATTATAATTCGTTAACACAGATTTCTAAGCTACATCATCGTAAATTATGCGATACCTTTACTTATTATTATTATTTATAAGCAGTTTAACAATTGCTGCAACCCCATGCCAGGCACAATCAACAGCAGATTCAAATCAAACGGAATGGAACTCCAGTTGGATAGGAATAAAAGATGATCCGGGAAACGTGTATGGCGTATATTATTACCGTAAGAGTATTGATCTAAGTAGCAAGCCTGCCAGCTTTTTCGTTCATGTATCTGCAGATAACCGCTACAAACTTTATGTAAATAAACAGTTGGTTTCGCTTGGGCCGGTTCGCAGCGATGCCTTTAACTGGCATTATCAAACTGTAGATATAGCGCCTTACCTGATTGCGGGTAAAAACATTATCGCGGCGCTGGTTTGGAATGAAGCGCAACATCGCCCGGCGGCGCAGGTCTCCATCCGTACAGCCTTCATTCTGCAAGGCAGGTCAGCAGCAGAACAAATCTTAAACACAAACGAATCATGGAAATGCTTTAAGGACGATGGCCGGCAACCTATACCAGGCTACTTTTTTGCAGCCAGCAAAGGAGAGTTTATTGATATGAATAAAGCCGTACAAGGCGATTGGACGGCTAATGATTTTGACGATAGCCATTGGCCTGCGGCATCAAAATTTTTCGATGGTAAGCTAAAAGGCATGTCGTGGGGAAGCGATTGGTTATTAACGCCATCACCGCTACCGCCTATGGAAATGGTTTATCAACGCATTCCGCTTTTAAGGCAAGCTACAGGCTTAACAGTTCCTAAAAACTTCCCTGCAAAAAAAACGCCTTTAACTATACCTGCAAATACGAAAGCCGTGTTATTGCTAGACCAGGTTCAGGAAACCAATGCATATGTAACCCTTAACTTTAGCGGCGGAAAAGGCGCCGGTATAAGCATAGGCTACGCAGAAGCACTGTATGATAAGGGCAGTAAAGGCACCCGTAAAGGTAATCGTAACGAAATTCGGGATAAAGAGTTTGTAGGCCGGCAGGATAGCCTCGTGTCAAACGGGTTAACTAATCAATCTTTCACAACGCTCAACTTCCGTACTTACCGTTATATGCAGGTTGTTGTGCAAACAAAAGATCAGCCGTTGGTGATTGATGATTTGTATGGAACCTTCACGGCATATCCTTTTAAACGTGTGTCTGCCTTTAATACCAAGGATCCGGATTTTGCGCAGATACTTGACATTGGCTGGCATACGGCAAGATTAAATGCATGGGAGAGTTATACTGATTGCCCTTATTATGAGCAATTGCAGTACATCGGCGACACGCGCATACAGGCGCTTGTTTCATACTATAATACTAGCGATGACCGCCTTGCCCGCAATGCCTTAAATATGATGGACCAATCACGTTTGCCTGACGGTATTACACGTAGTTGTTATCCATCGCAGGGCACGCAAATCATCTCCACATTCTCCCTATGGTACATTTGCATGTTGCATGATTACTGGATGTACCGGCCAGACAGTGCGTTTGTAAAGCATAAACTCCCTGGGGTGCGTGGCATACTTGATTTTTTTGCTAGTTACCAGCAGGCCGACGGCTCACTCAAAAATGCACCTTACTGGACATTTGTTGATTGGGCAAACGGCAAAAACTGGAACATTGGCGCGCCACCG
Source organism: Mucilaginibacter sp. (assembly GCA_041905165.1). Lineage (GTDB taxonomy): Bacteria > Bacteroidota > Bacteroidia > Sphingobacteriales > Sphingobacteriaceae > Mucilaginibacter. The sequence goes on from JAYRLR010000003.1 coordinate 143,334, forward strand.
GTAGGTACGGATGGCTCATCATCTATTGTAGATATGCAGCTGCTGCTGGCTTATGAAATGGCGGCAGACATGGAAAGCCGCGAGGGCTTAAAAGAATATGCTGAAATATACCGTAATAAAGCAACGCAGTTGAGGCAAACTATACAAAACAAGTATTGGGACAGCAAGTCCCGCTTATTTGCAGATACTAAAGAGAAAGACCTTTATTCGCAACATGCTAACGCCCTGGCCATATTAGCGGATGTTGCCGACAGCAACAACCGGGATGCAATTGCCCAAAAATTATTGACCGACAGCACCCTTACGCAGTGTACGGTATATTTCAAATACTATTTGCACCAGGCGCTGATTAAGAGCGGCCGGGGTAACGACTATATGAGCTGGTTGAGTATATGGCGTGATAATATAAAAATGGGACTTACCACCTGGGCCGAATACTCTGACCTGAACTTTACACGGTCTGATTGCCATGCCTGGGGAAGCAGTCCAAACATCGAATTTTTCCGGACTGTTTTAGGTGTTGATAGTGATGCACCGGGCTTTGCCAAAGTAAAAATTGAGCCGCATCTTGGCAGACTAACTCAAATTAGCGGTGAAGTACCGCATCCGGCAGGCATGTTAAAGGTTGATTATAAACAGGTGAGCGGCAAATGGCGCATAACCATAAATATGCCCGAGAAGGTGTCCGGCGCGCTCGCTTGGAAATCCCGGAACTATCCTTTACATGCAGGCCTCAACAAATTTCAGTTAGATTAAAATGAATGCGACTCATTAATGAATAATTCATTAGCCGCGTGCGTTCAACGTAATTATCATTAAGACTTTAATTTGATTAAAAATAATGAAGCGGGGGTAACAACCTCCGCTTTTACTATTATATAAGGTAGTAATAATAAATACTATTATAGTATCGTTCTACTGCCGCAATTAAATGATAAATGTCAACTTCTTTTAAAAGTAAAAATATCATTATTGCAAATCAATATTCTATATCTATAGTTTACGGCTTGTAAACACTTTGCAAATACCCGATATTTATACACGCCTTGGTACGGTGGCTAAAAATGAATTACAAACACACACTTGATGAAGTTAAGGATTATGTAGAATCCTTTTTCGATAAACATAAAAATCCAAATCTGGCTTATCATAACCTGTCGCATACCAGGTACGTGGTTGCTGCCGCAGTACAAATAGCCAATCATTATCAGCTAAATGAGGAAGACTTTTTCAGTGTAATTGCTGCTGCCTGGTTTCACGATACAGGCTATGTAATAGAACCGTCGCACCACGAGCAGGCCGGCGCCGACCTGGCACTGAAATTCCTTGCAGAGCTTGGCGCTCCGGATGCGCTCAAAGAAAAAGTAAAGGGCGTAATAATGGCTACAAAAATGCCACAAAGCCCGAATGGTTTGTTGCAGGAAATAATTTGTGATGCGGACCTGTTTCATTTGGGTACTGAGGAGTTTAAGAAGAAGAGCCGCCAGATGCGGGAAGAAATGTTACTGTTTTGCCATAAAGACTTTAGTAAATCACTTTGGCGCAGCAAAACCATTGAGCTGATGGAAAGCCATCATTACTTTACAGATTATTGCCGTTTGTTATTGAACGAGCAAAAAGAAAAAAACCTGGAGGAGCTGAAGAAAAAGCAGGAAGAGAAAGAAAAGGAAGAAGCGGTAGAGCCGCCTAAAGATGAGACTAATCCGGCGCCTGTAGCTGCTGTAGTTGCTGTTGACGCGGATGCTGATCATAAAAAGAAAAAATCGGACAGGCCGGAACGTGGTATTGAAACCATGTTTCGTATCAGCTCATCCAACCATCAGCGCTTAAGCGACATGGCTGATAATAAGGCTCACATTCTTATAACAGTCAATTCCATCATTTTGTCGGCTATAATAAGTTTGCTGTTGCGTAAGCTCGATCAGGCGGAGTTTTTGGCAATACCAACTTTTTTGTTGCTGGCAGTTAGCCTGCTTACCATGACGTTCTCTATCCTGGCCACGCGCCCATCTATACCTGACGGACGCTTTTCGGTTGATGACTTACGTACCAATAAGGTAAACCTGCTTTTTTTCGGAAATTTCTATCGCATGTCTTTGGATGATTACAGCTCGGGCATGTTCCATATAATGGAAGATAAAGATTTGTTATATGGCAACCTCATCCGCGATAATTATTCGCAGGGTGTAATTCTTGGTCGAAAATACCGTTTGCTCCGAATAGCCTATAACGTGTTTATGTTTGGCCTTATCATTTCTGTAGCGGCCTTTATCATTGCGTCATTACTTAATGGAAAATAATAATCGGCCATATCGCTATAACAACCGCGACCTTAGCTGGCTGGCTTTTAATGGCCGTGTGCTCGATGAAGCCGCCCGCGAGGAAGTGCCTTTATTAGAGCGCATTAAATTTTTGTCCATCTTCTCATCCAACCTGGATGAGTTTTACCGTGTGCGCATGCCGGTTATTGCTGCGTTGCAGCGCATAGGTCAGCAACCCGCGGGCGAGGATACAGACCTGTTGAAAAGAGCTATTGAAACCATTACAAGGCAACAGCAGCAATTTGGCAAAACGTTTACCGGTACAATCATCCCGGCGTTGCGCGAGCACAATGTGCATCTTTATTATAATGAAGAGCTGCCCGGCTACCTGCACGAGGTTTGTTATCAGCACTTTTATAACGAAGTAATGGGGTACTTGCAGCCGGTGATACTGGGTGCAGGTACTAATTTCTTTCCTGAAAATAATGCGCTATATTTCTTAGTAACTTCAAACAATGCGGCGGGCGGACAGGATTTAATTGTATTAAATATTCCTTCAGATAAAGTAAATCGCTTTTTTGAAACCACTTATAATAGCGAGCATTGCATAGTTTTTTTGGATGATATAGTGCGTTTGTGCCTGCCGTCGGTCTTTCCTGGGCGCGAGATAAACGGGTGCTACAGCTTTAAAGTTACGCGTGATGCAGAACTTGACCTTAAGGACGAATACCCTGGGGATGTAGCCGAGGAAGTAGAGACACAGCTAAACAAGCGTGAACAGGGCTTAGCGACAAGGTTCCTTCATCAGCCGGGCATCCCATTGCATACGCTGTATGCAGTTAAGGCGTTGTTGGGCTTAGAACATGCACTTGATGTAGAAGGAGGTAGATACCACAACCTGCGCGACCTTGCATCATTTCCTGTAAGCATTTCATCATTAAAAGATAAAAAATGGCCAGCGCTGAAATGGCCTGATTTGGCCGCAGACGAGACAATCTTTGATGTAATTGACCGGCAGGACATATTACTCAACATCCCTTACCAGTCGTACCACAGCATACTGCGTTTTTTTAACGAAGCTGCTGTTAGGCCAGAGGTTGAAGAAATTTATATTACGCTTTACCGCGTTGCGCGCGAATCAAAAATTGCCAACGCTTTGATAAGCGCCGCTAAAAACGGTAAAAAGGTAACGGTGATGATTGAGCTCAAGGCACGGTTTGATGAAGCTAACAATATACGCTGGGCACGAAAAATGAAAGCTGCCGGCGTTAGAATTGTATACAGCGTTACTGCGCTAAAGGTGCACGCCAAAATAGCCCTTGTAAAGCGTAGCGACGGCCTGCGCACTAAATATTCCGGTTTGCTGGCTACGGGAAATTTTAACGAGAGCACTGCTTCGTTTTATACCGACCATATATTGATGACGTCGCATCCGGGCTTGACAAGAGAGATGGAACTGCTGCTGATGTTTCTGGCTAAGCGGCAAAAGCCGCAATCGCCGCAGTTAATTCCTTTCCGTGAGCTTTTGGTTTCTCAGTTTAATTTGCAGCAACGGTTTATTGATTTGATTGACCGGGAGATCGCCATTGCCAAATCTGGAAAACCGGCCTCGATCATCATAAAGATGAATAACCTTGAGGAAAGGATACTCATCAATAAACTATATGAAGCGTCAAACGCCGGAGTTGTAGTGCAGCTGATAGTACGCAGCATTTGTTGCGTGGTGCCCGGCGTTGAAGGCATGAGCGAAAATATCTCTGTACGCCGCATTGTCGACCGCTACCTGGAGCACGGCAGGGTGTTTATGTTTAATAATGATGGCGATACGCAGGTATTCATGGGCTCTTCGGACTGGATGAACCGCAATATTTACCGCCGTATAGAGGTTTGTTTCCCGGTTTACGACAGCAAAATTAAAACTGAGCTTATTCAACTGCTTGATATACAACTCAGGGATAATGTAAAAGCGGTTAGGGTAGCTGCTGATATGAACAATGTACCTATCGGAGTTGATGGCGAACCGGTGGAATCGCAACTGGAGATTTATAATTATTTAAAAGAAAACAAGCATGAGCAGGTCTTATAAAATATACACGTATGCTGTTGCTTTATTAGCGTTTGGTGCTTTATCGGCAAGCTTTTCATGTATGCAACGGTCTGGTGTAAAAAGCAGCAGCCCTGCAGGGTACAACCTGTCTAAACCACAGAAATACGAAGCGCCCGCCGGGCTGACCGAGATATCAGGCATTGCACTTTACCAGGGCAATGCCAACAGATTTTTTGCGCATGACGATGAGCTGGGCAGGGTATACCGCTTTCGTTTAGGCGATAAAACGGCACCTCATACAAAATTTGCCGGGCATGGTGATTACGAAGACATAGCTATTTGCCATCAAAAAGTAATTATGCTGCGCAGTGATGGCGTATTTTATGTGTTTGACTACGCTGCACTCAACTCTGCAGAAGCAACTAACGTACAAAAACTTGAAAAGCTATTACCTAAAGGAGAGTACGAAGGCTTATATACCGATGAGCAAAGTGGAAAAGTTTATGCGCTTTGTAAAAACTGCTCGGTAGATAAAAAAGGAAAGACAACCAGCGGTTATATATTTGATTTGAAGAGTAACGGCACTTTGGTACCATCCGGTAATTTTGAGATTGACAATATTGAAATAGCTGCTCTGGCAGGTGATAAAAAGGTACATTTTAAGCCGTCAGCGCTTGCAAGGCGTACCGCCAGTAACGAGTGGTACGTATTGTCTTCAGTAAATAAAATGTTGGTGGTAACTGATGCGCGCTGGAAAGTAAAAGGTGTTTATGCGCTTAGTGCATCCAGCTTTCCGCAACCGGAAGGGATAACCTTTGATAAGGAGAATAATTTGTATATTTCAAACGAGGGCGGCTTGAGCAAAGGGACTATACTGAAATTTGCATATAATAAGGGAGAAAGATGAAAAAAGGGTTGATTTATGTGTTATTAATCACTGGTTTTACTGTTTGGCAAGGCACTGCATCTGCACAGAATTTTGATGTAGACCTGCTGAAACGGATAAACCCGCAAAATCCATCGTCCGGCTACTGGCAAAATACCAGTAACTCGGTGTATTGGGCTGGCGCGGCTGTACCGGCGGGCACTTTGGTGTATGGCCTTATCAGCGGTGACGAACACGCTAAACATGCCTCTTTTGATCTGTTTATCAGCGTTGGGGCGAATATGTTTATCACCGATATGATGAAACGCTCCATACGCCGTAGCAGGCCGATGGACAACTATCCGGGTACCATATTTTCATCGCCATCAAGCGATATGTCTATGCCGTCAGGGCATACCAGTATGGCGTTTGCTACGGCTACAACATTATCATTACAATATAAAAAGTGGTACGTAACCGTGCCTGCCTATGCTTGGGCGGCTTCGGTTGGTTACTCACGCATGTATTTAGGCAAGCATTATCCAACCGATGTTTTGGGGGGCGCTGCAGTAGGGGTCGGGATGGGTTACGCAAGCCATTGGCTTAATAAAAAACTATTCAGATCTTATTACAAACGGCCCACCGCCTATGTTCCGTAAACTACTTTTTTCTTCTGCGTTACTGCTTGCTGCTTTAGCGGTTAACGCGCAAACCGACAGTGTTAAATACCGTGTTATTTTTATCGGCGATGCCGGTGAGATGGACACTCAACAGGGTGCTGTATTGCAGCATGCCGTTAAAAATATCGTGCCCGGCAAAACTATGGCTATGTACCTGGGCGATAACATTTATCCAAGGGGCATGGGCTTACCTGGCAGCCTTGAGCGAGGCGAAACCGAAAAAATATTAGAGTCGCAATATCAGCCGTTTCGCAAGGCAGGCATACCTGTCTATTTCGTGCCTGGAAATCACGATTGGGACCGTATGGGGCCGCTCGGCTTGCAAAAAATTAAAGAACAGTGGGCTTTTCTTGATTCAAAAAAGGACAGCCTGCTTAAACTTGTGCCCGCAAACGGATGCCCGGATCCCGTCGAAATAAATCTTACGGACAGCCTTACTATCATAGCATTCGACAGCGAGTGGTGGGTATACCAATACAGTAAAAACAACCTCGACGCAGAATGCGATTGCAGCACGCGCGACGAAGTAATAATGCGCATGCAGGAAATCTTCGAGCGCAACAAAGGCAAGGTAATCCTACTGGCATCGCACCACCCTTTTCAAACCTATGGCACGCACGGTGGCTACTATTCGTTAAAAGATCATATTTTCCCGCTGACGGCGGCTAAAAAAAACCTGTACATTCCGCTGCCGGTTATAGGCTCTTTGTACCCTATACTACGCACGCTCTTTACTAATCCGGAAGATACCGGGCACCCCTTGTATAAAGATATGATACGCCGTATAGACGGCGTTTTTGCCGGTTACCCTAACCTTGTTCACGTGGCAGGACATGAGCATGGTTTGCAACTGATTAAAGACAAGCAATTGCAAATAGTGAGCGGGGCAGGAGCTAAGCAAACTTATGCTAAAAAAGGTAAGCATTCTTTGTTTGCCGATGCTACACAGGGCTATGTTACCGCCGACCTGCTCAAAGACAATAGTTTAAAAATCACCTTTTACACCTGGGATAACACCGGCGTTAAAGCGGCCTATACTTACACAGAGCCCTATACAGCGGTATCACCTGATCAATTTAATATAAAGCCGATAGAAGATGATAGCATAACGGTACGTATCAATCCGGCTTATAATGAAGTAGGCGGCTTTCATAAATTCTTTTTTGGCGAGAATTATCGCAAAGAGTGGGCTGCGCCAGTTAAAGTGCCGGTAATAAAGCTTTCTAAACTTGGACTTAAGCCTGAACAGTTAGGGGGCGGCTTGCAATCAAAATCATTACGCCTGGTTGATAAGAATGGTAAGGAATGGGTATTGCGCAGTGTAAATAAAAGCCCGGAAAAACTTTTGCCGGGCGAATTGCAGGAAACTTTTGCGAGGGATTGGGTAACAGATGCCATGAGTGCACAGCATCCTTACTCAGCATTGGTAGTACCACCGTTGGCTAAGGCTGCTGGTATACCGTATGCAAGCCCCGTCATTGGTGTAGTATCCGCTGATGAAAATCTGGGTAAGTATGAGCGCACCTTTGCCAATATGGTGTGCTTGCTGGAGGAACGCGAACCCATGGGCGACTCTAAGAACAGCATCAAAATGATGAAGGCGCTTGATGATGACAACGATAACCGGTTTGATGCCCGTGAGTTCCTGAAAGCCCGCATGCTCGATTTACTGATAGGAGACTGGGACAGGCACGAAGACCAATGGCGCTGGGCCGCATCACAAAAAGACGGCAATACGATTTATACCGCCGTGCCGCGCGACCGTGACCAGGTATTTTACGTGAACGAAGGGCTACTTCCGGGTATTGCATCGCTGCCATGGGTAGTGCCCACCTTACAGGGTTTTGATGGCCAAATCAAAAGCGTAAAATGGTCAATCTTTAAAACCCGCTTCATGAACCGCTACCCTGACTGGAACCTCAGCTATAATGAATGGATAGCGCTTGCAAACCAGTTTGTTGCCGAAGAAAGCGATGAAGTGCTGGAAGCATCGTTAAAAAGATTGCCTCCCGAAATTTACCCTATACGGCACGATGAACTGCTCGCCAAGTTGAAGCAGCGCAGGGAGGCTATACCTGCTGCCATGGCAGAATACTATCGCTTTGCTAATAAAATTGTAGACATACGTACCACTGATAAGAATGAAGAAGTAACCATTAGTAGTGATACTGCCAGGTCGCTTAAGGTGGTCATCAAAAAGATCAATAAACAAGGTGCCGCCGAAGATATGTTGATGGAAAAGGTTTTCGACGCCAACATAACAAAGGAACTGCGTTTATATATCGAAGATGGAGATGACAAGGTGACCGTTAACAATGCCAACTCTCCTATAAAACTGAGAATTGTCGGCAAAAAAGGTAATAAAGTTTACGACGTACAACAATCGGCTAAAACCATACAACTGTACAACAAAGGTGATAAGACCATCACTTTCAAGGGAGATGATGGCAGGCTGAACAAGCACCTCTCAACCGATAGTGCCAATACCGCCTTTGTACCGGTGGATTTGTACAATAAATGGATACCGCTTGCTACCGCAGCCATTAACCCTGACGATGGTTTTATCCTTGGGCTTGGCTTTAAGTATATTCATCAGGAAGGTTTCCGTAAACAGCCATACAATTATTCGCATCAGCTATTGCTTAGTCATTCCTTTGCAACAAATGCGTTTCGCATTAAATATAATGCTGAGTGGATGCAGGCAATCGGGAATGCTGATTTAACTTTGCAGGCTTTTATTCAGGCGCCTGATAATACGGCCAACTTTTTTGGGCGTGGTAATGAAACTGTTTTCGATAAAATGGGAGATTACAAAACTTATTATCGTGCGCGGTTTAATACTTTCGAGTTCGACCCGGCATTGCGCTGGCGCTCATCATCGGGTACTGCGCTTACCATCGGGCCGTCTTTCCAATATTATCATTTTAACGAAGATGATAATGTTGGCAGATTTATAAATAATACATCGCTGATTGGATCATATGATAGCGCTACGGTAAATAAAGATAGAGTACATGCCGGCGTTGTAATGAACCTGATCAGTGATAAACGCAATAACGCTGTATTGCCTACCTGGGGTAATATGGTAAATTTTAAGATACAGGGATATGCAGGATTAAACAGCTACTCAAAATCGTTCATACAAATAATACCTGAGTTTGCTTTCTATAAAAGTTTTGGCTCACAATCTACAATAGTATTGGCCGACAGGTTTGGCGGCGGTGTAACTATCGGTAAGACTGCTTTCTATCAGTCCTTGTTTTTGGGCGGGCAGTCAAACCTGTTCGGTTACAGGCAATACAGATTCGCAGGACAGCACAGCGCATATAACAACCTGGAGCTGCGTATAAAATTGGGCGACTTTGCTAACTACATATTACCCGGCCAATTTGGCATCACCGGATTTTTTGATATAGGCCGCGTATGGGAGAAAGACATGCCTTCTGACAAATGGCACACCGGACAAGGCGGCGGCATTTATTTTGCGCCTGCACGTATGGCTGTTATTCAGGTGGTGGCGGGCAATTCAGACGAGGGCTGGTATCCTTACATATCTATGAAATTTAGATATTAATTTTTTAGCAATGCACACGTCATTATTAGAGATAAACGAAGACGAATGTGTTAAATGTCATGTTAAAACGCATTTATCCTTTAAGCCTCTGGTTAATCACCTTGAGGACCGTTTAAAGACAGAACATCCAATAAAAGCACAGTTTTACAAGTTCTTGCTTGATAAGCTGGAAACATTAAAACAGAGCGACTATATAATTGATCTGGAAGAGATTGATAGTTATAGCGAGCTTATGGTGCTCATTTATACTATACTTACGCCCCTTGCCGAAAGCGAGAAAGACTTTTTTTGGGCAATGAGCACACCTGTGCCCGATAAGATATTCTTCAGCACAGACGCTTTTTATGATTTCTACACAGATCATAAGCTGCATAAAAAATCGATAGTTGGGATAAATGACCAAACGTTGGAGCACAAGCAGCTGCAGTTCATCTATCAGCTTATCCTAAAAAAGTTCTATAACTTCTCCTCTGTATTTAAGGATACAAAGGTGGTTACCTATACGGATAGCGAAACTAATTTAAGCCGTTATTATAGCATACATGCCGATACCCGCTTTATAGATATTACCCTTAACGGCACCTTGCCGCCGCTTGATTTTGAAACCCTTGGCACACAAATGCAGGAGGGTAATGAGATTGAATTGTTATCGGAGTTGCTGCCGCTGCACAACTTTGTGCTGGAAGGTTTCACCATTATTACCCTTACAGATATTACGCTCACCAGGGCTATACATAATATCCGTAATATATTGGTCGATCATACCTATGATCTTGAAGCCTATCCGCAAATCATCAACTCGCTTAAAACGCTTGCCGGTAACGACGATATTCATTTTGGTATGATGCCGTTCCTGACAGTCAACGATCATGTGATTATCGATGCGGAACAATGTTCGCAAAGCGTATTGCTGCAAACCGGCCATAAAGTAGGTATGAGCGATGATGTTTTTTACAGCATTGTAGAAAACTACCGCAAAAATCCGAAGCCTATATTCTACTCCAATATTACCGATGATAAGGTAGTAGACAACCCTTTTTTGCAGGCCGTAAGGCAGTCGGGTATTTACTCATATACACTGCTGCCTATCTACCATAACAAAAAGCTGGCGGGCGTATTGGAGATCTATGCTTTTAAAGAACTGGTTATTGACGAGGTATTGCTCTCCAAGTTAAAGAACGCAATACCATTGTTAGCGCAACTATTCCAGTACAGTATTGATGCTTTTAACGCGCGGCTTGATGCGGTTTTGAAGGATAAATTCACCTCGCTGCAGCCTTCGGTACAATGGAAGTTTAACGAAGTTGCTTATAAGTATCTTGCTGCCAATAAGAACGAAGGGGCAATGGTGCCTATTGATACCGTTACTTTCCAGGATACCTACCCGCTTTTCGGGGCTATTGACATACGCAACTCAACTGTTGAAAGAAACGTTGCCCTTAAGGAAGATTTAACCAACTTGCTGAATGAGCTGACAGACGCGCTCACCAACATAAAAGAGCTGATAGAGCTAAGTTTGCTCGATAAACTAATATTTAATGTAAGCGAGTGGAGGGTTCGTATTTCAGAATACATCACTACCAATGATGAGATCATGCTAAATAGCTTCTTATCTAACGAGGTAGATCCATTGCTGAAACACATTAAAGGCAGCAACCCAGAGACGGCGCCTATCATCAAAAAATATTATGAAGCAGTCGACGAGGAAACAGGCATTGGTTATAACAAACGCCGCGAACTTGAAGCAGCCATGCAGCTCATCAATTCATCCGTAAGCCGGTACCTGGAGAAAGCGCAGTATGCTTTGCAGAAATCATATCCTTGTTATTTCAGTAAGTTCAGGACCGATGGCGTGGAGTATGATATCTACATTGGACAATCCATAGCGCCGGACAGGCCTTTTAATCAAATGTATCTTAAAAATCTGCGCTTATGGCAGGTACGCTCCATGGCGGAGATTGCCCGGCTTACGCGGAAACTGGCTGGTAAAATGCATAAGCCGCTCTTCACTACGCAGCTTATATTTATACATTCACACCCTATAAATATCAGTTTCCGTAATGATGAGCGTAGGTTCGACGTGGAAGGGGCCTATAACATCAGGTACGAAATGGTAAAGAAACGTATTGACAAAGTACTTATAAAAGGACGAACAGAGCGCCTTACCCAGCCCGATAAGATTGCCATGGTTTATTTTAATGTGGACGAAGCACAGGAATATCTGCAATATGTTCAATATTTGCAGGAGCAGGACTATCTGACGCCTGATGTGGAAGACCTTGAACTCGAAGAGTTACAAGGCGTTTCGGGGCTGAGGGCTTTGCGGGTCACTGTAAAGCATCTGGCTGACGAATCAACCGGCGCATAGTTAAACTATCAACAACAAATAATGGGCAAAACTCTACAACGCATATTATATTGCTTTTCTGCAGTTTTGCTTTTTTGCTTACTGGCAACTGAAAATGCTAATGCCCAGCTGCCTGACAGTACAACTATTGCCGTCGCTCCGGAATATGATAGTGTAGGCAGTCTGCATCGTTTTTTCCTGGGTACGCATAACCGTTCGCTTTGGGCGGCCCCGGTTAAAATTCGTATCATTCATTTAAGTACCGAAAAAGGTGGTTTAAAAATATTGCAGCTCGGCGGTGGCATGCAAACCCGCTCGTTGCGCTTGCAGGATTCCAGCGGGCAGCAATGGGTGCTGCGCACTCTGCAAAAGTATCCTGACCGCAAGCTGCCGGCCAACCTGAGAAAGTCGTTGGCCAGTAATATTCTTAAAGACCAGGTATCGTCAGCACACCCGTATTCAGCGCTTGCCGTACCACCGTTAGCTACAGCTTTAGGCATTCCGCATGCTAATCCGCAGATTGTTTACCTGGCTGACGGGGAGGAGCTTGGTGAGTACAGGAAGGATTTTGCCAACCAGGTTTATCTGTTTGAGGAGAGGGAACCGCTCGATGCTGAAAAAACCTATACCACAATTAAGGTACAGGAGAAGATAAGGGACGATAATGACAACCGTGCAGATGAAAAGCTGGTGTTACGGGCGCGGCTGCTGGACATGCTCCTCGGCGACTGGGACAGGCACGAAGATCAGTGGCGCTGGGAAAAGACAAAAGGAAAAAAGGGCGACATTTATCTTCCTATCCCGCGAGACCGTGACCAGGTATTTTATAAAACTACAGGCTTATTTCCATGGATAGTATCGCATCAGTGGTTAAACTCAAAGTTTCAGCCTTATAACTATCACATACGAGACATCAACGGCTGGAATGTACAAGCCAGGTATTTTGACAGGTATTTTCTTAATCAGTTGAGCGAAGATGAATGGAAAAGTGAAATAGCGTTTGTACAGGAGACCTTGACTGATGATTTGATTGACAAGGCCTTGCACCGCATGCCTGACACTATTTATCAAATATCAGGTAAGGAGATATTGCATAAAATGATTTCCCGTCGAAATCTGCTCATGAAACAGGCGCTGGAATACTACCGCTTTATATCAAAAGTAGTAGAGCTGCCTGCTACCGACAAGCACGACTATTTTGCAATAAGCAACAATGATGACGGAAGCCTCACCGTAAAGGTAAATAAAATGAAGAAGGACGGAAAGGTAGACCATAGCACTTTTGAACGTACCTTTTATCCGGATGTAACCCAAGAGGTAAGGCTGTATGGGTTTGACGGGCACGATAAATTCAGGATCACCGGTAAGGTGCCATCAGACGTTATAGTTAGAGTTATAGCCGGAGGCGATCGTGATAGTGTAATCATTGCGCCTGAACTACACAACAAAAAGCACATCTACATTTACGATCGAAAAGACAAGGAAAACGTGTTTCCGGGTTCTTCTCAGGCAAAGCTCAGGCTTTCAACTGATACTGCCGTAAACCGATACGATTATAAAAGCTTTAAGTACGACAGATTTGCGCCGATCATCCTTGCCAATTACGGCGTCGATAAAGGAGTATCGCTTATCGGCGGTTTTTCGTACGAGAAGCACGGTTTTCGTAAAGAGCCATATGCTTACCGTCACGAATTGCTCGTTGATTATTCGCTGGTTCGTCAGTCGTTTCTCATCACTTACACCGGCGACTTCAAGAAAGTTATAGGCAATAATAACCTGATGGTGAACTTAACATCGAGAGGGCCTAATAACGTAAGTAACTTTTTTGGCTTAGGTAACGAAAGCATATTTGTAAATCGTGGTCGACGGGAGATTAAATACTATCGCAACCGGTATGACTATCTCACCGGCGACGTATCATTATATCAGGACATTGGTAATTGGCGGATAAGCGAAGGTGTTGCAGGGCAGTTTTATAGTGCAAGCCGTGATGATAATGAAAAGAAATTTTTGTCGGTTTACGATGAGCAGAATCCCGACCAAAAAGTTTTTCAGGAGCGGTACTATGCCGGTTTCAAAACCTCGCTCACCTATGACAGCCGTAACAAGGCAGTTATCCCTACGCAGGGTATATTTTGGAATACCTTGTTTGCAGGGTACAGAGGTTTAGGCGCGGCAAACAATAAGTATATGCAGGTCTCAACCGAGTTCGGTTTTGTGGCTAATCCGGATAGAGACTCTGTTGTTATTATTACCGACCGCATAGGAGGAGGTGCTATAATCGGTCACGCAGAGTATTTCCAAAAGATGAAGTTAGGCGGTCTTGCCAATCTTCGTGGTTTCCATACGGCGAGATTTACAGGGCAGGGGATGGCTTATAATAATCTCGAAGTGCGAATAAAGGTGCTCGATTTTAATTCCTATCTGTTGCCTGGTTCGGTAGGTATCATTGGTTTTAATGATGTTGGCCGCGTTTGGCAGCCCGACGAGCACTCTGATAAAATTCATGTAGGCTATGGCGGCGGATTATATGTAATACCGGCGCGGTTAGTTGTAATGCAATTGTTGTATGGCTTTTCTACAGAGGGCTCAATCCCGTACCTCTCAATCGGTGTAAACTTTTAACAGTGAGGGCGGGGGGGCAATCAGAACCTGATGGCTATTAAACAAAAAAGCCCTCTCTTTTAGGAGAAGACTTTCAGGTGAGCGAAAGACGAGATTCGAACTCGCGACCCCGACCTTGGCAAGGTCGTGCTCTACCAACTGAGCTACTTTCGCATTTCTGCTATCCGCTATGTAAGCGGATATTTTTTGGTGGCGCAAACATACAAAAAACAACACTTCTTCCAAATAAAATTATTTATTTCTTAAAAATTGTTTTAGGAGATGATTAGGAGCACTTATGCACTTTGTTCAGTAACAAAAACATGAGTAAAAAAAGTGCTCAGAGGTAAACTAAATTTCATTAAAAACGTATATACTGTTTAGTTTACTAACACAAACTTTATTGTATTTTCGGCAATATTTACTGCTGTACATTAAATTGGTGTTATTATTCCAAAACAGTTTTAATGAAGATAAAAGTACTTGCCATTCTTATTTTCCTGTATACCATGTATCAACAACAAATAGCTGTTGCGCAGGAAAGCGTTATACAAGACATTTCTGATGTTTATGTAGACAAATTGGTAAGTGTTGCCAAGGCCAATTATCCCCGTTTCAAAACTTATCAGTACCGCGTAGATGTTGCCAAAGCCAACGTGTCTATCGCGTCCGTGTCGTTGTTTGATTCATTTACGCTATCCTACGTTTATCAGCCCGGCAATGGCCAGGTGATTGACCCGGCAAATCCATCGAGCCGCTTTTTTAAAGGCTTGCAATTGGGTGTGTTTTTAAACCTGGGTACGCTGTTGCGTGCACCGATGAATATAAAGCGGGCTAAAGCCGAGCGCCGCATAGCAGAAAGTGAGGCAGCTGAATACGAGTTGTCTCTTGCCAGCGAAGTAAAGAAGCGTTATTACCTGTACGTAACGCGCCTGGCTCAGCTAAAACTTCAAACCCGCTCTACCCAGGAGGCGGAAAGTTCTTTTAAAGATATTGAGTACCGCTATAAAAAAGGCGAGGAACGATACGACGCATTCAACAAAGCACAAATACAACTTATAGCACAGCGCTCAACCAAAATAGAGGCCGAAGGTAATGTATTTACCTCTAAAGCCGATCTGGAAGAAATTTTAGGTGATAAGCTGGAAAATATTAAATAATGGAAATCGGGAATTTCTTTAAGCTCCTTTATAAGCATAAATATACACTGATGGCCGTGCCTGTGGTGGCGGTTATTATTACCTATTTTTTGGTACGCAACCAGCCAAGTGTGTATTCGTCGCAAGGGCAAATTGCAACCGGTATTGTTGACCAGACACAGCAGGTGTTAAATGCCGAAAACGCCCAGGAGTCGGAAATTGCAAGGGAGTTTAGCAACCTGATACAGATGATGCGCTCCGAAAAGGTGCTCAACCAGGTATCGTACAAACTCATGATTCATGACCTGACGAGCAAAACGCCCTACAATCCACCGAGCGAATTATTGCAGACGGTAAAAGAGCCTGCCCGCCAGCACGCATTAGATGTATATACCAAATTATATCGTACACGGTCGCCATTATCTTTATTTGATGCAGACCAGCGCGGATTAAATGCCATATTGGAGTCCATGAAGTATGATGACCAATCATTGCTCAACAAGCTGGTCATTTACCGTGCAGAGAACAGCGACTTTATTAACGTGCAGTTTGATGGTAATAACCCGGAAATGGCTGCCTTTGTAGTTAATACCCTGTGTTCTGAGTTCATTACTTATTATACTGAACTAGTAAAAGAAAATCAGCGCAAGGCTGCTACCTTCCTTTCAAGGTTGTTGTCTGATAAGCAGGATTCACTGCGTGCCCTGAACAACGCGCTAAAACAGTACAAGATAAGGAACAGGGTATTCAGTTTATCTGAACAGGCTACCAGCTTGTATGGTCAAATTGCCGACTTTGAAACCCGCCGAGAACAAGCGGAGAAGGATGTAATATCTACACAGGCCGCTATAAATCGTATAGATAATCAGTTTGATCCATCGGACAGGCAGTACCTCGAGAGCTCACTTAATCGTATCAATACGCAGATCACATCTCTTGATGCAGAACTGAACGCAGCCAATTCTGCCTACATAGAAAGTGGTTTCGATCCGTCGCTAAAATCGCGTGTTGATTCGCTCAACAATGTAATTGCTTCCAAAATAAGGCAATCGTCTGACAAGTATATACTCAATCCATTATCCTCCAAGCAGGAGTTGGTTACCAGCAAGCTGCAGTTGCAAACGGAAAACGTGATTGCCAAAAACAGCATAGGCTCCATTGACCGGGAACTGGCGAGGCTTAACCGCCGTTTTGACAGCCTGGTACCGCACGAAGCCGTGGTGGGATCGTATGAAAAAGCCATAGACATTGCACAGCAGGAATACTTGGCGCTACTGGCCAAGTATAACCAGGTAAGCATGGAGGCCAGCATGTCTGTACGGTTGAAGCAGGTACTTACTGCCATGCCGGGCGTTGCACAGCCATCGAAAAAATTACTGCTGGTAATTATCGCAGGGGTTGTAGGTTTTGTATTCTGCGTAGCAATATTGTTTATTCTGTTCTTCCTTGATGATACGGTTAAATCGGGCAAGGAACTGGCTGCACGCACCAAGGCGCCGGTTTTAGGTTACCTGAACCTGTTAAGCAATAGCACTATCGATTTTAAAAAGATATGGGATGCTAACGAAGGCGACGGCAAAGCACGTACATTCAAAAATCTGTTAAGATCTATCAGATTTGAGATAGACAAGGAAATGAATGGCAGCAAGATATTGTTGATTAACAGCTTATCGGCGAGCGAGGGTAAAACCCTGCTTGCAATCAGCCTGGCTTACAGCCATGCCATCATCAACCAAAAAGTATTGTTGATTGACGGCAACTTTGAAAACCCTGGCATTACAGATACCGTAAAAGCAACCATTTATATTGAGGACTTTTTAAAGGGTAAAGTAGAAAATAGCGCTTTGGAGACTACCACCATGCTTAACGTATGGGGAAATCGCGGTGGTGATGTTTCGTTATTTGAGGTGGCCTCAGAAAATGAAGTAAAGAGCAAGTTGGACGAACTGCGTAAGCATTTCGACATTATAATTGTTGAGTCCTCGGCATTGAATACCATGAACCGTGCTAAAGAATGGATAGCGGTAACAGATAAAATGGTAACGGTTTTTGAAGCAGGCCAAAAGATTACTGAGAGCATGAAAACCAACATCCAATATCTTAAAACCAACAAAGAAAAATTTGCAGGTTGGGTGTTAAATAAAGTGGTTACCGGCAACGAAAAGGCAAGCAAAAAAAGTAAGTAAGCACCTATGGGCATAGTTAATATAATATGGATTATCCTTCAGGTATTAATAGGCTATAACCTTGTTTTGCCCTTTGTACTGTACCTGTTTTCGCTGGTGGTACGTAAACGTCATTACCCATCAGCAGTTAAAGAAACAGACTATGCTTTCATTGTTACCGCCTACGAGCAAACCAGCTCTTTGCCGGCGGTAGTCAATTCCATATTGCGGGTTAATTATAGCAACTATCTTATTTATGTAGTGGCTGATAAATGTGACATCAGCAACTTGCACTTTGACGACGAGCGCGTTATCATCCTTCGCCCGCCAGAAACACTGGCTAATAACATTAAGTCGCATTTTTACGCGATACGTAATTTCAGGCGGGAACATGAGCGCCTAACCATTATCGACAGTGATAACCTGGTACACCCTGCTTATTTAAATGAGCTGGACAAATTATTTAACGCTGGTTTTACAGCAGTACAGGGATTACGTGCAGCTAAAAATCTGGACACCACCTATGCCTGCCTGGATGCAGCGCGCGATATTTATTATCATTTTTATGATGGAGAACTGTTATTCCGTTTAGGATCTTCTGCAACGCTTGCCGGTTCAGGGATGGCTTTTACAACCCAGCTGTATCGACAAAGCCTTGAGCATATCGATATACAAGGTGCTGGCTTTGATAAAGTACTGCAGGCGCAGATAGTAGGCGACAACAAGCGCATTGCTTTTACTGAGCACGCCGTTGTTTATGACGAAAAGACCACGCGGTCAGACCAATTGGTGAAACAGCGTTCGCGGTGGATAAATACCTGGTTTAAATATTTTGGCTATGGCTTTACACTGCTTGGAAAAGGACTGGTTAACTTCAGCAGGAATCAAATGATATTTGGTTTAATATTGCTAAGGCCGCCTTTGTTCATCTTTCTCTTACTGTCAATGCTCTGCCTGGCTATAAACGTATTTCTTAACATTACGGTAGCGTTTATATGGCTCATCGCGTTTGTGTTATTCATATTCGGTTTTTATTTGGCGCTGGCCAGCTCAGATACTGACAAACGTATCTATCGCTCGCTGGTGAACATTCCTAAATTCATATTTTTTCAGGTTTTGTCGCTTACTAAAGCGCGCAAAGCCAATCAGCACTCGGTGGCGACGCAACATTACCATACCGGTACCGATGAAGTGAAAAAGGAGCAATAATGAGAATTGACCCGATTGATGACCCTAAGGAGCAGGCAAATACTAAACGACGCAATCATCGGCGTGTAAACAGGATAACTCGCATCGTGGCGATCATCTTGGCTGCACTTAGCACTTATACATTAATCATCAAGATTGTATTTTTTTAATAAAGAGGAGTGGAGAGCATTCAATTAAAGGTCGACAATACTAAGTCATCAGTTGTAAAAACCGATGGCTTTTTTGGCGGACTAAAGAAAGCTGTTTTCACTAACAAACTAAAAAGCCCTTTAGGTTTAGCGTTACTTGCACTTGCCGTAATTATTATAGCGGTTGGCATAGCAAAAATGGGCATCATCTTCGGCGCGTTCGTTATTGCGCTGCTTATTGCCGGCATTGTGGTATATGGCGTGGTAGCCAATCCCAACTTCGGTATTATGGTGGTCATGATAATGGCTTATAACCTGTTCATGCTGATGCGCATTGGCGTGTCTGGCCCGATAGGTTTGATCATGGATGCCCTGCAGTTACTGCTATTGATAAGCATGCTCATAAGCGCTAAAAAACATCGCGACTGGGAGCGACTAAAAGGTGGAGTAAGTACCGTTATCGCTATATGGATAGCCTATAACATCTTTCAGATTGCTAATCCCACCACCGAGTCGCGACTGGCATGGGTATACACCATTCGGGGGGTGGCCGTGGTACTGCTTAGCTATTACGTTTTTTTATATTACATACGTTCGGTGGCAATGATCCGGCTCATTATAAAAGCATGGCTTATAATGGGTTTAATAGCTGCATTGTACGCTTATAAGCAGGAGTATATCGGCTTTTCTGCCGTCGAGGAGGCTTATCTAAATTCGGATCCCAACATTGCATCTGTATTGCTAATAGGGGGGCATTGGCGTAAATTTTCTATTTTTTCGGACCCGGTGGCTTTTGCCTACAACATGGTGATGCCGGCTATTTTATGTATCTGCATCATAGCTGGCAAATTTAAAACCTGGCAAAAGGTTGTCTGCGGTGTTTTTGTATGCCTGTACCTGCATTCTATGTTGTTTTCGGGTACGAGGGGAGCAAACGTTTTGCTGCCAGGGGCGCTGGTATTATTTGCAATACTAAACTACAACAAGAATGTGCTCATATTCTCTATTATGGCAGCATTCTTCCTGGTAGTGCTAATCAATATACCAACCAACGATCAGAATTTGTTACGCTTCCAAACGGCTTTTCGTCCTAACAAGGATGACTCTTATACGGCCCGTAAGGTAAACCAAAAACGTATACAGCCTTTCATACAAACTCATCCTTTAGGTGGCGGACTCGGCGCTACAGGTGCATGGGGTAAACGTTTTGCGCCCGGTTCCATGCTGTCTCAGTTTCCGCCGGATAGCGGCTACATACGCGTAGCGGTAGAGTTAGGATGGATAGGGTTGCTTATATTTTGTACTATGATGTTCATGATACTTAAAACGGGTATCAACAATTTTTTTCGTATTCATGACCCGGAACTGCGAACGTACTGCCTTGGCCTTACCATGGTGATATTTGCTTATAACATTGCTAACTTTCCGCAGGAGGCGTTAGTACAATATCCATCTAATATATTATTTTCAATGTCTGCCGCTATGCTGACTGCCATTTACCGGATAGACAGGCAAAAGCGCAGGGGTGAGATTGACTTTAGTAGTGCCGGAAGCTTGTAAACTTTTGGCGGCTATTACGTATAAAGCATTATGTATCAAAACGGCATCATACAAAACCGGGACATTGTAGTAGTAGGACAACAGCCATGGGATGTTGAAATTGGTAGCAATTGCAAAAACATCGCTATTGAATTTGCGCGTCATAACAGAGTGTTATATGTTAATTCGCCCTTAGACAGGAAAACGCTATATCAGCAAAAAAACGATCCGAAGACCCAAAAGCGGCTCGACGTTATAAAGGGAAAATCGGAGGGTTTGATTGAAATACAGCCGGGTTTATGGAACCTGTATCCAGACAAAATGATAGAATCCATTAACTGGATAGGTAATGAGTTTATTTACAACATATTTAACAAAATAAACAACAAGCGTTTCGCCTCTTCCATCAAAAGCGCTATAAAAGACTTGGGCTTTAAGGATGTTATCCTTTTTAATGATAATGATATGTTCCGCAGTTTTTATTTAAAGGAACTGCTTAGTCCTGATGTGAGCATATATTACTCTCGCGATTACATGCTTTATGTTGATTACTGGAAGCGCCATGGCATAAAGCTGGAGCCAGAATTGATTGCAAAAAGCGATCTATGCGTAGCCAACTCCACCTACTTGGCAGAATATTGCGCAAAATATAACCCAAAGTCTTTTTATGTAGGGCAGGGTTGTGACCTAACTATGTTTAGCAATAGTGAAGGCCTCGCCGTGCCGGACGACGTTCAATCCATCCAAAGGCCTATTATTGGGTATGTAGGAGCATTGCAGAGTATACGCCTTGATATTGAACTGATCAAGTACATTGCTGTAATACGTCCTGACTGGAGTATTGTATTGGTAGGCCCGGAGGACAGGGAATTTACTGCAAGCGATTTACATAAGACACCTAATATTCATTTCTTGGGAGGCAAGCCAGGAGATATGCTGCCTGCGTATATCAATGCATTTGATGTGTGCATCAACCCGCAGCTCATCAACCAGGTAACTATAGGTAATTACCCCAGAAAAATTGACGAATATTTGGCGATGGGCAAGCCTACGGTTGCATCGCGCACACAAGCAATGAGCGTTTTTGCAGACCATACTTATCTGTGTGAAACAAAAGAAGAATACGTTGCTGCGATAAGCAAAGCCATCGAGGAGGATTCACCCGCCTTGCAGCAAGAACGAAAAGACTTCGCCGCTACGCACACATGGGAGAACAACGTAAAAGAGATTTACGCCGCCATAGCTAAAGTGAAAGCCACGGTGTAAAAGCCTCCACAATATTAATTAAAGATCAATCCAACAACTTGTATCATTCCATAAATGAGTAAAGCAACCGGAACCATCAACAGAATTGACTCGCTTGATTACCTGCGCGGTCTTGCCGCGTTTTCAATCATGATCTATCATATGCACCTGTTCACCTTCGGCGAACTTGATTCGTCGGAGTTTCTGGCCAAGGTGAAGATATACAGCGTATCTATATTTTATGTACTGAGCGGACTAACGCTTTACCTCGTGAGCGTTAAACGCTTTAAGTTTGAAAAGCGGATATTGGCAGAGTTTTACGTAAAGCGTTTCTTTCGTATTGTGCCCTTATTATGGATGGCTACCGCGTTGACTATGCTGGTTGCTTACGAACCTTCGTTTACAGGCGTTAAAAAGCTTGTGGCCAACATTACCATTATACCTGGTGCACTTAAACCCGAAACATTTATTGCAAATGGTGCATGGTCTATCGGCGATGAGATTTTCTTTTACATTCTCTTCCCATTTCTGATGCTGATGGCTAAAGCCAACAAGTGGTACTTTTACGCATTTACGGCGGCGAGTTTCGCAGTGCTGGTATACTTCAGTTTTAAGTTGTTAAATCCGGCTGTGCCGCTTGGCCAGCAATGGGCAACCTACGTTAATCCCCTTGGGCAGGTGTTTTATTTCGCCACGGGTATCTCTCTGGGTATCATGGAGCGAGACATGAAGAAGTTTGGCTGGTGGGCAGTGGCAGGCATTATTGTTATAGCCGGTTTAATTATCTATTACCCTGTAACCGGCGAACCTGTTCACTTAGTAACAGGTTACACCCGCATTGTGCTCAGCGTACTTGTGGCAAGCCTGTGCTTTCTGTTTTACAAGTGCGATTTTAGTTTCCTGCCAGGGTTTTTACAAACTATTCTTCGCACGCTGGGCGAGGTGAGTTATTCGATTTATTTATTGCATCCTATTATTTATGCAACGCTTGGACTGATTGGTGCCGCCTTTTTCAAGGCCAATCCTTATTGGCATGTGGGGCTAACAATTGCTTTAACACTAATTTTAGGCTACCTCAGCTACACTGTATTCGAAAAATATTTTATAAATCAGGGTAAAAAGGTCAGTGCCAAAGTAAATCCTAAACCGGAGCAACCTGCCAATGTTACCGCGATTTAAAGGTAAGCAAGTCGTAATTATGTTTAAAGTTGCGGTATAGCATCCGTGCAAAGCCGATTAAAGGGTTTGAGCTTTGCCTGAAGTTGCTACGTTTCATGGTAGTGGGTTCATCGGCCGAGTTGACCTGATCAAATAAGCCTTTAAAATCCTCGTAAAAAATAGCCTTGCCTTTGTTTTTGATAAAGGATATGGCCATTAAAAACTCAGTGCGGTCGCCCTTTATTCCTTCAGCATAACGGCCAAATTTGCTGAAAAACGAAGTTCTGCGTAGATGAGGATGATCGCTGTATACGTGAAACTTACGATACCCCGGATACCATATCTTAAAGATCATTTCAGAGAAACCTTTTCTCAGTGGTCTCAGGTAGGGATATTTAAAATAGGCGTAAAAGCGTGCCATATCAACATCTGGCCGTTCTTCCATGATGCTAAGGGCATCCTGTAAATGCTCTGCATAACCCGGAAAAGGATCAAAATCCTCCTGCACATACAGGGTATAAGGTGTTTGTACAGCGTCCTGGCCTTTGTTGATGTTATTGCCAAGGCCCCGGTTTTTGGGCGTTGTAATCAGACGGAAATTATAGGTGCGAGACAGCTCAGTCAATTTATCGAGATGCTCAGGGCGGCTGCCATCGTCAGATACCACAATGTCACCAAAGTTGATGTTTTGATTTGCAAAGGCCTGTAGCAAACGTTGAAGCGACTGACTGCGGTTGTAATGCGTAACCAGCAAGGTTATGGTAGAGAATTCCGTCATACTTTTTTAAATAACACGTCGTAAGTCCATCTAAGTAGTTTAAACTGAAGATATACAGCCCTTGCCGCCAATGCCAGCGGGTTTTTGCTTTCCCGCCACGATGCACGGCCCATGGTGCTCGGCTCGTCACTTGAATTCTTTTGGTAAAACAGGTCATTAAACCTGTCAAAGAAAATGCCCTTCCCTTTGTGTTGGATGAAGGACAGTGCCATTCGGTATTCGGTAATATCACCTTTTATGCCCTCCGGGTAGCGTCCGAACTTTTTAAGGAATGAGCTGCGCCGCAGATGCGGGTGGTCGCTATATACATAAAATTTGAGGTGATTATTTCTAAACGGCGATGCCGAAAATCTCATCTCAGAAAAGCCCTTGTTGTAAGGTTTGGTGTAGGGATATTTAAAATAAGCGTAGAAACGCGCTATGTCTAAATCAGGATCTTCATCAAAAAAACTTACAGCGTCCTTAAATCGTTCTGCAAATTCCGGCTTTGGTTCAAAATCCTCCTGAACGTACAAGGTATAAGGCGTTTGCACCGCATCCTGCCCTTTGTTGATATTATTACCCAAACCTTTATTCTTTGGAGTGGTTATCAAACGGTAATTGTAATCAGCCTGCATTGCGGTAAGCCGTTCCAGGTGTTCGGGCTTGCTGCCATCGTCAGACACCACAATATCGCCAAAGCTGAAATTCTGCAACTGGAATGATTGCAGCAGTCGTTCTAACGAGCGGCTCCGGTTATAATGCGTAATAAGCAGTGTTACATTAGGAAATACCAGGTCGGTGTTTTTCATACAATCTTTTACGGAACTTATGCCGTATAAGGTTTAAAAATATTTATGTTCGGCTAATATGCGAATAAATTATACTTATTTAGCTTCTGTTGTTAACGCTGAAAACGCCTGAAGGTTTATGCTATCAAAAATACTTGCACTTATAAAGAACAAACACTTTCTGTCGCTGGCCGGCAACATCATCATGTCAGGCCTGGGTATGCTTACCACGGCGGTGTTATACAGGTCGTTAACCCTTGAAGAGGCAGGTATATGGGTGATATTTCAAACCACATTATTATTCGTAGATACTTTCCGTTCAGGGTTTCTTACCACGGCTTTTATAAAATTTTATGCCGGTTCTTCGCCGGAGCGCGCTGCGCAGGTAGTAGGCTCCACGTGGTTTATTGCGTTGGGCATTACTGGCAGCCTTATATTGCTCAATCTTCCGGTTCTGTTCTTTTTAAGCCTGCTGCATGACAGCGGCTATGTCCTTTTCTTTAAGTATTTTGGTATTACTTATATATTTTCGTTGCCATGGTTTATAGCCAGCTGTATTTTACAGGGCGACCAGCGGTTTGACAGGTTGTTGTACGTACGCGCTGTAAACCAGGGTAGCTTTATATTAATGCTCGTGATTCTGTTAGCGACCGGTAACGGCAGCCTGATGAATGTGTTGTACGCTTACCTGGCATCGCATGCTATCACAAGTCTGTATACAATAGTAATGGGGTGGACACGTTTTGGCGATTTGTTTAAACGCGATAAAGAAGCCACTAAAGAGATATTCAATTTCGGGCGATTTAGTGTAGGTACTACGTTAAGCTCTAACATGTTCCGCCTTTCAGATGTATTCATTATCGAACGAATGATCGGCACAAGCGCTGTGGCTATTTATAATCTTGGCCAAACGCTGATGCAGTTGGTGGAAATACCCCTGCGCAGTTTTGCGGCTACGGGTATGCCTTCATTGTCAGCAGCGTATAATCAGAACAGCCGCTCGGAGGTGATCTATATCATGAAAAAGTACATCGGTTTGCTTACTGTGATACTGGTACCTGCGGCGGTAGTAGCTGTACTGCTTGCAGATTTGCCAATATACATTATGGGCGGCGGCAAGTATGTGGGTACCGAAGCGGCCAACGTGTTCAGGCTGTTTATGACCTTCGCCTTGTTATACCCTGCCGATCGTTTCTTTGCGTTGACACTGGATGTAATACATAAGCCAAAAGTCAATTTCTACAAGGTACTGGTGATGCTTGCAGGCAACATCATTTTTGATGTAGTCGGTGTGCTTGTTTTCCACAATATATATGGCATAGCATTGGCCACCATAGTGCCTACCTTTATAGGTGTTACCATAGGCTATCACGCATTAAAGAAATATCATCCTTTCTCGTTCTTCGGCGTGTTTGCTTTAGGTTTTTCCGAAGCAAAGATGTACCTGGGGCAGATGATGCAGAAACTAAGGCCGCAGCGATAATTTTACCAAAGCCACCAGCTTTTTTTACCTTCCCGTTTGGTGGAAAGGTTGAAGCGCATCTCTATGTTTTTGAACGTCCAGCGCGATAGCCAGAAAACCAGCAGGTAGTTTACAATGAACAGGTAAGCATAAGACGATGGCGGCAATTTTAACAGCCGGATAAAAACCACGTTGAATAAACTCAAGATCAGCGTGTGTATCATGTAGATAGAGTAGGAGAGCTTCCCTGTTTCGTGCAGGAGTTTTGATTTTTTAAGCGTAGCAGATAGCCATCCTTTCTCAAATGCGAAGGTGAGTATCGTCACAAAAAAGAAAACTTCGTAAATGTAGCCATGTGGCTTATACACCTCACCATACCAAACAAATGTAAAGGTAAGCGCAAGCATAAATATCTCTAACACGGTAAAGAGACCATTTGGCAGTGTGCGCAGAAATACCTTGTTTCTATCGAAAGTATTGAAACATATTACACCGACAAAAAAGCCTGCTATGCCGCGCAAAAAACCATAATTAAAGCTGTAAGTAAGTTCAAACCCTCCGGTGAAATAGTATAAAGCACCGAAGGCGATAACCACGATGAGCGCATATATTACGTTGCGTATCGCTGTAAGCCTGGTGCGGTTAACAAACAGCACTGCCAGCCCAAATGTAAGGTAGGCAATCATTTCAGCGCTGATTGACCAACTCGCAATGTTCCAGCTAACATCGTTCACGCCCGGCATTTTCACAGAATTCAGTAAAAATAAATTGCTGAAGAACGACATCACGTTATTAGCGGGATTATCCAGATTGTTGACGTGAACATAGCCAGACGCAAAATGCTTCAGAAATTCAACTCCTACAAACAGCAATAGTACAATGAGGTGCAGCGGATAAAGCCTGAAAAATCGCTTTTTACCAAATTTGCCCAACTGTTCGCCGTTACTCATAAACTGGTAGCTATAAGCAATAACAAAACCGCTCAATACAAAAAAGAAGTCAACAAAAAGATCGGCATTCAGAACAAAGTTGTTGTGAATCACCGGAGTATCTGTAAAGGTGCTCATGTGAAAAAAAACAACCAGGCTGGAGAAGATTCCCCTGAAAATATCTAAAACTTCAAACCTTTCTTTCATTGACGGATTATATGCTTAATATTGATAAAAGTAGTATTTAAACAGAAATACGGCTAAATAACGTACCATTATTTTCGCGCCCTTCGTATAAACTGAATATGAGAATTGCCCACCTGATACTAGCACATAACAAACCAGAACAGTTAATGCGTTTGGTGCAGCGACTTGCTCATCCGGATGCAGATGTTTACATCCATGTAGATGAAAAGGCCGGTATAGAGCAGTTTGATGCTGTAAAGCAAATGCCGCAGGTGTATTTAGTAACCGAACGGGTAAAAGTATACTGGGGTTCATTTAATATAGTGCAGGCAACTATCAACGGTTTCCGGCAAATTATACGTTCAGGCAGAGCGTATGGTTATATAAATCTGTTAAGCGGGCAGGACTATCCTTTAAAGCCTGCCGCCGACATACACAGTTTTCTTACTGCAAACCCGGGCCATGCTTTTATGAACGCCTTAGTTGCGCATACACATTGGTTGGAAGCCCTGCCACGGGTGGAGCAATATCACCTCAACAATTTTAATTTCCCCGGCAAATACATGGTACAGCAAATGATGAACAAAGTGCTGCCCAAACGCCGTATGCCTGAAGGAATGGTGCTGGTGGGGCGCTCACAATGGTTCACGATATCCGGCGAATGTGTGAGTTACATACTCGATTATTGGGACAATCACCCTGCGTTCCGCAAGTTTATGCAATTCACTTGGGCGCCTGACGAATTTCTGTTTCAGACCATTTTGTATAACTCGCCATTAAAAGAAAATATGGTGGATGATGATCTGCGCTATATCGACTGGTCGGGCGGCGGTGTAAGCCCCAAAACGTTCACCATGGCTGATGCTGTAGCATTATTGCAGAGTGGTAAACTGTATGCACGAAAATTTGATTTGCAAATCGATAGCGCCGTTTTAGACGCTATCGATAATAACTTATTAAAGTAGCAAAGTATCTTATTCGGTTAAATGAATGCTGGCTACGAAGTTGTTTGCCCCGCCATCATGCTCAAACCGGTAAATGAATTCATCGGCACATTTGGTAATGATGAGCAAGCCATAATGCTCGGTTACCTGGTTTATGTCCGGGCAGTCGTCGTCACTTTCTTCAACAAAAAAGCGTATGGTGTGGTCGGCTTCGCTTACGGCAAATAACCTATGCATAATATCGTAGCTCAATTGCTTTTTTACTCCGGTTAAGCTGGCACCACCCATCAGGCCAAAAGGATTGCCTTTATCTTTTTTTAAGATCTTTAGCGTTTCACCCTCAGCTTTGATGCTTAACAGTACATTATCAGTACCTGAATGTTTTATGGCGTTGGTAAGCAGTTCGGTTATAATAGATTTAACCTTAAAGCATATCTCATCTGCATATAATCCAGGTTGTACAGCCTTACGTATCAACGCAAGTGCTTCATTAATTATCGGACTTAATGCCTCTGCAGAGTTCGAAAAAATGAACTCTTTATAAATAGACAAAGCGTACATAATATCCCCTCAATCAGCAAGCGCCTCGTTAATGTTACTGTGAATTTTAAACACCTTGTCTAACCTTATAAGGCTAAACAGGTTATGTATATCGGGCTGCAGCCCTACCAGTAATATGTCTGCTTTAATTGCAATTGCCTGTTTTAGCGAAGCTACCAATGCTCCTAAAAATGAACTATCCATATATGCTATTCTACTCAAATCCATCACCAGTTTTTTATTAGGGCTTAGCAACTTTAGCAGTTCGGCTTTAAATTGCTCAGCATTGTTCATGTTCGCTTCAGTTACATCAACAGTTGCCGCAGTATAGTCAGCTTCGTCTCTTTGAATAGTAATCATATCAGTTTTTAAAAATGTGAATAATACTGCGATCATCAATAGCATTATCGGTCTGCATATCAAACAAGTCGGTTTTTAGCTTTCCGAAGCTTATTCCCTTTACGAGAAAACCGCTAATAAGGTTGGCAAATTGGTTATAATCGCTTTTGTTTCCTGAAGCATCGGCATAGTCAGTCATGCCATCCGTAAATACATACAATTTATCACAATTGTTTAATACTATTTGCTGTTCATTATATTCAGCATCCGGAAACAAGCCTAACAGCAACCCGTCTGATTTAACCTGAACAGTTTGCGCCTTTTCATGCTTATAATGTAATAGGGGCAGATCGCCCGCGCCTGAATAGGTAATAATACCGCTTTGTGCATCTATCAGCAACAGGGACAGGCCCGACAGTACATCCTGCAAAACATCATCCAGGCAAATGATCTGGTTTACCTTTTGTAATATGCTGGCTGTAGAGTATTCGCCGTTAAGCGCCGCAAATCTTATGGCCGACCTTATGTAGCTTAGAAAGCCGAAGGTAAAATACCAGGCCTTCCATTTTTTGCCCATAATATCGCCCAGTACAATAAAGTTATACCGCTCATTCACCTGTATAAAGTCAATGAAATCACCACCGGGAATGTCCTGGTAGGAGCGGTGCCAGAAGTCAATTTCAAAGCCTTTAACCTCGGGTAATTTTACTGGTATCGACTTGATATTTAATGACTTGGCTGCATTCCTCAACTCAATTGTAGAGAGCTCGCGTTGTTTATTTACCGCCAGTAACAGGTTATTAAGTTTGGTGATGATAACGCTCACCGGCGTATTCTTGATGATATAGTCTATAGCGTTAAGACCAAGGCCCTCTTCCAGCTTTTTAGCATCGGTATCAGATGTGAGGAAAACAAAGGGTATGTCCTGTAAGTCCTTTCGCTCCATTAGGTACCGCCTGAACTGCATGCCATTCATTCCCGGCATTTCATAATCAGATAAAATTATGTCGGGCAGCTCCGTCTTCATTAAATCAATAGCTTCCATAGCCGAGCATGCCTTGATACAATCAAAATCAGTTTTCCTAAACGCCTGTACCAGTATATTAAGGTAAAGCTCGTTATCATCAACCAATAATATTTTATTTCGGGCAGGTATCATGATTGCCGGCTGGCGGGTAAACTATAAAGTGAACGTATAAACAAATAAATTCCTGAAAGCACAATGAGTAAACTTATCAGGTCCATAACGGTAACACCGTCATTAATATTAAAATAAAATACCGTATAAATTTCAAAATCAGGCGGCGCCGGCATCACAATCATCGCAAAGCCGAGTGTTATCATCACTAAACCAATAACCATTAAAACTACGTTGGCTCCGCGCTGAGCCCTTATGTATTTTTTGGAAACGTTGCTGTCAATCTGATGAGCGTTGAGCAATATGCTAAAATCATCGAGCAGGTCTGCGCGCGATTTGTTCTCCGTATCAAGGTTCTGGTACAACTCAACAACGTGTTCATCAGCTCTCTTAGCAGTCCCGATGGCATCATTTACCCTTTGTTGTAATTGTTTTGCCTTTTCGCTGTCAATATCAGAATGAGCGAGTAAGTCAAGCAATTCATCAAGCTTTTTGTTAATAGCCTGTTCATTGCCGCCGTCATTACCGTCGGGCTGATTTTGAATATTTATTTTGTCGCTCAATTTTTATTAATAATTTCAACAACACTATGCCCGCTACACCGTAAAAGGGCATATACATTCATGAAACGAGTATCCATTATAACCGTTAATTTCAATCAGAAACAGGTAACCGAAGCGCTGCTTGCGTCAATTGCAACCACGAATACTTACCCAGGTTTAGAGGTAATAGTAGTTGATAACGGCAGCACTGAAAATAACGTACCCGGTTGGAAACTCGCCTATCCGGACATACACTTTATACGATCCGAAAAAAATTTAGGTTTTGCCGGCGGTAACAATATCGGTATTGCTGAGGCCACCGGCGACTATTTTTTTCTGGTGAACAATGATACGGAATTTACGCCGGGTCTTGTGGCAACACTGGTGGCAATTTTAGAAAATAATGCACAAATAGGCATGGTTTGCCCTAAAATACATTACTTTGATGAGCCGGGCATGTTGCAATACGTAGGTTTTACCGAAATGAATTACTATACCGCCCGTAACAGTGCCATCGGCCAGTTTGAGCAGGACAGGGGGCAGTACGATGATTTGACCGGGCCAACAGGCTATGCCCACGGTGCGGCAATGATGGTAAAAAGGGAATGTATTGAGAAAGCAGGCTTAATGGCCGAGAACTTTTTCCTCTATTACGAAGAGCTGGACTGGTGCGATCATATAAAAAAAGCCGGGTACCAGATATGGCTTCAGCCAAAGGCCCTCATTTACCATAAAGAGTCGGTTTCGGTAGGGCGGGCAAGTGCGTTAAAGGAGTATTTCATGAACCGCAACCGTATACTTTTCATCCGGCGTAACGCCAAGTGGCCGCAGCGGGTAGTTTTCTATGTGTTTTTTATGGTGATGGTAGTGCCGCGTAATGTTATTAAATACATAAAAGCAGGAAACAGTGTATTTATTAAATGGTTGTTTAAAGCGATCTGGTGGAATGTAACCCAACCGACCAACAGCACTTATTTAGGATATCCTTTAAAATAATATATGACAATAGCTTTCTGGCTTAGCCTTTTTATTGTGTTTTACGCCTTTTTAGGTTACGGTATTTTGCTTTACATTTTAGTGAAGCTTCGCAGAGCCATAAAAGGGGCAAGGCCATTACCACATCATGATAACCTGCCAACCTGTACCCTGGTAGTGGCCGCATATAACGAAGAGCATTACATTGCCGAAAAAATCCAAAATAGCCTTGCGCTTAATTACCCTGAAGGTAAGCTTAAATTTATTTTTGTTACGGATGGCTCAAATGATAAAACCCCAGCCATAGTAGAAAGCTTTAAGCAAGTTAAATTGATGCATAGTGCCGCGCGCAGCGGTAAAATTGCGGCCGTGCACAGAGCTATGACTGAAGTAGACACTGAGGTAGTGGTGTTTACAGATGCCAATACCTTCTTAAATAGGGATGCGATTATTAACATCTGCCGCCATTATTCAGATAAGCAAGTTGGTGCCGTTGCTGGCGAAAAACGTGTACATATTGATGAGAGCGCGGATGCAACCGCCGGCGAGGGATTTTATTGGAAGTATGAGTCCAAATTAAAAACATGGGACTCCGAGTTGTACTCGGTAGTTGGTGCCGCCGGAGAATTGTTCAGTATACGTAGTGAGCTTTATGTGCCGGTACAACCGGATACTATATTGGACGACTTCATGATATCGCTATTGGTGACTATTGACGGCTATCGCGTGATATACGAGCCGGATGCCTACGCTACTGAAACTGCTTCTGCAAATGTCAAGGAGGAACTAAAACGCAAAATACGTATCGCGGCAGGAGGGATACAATCCATTGTGCGCTTAAAGCCGTTGCTTAATCCTTTCAGGAACTATGTATTGAGCTTCCAATACATCAGTCACCGTGTGTTACGATGGACTGTAGTGCCGTTCCTGATGATTCTGGCTTTCATCTTAAACATACTTTTAGTGGTCAACGGAGCGGGGCATATATATAGCCTGATGCTGATAGCGCAGATTGGGTTTTATGGTATGGCTGCCTTAGGCTGGATACTGGAGGCTCGACAGATAAAAGTGAAGATATTTTTTATTCCCTACTATTTTTGCATGATGAACTACGCCGTAGTGAGGGGTATTTTCCGCTACGCATCCGGCAAGCAGAGCGCCGTTTGGGAAAAAGCAAAAAGGCAGGAAGGGTGACCGAAAATCAAAAGTCAAAAGTTAAAATTCAAAAGGTAAGATTTTACATCAACAGAATTGATCTATAGCTCAAGGTTCAGCTTTTAAAGTTTGGATTTGAGTATTTAGCATTTACATTTTAGGGATTAAAATTTAAGCCTCAGTATATAGATTTTTAAAAAGCATGTCATTAAAAGAGAAGATAAAGAGCGATCCAAAGCTGAAAAAGCTTGTTCACTGGCTGCTTATCCCAACCGGCGAAGCGAGGCCGCGTCTTTGGGTTAAATGGTTTTTAAACCCGTTTATTCATAAAAGGGGAAAGGGCTCAAAAGTGCGCAGCCGTACACGCATGGACGTGCTTCCTTTCAATCAATTTCATCTGGGCGCCGGCTCAACTATAGAAGACTTTTGCACTATAAACAATGGTGTAGGCGACGTGCATATTGGCAATAATTCACTTATAGGAATGGGCAACGTAATTATAGGTCCTGTAAACATTGGCAACAATGTTATTTTTGCGCAAAACATCGTGGCCAGCGGCCTCAACCACGAGTACCGCAACGTGGATATGCCTATTCATGAACAAAAAATATTGGTGGCTCCTATAGTGGTTGAAGACGACTGCTGGATTGCGGCGAACTCTGTAATAACATCGGGTGTAACCATTGGCAAGCACAGTGTAGTAGCTGCCGGTGCAGTGGTTACTAAAGATATACCGCCATATTCAGTAGCGGTGGGTAACCCGGCAAAGGTGATTAAGCGCTATGATTTTGACTCCAAAGAATGGGTGAGGGTATAGAAGAAGTTTGTATATCACTGAAATAAAATAGCGCCCTGCACAATGCAAAGGCGCTATTTTTATGGTGAAGAGTGTGGTATCTTACACTTGTTCTTTTTGTAAAAGCGCCGGAATGGTTTTTAAGATTACTCTCGCATCATTCCAAAAGCTGTGGTGCTCAGCATAGTAATTGTCCAGCTCAAGCCTTTCTTCCTCGCTCATTTCAGCTTTACCGCGTTTCTCTACCTGCCACAAACCTGTAATACCGGCTGGTGCCACAAACCGCAAAGCATATTTGTCGGTAGTTAACTTTTCAGCCTCATATAAAGGTAAAGGGCGGTTTCCAACTATACTCATGTCACCAATAATAACGTTCCATAATTGCGGAAGCTCGTCAATACTGGTATTACGTATGAAGTTGCCCACTTTAGTGATACGAGGGTCGTTCTTTATCTTAAAGAATGCAGAATCTGCGCCTGAGCGTTTCGAACTGATATATTGTTTTTCGCACCAGGTAACTTTGTCTGCATGTAGCGGGAACTGGCATTTGCCATATGGAGTACACTGCTGGCATAGAAAGTTCGTATTATCTTCTTCACTGCTCACTTCATCACCCTTTTTACTCTGCGCATCTAGGGCATACTGGTTAAGGTGTTTCAAATCCTTTATGCGCTGATCGGCATTAACGTACATCGACCGGAACTTATAAAACTTGAACACATTATAACCTGTACCCACGCGCAACGAATAATAAAACGCCGGGCCTTTTGATTCGAGTTTGATGGCAATGTAGATAATTAGAAATAACGGCGACAGGCAAAGCAGCACAAAGCTTGCGAACACTATGTCAAATATGCGTTTGCCGATAGGGGTCTTTTTAGCTACACGTACGTTTTTCTGTGCAATGTTGCTCTTAAGCCGGCTCCAGTTTTGTAAAATAAAGTTTAACCTCGATTCTACATTTTCCTCAATCAGCGGCTTCCAGAACACGTCCACTACACCGGCTTCCATGGCCAGTTTACGTAAATTGGCGCTGAAGTGAGTAACAATCAAAAAGAATGGCAGGGGTTGGCTGGTTCTTTTTTTTATATCTTCCAGCAGCGCTATTCCGCCGGGCGTAAGCACTTCGCTTTGAGAAACTACCGCTTTAATGTCGCTTCCGTTCTCAATAGCGGCGGTAAGCTCAGCCTCATCAGCGTAATTTATCAGTTTACGACCCTCAAGATTAAGGCCATTGAAAAAGGCGAGCGTCTCCTCATCAAAACCTATCAGCGCTATTACCTGACTTGTATTTAAGGCCTGATTATCTGTCATAGTAAAATTTATAACGATCTGCTTTTGCGTCTTAATACTACCCTTATACGTGAGGCGAGCTCAGAAGGGTTAAAGGGTTTTACTACATAATCATCGGCTCCAGCATCCAGGCATTTAATGCGCTTGTCTGAGCTTTCTTCGCCAGATAGTATGATGATAGGTATAGAGTTAAAAAAATCACTTGCTTTTACCTGTCCTATCAGTTCCAGTCCTGTTACTTCCGGGGTGTTGTAATCAGATAAAATAAGATCAGGGATATTGCCGTTTTGTAAAAAAGAAAGCGCTTCCAGTCCGTTGGGGAGTATTACTACATCGTAAGTAGCGCTTAAAAATTCCTGCAATATAATTTGCATGTACGGATCGTCCTCTACTACAAGGATTTTTGTTGGATGTGTACCGGTAAAAGCCATAGGCACCAATATAATTTAATTTTTATGGATATAAGCGTTTCTTAGTTAAAATAACGCCTGTGTATTTTATTTTTTTAAGCTGTAACTTTATTACGTAAAAAACAGTATATAGGTTATTATTTCTCGTATGAGAAATAGGGTAAATTCGTTATTTAAAACGATTATATTCCGCTACTGATTAAAATTCACGAAACCATAACAAACTCCTATATTGTGCAATGAATGTATCGCATTATCTATTCAATGCTGAGCAACTGAACAGGCTTTTTCCTTATTATATATTATTAAATAAAGAGCTTAAGCTCGAGCTATGCGGTACTGCCTATGCCAAGCTTATAACCGTAAGCAACCGCGATAGTTTTACAAACTTGTTTGTTGTGGAAGGAAAACCCGGCCTGGACGCAAAAAACATTATTGAACTTGCTGGAAAAGTCATCATCATATCACCGCTGGCCAACCCTTCGCTGCGCATTGAGGGTCATTTTGAATACCTGAAACACAGTAATCAGTATCTTTTTGCAGGCAACACCATCTTGGGGGCAGATCATCCGCAGGTTAAAAACACCACGGTAGACATTAAGGACAAATTAGATTTTTTTGAACAGGTGTTAAATGAAGTGCCTGCCGATATTGTAGTATTTGATACAGAACACCGTTACCTTTTTATTAACAAGGCAGCCATTAAGGATCCGGCTTTGCGCAAGCGCATGATAGGCCTTAAGGATGAAGATTTTTGCTGGCTTACTAACCGCCCGGAGAGCATAGCCACCCATCGTCGTGAACAGTTTAACGCTGTAATGCGCTCCAAAAAGATTATGACCTGGGAAGAAACCATGTTTGCTAAAGATGGGAGTGTACATTACATGCTGCGTAACCTGTACCCTTTACTTGATGAAACCGGTGAAGTAAAGCTGATGATTGGTTACGGGTTGGAGATTACAGACAGGAGAGAGGTAGAACAACAATTAAGCGAAAACGAGAAAAAATACCGCGACCTGTACAATCTTAGTCCGGCGCTTATATTTACCCATGATCTTGACGGGATTATCACGTCCTTTAACCCTGCCATCGAACGTTTGCTCGGCTATAATCCGTCCGAAGTGGTACGTAAAAACCTCAGCATACTTTTGCCAGAGCGCGAGCGCGAAAATTTACACACCGACTATCTTGAAAAACTAAAAAGCGATGGCAAGGCAAAAGGCGTTTTTAAAGCTGTGCACAGTAACGGAAATGATAGAGTTTACCTTTCCTACCAAAGCTATTTCGTTAACAACGAAAATGACTCACCGTACGTCATCGGCTTTTCGCACGATATATCGGACCGTATAAAAATAGAGCAGGAGCTAAGAGCTGCCAAGATAGCTACCGAAGGTGCAGCACGTACCAAAGAGATATTCCTGGCTAATATAAGCCATGAGATACGTACACCAATGAATGGTATTATCGGCTTAAATAACCTGTTGGCTAAAACGGATCTTACAGAGCAGCAACGCGGTTATTCCAAGTTAATAGCCGAATCGGCCGATAACCTTGTAACTATAATTAATGATATACTCGACATAGAAAAAATTACTGCTAACCAACTGGAATTAGAGAGCCGGCCATTTAATATCAGTAACAAGATAAGCCGCACCATGCAATTGTTCCAGTACAAGGCGCGGCAAAAAAATGTGGATCTGGTTTTAAAAAGCCGCCTACCGGAAGATTTTGTAGTGATTGGTGACGAGGGCAGGTTTGCTCAGATTCTTTCAAACCTCTTAAGCAATGCTATTAAATTCACCAAGCAGGGTTCAGTGACAGTATCGGCAGCGTTATTGTACAATGCCAATGAGAAAGTATTGCTCGAATTTTCAGTAACCGACACCGGTATAGGTATCGGTAGCGATATACTTCCGCACATATTTGAGCCTTTTATTCGTACGGCGACATATAATGTGCGCAAACATGGCGGAGCAGGAATGGGCTTATCCATTGTGAAAAGTCTGGTGGAGATGCAGGGCGGCCACATTAAAGTGAACAGTAAAGAACAGGTGGGTACGGAGTTTGTATTTAGCCTTACTTATAAAAAAGGCCTCGCTTACATGCAGCGCGGAACATCTAATCAGGTGGGCATTAGTCCCGACAGGTTGCGCAATAAGCGGGTGCTAGTCGCCGAAGATGTAGAGCTGAACCAATACCTGGTGCGCACGCTCTTGGAATCATGGGGCTGTGTAGTTGATGTAGTTGCTGATGGCAAAGCTGCGGTAGAGCAGGCAACGGATACCGCGTACGATATTATTTTAATGGACATCCAGATGCCTGAAATGGACGGCATCACGGCTACGCAGCTTATTCGGCAGTTACGTGATAATCACCAGGCATCCGTACCTATTATAGCACTTACTGCAAATGCATTAAGAGGCGACAGCAAATACTATTTTAATGCCGGCATGGATGATTGCGTTACCAAGCCATATACCGAAGAACACCTATACGAAAAAATTGTAAAAGCACTTGCCAAGGATCGTACCGAACCCGTGAAAGACATAATTATTCCAGCTTCTGCATCAGCAGCAGAGGCTTTGACTGAGAAAATAGAAGAGGCTAAACAACCAAACGAACAGCCTCAACCTGAGCCTGCAGCGAAGTTGTACGACCTCAGCATCATTGAGTCGATCAGCAAAAACAACCAGGACTTTGTGAATAAGATGATTGTGATGTTCTGTGATATAACCGGGCAGGATATGAATAAAATCCATGAAGCCGCTGAAAAAGAGGATTGGAACGCTGTTGGTCAGCTTGCCCACAAACTAAAATCTACCGTAGGCAATATGGGCGTTGAAACGCTACGCGAACCATTGCGCCTGTTGGAGCACAAAGAGGCAACTGACCCGAACGCAATTATTGCCGAACTGGATAAAGAGTTTGAACTTGTTAAACAACAGTTGCGCGCGGACTATCCGGCGGCGTTTGCGCCGAAAGCTTAATCAGGTCAAGAATTTTATTTACCCAGGTGAAACACCCGTTTTAAACGTTTCCAGGTGCCTTTCCACAGGCCGCCATCTATTTGTATGCGGCGGTCGGTTGTCCAAACAATGGCCCGGCTTACGCTTACTCGATACATTTTGCCGAACCCTTTACGGGTGAGTTTTAATGCGAGGTAGCCGTCTTCATTAGTGCCGGGTGGGTGTGTAAAGCCATCTACCTGCAAGCCTTCTTCTTTACGGAAACCGGAGTTGAAGCCGTAAACATTTACAGCCTGCGTTTTGAATAAGGTGTTATAAAAACGGGTAAGTTCTGCAAAGCCTTCATAAAAGTAATAAGTAAATCTGCCGGTGCTACCAATAGGAATAAAAGAAAATATACCATAAGTGATGGCTACGCCTTTACGTTTGGCAAGCGGCGCAATCATTTCCTGTATCCAATGCTTGGGGTAAATGGTATCTGCATCAGCGTTCAGGATATATTTACCCCGCGCATGGCGCAATCCCGTATTACGGGCGGGAGTAATGCCTTGAGTAGTTTCCAAAACATAATTAACCCCGCATGATTTTATCAACTGCTCGGTAGCGTCTTTTGAATTATTGTTCACTACCACTATTTCTACCGGCCACTCGGTCTCGTTGTTGCACAGAGAGGCCAGCGTTTGCACAATGTTTTCTTCCTCATTATAAGCAGGCATTACTACCGATATTACCGGTTCAGCACCGCGGGATAAATTTTTATAAGCGGTACGAATACGCTCAAAGTTTTCGGGCGAATGATCTTTATGTAAGTATTGCTTAATGTAAGAAGGTATAAACATTGGTCTCATTAGCAGCGATATTTTTGTTTTATGGGGTTATACGTTTTTTGCAGGCATTTGGATACATAGGCTATACAACCGGGCTGCCGCTAAAGTTTGATGTTTAAAATAGTGATAGATCACCCAATAACAGGCGCTCTATCACTACCCTGGTTATTCTAATATTCTACAAAGGCCTCATCTGCGTAGCACCAAAGCCAGCGTTCGTCACGCTCACCTGACGCTACTACCTGGTGGCTGGTGTGATGATAATGAGCCGTCATGTGCTTGGAAGGCGAACTGTCACAGCAAAGTGTGATACCACATGTCTGGCACGTGCGTAAATGCACCCAATCGCTACCCGTTTTTATGCATTCTTCGCATACATACTCATCGGGCAGTTTCACTTCTGTAATATGAGCTATGTGCTCGCAGGTATTATCAGGCATAATGATATTAGCTATACTTCTGCAAGATATTTATGTACAAAACTGATGGCCATTGAGCCTTCACCTACGGCTGATGCTACCCGGTTCATAGCGCCGGCGCGCACGTCGCCCGCAGCGAATATACCTGGGCTACTGGTTTCCAGCAGGTAGGGGTCGCGGTTGGCTTTCCATACTTTTCTGAAGCCATCGTAACGGTTAAGTTCGCGTCCTGTCTCCAGAAAGCCCCGTCCATCTTTTATGATCTGATTGCCCAGCCATTCGGTATACGGTTTGGCACCAATAAATATATACAAGGCATCAGCCTGTACTTCTTCCTGCTGACCGCTACAAATATTGGTGATTAATAAACGCTCCAGCCTGTCGGTACCAAAAGCCTCGGTTACTTCGCTGTTCGGTCTTAGCACTATGTTGCTCACACCGCTGATCTGATCAATAAGGTAAGCCGACATGGTACTGCTAAGGTCTTCGCGGCGAATGAGTATGGTTACCTGCTTGGCAAATTTAGACAGGTACATTGCCGCTTGGCCGGCTGAGTTACCCCCGCCAACAATGTAAACCTGTTTATCGCGGCAGGAGAGCGCCTCTGTATTAGCTGCGCCATAATATACACCTGCACCAGTGAAATCACCGATGCCTTTGGTGTCCAAACGGCGGTAATCAACACCGGTAGTGATAATTACCGCTTTGGCGTTAACCTCTGCTCCATCACTTAAAATGATGTTCTTGTAACCGTCTTTTATTTTAATTTCCTGCACGGTCTGCGGAGATAATAGCTCCGTACCAAAACGCGTGGCCTGAGTAACAGCACGTCGCGTAAGGTCTGAGCCGCTTAAACCGCTCGGGAAGCCAAGGTAGTTTTCTATACGCGAACTGGTTCCGGCTTGTCCGCCAGGTGCGCGTCTCTCTATCAACAGTGTTTTTAAACCT
The DNA here is from genome assembly GCA_041905165.1 of Mucilaginibacter sp. Lineage (GTDB taxonomy): Bacteria > Bacteroidota > Bacteroidia > Sphingobacteriales > Sphingobacteriaceae > Mucilaginibacter. The sequence goes on from JAYRLR010000003.1 coordinate 183,712, forward strand.
TCTGACGCGCCGTAAACGGAGGCTGCCAGCCCTGCAGGGCCTGCGCCAACTATCACTACGTCGTAAATGTTGTTTTTTACACGAGGGTTTAAACCGATTTTTGATGCTACATCTATAATGCCCGGACACTTTAAAAGCTGTCCGTCCTCAAAAATTATTACCGGAAAATCTTTTGGCTCCAGATCATTTACCTCGCAAAGGCGTGTACCTTCATCGTCTGCCATGTCAATCCAGCGGTAAGGCACCAGATTGCCCGCCAAAAATTCTTTCACATCGTGTGATTTGGGCGAATATGAATAGCCCAATACCTTTATGCCTTTAAAATCGGGTTTGTAATTACCCATCCAGTCATCAAGTAAATCGTCAATTACCGGGTATAGCTTTTCTTCGGGCGGATCCCAGGGTTTGGTCAGGTAATAATCAAGACGTACATCATTAATTGCCTTTATAGCGGCGTCGGTATCAGAATATGCCGTAAGCAACACTTTTTTTGCTTCCGGAAAAAATACCATTGCCTTGGTCAGAAAATCTACACCTTCCATTTCGGGCATGCGCTGATCGGAAATAAAAGCAGCAACCACCTCGCCTTTGTTCTTAAGGTCGAGCAAACTGCTCAATGCCTCTTTGGCTGATGTAGTGCTTAAAATGCGGTATTGTTCGCGATACTTCGACCGCAAATCGCGGTTAATGGCGCGTAATACCTGCGGGTCGTCATCTATTAAAAATATGATTGGTTGATCCATGTATAGGTGAATGTTCTCCTTAATTTGTTGTGATTGTTTTTTTAATTATTCTTGGTTAAGCGGCAGGCAAACTTCAAACTCCGTATGGCCGGGTTTAGAGCGCACCTTAACAGTGCCGTTATGCTGCCTTACAATGCGGCTAACTACTTCAAGGCCCATGCCTGTACCTTTGCCCATTTCTTTTGTGGTAAAGAAAGGGTCAAACACGCGGCCAAGCAAATCTTCCGGAATGCCGGGGCCATTATCAATGATGCACACCTGTAAAAACGGGCCATCCTGGCGTGTAGTAATCCGCAGTACACCCTGTCCGTTTGGTTCCATGGCGTCAAACGCGTTATCTATTAAATTTGTCCAAACCTGGTTTAGCTCACCTGGTACGGCCAATATTTTGGGCAGCGAATGATCATACTCTTCCACCAGTTCTATGTTACCCTTCTTAATTTTATAGCCAAGCATTTTAAGGGTGTTACGAATACCGGTATGTATGTCGGTAGGCTGTTTATCAGTAGCCCGGTCCATGTGGGTAAAGTTTTTTACCGATACCACCAGTTCTGATATGCGGCGTGCGGCCTCTTCAATATCGTTAACCAGTTTTTCGGTAAGCAGGTTATTGTTTACCCATGCAAGTACAGGCGGAATGTGATTGGCGGAAAGGCACTGCTTCAGTTCATCAAGATCATCAGTGGTAAAACCCATATCGGCAAGCGTTTCGGCCATTTCAAAGTCTTTTATCTCATTATCTTCCAGCCAGTCCAGCATTTCATCTTCACGGGCGGCCCGTTCCATCATGCTTAAACTCTTTTTCTCCGGCCGGCTCAAAATATTATGGATGAATTGATTGATAGGCTCTGCCTCCTTCATTTCCATTTTTATGGCAGCTATTTTTTTAAACAGCACCGGTAATGATTTAAGCTGATGCCTTAGCGATGATGCGTTACGTACTATAGATGCTGCCGGGTTATTAAGTTCATGAGCCATGCCTGCCGACAATTTACCCAGCGCAAGCATTTTTTCATTCTGCTGCTGTTGTGCGGTAAACTCACGAACACGGGTAGTCATGATGTGTACCAGCGCCTCGGTAAGCTCGTAGTGGATATGGCTTGCTTCACGCATTTTCTCAGCAGTGCAGTGTAAGGTAAGCATGCGTTGCGTACATTCCGAATAGCCGATGGTTTTTATACCCCGCGAAAAGGGAAGGTATCCGGTAATGGTACCTGCGCCAAGTGTAACCAGTACGTGCCTGTTGCCGGCCTGCGAGGTATAGATGCGCATACTGCCTTCCAGGATAATCAGCGTCATATTTAACGGTTGACCTTGCTTAAAAAGTTCTTGTCCAACTTCATAAACTATCTGTTCACTGTTATCTATTAACCATTGCAGCTGGTCATCAGGCACATGGCTGATGGTTTCAATTTCTTTTAACTGTGCTACGGTTACCGTTTTTTCTGCTGAGATTATCATAATAGCTGTATTGCATAACGGCTGTTACCATTGCAGGTTTGGCGCCGCTTATTTTTTAGTAAAAATAAGGTAGATTTTTTATAATTACGCTCATAAAAATATCGCGAGTGCCACAATGATAAAAAAAGGACGCCTTGAAGCTTTTAGCGACGGAGTAATTGCCATCATCATAACCATTATGGTGTTAGAAATGAAGACACCACATAGCACGGAGTTAAGCGCATTAACTAAGATTATACCGGTTTTTGTAAGTTATGCTTTGAGCTTTGTTTACGTAGGAATTTACTGGAACAACCATCACCACATGCTGAGCATTGTGCGATCTGTGAACGGAAAAATACTATGGGCTAACCTTTATTTTTTATTTTGGCTTTCGCTGGTGCCTTTTGTGACCGGCTGGATGGGAGAGAACCATTTTGCAATGTGGCCGGTGATATGCTATGGGATTGTATTGGCAATGAACGCCATCGCTTACACCATTTTGGTTAGGTTGTTAATCAATCATCATGGGAAAAATTCTTTGGTCGCCGCGGCTTTCGGTGCCGAACTTAAAGAAAAGATTTCCTTAGTTATCTATCTGCTCGCCATTGGTTTATCTTTCGTGCATCCGTGGATAGGCTTTGCTTTATATTTTGTAGTGGCAGCCATTTGGCTTGTGCCCGACAAAAGAGTCGAAAGAAAAATTCAGGGTTTAGATCAGGAGTCAGTTGACTGAGTCTTGAGGTAAGGGTAACGAAAAATGAAATACCGAACCAGCAAGCTCTTCGCTTTGTACCCATATCTGGCCTTGATGTAAGTGCACAATCTCTGCCGAAATATATAGGCCTATGCCGAAGCCTGCCACATTTTTGATGATGTCGTTATCCGCGCGGTAAAATCTGTCAAACAACCGCGATTGATCTACCGGCTTAATACCTATACCTTGGTCGGCTACATAAACGTGAGCCATGCCGTCATAAACATTGCAAGCAACTTTGATTTCAGTTTCTTTAGGTGAATACTTTACCGCGTTACTGATTAGGTTGTCTATTACCTGGGCTATTTTATTTTTGTCGGCTACAATTGGCAAAGGCGTGCATGATTCGGCCTCAATAAAATGGCTTTGATTTACAAACCGTGCATCATTCACCACTTCGTTAACCAGTTCGCAAAGGTCAAAACTCTCGGGACTAAGCGTAATCTTTCCGGTCTCCAGTTTTGATAAATCCAGAAAACCGCGGATCATCTTTGTCATTTTAACGATCTGCTGGTCGGCTTTACCAAGGGCGTTGGCGATAAAATCCTCACCGTTTTTCTGCGCCTTGAGCAATGAGATTTGTATATATGATTTAATAGAAGTTAATGGCGTTTTCAGCTCATGGCTTACCATAGCAATAAAATCATTTTTGCGTATTTCTTCCTGTTTTTTGTCAGTGATGTCCATCACAATTCCGGAAAAGCGCGTCGGTCTTCCTTCGGTATCATGATATTGCTTGCCTATAGAATGCAGCCAGCGCTGCTTGCCAGTACGCTCATCAATCACCGGAAACTCCATATCATACCGGCCGCCTTTTTCAAATGCATCGTTAATGATGTTTATTACCTCTTCACGATAATCGGGGGCTATGCGCATCAGTGAGCTTTCGAGCGTAGGATGGTCATGTTCCTCAAAGCCGAACATATGCCTGGTGGTTTCGGAAAGCGTGGATTTTCTGCTCACAGCATCTATGCTCCAGGTACCCAGGCCTGCCGATTCCACCGCCAAGCGTAATCCTTCCTGTAAGTTAGCACGCTGATGGCGTGCCACTACCTGTTCGGTAACGTTGGTGGCTGTATTTAGAACGCCCCAAACCTTTCCTTCTTCATTTTTAAGGGGCTGATAAGTAAAGTTGTAATAAAAGGTCTGCATTTCGCCGTCTATCACGAGGTCTACGCGGTCTTCTTTGGCATGATAAGGCACGCCGGAGGTAAAAACATCGTCCAGTATTTTGTAAAACGGCTGGCTTTCAAGCTCGGGCAATACTTCGTAAAATGTTTTGCCCACCAAATCATCGCCTTTACCCCAGGCTTTGGCAATGGCTTTGTTTGCAAGCATAATACGCATTTCGCGACCGGCATATAATCCGATAGGATTAGGAGACCCGGCTACAACTGCGCGCAAAATTTCCAGTTCGTTTAAAGGAAACGTGTTCATAGATGAATAATAAACAAATATATATACCTGCTGATTTTTGGTGCAAGAAAATTGGTTAAGCGGCTGTTATAAATTACGACAAAGTATGTATAAAAACGCAGGTATTCCTCATGAGGTTTCACTGTATACGGTATAGGCAACAAAATGTTTGTTATATTTATCATAAACTCCAATCATCGTAAAGAGCAGCAATCACTATGCAAAGCAAGGCGCATACAGTAGACGATTACCTAAAAGAGGTGCCCCATGATCGCCTCGAGGCGCTGCAGCGCCTGCGTCAACTTTGTTTAGAAGAACTCATAGGATATGAGGAAAGTATGTTGTACGGCATGCCTACATACAATGGTAATAGCGTAGTGGCTTTCACTAGTCAAAAAAATTATATTTCCTTTTATTTTCCCAAATCAGAAATCATAGATAGGTACCGCGGTACATTAAAAGCCAGCATTGGCAAAAGCTGTATCAGATTTAGTAAAGTAAATGATATAGATTTCGCAACAATTCGGTCAATGCTTCAGGCATTAAGAGTTAATTATTAATAAAATTCATTTTTTTAAAACTATTTTGAATTTTATTCTGTAATAGTGGTAAATTGCAGAATGAATTTCACTACTGAGATATTGTTAGATAACACAGACCTGCACATATTGCGTTTAATGCAGGAGAACGCGCGTATGTCTAACGCTGATATTGCACGCGAGATTGGCATGGCTCCTTCGGGTATTTTAGAACGTGTAAAAAAACTGGAGCAAAAGCAGGTAATACAGCAATACACTGCCCGCATCAACCCTGTGGCTTTACAGCAAAAAATGCTTGCGTTCATATTTGTGCGGGCAAGTGTAGGGCCGGGGTGCGATACCCAAATAACTAGTAAAATAGCTGAAATACCTGAAGTGCAAGAAGTGCATCATATAGCCGGTGAAGATTGTTACCTGGTAAAAATACGTACTTATGATTCCGCTTCGCTGATGCACATCATGCGAACTTATTTCAGCGCTATTCCAAACATCACCGGTACCCGTACAACCATCGTATTAGAAACCGTGAAAGAACAGCAGCAGCTCGTTATTCCGACTGGTAATTAACTCTTTAATCCTTACAAAAATGTCGTCGTCATCATCTTCATCATCCGGACCATCAACTTTAATGGTAGTTATAGCATTTGCTTTGGTGTATACGGTGTGGGGCTCTACATACTTTTTTATACAGCTTGCGCTTAACGGCATGCCACCGTTCTTTTTAGGAATGCTCAGATTTACCGCAGCTGGTTTGCTCATGTTATTATGGTGCATTATCCGTAGCGAAAACGTGTGGCAGTTTGGCAAAAATAAGCATGCCATGATAAGTGGCATACTCATGCTTTTTGGCGGCACCGGCGCTGTTATAGTTGCCGAGATGGCAGTACCCAGTTCGGTATCGGCTATAATGGTATCGGCAGCGCCTATATGGTTTGTAGTTTTTGATGCGGTAAACTGGGGCAACAATTTAAAAAGTGTATCAACAATTGCCGGTTTATTGGTAGGTTTTTTGGGTGTAATAATGCTCTTTTATGAGCAAATGAACATTTCTCTGAGTGCTGATGATACCACATCATTGTTGCCTTATATGTTGATTCTCTTGGCAGGATCTATGGTTTGGGCCGCTGGCTCGCTTTACTCAAAATATAAAGCCTCCACCAGTTCCACAACAGTAAATTCCACCTGGCAAATGCTGGCGGCGGGGGTTACCTTTCTGGTATGCAGCTTGGCTCGCGGCGAATTTAATCAGGTAGATGTTCGGTCTATCCCGGCGTCCGCCTGGTGGGCAGTGGGTTATCTGGTTATCTTCGGGTCCATTATAGCATTCAGCGCCTATGTATGGTTGCTGCAAGTAAGGCCAGCCACACAAGTAAGTACCTATGCCTATGTAAATCCGGTAATAGCCGTTATTTTAGGTGTGTTCTTTGCTCATGAACATATAACTGCGTTGCAAATTGGCGGGCTTGTAGTAATATTAGGTAGCGTATTGCTGATCAATCTGTCTAAATACCGCAAAGCCAGATTAGAGACGGCTTAAGTATTGATCTGTTTGAACGTTGAGGCGTAAGCAGAACTTGTTAATACTACTATTTCATTACTGTTTTTTTTCAAAAAAGCACACAACAAAAATTCCTTCAACTTGTAAAAATTATACCTTTATCGCTCTAATAAAATTTAAGATGGTAACTTTCAACCGTTTTACACTGGATAATGGCCTGAGGGTTCTTGTTCATGAAGATAACACCACGCCAATGGCTGTGGTGAATATATTATATGATGTTGGCGCACGGGACGAAGGCCCGGAGCAGACCGGTTTTGCGCATTTGTTTGAGCATTTAATGTTCGGCGGCTCAGTAAACATTCCTGTATATGATGAGCCCCTGCAGCGCGTAGGCGGCGAAAATAACGCCTTTACAAGTAACGATATTACCAATTATTATATCACGCTGCCGTCAGCCAATCTCGAAACGGCGTTCTGGCTGGAAAGCGACCGCATGCTTAGTTTAGCCTTTAATGAAAAAAGTCTGGAAGTGCAGCGCAATGTGGTAATAGAGGAATTTAAGCAGCGCTACCTTAATCAGCCTTATGGCGATGTATGGCTTAAACTGAGGCCGCTCGTTTACAAGCAGCACCCGTATCGCTGGGCGACTATTGGCAAAGAGATTGCACACATTGCAGATGCCCAGATAGAAGATGTAAAGGCATTTTTCAAGAAACATTACAACCCGCAAAATGCCATTATGGTGGTAGGTGGCGATGTTACTACTGAGCAGGTAAAACAGCTGTCCGAGAAATGGTTCGGGCCGATACCCGCCGGAGAAAAATATCAGCGCAACTTGCCTGTTGAGCCTGAACAACATGATGAGCGCCGCGAATCTGTTACCGCAGAGGTGCCATTAAACAATGTTTACATCGCTTTCCAGATGTGTAGCCGCTTAGATGCTGATTATTATCCCACAGAGCTTATATCAGACCTGTTATCACGTGGTAACTCGTCAAGGTTGTACCGCAACCTGGTTAAGGAGAAGCAATTATTTAGCGAGATACATGCTTACGTAACCGGCAGCCTTGATAAGGGCATGTTTGTGATAGACGGCAAGCCACTGCAGAACATTACCACTGAAGCGGCAGAGGCAGCAATTTGGGAAGAACTCGAGCGGTTAAAAAATGAGGCGGTAGGGGCTGACGAGTTGACTAAGGTGCAGAATAAAACGGAATCGACAATGGTATTTTCGGAGATGGCTTTATTGGAAAAAGCCATGAACCTGGCCTGGTTTGAGCTGCTGGGTGATGCCGAGATGCTTAACCAGGAAGTAGGAAAATACCTCGACGTTACGCCGCAGCAAATACAGCAGGTAGCAAAGCAGCTTTTCCGGAAAGATAACTCATCCACTTTACTTTATCTTGCTAAGAAAACGGTATCAAGCGACGAGCTTGTCGTGGAAGTTGAGTAATTGCAGTTAGATATTCTATTACATTGAATGACCAATGATCATTCCTAAATGATTAATTACTAATGACTAACATAGATAGGACTACAGCGCCTGAATTTAACGCTGTTAATGATATTAGCCTGATTGCGCCACAGCACATTAAACTGGCTAACGGCTGCAATTTGTTTTACTTTAATAGCGGCGGTCAGGAGCTACTGCGTGTTGAGTGGATATTTGGCAACCTGCGTTTTGATGAATCGAAACCATTACTTAATCAGGCAGCTACCACGCTAATCACCGAAGGTACAACCACGCTAACGGCTGCGCAGATTGCAGACAGGATAGATTTTTACGGCGCCTTTTTTCAGGCGGAATACGGTTTTGACCAGTCGCAGCTAACCTTGTTCAGCTTAAATAAACATCTCGCCAGTACGTTGCCGGTGGTTAAAGAGGTGCTCACAGATGCCACTTACCCGGAGAAAGAGGTGGAAACTTATATCCGCAACCAGCAGCAGAAATTACAGGTCGGCCTGCAAAAAAATGATGTGGTGGCACGCCGTCTGTTTAACCGGGCCCTTAACGGCAATACCGCGTACGGATTTGCAGCCGAAGCTACCGACTACCAGGCGCTGCGCAGTAAAGATCTGCTCAACCATTATCGCAGCATGTTTGCACCACAAAATTGCACCATTGTAATTGCTGGTAAAATAGAGGAGGAGGCGCTGCAACTCATCACCAAACTATTTGGCGAAGAATGGCCGGCAAAAGGCGAAGCACCCGATACCACACAACCGGAGGCTCAGGCCAGTGAACAACGTTTTATATACCAGGAAAAAGCAGGTGCATTACAGTCTGCCATTAGATTGGGGATTCCGGCTGTTGGTCGTAACCACCCCGACTTTCCTGCCTTGCAAGTGCTCAATACTGTGCTTGGCGGTTACTTCGGATCACGCTTAATGGCCAATATCCGCGAAGATAAAGGTTATACCTATGGCATAGGCTCCGGGATAAGTTCTTTAAAACACCGCGCATTTTGGTTCATAGCATCGGAAGTGGGAGCAGACGTTTGCAAGGCGGCCATCAATGAGGTAGAAAAGGAAGTCAATCTTTTAAAAACTGAGCTGATATCAGAAGATGAATTAGATTTGGTGCGCAACTATATGCTGGGTTCCCTATTAGGCAGCCTGGAGAACGTATTTTCTCATGCCGATAAATTCAAGAATGTATACTTTGCCGGTCTTGATCTTGACTATTACAAAAACTATACAGACACGGTTAAATCAGTAAGCGCCGAGCGATTGCAGCAACTGGCCAATCAATATCTGGACTTTGACAAGTTCTACAAAGTGATAGCCGGTAAATACTAAGCATAAGTCAAAAGGACGGGAGCAGGGCGGTAGCTTTTCTCCCGTTTTTGTTTATGCAGGATACTTCATGTAATATCTTTTCATGATTTACGTTAAAGCCAAAGCCTTTAACACCTGACATGACCAAAACAACTTTTTTCATATTTATTTCTTGCCTGTTTTTTGCTCCCGCAACATTTGCACAAGTTGATATTCTTAATAAGAGCATAGAGCGCATCAACTCCTATAAAACTTTCACTTACTCACAAATATCAAAACAAAGAAACCCTTTTTCAGGAGATTGGATTTCACTGAATTTAAATGCTGAAGTAAGCTATGATGCCGCTAAGCCAAGCATGGAGCGTTATAATATCTTTGATAAAAGAGGCTATAGGCTGATATATGACGGTAATGTGGATGTGCAACTCGATCTAAATGAAAAAACGTACCGGGTAAAAGAAAAGAAAAATGATGAGGCGACGGCTTACACTACACCTTATGGTTGGGCACGTTTTATCAGGAAAAAGCTGAACGCAAAGCCGAAACATATCTATAAGCTTGGCGACACGCTTGTAACTGATGCACTATGTTATCACATTAAATTCGTAATGACAGATTCGGCAGATAATCATGAAATACATGATCTGTACATTGATAAAAACACCTATCTGCCTATGTACGTAAGGCAGTATTTGCAAGGCACCTTTGGTAAGGGAGATGGCGAGGGAGTGCCGGCACTGATGATTAATGAGGATTTCTATGATAACTATAAAATCGATCAGAAGAACTTTAAAGAAATAGCATCTTTTACCATCCCTGCAGATTTTAAGCCTGAGACTAAGGTGGCATTGTTGGCTCCAGGGCAAAAAGCACCGGATTGGTCACTACTGAACATGCAGGATAAAGAAGTGAACAACCGGCAATTTGGCGGTTCAGTTATATTGATGGATTTTTCTTTCAATGCGTGTGCCGCCTGCATGATGTCTGTACCGATGCTTAATAAATTACACGAAAAATATAAAAGCAGCAATGTGCAGATCGTTACGGTTAACACCTCTGATACTAAACCGTCTATGGCCGCTTTTATTAAAAAGAACAAGATAACCTATCCGGTATTGAGAAATGGCAGTAAGGTGAGCAAAAGCTTTCAGGTTTCAGCATATCCTACTTTTTACCTCATTGATAAAAAGGGGCACATCGCTGCATCTTTTGAAGGTTATAGCAGCGAGCTTGAAGAGCAAATTATCAACGAGGTTGAAAAATTACGATGATTGATTTCAGTTTATCATCAAACGGCAATATTCAACGCATAATTGCCAAATAGTTGAGCATTGTTCCGTAATTCAAAATAAAACCTTATCTTTGCCCGGCAAATAATAACTCCTAAAATTATTTGCTATGCAGCCAGACACCTCAAAATTTGTCGCCGAAGGTTTAACTTACGACGATGTACTGCTCCTCCCAGCTTACTCAGAAGTACTGCCCCGCGAGGTTGACACGTCATCTTATTTGACAAAAAAAATCAAGCTTAATATACCCTTGGTATCAGCCGCTATGGATACTGTTACCGAAGCACAACTTGCTATTGCTATTGCACAAGCCGGTGGTTTAGGTATGCTGCATAAAAACATGAGCATACAACGCCAGGCCGAAGAGGTGCGTAAAGTAAAACGCTCTGAAAGCGGTATGATACAAGACCCGGTTACGCTGAATGAGCAGGCTGTTTTAGCAGACGCCTTCAAGATTATGCGTGAATACAGCATAGGCGGTATTCCGGTGGTTAATGACGGCAACCAGTTGGTAGGAATTATTACTAACCGCGACCTGCGTTTTGAGAAAGATGCCAACAAAAAGGTAGCTGAAGTGATGACTAAAAATAACCTTATTACTGCACCTAAAGGTACAACCCTTATACAGGCCGAAGAGATTTTGCAAGAGCATAAGATAGAAAAGCTGCCTGTAGTTGACGAACAAGGAGTGCTCATCGGCTTAATCACTTTTAAAGACATTCAGAAATTTAAAAATTACCCTAACGCCTGTAAAGACGAGCATGGACGCCTGCGTGTAGGAGCTGCGGTAGGTGTTACGCCTGATACTATGGACAGGGTAGACGCACTTGTAAAAGCCGGCGTTGACGTGATAGCTATTGATACTGCACACGGGCATTCAAAAGGCGTTATAGACAAGCTTAAGGAAGTAAAAACTAAATATCCAGACCTGCAGGTTATTGCCGGTAACATTGCTACCGCCGATGCGGCCCGCGCTCTTGCAGAGGCTGGCGCTGATGCCGTAAAGGTAGGTATCGGTCCTGGTTCAATATGTACTACCCGTATTATTGCAGGTGTGGGCGTGCCGCAGTTATATGCAGTTTATGAGTGTGCCAAGGCACTTGAAGGTACAGGTGTTCCGGTAATTGCCGACGGTGGTATCAAACATACAGGCGATATTGCTAAAGCGCTGGCAGCAGGTGCAAGCTCTATTATGGCTGGTTCATTATTCGCAGGTGTTGAGGAGTCGCCGGGCGAAACCATTATTTACGAGGGCCGCCGCTTTAAATCATACCGTGGTATGGGTTCTATAGAGGCAATGGAGCAAGGTTCAAAGGACCGCTATTTTCAGGATGTGGAAGACGACATTAAGAAGCTTGTTCCGGAAGGTATTGTAGGCCGGGTACCTTATAAAGGAACGCTTGGCGAAGTAGTGTACCAGTACGTAGGCGGTTTACGCGCAAGTATGGGTTATTGTGGTGCAAAGGATATACCGACACTGCAAAAAGCACAGTTTGTACGCATCACGGCTTCTGGTATCCGCGAGTCGCACCCGCACGATATTACCATCACTAAGGAAGCGCCAAACTACACCAGATAATATTGAATAATATGAAAGGCTGCTATGGATTACCATGGCAGCTTTTTTTCATCAGATAAAAGCTAAAAATCACTGAGAGTCAAACCTGTGCTCATTTAAAAAACGGATATTACGTGTTAACCCGCTATACTTAGCACGTTTCACTGCCGATTTCTGAAATACCTTTTTGAAAACATCTTCGGTTATCTCATGCCAGTCAGCAGCATTTAAGTTCAGCAAATCCGCGTGAGGAGTAAATGCCGGTTCATTGTGCAATACGGAAAATTTATTCCACGGGCACACGTCCTGGCAAACATCACACCCAAACATCCAGCCGTCCATCTGTGCCCCGAAATGCGCCGGTATTTCATTCTTTAGCTCGATGGTAAGATATGATATACATTTACTGCCATCCACGACATATGGCGAATGTATAGCATCAGTAGGGCAGGCATCAATACAGCGTGTACAGGTACCGCAATGATCCTTGGTGGCCGGTATATCATATTCCAGTTCCAGGTCAACTATCAGCTCCGCTAAAAAAAAGAATGAGCCTTTCTTGGTATTGATGATGTTACTGTTTTTTCCTATCCAACCTAATCCCGACCGCTTGGCCCAGGCTTTATCCATTACTGGTGCCGAATCAACAAAGGCTCTGCCGCCAACATCGCCTATATTATCCTGGATAAAGTGCATCAGGTGTTTAAGCTTATCTTTTATCACATGATGGTAGTCGGCTCCGTAAGCATATTTAGAAATTTTCGGTGCGTCTGGATCCGTTTGTATTGCATCTGTGTAATAGTTCAATCCTAATGATATCACAGACCGGGCACCGTCTACCAGTAAGCGGGGATCAAGCCTTTTATCAAAATGGTTTTCCATATACTGCATTTCGCCATGCATATGATGGTTCAGCCATTTTTCCAATCGCGGGGCTTCTTCTTCCAAAAAAGTAGCTTCAGCAATACCGCAAAATGCAAAGCCAAGCCGCAGGGCCTCTTCTTTAATCAATTTACTATATAGCGCTTTTGTGCTCATTTTTATGACTACCGCGTACAAAATTGTAAACAACTGTTAACAACGGAATGGGTATCTAACAACTTTTGATTTACAAAAGTAATACTAAGTATGCAAGTTTGCAGGCTTTTATATCGAAGTTAAAAAAATTGACCTATAGTTATTTCGGTGGTATGGTATTTGAAGCCTTTGAAGTAATTAGCCGAACCTGTTTAGATATGATGAAAAATACAACATGCTACAAAGTATAAATGATTTACCGGGGCATGTGTTAGGTATACATGCAACCGGGAGAGTGGAGCGGGATGATATTGAGAAGGTACTTATACCTTGTTTGGAAGAAAAAGTTAAACGATATGGAAAGATACATTACCTTTTGGTACTCGATACGCCGGTGAACAAATTTACAGCAAGCGCTTTGTTGCATGATGTTAAGGCCGGATTAAGATTTTACGGGCGGTGGCATAGAATAGCCGTAGTATCCGATGAACCTGCGGTAAAGTTATTTACCAACGTATTCAGGTTGCTTATCCCCGGTAAATCAAAAGGATTTAAGCTTGACAAACTGGACGAAGCCATAAAATGGATATCCGAAAAATAATAGAGTTATGACGATGATAAACGAAGAAGATAAAGCCGTTAGCGGGCAACCGCAAGAAGGCGAGAACCAGGATGGTGTAACCAAAGGTAATACACCAACGGAACAACGAAGTGACGATGACCAGCGCGTACATACAGTAACGCCTGATAATGATAGCGGTGACCCGGGGCCACCGGCAGAAGAGCGTGATGCAGGAGAGAGTGAGGAGTGATAAGCAAAGGAGCGGATATTAACCGCTCCTTTTGTGTTTAAAAGCTGTTGTGAATGCTATTGCTCAGTGTTTTGGCACTCCACCAGCCGCTGTCTAAAATGCGGCGAACGGTAAACAATGGTTCTTGCTGGTCGCGCTTTTCGGCTAACTGAAATGCCATTTTAAATCCGCGATTTTTTAATTCTGGAATACCCTGGCTATTCCACAACCCAAACGGATAAGCAAAGTATTCTATTTTTTTACCGGTGATTTCTTCCAGCTTTTTGGTAGGCTTGTCTATTTGGGTTACCCAGTCTTCACCCGCAAACTTTTTAAAATTGTGGTGGTCATAAGTATGGCTGCCAATTACATTCCCCTCGTCTGACAGTTGCTTAATTTGCTCCTTGGTCATGTAGTCGGCGAATTTACCTTTGCGGCCTATGGATACCGTCATGATAAAGTAAACTGCCTTGTAACCGTATTTCTTAAGTTCAGGCGCGGCAATAGTAAACTGATCCATATCGGTATCATCAAACGTAAGCATGATGGGTTTGCTCGGCAGCGATTTTCCATAAGCCAGGTAATCGTACAACTGGTCGGGTAAAATGGTATGATAGCCACTATCAGCCAGCATTTTTATGTGCGCCTTAAAGTTATCAGGCTCTATGATATAATCTTTTGCTGTTTTAGAGTCCTTTGGTCGCCAGGTACGTATCTGGTGATAACAAAGCACCGGCACTTGCGGGCGGGCAAGTATAGTTGCTGCATCGGCAGGTTTGCCGCTGGCTGCGGTAGGCTGATTTTCGCCAGTAGCGGCATCCGTCGTGCCTACAGTAGTACTATCACTTTTTGATGAATCCGAACCGGTATTGCTGCTGTTAACTGATTGACAAGCGGAAAGCATAAGGGCGGCCGCTGAAAAAACTACAAGAAATTGCCTTAACATATAATTAGATATTCCCGATTTATTGGCGAGCTAAATTAAAATAAATACGGGTGAAATAATCTATTATTTAAAGTTATTGCGGCATTAGGTTTTAAAGTTTAACTCATTTATAAAATGATTGAATAAGCGCACTATTAATCAAACCTTGGCTCAAGTATTCCAGATTATATTTCTTAACGGATACATAAAGAAATCAGGGTATTGAAGGCATAAGCATTATTTTGTCTCGCTAATCTTTTGTAAATACTTAGAGGTAAGTAGTGCAGTCACTGCAAACACCACATGCGCCGGAACAAGCTGTGCGTAGTAACCCGTGAAGTGCGTTTTAGGCGGCGATGGGTGCGCTTTGAAAGTGGCTTTCCATATAGCTACCGCTACCGCGCCGCTTATACCGCCCAATAATAAACCTGTACCAAATTTTTTTTTGATACGCCCGGCTTTCCATAGCTCATGGTACACTAACATAAAAACTAACCCAACAGCATAATGCCCCGCCCAGCCGGCAATGCGCGCTTGTTTAGTGGAAAGTTGCGGTAACAGCCGGTGAATCATTGTTTTTAAATGTTCGGGTTCACTAAAGTTTTCCTTTGCTATAGCTGAAGCAATGTAGCTAAACAGCGTCATGGTTGTAGTGCCGGTAGTGGCCGACGCAATATTATTTACGGCATGGTTCATACACAATAACTTTAATGTTAAAAAAGACTTACAGACGAATAAGCCACCAAATTATAAACCACACTTTCAGTTAATATGTTTAATAATTTTAACTAAAAATAAAAAATAGAAAACAAATAGTTATTTTATTAAGTAGTTCTAATGTATTTGCTTTTCTGATAAGATGTATTAAAGCCAATAGTAAGAAACGCAACCCGGTAGGTGCCGGGCTTGACATTTTATCAAATTGTACACCTTAATTGAAAATTGAAATATGTTAGCAATGAATTACCGCGGACCGTATCGGGTTCGTACAGAAGACCGGCCAATGCCGGAAATCCTGCATCCGGAGGATGCTATTGTTAGAGTAACGCGAACCTGTATATGCGGATCTGACCTGCACTTGTACCACGGTATGGTGCCCGACACCAGGGTAGGATCAACCTTTGGGCATGAGTTTACCGGTGTAGTAGAAGAAGTGGGCCCCATGGTGCAAAACCTCAAGGTTGGCGACCATGTACTGGTACCATTCAACATCGCCTGCGGCAAATGTAACTTTTGTAAGCAGGGCTTGTACGGCAACTGTCACGAATCTAACCCTATGGCTACAGCAGTTGGCGGAATATTTGGTTACTCGCACACTGCAGGTGGTTTTGATGGTGGCCAGGCCGAATATGTACGTGTACCTTACGCTGATGTAGGTCCGACCGTTATACCAGCAGATATGGATCCAGATGACGCTGTTTTATTAACTGATGTGGTGCCTACCGGCTATCAGGCTGCAGAGATGGGTGGTATAAAGGAAGGTGATACCGTGGTAATATTTGGTGCGGGGCCTATTGGTATTATGGCAGCAAGATGCGCCTGGTTCTTCGGACCGTCAAGGGTAATCATTATAGACCATATTGACTACAGGCTGGAGTTTGCAAAAAATTACGCCAAATGCGAAGCCTATAATTTTAAATCGCTGGTTGACCCGGTACAATTCATTAAGCAAACGACAGATTGGTATGGTGCCGATGTATGCATAGATTGTGTTGGATGCGAAGCTGAAGGTAATGGCCTACAAACTTTTACCGGTCGTGTAGCTTTATTGCAGGCAGGTGCCGGCACCGCATTGCAATGGGCTATCAACTCGGTAAAAAAAGGTGGCATTGTTTCCATTGTTGGTGTGTACGGGCCTCCGTTTAACCTTATTCCTATTGGGAATGTACTCAATAAAGGTATTACCATAAGAGCAAATCAGGCATCTGTTAAACGCTTGCTGCCTCGCCTCATAGAGCATGTGCAGTCTGGTAGGTTAAATCCTAAAGGAATTATTACTCACCGCATTCCATTAGAGGAGATATCAAACGCCTATAACATCTTTTCATCCAAATTGGACAATTGTATTAAAACAGTCCTAATACCATCTGCAAAATAATAAAGTCATGGCAAAAGAAACATTCAATTATAAAAGCATACCTGGTTGGGGCATGGACATGGATCCGGAAAACGAGCCCACATATCCCATGAAAAACTACACGGGAGATGATCATAAGCGCATCAACTATGAGCGCTCACCACAGCAGCCGCTTACGGTAGAAATACTAAAGTCGACCGAAAGGCCCGCACCTTCAGTGGTATTTGGTACATCAGTACCACCATCAGGCCTTAGCGGTATGATACGAAGGTATGCATTCAAACATAGCGAAGACCGCTACAGGCATTGGCTTCCACTTATTCTGGCTGACCGTATCAACGTATGGGAAGGCATTGTAGATGACATCAGCAAGGGTCATGTACCTAATGTATTTGCCGAGAAAGGTATGCGAGCCACATGGAAACATAATCCCCGCAAAATTATTGATACGGTGTTAGTGGGTGCTGTCGTAGCGATAACGCTGATGAGCGTATTCAAGAAAAAGAAATAAAGCTAATATTTATATATCATGAAAAAATATCTGTTAATAACAGCCATAGCGGCTTCGGTGGCATTTGCCTCATGCGGTTCAGGAAGTAAGAACGAGAATTCTGATACTAACCAGGTTGATACCACCAACGGTGGTGCAGGTCCGGGTAATGATACAGTTACTAACGGTGGCACAGGTACCGATACGGTATTTAATTCCTCACCGGGAACGGACACTTCCAGCACTTCCGGTCAATAAACGCAGAGTTACCATAATCACTATTCCGATATGAATCAGGACCCAAAAAAAAAATATGCACAACCTCCATACCCGGAGCAAGAGCAGGACGTGCCCGGCACTACGTTGGCAATGGACCCTGTGCCCGACCATGGCGAAACGTCATACAAAGGTTCGGGGAAACTGGTAGGCCGCAGGGCAATAATAACCGGCGGAGATTCTGGCATTGGCCGGGCAGTTGCCATTGCTTTTGCGCGTGAAGGTGCCGACGTATTGATAGCATACCTAAACGAGGATGTTGATGCCAGGAATACCGCCCAATATGTAGAACAGGCGGGCGGTAAGGCCATCCTGGTAGCGGGTGACATTAGCGATGAGCAACATTGTAAACAAATCATTGATACTGCCTTATCTGAGTTAGGAGGCATTGATATACTGGTGAATAATGCAGCTTTCCAGATGCCGCGCGAATCGTTACAGGATGTAAGCAGCGAGGAGTGGGACCGCACATTTAAAACCAATATTTATCCTATGTTTTACCTGTGTAAGTTTGCTGAGCCGCACCTGCGGCCGGGAGCCACTATAATCAATACCACTTCGGTAAATGCGTACCAGCCCAAGCCTACGCTTATTGCCTATGCGTCAACTAAGGGTGCTATACAAAACTTCACCGCAAATCTGGCACAGTTATGGGGCGAAAAGGGAATAAGGGTAAACTGCGTTGCACCGGGGCCAATCTGGACACCGCTTATTCCGTCTACCTTCCCCGGAACGGATGTAAGCAAATTTGGAGAGAATGTGCCATTGAAGCGTGCAGGGCAGCCTGCCGAGTTGGCGGCAACGTATGTATTGCTGGCGTCAGAAGGATCGAGTTACATAACAGGTGCAACCATACAGGTAACTGGCGGTACACCAACAATCTAAAATAAAATTTTATGGACATAACAACTGCAGCGGGTATAACCGACAATGAGGAAACCACCCAACCCGACGAGAACCAACGATTGCCCGAAAAAAATGATACCGAAGTAAATACCGACGATGAGGGCGGTAAAGTATCAGGCGAATCTAATAACAACGGTTACGGCAATACGCCGCACGAAGAAGATGATGAACCTGCTGATCCTGATCTGTTAAAATCAGATCAGATAGATGAATAATTTAATCTACTCGCGGCGCTCAAAAGGCGCCGCTTATTCATGTTAAAAATGGAGCATAGCGACGACTTTGAATTGGAGAACGATAATTTTCCAGTCGAATCTTTTCACATCGAAATAGATCTTTACGAAACAGGAGATTACGCTAATTTGCTGATTGTACCTTGTAACGGCGAATTTATTGTAGTGTCGGGCAATGAACACCTTTGTACGCTGGTAAAAACATGTGATGAGCCGGAGTGCTGGGAGCAACAGGACGGCACGCTGGACGAGGAGATAACCGAGAAAATCGGCAATGCCATTAGCGGTTACATTACACTTAACTAATGGGTATCCTTACAAATCCTCATAACGATGATGTAAACTGCTAAAAGGTACCTGTTTGTTAAAAACAAATACCTTAGAAAGCCATTTATCAACCTATGGCATCATCCAAAACCTCTATCTATAGTGCTTTGGCGGCGAACGTTCTCATAGCTGTCACTAAATTTGTCGCCGGGTCCATCAGTCACAGTGCATCCATGATCGCTGAAGGCGTACACTCGTTGGTGGACACTACTAACCAGTTATTACTATTGCTGGGTATCAGCCGCAGTCAAAAAGCACCTGATGAAAAGCATCCTTTCGGGTACGGTAAAGAAATATATTTCTGGTCATTCATTGTATCTATCCTCATCTTCGGTTTGGGCGGAGGAGTATCTATCTACCAGGGTATCGCACATATACGCCATCCGGAAGAGCTGGGCAACCCTACCATCAGTTATATTGTCTTAAGTTTATCCATTGTGTTTGAAGGTACATCTTTCATTATCGCTGCAAAAGAGTTTAACCTCACAAGAGGCGATGTAAGCTGGTGGCGTGCTATTGTAGACAGTAAAGACCCGTCGAGCTTCCTGGTGCTTTTTGAAGATGGGGCTGCGGTAGCAGGCTTGGTTATAGTACTGGTCTGTATCTATTTAAGTCATCTTTTGAATATTCCTGAGCTCGATGGTGTAGCATCAGTATTGGTAGGTTTGGTGCTGGTGGCAGTATCGGCAATATTGGCGCGCGAGAGCAGAAGTTTACTGATGGGCGAGGGTATAGCACCTGACACCAAGGTGAAAATTGCAAAGATAAGCGAGCGACATCCTTCTGTGCGCCGCGTGTTACATATACTGTCTACTTATCAGTCTCCCAACGAAGTGGTATTAATGCTGATTATTGCCTTTAAGGACGACCTAAGTACCGCCGATATAAACGTTGCTATTGACGAAATAAGAGCTTCGGTAAGACACGAATACCAAAAAGTGCGGTTTGTACTAATACAGCCGGAAAGCATCACGCATACATCTTACATGGAATAAAGTGCTTGTTACAACAAATTCGTTCATATTAATTTAAATAAATAAAACTTTGAAATTTCTTATCGGTTAAATTAAATGAACATAAAGAAAAATAATGTTTATCTAATAGACCATGAAAGAAGATAATTATATAAGCAGACGCAAATGGATAGGGGGCGTAGGTGCAGGTATAGCAGCGGCGGCAATTTCGCCGGCATTAGCCTCGGGCGATTCATCAATCGCCGAGGCAGGTAGCGCATCTATGGATGATCCTACCACAAAATACCCTAAACCACCCTTTAGACAGCAGGTGCAGCCCTGGCCTGCGCTGGCCAGCAAAATGGACCCGCAGCCCGATCATGGAGAAAAAAGCTATAAAGGTTCGGGCCGTTTAGCCGGACGCAAAGCGCTCATTACCGGGGGCGATTCGGGCATGGGACGTGCAGCGGCCATAGCTTACGCCAGGGAAGGAGCCGATGTGGCTATAAATTACTTACCTGATGAAGAGCCGGACGCCCGCGAAGTAGTAGCGCTTATAAAAGCGGCCGGTCGCAAAGCAGTTGCTATTCCCGGCGATTTGCGCAATGAGCAATTTTGCGCACAACTGATCAATAAAGCAGTGCAGGAATTAGGCGGGTTAGATATACTGGTTACCAATGCCGCCAGACAGCAGGTACATAAATCCGTAAGTGAAATAAGTACCGAGCAGTTTGACTGGACAATTAAAACCAATATTTACGCGCCGTTCTGGCTTGTAAAAGCAGCGCTTCCTCACCTCAAGCCGGGATCTACGATTATCGGCACCACATCAGTACAAGCTTACGACCCCTCACCAGATCTGTTTGATTACGCGCTTACTAAGGCTGCCACAGCCAATATGGTTAAATCTCTGGCAAAACAGCTGGGGCCAAAAGGCATAAGAGTAAACGGTGTTGCGCCCGGCCCCATATGGACGCCGCTACAGGTACAGGAAGGTGGCGCCACGCCTGAAAAACAAAAAACTTTTGGTGGCGACACGCCTTTGGGCAGGCCAGGGCAACCCGTTGAGCTTGCATCTATTTATGTGCAGCTTGCCGCTAATGACGGAAGCTATTCTACCGGACAAATATTTGGTGCAGCAGGGGGAGGAGGCCAGCCATGAGTATAATTACAACCGGCCAGACAGAGGCACTCAAAGAGGAAAAATATAAAAGAAAACTGTTTGGCAAGCATATAGTCATTACAGGTGCTTCCAGCGGCGTCGGGCAATCGGCAGCTTTGGCGTTTGCAGCTTACGGCACAAAACTCACGCTTGCTGCACGCAATGAGAATGCATTGCAAAGTGTTGCTGAAGAATGCAGATCACTCGGCGCAGACGTACAAACTGTGCTGACGGATGTGACGGACCCTAAAGCGATGATCAGCCTGGCAAACAGCGCTAACGACTGGCAGGGCCATGTAGATGTATGGATCAATAACGCCGGGGTGCTTGCAGCAGGTGTTTTTGAGGATACGCCGATGGAAGTTCATGCGCAGGTAGTGCGAACCAACCTGTTAGGCTACATGAACGGCGCACACGCCATACTGCCAATTTTTAAAAAGCAGGGCAGAGGAATTCTAATAAATAACATCTCTGTAGGTGGCTTTTTGCCGGTGCCTTACGGCGCTGGCTATACCGCAAGCAAATTTGGTTTGCGCGGGTTTTCTGAAGCTTTGAAGGGAGAGTTAACCGATTGGAAGAATATTCATGTGTGTGATCTGTTCCCCGCGTTTTTAGATACCCCCGGCATTCTTCATGCGGGTAATTATACCCGAGCTGCACTCAAACCGGCGCCACCTGTGTATGATCCGGAACGCGTTGCAGAAGCTATGATCGATACTGTGTTAAATCCACGTTCGCGGAGATTTGTGACGAGTACCTCGTTATTATTACGACTTATACATGCCACATTGCCGCAGGTAATGACTAATATAACCGGTAAAGTAATACAGAAATACATTAAAAACGCAGATAGCACATCGCCTACAGATGGTAACCTTTTCGACACCGTAGACTATGGAATGTCTGTAAGAGGCGGATTTGGTTTGCCCGGTCAGCCGAGGTCCTATCGTAAATATATAGCTGGGGCAGCGGCTGGATTAGCGATTGCCGCTTTACTATTAAGAACTAAATAATCAACAACTAACAAAAACTAATTATGGAAAATGGAAAGAAAACTGCGCTGATTACCGGCGCATCAAGTGGAATAGGGTATGAGCTGGCAAAATTATTTGCCCGTGATAAATACGACTTAATAATTGTAGCACAAAACAGTGCAGAACTTGAGGCCAAAGCCGATGAGTTTCGCCAATCAGGAATAAATGTTACCACCTACGCATGTAACTTATCTAACAAAGCAGAGGTGGAACAACTGTGCGCACAAGTACAAAGCAGTGGTGCGGTTGTAAATGTACTGGTTAATGATGCAGGCGCAGGATGTTATGGTTTATTTAAGGACACCGATATAGAAAGGGAATTAGAGATAATCAACCTTAACATCGGCGCCCTTGTGATGCTTACCAAACATTTTGTAAAAGAAATGGTGCAGCGGCAGGAGGGGAAAATCCTTAACCTTGCATCTATAGCAAGTAAGGTTCCAGGCCCGTGGCAGTCTGTTTACCATGGTACTAAGGCTTTTGTGCTATCATTCAGTGAAGCGATACGCCAGGAACTAACAGACAGCGGCGTTACCGTTACTTCGCTTTTACCAGGCCCAACTGATACAGAGTTTTTTGCTACTGCCCACATGGAAGACAGCCGTATTGTGCAGGATAAGGGAGCATTAGCTGATCCGGCAAAAGTAGCGGAAGACGGATACCAGGCTTTAATGAACGGAGACGACAAAGTGATATCAGGCTTCAAAAATAAAATGCAGGTAGCCATGGCCAACATCACTCCAGATGCAACTGTAGCTAAAATGATGGATAAACAGCAAAAGCCTGTTGAACAATCATAAGTGTAAAAGATGAAATGGTATATAGGCTGCTCGGGATTTTATTATAAACACTGGAAGGGGGTGTTTTATCCGGACGATGTGCCGCAGAAACGATGGTTGGAATATTATAACACGCATTTTGAAACGGTAGAAATCAACAATACTTTTTACCGCTTCCCTAATGTGGAGTTCCTAAATAATTTGCAAGGCGGATCGTCCGAAGACTTTCGGTTTTCAGTTAAAGTCCCGAGAGCCATTACCCATTTTAAACAGATGCACGAGGCGGGCGACATGCTCACCGATTTTTATGACACCGTAAAGAATGGCATGGGAGAAAAGCTCGGACCTGTGTTATTTCAGTTCCCCGGCCGCTTTAAATACAGTGATGAACGCCTTCAACGGATTTTAAACCAGCTTGACCCTGCATTTACTAATGTGGTAGAATTTAGAGACCCAAGCTGGTGGCGCAGCGATGTATTTGAGCAGCTTGGAGAATATGGAATAACCTTTTGCGGCCAAAGCCACCCCGCCTTACCTAACGAAGTGGTAGTAAACGGCGAGGTAATGTACTACCGTTTTCATGGCGTGCCTGATCTGTACAAATCTCCTTATGATGATAAGTTTTTGAAAAGTGTAGTTGAACAGGTGAAAGCAGCTAAAAAAGTAAAACAGGTTTGGTGTTATTTTAACAATGACATTGATGTGGCGGCAGTTGCCAACGCCAAAACGCTGATGGATTTAACTAATCAATCCCAAAAATAATTTTAAACGTTATGACAACAGATACTGATGTTAAGCCGGAAAAACAAGATCATCAGCCGGGAATAGAGGCTGAGATAAACCCGGCGCCAGAATATGTAAAAGCCACCTATAAACCCTCGGGAAAACTGGAGGGCAAAGTTGCGCTTATAACCGGAGGTGACAGCGGCATTGGCCGATCTGTGGCAGTGCATTATGCCCTGGAAGGTGCGGATGTAGCAATTGTTTATCTGGAGGAAGATGTGGATGCCAGGGAAACGGAAAGGTTGGTAAATCAGGCTGGTAAGCAATGCCTTTTAATAAAAGGTGATGTTAAAGACTCCGAATTTTGCCGCAATTCTGTGGATAAGGTGATTGCAACTTTTGGCAAGCTAAATATTATGGTTAACAACGCTGGCATGCAGTTTCCTCAAAAAGATGTGAAGAACATTACAGAGGAGCAGTTGGACCTAACGTTCAGAACCAACATATTCGCTTACTTTTATTTTGCCGAAGAAGCCCTTAAGCACATGCAGGAGGGAGACAGCATTATTAATACTACGTCGGTTACAGCGTACCGTTCGTCACCGGCGTTGATCGATTATTCATCAACAAAGGGCGCGATCACCACATTTACCCGCTCGCTTGCCACTAACCTGGCTAAAAAGAATATCAGGGTAAATGCGGTGGCCCCAGGCCCCGTCTGGACACCGCTCATCGTATCTACTTTTGATGAAGAGAAGATAAAGAGCTTTGGCAGCGAAACTGCAATGGAGCGTGCTGGTCAACCTTCTGAGGTAGGGCCGGCTTATGTTTTTCTGGCTTCGGAAGATGCTTCATTCATCACGGGGCAGGTCATTCACGTCAATGGCGGCGAAGTAGTAAACGGATAACATAAAAAACGAGCCCCGGTATTTGCCGGGGCTTTGCCATTTACTCGCCTGGGGTTAACACAACCTTCACGCAATCTTCTTCTTTATTCTTGAAAATCTCGTAACCTTTTGATATTTCACTCAGCGGCAGGCGATGGCTGATGATATCATCCAGCACCACTTTCTCCTGCTTAACCAAATCAAGCAGATGGTCAACATAGTTAAGTACCTGTGCTTGGCCTTGCTTAATAGTAATGCCTTTATCAAACATGCGGCCCAACGGGAAGTTATCAAAAGGAGTTCCGTAAACGCCCACAATAGATACTGTGCCGCCTCGTCTTACCGCACGCAGGCACAACTCAAGCACGTTAATGGTACCTTTTTCAAAATTGATGGTAGCTTTTACCTTGTCTAAGAAGCTGCGGTTCGCTTCCATACCCACGGCATCTACGCATACATCCGCTCCGCGTCCGCCGGTCATTTGGCGTATGGCTTCAACCACGTCAACCTTAGCAGGATTTAGCGTCTCTACTTTGTTTGCGGTTTTTGCTTTAGCCAGGCGGTATTCTACCGGGTCAATAGCTATTACACGGCCTGCACCGTTAAGCCAGGCAGCTTTTTGAGCCATTAAACCTACTGGGCCTGAGCCAAAAATGGCCACAGTTTCGCCGCCCTTAAGTTGCGCCCAGTCTATGGCCGACCATCCGGTAGGGAAGATGTCAGTTAAAAAAAGAACCTGCTCGTCTGTCATATTATCAGGCACAATACGCGGACTAACATCCGCATAAGGCACGCGTACGTACTCGGCCTGGCCGCCACTATAGCCACCATAAAGATCGGTGTAGCCAAACAAGGCGCCGCCTTTTTGATCAAGCAAGCCGCCATCAGGGCCGTAATGCTCATGGTTTGAGTTTTCGCAATGCGGAGAAGCACCATGCGTACAAAAAAAGCATTGCCCGCAGGCGATAGGGAAGGGCACCACCACCCGGTCTCCTTTTTTAAGGTTCTTCACTGCCGGGCCTACTTCTTCTACAATGCCCATAAATTCGTGCCCGGGCACAATGGCTGAGCCTTGGGGTATGAAGCCGTTGTAAATATGTAAGTCTGAGCCGCAAATGGCTGTGGATGTAACTTTGAGGATGACGTCGCCGCCTTCCTCAATGGTAGGATCATTTACCGTTTCGTATCTGATGTCTCCAGGTTTGTGAAATACTGCTGCTTTCATAATAGATGATAAAGATGTTTATCAACTAACAAGCGCTGTTTTACATAGTTTTATTGAGGAAATTTATTTAATTTAAGATTAAGGCTATTGCTATCTCAGATCTGACTAGGCGCTTATTGCCCGGCCGGGAGCCAAAAGCAAAAGGTTGCGCCTTTATCAGGCTCACTATCAACCCATATTTTACCTTTGTGGTGCTGAATGATCTCCTTACAAAGGTATAAGCCAATGCCAAAGCCTGCTACATAAGGATGCGATTCGTTGCTGGCGCGGTAGTATCGGTCAAAAACAAATTCCTGATCTTTTAAGGCTATACCCGGGCCTTCGTCCTTAACCCGGAAATTTATCCCATCCGGAACGGCCTCACATGTTACCTTCACATTGGAACCAAGAGGCGTGTATTTTACAGCGTTATTGATGAGATTTTGGATAACCTGGCCGATCTTATCACGGTCGCCTTGTATTTCTGTGGCTGGCAGGCAGCCAAAAGTTATGTGGTGAGTACTTACGGTTGCTTCTACTTCGGCCTTAATTTCAAGCAGAAGGTCGGCCATATCAAACCACTTCATGTTCATATGAATCTTTCCTGATTCAAGCCTCGACACATTTAAAAAGCCGTTGATCATGGCCGTCATTTTACGAACCTGGTTCTGTGCTTTCTCCAGTGATGATACGGTAAAACTGTCGTCGGCATTCTTTGCCTTGGCTAGTAATATCTGCACGTAAGCGCTTAGCGATGTGAGTGGTGTTTTAAGCTCGTGGCTCACCATCCCAATAAAGTCGTTTTTGCGCTGCTCATCTTTTTTGCGTTCGGTAATATCCTGAACGGTACCGTTAAGGCTGATGGCATTACCTTCATCATCAAAGAAAGCCCTGCCTGTTGCCCTTACTATGCGGGCCTCTTCATCAGCAAATGGCACTAATGTATATTCTTCCTCGTAATAGCCCGACCCCTCTCCAGATACGGCTCTAAGTATGGCATTACTTACCCTTTCCCTATCCCTTGGCGCTATACGTTCAATCGCGTTTGTAAGCTCAATCTGCGCATCTACATTTAAACCGAACCATTGTTTAAGCACATCATTTGCGGAAAAATAATTTGTTGAAGGATCGTAGTAAAATGTGCCCAGGTCACCAGCTTCTATAGCCAGTGCAAGCATGTTTTTTATACGCTCCGATTCTTTCCTTGCCAAAACCTGCTCAGTAATTTCATCAATAATTACCATAATGCCGGTAATATCGCCCTGGGCAGATTTGAGCGGCTGGTAAACAGAATTTACATAAGCTTCTCTCAAACCGCCTTCGTGGTACAGCATCACCCTGAACTCTTTGTTAGTTTTGATAATGCCGTAACGATAAACATCGCTTAACCACCGATAAACCGGTTGGCCCTGCAATTCGGGACGCGCTGATTGATGAGGCTTTCCAATAACATCTTCGGCATTACGGCCCCATATTTTGAGTATGGCCGGGTTAGCCAGCTCAATGATCATGTCCTCGCCCGATAAAACACAGATGCCTAACGGTGCCTGCTCTAACAGATTTCTGAAATGCTCCCGGCTATCAGCCAGTTGCCTTGCAAAAACATGCAGGTCTTTATTGGCAATGTTGAGATCTCTGTTTACCTCGATAAGTTTAGCATTCGCTTCAGCAAGTTCCCTGTTACTTATATTAAGGCGCTGATTAAGTGTTTGCTCGTTCCTTTCCTTTTCGGCAACCAGCCCCCAGGCGGTTCTTCTATCGGTAACATCGCTTGCACGATGGAAAATGCAGGTTGTTTCGCCATTAGTGTCCAGAACAGGGATATACTCAAAATCAAAATAGGAGGTCTTAGCCCTGCCGTCGATTACCATTGTGGCCGGGGTATCCTTAGCTATGTATGCCTCGCCGCTACGCCAAACGTTCTTTAACAATTCTGCAAATGGCTGTCCTTCCATTTCCGGAAGTGCTTGCTCAAGAGTTTTGCCAATAACATTACGGTCTTTCCCCCATATACGCAGCATACCATCGTTTGCAAAGCGTATATGCAAATCTTCGCTTATGTAAATAGCCGAAGCGTCCTTTGACGATTCTAAGATCTGGAGAACATATGCATCAGAAAAGCTGGAGGTTAATCCGGTCATTGGTATAATGTAAGTCGCAAATCTACAATTTATCGGCGATTGCCTGCCTGATTTGCTCGATGCGTTTTACGAATGAATAATCCATTAGGTTGTTATATGTTGAAAAATTGGCGATGACTACAAACTTAAGCCCATAAAAAAAGCAGCAATAGTGATTGCTGCTTCTGTCTTTTTCGGTGTGGTTTAGTTTGTTCTGAAACTATATGACTTACCAGTAGTGGTGTTAAATGAATAAACCTTACCGGTTTTTTTACCGGCTGCTGTATTTAAACTATTTGGCAAACGCAAAGTACATTTACCGCCGGATAAGGATTTAACAGTTAGGCTTGTTAGCTTTCCGTTCTTCCATGACATTTCTGCAATTTCAAAATTGCCACGCGCCTTTAAGCCTTTGACTTCACCATCCTGCCAATGCTCAGGTAAGGCTGGCAATAACTCAATGTCGCCGGTTTGGCTTTGTATAAGCATTTCGGCCACACCGGCTGTATAACCAAAGTTTCCGTCAATCTGGAAAGGAGGATGCGAACAAAGCATGTTTGCATAAATGCCGCCGCCTTTGTTATAATCCACACCGCCGTTACCAACCAGCGTAATAAAGTTGTTAAGGATTTTATAAGCATGATTACCATCGTGCAAACGCGCCCAAAAGTTCATTTTCCAGGCCATAGACCAACCTGTAGATTCGTCGCCGCGCGCTTGCAGGCTTACCCGCGCTGCCTCAGCGAGTTTAGGCGTAGTGGTAGGGCTTATCTGCCTGCCTGGATGCAAGGCAAAAAGGTGCGACACGTGCCTGTGTGTATCATTAGGATCATCACGGTCGGTTTCCCACTCTTGCAGCTGACCCCAGCGACCAATTTTTGGCATCAGTAGGTGCGCACGCATATCAGCAACATGGTCGCGGTAGCTTTTGTCTACCTTTAAAATATCTCCAGCTTCTATATAATTGGTGAACAGATCGTAAATGATCTCTTGGTCGTGCGTTACGCCGTCTTCTGTTGGCCCATGCTCTGGCGACCAGCCGTTAGGTGCAACAAGCGTTCCATCAGGCCGACGCTTTAAATGGTCATCCCAAAATTCAACAATTTCCTTCAGGATAGGATAACCAAACGTTTTGAGATAAGCGAGATCTTTGCTAAAGGCGTAATGCTCCCATATATTTTGTACATACCAAGCGCTGCCCGGAGTATTCCAAACAAAGCTTTGCCCGCCAAAAATGTTATTCTCCGTTTTCACTGTCCAGCCGCGAACCCCGGGATATTCTTCTTTAGTACGTTCCTTTTTCACCTCTCGCATGCTGTTAATGTAGTCGAGGTAAGGGAAGTGGCATTCCGTTAGGTTGGTAGGCTCGGCAAGCCAATAATTCATCTGGATATTGATATTTGAATGATAATCGCAACGCCATGGCGGATTGTTGCTATTATTCCATATGCCCTGCAGGTTTGCCGGCAAACCACCCTTGCGGGAGGAGCTGATAAGTAGGTAGCGCCCATATTGAAATAGCAGCGCCTCAAGCCCCGTATCCTGATTATTGTGATGGGCCGCAATACGTTGTGCTGTGGTCATTTGAGAGGAGGAAAGCGGATTGCCTAATCGCAGTGATACACGCCCGGATAAGGTCTGATAATCCTTTACATGCGCCGCCTGCAGCTGCGCTACTGTTTTTTTTGATGCCGAAGCAAGGGCTTTAATAACCCTGTCAGCAGCGTTGCCGCTATGCCATCCAAGACTGCGCTGGTTGCTGTAATTAGTTGCCGCGCTGAGCATCAATGTAAATGCATCCGCATTTTTGATAATTAAGATAGCATTACCATCCTTATCCTTTGTTATAGACCATTTGCCGCCATTTACTTTCGCAGTTAGTCCGGCACTGTATTTAAGTTCGTTAGGTAGCGCACCGTTGATAGTTAAGGTACTTCCATCAGCACTTACAACGGCCCCGTGCGCATCTTTTAAACTGATGGTAGCAGAGTAAGCACCTTTTTTTGCTGACGTATATTGCAACACCAGCACTTTATCCGGAAAGGAGCAGAAATATTTTCTGGTGAATGCAACGCCATTGTTTTGATAGTTAATGCGATGAGTTGCATCGTTCAGGTCAAGCTTCCTGCTATAAGCTGCACTATCGGTAACGTTGTCAAAATCAATAAACAAGTCGCCGAAGGCTTGATAAGCTCCGGTTTCCTTTTCGTCTCCGGTCCAAAGACTTAGCTCATTAATCTGAATATGTTCCTGTTTTACTCCACCATAAACCATGGCGCCTATGCGGCCGTTACCGAGCGGGTAAGCTTCAGACATCCAATCAGCTGCCGGTTTATCTGCATACAACACGAGGGTGTTAGCAGTAGCTTTTGACGAACTTACCTGTGCGGTAGCTTTGTATACACACAGTCCGGATAAGGCAATTAATATTAAAGTTTTAATTCTCATTCAGGTTATAATTGGAGATATACTTTACCGTCAAATGTACATTTTTAACAACAACCTTTTAGATCCCGCTAAACGACGAGGTAGAAAAGTATATCAAAATGGCATGTTTAGGCATTTTTATTTAATACTTAGCCAATATCACACAACATTTTAACTGTTAGTGGTAGCGACTTACAAAACGATGTTGCAACACATAAATATCATTTTATTGTTGCTGCAAAGTAATTCTTGGCCTCTTCTATTGGGTAAACCGAACTTTAAGCCCACCTTTGCATTACATAAGCGGTAGCTTGTAAAACGCAAGGGGTGTTTTGCTGTTATAGTGGGAGGCGTTTTATTTGGCGGCCCGTTTTTCATTAACACTCTATGATTATGCTTAAACACATAGTAGTTGTCGGCGGTGGCTTTGCAGGGATCAACTTTGCACTTGACCTGGCCGGTAACAAGGACTACCGCATAACTTTGGTAGACCGAAACAATTATAATTTCTTTCCCCCATTACTTTACCAGATAGCAACCGGCTTTTTAGAGGTTGCCAATATCAGTTATCCCTTCCGTAAGTTATTTCGCAGAAAAGAGAACCTGTATTATTACATGGGCGAATTTTTGGAAGTAGTACCGGAGGAAAACAAAGTAGTATTATCAACCGGCGAATTGCATTACGATTACCTGGTGCTGGCCACAGGTACGGTATCAAACTATTTTGGCAATGCCAATATTGAGAAGTTTGCCAAGCCGATGAAAACGGTTAACGACGCTCTGCGCCTCCGTAATTTTGTGCTGGAGCAGCTGGAATGGGCCTCTATGACACGTGATGATGAAGAACGCCACAAATACCTTAACATCGTGATTGCTGGCGGCGGCCCTACCGGGGTAGAAGTGGCCGGTATGCTGGCCGACCTTAGAAAATATATACTTTATAAAGATTACCCGGAACTTAAGGGTAAAAATCATGGCGCCAGGATTTATCTTGTTGATGGAGGCGAGGTATTACTTAAACCTATGAGCAAAGAGGCGCAACAGGAAACTATGAAGAGCCTGCGTGAGATGGGCGTGGAAATTATACTGGACATGCACGTGGAAGATTATGACGGAGAAACAATCAAGCTCTCTGACGGAAACACCATTCCGGCTAAAACTCTCATATGGGCAGCAGGCGTAACCGGGACTATATTTGAAGGCATACCTTCAGACGTTTACGGTCATGGTAAACGTTTACTTACCGACCCATATTGCCGCGTAAAGGGATTTGAGAATATTTACGCGATTGGCGATATCAGCTTGCAGCTACACGAAGCCAATTATCCGCAAGGACACCCGCAGCTTGCGCAGGCAGCTATACAGCAAGGGCACGCTTTATCCAAGAACTTTAAAAAGCTTGCGCTTAACCAGGAGCTGGAGGCATTTAAATATCATGACAAAGGCACCATGGCCATCATAGGCCGCAACAAAGCCGTGGTTGATCTCTCAGAGAAAGTGCACTTTAAAGGTTTTATTGCCTGGATGCTTTGGATATTTGTGCATTTGCTGTCGCTAATCAGTTACCGTAACCGCATTACCACACTTTATAACTGGGCGGTGGCATATTTTACGAAAGACCAGCCATTGCGTATGATCATCAGACCGTCCCGGAAGAAGCAGGAAGTACTGAATTGATTAAGTCTATTTGAAAATAAAAAGGCCGGAAGATGATTCCGGCCTTTCCTTTAATATAGCATTTATTATTAAATCATGCTTACACTGCGATTCACAAATTCTGTAAGCGCAGGGCCGGTAAGCAAGCCTTGAGCCAGCAATGCCAGATCAAACGCCTGCTTAGCCAGTTGGCTTTGAGTTTCCTCGCTGTCGGCTTCTAATATGCGACTAATCAATTTATGATTACCATTGATGATAACCTTATAGCTATCAGGCATGTTGCCATAAAAGCTCATGCCACCGCCCATAGCGGCCATATCTTTCATACGGCGCATAAACTCATCCATAGTAACAGTAACCGGTAATTCATCAGGGCTTAGGCTTTCCAGCTCAACACGATAGGTTGGTTTATCAATAGCTTTAGTGAATAAATCTTTAACCTTCGTTGATTGCTCTTCGGTAAGCACGGTTTCCGGTGCATCATCCTTCTTAATCAGCTTGTCAACTACATCTGCATCCACCCGCTTAAGCTGTGTTTTCTCCAGCTTTTGCTCCAGGTGACTAATGAAGTGATTATCAATAGGAGAGTTCATCAACAACACGTCGTAACCCTTTTTATCTGCCGACTGTATGAACGCGTCCTGCTTGGCGGCATCATTAGTATAAAGATAAACCAGCTGACCATCTTTATCGGTTTGTGTTGGCTCTACTTTCTCTTTATACTCGTTGAGGGTGAAATTTTCGCTTTTTGTATTAGTAAGCAACACAAAGTCTTTAGCCTTTTCGTAGAATTTATCTTCGCTCACAAATCCATATTTCACAAACAGGCCTATGTCGCTCCATTTTTCTTCGTATGCTTTGCGGTCTTGTTTAAATAGTTCGGTAAGCTTGTCTGCGACCTTCTTAGTAATGTAGCTGTTTATCTTCTTAACATTGCTATCTGCCTGCAGGAAGCTGCGCGATACGTTCAATGGAATATCCGGCGAGTCGATAACGCCATGCAACAGCATCAGGAATTCAGGTACGATGTCTTTAACCTCATCGGTGATAAATACCTGGCGCGAGAACAATTTGATTTTATTGCGCTGAATATCAAAATCGTTCTTCACCTTAGGGAAGTACAATACGCCCGTAAGATTGAAAGGATAATCAACATTCAGATGTATCCAAAACAGCGGATCTTCTGAGTAAGGATAAAGCTCTTTGTAGAATTTGAGATAGTCTTCGTCCTTTAATTCACTGGGAGACTTTGTCCAGATGGGGTTAGTGTCGTTGATGATGTTATCAACCTCAACGGTTTTGTATTTTGGTTTACCTTCTTCGTCAACACCGTCTTCTTCTTCCTGTTCGTTGGTGCCGAATTTTATAGGCACCGGTAAAAACTTGCAGTATTTATCAAGTATCTGCTGAAGTTTGAATTTATCCAGAAATTCTTCAGACTCGCTGTTGATGTACAGGGTAATTTCTGTACCACGTTCTTCTAAAACTCCCTCACCAATTTCGAACTCAGTGCTGCCATCGCACACCCAGTAAGCAGGCTCTGCACCTTCCTGGTAAGAGAGTGTTTGTATCTCTACCTTATCGGCCACCATAAAGGCTGAGTAGAAGCCTAAACCAAAACGACCGATGATCTCATTGGCATCTTTAGCCTCCTTAAATTTCTCCATAAATTCAGTAGCGCCGGAGAAAGCAATCTGGTTGATGTACTTTTTAATTTCATCAGCCGTCATACCTATACCGTTATCAGATATGGTTATGGT
The DNA here is from genome assembly GCA_041905165.1 of Mucilaginibacter sp. Lineage (GTDB taxonomy): Bacteria > Bacteroidota > Bacteroidia > Sphingobacteriales > Sphingobacteriaceae > Mucilaginibacter. Next base: position 217,480 of record JAYRLR010000003.1, read on the forward strand.
TTTGGCATCTTTATCAAAAGCCACTTCAACACGCAGGTTATCAACCGGGCCGTTATACTGACCTAATGATGATAAGCGCTTTAATTTCTGTGTAGCGTCAACCGCGTTTGATACCAATTCCCTTAAAAATATCTCATTGTCTGAGTACAGGAACTTTTTAATTATCGGAAAAATGTTCTCGGTGTGAATGGAGATCGTACCTTTTTCTTGCATAACTATCTTTAAAATATATTAATTGTAATGATTGGTAACACGGCAACAACAAGCGCCGTTCCAAAGCCAGGGCGGTTGTCAAATTGGCAGTATAAGGGTTCGATATCAGCAAATGCCGGGTATAACCATGAGGAAGAAACCAAAGAGTGCCAGGAAAAAGCAATAGCCAATGGCATATATCATTCTGGAGACGGATGACTTTTCGCGCTTAGCATAGCTTTTAATTAGCCAAAAAGCACCAATCAGCCAGCATACTATCAATGCTAAAAATAATACTACTATCGTATTACCCAGCAATATATAATTGAACAGTAACGGACCGAATTGATAGATTATAACGAGTAGAAGGAAAGAGAGCATTACAAACCGGAATAAGTGTTGAGCGCGTTTAAAATACACTGGTTCAGGAGTGTTGTCAAGCTGTTGCTGATCGTTATTTGGCATGGACTTTAAAAAAGATAAATACCAAAGATCACTTAATTTTCATTAAAATCACGTTACTTAGCATAAAAATTCAATCTATTTATAATCACTAAAACACAAACCTGTATGAAAAAAATTACCCTGGTGCTGGCCTTTGTATTGTGCACCACTTATTTTGCTTCAGCGCAGTTGATACCAACTTTTCAGTTTGGTGCAAAGGCGGGTGTAAACCTGTCAAGTTTTCATCTATCAAACGACGTATTTAACAGCAGTAACCGGGCCGGATACCTTGGCGGTTTTTGGGCGAGGATAGGAGGTTTGGGTTTCCACTTTCAACCAGAGCTCTATGTTACCGGTAAAAACGTGAAGATCGAAGCTGATGGCGGGTATAACAATGTGAAGTTTACCAGTATAGATGTACCTTTGTTGGTAGGTACGAAGGTAGGCGCATTGGGCTTTGGCGGCCGCTTTTACACCGGTCCGCTTGTATCGTTTAAAATAGATGACAGCCAAAGTTTAGGCGGAGCATTTTCTGACGCCATCACCTTAACTGATGTTAAAAATCAGAATTTCGCATGGCAGGTAGGTGCCGGTGCTGATATTCGCGACTTGTCTATTGACTTGCGTTACGAGTACGGCCTCACCAAACAGAGTTATAACGAAGGCAACTCTAAAGCACGCATTAATCTATTTACACTGACACTGGCGTACAAGATATTTTCTATGTAAGCGGATATCACTAAAAAATAAAGGCTCCTTCAAATGAGGGAGCCTTTATTTTTTATGGGCAATATCTTAAGCGCCAAATTTATAGCCTACGCCTTTTACCGTCGAAATATAATCCTCACCCAGTTTTTCGCGCAGTTTGCGAATGTGTACGTCAATGGTACGGTTGGTAACGATTACAGAATCTTCCCAGATGTTTTTAAGTATAACCTCGCGGGTGTAAACTTTTCCGGGTTTTGATGCCAGCAAGTACAATAGCTCAAATTCCTTTTTGGCTAACACTATCTTTTCACCGGCCTTATATACCAGGTAAGCCTCACGGTCAATCACCAGGTCGTCAATTTCAAGCTTATTGTCAACCACCTCTTCGGTAGGAGCGTTGCGGCGTAAAATAGCGTTAATGCGGCTTACCAGCGCGCGTGGCTTAATTGGCTTAGCTATGTAATCATCCGCACCAACGTTAAAACCTGCAATTTCAGAATATTCCTCACTGCGGGCAGTCAAAAACACCATGAAGGTATTTTTAAACTCAGGCATGGTACGCATAATACGACAGGCCTCGATGCCGTCCATCTTAGGCATCATAATATCCAAAACTATCAGATCCGGAAGCGTACGTTTTGCTTCGGCAACGGCCTCCTGACCATTACTGGCCAAAAATACCTGGTAACCTTCTTTCTTTAAGTTATATTCAATAAGTTCAAGAATATCCGGTTCGTCGTCAACAATAAGGATCTTTTGTTTTGTAGCGTAACTCATCAGGTTAAATTTTTGCTGTAAAAATATACGCTTCGTTAAAGGAAATAGTTACCTGTATATTAAATAAATGTTAACAAGCTGCCTTTTTTTAACAATTTATTTCTATTTGCTAAAGGTTTTCTTTAAAAATTCTTCAAGACTGGCGCCAGTGATATTTTTAGCAACGATAGTTCCCTGTGGATCAATTATGAAATTAGATGGAATAGCATTGATCTGATACATTCGCTCAACAGGTCCATCAAAACTCTTCATGCCCGACACGTGCTGCCAGCTTAAACCGTCAGCCTTAATGGCCTGTACCCATGGTTCTTTCTTGTCGTCAAGCGAAATACCTAATATGTTAAAGCCTTTGTCTTTATATAAGTTATACTGCTTAACCACGTTCGGATTTTCCAGGCGGCAAGGTTTGCACCACGATGCCCAAAAATCAAGCATCACATATTTGCCTTTATAATCGGCAAGGCTGATAGATTTTCCGTTGACGTCCGGCAGGGTGAAATCAAGTGCTTTTTGCCCAACAGAAACCGGTTTTACCTCCTGCATATGGCGCACAAAGCGTTGCACCATAGGGTTGTCGTTAAACTTATCTTTTATATCATCAGCATAAGCTACCAGTTGTTGCTCAAACTCACGAGGGTCAACAGATGACGCGGCATAAAAGGCAGCCATTGAATTCTTATTCTCATTCATGAACTTAATGGCAGCCTCGTTATAGTCGTGCATGTTCTTTTGAAAGATAGGACGATAAATATTGATCAGCGAATCCGTTTCCTTACCAATCTTCATGGTTTTTTCTTCATACTCTGCAGTAAGCTTAGTATTTTTCTGGGTGTACACATTGCTGAGCTTGTAAAACTCCTGCAGCTTGGCTGACTCTTCTGATCCTTTGATTTCGTAGTTGCCGGATGTAGTGTCATTGTTAATGAATTCTATCTTCTCACCGTTTTTGGCAATAATGTCATACATATTAGCGCCGATACGCAGGCGGTAAAAGCTCGCATATGCAGAGTTGCTTTTCAGGGTAAATTTTCCGTCTTTAATTTCTGCCGAGTCGACAGGAGTGAGGGCGGTACTGTCTATGCGAAGCAGCGTAACCTCACCGGTATTTTTAACCTCGCCGTTAACCACAAACTCATCTTTATTGCTGCACGATAACAAGAGCAACGCACTTGCCGCCAGCAGGATATATTTTTTCATTATTTCTTAAGTTCTAATTGTTCCAACAATAACTGGTTGGTTTTCTTCGGGTCGATCTTACCTTTAGATAGTTTCATGATCTCGCCCATAAATAAACCAATTACGCCTTTCTTACCCTTATGGTACTCTTTTACTTTATCGGGAAATTTAGCCAACGCCTGGCTGATAAATTCGTCCAGGTCATCACTATCAGCGCTTATCAAGAGGTTTAATTCCTGCGCCAGTGTAGCGGCGTCCTTACCGGGGTTATTTATGACAGCAGGCAGTAGTTTATGGGATGCAACAGTGTTGTTTACCTTGCCTTCGTCAACCAATTTTATAATACCGGCCACACTTTCCGGATTAACCGTTTCAGTATTTAATGATCCGCCATGCTCATTCAAATAAGACCGGATAGGCCCCATTAACCAATGTGCTGCAGCTTTATAGTTGCTGGTGTGCGCCGTAAGCCCTTCAAAAAACTGAGCGGTTTCCCGGTCGGCTGTTATTACGTTTGCGTCGTAATCGCTAAGGCCTAGTTTTGTGGTATACTTCAAAAACAATTGCTGCGGCAAAGCGGGTAGTTTTGCGCGCACTGTTTTTACATAATCAGCAGTCAATACCAGTGGCTGTAAGTCGGGCTCAGGAAAATAGCGGTAATCGTTGGCCATTTCCTTCGTGCGCAATACAGATGTTTCGCCGGTATCAGCATCAAAGTTCAATGTGTTCTGATCTATCCGACCGCCTGCCTCAATAACGTTCACCTGGCGTGCAAATTCATGCTCAATGGCACGTTGCACGTTGCGTATGGAATTGAGATTCTTTACTTCGCAGCGGTTGCCGTATTCTGTTGCACCTTTTAACCTTACTGATATATTGGCATCGCAACGCATACTGCCTTCTTCCATGTTACCGTCGCAAATATCCAGATAACGGAGCAGGCGTCGAACCTCGGTAAGGAACTGACCGGCTTCTTCCGCACTACGCAGATCGGGTTGCGTTACAATTTCCAAAAGGGGCACACCAGCACGGTTCAAATCTATCAGTGATGAAGCGTGATGATTATCATGCGAACTTTTGCCAGCATCTTCTTCCATATGGATGTGATGCAGGGCGATATTCTTGGAGGTTCCGTTGCTTAGCTTTACCTGAACATGGCCGCCCAGGCAAACAGGAGCCTGATCTTGCGATATCTGGTAACCTTTAGGCAGATCCGCATAAAAGTAATTTTTACGCGCGAAGGTGTTATAATGATTTATACTGCAATTACAGGCTAAACCCATTTTTACGGCATACTCAACCGCTTTTTTATTGGTAAACGGCAGTGTGCCGGGGTGACCTAATGATACCGGGCTGATATGCTCATTAGGTGCTGCACCAAATGCAGCAGAATCTGATGAGAACATCTTGCTTTGTGTAGAAAGCTGAGCATGAACCTCTAAGCCTACTACCAGCTCATATTTATCGCTCAACCCGTCTGTAGTATTTGTCATTATAGTATATATGTACCGGTTTGCAAAAAGCCAAATATATAAATATTATCAAGGGTGGGTAACGACTTTACCTAAATCCTCTCAAGGGAGAGGACTTGTTGCGTCGTTGCGAGGCGGAACGACGAGGCAATCTTTATTGAAAGCATGTGATTAAAAGAGATTGCCGCGCTTACGCTCGCAATGACGATTAACACCTTTACCCTACAAACGCCCTCGCTTTTGCCAGCGCTGCATCAATGCCTGCGGTGTTTTTACCACCTGCCGTAGCGTAAAACGGCTGACCGCCACCGCCGCCCTGTATTTCCTTAGCGAGCTCGCGCACGATGGTGCCCGCGTTAAGACCTTTATCTTTCACCAGATTTTCTGCAATCATTACAGTAAGACTCGGTTTACCGTCGATATCAGCGGCCAGTACCAAAAACAGGTCGCTCACCATGTCTTTAATTTGATAAGCCAGGTTCTTGATAGCATCGGCATTTGGCAGGGCTACTTTTTGTGCGATGAAATTGACGCCGTTTATGTTTTCTGCAGTTTTTGCAATTTCCGTTTTTAAACCGGCCGCTTTTTCCAGTACGCTTTTTTCCAGTTCCTTTTTTAAACGGGTGTTTTCATCAATAAGCGTTTCGATGCTTTTACTGATGTCTTTCGGGTTTTTGAGCAACTCTTTTAGCTGATGGATGAGTTGGCTTTGCGCGTTGATATAATTCTCAGCAGCAACACCCGTAATTGCTTCGATACGGCGAACACCAGCAGCTACAGCGCTCTCGCTGATAATTTTAAAAAAGCCTATTTGTCCGGTTGCCTTAACGTGCGTACCTCCGCAAAGCTCCTTGCTGAAGTCGTCGTCAAAAGTAATTACACGTACAAAGTCGCCATACTTTTCGCCAAACAAGGCGGTAACGCCGCTGTTGATAGCTTGCTGATACGGCACGTTGCGCTCTTCTTTAAGGGCGATGTTTTCCCGAATTTTGCTATTGACGATGGCTTCAATCTGGGCAATTTCTTCGTCAGTCACCTTGCTGAAATGCGAGAAGTCGAAACGCAGGTAATCGGCATTTACCAAGGAACCTTTTTGATTTACATGGGTACCCAATACCTGTTTAAGCGCGGCGTGCAATAGGTGAGTAGCCGAGTGGTTGCTTTCGCTGCTCAGGCGCAATGCCGGGTCAACAATGGCGGTAAGAGTCTCGCCAATATTTTCAGGTAACGTATCTGTAAAGTGAACAGTAAGACCATTCTCTTTCTTGGTATCGGTTACGTAAACAATACCGCCGTCGGCGAAGACGAGTTCGCCTTTGTCGCCCACCTGACCGCCACTCTCGGCATAGAAAGGCGTTTTGTCTAGCACCAGCTGATATTGCTCTTTACCTTTAGCCTTTACCTTGCGGTATTTGGTTACATGGGCGATGGCTTCAGTTTCGTCGTACCCAACAAATTCCACGCTGTCATCCGCTTTCAACACCACCCAGTCGCCGGTATCAATAGCGGTAGCGGCACGTGAGCGGTTCTTTTGCTCTTCGAGGGCTGTGTTGTAGCCTTCCACGTCAACAGTCCAGCTTTTTTCACGAGCCATTAACTCGGTAAGGTCAAGCGGAAAGCCGAAAGTGTCAGAAAGCTCGAAAGCAAAAGCGCCAGGAATTTGCTTATCACCTTCAATTGACTTACTATTTATAAAGTTCTCAAATTGAAATATACCGTTTTGCAGCGTTCTTAAAAAGGCAATCTCCTCTTCCAAAATCACCTTCTGTACAGAATCTTTCTGCTCCCAAAGCTCATCAAATACGCCTTTAAATTGCTCAGCCAATACAGGCACCAGCGTATTTAAAAATGGTTCTTTAAAGCCTAAGTACTGATATTGGTAACGTACTGCTCTACGCAAAATACGGCGGATAACGTATCCTGCTTTATTGTTGGATGGCAGCTGACCATCGGCAATGGCAAAGCTGATAGCGCGGATATGGTCGGCTAATACGCGCATGGCAACAGCTTCATTCCATGAGACAGCTCCTGAACCTTCACTGGCAGGTAGGGATTTATTATCATATATCTTGCCGGATTTTTCAGCGATGAACTGAATCAGCGGCTGAAAAATATCAGTATCGTAATTGGATGTTTTGCCTTGCAGCACGCGTACCAAACGCTCAAAGCCCATGCCTGTATCCACATGCTTGGCAGGTAAAGTTTGCAGCGAACCATCTTTTAGGCGGTTAAACTGCATAAATACGTTATTCCATATTTCTATTACCTGGTCATGGTCAGCATTAACAAGGGTAGCGCCTTCCACCTGGGCACGTTCAGCGTCGGGTCTGCTATCAAAATGTATTTCGGAGCACGGACCGCAGGGGCCGGTTTCACCCATTTCCCAAAAATTATCCTTTTTGTTGCCCGGCAGAATGTGGCTTTCATCCACATATTGTTTCCAAAACTCCAGAGTTTCGGTATCCTTATCCAGGCCTTCTTTTGCGTCGCCTTCAAAATAGGTTACATACAGGCGGTTTTTAGGCAGCTTGTACACTTCGGTAAGCAGTTCCCAGCTCCAGGCTATGGCTTCTTTTTTAAAGTAGTCGCCAAAGCTCCAGTTACCCAGCATCTCGAACATGGTGTGGTGATAGGTATCAATACCAACCTCTTCCAGGTCGTTATGCTTGCCGGATACGCGTAAACAACGTTGTGTATCAACCACTCTTGAACTTTTCGCCGCTGCTTCGCCTAAAAATATATCCTTGAACTGGTTCATACCCGCGTTGGTGAACATCAGGGTAGGGTCGTTTTTAACTACAAAAGGCGCCCAGGGCACAATGGTATGACCCTTGGAAGCAAAAAAATCAAGAAAAGCTTTGCGTATCTCGTTAGCTGTCATGTATTCAAAATATTTTGGTGTGCAAAGGTAATTATTACAACCTTAAAAAAAGAGCCGCCATTGTTTAGCGGCGACGTAAAATAATTGCTTAGGCCTTAAAGAAAGAGAAAGAAGAATGCCCGTATTTACGCTGCTCCTGAAACGCAGGGTTGTTGCTAAGGTTTTGCATAGACTGATGCTCCACGATCAATAAGCCGCCGGGCAGCAACAAATTGCGCTCAAAAATGATCTTAGGTATTTCGGGGATACGGTTAAGATCATAAGGAGGGTCGGCAAAAATGAGGTTGTATTGCATCGTTTCCATACCAAGATATTTAAAAACATCTGCACGGCTCACCTTTATATTTTCTAATCTATGTGTTCGAGCGGTATCTTTTATATAATTGAGGCCTTGTAGGTTACGGTCTACTGACTGCACTAAAGCAGCACCCCTGGAGGCAAATTCTAAAGTGATATTTCCTGTACCGCTAAAAAGGTCGAGCACAGCTATTTCCTCTAACTCAGTTTGGTTTTGCAGGATATTAAAAAGAGCTTCTTTGGCCAGGTCGGTGGTGGGCCTTACCGGCAGGTTGCGCGGTGGAGATAACCTTAAGCCTTTGAGTTTACCGCCTATTATCCGCATAATGAGAGGGCTACTAAATGCAGAACGGCATGAGGCGGCATTTGCCTCGGCAGTTGCAGCAGTTGCAATTCGGTAGTTTCTACCTCATTGAAAAACTCCCTTAAACGGTTTATTGCGCTGCCATCCGGATCAATGTCACCACTCAGGCATAACCTTGAGCTTTTTGGCTGAATGCTTAATTTATTGGCTACAAGGCAAGCGAAATAGGCGAGCTCATCCATAGTGTCGAACCCAAAACTATTATAGTACCGTAAACGACCATACCGGTAATGCAGCAATGAAACTTTTCTTCCTTGAATATCAGCATAAATGGTATCGTCAGAGGGGTTACTTCCTGCTACAGCCGTAATCCAGCCCTTATCGGCAAAAACGGTAGTCTCGTGGCCGGGTACTGTGGACAGATTAAAGAGGTTTGACAGCGTTTTGTAAATGATATAATTTTCGCTGTCTAACTGCTGGGTGATGGCCCTTTCATTCAAACCAACATTTAGCAGGCCTGCTATCAATTCGGGAGACGTTTCATGATAAACGTTATCAGGAACCAATGTAAATCCTGTGGCGGGTAAGCCCGTGATGACCTGTTTATAATTTGCGGACAAGATGTCCTCTAATTGGTCGGGGTCTGTCAATTCAGCTAGCGGATGCCCATCCTCATACATCAGCAGCACATTGTCATGAACGATAGCAAATGCAAACGAATCAGCATAAAGTTGTATCAGCAACTTGTAGGCCTCTGTGCTGTCAAGGCTAAAATCGTCGCTATGGTAATTAAAATTTGGTTCGTTCATTTCTTGTGCGGAGAGCAAAAGTAATACTTTTTGTTTTTTTACCTATTGATTTGCTTTATTTTGTAAGGTGCAGTCACCAGCAGACCCTATAAGAAAAGCATTCCCGCATGAGCCCAATGGGCAGCAACTGGCATTGTTTGAACGCCTCCACCAGTTTTTACTGAGCGACGAGGGGCAGGAGTGCTTTATTTTGCGCGGTTATGCCGGTACAGGTAAAACCACGGTAGTAAGTGCATTGGTAAAAGCGTTACGCAGTTACAGTTTAAAAGCAGTGCTGCTGGCGCCAACTGGTCGTGCCGCGAAAGTAATATCATCGTACTCAGGCCGTAGGGCTTTCACCATACACAAGCGTATCTATCGCAAGAAAACGGCGCTAACCATGGACGAGAATTTCTCGCTATCAGAAAACATGGCTTCCAACACTATCTTCATCGTCGACGAAGCTTCCATGATAGCTGACGAGAAAGGTGGGCGCGATCGCCTGCTGCGCGACCTGGTGCGATACGTTTACAATGATAACAACTGCAAACTGATGCTGGTGGGTGACACGGCACAGCTGCCCCCCGTCGGCGCCAGTGACAGCCCGGCTTTGGATGCAGCCAACATGAAAGATCACTATGGCTTAAGTGTATTCGGTTTCGAGCTGACGGATGTCTTACGCCAGCAAAAGGATTCGGGCATATTGTATAATGTTACCAATGTGCGCGACATGATCAGAAAAGAGGATTTCAGGATGCCGCGCATCGTAACCAAAGGCTACAAAGACGTGTTCCGCATGGGCAGCGATAAGCTGGAAGAAGGCCTGAATTACGCTTACAGCAAGTACGGACACGAAAGCACGCTGATCATTTGCCGCTCTAATAAGAACGCCAACCTGTATAACCGGCAGATAAGAGGGAGAATATTGTGGCGCGAAGAAGAACTTACCGGCGGCGACCAGGTGATGGTGGTAAAAAACAATTATTTCTGGTTGCAGGAGCAGGAGGAAGGCAGCACCGGCTTTATTGCTAACGGCGACATTGCGAAATTGCGTAAGGTTAGAGGTATTGAAGAGATGTACGGCTTCCGGTTTGCCAATGTACAACTGGAGTTTATTGACTATGCCGAAGACCCCATGATGGAATGTAAGGTACTGTTAGATACTTTATATACTGAAGCGCCGGCCTTGCCACCTGAAGATCAGAAACGCTTTTACGAAGAAGTGATGAAGGACTATGCTCATCTGCCCAACAAACGCGCCCAGCACCAGGAGTTAAAGCTTAACCCTTATTATAACGCCTTGCAAATAAAATTTGCTTACGCAATTACCTGCCATAAAGCACAGGGCGGGCAATGGCCGGCCGTGTTTGTAGATCAGGGTTTTTTGACGGAGGAAATGGTGAATATGGATTTTCTACGATGGTTTTATACCGCTTGCACACGTGCTACCACCGAGCTTTTCCTCGTTAACTTCAATGAAAAGTTTTTTAGCTAAACTACTGCGGGCAAACGTATGGTGAAGGTTGAGCCCTGACCTTCGGTACTGGTTACGGCGATGGTGCCGTTATGTTTTTCAATAATCTGCTTTACAATACTTAATCCGAGGCCTGTGGAATGCTCGCCTCGCAGACCTGTACGGCCAGCTTTAGTAAACCTGTCAAATATCTGAGGGAGAATTTTTGCGGGAATACCCACGCCATGGTCACGCACTTCAATAATAAGTTCTTTGCCCGCTTTGTTGAGGGTTACATCAATCTTTTCCAGATCAGGGGAAAATTTAGCCGCGTTGGTTATTAAATTATCAACTACACGCTGGAATTTTTCGATGTTGATATAAGCGAACGCCTCGTGGGTGTGGTTAATGTATTTAACGCGCCCTCTCATACCGGCAATGCTATCCCAGGTGCCTACGATGTCGCGCAATATGTTATCCATATCGCAGCGCTGTACTTCAAAAGACGAAGCGCTATCATTACGCGCTACCTCAATCAAATCGTTGATGATGGCGCGGGCCTTGGCGCAAGACTGCTTCATCATGTCGAGATTTTCGAGCGTGTCCTTGTCCGTACTTCCCATCTCCATCAGCATGGCTAATGATTCGACCGCCGCGATGGGATTACGCAAGTCGTGCGCTACCATGCCGAGCACTTCATTCTTAAAATTGCTGGCTTTTTCTATCTCAATCTTATTCTGATTTATCTCTACCAGCTGCAAAAAATGTTTGGCTTTGTAGTTGAAGTTAGCGCGCGACACAAATGTAAAACCAGCCAATAGCACCAGCCCGATAAGTTCGTTATATAAAATTTCGGTACTACTGTGTGATAGTGTAAAAAGCAACCCGGAAAACGCCGCGAAGGTTATCAGGCTGATGACCCATGTGCCGGGCATCTCAAAGGTAAATACTACACCCACCACTATCAAGGCAACCATAAAGGTGATAAGGTTGTCGCTGGGTATATAGGTCACAATGAAACTGGATATCATACCGGTAAGCACCAGGAAAATAGCGCTCAAAAGCACGAGGAAGCGCATGGTAACAGTAGTCACACCCTTTTTTTGTAGCGACTTGTAAAGCAAATCTGCCGATAGCCACATCAGGGGGGCTGCAATCAGGTTGATCCAGTTTAAAACGCTAAACTCAGGAAAGTTTTGTGCTTTGGTAACACCAGATGGAACAATAGAAAGTAGTAAGCGAAAAACAAGGTTCAATCCCACAAAAATCAGCGCAAGGGTGCGCAGGTTTTTAAGGTTCTCGAGCATGTAATAATTGCGGAATTCTGACCGGCTCTTCCTAACAAAACTTACAATATTATTGTTCAATGGTTTAATTGATTTGGGGTCGATCAAAATAACAAAAAAACTGTGCTAAGTGCAAGCGGCCAAAATGGCCGGACTATTGAATTTTTCTAACACTGCAAGCGCCATAAAGTCATTCAACAAGAAATTAAAGCGCCATTTTTACCGAAATAGCGCTTTGGTAAAAGTTTTGAAAACAACTTATTACTATGAATTTTAACAACTTTACAATCAAAGCCCAGGAAGCCGTACAAAAGGCTTCGGAAATTGCCACTGGTAATCAGCAGCAGGCAATTGAAAATGCACATTTGCTGAAAGGCTTAATACTGGTTGACGAGAACGTTATTACCTATTTATTAAAGAAACTAAATGTTAACGTTACCCGCTTAAGCGAAGTGTTGGATGAACAGATCGGCACTTTCCCAAAAGTGAGCGGCAGTACTATATACTTATCATCAGATGCTAACAGCGCGCTGCAAAAGGCGCAGGGATACCTGAAGGAGTTTAAGGATGAGTTTGTGTCGGTTGAGCATATTTTGCTCGGTATCCTTGCATCTAATGACAAAACCGCCCGTGCTTTAAAAGATGCCGGCGTTAACGAAAAGGACCTTAAAAAAGCCATTGTAAGTTTACGTGGCGATAGTAAGGTAACCGACCAGAATGCCGAAGCAACGTATAACGCGCTCAACAAGTACGCACGTAACCTAAACGATTACGCAGCCTCTGGCAAGCTTGACCCGGTAATAGGGCGTGATGAAGAGATACGCCGCGTGATACAAATATTATCGCGCCGTACCAAAAACAACCCCGTGCTGGTGGGTGAGCCAGGTGTAGGTAAAACCGCTATTGCAGAAGGTATTGCCTTCCGTATTATAAAAGGTGATGTGCCTGAAAGCCTTAAAACCAAAACGGTGTATTCGCTTGATATGGGAGCGTTGGTTGCCGGTGCCAAGTATAAAGGTGAGTTTGAAGAACGCCTGAAAGCTGTAGTGAAAGAGGTAGTGCAAAGCGATGGCGAGATCATATTATTTATTGACGAGATACATACCCTTGTGGGTGCAGGTGGTGGTGAGGGCGCAATGGACGCTGCCAACATATTAAAACCTGCTCTTGCCCGTGGCGAACTAATGGCAATAGGCGCTACAACGCTAAACGAGTATCAGAAATATGTAGAGAAGGATAAAGCGTTGGAGCGCCGTTTCCAAAAGGTAACGGTTGATGAGCCAGATCCACAGGATGCTATATCTATCCTGCGTGGCTTGAAGGAACGTTACGAGCAGCACCATAAGGTGCATATCAAGGACGAAGCCATTATAGCTGCTGTGGAAATGTCGCAGCGTTATATATCCGACAGGTTTTTACCGGATAAGGCAATTGACCTGATGGACGAGGCCGCAAGTAAGCTTCGCCTGGAAATGGACTCTGTACCTGAAGCGGTGGATGAACTGGAGCGCCGCATTATGCAACTGGAAATTGAACGCGAGGCCATCAAACGTGAGAGGGATGAGAAGAAGGTGGCCGAGCTGAGCGAAGAGATTGCCAACCTGAGTGCCGACCGTGACTCTATCCGCGCTAAATGGCAGAGCGAAAAAGACCTGGTAGATAGTATCAACCAAAAAGTTGAGCAGATTGAGAACTTTAAGCTTGAAGCCGACCAGGCAGAACGTGCGGGTGATTACGGTAAGGTGGCGGAGCTGCGCTACGGTCGTATCAAGGAAACCCAGGACGAAGTTGAAAAGCTGAAACTTGAACTGCAAAAGCAACAGGTTGACAGCCGCATGCTGAAAGAGGAAGTAACAGCCGATGATATTGCCGGTGTAGTATCACGTTGGACAGGTATTCCTGTCAGTAAAATGATACAAAGCGAGCGCGAGAAATTGCTACACCTTGAAGAAGAGTTGCACAAGCGCGTGGCAGGCCAGGAGGAAGCTATTGAGGCTATCAGTGATGCTATACGCCGCAGCCGAGCCGGTTTGCAGGATAAACGTAAGCCGATAGGTTCGTTCATCTTTTTGGGTACTACTGGTGTTGGTAAAACCGAGTTGGCTAAGGCGCTGGCGGAGTTCCTGTTCAATGATGAAAGCGCGCTGGTGCGTATAGACATGAGTGAGTACCAGGAGCGCCATGCGGTTTCAAGGCTGATAGGAGCGCCTCCGGGCTATGTGGGTTATGATGAAGGCGGACAGTTGACTGAGGCCGTACGCCGCAAACCTTACAGCGTGGTATTGCTTGATGAGATTGAAAAAGCACACCCCGATGTATTTAACATCCTGCTGCAGGTATTGGATGATGGCCGACTGACTGATAACAAAGGTCGTGTGGTGAACTTTAAGAACACCATTATTATCATGACTTCTAACATTGGTTCGAACATCATTCAGGAAAACTTTACCAACCTGGATGACGACCGTGAAGAAATCATTGCCAAGACCAAGAACCAGTTGTTTGAATTGTTGAGGGTAACCATCCGTCCGGAGTTTTTAAACCGCATCGACGAGATCATTATGTTCACTCCGCTTAACCGCGATGAGATTGCCGACATTGTTAAACTGCAATTCAGACAGGTGCAGCAAACACTTGCAGAAATGGGTATCCACATTGAAGCATCAGACGAGGCGCTGGATTGGTTGGCCCAATTAGGTTACGACCCGCAATTTGGTGCAAGGCCGCTGAAAAGGGTTATCCAGAAAAAAATCCTTAACGAGTTGTCTAAACAGATACTTGCCGGAAAGGTAGATAAGGACAGCGTTATCAAGCTGGATATGTTTGATAATCAGTTTGTTTTTCTCAATGCAAAAGAGAGCAATGAAGTTGCCGGATAAGTTGGACTGAGTGGTAAGTGTTAAATATTGTTAACGCGTTAAACCGTTTGCACACGGTGCGCTCAAATAAGCATAATTAACTCCATCATATAGCAAAAGAGCTGCCCACGGGCGGCTCTTTTGCATTTAAAACCTTACTTTTGCACCCTGATATGAAGATACCAAAGTTTGCCGACCTGATATTATTTGAGAACGACGATGTAATTGTGGTGAATAAGCCGCCATTCATCAGCTCGTTAGATGAGCGGGGAGAGGGTAGCAGCGAAATAAGTATGCTGCGTCTTGCCAAGGCTTACAGCGATGATACGCAGATATGTCACCGCCTTGATAAGGAAACATCAGGCGCCTTGATATTTGCCAAACACCCGGAGGCTTACCGTTCGGTGTCCATGCAGTTTGAGCGCAGGAAGGTGAAAAAAGTCTATCACGCGGTCATTGATGGTACGCACGTTTTTGAAAATCTGCTGATTGATCTGCCTATATTAAATTTAGGCAAGAGTAATGTGACGATCAGCCGTCAGGATGGTAAACCCGCAGAAACATGGTTTAACTCATTAAAATATTATAAGCATTATACTTTGGTGGAGTGCCGCCCTGTTACAGGCCGGATGCACCAGATACGCATACACCTGGCTACACAACGTGCCTCTATAGCAGGCGACGACATGTACAAAGGCCAACCTGTATTCCTCTCCAAACTAAAGCGTAAATATCATTTAGGTAAAGACCAGGAGGAGCAACCTATCATGAAGCGTTTTGCGCTGCATGCTTACGAGGTTACATTTAAACTGCTCGATGACGAAGAGGTCACCATCCATGCGCCATACCCTAAAGACTTTGAAACGCTGCTAAAGTTGCTGGATAAGTTTGACAGTTAATCAAGGTTGTTTACAACGTTAACCCTTTCAAGCTTGTTTTAACGAATAATTATTAATTAGACCTAATAGAGTATCAACATTCCCATCAGAAAAATAATTTATGATTAGATTTTGGTTCGAGTTCGATGTCAATATGGACGACAACGATATTCCGGCGGGGATTTCAATGGGGTGTGGCGTAACTGCACATAGCTATGATGATGCTCTAATTTTACTAAAAGGAAGAGTGTTTAAAGACAAACCTGTACCTTATTTTAAAAAGGTCATCGAAAACGTCGATGTATCAACTCTTGATCCCGGGCATGTATTACTAAACATGGCTCCACCTAATCTGAGGGGAATCTGGTTCCCTATTGGTTATCAATAGTTTCCCACTGTTGCCGTTGTTGGTAATGGCACCACATAACCACAATGGACCGTAATTGCCTATCCTTTGATGTCTTTTTAACGATCAAAAGAAACAACAATCGCCGGCTTTTTAATTTTCTGTGAAAGTCCATGCTTCTACCTGCTACCCGAAAATTAAGAGGCCGGGATTGAAATACGTGTTTGCCTTGTTTGTTACCTTAAGAGCCGCGGCGAGGTTTACTAATGCCAAAAACCATGTGCCTTAATCTGGCTCGAGCTGTAACCCTGCGTTTTAAGTACACGGCGCAATTGGTCTACCATTACGGAATTACCTACCAGATAAAGGATAGTATTTGTCAGGTTATGTTTTTGTTGAGTAAGCCAGTCTAACAAGGCGTGGTGTCCGAAGCCATTAATTCTTTCTATCGGTTCCAGTGGTGTACGAAAATATTCATTGAACTCTGTACGGCTGCTTTCGCCACCAATAACCACCGCACCTGTAAATTCAGCCTTATCCTGAGTAAGCTGCTGCAGGGCAAATAAATGACCGATGCTGCTTTCATCGCCTAACCCTATAACAGTGCTGCCGCTTATTGGTGCGTGACGCGTTGTTGAAATGCCAATATATTCAAGCGCATCACCTTTTTGTAGACCTTTTGCCCATTGCGCGCCTGCACCTTCATGACGGGTATCTACATATAATGTGCATGTATGCGTATCAGCATCCCAACCAGCCGGAGTGTAATCGCGAAAGGTAAACTGGCCGACACGGCATTTTATGTATTGTACCTGCTCCCATTCCATGCCGCATTCAGGCAAATGCAGATCTATCTCCACCATTGCTTTTGTAGCCCAATGCCGGGTCTCCAGTACAGTTCCGGTTTTAACCAAATGGTTATCTATTAAAGAACCCGCCTTTCTTTTAATTCTTTGTATGATATGTGTTTTCATTTTGTGATTGATTTGATCACAAAATAACGGCATGACCGATAGCAATAAAATAGAGTCTTAGCGGGAATGATTGGACTATTTGCGGTTTGTCGTCCTGAAGGTTAACGGAGTTTGCGAGGTGCATTTTTTAAATAGTCGCGAAAAATACGTATGATCGTCGTATCCAAGCGTGTGCGATATTTCCTTCACATTCATATCACTATAAAGGAGCAGCCGTTTGGCTTCAATCAAAATTTCGTTGGTTATCCAATGGGTAACCGATGAGCCGGTTACCTTACGCACAGCCTCATTCAGGTAAGATTCGCTGATATTCATTTTGCCTGCATACCATGAAGGGCTTTTCACATCAAGGTAATTGTCTTTCAATAATTTCTTAAAGCGCGAAGCAATTTGATAAGGGCGGCTAAGCGTTACAGATGCGGCATCATTATTATGATAGCAATTAGCAATTATTGCCAGGTAGGAGTGTAACAGCGAATACAAGATCGGCAGATACAAAGGCTCCGTAGCATCATCATTATAATGTTTATGTATGAGACGAATAAGCGTGTCGCATTGCTGATACTTGGCCTCTGTTAATACAAACGGTTGTTGCAATGTAAGACGGTTTTCAAATATCTCCCTGAGTGCGTCTGGGACAAGTGCTGTGTCAACGGCCAGAAACCAGCCGGCTCCGTTCTCACGTTTAATACCATGATGTACTTGGCGCGGTAACAAATAATACACTGTGCCCGCTTCCAGCGTTACATAGCTAAAGTCTACCATCAATGTGCCTACACCTTTTTCAATAAGGAAAAAAATATAGTGGTCATCGCGGTGTATGCCAAGCCGCTCTAAATCGTAGTCTAATTTTACGTCGTTAGTATGCTTTACCTCCAAACCGGAGCTTACCCTGTCATTAAGCTTATGTAACGGAATATTCTTCATGTAGTAAAGCAAATAACCTCAAAAAACGGCTGAAATGCAAAAGGGCGGTAACCCGCCCTTTAAATGTTGTTATTAGTTATTAGTAACCCAATATTTTGAGTACCTGCTTGGAGTTTTGCTCTTCGCCAAATACCTCAAAATTGAATGTCTCATCGCGGTTTCGGCGAATAATTACATGTTTAGGCGAGGGTAGCAGGCAGTGGTGGATGCCGCCGTATCCGCTCAACACTTCCTGGTATGCGCCGGTATTGAAGAAGCCAAGGTATTGCACTTTACGGGTTTTAGGCATATAAACGCTGTTCATATGCGCCTCCTGGTTGTAGTAGTCCTGACCGTCGCAGGTGATACCACCAAGATTCACGCGATCATATTCACTATCCCAGTTGTTTATAGGCAACAGGATGTATTTTTGGTTAAGTGCCCAAACGTCGGGCAGGTTGGTAATGAATGAACCGTCCAGCATCAGCCATTTTTCACGGTCATTCTGTTGCTTACGGCCAATTACTTTATATAATATACCAGATGCCTCGGCCACGGTGTACTTGCCAAACTCAGTGATGATATCCGGTTCGATAGTGTCGTTATCGGCGCAGATTTCTTTGATACGACTTACAATCTCATTGATCATGTATTCATAGTCGAAGTCAAACACCAATGAATCTTTAAATGGCATACCGCCGCCGATGTCAAGCGTATCCAGGTCAGGGTTTACCTTTTTAAACTTGCAATACAGCGTTACATATTTTTCCAACTCGTTCCAGTAGTATGGCGTATCAGAAATACCTGAGTTGATAAAGAAGTGCAGCAACTTCACTTTGAAATTAGGGTTCTTCTCTATTTTGCTGTGATAAAAATCTATCACATCTTCCATACGGATACCTAAACGCGAGGTATAGAACTGAGAATTTGGTTGCTCCTCTGATGCTATGCGGATACCGAGATTACAAGGCTCGTCAAGCTCAATCTCATCATCGTAGATGTTGAACTCTTCTTTGTTATCCAGTACAGGAACGATGTTGTGGAATCCGTCATGCAGCATATCAACGATATACTGTTTATACTGGTAGGTTTTAAAGCCGTTGCAAATTACAGTGATATCTTTGGTAACAACACCTTTCTTTTCCAGCGCGTCAATTACCGGCATATCAAAAGCAGATGATGTTTCCAGGTGGATATCATTCTTCAGCGCTTCTTCTACTATATGCTTAAAGTGCGAACTTTTGGTGCAATAGCAATACTTATAACCACCACGGTAGTTATTTTTTATGATAGCTTGCTGAAACAACAGCTTTGCCTGCTGCACCTTTTTTGAGATGATAGGCAAATAAGTGAAACGCAGGGGAGTACCGTACGTCTCAATCATTTCCATCAAATTCAGGTCGTGGAAATATAATTCATCATCAATGATCTCAAAACCATCCTGCGGAAAGCCCACGCTAAGGTCAAGAAACTCCTGGTAACTTTGCATGCTTTAAAATTTTGGCAAAAATGTAATTTTTAAACGGATTTTTTAATTAAATGGTCACCTTAATTTTATTGACAGAATGTAATTTATTTAACCGCTTAAAAGCGTTTTATATAAGAAAATATTGAGCGATGATTAAGCAGGGCAGGCCATAAATGAAAAAAGGGGCATTTAATAAAAAATGCCCCTTTTTATTATCGGTGTGTTATGATACCGGAATAGTGATTTCTAAGGCTTTAAGCACTTTGGCGTCGCCGTCAAGGTCCATGTATTGTTTAAAGTTTTGCACGTCATCGTTTACCATCGCTTTAAACACGGGATTTAACACATGGGCTATGGTAGCGCCAAATCCTCCGGCTGGCGGCTGATAACTGATCGCTACGTCTACAAGGGTACCACCGTTTTCTGCATCACGGAAACGCACCTTACCGGCATTATCGATCACTGAACCCGGCAGCGAACTCCAGCCTATCATATAGCCTGGTTCATCATGTACTATTTCAGCGTCCCAGCTTACGGTTGCTACGTCAGCAGGGAGTTTTAATACCCAGTGCGATTTCTCGCTGCTCAATACCTCAACACGTTCCAGATGTTTCATAAACAGTGGCAGGTTGTCCAGTTGGCGCCAGAAGGCATACACCTGTTCGCGCGGTTTATTGATGATGAACGACGACCGGATATTGACGTTTACGGAATCCTCGGTGCTGGTTTTGCCCATACGGGTATATAAATCGCAGTGACCTGTAAAACCCCTGTTAAGGAGATAACCGCCTGCTCCAATCTTCAAAATACTTGAAAACGGACTTTTAAATAAGTTTTTAAAACCCGATACGCCAATTTTTATGCCGCCGGCTATTGAAAGATAGCGCTCTGGCCAGGTTAAATTTATAGCTTTTTCTGGCACAACACCGAGTGGTCGGTTTGTTACCTGTAATGCTGTGTTTGTCATAACTGTTTTTTCTATAGGTATAGGTTAAACAATAGTGACTTAACTAAGTTTTGTTTGAGTTAAAAAACATCGCCGTTAGGGTAAATAATATTCGCATGCATTTATTGAATAGTATTGTTATAACTTTGTGGCGCTTTGGTTTTGCAACAGGCGCTTGCCTTGTTCCAGATTAAAAGGGAATATGGTGTAATTCCATAACTGTCCCGCAGCTGTAAGCTCAGTAACCGGTACCCTATAATGCCACTGTGATAATCACGGGAAGGCGGGCACGCAAAGGTGAGCAAAGTCAGAAGACCTGCCAGGCAATTATAATTCACAGCTTTCGCGGATTGAAGCCCTGAATGAATGTCGTTAAATTATTTGATAAACGGCCCTCACTCAACCTGCCCGTGGTAAGCGCAAACTTATTTACTCTTGAGTACAGGTTCAAAAGTCAGATTTATTTACCTCGCAAAGTTTGTAACTGCTTGCTGTTTTTCGCAGTTGGCCGTTACCAGCGCTTTTGCGCAGGTAGATACCGCTAACCGGCTCAACGAGGTATTTATTATCCGTAACAAAGCACCTGAGCGCCCCAATCTTGTACCGGCGCAAAGTATTAGCAACGCTTCCTTTATCAGGCAAAATGCCCTTAACGTTGCTGATGCAGTGCGCAACTTCGCTGGTGTAAATGTTCGCGATTACGGTGGCATCGGTGGATTAAAAACCGTATCGGTGCGCGGCATGGGCGCAAATTATACCGGCGTGCTGTATGATGGCATCTTATTGAATGATGCACAGACCGGACAGATAGACCTTGGCCGTTTTTTATTGAACGGAGTAGGAGAGGTTACTCTATTCAATGCCCAGCCTGACGACATACTTACTTCAGCCCGTTCATTTTCGTCGGCCGCAGTGCTGGCAATCACGCCTGTGCGGCCCGCAGTGGATGCTAACCGGCCTACAAAAATCATAGCAGGCGTTACCGCCGGCAGCTTTGGCTTGGTTAACCCGTACCTGCAATTGCAACAGCGCCTCAGCGACCGTACATCATTAGTGCTTAATACTTACAAAATTGATGCTGACGGTAAGTACAGATTTCATTATAAAGCCAACTTTTTAGATACTACAGGAACGCGCACTAACAGTAATGTATCGGCGAGGCAGATTGACGGTACCATATACCATTCATTTAATGACAGCAGTAAGCTGCATGTACAATTCTATTATTATCAAAATGAACGTGGATCTCCGGATGCGGTAATTGCTTATGCGAGTTATGCAGCACAGCGCCTTTTTAACGAAGATATGTTTGCTCAGGCGGTTTACAGCAAATTATGGTCGCAGCGCTGGCGACTGCTATTAAATACAAAGTTATCGCACAACTTCATTCACTATACCGATTCCTCGTTCCTTAACAACCGGGGTGGAGCCAACGAGCATTACACGCAGCGCGAGCTATATCAGTCTGCGGCCCTGGCTTACCAATTAAACAGGAATGTAGAATTGTCTTACTCATCAGACCTTTCTCTTGCTGATGTAGACATTGATGTTTACAAGTACGCTTTTCCCACCCGACTGCAACTTTACAACGTTTTGGCGGCGAACATGAAAGCCGGGCGCTTTATTTTCCAGGCCAATGTACTGCACACTTATTTAAATGACAATACCGAGGCCGGCATATCCGCCAAATCGCAATCAGCATTCAGCCCGACAGCTATTGTAAATTACCGGCTTGGAAAAGGCAACGTGTGGATGTTAAGGGCCTACTTTAAACGCCTTTACCGTTATCCAAACCTTACTGAACAGTATTTTTATGCTACCCAGCCACGTACAATAAAACCAGAAAAGGCAAACCTGTTTAACCTTGGCGCAGTGTATGATAAGACTTTAGATGGAAAGCTCAATTATCTAAACATGAGCGTTGATGCGTACTATAATCACCTGAATGATAAGATTCTCATTACACCAGGGCGCGCAGCTGATATACTTTCCGTAAGGAATATTGGCAAGGTAAATATTTACGGTGCGGATGTTACCATGCGTACTATGTACCGATACTCTGCAAACTGGAAAACAGCGCTGTCTGCATCTTATACATTACAGAAAGCTCTTGATGTAACGGATGCATCTTACAGTTATTACAACGAGCAGATACCATATACACCGGTAAGCAGTGGTTCGGCCAGCCTCAATACATTTTATAAGACATGGGGATTTAATTATAACCTTAACTACTCTGGCAAACGCTATTATCTAAGCAACAATAAGCCGGAATACGCTTTGCCTGCATACGCCGTTTCGGATGTATCCTTAACTAAAGAGCTGCAATTGTTCAAAGGCACCATCCTTGCCGCCATTGAGGCGAACAACCTCTTCGGCAAGGATTATGTGGTGGTGAACAGCTACCCGATGCCGCCACGCTCTTATCGTTTTTCAATTAAATTAACTTTATAAATAGCAAACATGAAATCATTATTTTACAACTACTTATTGCCTCTATTCGGGATCGTTTTACTTGCGTCATCATGTAGTAAAAACGATGATGATATGATCATCGTTGACCCACCCATGGCTATGCATAGAGGTGTATATATCTTAAATCAGGGAGGCTTTGTCGCAAGCAACAGTACCTTGACTTATTTTGATTACGCCACACAAAAATCAACTAAGGATATATTCTCTGCAGTTAACAATAAACCCTTAGGTGCTCTTGGCAATGATGTTCAGATATATGGCTCTAAAATGTATATCACTGTAAACGTATCGAGCACGCTGGAGATTGTTGATGCTAAAACAAGTAAGTTGATTAAGCACATCGATATGAAACGCAACGGTGAAAATCAGCAGCCGCGATTCGTTGTTTTTAATAAAAACAAAGCTTATATCTCATCATATGACAACACCGTTGCCGTGTTGGATACTGCAAGCCTTACCATTGAAAAATACATCACAGTAGGCCGCAACCCAGAGCAACTGGCAATAGCTAATAACAAACTTTATGTGGCAAATTCTGGCGGCCTAGACTTTGATAATCTTGATAAAACTGTTTCGGTCATTGACCTGTCTACCGATACGGAGATCAAAAAAATTAATGTTGGCCTCAACCCGGTAACTTTGGTTGCAGATGGAAGTGGGGATATTTACGTGGTGTCTTACGGTGATTATGATAAAATCAAACCATCGCTCACTATCATAAACAGCACTACCGATGCCGTTAAAAGCAGCGCGGAGATTAAAATAGGTTACGGTACTCAAATAGCCATAGCAGGCAACTTTGCTTTTATAATAGGTGCTGATAGTAAGATTTTCGTGTATGATACCCGTACAGATACACGTGTAAAAGAGAATTTTATAACAGACGGAACCACTTTTGTCACTCCATATTCGATATCTGTAGATAATCTCACAGGCGAGATTTTTATAGGGGACGCGATTGATTATGCAAGCGATGGTTTGGTATATGTATACAGTGCTGACGGGCGCAGAAAAAAGGAAATCATAAATGCAGGAATTAGCCCTGGCCGCATAATTTTTTTGGACAAGTAATTAACATTCTGTCTATTTAAAGTATTATCATTAATTTCGCGGTAACAACTAAGTAATACTGATACATGTCTTCTGCACAAAATATGACCACCCGCAATACAGTGCTGTTTTTGATGGTTCTGGGCGCTATAGCTATGCGCTTTGTATCATACAGCTATCCTGTACTAAGTAATTTTACACCGGTAGGAGCTGTTGCTTTATTTGCAGGCACTTATTTTACCGATAAATGGAAAGCTTACTTATTACCTTTAGCAGTATTATTTTTAAGCAACATCGGCTTAAATTATCTATACATGGGCAAGTTTGTAGCAGGCAGCTGGTTTGATTTGGTTGTATTTGCATGTTTTGCCTTCACCGTTTTTATTGGTTCGTTAATCAAAAAAATGAACGCATTCAAGGTGTTGGCAGGATCGGTTGTATCGGCATTAGTATTTTGGTTGGTGACAGATCTGCCGTGGTTTTACGGAAATGCTTATAGCCACGACATGAACGGATACCTGGCATCCTTAAACGCTGCATTGCCATTCCTGAGAAACATGATTCAAGGTGATCTGGTCTACGGTGTGCTGCTTTATGGAGGCTTTGAATTGGCCAAGAACCGTTATACCATATTACAGAGCCGTCATGAACTGGCGATGTAATACTTTATCATAAAATATTTCAAACGGCCTCTATATGGGGCCGTTTTTTGTTTACAGACTATGAAGAAAGTTGTTGTTTTAACTGGCGCCGGCATAAGCGCCGAAAGCGGTTTAAAGACCTTCAGAGATAGCGACGGCTTATGGGAGGGGTATAATATAGAAGAGGTGGCTACTTCTGAGGCCTGGCAAAGAAACCCCGAGCTGGTACAGAACTTTTATAACATGCGCCGCAAAAGCGTGCTGGAGGCTCAACCCAACGCCGCACATAAGGCCTTGGTGAATCTTGAAGGAAAGTACGACGTAACCATCATCACACAAAATATTGATGACTTGCATGAGAGGGCCGGCTCCCGCAAGGTGCTGCATCTGCATGGAATCATTACACGTTCGCAAAGTAACATCAATCCCAAGCTGACTTATCCTATAAATGGATGGGAACTAAAAATGGGAGAGAAGTGCGAGTTGGGATCGCAACTGAGAGCGCACGTGGTATGGTTTGGTGAAGCAGTGCCAATGATTGAGCCAGCGGCCAGGGTATGCGCGGAGGCAGATATATTTATCCTCATAGGAACGTCGTTAGCAGTTTACCCGGCTGCCGGATTAATTGATTACGTGCCAAGGCAAACGGTAAAATATATCATTGATCCTATCATTCCACCAACCAACAGATTAAATAATGTTGTAACCATTACAAAGAAAGCATCAGAAGGAGTGCCAGACCTTGTCGAACAACTATTAGACAAATCTGACCCAGCCAAATAAAATTTGGTTACAATAATTTTAAAATCTTAAAATACATTTGTTCAGATTAATAGATGGTTCATATCGAGTTCTGATTTAAATATATTTGACAGGAATTGCTGACATGCAATGTTTCATTTATTAAAAATTTCTTTCATTTTAGCGTTTTACTATTAATGAGGATGGAAGCTGATATCGATCAATTATTAAAGGTTATACTGCCGGAATCACGTGTGAAAACCCGGTTGATCGACCGAGTATCATACGCATCTGACGCGGGATTCTACACGCTGTTGCCTAAGGCTATAGTACAGCCTGTTAGCGATAACGAAGTAATAGACTTGTTTCGATTTTCTCATGATAACAATATTCCGTTAGTGTTCCGTACGGGCGGCACGAGTTTGTCCGGACAGTCGATTACAGACGGAATTTTAGTAGACCTTAGTCAGTATTGGGATAAAGTGCAGGTTGAAGATAAAGGAACCACCGTGCGCGTACAACCGGGAATAACAGGTGCGATGGTAAACACTTACCTGAAACCCTATCACTGTAAAATAGGACCGGATCCCGCCAGTATAAATGCTGCCATGATGGGGGGTATTTTATCCAACAACTCAAGTGGCATGTGTTGCGGTGTTGCTGATAATTCTTACCACACTGTTAAACATATCAAGTTCATTCTTCCAAACGGAAAAACTTATAATACCGAATCAAGGCCGGATTACAAACACTTCGAAACCGAGTCGGCTGAACTTTATAACGTGTTAAATGATACGCGTAATGAGCTACTGAAAAACGAGGCGTTGGTAAACCGCATTCGCGATAAATACCGGATCAAAAACACCGTGGGCTACTCCGTTAATGCCCTGCTGGATTATGAGCACCCGCTGGACATATTTGCACATTTGCTGATAGGCGCCGAAGGCACGTTGGCATTTATTGCCGAAACGGTAATGAATACCGTGCCCGACTATCCCTTTAAAATAGCAGCATTGCTGTATTTTCAGGATGTATATACTGCATGCCAGGCTATTGTGCCCCTTAGTAATGCCGGTGCCCGCGCCATTGAGTTGATGGACAGGGCATCATTACACGCTGTGGAAGATATGCCGAACCTGCCACCCATAATAAAGGCACTTCCGCCCGGAGCTGCCGCGCTGCTGGTGGAGTTTCAGGAGAATACTTATGCTGACGCGGAAGAACGGGTAAATGCCTTTTTGCAAAATGCAGATGCATTGTCGCTGCTGCATGCTCCTGTTTTTACCAGTAACGCAGCAGAACTCGCTTTGTATTGGAAGTTGCGCAAAGGCCTGTTCCCCTCGGTAGGTGCAGTACGTAAAAGTGGCACAACGGTTATACTGGAAGATGTGGCTTTTCCGGTTGATAAACTGGGCGATGCGATTGTTGACCTGCAGCAATTGTTTAAAAAGTATGCTTATACCAACGCCATCATATTTGGGCACGCCAAGGATGGCAACATCCATTTTTTGATAACACCTGAATTTAGCGAGCAGGAAGAGATTACACGCTATGCTCGCTTTATGGACGACGTGACCGAAATGGTTTTGAAGAAATACGATGGCGCGCTAAAGGCAGAACATGGTACAGGACGCAATATGGCGCCGTTTGTGGAAGCAGAATGGGGCGAGGAACTGTACAGCGTAATGAAGCGCATCAAGGAAGCCGCTGATCCTCTTAACCTGCTTAATCCAGGCGTTATCATTAACGCTGACAGGGAAGTCCATCTTAAAAATATAAAGCCGTTGCCAACAGTGGAGGCAGAGGTCGACAAATGTATAGAGTGCGGCTATTGTGAGCACAAATGCCCGAGCCGAAACATTACCACAACGCCCCGCAGAAGGAT
Source organism: Mucilaginibacter sp. (assembly GCA_041905165.1). Lineage (GTDB taxonomy): Bacteria > Bacteroidota > Bacteroidia > Sphingobacteriales > Sphingobacteriaceae > Mucilaginibacter. The sequence goes on from JAYRLR010000003.1 coordinate 244,426, forward strand.
AGTTGTACGCCGGGAGCTAAAGAATATGGAGCTTAAAGGCGACTGGCAATCACGTGATAGACTGTTAGAAGAATATCAGTACGATGGTATTGATACCTGCGCTGTGGACGGGCTTTGTGCCACGGCATGCCCAGTTGATATTAACACCGGCGACCTCATCAAACGGCTCCGGCGTGAGAACCATTCTGCTGGCGGGAATAAAGCTGCCGTTTGGGTGTCTCAGCATTTTAGTGCAGCTACTTACATGGCGCGCTTTGGGCTTAAGGCAGGCCTTGCAATAAACCGTCTATTTGGCGACGGGGCAATGATATCGCTTAGTAAAGGTATACGCAAAGTTGTGCCATCTTTCCCGCTGTGGAATAGGCAGTTGAATACTCCGCCGGAACTGGATTTATTGAAGTGTAAAGCTAAACCTCAACCTGCAGATGTGGTGTACTATCCCAGCTGTATATCGCGTATGTTAGGGGCCGGTACCTCAGGTAAAAAGAGCATCATGGAAACCTTTATGAGTGTCTCTGAAAGAGCGGGCTTAAATGTGATTATTCCGGATAACGTAAACACTACTTGTTGCAGCCAGCTATTCTCCTCAAAAGGATATGCCGCTGCGCAGCAGGACATGGCCAACCGCTTTATAGCCCAAGTTTGGAAAGCCAGCAACAATGGCAGTTTACCGGTTGTGATTGACGTAAGCTCATGTGCCTATACCGTTCATCATATGCGTGGCGCGCTTAATACTGAAAACCAAGAAAAATATGACCGGCTGACTATTATGGATTGTGTGGACTACTTGCATGACGTAGTAATGCCTCGCCAGGGTAACATCAACAAAAAACATTCTGTTGTACTGCACCCCGTTTGCTCGTTACAAAAAATGAATACGCAGGAGAAGTTTCGCAACCTTGCGCGGCATTATGCTGCCAATGTAACCGAGCCGGTGCACGCAGGCTGCTGCGGCATGGCCGGCGACCGTGGTTTTCTGATACCCGAGCTAACGCATTCGGCTACCTTACCAGAGGCGCTGGAGGTGCAACAGAAAACGTACGACGGTTATTATTCATCAACTAAAACATGTGAGATGGCCATGTCGGAAGCGGTTGGTAAAAACTACGAATCTATTTTGTATTTGATAGAAGAAGCGACTGCTTAACAGTTGTATTAAACCTTTGGTCAATATCCTCGTCTTATCTACAAAGATTTCAAGAATGAGAAAAGTGATCATGATAATGGCTTTTGTATTAAGTTTAGGTACAATAGCCAGTGCGCAAACAGCGGTAAAACCGCATAAAACACCTCAGCAAAAAGCTGAATTGCTGAGCAATAAATTGCAGAAGAAATTAGACTTGAATGCTGACCAGACCAATAAAATTCATACCATACTGCTTAGCCAGGCAACAAAAGTAGACAGCATTAAACAAGCTCAAAACACTGCCGACAAAAAAGGTAACAGAAAAGCATTAAGGGCTATAATGGAAAGCACCGATAGCCAGATTTCATCGGTATTAAATGCCGATCAGCAAAAGAAATACACCGCACTTAAAGCAGCCAAATTAGAGAAGATAAGAGCTAAAAAGGCCGAAGGTGATAAAAAGACTCAAGGGTGAGTGAGGATTGATTATGTTTAGTGAGGAGAAGCGGGTGATGAGCCCGCTTTTCTATTTTAATAAAGGACCAAAGTCATAACTGAGAAGAGGGCCACAAATAATACTGTTAACAATTTTCCATTCGAGCAATTCATCCACAAAAACAGGCTTTTCATAACCTCCTGCTAAAGCCGCTTCGTTATAAAATTGTTGTTTCTCGGGATGAGCAGGTGAACAGGCGTTTATTACATACCCAAATGCTTCTTTCTCCAACAACGCTATACTGATCCCTACACAGTCATCAAGATGTATCAAATTAACAGGCGCTTTCCCGTTAGGTATATCTCTCTTTCCTGCAAAAAAGCGCCCCGGATGCCGTCCCGGGCCAACAAGTCCTCCAAATCTTACAACCGTAGTTCTGAAGGCGGTATTGTTTCTTAAAAGACTTTCAGCTTGTAAGATTACTTTACCCGACTCACTGCCCGGTTGAGGAACGATGTTCTCATTCACATGACTGTCAGTGTCACCATAAACACCTGTAGAACTGACCAATATCACATCTTTAATACCGTATTGCTTTACTACCTCGCTGATTTGTTCTAAAGCCTGTATATACTGCTCACCACCCCCGGACCTGCTGCGCGGCGGTATGGCAATCCATAAAATATCACAGTCAAAAAAGGCGTAATCCAAGTTGCTATTGTCTGCCGTGTTTATCAAAAAAGGCTGTATCAGTTTTTCACGTAAAACAGGCAGCTTTTCTTGCGATGTGGTGGATCCATTAACGGTGTAACCAGCGTTGACCAACGCTTCGGCCAGTGGCAGGCCGTACCAACCGCAACCTAAAATACTAATGGTTTTATTACTGCTCATTTAATAAAAACTACATTTTGACAAGCCGCAAATATAGGCCTTAACATCTCATTGTTACTTGCAATTCACGCATTTGTAAATGCTTTTAAAGTAGTAAAATTATCTAAAAATTAATGTTTTAATTATTCCGACCAGCTTGCAGTAAATACACATAAAAGGTTTATTTTAGCCCTGATGATAGTTACAACACGGACAAATTCCCCTAATTTGTTTGTTCGGTTGCTGATGTTGATTTGCGTTTTGCATTGCTGTATTCCGGCATTTCCGCAAACCCGCATATCAAATAAGGCAATCGATAGCATTGCATTTATCAAAGATTCGGCAGCGATGGTGCGTTATGCCGATTCGATCATCGCCATTGCTAAAAGCCATAACGATAAACTTACGGAAGGGCGTGCCTTGTATACTCAATCTATGGCCGTTTACAAACAAGGAAACGAGTTAGGAGCGCTCGAGCTCGCCAAAAAAGCGTCCGCCCTTACAAACCCAACAGATTCAGTCACCTACATTAAGTCATCTACCATGATGGCTTATATGCTGCAACGTCATGATGAGGAGGTGAAAGCGTTGAACATTGCTTTCCGTGCGCTTAAAAATGCCGAATCACACGGGTGGCGCCGCCTCGCGGCAGACTGCCGCATTTGCATTGCAGATATTTACCGTGTAATTGACCGGCCAGGCCAAGCCTTGCCTTATGCGCAGCAAGCAGCAAAGGATATGCTGGCCGTGCGTGATACAGGCATGTACATTTTTGCACTGAGCACACTTTCCAATATTTACTCACAACGCGGTTTTATCAATCCGGGTAACCTGTCGAAAGCAGTTGATTACATGCAAGTAATCCTTAATAAACCGTATGTAAGCAACATATCGCTGTTTGAAAGAGCCAGATACATGAGTAACCTGGGCCGATTGTATGAAATGCAGCATAAGCTTTTAAAGGCGGAAGAAGTGCTAAAACAATGCATTGCGCTTTGCCAGACTTACGGTTTTTTTACGCTCGAAAAGCCAGCGCTAAATGAACTTGCCACCATCAAGAACGACCAGCATCGCTATAACGAAGCTATTGCTTATGCTAAACAGGCACTTGATTTAAAACCCGGTCAGCAAATTAGTAGTGTGTTGCGGCGCAATATTTATAACAGATTGAATGACGCTTACCTGGGACTGAACGACTTCAAAAACGCCTATAAATATTCCGAACTCTATCATGAGATTAATGATTCCATAATGGAACTGGCCCGTGGCAATGCAGCAACGGAGCTTAATGAAAAGTACATACTGGATAAACGGCTTTTGAGTGAAGAGGGTAAGGCTAAGCTGGCCAAACAGCAACGTAATTTTGCCATATCATTAGCTATTGTAATTGTGTTTGCGCTCGTGGTGCTGTATTGGCTCGTAAGCACCAGGAGGAAGAAAGAGGCAGCATTACTTAGCAGAGAGCATAAGCAGTTAGCCAAGCTCGACGCAATGAAATCGCACTTTTTCTCAAACATCAGCCATGAACTGCGCACGCCGCTGACTTTGATTATGGGCCCGCTGGATATGCTGGTTAACCAGGACATACAAAACGAAACATTGCGTAAGCAACACCTCGAAACTGTATGGCGAAACAGCCGGAAGTTGTTAGGTATGGTAAACGAGCTGCTTGACCTTGGTAAGATAGAAGCCGGAAAATTACCCGTACGCGAACAGCAATTCAGGTTACTTAGCTTTATAAGGGTATTATATGAGGGATTTGCTTCGGCCGCTGAACATAAGCATGTTCGGTATTCTGTAATCTATGACATAGATGAAAAGCTTACCGTATCAATAGACAAGGAGAAGCTGGAAAAAATCATCAATAACCTCATTGGCAATGCTATAAAATTCACCCCTGAGCGGGGCTCGATTTACATTAATGCGGAAGCAGACCAAAGCACTTTTTATTTTAGTATTTCAAATACCGGCTCCGGTGTCCATCCGGACGATCTGCCCTATATCTTTGATCGTTATTACCAAGGTAGCAAGTACCTGGCCGAAGGCGGATCGGGTGTGGGGCTGGCTATTACTCGCGAGTTTACAACCATTTTAGGCGGTGAAATTAAGGTAGACAGCGATTGGGGTAAGGGAGTGACTTTTAGTTTGCAAATACCTGTTAAAACAGTTAGCCAAGAAACGGATTGCGACGAGATAACAGATAATGATACCTTGCATCACGGGGTAAAAGGCGCCCATAACAAGAACCGCAACACCATACTCGTTGTGGAAGACCATGCAGAAATGGCCGCTTATATAGGTACAGTGCTTAATGGCGATTATAATGTTATCAGCGCCGGAAACGGTAGTGAGGCGCTGCAGCGCCTGCATCGCATGCAAAATTTACCCGATCTGATAATCTCAGATGTAATGATGCCGTTAATGGACGGATTTACGCTGCTCGAGCACTTGAAGGCCCATGAACAATATCACACCATTCCGGTAATTATGCTTACTGCCCTTGCCGACGGACAGAACCGCACACGGGCGCTTAATATTGGGGTCGACGATTATATTACTAAACCTTTTGTGAGCAGTGAATTGCTTGCACGTGTTGGAGGTTTGTTGGCAAATGCGTCCGAGCGAGAAATTACGGGAGAAGAGGAGGAAAGTGCAGAACACGAAAGTGGCGAAGCAGAAATAACCATGGTCAAGACCTCACCAGCTGACTTGTTATGGCTAAGCGAGGTTGAAAAACTGGTTCGAGACAAGGTGGGTAAGAAAGAAATTAACCTTGCAACGCTCAGTTATGAACTTGCCGTAAGCGAAAGGCAATTGCATCGCCGCATAAAAAGTATTACCGGCTTAACACCCAATAAGTACATACGCGCCATAAGGTTACAGGTTGCCCGCGAAGCACTTGAAAGCGGACGTTACCGTACCGTGGCAGAAATATCATATGCCGCAGGTTTCGATACGCCTGCTTACTTTGCACGGCTGTTTAAAGAACATTACGGCCGCGACGTTAACGAAATGCTTTGATAACAAAGCTGACATACCCATTTTATTAATTAATAATTTATTGCCAATCATTTAACAGAACTGACGGGTTGCCTAATAATTTATTTTGGCAGTTTTGTAACGTTTTGTGTCCGTTTTGTTAGCCTTCAACTAACAATATTTGCATACGACTTTATTGAAACCCCTTTATTAGTTAAACTATTTTATACCTGGCAAATGACTGATACGCCAATCGAGAAGGAAATTGTTACCTGTCCGCGTTGTAATGGAGCGAGCTGTGAGCGCATCCCGCGAAGCAAAATTGTGAAAATGCTTTTCAAAGAAAACATGCGGCATTATAAATGCACTAAGTGTTTTAAGAAATTTTATAAAACAATGCGGATAGGTGCCTGATAGAAAAATATAATTTAAAATCTGATCTTTTATAAACTTAGGTTCTCCGTTCTTTATAGTACGATTTTAAATGTGGATGCCCTCTTTGAGGGCATTTCTTTTTTGTAAAAAGCACGTGGTAATTAAAGCGGTTTTAGCCGTAATTATTAAATTACATGCATGAAATTAACTGACCTCCATCTCAAACCCGCTATCGTGGCGGCAATGTGTTTAAGTGCATTAACATTAAGCAGCAATGTTTATGCGCAAAGCTCAAATGCCATCATCAACAACATTGTAAAAGAAGAAACCGAAAACTCGCAGCTGAAACCCTTGGCCCATGAGCTGCTCGATGTTATTGGCCCACGGCTGGTTGGTACACCGCAAATGCAGCAGGCGCATGACTGGGCTGTTGCTAAATACAAAACCTGGGGCGTAACCGCACGTAACGAAAAGTGGGGCGAATGGCGCGGTTGGGAGCGTGGTATCTCACATATTGACATGCTATCGCCAAGGGTACGCACGCTCGAAGCGACACAACTCGCGTGGAGCCCAGGCATGAAAAAGAGCATCACCGCGGGTTTAGTTATTCTGCCAGATGTAAGTGATTCCATTGCCTTTAAAAAATGGCTGCCTGCTGTAAAAGGAAAATTTGTAATGATTTCTATGATGCAGCCAACCGGCCGTCCTGACTACAATTGGGAGGAATTCGGCACCAAGGAGTCGGTTGAAAAAATGAAAAAAGAGCGCACTGCTGCGACAGAAGCCTGGCAGGCACGCATTAACAAAACAGGACTGAACGGCCGTACTTTGCCGCTTGCGCTTGAGAAAGCTGGTGCTGCAGGAGTGGTAATTAATAACTGGTCGGCAGGGTTTGGTGTAGATAAGATATTTGGCGCTTACACCAGGAAAATCCCTACAATTGATATCGCATTGGAAGATTACGGCCTGCTGTATCGTTTGATTGAATCAGGCCATGATCCAAAAATTCGCGTACTGACCGAATCAAAGGAAACTGGTGTAGCACCAACATTTAACACCATCGGAGAAATTAAGGGCACCGAAAAACCCGATGAATACGTGATGCTGTCGGCGCACTTTGACTCATGGGACGGTGGTACGGGTGCAACCGACAATGGTACCGGTACCCTTACTATGATGGAGGCTATGCGTATACTCAAAAAAATATATCCAAATCCTAAACGAACCATACTGGTAGGTCATTGGGGAAGTGAGGAGCAGGGCCTTAACGGATCGCGCGCGTTTGTAAAAGACCATCCGGAGATAGTGAAGAACCTGCAAGTCTTGTTTAACCAGGACAACGGTACAGGGCGAATAGTTAACCTGAACGGACAGGGTTTTCTTAACTCCTACGATTATTTAACACGCTGGCTTAATCAGGTGCCGGATAGCATCCGTAAGCAAATAGAAACCTCGTTTCCCGGCACACCTGGTCGGGGCGGATCTGACTTCGCTTCGTTTGTGGCAGCAGGTGCGCCTGCATTTTCGTTGAGTTCGCTTAATTGGTCATACGGCACATACACCTGGCATACTAACCGCGATACTTATGATAAGCTGGTCTTTGATGACCTGAGAAATAACGCCATGCTGACCGCTATCCTTATTTATCTTGCCTGCGAAGACTCCCAGACAACCTCGCGCGATAAGAGTGTACTGCCAGTAAACCCGCGTACCGGGCAGCAAACAGAATGGCCGGCACCTACAGAACCTACTCGTCGCGGTGGTTTGGATTGATAATTATTTCCCGGGTTGGTCAAATATGTGAAGATTGACTGACCCGGGGCTATTAATCGGCAATATCGCGCAGGTCAACAGCCACTACGCGCGATATACCTTGCTCTACCATGGTAACACCATAAATAACGTCTGTGCTGGCAATAGTGCGCTTGTTGTGTGATACAATGATAAATTGTGAGTCCTTGGAAAACTTGCGGATGATGTTATTGAATTTATCGATGTTGGTATCGTCTAGCGGGGCGTCCACCTCATCAAATATACAGAAGGGTGCAGGCTTAAGCAGGTAAAGCGAGAACAGGATAGCCGTTGCCGTCAGTGTTTTTTCGCCGCCGGATAGCTGATTGATAGATAGCGGCCGTTTGCCTTTTGGCCTGGCGATAATATCAATGTCTGAATCCAGCGGACTCTGCGGATCGGTAAGGATTAGGTCACAAGAGTCTTCCTCGTTGAACAGGGAACGAAACACGTGGATAAAGTTTTCGCGCACCATGGTAAATGCCGACATAAACTTTTCTTTCGCTGTATCGTCAATCTCCTGTATGGTAGCCAACAACGATGCTTTGGCTTCGGCAAGGTCTTTCTTTTGCGATTGAATAAACTCATAGCGCTCATTCATCTCGTTATAAGCCTCCACCGCCATCGGATTGATAGCACCGAATTCGTCCAGCTGTTTTTTCAGCTTGTCTGTTCTTCCGCGCAAATCTTCCTCGTTTTCATTTTCCGGTATTTCGGTGTCCAACAAGTCGTTGATATCAACATTAAACTCAACCGACAGACGTTCCTTTAAAGCATTTAGATCGAGCTTAAGGGCATTGCGTTTTTCGCGAAGCTCATTTTCTATCAGCTCAGCATTGTCTTTTTTTCGCCGCAGGGCCGATATTTCGTTTTCTGTCTCGGCAATCTTTCCGCGCCAGCTATAGTGCTCCTGTTCCGCCTGTTGAGTAGCTTTCTCCAGCGCCTCTTTTTGCTCATACATACCTAAAAGGTCATCATCAGAGTGGCCGGCCTGTTGAAGGTTTTCGTGGATTGCTGCTTTGACCTTCTCCATCTCCAGGCTGTTTACACGTATACGTGTTTCCAGGCTTTCTTGCTGCGATTCGCGGTACTCAATATCCTTATTAAGCCCGGATACCTTGTTTTGCTGCTGATGGAAGCGGATGTTTTCCTGGTTATAGGCGTTAGAGCGTACAGTCACCATTTCATTTAGCTCCGCAAACTCTGCCTGTTTTTCCAGCATGTCTTCGTTGTGCGCCTGTTTCTGCACTTTTAGTTCTTCCAGCTGAGGCCGCATGGAGAGCATGTCGTTGTTGATGCTTTCTATCTTTTGGGCAATGTCCTGCTTGCGGTTAAGGCTGTTTTCAATAAAGGCCTGGTACTGTTCCTGCCTTGTTTTAATGGTGATGAGTTCGGTATTAAGCTTACTAAGCTCCTGTTGCTGCTGTCTTATCTCGGCTGCTTTTCCGGCCGCTTTTAATGCAGTAAATTTGTCCTGTTGACTTTGCAGTTGCTGGCGCATACCTTGCAGTGCAGTATCAATCTGCTTAATCTCCTTTTGCAGGTTTTCCAGGTTCTTGGCGCGACCAATACGTTTCCCTTCAAACAAGCCCACTGATCCGCCTGCCATCGTATGCTTCGTTTTGCTGAATTTGCCGCTTTTGCCCAGTAATACAGCATCTTTAAAGTTATTTTGGATGTGGTAGGCGTTTTCACTCTCATCATCAACCAGATAAACGTTTTGCAGCAGGTGATTACACAAGGGGAGGTAGCGCTTTTCTACCTCAATTACCGATAAAGCAGGTATCCACCCGTTTGGCGTTTCAGCGTGTGCTGAGCTTTCCTGATCCTGATAATTGTTTAGTATAAAAAATTGAGCCCTGCCACGTGCGGCGTCGTTGAGTAGCCTGATGGCCTTGATGGCCTCCTCATAACTATCAACCACATAGTGGTTCATCAGCGGTTCCAGGTAATTTTCTATCGCTACGCGGTATTCCTCACGACAAAAAAGCACATCGCTAAACAACGGAGCGTTCCTGGCCCAATCGGTATTCTTTTTTAGGAAACGGATAGATTCAGGGAAGCCCTCTAAATTATCGACCAGGCTCTTAGTAAGGTTATATTCGTTTTGCTTGGCATCCAGCCTGCGGCCTTCAGCCGTGATGTTGTCTTTGAGTGAAGCTATATTGACTTCAGTATCCCGTATTTGTTCTTGTAAACCGTTTTCAAAATCAACAGATGCCTGGTGTTCTGCCTCCAGCGTTTCTACCTTAGCCGCCAGTGCAGCCACCGCCTGGTTAAAATGTGTCAGCTCTGCCTCCTTGCTATTGGCGTCAGCTATGGTACGCTGGCTTTCTTGTTCAAGCGCCTGCTGCTGTATCTGCAATATCTCCAGGTCTTTTTCGGTTTTATATACCTGGTTCTGCAGCCGGTTGTTAATGGCGGTTAATTCGTTCAGTTCGTTACGGGCCTCGGTTTGTTGAGTGCGCAATTCTTCAACAGCCTCTTTAAGGTCGGCAACGCGGCCTTGAATTGTTTGCAAGTTTTCTTCTTCCTGTACTTTTTCTTCGGCCAGGCGCTTCAGGTTATAGAGCACATGATTCAGCTGGGTACGGTCGCGGTCAAGTTCTTCGGTAAGGCGGCGTTCTTTATCCTGCTGAAATTTAAGCTGCTCGTTCTTTATCTTCTTTTCGTTCTCGTATGCCCTTATTTTGGCGACAAACTCGTTAGTAGTTTTTTGCTGAACAGATAGATTTTTTTCGCGGGTAATGCTTTCCAGCTTTTGTTGTTGTACAACGGCTTCCAGTGAGTCAATCTGGCTCACAATACCTGCTTTTTCTGTACGATGTTTTTGTTCCTGTTCTTCAATGCTATTGAGCGACTGGCTAAACGATGCAATACGGAATGATGCCAGCATAATACTCAACGTTTTGTATTGCTCCTTCAGCCGGTAGTAACGCTCGGTTTTCTTGGCTTGGTTCTCCAGCGTTTTCAGGTTCTTTTCAATCTCAAAAAGCAGGTCTTCAACACGCGCAAGGTCTGCCTCCGTGTCTTTGAGTTTGTTGAACGTCTGCTTTTTACGGAGTTTATATTTAGAGATACCCGACGCTTCCTCAAAAAGATTCCGGCGTGAGCCTTCCTTATTGGTAATGATCTCATCGATCATCTTTAACTCGATGATGGAGTAGGAGTCGGCGCCTATACCCGTATCCAGAAACAGGTCGGTTATGTCCTTCAGCCGGCATTGTACGTCATTAAGACGATACTCGCTTTCGCCGGTGCGGTACAATTTACGCGTAAGTGTGACTTGTGAAAACTCAGTTGGGAGAATGTTCTTTGTATTATCAAACGTTAGCGACACCTCCGCAAGGTTGGCGGCCTTACGGTTACGCGTACCGTTAAATATCACGTTCTCCATTTTTTCAGAACGGAGCATGCGGGTGCTTTGCTCGCCCAATACCCAGCGAATAGAGTCTACAACGTTTGATTTGCCGCAACCATTCGGGCCTACAATACCGGTAACGCCGTCATTAAAATTAATGGTGATTTTCTCTCCGAAACTTTTAAATCCTTTAATCTCTAACCTTGTAAGCTGCATGTAGTTGCCTGTACCGCTGTGCCGGAAAAAATGTTATGTTATCGTTTTACGCAGGGTTGAAGATACAAAACAATGCTTAACTAAGTAAACAAAAAAAGTAGCGGAGGGCAGCTACTTTTTGTTTACATCTGCTGCAATTAGCATCATACATTATTATTAATAACCTGGATTTTGCTTGTTGCCTGGGTCAGTTTGTAGCAGCGATTCGGGTATTGGCAAAATGTTGTTATGATCCTTATAATTTTCCAATACTTCTTTAGCTATACCCCAGCGTACCAAATTGATGAAGGTTCTTCCATCGCGGTAGGTTTCCGCACGTGTAATAGTATACAATGCATGCAAGGCATTTGCTTCTGTATTCAATTCACCCAATGGCAAATTACGGCGCTGCGCAAAAATTGACAGTGTGTTTTTTGCATCGTTATACTGACCAAGGTGGATCAGTGCTTCGGCCCTTATAAGATAAATTTCTGATAAACGTACCATTGGCCTGTACCTGCCCTGACTTGGTGCTACCTGCGTAGGCCAAGGTCCTAATTCGTCCTGCGGGTATGACCAAATCAATTCTTTGCTGTTTAAATGCGCAAATGCATCGATAATGGTTTCACCAAACCGATAAGCATTGGCGGACAAAATAGCGTCACTGTATGACTTTGCCTTGCTGTAATCTTTTGTTTGCAAAGCAAGCGGGCAGTCAATGCCATAGCCGCATTGCGGGTGATGTAAGCAGGCTGTAAAAGTTCAGCCGGAATATTGGTTGCCGCTGCGGCTTCTAGATCAAGTTTGGCTTGTGAATAAACCTCGGCTTTTGTTTTAAGTATAATTCTCAGGTTGTCGCCAACCTGGCGATTTATTATGATACCTGCCTGCCCGAAGTAAGTAGCCAGTGTTAAATAAGCGTACCCTCGAAAAGCTCTTGCTTCAGCCTGTAAAAAGGCTTTTTCGACACCATCAGGTATATCTATGTAGTCGGTATAATAAAGTACGTCGTTAGCTTTTTTAACGATGTTATATAATACATTGGTTGCGGTTAGCAAGTACGGATTGCTTGGCAATATATATAAGTTGCTCAAATCGCAGTATCCAAAAAAGCTATCCATTGTGCATTTTGCTTCTTTGCTCAGCATAATGTCCAAAGTTGATATTTGCTTGTTCGCTTCGTAACTTAGAGTAGCACATTGGTTCAATAAGTCATAAATATTGTTTTTTGATACCGACTCTGTTAACAGGCTGTTTTCTGTAGCCCCCATTATTATATCAACTTCTGCATTAGTCGTACCTACTTCCACACTGGCCGACGGCAGTTCCACCAAATCTTGAGGATTTATAACTCCATCGCCATTAATATCCTGCCATTTAAAGTTTCCGGGTCTGGCGTAGGCCTGTCCAGGACTGTTCTTCACTTCAGCATCGGTTTGAAACAAACCAACAGCAACATAGCCTTTCTTAGACATTGAAGTACTGACGTCCTCCTTGGGTACTACACTGCTTATAAGCTTGCCTGTTTCCTGCCATTCCGCCACTATAAAGTATCTCCCACGCGCTACATTCAAAACTGCCTTTCCATCGGCATTGGTAGTGGCCGTTTTGTAAGGTTTTTTGCTGTAATAGTCGGCTCGGCTGGCATATATACTTACGTTCGCTGCCGGTTGTAAGGTGCCTTTTGGCTTATCAATCGACCAGTAGAAGGCATTGTAGGCAGTAACGGTAAGTGCATAACGATCAGATGTAGAGGTATCATTATCGTCTTTACAACTTGAAATACTGATAATAAGAACTACTGTAAACAGCAACGTTCTTGCAATGCGGCGTGATAGTTTAGGCGTCATTTTTATATTTATACTGATTCTCAAAAATAGGAAAGAGTTAAGCTTTTATGCTATTTTTGATGGAAGAATAAAATCAATAAAAAGCTTGACGAAGCAATAATCACTTCAGCATAAAATTCATTAAATCTCTATTTCCCCCCGTAGAAAGGTAACTGCCCGCCCAGCCATCAATACCCTGTCGCCGAGGTCCTTGCACCATAGCTCGCCATGCCGTGCAGATAACTGGTAGGCATGTAATTCTTTTTTACCAAGCCTTGCAGACCAATAGGGTATAAGGTTGCAATGCGCCGACCCTGTTACCGGATCCTCGTCGATACCGGCGGCTGGTGCAAAAAAGCGCGAAACAAAATCGGCGTTATTGCCCGGTGCCGTTACTATCACGCCAACCGTGTCTACATGGGCCAGCAAAGCAAAATCAGGTGCGGCAGCTCTTACATCGTATTCGGTATCGTAAACCAGCATATAGTCTCGCGATTTCAGAACTTCTACGGGATGAGGGCCACCCATGGCTTCCATTAATCCGGCTGGCATAGCTGCTGCGAATGGCGGGCGCGAAGGGAAATCCATACTATACAATCCATCGTCCTGCGTAACGGTAAGTATCCCGGCTTTCATGGTTTCAAAGTGTATCACATCCTGGCTGTAACCCAACTCGGTGAAAAGTATATGTGCAGTAGCCAATGTGGCATGGCCGCAAAGGTCAATCTCATACTCCGGGGTAAACCAGCGCAGTTTGTAGCCGTTATCGGTCTTTACAAAAAAAGCGGTTTCGGCTAGGTTGTTTTCTACGGCTATCTTTTGCATTAAATCATCGGAGAGCCAATCATCCAGCGGACAAATAGCGGCGGAGTTTCCACCAAAGAGTTTATCGGTAAAAGCATCGGCCTGGTAAATTGTGATCTTCATAACATTTAGGTTTGTATGTGAGGTTATAATAAGTTCTAATTTATCCATACCACCGAGTTGCCGGTGCCATGCTCATTTGGCTCCCACAACTTATTACCCGGATCCCGCAGCCACTTTCCATCGGCTACAAACTTGTACCTTATCTTACCGGCGGGTAGCCGCATTGTAATTGTCCAATCATCACCATCGCGGCACATCTTGTATTCACTTTCATGCCAGCCGTTAAAAGTCCCCGCCACAAACACGTCCCGAGCCGAGCTGAAGCCATGCAACCTGAATGTATAATTGGGTTTTGATGATATAAAGGAATTTTGCTGGCCGCCCTCGCTTATTTCACACAGATTGGCAGGATCAGTTATCCAGTTACCATCAACAATAAATTTATAGCCATAGTTACCGGCGGGTATGATAGCGGGCAACACCCATCCATTCCGGGTTTTGCGCATGCGTAGCTCGTCAGACTTCCAGCCATTAAAGGTGCCAGCCACGCACACTTTACGGGCGTTGGTATTGCCTTTAAGCTTAAATACGACAGGCTGCCCCATGTTAAGCACCGAACGGCCGTTGCTTGCAGACTTGTTTAATGGATCGGTTATGCGCCTACCATCTACAATAAAACTGTAACTGTGAGTACCATCATGCAGGTAAAGCGATATTTGCCATATTCCGTTTATCTTTTGCATGGCAATATTTTTACTGCCAAGAAAGCTGGCAGCTAACTGTACAGCGTTCGCGTTTTTATGACCATCCAGCTTAAAGGTGTAATTGTACCGATAGTAGATGGAATTAGCTTCGCCGAAGCCGTCATTTTCCGTCAACTGGTTTGCTTCGTCGCGCTGCCAATGGCCATCGATAATAAATTTATAAGCATAAACTCCAGGCTCAAGCTTTACATCATACACCCATCCGCTAGCTGTACGCTTCATGATGCCGTCGGACGTTGTCCAATCATTAAAGGAACCTGACAGCTGTACTTTCGTTGCATCGTTATGGCCGTGCAAGGTGAAACGGGTATAACCTTTGGCTATTTCAAATACCGTTTTTTTACTAAATTTATTGATGCCATAAAGAGGCAATTCAGGGTATCCAGGGTGGCCATCGGTTTGTATGACTTGGACGGTAATTAGATAGGGGCTGCCGGGCGTACTCTCCATGCCAAGCTCAATAGGGCGATTAAATTCAATTACATTGCCCTGGCGTTTAACCAGCTCCCAACCCTGGCTGGTGATGCCCTCAAAATATTGTTGCTTAATACGCAGCGCATCGGCTTTTTTTAAGCCAGCGCGGTCGAGTATACTATCGATGCTTTTAACAGATGTACGCAAATCAATAAGCAAAACAAGGTTATCATCAGTAGCAATAAGGTTATTGCGAATCTGCTGCGCGAAACCCTGCATCATGCAAAAAAGTATGATGACCGACGTAGCCAGTATTTGTTTCAGCGCTTTCATAACCCTACACCGTATATAGTTAACTCTTTTCGCACAAAGTTTATGGTGAACACATTTCTCGAAAAAAAGTCGTAACCGAGCATGCCGTCAACGGTTTGGCCGTATGCCCTCCCCATATTGTCGAGGCTGGTAAGCATAACAGGGTTATTTGCAAATGTGGTTCCGCCTATAATTAGTGTATCTAATTTAGCGTAAATTATTTGAAATGACGAACCGCCAACACCGGTGAGCTTTGCAGTTCGTTCTATACTTAACTGACTGATAGCTTTTTTTGTCCTTCTGTAATCAAATAAAGTAGCCTCGGCGCCGGTGTCAAATACCAGCCAAAAAGTGTTATTAGCAACCGCGCTCTTAATAAATATTACGTTGTTAAGTAATTTAAAATCGGTAGTCAGTGTTTTTCCCTTGGTGATTACAGGTGTGTTGGTAATGATACCTTCCTTATCAGGTTTGTGAACGTACAGCGTGTTCTGAAAAAGGTCTACCGTGAGGGCGAGCTTTGCAAATAGCTGCGTACCCAGCAACCCAAGTATTTTAATATTGCGACTGTTCTCAATAGGTGAGAGGTCAGTCACGTCTGCACGGATGCGTTTATATTGTAGCTCACCTAAATGCAAAGTAGCTACCTCCGTACAGAAAGACTCGTGCACTTCGCCGTTCACGCCCGCCGAATGCTGACCGGCAATAACCGGCATATCCCTGAAATAGGTAGCGTTTAACACCAGGTAAGGGGCGCCCGTGTCCAAAACAAAGTTACCGGTAACACCATCCACCTCGGCCTCGATAATGATAAGGTTACCGGCTCTCTTAATGGGGAGCGCAAACGTGCTGAAACTGGCGTTCATCTCCGGTTCGGGATATGATACAAAGAGACGTTTCCAATGAATGAGAGGCCTGCCATCACTATTACCCGAAGCATAAACACCTATGCAGGGCAAAAGCAACAATATTATCAGGTAAAAGCAAGCCCTTTTCATTGTGAGTGGTTAGTGATTGTATGTATATGACGATTCTCACATACGGAGTGTTACACCTACTGCCTCACAAAAATTGTTAATCCTGACTTAAACGCTGCGCAGATAATTATAGGTTACCAAATCCTCAGCGCTTTGTACAGGCACCGTGCAACCGTTGTAGAGGAGTATAACGCGGCTACTTATATCGAGCACATTTTGATACTGGTGATCGGTAACGATGACACCTTTTCGCGGCGATACCATACGGATCATTTCTTTTAAATATTCTGTTTGTATGGGCGATACATGCGTAAAAGGCTCATCAAGCAAAATAAAGTCTGCTCGGTTGAAAATAATCATTAACGTTTCAAGCTGTCTTAATTCCCCGCCTGAAAGCTGCCCTGGTTTTTGTTGCTGATTTTTTATATATAATGGTTGTTGTACAAATAATTGCCAAAATTCAGGATCAATAATATGTTGCGCAAGCTTTTCAATAACCACATCCTTAGGCAAATAGTTGTGCTGGGGTAAATATGCAATGCGGCTGTTGTAATAACCTTTAGTAATGTACTCGCCATCAATACTTACATGCTTAAAACCACAAGGTAGGGTGCCAAAAATAACCCGTAGCAATGATGATTTACCACTGCCGTTTCGCCCGAGCAAACCCACCACCTCACCTTTAATACATTGCAGAAAGATATCCTGTAAAATCTTTCGTCCGTCAAACTCCAGCTGAACGCTATCTACATGCAGTTTCATGCTACGATAAATAAAATAAGTATTAACGGAGGAAGCATTGCGGCGAAATCAATAACGAAAATTTTAATGTAAAGCGAAGAGAGTTTGTGTCCTGAATTACGGAAGTAAAAAAGGTATGACGGCTTAAGAAAGTAATGATAACCGAGACATAGACCATAACCACATAACTTTATAAGCAGCGCTCCGGGTAAACCTTGCAGGCCACCTTTAAATACCACAAAGAGTGAAAGCGTGCTGCAAAGGATATTTATGAAGCCGAATGGTCTGTAAAATAACCATAAGATTTGGCAAGGCCGTTTAGCACGGGCTGGTGATTTAGGGCTGGTTAAATAAGTCATTAGGTGGGTTGGGGTTGCCGCCGCCTGCCGCTACACGAATCTTGTTTACCAGCAAGTGAGCTTGCCGTGTAGGTTCGGGCATACGGTAACCGCGCAGGCAGTTTATAACAACATCAACGCTTTGTGCCATATCAATATTATTTCCGGGTGAAATAAACAGCGGGGTACAGTTTTTCTTGCTACGCAAAACGGTGCCGATTTGAAGATTTTGTTTGTCGTACAGCGGCGATTGTGAAAGCGCTATGTTATCTGGCTCGGCAAAATGGCCGAATAATCTGCTTTTGGCGCAGCCCAAGGTGGTTGCCCCGGTGACAGCGCCAAAATGCGCAGCTATACCCATGCTGCGCGGATGAGCTATGCCATGGCCGTCGAGCATCAATATATCAGGCTTTTCAGTCAGCTTCTCCCATACTTCCATCAAGGCTGGAACTTCGCGGAAAGCCAGCAGCCCCGGAATATATGGAAAGCTGGTGCGGCTTACAACTGTGGCATGATTCAATACTTTCATGTCAGGGTAGCTGAAAACTATGATGCCTGCATAAACCGTTTCTTCGTATTTGTTAAAGGAAATATCTGCACCCCCAATGGTTTGGATCGGCGCCGACCGGCTGATAATATTAAGCTGTGACTTCAACTGTTGCTGGTGAGCGACGGCGGCGTTTGCAGTGAGATTTTCGTACTGCGACGGATGTATTGTTATTATATTCGCCATTGATGGTTTCGTTGATGAAAAAAGTCACCCGCTTCGCTATAGCTGCACTATTCACTCTTATAGTATTTGCAGGCAATGGTGTTTGTGCCGTTAAAATCGACACAACCATACGTATAAATGCCGATACAGCCATTTGGTTTGATGCTACACATAACAGGCAAATACCGGTTGCTGTATATTCGACACCAGAACAGGGTAGCCGTAAGAAAATCCCGGTACTTATTAATACAGGCTACCAGGTACGGCATCTTGATTACGGCACTATCGCCGAAGCCCTTGCTGCAGCTGGTTATTATGTAGTAGTTATTCAGCATGACCTTACAGGCGATACACCAATGCCAACCAACGGGTCTGTATATGAAAATAGATCAACTAATTGGGAGAGGGGAATACTCAGTATCAAATATGTAATTGAAAAATTAAAGGGTGATAAACTTAACCTGGATTTTAAAAAACTTGTATTGATTGGACACTCTAATGGCGGCGATATGGTAATGCTGCTTGCCGGTCGAGAGCGGCATATAGCCCAGAAGGTAATCAGTCTTGACAACAGGCGGGTGCCTTTACCCATTTCTAAAAGGCCGGCTATATTCAGCATTCGCTCCAGCGACCAACCTGCGGACGGCGGGGTGTTACCTACTCCAAAGGAACAGCAGGACTTTCATATCACTATAATTAAATCAGCTGTTAAACATAATGACATGAGCGGCTTTCGTAATCAGGCTGCAGCCGCAGAAATGATAAGCGATATATTGCAGTGCTTAACGATGAGAAAGTAACGTGACGCTAAACATAAAAAAAAGCCTTCTTAGTTTTTAAGAAGGCCTGTATGTTAACCTAAGTATGATTTCAGGATCTTACTCCTGGAGGTATGCCGCAATCTTTGCAGCGCCTTGTCTTTAATCTGCCGTACACGCTCGCGGGTAAGGTTAAATTTCTCACCTATCTCTTCAAGAGACAGCGGATGGTTGGTACCTAAACCGAAGAACAGCACGATAATCTCACGCTCGCGCTCTGTAAGGGTAGATAATGAGCGTTTAATCTCTTCTGATAATGATTCGTTGATCAGTATAGAGTCGGTATTTGGCTCATGATTCTCCAATACGTCGAGCAGGGTATTTTCTTCACCCTGTACAAACGGTGCATCCATAGATACATGACGACCTGAGTTACTCAGCGTGTCTGATATCTTGTCTACAGTAGTTTCCAGTATATCTGCCAGTTCTTCAGGTGATGGCTCTCGTTCATATTCCTGCTCCAACTTAGAGAAGGCTTTGCTTATTTTACTCAATGAACCTACCTGGTTAAGCGGCAAACGCACAATACGTGACTGCTCGGCAATAGCCTGCAATATAGATTGGCGGATCCACCATACGGCGTATGATATGAATTTAAAACCTTTGGTTTCGTCAAAACGTTTGGCGGCTTTTATAAGGCCGAGGTTGCCTTCGTTTATCAAATCGCCAAGGGTTAAACCCTGATTCTGATACTGTTTAGCTACTGAAACAACAAAGCGAAGATTGGTTTTTGTAAGGCGTTCAAGGGCAGCCTGGTCGCCTTCCCGTATCTTTTGTGCAAGTATTACTTCTTCTTCGGCAGTTATTAGGTCAACTTTACCAATTTCGTGAAGGTATTTATCAAGAGATTGCGATTCACGATTGGTAATGGATTGTGTTATCTTGAGTTGTCTCATCTATTTATATAACCTCGATTCTTTGTTTTAGAATTGAACGTGCAAAGGTATAAATTTGTTCGTTATTTGATGCTGTAATATAGTACAATTAAGTAAAAATTATGCAACAACTACAAATCAATCACCCGAAATGTATCCTTTAAACGGATTCCTTTTTCGGTTTGTTGTATCGTGCAGCATTCATTTACAGCATCGTGCTCCATAAAAAGCACGTAATTATTGTCCAGGGCTTCTGCAAGAATTGTTTTTTTCTCGGCAAGTGTCGTAAGCGGAAATACATCGTATGCAGCAACGTAGGGTACAGGTATGTGTGCCGCTGTAGGCAATAAGTCTGCTACATATAATACTTTTTGCCCTTTATAATCAAGCAGCGGAAGCATTTGCGCATCTGTGTGCCCGTAAACAAAACGAATGTCAAAACCGGTGGCAAAGTTTACACCATCCTGTTCTCCCACAAAACGCAACTGACCGCTTTCTTGTAAAGGTAATATATTTTCTGCAAGGAATGACGCCTTTTCGCGGTCGTTAGGCTTGGTTGCACAGGCCCAATGGCGCTCATTGCTCCAATAAGTTGCATTTTTAAAGGCAGACCTCAACATTTCACCGCTGCGTACAACTGCGCCGCCAACGTGGTCGAAATGCAAATGCGTTAAAAATACATCGGTAATGTCATCGCGGTTAAAGCCGTATTTAGCCAATGATATATCAAGCGTTGCATCGCCATGGAGGTAGTAAAAGCCGAAGAATTTTTCGTTTTGTTTATTGCCGATGCCAGTATCAATGAGAATAAGCCGATTGTCGGTCTCTACCAACAGGCAGCGCATAGCGAGCGTACAAAGGTTGTTTGCGTCTGCTGGATTGGTTTTACTCCAGATAGATTTTGGCACTACGCCAAAAACAGCACCTCCATCAAGCTTAAATAATTCCGTATCGATGGGGTAGAGGTTCATAGAGTAGCTTATAGTCAATAGACAATAGTCCATAGTAAACAGCCTTCTATGAAAACCATTAACTATGGACTATCGACTATGGTCTGAATTAAATATGTATCACTTCGCCGTATGCAGCGGCTGCAGCTTCCATAAGTGCTTCGCTCATGGTTGGGTGAGGGTGTACCGACTTAATGATTTCGTGACCAGTAGTTTCCAGCTTGCGGGCTGTAACCACTTCGGCAATCATTTCGGTAACGTTGTTACCAATCATGTGCGCACCTAAAAACTCACCGTATTTAGCGTCGAAGATCACTTTAACAAAGCCATCTTTAGCGCCGGCAGCACTTGCCTTACCCGATGCTGAGAATGGGAACTTGCCCACTTTAATTTCGTAACCGGCTTCCTTGGCCGCTTTTTCTGTATAACCTACAGATGCAACTTCTGGTGAGCAGTAAGTACAACCAGGTATGTTATTATAATCAAGCGGCTCCGGATGTTCACCTGCAATTTTTTCAACGCAGATGATACCTTCGGCAGAAGCAACGTGTGCCAGTGCCTGACCTTTTACTATATCGCCAATAGCGTAAACGCCCTCAACGTTAGTTTTATAATAATCGTCAACAAGTACTTTGCCTTTATCGGTTTTTACGCCAACTTCTTCAAGACCTATGCCTTCAAGATTGGTGCTGATACCAACGGCTGATAAAACCACTTCAGCCTCAAGTACCTCAACACCTTTAGCAGTTTTAACATTTACTTTGCATATATCACCAGTAGTATCAACAGACTCAACGGTAGAATTCACCATGATGTTGATGCCTTGCTTTTTAAGCGAGCGCTCTAACTGTTTTGATACTTCTTCGTCTTCCAGTGGAACAACGTTTGGCAAAAACTCAACCACAGTTACCTGTGTGCCGATAGCATTGTAGAAATATGCGAACTCAATACCGATAGCACCTGAACCTACCACTACGAGTGATTTTGGCTGCTTAGGCAATACCATCGCCTGGCGGTAGCCAATAATTTTTTTGCCGTCTTGTTTCAGGTTTGGCAATTCGCGCGAGCGGCCGCCTGTAGCAACAATAATATGTTTTGCGCTATATTCTTTAGTTGCACCACCAGCATCCTTAACTTCAACTACGCCTTTGCCTTTAAGCTTACCGAAGCCCATGATCACGTCAATCTTGTTCTTCTTCATCAAAAACTGAACGCCTTTGCTCATGCCATCGGCAACGTTACGGCTGCGTTTAACTACTGCTTCAAAATCAACCTCGCCGCCGCCGTTAACTTTGATGCCATAATCAGAAGCGTGGTTAAGATATTCAAAAACCTGTGCGCTTTTAAGCAAGGCTTTAGTAGGGATACAGCCCCAGTTTAAACATATACCGCCCAGTGATTCCCTTTCAACAATAGCGGTTTTTAACCCCAATTGGGAAGCACGGATAGCGGCCACGTAACCACCGGGTCCCGAACCTATAATAATGACATCGTAGTTCATACTTTATAACTCTATGTTTATGATTAATGGAGCCAAAGCTAAGTAAATACGCTGAAAACCTAAAATACGCTGGAACATCTGTTTGTAAACGTTTTTTGATAAAACTACTTATAGAAAATTTATCAGACGTTTTTTATGATATATATCATTAATGAAATAAATTTTACAAAAGCAATATTAAACAGTCATTAATGTTGAAAATTTTTTTGAAATAGTTAATATTCAGTTAACATGATGCGAAAAAACTTTCTATATTTTTGCTCAAAATTTAATTAACTGATTTATTAACAAATTTCCACCACATGAGGAAGTATTTACTTTTATTCCTTTTTTCGGTGTTTGTATGTTTGGGCGCAAAAGCTCAAATAACAACATCGTCTTTAAGCGGTATTGTTAAGGATAGCAAAGGAGCCATTCCTGGTGCTACTGTTACCGCAGTTCACACACCTACGGGTACTAAGTATTCGACAGTAACACAGACCGATGGACGGTACAATATTGCTAACATTAATGTTGGTGGCCCCTATACGATCGTTGTTAGTTTTGTAGGGTACGGCAACACTCAACAAGACGGCATTATGGCAGTTCTTGGTGAAAATCGCAAGGTAGATTTTACTTTGTCAGAACAGTCAAATGAACTGGCAGAAGTAGTTGTAAAAGCAACAACAAGTTCGGTATTTAACAAAAATCGTTTCAACAATACCACAGTCCTCGACTCAGCAAAATTATCAGCGACCCCGGTAGTAAATCGTAATATTACGGACTATCTACGGTTAACTCCACAGGCACGTGTTGATTATAATGGTGCAATTTCTATTGCCGGTCAAAACAACCGTTATAATTCTATCAATATCAATGGCGCTCCGGCTAATGACGTTTTTGGCTTAGCTCCATCCGGTACAAATGGTGGTCAGTCGAATGTAACTCCTATTTCTGTTGATGCGATAGAACAATTCCAAGTAAATGTTGCACCATTTGACGTGCGTTACAGTGGTTTTACAGGTGGTTCAATTAACGCCGTTACAAAATCAGGTACTAACACATTTCAAGGTGGCTTTAGTTACTATTTCCGCAATCAGGGACTTGCAGGCAAAACGCCAACGAATAACCCAGACGCGGAGCGGACTAAATTATCTGACTTTTCCACTAAATATTACACTCTAAACGCTGGCGGCCCTATTTTAAAAAACAAACTATTCTTATTTGTAACTGGGGAAATTCAGAAAAATGAAGTGCCTAAGCCGTTTAGCGTTTCAGATTATACTGGGTCTTCGAAAGAAGCTGACATCAACTCTTTGGTCAATTATTTAAATACTAAGTACTCTTATGATCCAGGTGCTTTCAACAATAATGTTTCAACAACGGATAGGAAGGCATTTACCGCAAAATTGGATTGGAATATTAATGACAAAAACCATCTAACCATTTCGGATAACTTCCAAAAAGCGGATTACATCAGCACATTGTCTAGCAGTCGAACAGCTATTAATTTTTATAACAACGGTATCTTATACCCTAATAAGACTAATCAGCTTACTGCCGAACTGAAGACAACATTTAACAATCGCTATTCAAATAGCTTTTTATTCACGTACTCAAACGTAAGTGACAATAGGAATGGCCTAGGTCGTGCTTTCCCGTCTGTTCAGATCAAAGATGGCGCGGGTAATATAAACTTCGGTACAGAAGCATTTTCAATGGCTAATCAATTAAAGCAAAGTGTTTACAATATTATAAATGAAACTAAATATTATTCAGGTAAGCATACGTTTTCACTAATTGAAGACGCCGAATATAATAAGTTTTATAACTTATTCATTCGTCAAACTTATGGTGCATACGTTTATAATAGTTTGCAAGACTTTTTAAGTGATGCAGCGCCGGCAAGCTATAATCATTCATATTCTTTAGTAGACAATATTGCTGGTGATGGTTCTAACGCTGCCGCCAAATTCAATACTTACCGTATAGGTTTGGCCTTACAAGATAAATTTGAAGTAAATGATAGACTTAGTGTGATAGGGGGTTTACGTGCAGACTTAACCGGTTTCCCAACTAAGGGTTTTGTTGACAACTTTTTCAATAACACAGCATCCCCTATTATTAGTCAATACTATGATCTCCAAGGTGCACGTTCTAGTCAAATGCCTAAAGCTAGAATATCTATATCTCCTCGTATTGCATTTAATTATGCTATTACTGAAGATAGGACAACTCAACTGCGTGGTGGATTTGGCGTCTTTCAAGGTCGCCTCCCAGCGGTATGGCCAGGTGGTATCTACACCAATAGCGGGGTAATTGTTGGCGGGGTATCCGGTATCAAACTTGCTAATGGCTCTAATATTAATTTCCGTCCGGACGTAAATAATCAATACGTTGCGTCTGACTTTGGTCAAACACTATCTGTTCCTTCTGGTGAAATAAATGTGGTAGCTAAAAATTTCAAGCTGCCTAAGGTAATGAAGTTTAATCTTGCTGTTGATCAAAAATTACCTTTTGGTATTACTGGTACTTTAGAAGGCGATTATACTCGCAATATTAATCAAGTGATGTATTACAGCATGAATATCATGCCGCCATCGTTAAATTCTGCAGGTCCTGGCTCGCGTCCTGTTTACAGCACAGGAAGCGCACCGGCTAAAATCGATCTCGATCCTAATACTGCTGGTATTCAAAATCCTTACACTTACGTTTTTTTACTAAGCAACGGTCAAAAGAACGATCCCAAAGGTTACGCCTATACAATATCCGGTATTCTTGATAAAAAGTTCCCTTGGGGGCTATCGTTAAACGCTTCTTACGCATTTAACAGATCTATGGTGTTGAATGACGTAACAAGTTCACAAAATTCATCCCAATGGCGCTACAACGAGTCGGCTCTTGGTCGGAACTTTCTACCATTATCATATTCAGATTTTGATTTAGGAAGTCGTGTAACGGGATTTGTGTCATATTCTCATAACTGGTTTAAATTTGGCGGCACAACAATAGGGCTTTCATATTATGGACAGTCAGGTAATCGCTATTCGTATGTATTATCTAAAACTATTGTTAACGACTATTCAGCTTCAGAAACAAATGATTTAGTTTTTATTCCAGCTAAGGCTTCGGATTTGGCTTATAAACCGTTAACAGTTGGTACAACAACTTACACCGAAGCGCAGCAAGCAGAGGCATTCGATAAATATATTGACAACGACCCCTATCTCAGTAAACACCGTGGAGAGTTCGCTAAAAGAAACGGTGGAAGATTGCCGTTTACTAATATAGTTGATTTACATTTTGAGCAAAGGTTTTTTGTTACAGCAGGAAAAACAAAACAAAATTTTGCATTCACATTTGATATTAACAACTTCACAAACTTCCTCAATAAAAATTGGGGTAGAGTTTACTACTTGACTAATGATAATTATCAATTGCTGACTTTTACAGGATTTAAAAATGCCACTAATAATGCAGATCTAACTCCAGTATATCAGTTTAACCCAAATATCAAAAGTGCTAAAGAAAATGCTTATAGCATTCAAGATAATTCACTTTACAACTCTTCTCGTTGGGTAGCTCAAATTGGTTTAAGATACTTTTTTCAATAACCAGTTGAGGTAAATAATTTCTACAAAACAGAACGGCCCCGCTAAATCAGCAGGGCCGTTCTGTTTATGGCATATTTACAAAAAAAAGCGATGGGAGATATTCCTCATCGCTTTTGTGTTTCAGTTCGTGCGCTGATTAATTATAAACAAACTCGCCAAACTCTGACTGCACGGTAACCTGTTTTTTCTCTGCCGCTTCTACGTGACCGATTATGCGTGCATCAATATTGAAGCTTTTGGAAATGCTAATCAGTTCACCGGCTATTTCTTCAGGTACATAAAGTTCCATCCGGTGCCCCATGTTAAATACCTTATACATTTCTTCCCATGAGGTGCCTGATTCCTGCTGAATCAGCTCAAATAATGGAGGGATTGGAAAAAGGTTATTTTTAATTACATGCAGGTCATCAATAAAATGCAGCACCTTGGTTTGTGCGCCGCCGCTGCAATGTACCATGCCATGTATATACTTGCGGTGCAGGTCGAGTATTGTCTTTATCACAGGGGCGTATGTACGTGTAGGCGACAGTACCAATTTACCGGCAGTAACCGATTGCCCTTTGCCGATATCTATAAGATCAGTCAGACTTTTTGAACCGGAAAAGACCAAGTCATAAGGTACGCCGGCATCATAACTTTCAGGATATTTCTCCGCTATAGTTTTGTTAAATACATCATGGCGGGCCGAGGTTAGTCCGTTACTGCCCATACCACCGTTATATTCTTTCTCGTAGGTTGCTTTACCAAATGATGCCAGCCCTACAATAACATCCCCTGCCTTTATACGGTCGTTAGAAATTACTTCGTCCCGGCGCATACGACAGGTAACTGTTGAATCTACAATAATGGTGCGCACCAGGTCGCCTACGTCGGCAGTTTCGCCTCCGGTAGAGTAAATGCCAATGCCGGCCTCGCGCAGGTCAGTCAAAACTTCTTCGGTACCATTAATGATCGCAGCAATAACTTCTCCGGGTATAACATTCTTATTTCTGCCAATGGTTGACGACAGTAAAATGTTATCCGTTGCACCCACACAAAGCAGGTCATCAATGTTCATGATAATAGCATCCTGTGCAATGCCACGCCATACAGAAATATCACCGGTTTCTTTCCAGTAAGTATATGCCAATGATGATTTTGTGCCCGCACCGTCGGCATGCATAATATTACAATACTCCGGGTCGTTATTTAAAATATCAGGAATTATCTTACAAAAAGCTTTTGGATATATACCTTTGTCGATGTTTTTAATTGCATTGTGTACGTCGTCTTTAGATGCCGAGACACCACGCATATCATATCTTTGCGAAGAAGTCATGCCGCAAATATACTGCATAATGCACTTTTAAACTCTAAAAATGTTACATCGCTATATCTACCCGGTTCATGCTTAGAACTTTAACTTTCAAACTCAATAAACTACGTCTAAAACTTAACAGTCAGCGCAATTTTTTAATTTTTTGCAGCGTGATAGTTGGCTTGTTTGGCGGCCTTGCTGCTGTAGTGTTAAAGTACCTGGTGCATTTTATGGAGGAGCTGAGCCGCGAGATTTCTGCGCATTTGCCTTACCATTTCATTTATGTTTTTTTGCCGGCAGTGGGTATTTTACTAACCATGCTGTTTATTCACTTTGTTAACCGCGATAAGATAATTAAAGGAATAGGGGGCATTATTTATAACATTAAAAGGAATGGCTCAAACATTGGACTTAACAACGTATATTCCCATCCCATCAGCAGTTCACTTACCGTTGGTTTTGGTGGCTCATCAGGTCTGGAGGCACCTATTGTTTGTACCGGCGCGGCCATAGGTTCGAACATCGGACGCTTTTTTAAAATGTCTACCTACGAGAAAACAGTATTACTTGCAGCCGGAACCTCGGCAGGTATTGCTGCGGTGTTTAACAGCCCAATTGCGGGTGTGTTGTTTTCTTTAGAGATATTGATAGGAGAGATCACTATTCCAACCTTTATCCCTTTGCTTATTGCATCGGCTACCGGAGTGTTAGTATCCAAGATCTTATATTCAGGTCAGCTTTTTCACTTGGTTACCGAAGGCTGGGTGATGCAGGCCCTACCGTTTTATATATTATTGGGACTGCTCAGCGGCTGCGTATCGGTATATATTTCAACAGTAGCCGGTAAATTAGAAAAAGGTATTTTACCCGGACAAAACAGATATGTGCGAGCCGTAGTAGGAGGCTTGATACTGGGTGTAATCATACTGATCTTCCCGCCGCTGTTTGGTGAGGGTTATCATGATTTACAGCAATCATTAAATGGCAACATCGAAACTATTGTTGATGAATCATTACTCAGTCAATGGCTTACACATCCACTGGCTTTATTGGGCTTTATTGCATTATTGGTTTTTGGTAAAATAATTGCCGCAGGCATCACCATTGGCTCTGGTGGCAATGGCGGTACATTTGCGCCCACGATGTTTACTGGTGGCTTTTTAGGACTATTTATAGCCTATGGCGTTAATCTTACGGGGTTAGTTCACCTTAACACCAGTAATTTTATTGCCGTAGGCATGGCAGGTGCCCTTAGTGGGGTGTTACATGCGCCACTGACGGCCATATTCCTGATTGCAGAAATAACCGGGGGATATGTATTATTTATTCCGCTCATGATTGTCTCCGCCATTTCTTATATAATTTCGCGCCACTTTAACCCGCACAATATGTACTGGCACGATCTTGTACACGAAAAAAATGTACACCCCGACCATGATTACGCCATGCTTTCTTCTATATCCATTGAGAGTGTGATTAACCGTAGCTACACAGCAGTGAACGCCAGTTGGTCAATAAAAGAATTTTATAAAGTACTGGCCGAAAGCCGTTCAAATATATTCCCAGTGATAAACGCTGAAGGCAAGCTGGAGGGTGTAGTACTGATTGATGAAATACGCAGGCAACTATTTAACGACGACACCGAAAACCATACCGTGTCAGAGATAATGATTACGCCGCCAGCGCTGATTGATTATGATAAGCCGGTAAATAATGTAATGAAGCAGTTTGACAAGCTTGACGTTTGGCAACTACCAGTTATTAAAGACGGCAGGTTTATCGGCTTCGTATCCAAATCATCACTGCTGGCAAAATATCGCGACGTATTCATCAGCCAGCATAAAGAGACGGATTTGTTCGCCCATCATTAGTGGGACATAAAGAAAGCGATGAGAACTTAGTCCCATCGCTTTTTTGTTATTTGACTTGCTGTGTGATTATACTGCGGCGTATAACTCTTCACGTTGCTTTTTCACTGCTTCACTGCTCAGGTATTCATCGTAAGTCATTAACTTATCTATAGTACCGGCAGGTGTTATTTCTATTATGCGATTAGCAACAGTTTCCAACAACTCATGGTCTCGGGAAGTAAACAATATCGTACCGCGGAAATCTTTCATGCCATTGTTTAACGCGGTGATTGATTCCAGGTCGAGGTGATTGGTTGGCTCATCAAACAGTAAAACGTTTGCCTGCTGCAGCATCATGCGGCTGAACATACAGCGCATTTTTTCGCCACCCGATAGCACACTGCATTTTTTCAGCACTTCTTCGCCGCTGAAAAGCATGCGGCCAAGGAAACCCCGTATGAACTGATCGTCTTTTTCGCCGGGTGAGTACTCGCGCAGCCAGTCTATCAGGTTCTCATTCTTACCCTCAAAGTATTCGGCGTTTTCAATAGGAATGTCCGCAGTGCTAATGGTTACACCCCATTTAAACTCGCCGGTATAGTCTTTGTCTCTGCCGGTAAGCACATCGTAAAACGCAGATGTTGCCAAGCTGTTCTGTGAAATGATGGCAATCTTATCACCCTTATTAACCATAAAGTTAACGTCACTGAACAGTGTTTCGCCATTGGCCTTTTTACTCAGTTTATCGACCTGTAATATCTGGTCGCCGGCTTCACGGCCTAAATTGTTAAAAATGATACCAGGGTATTTTCGGTTCGATGGCTGAATTTCATCAAGGTTGATTTTATCCAATGCCTTTTTACGACTGGTTGCCTGCCGCGATTTAGAAGCGTTGGCGCTAAAGCGGCGGATGAATTCCTGCAACTCCTTAACCTTATCTTCCATTTTCTTATTTTGCTCCGCGCGTTGTTTTAAAGCAAGCTGACTCGACTCATACCAGAACGTATAGTTACCGGTATAAATGCTCATTTTGCCAAAGTCAATGTCCACAATGTGCGTACATACAGTGTCAAGGAAGTGCCTGTCGTGAGACACTACCAATACTGTTGCTTCGTACCCGGCTAAAAAGTCTTCCAACCAAGCCACCGTGTTGATGTCAAGGTCGTTGGTAGGCTCATCCAAAAGCAATATGTCCGGATTACCAAATAGCGCTTGTGCCAATAACACACGTACTTTCTGCTTACCATCCAGCTCCTGCACCAATTTGTAGTGCAGATCTTCTTTTATACCAAGGTTACTCAGGAGCGTAGCTGCATTGCTTTCAGCATTCCAGCCGTCCATCTCCGCAAACAGGTTTTCCAATTCGCCTGCCCGTTCCCCGTCAGCATCACTAAAATCTTCTTTAAGGTAGATGGCATCCTTCTCCTTCATCACTGCGTACATCTCCTTGTGACCCATCAATACGGTTTCGATCACAGAATATTCATCAAACTCGTAGTGATTTTGTTTAAGCACGGCCATACGCTCGCCAGGGGTAAAGCTAACTGAGCCGGTAGTAGGGTCAACCTCTTTTGAAAGTATCTTTAAAAAAGTAGATTTACCTGCGCCATTAGCACCAATGATGCCGTAACAGTTGCCGCGGGTAAACTTAAGGTTTACATCTTCAAATAAGGTACGTTTGCCATACCTGAGCGTTAAGTTCGATACTGTAATCATGCTTTACCGTATAATTTTGCGCAAAAGTACGCTTAATAATTTCAACTATGAAATTGCTGCATTGCAAAGCATTCTGAAATCTTTAAATAGTGTAACAAACTATTGACATTTCTTTAAGCGACATTATTAATCATTAGTAAATTTATATTTTTTGCAAATCTTTGGTTTTATTTTTAATATTAGCTTGCTGTTATTGAATGCGACTTATTAACGGCTAATTTTATTTATTACCACTATATTATTTGCAGCTAGATGCTTTTCATGCGGGATGATACCTATAAGATCATACTTGACCATTCACTTGCCGGTCTTTGGGACTGGGATATAGTTAATGATGTCATTTACCTCAGTCCTTCGTTTAAAGCCATGCTTGGCTACGCGGAAGACGACCTTACACCTACACCAGAGGATTGCTTGAGCTTGATGCATCCGGAGGACAGAATAGTATTTCTGGAGCATATTAGCAGCCGGGTGATATCAGACCCTGAGCATCCTGAAAATATGCTTGTACGGTACCATCATAAAAATGGCTCTATAGTTTGGGTAAACTGCGTGTTCAGCGTTATCGATAATGATAGTAACCGCAAGCCGCTGCGCGTTGTGGGCATTCACATCAACGTTACGCTGCAAAAGGAAGCTGAGCATCAACTGCGTAAGAATAAGGAACTGATCAATAAAACCAACATGAGCGTTAAGCTGGGTGGTTGGGAAATTGATGTGCTAAGTAACAGGGCAGAGTGGACTCGTATTACCAAACGACTTTATGGTGTTCCGTTCGAGTATCAGCCAATGCCTTATGAAATATGCACGCTATACAAAAAACCAGAGCACAGGGCACTAATTACTAATGCTGTTAATCGTGCACTAAAAACCGGCGAGGGCTTTGATTATGATGTGGTAATGCTTACAGCTGACGGCCGGGAAGTTTGGGTAAGGGTTACGGGGCATGCGGAATTTCAGGACGGTCGCTGTGTAAAATTGTTCGGTATTTTACAAGATATAGATGATAGCCAGCGTACACGGCAGAGTTTAAAAAGGAGCGAAGATCGGTTTAAAAAAGCTTTTGAAAACTCGCCTATCGGGATGGCTCTTGTGTCGCCAGATGGCAGATGGCTTAAAGTAAACCAGGGATTGTTAAGCAGCTTGGGCTATACTGCACAGGAGCTAATGCAAAGAACCTTTCAGGATATTACACATCCGGATGATTTGCATACTGATCTTGAATATGTGGGCCAACTACTTCGCGGTGAAATACATCATTACCAGATGGAGAAACGCTATTTTCATAAAAATGGCAGCATCATTTGGGCATTGCTGAGCGTTTCGCTGGTAAGGGACGACGATGGAGAGCCTATACACTTTGTTTCGCAGATACAGGATATCACCGAGAAAAAATTAAAAGATGAGCAAATAATTGCGTCGCTGGACTTGGTACAAAAGCAAAACGACCGATTGCTCAACTTTGCGTATATCGTATCTCACAACCTGCGTACACATGCAGGTAACTTTCAGTCGTTGATCAACCTGGTTAATGACCCTACAACCGAGCCGGAAGAAAAAGAGTATTATCTTAAATTACTGCAAACGGTGTCCGTACAGCTGGATGAAACAATTCTTAATCTTAACGACGTTGTCTCCATACAAACCAATACTAACCTGAAGAAGGTACCTGTCAGCCTTGATGAATACATCAACAAAACACTTAATGTGCTTACCGGCGATATTGAACGATACGACGTCCTGATAGATAACCGCGTTAAGCCGGGTACCGAGGTTAATTATCATCCTGCCTATCTCGAAAGTATATTACTCAACTTTGTGACCAACAGCATCAGGTACCGAAACAACAATACCCGGCCCGAAATACATATAGATTTTGAACGTATGGGCGAGGGTGGTATACTCAGCATCTCTGATAACGGTATAGGTATAGACATGAAGCGCCACGGCGAAAATCTATTTGGCATGTATAAAACCTTTCATGGTAATAAAGATGCGAAAGGCGTAGGGTTATTTATCACCAAAAATCAGATAGAATCTATGGGCGGCAGGATAGAAGTGCAGAGTGAGGTGAACAAAGGCACTATGTTTAAAGTATATTTTAACTGATTAGGCTATTTTACCCCAGCCATTCCCCGTTTTTTCTACAAGTTGGGAAATCAACCCGGCAACTGGTATGCTATTGATTTTCTTTTTTCTTTAAAGTTTACTAAAAAATCAATGTTTTTTGAAACTAATAGTTGATTTATAACGTTATACAGTCATTATAAACCTGAAATTTAAATTTCTCAGCATTATTGGAACACACTTTGACTATTTAAATATAAATAGCAGTTTTTCACATTAGTAGTACTCCCGTTATGGTAGGTTTAATTATAACATTGGTAGTTATCAATATGGTATTGGTAATAGCCCGCGCAACTTCACGTCGCGAAAGGATATATTAATAAGCACCCCGCGCAGCTTGTTAGCTGAACACGCCAGCAAGCTCGCGGGTTTCATGGTCCGCAAGTTTTTGTAACGGCCCGGCGGCCATCATTTTCATCATCATATTCAAATTGGCGGTAATGCTGTATTGCACGCTGGTGTAACCGGCTTCCTGCGCAAGCAACCACTTAAAAGATACGGCAAAAGGCGGGTTATCAACTGCTTCAATATCAATCTGCGCATCTTCGGTACGGTTAGTGACTACTAAATGCAAATTGGCCATAGCCTGTATGCTAAAGCTCGCTTCATCCGCAGTAGAGCGCCAGTTTTGTATAAGCGGCGGCATCAATTGCTGGTGATTATTCAAGTTTGAAAGAAACTGGTAAATCTCTTTCAGTGGTTTTTCTATATGAACTAAGCTTTCAAATACCGTCATAAAAATCAGTTTTTATTGTCCCCAGTTACCCGGGTCAACGCGCCATTGCTTCAGCATTTCGGCATCTGCCGGTAGTATGTACTGATGCTCTTCGGCGTATTTAAGTAGGGAGTTATAGTTTGACAAAGTGAAGAAAGGGCAACGCGCCTGTTTAAAGTTTTCGGTTGCTACATCAAACCCATAGCTAAAAATGGCTACAAGGCCGGCTACGTCGTATTCAGCCTCCCTTAAAGCTTCAACCGCCTGCAAACTGCTTTTACCGGTTGATATAAGGTCTTCAATCACTACCACACGCTGGCCAGGCATTACCTCACCTTCAATAAGATTACCGCGGCCGTGGTCTTTAGGTTTGGCGCGTACATATACAAACGGCAGGCCCAATTCCTGTGCTACTAATGCACCTTGCGGAATACCGGCTGTAGCTACACCGGCAATGCAGCCTACCGCACCAAACTCCTCCTGTATAAGTGATGAAAGTTTTTGCCTGATGTAAGTACGGATAGCCGGATGAGATAGTGTAACACGGTTATCACAATAAATTGGAGATTTCCAGCCCGACGCCCATGTAAAAGGGTTGTTAGGTTGCAATTTAATTGCTTTAATTTGTAACAGGAATTCAGCTACCTGTTTTTCCGTCTCAGTAGTATCAAACATGGCTCAAAAATACAGAATTTATATCAACCAAAAGGTTATTCTAATTACAGAAAAAGCGCCCGTAAACGTCGAAAATTATCAATTGATTGACGGACAAACCTTTAATCTTGCTGTTGTATATCATAAAGTTCTTAAATATAATATTGAGCGGTTTTACGTGGTGTGCGATGATGCTAAAGCTTTTATAAAAAAGATTGAGAGCGATATTACCGTGATAGAAGCCGCTGGCGGTTTAGTAAAAAATAACGAAGAAGGATTTCTTTTCATTTACCGGAATGATAAGTGGGATCTACCTAAAGGCAAACTCGAAAAAGGCGAAAGCCGTAAAGAGGGCGCCGTGCGCGAAGTAGAGGAGGAGTGCGGTATTAAGGTGAGTAAACTGGGCAGTAAAATTTGTAAAACATATCATGTTTACACCCTTAAAAAGGAAGTGGTGCTTAAGAAGACCCATTGGTATGCCATGAAACACCGTGGCAATGATAAATTGAAGCCGCAGAAAGAAGAAGGCATAACCGATGTGCGCTGGTTTAAAAGAAATCAGATAGACCCTATACTTGCCAACACTTACCCGGCTA
Source organism: Mucilaginibacter sp. (assembly GCA_041905165.1). Lineage (GTDB taxonomy): Bacteria > Bacteroidota > Bacteroidia > Sphingobacteriales > Sphingobacteriaceae > Mucilaginibacter. The sequence continues at coordinate 279,205 of JAYRLR010000003.1, forward strand.
TTTTGGATGTATTAGCAAAAAAAGAACTCATTACAGAAAAGCAAGTGCCTCTTGCGGAATAAACTGGCTTACATCACCATTATGGCGTAAAATGTCGCGTACAATGGTTGAGCTCACGGCCGAGTACCCAGGTTTGCTTACGATGAATATACTCTCAATATCAGGAGCGAGGGTATGGTTCATTTGTGCTATAGCCTTTTCATACTCAAAGTCAGACACGGTGCGAATGCCCCTTATCATGTAGTTGGCATCAATGGAACGGCAAAACTCTACGGTAAGCCCTTCATATGCCACAATGTGTATTTTGGGTTGATTGTCAAATACCGCTCTCAGCATTTGTTGGCGCTGTTCAATGGTTAAAAAGCTTTGTTTGCTGCTATTTACACCAATACCGATATACACCTTGTCAAACAGGCCCAATGAGCGTTTAACGATATCTACGTGAGCCTTGGTTACTGGGTCAAAAGAACCGGGGAAGAGTGCAATATTCATGGATATAAAAATGGTAAAAAAAACTTATCTACCACGCAGCATAACACTATTTATACAAAGCCCGGCTTTATTGCGCTATAATGGTAAACTCGGTTCTGCGGTTTTTTTGTTTCCCTTCTTCAGTTGCGTTGTCAGCAACGGGCTTATTTTTACCGTAACCCTTAAATCTTAGCCTCGCCGCGTTTATCTTTCCGGCCACAAGGTAGTCGTAAACCGCTTTTGCCCGGTTTTGCGATAAGTGGAGATTCAGGTCGTCTTTGCCGGTGTTATCCGTATGCCCTGATACCTCTATTTTAACTGTAGGGTTAGCCTGCATGAACTGAATTAATTTTTGCAGCTCGGCTTTTGACTCCGGCCGCAGGCTAAATTTATTACTGTCAAAAAAGATGTTTCTTAACACAACGCTTTTGCCCAATTGAATGGCGGAAAGAGACACGGCAATATTAAACGCCGATAACGACTTTACATCAGTAAGCGAAAAGTTCTCGGAATAGAAAAGATACCCGTTCTTGGAAATATTGAGCCCGTAATTTTTGCCTGAAACCAGTGTTGCCAGGAAAGCGCCATCCGTAACGTTGGTATAATCCTGGTAAACGATTCTGTTATTTTGCAGATCAATAATCTCCACATCTGCTTCCAGTGGTTTTCTGGTGGCCGCATCTGTAACAACACCTTTTACATAAGTAACCAACTTAGGTCGCAGCGGCTGCGGCATCTCAAAAGTATAAATGTCAAAGCCCCCTAAACCTTTTAAATGGTTTGATGAAAAAAAAGCATAATCACCGCGTGCAGTAAGCGTAAGGCCATTTTCATCGCCGCTTGTATTGATCGGGTAGCCGAGATTTACAGGAGTTTGCCACTTGCCCTGGTCATCTAACCTGCTTACAAATAAGTCTTTGTTGCCAAGACCCGGCCAACCGTTGGAGCAAAAATAAAGCGTGTTATCATCAGGGTGTATGTATGGCGATTGCTCATCATAAGGGGTGTTAATGCCCGGACCGAGGTTTTCCGGTTCCGACCAGCCGTTGCTGGTGAGCGTGGTCTTCCAGATGTCGTAACCGCCTTGTCCGCCTGCTTTGTTGCTTACAAAATAAAGTGTGCGCCCGTCTGCACTGATGGACGGCTGCGACTCCCAGGCACCCGTATTAACCGGCGGATTAAGGTCAACAGGTTTACCCCAGTTATTACCTTTTCGCTCGGCAATATAAATGTCGCAACGGCCGCGCCCGTCCGGGCGGTTACATCCTGTAAAAAATAAATAACGCCCGTCTTGGGAAATGGATTGTGCACCTTCGTTATAATAACGCGTATTGATAATATCACTTAGCGGCATAGCTTTTTGCCATTGCTTACCTTCCTTTGCGCTTTGATAAAAATCTTCGTTGTTCGCCACCTTACGCGTAAAAATAAGTGTGCTTTCATCAGCGGTAGCTACAGGCATATATTCATCTTCTGCTGAGTTTACACCCTGCCCAAGGTTTACAGGATTGAACCTGACCGGATTTTTAATGGCTTGTATACTAAAATTGCAATCGACAATAAGCTTTTTCGCGTAGGCCGAATTCTTATCAGTAAGGCCGGGATAGGTGAGGTATTTTTGCAAATGGCCTTTAGCCTCTGCATATTGGCCGTTGCCCACTTCGGCATCGCCCAACTTAAAATAAACGCCTTTATTAAACTCCGGGTTGATGGCTATGGCAGCGAGGTAATGTTCAATGGCTTGCTTATTTTTGTTGCTCATGCGCAGCAAATCAGCAAGTTGAATATGCGCTTCAATGAAGTTATTGTCTGCCGTAAGTGCCTTGGTCAGTTCGGTTACGGCATCGTCATACTTACGAGCGTCCAGCAGCTGGCCGGCCGTTACAAAGTGTTTTACAGCAGCTTTGTTGCGAGGTTGGTTAGGTGTTGTTTGTGCATACAGCCGCACACCCATTACAATAAGCAACACGGTAATTATAGCACAACGCATATAATGAGAATTATCCGGGGTTTATTGTAATCTAAGTTACAATAATTAAGGTATATTTAAAAACTTATGGGTTTGTAAGGAAATTTCCCATTTTGGATTGTTCATAACATACTCTACAATAAGAGGTGTCATTTCCTTGGCACGAGACCACTCCGGTTGCAAAAACAACTTGCAATCGGGCGAAACAGATAGCGCATTCTGCTCTGCAAACTCAAAGTCTGATTTATTGAAAACAATTACCTTCAATTCATTGGCCACAGCCGCTACACTTTGGGTAGGAGCTTTAAACTTCTTTGGCGATAAGCATATCCAGTCCCAATGCCCGGAAAGCGGGTAAGCACCCGATGTTTCAATAAAAGTACGTATGCCACGCTGCTGCAGGCGAGAGGTAAGATAGTCGAGATTATAAATTAATGGTTCGCCTCCGGTAACCACCACATTTCTTGAAGGAAAACGTGCGGCATTTTCTACTATAGCGTCGGCGGTGGTTAGAGCATGCAACTCGGCGTTCCAGCTTTCCTTTACATCGCACCAGTGGCAGCCAACATCGCAACCACCAAGGCGTATAAAATAGGCGGCTTTGCCCGTATTATAGCCTTCGCCCTGTATAGTATAAAACTCCTCCATTAAAGGAAGCAATGTGCCGTCTTCCGGAATGATGTGTGCCATAAAATAATTTGCAAATATAAGCATTCATTCCGGCCAGTTTTCCACCACGCTTCTATTTTACTTACTTATTGATTATTATTACGTTAATTTTATAAACCATGAAAAAAATCGGGCAGGTGGCCATTATCTTAAGCATGTTGCTGTTTTCATCATGCGTGGATATAGAGGAGCGTTATTCCTTTAACGCCGATGGCTCCTGTAAGGTAATTTATGGTTTTGATATGAGTAAAGCGCTCTCTGTACTTACGCATTTGATGAGTGATTCCATTAAAAGTACAGCTGCTTTTTCGGCATCGAAAGATACTGTACTCAATTACTATTCAGCCTTGCCGGATAGTATCAGGAGCACCATGCAAGCTGAGGACGTAAACCTTGCAAAGGCAACCGACCTTGCCGTAAAAATGAACCTTCGGCAAAGCAAAATGCAGGTAACCATGAGCCATTTGGCACACAACCCGGCTGAGCTTGAAGATTATTTAAAAAGCATTGCAAAGATGTCGGTAGATAGTCATCTGGGGCAGATAGAATTTGCTGAGAAAGGCAACATCGGTTCGGCGGCAAATGCCAAAAAAGGAGATGTGCCCCTCATTGCCGGGCAGGACTACTACGTGTATGAAATAAAACCAGGCCGTTTCCGGAGGGTGGTTGATAAGATAAAGTTCAGAGCATTCCTTAAAAAGGCTGAATCAAACTTAGTGATGGCTAAGGCTATGCTGATTGATATGCCATACCGCCTGGTACTTAACTTTGCCAGGCCGGTTAAGAAAGTAAGTAATCCTAAAGCGGTACTTTCTGCCGACAGACGCAGCGTGACACTCGAAACCGATATGGATGAGATCATCCGCAACCCGGCGATATTAAACCTTCAGGTAGATTTTTGATGGCCTGGTATAAAGTTGCCGAGGCCGGAGCTTTAAGCGAGCCTTTTATAAAAAAAGTTAAAGTAGCGGGTAAAGATATTTGCCTTGTAGGTTACGAGGGAGATGTTTATGCCCTCTCAGCGCGCTGCCCGCATGCCGGCGAAGACCTGAGTGGCGGCTGGTGCAAAGAAGGAAAGATAGTTTGCCCGGTACACAGATACGCTTACAACTTGGACAATGGTCGCGGCGCGGAAGGGCAGGGCGACTATGTGCGCACGTACCCCATAAAGATTAATGAAAACGGAATCTTTATAAGTATAAGTTCTCTCAGCGAGAGGTTGAAAAGATTGTTTGGTAAAGGAGATCAATTCTAATCACCTTTATTGTAAGTGCCTTACTCTATACTTTTCCCCTTCATAGCGTGGCTTACGGCCTGATCCATTAGCCGCTCGGCAAACGGCCGGGTAAACTCATTCAACTCATCTATTTTTTTGTGGATCAAATCCTTATCGCCGCTGGTTAAGGCGTCTTTAAGTGCCTGCACATATTTTACTGTTTCGGTAGCCTCTGCAACGCTCACTGCATCGCCATGCTTTTGTATAAAACGCTCAACGGTATAAATCATTTGCTCGCCCTCTGTACGCGCCTCAATCAGCATACGCTGATCTACATCGTCCTTAGCATGAGTAATGCTATCCATCAGCATTTGTTCTACCTGTTCATCGGTAATACCGTAAGTCGGTTTTACGTCTATTTCCTGCTTCACGCCAGAGCGTAATTCAATAGCCTGTATCTTCAAGATACCATCGGCATTAAGCAAAAAGTTAATATCAACCTTGGGTAAGCCTGCAGGCATGGAAGGTATGCCTTTCAGGTTAAATTCAGCCAGCTTGCGATTCTCTTTCACCAGATCACGCTCGCCCTGGTAAACGGCTATCTTCATATTCACCTGACCATCAACCGAGGTAGTGTATTGCCGACCAGCTTTTGTAGGCACTTTGGCGTTACGCGGAATAATAACATCCATCAGGCCGCCCATGGTTTCAATGCCTAACGAAAGGGGAGTTACATCCAGTAGTAAAATATCCCTGCGGTTACCGGCTAAAATATCAGCTTGTATGGCCGCACCAAGCGCTACCACTTCGTCAGGATTCACTTCATCGTGTACAGTACGACCAAAAAATTCGCCCACCATTTGCTTTACGAGCGCGGTACGCGTGGAACCGCCAACCATTACCACCTCGTCAATCTGCTCAACGGTAAGTTTGGCATCCTTAAGAGCGCTCTGGCAGCAGGCGATGGTCTGCTGTACCTTTGGAAATATCAATTGCTCAAACGTTGCACGATCAAGCGTGCACCATATATCGCCTAACTGTTCATTAAATAAGCTTTGATGGGCAAATGATTTTTTTGCTTCCTCTGCTTTCAGGCGCAAGGCTTGCGATAACTCCCGGTTGCCAGCAAGTGTGGCCTTATCAACATTATTTTTTTCTATCCAGTAATTTACAATAATGCGGTCAAAGTCGTCTCCACCTAAAAAGGTATCGCCGTTGGTTGACAACACCTCGAAAATACCATTTTGTATTTGCAGAATAGATACGTCGAACGTACCACCGCCAAGGTCATAAACAGCTATGGTCTTTGTTTCTTCAGGATTAAGCCCTATACCGTAAGCCAAACTTGCAGCTGTAGGTTCGTTCACAATACGTAAAACATCCAGTCCAGCTAGTTTTCCCGCATCGCGGGTAGCCTGACGTTGCGAATCGTTAAAGTAAGCCGGTACGGTAATTACTGCACGATTTACAGGTGTTTTTAAGGCATGCTCCGCACGGTCTTTCAGCTCTTTAAGTATAAGTCCTGACAGCTCTATTGGCGTATAAAATTTATCACCTACATTTATCTTAACCAGGCTTTCGGTGTTATCATCAATGACCTTATAAGAGAAAAAATCTTTGTAATTTTCTATATCGTGATAAGAGCGACCAAGCAAACGTTTAACGGAAAATATGGTGTTTTGCGGGTCGGTGACCAAGTAATTTTTAGCATCATTACCCACGGTGATGTCACCGGTTTTATCAAAATGCATTACCGATGGCACCAGCACGCCTTTGCCAGCATCATTTATTACCTGTGGATTTTTATCCGGGTTAATAAACGCAACCAACGAGTTGGTTGTGCCAAGGTCAATCCCTACAATAATCTCTTCTTTCTGTAAAGAACCTGTCGCCAGGTTAATCGAAACTTTTGCCATATCCGTACAAAGGTATGAAGTTTTAACAGGGCGATTGTCTTTTTAATATGGAATTTAGAATTTTCAATTGCCCGAATATTTATAATTTGCGCTGTATTACATCAATGCTGAAAAGTAAACTCCAGGATATTCGTTCATTTCATACGCTGTTTGTGTGCTGCTTTTTTGTATGTTTTTTGCTCAGGGGGCAGTCAGCAAGCGCACAACAATTTGGCGGCACGCCACCATCCGTAAAATGGCAGCAAGTAAACACGCCAACCGTACGCCTCATTTTTCCGCCGGGGATGGACAGCACCGCACTGGATCTGGCACGTATTATTAACAGCATGGCACCCAATATCAGCGGTACCATTGGCAACCGCCAAAGGCAGGTTAGTATAGTATTGCAGAATTTTACAACGGAAAGCAACGGTTATGTTGGCCTGGCGCCTTTCAGGAGCGAGTTTTACTTAACGCCCGATCAAAACAGTTTTGAGCTGGGCAGTATACCGTGGCCGCGTATGCTGGCTATACATGAATACCGGCACGTACAGCAATACACTAACTTTAACGTTGGCTTATCGCGCGCATTGAGCTTCTTGTTTGGCGAGGGCGGGCAAGCGCTGGGCAACGCGCTTAGCGTACCCAACTGGTTTTTTGAGGGCGATGCAGTTTATAACGAAACGCTGGTAAGCGGGCAGGGCAGGGGCAGGCTACCATATTTTTTCAAGGACTACCGGGCACTTTGGGCTGCGGGTAAGCAATACAGCTGGATGAAGTTAAGAAACGGATCATACGTAGATATGGTACCTAATCATTATCCATTGGGGTACATGCTGGTAGCTTACGGCCGCGAAAGATATGGCGACACCTTCTGGAAAGATGTTACCCACGATGCCGCCGCTTTTAAGTATGGTTTTTATCCGTTGCAAAAGGCCGTTAAAGCACACGCGCACATCAGTTTTGAACAATTCAGAGCTGACGCACTAAATTTCTTTCAAAAGCAATTTAAAGACAGTACCAAGCTTTCTGCAAAGCATTTTGTGGCCGATCATGAATTTCCTGCTTATGTAAATGATAGCACGATTATTTACTTAAAGAGTGCCTATAACCATCTGCCAAAATTCGTAATGAAAACCGGCGATCACGAACGGATCATAGCCACCCGCGGGCTTTCGCAGGATCGCTATTTTGATTATTGTAACGGCAAAATAGTATACGCAGGCTACCGGCCTGATGTACGCTGGGGTAATCTGAATTATCATGAGATACGCATACTTGATATACAGACGGGACATGAGCATGCCATCACCAGCAAAACTAAATACTTTTCGCCAGCATTTGATGCTGCAGGTAACCGCCTGGTGGCCGTTGATGTGCAGCCGAATGGAAAGTCGGCCTTACATGTACTTGACGCATCTAACGGCACCATAATTAAAGCTTTGCCAAATCCTAAAAATCTGTTTTTCACATACCCTAAGTTTTTAAATGATAGTGAAGTCGTCGCCGCTGTACGTAATAAGCTGGGGCAAATGGCGATAGTACAATTGTCACTTACGGATGGGAAGGAAAAATTACTCCTGCCTTTCAGTTACAGTCCCGTAGGCTACCTTACCGTTGACGGCGACCGGTTATATTTTACTTCCACATCAGGCGTTGACGACCAGCTGTTTATGCTTTCGTTGAGCGACGGGAATTTAAAAAAACTTCAGCAAGCTGCACAGTCTCACGCTATCGGCAATTATCAACCGGCGGCATCTGTAAATAAACTAGCATGGGTAGGTTACACCGCAAACGGTTTTGTAGTTACTCAGAAAGGCAGGAACGATTTAAAATGGACTGATTTCACAAAGGAAAATTCTGCGCACGCGTTGGAGGACTTTAATGTGGAATCATTAAATCAAAACAGTGCCGCGAATATTCTAAACAGAGTTAATGATACTATTTACAGGTATGATGTAAAAAACTACTCGAAAAGCCATAATCTTTTCAATTTCCACAGCCTTATACCGGAAATAAGTGATCCTGACTATCGTGTCTCCATATCCGGCGAAAACGTACTTAATACCTTCCAATCAGAATTATTCTTCAATTATAACCGCGATGAAGGATACAAACAGGCAGGTTTTAATGCCGTTTATGGCGCCTTGTTTCCGTACATCACAGGAGGGGTTGACTATATATTTGACCGCCGCCGGTTTTATTCCGGTCAGCATATTTATTGGAACGAGCTAAACCTGCATGGTGGCCTGCGGGTACCGCTTAATTTTAGCCGTGGCCGCAATATCACCGGGCTTACTGTTGGCAGCGACATTTACTTTACAAATGCCAATTATTCGGGCGCTTATAATCGGTTCGATCGCCGCTTTACCTACAGTAACAGCACATTACAGTTCACTAACCGCATACAACAAGCACGGCAGCATATCTATCCACATTGGGGACAAAGCTTTACGTTTATCTACAAATCAGCCATTAGCGTAAAGGCCAACCAATTTTTAGCGGCCGGTACTTTGTTTTTACCCGGTATTGGCAGCAACCACAGTTTGCTTATTAGCGCCGCCCATCAGGAGCACGGCATGAACGATGCTGTTAGCTTTTCCAACAACTTCCCGTTCTCTATAGGTTACACAGCCGAAAATTTATACCGGCTAAATAAAATTGTGGCTAATTATCATTTCCCTATTGCTTACCCCGACGCAGGCTTAGCAAATACGGTATACCTGATGCGCATAAGAGGGAACCTTTTTTATGATCATACCGAAGCCTCACACTTTTACGTAGACGGCAGTAAGTTCAAGGGCACTTTCCGTAGTGTGGGCGCTACTTTATACCTCGACACAAAATTCTTTAACGAACAGCCATTAACCTTTGGTTTGCGTTATAGCCACCTGCTTGATCGCGACCTGTTTGGAGGTGCGGGACAAAACCGTTTTGAAATAGTGATGCCGGTAAGCATTTTTTAGAATCATTGTTTACCCACTAAGAAACGTCTAACTGCTGTATCTGCGCCTTGTATTGAGACGGCAATAACAAATGTTTAGCTATCTTATCAAGCTTAATGTCTTTAAGCCACTTATAGAATTGCAGAAGCGGTTGCCCCCAACACGAGTTGTTGAGCTTTAGCTGGTCTCTCACTTCTACTGGTACCAGCATTCGCTGCACCTCCAGCATGACCTGATATCTTAACCATCCCAAATGCTTTCGGTATTGCCTGTACAAATCAGCTGAAAAATGACCATACACAAGGTTTTTACGCACGTAAAACACACGCTTTTTCAACCATTCGGTGTAGCCTTCAGGCAATCCTTCTAAATGCATCAGCTTGCCCATGCGGTAAAAAACGTCATATATCTCTTCTTTTTCTTTTAAGGAGAGATTGCGCTCCAGTAATTCAAACGACCGGATAGAGTAATCAATCAGCATAAACAATACGTCCAGGTAGGCATCCTGCGGAATGCGTGCACCCCGGCTTTGCTCAACGCCGTTATGTATGGCAGTAATGCGTTCAATAGCTTTAACCGCTTCTTCATATTCGGAGAAGATGATTGCGCGAGAATAGGTTACCGTAGAAAACAATCGGCCAAGCGGATCCGAGGGTAACTTGCCGGTATAATAAAGCCAGTCGACCGATTTATTCAGCGAGAATTCGGCAGCAGCTCCGGCAAAAATAAACATCACCGTATCGGCTTTTCCCCACACTTCCCTTAATATGGATTGCTCATTAACAAAAGTTTTCATATTGGTACAGTTGCGCTGCGTTGTTTAAACAGCCATTCAACAAATAAAGTAAATACGATGCCGAGCGTATAAGCCAGCAGATCATAAGGCGAAAAATAAGTACCCATCAGCATACACGCCACTCTATTATTTCCTAAACCGATACGATACACCAACCCGAAATATTGCGACAGCTCTACCGCAAAAGAGAAAATTAATACGCCAATGGCGGTAGGCAGTGGCCGGGCAGGCAGAAAGGCTTTTACAAAACAGTAAATGAGTATCACCACCAAAAAATCACCGAAGTATGGTCTTATAAAGGCATCATGCAGGTACACGCCAATTAACCACTCGATGATGAATAATACTACGGCTAAGATAAAGTAGGTCCTGTTGAATATAAATTTCATTAAAAGTACTTTTTATTTCAAAGTAAATGAAAACTTATCAATTGTGCAAGGAATCAATGAAATTCAGATTTTAAAAATGTAATTAAGCTATACCTCCGCAGCTAAGCACAAACTGCGTTTTGGAGGTATAGCTTTTGTCTTGCAAGAGAGTAGATGCAAGTTTACTAAGTAAGTTGAGAATAAGTGTGTGAGGTATTAGGTATTACCACGAAGGTAAAGTTAGCCCGTACGTCAATGCCCGTAAATGTGCTTTAAGCCCATTTATGCCCGGAATTATCTCATTTAAAAAAGGGTGAAAACACCCTGGGTGATGTCCCTCACTTTTTCTGTGGGGATGTTAACAAAACATTCATTTTTCAACAAAGGCTGTAATACCAAACTAAGCAAGTAATTTTATCTCTTTAATTCTGGAGCAAACTTTGGCAAAGGCAACAACTAAAGAGATAAAAGAAACCCCGCTGATGCAGCAATACAATGCCATTAAGGCAAAGTATCCTGGTGCATTGCTGTTATTCCGTGTGGGCGATTTTTACGAAACTTTTGGCGACGACGCAGTTAAAGCTGCCGGTATTTTAGGCATTGTGCTTACTAAACGGGCCAATGGCGCAGCTACACATATAGAACTGGCCGGGTTCCCGCACCATTCACTGGAGACTTATCTGCCAAAGTTAGTACGCGCAGGCCAGCGCGTAGCTATATGCGATCAGTTAGAAGACCCTAAAGCAACCAAAACCATTGTAAAACGCGGCGTTACTGAGTTGGTAACGCCCGGCGTTGCTGTAAGCGATAACATTCTTCAGCAAAAAAGCAATAACTACCTGGCCTCGCTTTATTTTGAAAAAAACAGCATAGGCATAGCGTTTATAGATATATCAACCGGCGAGTTTTTAACGGCTCAGGGCAATCCGGGCTACATTGATAAATTACTGCAAAGCTTTTCGCCAAGCGAAATTATATACCCAAAAAGCCGGCACGCCGATTTTAAATCGCACTATGGCGACAGGTATTACACCTACGCCATTGATGAGTGGGCTTACAGCGGCGACTATGCGCAGGAAACGCTACTGAAACACTTTGGCGTTAAGTCGCTTAAAGGCTTTGGCATTGATAAGCAAACACTCGGTATTGTAGCTGCAGGTGTTGCATTGCACTATCTGAACGAGACGGAGCACCGTAACCTGCAGCATATATCAGCTATCAGCAGGATAGAGGAAGATCGTTACCTGTGGCTCGACCGTTTCAGCATCCGTAATCTCGAGCTGATAGGTTCGGCTAACGAGAATGCCAAAACATTAGTGGATGTGCTCGACAATACCTGCTCACCTATGGGTGCCAGGTTGTTGAGGCGCTGGATAGTAATGCCTTTAAAAGAACTTAAGCCTGTTAAAGACAGGCTTGATGTCGTTGAATATCTGATTACTGAAGCTGAATTGTCTGAAGACCTTAGGCAACAGATCAGGCAAATAGGCGACCTGGAACGACTAATCTCTAAAATAGGTTTACAGAAAGCCAACCCGCGCGAGCTTTGTCAGCTTAAAAAGGCCTTACAAGCCATAGTAGAGATCAAACGTATCAGCGAGCAATCGGTTAGTCAACCGTTACAGTCTATAGGCTCACAATTAAATCCTTGCTCATTCATTGCCGACAAGATAGAGCGCGAGTTATATCCGGAGCCTCCGGTAAATATCCTGAAAGGATCAGTGATTAACCAAGGCGTAAATGAGGAGTTAGACCGCCTCCGTAAAATTGCTTACGGTGGCAAGGAATACCTGCTGGAGATACAGCGCCGCGAAGCAGAAGCTACCGGTATTCCGTCTTTAAAGGTAGCATTTAACAACGTGTTCGGTTACTACCTGGAAGTAACACACGCGCATCGCGACAAAGTGCCTACCGACTGGATTCGTAAGCAAACGCTGGTAAATGCTGAGCGCTACATTACACCCGAGCTTAAGGAATATGAGGAGCAGATTTTAGGTGCTGAAGAAAAAATATTCGCGCTTGAATCTAAGCTTTACAACGAACTATTGTACTCACTTACCGACTATATCAAACCCATCCAACTTAATGCACAGCTGGTTGCACGGCTGGATGTGTTGCTCAACTTTGCTGATATCGCTCAAAAAAATCATTATGTAAAGCCACATATGACCGACGGCAGGCTGATCGATATCAAAGGCGGCCGCCACCCGGTCATTGAAAAAACGTTGCCTTTGGGCGAAAGTTATATTACTAACGATGTTTACCTCGATTCGGACAGTCAGCAGATCATCATTATTACCGGCCCTAACATGGCGGGTAAGTCGGCCCTTTTGCGGCAAACAGGACTTATTGTACTGATGGCGCAGATGGGATGCTTTGTGCCTGCTAAAGACGCTTCTATTGGTTTGGTCGACAAGATATTCACCCGCGTTGGGGCGTCCGACAATCTATCGTCAGGCGAGTCAACCTTTATGGTGGAGATGAATGAAACGGCAAGTATCCTCAATAACCTTTCGGACAGGAGTCTGATTCTGCTGGATGAAATTGGTCGTGGTACGTCAACTTACGACGGTATTTCTATTGCCTGGGCTATCGCCGAATATTTGCATAATCATCCTTCGGCCAAAGCCAAAACGCTTTTTGCTACGCATTATCACGAGTTAAACGAGTTGAGCAATTCGTTCCCACGTGTCAAGAACTTCAACGTATCGGTAAAGGAAGTAGGGCAGCAGATCATCTTTTTACGTAAGCTTGTGCCGGGTGGCAGCGAACACAGCTTCGGTATACACGTAGCTAAACTGGCCGGTATGCCGCCTAAAGTATTGAGCAGAGCCAATGATATCCTTAAAAAGCTGGAAGCCGAACGCACCGGCGGCGAACATATAAAAGAAAGTATCCGCAAGGTGCAAAAGCAGGCTGTGCAAATGCAGATGTTCTCTATTGATGACCCTGTGCTGGTAAAAATTCGCGACACGCTGAACAACCTGGACGTAAATACCCTTACCCCGGTTGAGGCTTTAATGAAGCTGGATGAGATACAGAGGCTTATAAAAAGCTAAAGCTCAAACCCTCTTACAATAAGTCAAGGTGATTGACACATCTTCTTTGTCATATCGACCGAAGGAATATCTATTCGTTTCAACGAATTCTATCTTCGATTTGCATACTAAAGACTGTAATTTTAACTTTTTTTGAGCGGTCATAAGAAGCAAGACTCACCGGCTTTTTAATTTCTATCAGCGTTTGTGTTATTTCAGTGATTGCCGAAAATTAAGAGGCCGGTAATTGATGTGATGAACATTCTGTGTTAAAAATGAGCGCGTTTGGTTAAACCGACAACGAAGAGTGACTATGACCTGTGATGTTAAAATACCACTTATGGATTAACGATTGTTAATATGTTAACAATATTGTGTTTTACGGTTACAATCTCAAATGTAGTTTTACCCTGAATAATTAGTTTTTTGGCGATGCTGTAATGTTATCGTTAAATATTACGTCATTCATAAACTAAAAATCTACATCTGTAAACTATGAGATCAAAACATATAGCCCTTTGCTATCTGCTTTCCATTTTCGCGCTATATTCCTGCAGCACTATCAAAAAAACGCCTCGCAGGGCCGCTAATACGTCTTCATCGTCAGCCCCGTATGTAAGTGAGCCGTTGGAAATGAAAAAGGCTGACAAGGAAATTGCTGATAAATTCGCGGCTATAATGGAAGTTTATCCATCCAATATCCAAAACGGCAAGCTTTATAGTTTCATTGATGAATGGCTGGGCACACCTTATCGTTATGGCGGATTAGATAAGGATGGTGTTGATTGCTCTGGCTTTGTATATAATCTTCAGCGCGAAGTGTATCACATTGAAAATATGCCTCGGTCAACAGGGCAGCAGGTCACCGCCATCAAACGCAAGTACGAAGAGGAACTGAAAGAAGGGGACCTGGTATTTTTTGATTTTGACGGAAAGCAGTTCAGCCATGTAGGTATTTATCTGCAAAACGGCTATATAGTACATGCCAGTTCGCGCAGGGGCGTTATCGTAGTAAGGCTGCATGATCCGTCAATGTACAAATACTTTTCGCGTGCTGGTACTTTGATCACTGAGCAGCAAAATGATGCAGCAATGGGCAGCAAATAATAATTCTGCTATTCTGTTCCCAATATTGCAACGCGAAATATTTAATATTATCTTTGTTAATAAAGCTATAGGTCGCATTAGTAGGCGATCATATTATTAAACATATTTATATAAACAGGCTTTTATCAAACAGAGAAAAAGCCGGATCATAGTTGTAGATGATTAATATTACACTCCCTGATGGTTCCGTTCGTCAGTACGACAAGGGAATCACTTCCATGCAGATCGCGCAGTCGATCTCCGAAGGATTAGCAAGAAACGTATTAGCGGCCGAAGTAAACGGCCAGGTTTGGGATGCCAGTCGCCCCATTGAGGAAGACAGCTCGGTTAAGTTATTGACCTGGAACGATGCCAATGGTAAATCAACATTCTGGCACTCGTCGGCACACTTAATGGCCGAGGCACTTGAGGCTTTGTATCCCGGCACTAAATTTGGCATTGGTCCGGCAATCGAGACCGGATTTTACTATGATGTCGACTTTGGCGACCGCGAATTCTCCTCTGATGAATTTAAAAAGATCGAGGATAAGATGCTCGAGCTGGCTAAAGCTAAATCAGAGTACATTCGCAAACCGGTAAGTAAGGCAGATGCATTGGAATACTTCACTGAAAAAGGTGATGAGTACAAGCTTGATCTCATTAAGGACTTGCCCGACGGTTCTATCACTTTTTACTCGCAAGGCAACTTTACCGATCTATGCCGCGGTCCGCATATACCCAATACCGGTTTTGTAAAAGCCGTTAAGCTGATGAGTGTTGCCGGTGCTTACTGGCGTGGCGACGAAAGCCGCAAGCAGCTTACCCGTATTTATGGCGTTACTTTTACTAAGCAAAGCGAGCTCACCGAATATCTGCACATGCTGGAGGAAGCCAAAAAACGCGACCACCGCAAGTTGGGTAAAGAGTTAGAATTGTTTACTTTTTCTGAAAAGGTAGGCATGGGCTTGCCATTGTGGTTGCCAAAAGGTACTGCATTACGTGAGCGCCTTACCAGCTTTTTGCAAAAAGCACAGGTAAAGGCCGGCTATGAGCAGGTAATCACGCCGCACATCGGCCATAAAAATTTATATGTGACTTCTGGTCACTACGAGAAATATGGCGCCGATTCTTTCCAGCCGATAAAAACACCACAGGAAGGAGAGGAGTTCTTGCTTAAACCCATGAACTGCCCGCACCATTGCGAGATTTATAAATCAAAACCACGCTCATACAAAGACCTGCCAGTGCGTTATGCAGAGTTTGGTACTGTTTACCGCTATGAGCAAAGCGGCGAGCTGCATGGCCTTACCCGCGTACGTGGCTTTACTCAGGATGACGCCCACCTTTTCTGCCGCCCAGACCAGGTGAAGGAGGAATTTAAAAAAGTAATTGACCTGGTATTGTATGTGTTCGGCGCGTTGGGTTTTGAGGATTACACTGCACAAATATCACTGAGAGACCCGGAAAATAAGACCAAGTACATTGGTAGCGATGAAAACTGGGCGCTTGCTGAATCAGCAATTAAAGAAGCGGCCGAAGAAAAGGGCTTGCGTACTGTAGTTGAGTTGGGCGAGGCAGCATTTTACGGCCCTAAGCTTGACTTTATGGTGAAGGATGCGCTGGGCCGCAAGTGGCAGTTAGGTACTATTCAGGTGGATTATAACCTACCTGAGCGTTTCGAGCTGGAGTACACCGGCAGCGATAACCAGAAACATCGTCCGGTGATGATTCACCGCGCGCCTTTTGGCTCAATGGAACGCTTTGTGGCTGTGCTGATTGAGCACTGCGGAGGTAACTTCCCGCTGTGGCTGTCGCCTGAGCAATTTATCATTCTTCCTATATCCGAAAAATATGAAGAATATGCAAAAAAACTTTCGGATGTGTTAAAAGATTCGGATATTTGCGGGCTAATTGACATCAGAGACGAAAAAATAGGAAGAAAGATTCGCGACGCTGAAGTCAAAAAGATACCTTACATGCTTATAGTGGGCGAAAAAGAAGCAGCCGAAGGCTTGGTTTCTGTGCGCAAACATGGCCAGGGCGACTTAGGCAGCATGAAGGTTGAGGATTTTACAGAACTGATAACTAAAGAAATAAAAGTATAACTTGGCATTAAACAGACCGTTCAACAGAGGACCAAGGCCACCCTTTAAGAAGAAAGAGGCCGAACATAATATCAATCAGTTTATCAAGGCTCCGGAAGTACGCCTTGTAGGCGATAACGTGGAGACGGGTATCTATTCATTACGCGATGCGTTAGCTATTGCAAATGAGCAGGAGCTCGACCTTGTTGAAATTTCACCTAATGCAACTCCGCCGGTTTGTAAAGTAGTAGACTATAACAAGTTTATCTATGAGCAAAAGAAAAAGCTGAAAGAGATTAAGAGCAATGCCAAGCAAACCGTTATCAAAGAGATCCGTTTCGGACCGAATACAGACGACCATGACTTTGAATTTAAGCTGAAACACGCTATCAAATTTCTGGAATCGAACGAGAAGGTGCGTGCTTATGTTCACTTTAAGGGCCGTGCTATTGTTTACAAAGAGCAAGGTGAAATACTTCTGCTAAAATTTGCCCAGGCGCTTGAAGAGGTTGGTAAAGTAGAGCAATTACCTAAGTTAGAAGGTAAACGCATGTTCCTGACCGTAGCACCAAAGGGAGCTAAAAAATAATTTCAAATGTGCAGATATGCCGACGTGTAAATTCTTACATCTCGAAAGTATGTCTCACATCTAAATAAAAGTAAAACGTTGCGAAAACGTCTTAAAAACAACAAATAAATAATAGCTATGCCAAAAATGAAAACCAATTCCAGTGCCAAAAAGCGCTTTAAGCTTACTGGAACAGGTAAAATTGCAAGAAAAAACGCATACAAAAGCCACATCTTAACCAAGATGTCTACTAAACGTAAGCGTAACTTGGGTCACACCAGCTTAGTGTCTGATGCTGACATGGGTAACGTAAAACGTATGCTTTGTATCGGTAAGTAATTAATTAATTTTTTAACCAGGTATTCGAGTTCGTAAAGTTCGCTTAGGTTGAGCGGCACTCACTACCAAAAACAACATCAAGATGCCACGTTCAGTAAACGCAGTAGCGTCACGCAGAAGAAGAAAAAGAATCTTGAACCTCGCTAAAGGTTATTGGGGTTCACGTAGCAAGGTTTACACCATTGCTAAAAACACAGTTGAAAAAGGTTTACAGTATGCTTACCGCGACCGTAAAACCAAGAAAAGAGAATTCAGAGCTTTATGGATTCAGCGTATCAACGCTGGTGCCCGTCAGCACGGAATTTCATACTCTCAGTTAATGGGTAAATTGGCTGCTAAACAAATCGGTTTAAACCGTAAGGTTCTTGCTGATTTAGCCATGAACAACCCTGAGGCTTTCAAAGCTATTGTTGACGCAGTAAAGTAATTGCAGCGTTTTAAGACAGAAGCCTGATGTAAATTACATCAGGCTTTTTTATTTTAAAGCGGTTAGTAGTTAATATACCGCTCATCAAAAGTACCATCGTCATACAAATCTATCAGCCCGTAGCCCGGCGCTGTTTCGCGGCGGTTGCCTTCCCACCATGCACCGCTTACTGCGCCATCACAAATATAGCTAACATCGTTATACACCACCTTATCGCGGATGTGTATATGACCAGATAGACAAAGCTTCACATTTTTATGCTGATAGAACAGCTTAGTCAATTTGCCCACATCGGTATGCATATCGCCGCCGTACATTTGCCAACGGTTAACTATATCATCCTCTATGAGGTTGGTGGCGGTAAGTATAGGTATGTGCGAAAGTATAAGAACCGGTTTATTCTCTGGCGTGTTTTTTAATTCGTTGTCAAGCCATGCAAATTGTTGTTCTCCAAGCTTGCCTATATACCAGGTGCCATCAATATCCAGGTGCACACTATCTAAAACAATGATCTTCCAGCCGGCTTTTTCCAAGCTGTAGTAAGGGCGGCTAAGCGCCAATTGATCCATGGCATATTTTTTACCATAAATGGCTTGTCCTTTATTATCCTCGGCCCACCAGATGTCATGGTTGCCCAAACAGTAAACAGCGGGTATGCTGCATTCCTGTTTCATGATGCTTTTCATAAGCTTCCATTGCGCGTCAATAGTACTAAGGTTCTCTTTGTTCATATCAAACACAATATCCCCACCGTTTAATATCAGGTCCACCTTAGGACTTTGACTTTGCACGTGGTGCAGGCAACGGGTAAAGCGGGCGGGGGCATCAAACTTATCTTTCAGGTGTATATCCGTTAGGTGCGCTATGCGCAGGGCGCTTCTTTTTGCTGGTGAACCTTTTGTTTTAAGAGTAGTAGCAGCAAGCAGGCTGCCAAGGCTTTTTATGGCCGATCGTCTTTCCATGATGTTATAATAGCAAAGTCAATCGCCAAATATAAACTGCCCTATTTGCCATCTTAAGTGTTGTAAGCTATCATAACAAAATGATAACATTAAGCGCGTGTTGAAGGCGCGCAGGTTAAGCTCGTTGTAACGGTGAGACAAAACATCGAAACATTGAGATGAAATGTTGATGAGTAACACTTTACTTTGAAGCTTTTGCCGCGTCTAACTGTTAAGGTGACATTTAACCATTCTTACACAATCATTCACTATAAACCAGCTAATAAGATTATAACCTCTTAAACAAACTATGAATTTAAAATTTACTTTTAAGAAGCTTCTGGCGTTATCCCTCATGGCGGCAAGTTTTAAGGCGACGGCGCAAGACAAAGCGCCGGCTTTCCCGCTCATTACCCACAATCCGTATTTTAGTGTATGGTCTAATACCGATTCGCTTAACTCATCAGTAACCAAACATTGGACAGGCACACCACAATCCTTGATAGGTATTATTAAGGTTGACGGCTCATTCTACCGTTTTATGGGTAAATCTGCACCGGTGTACAATTCGCTTGCACCCGCCGCAGAGGAAGCCGCATTTACTACCAGCTACACTATGGACGCTGCCGCAGAAGGTTGGGAAAAACCGGGCTTTAATGCTTCGGCTTGGAAAAGCGGCAAAGCGCCATTTGGTGACGACCGTTCACAGGCCGGAACTGCCTGGGGCACCGAAGACTTGTACGTACGCCGTACATTTAACCTGAAAAGTATACCGCAAGGTCACCTGTTATTAAAAGTACATCATGATGATGATGTGCAGATTTATTTAAACGGTAAACAGATACTTAAAAAAGGCGGATCAAACGGGCAACTGGAGGTTATCAACCTTAACGATGCAGTGAAAGCTAACCTCCAGGTAGGAGAGAACCTTTTAGCTATTCACTGTAAAAATACGGGCGGCGGCGCATGGCTGGATGCTGGCCTATATGAGGAAGCTGTTATTAAGTCCCAATCGAACCTGCAACTGGCTAAACAAAGTTCGGTGGAGATTAAAGCCACACAAACCGTTTATAATTTCGTGTGCGGTCCTGCCTCGCTTAAAGTAACATTTACTTCTCCTTTGGTATTAGACAATCTTGATCTGCTTGCAACACCTGTATCATACATCTCTTATCAGGTACAATCAACCGATGGTAAAAGTCATAATGTAAGTATTTACCAGGGCGTATCAAGCAGTTTAGCGGTTGACCAACTGCATCAGGTAGTTAAAGCCGACACCTATAAAAAGAATGGTTTGGCCGTATTACAGGTAGGCACCACTGCACAACCCGTATTGCAAAAAAGGGGTGATAATGTTCGTGTTGACTGGGGTTACGCTTACGTAGCCGCTCCTGGCCAAGGTGTCTCACAATATGTTACTGCCGATGAAGCTGCAGTACCTGGCTTTCTTAAAGGTGAAAAAGGCAGCTCTACTATGACAGGTAAACAGTTAATGCTGAATACTGTTATTTCAGTTGGTACTGTCGGAGCTACCCCGGTTAGCAAATTTATTGAGGTTGGGTATGACGATATTTACTCCATACAATACTTCGGCACTAATCTGCGCCCCTGGTGGCGTAATACTGCCGGCGCTAACATCGATGATGTATTGAGCAAATCTGCCAAAAACTATGCTTCGGTTTTAGCTACTTGCGACAAAACTGATAAAACAGTTTATGAAAACGCGTTAAAGTCGGGTGGCGAAACTTACGCTAAGTTGTGCGTTTTGGGTTATCGCCAGAGTATTGCAGCACATCAATTAGTAAAAAGCCCACAAGGCGAAATACTATGGCTGTCTAAAGAAAACTTTAGCAACGGATCAATCAACACTGTTGACGTTACTTATCCATCAGCACCTTTGTATTTGATCTATAACCCTGATCTGCTCAAAGGCATGTTGAACGGCATATTCTACTACAGTGAAAGCGGTAAATGGAAAAAGCCTTTTGCAGCCCATGACTTAGGTACCTATCCACTCGCTAACGGCCAAACTTACGGTGAAGACATGCCGGTGGAAGAGTGCGGTAATATGGTGATTTTGGCAGCTGCAATAGTCAAGGCTGAGAAAAATCCTGCTTATGCCAAAAAACACTGGCAAACACTCACTACCTGGACCAATTACCTTGCCGAAGCAGGTTTCGATCCGGGCAACCAGCTATGTACTGATGACTTTGCCGGTCACCTTGCGCACAATGCCAACCTTTCGGTTAAGGCTATTGTAGCTATCGGCGCTTATGCACAAATGGCAGATATGCTTGGCGAAAAGCAAACTGCCCAGAAATACAGTGCAATGGCTAAAGAAATGGTGGCCAAATGGATGGAGAAAGACGACGCCGGCGATCATTATGCACTCGTTTTTGATAACAAAGATACTTGGAGCCAAAAATATAATATGGTTTGGGACAAAGTGTTGCACTTAAACCTTTTCCCTCAAGCAGTATACGATAAGGAGATAAAGTACTACCTGTCTCATCAAAAAGAATACGGTTTGCCGCTGGATAGCCGTAAAACTTACACAAAATCTGACTGGATTTTGTGGACAGCTACCATGACCAGTTCACAGGCTGATTTTGATGCGTTGGTTAAGCCGGTGTATAAATTTGCTGTGGAGACATCGTCACGCGTACCGTTGAGCGATTGGCACGAAACTACTGATGGCCGCATGGTAGGTTTCCAGGCGCGCAGTGTGGTAGGCGGTTACTTTATGAAAGAACTTCGCGACAAGCTGGCTAAGTAACAAACTTGAAGCAATGTTTGTACGCCTAGCTTGATTTTGTATTATTGAATCACATTAAAACCGGAAAGCAGCTAAGCTTCCTTTCCGGTTTAGTCAATTGAAGAGATGAGTGCATGGGATAGTTGATATTCCATGCACTCATTGTTTAAAGTAATACATCAAGCTATTATTGGAAATAATACGCAGTTTTGCTAAAAGCTTAAAGCATCACAATTTTATCTGAAGCCTTAATTTAAACCCTAATAAAATTACATGAAATTATTACGAACGGCTGTTGCAGCCACATTACTTTCCGGTTCTGCCTTTGCACAGCAGCCGGATCTGGTTAAGTATGTGAATACGCTGCAGGGCACCAATTCAAAATTTGAGCTTACCAGGGGTAATACTTATCCCACCACTGCATTGCCCTTCGGCATGCACACCTGGACGCCACAAACCGGCAATAACGGCGACGGATGGAAGTACCAATACGAAAAAGACGAAATAAGAGGTTTTCAGCAGGCGCATCAATGCAGCTCATGGACCAACGACTACTGCGTATTTTCTTTCATGCCCGAAACGGGCAATCTGGTTTTGGATGATGAAAAGCGCGGCGCTAAGTTCAGTCATGCGAATGAAACCGCGAAGCCAAACTATTATAAGGTTAAGTTTAACAACAATATACTTACAGAAATCGCCCCAACTGAACGTGGTGCGCACCTGCGTTTTACCTTTCCTAAAGGGAAAAGCTACCTGGTGCTGGATGGCTATACCGGTGTAAGCCAGATTACGATTTTGCCCAAGCAACGTAAAATTACCGGATATGTACATAACGGCCGCGGACTTACCGATAGCCTGAAAAGCTATTTTGAGATTGTTTTTGACAAGCCGTTTAAAGCCTGGGGTACATGGAAAGACCGTAAAGGACAAACCGACAATGCAGCAACCACTATCATGGGGCGCAGGGTAGGTGCCTACCTGGAATTTAAAGACGGGGAGAGCGTTCAGGCTAAAGTGGCTTCATCTTACGTGAGCCCGGAACAAGCTACTCTTAACCTTACACGCGAACTAGGTAAATTCAAAAAACTAGAGGATACCAAAAATGCAGCCGCTGCGGTATGGAACAAGCACCTATCACGCATATTGGTTGAAGGTGGAAGCGAGGCTGATAAGGCAACATTTTACTCCTGCTTTTTCAGGGCAAGCCTTTTTTCACGCCAGTTTTTTGAATATGATAAAGATGGCAACGCTTATTATTATAGCCCGTATGACGGCAAGGTGCATAAAGGCTATATGTATACTGATACCGGTTTCTGGGACACCTTCCGTGCACAATTCCCTCTTAATGCCTTGATGTATCCTAAAATGCATGGGCAATATATGCAGGCCCTTTTAGATGCGCAGGAGCAATGCGGATGGCTGCCATCGTGGTCGTTCCCGGGTGAGGCAGGCAGTATGATTGGCAACCACGCTATTTCCTTGCTGGCAGATGCATGGGCGAAAGGTATCCGTACTTTCGACCCTGAAAAAGCGCTTGATGCCTACCTGCACGAGGCCACTAACAAAGGCCCATGGGGGCCGGCCAATGGCCGCGAGGGTTGGAAAGAATATTACCAATTGGGCTATGTGCCTTATCCGGAGCATCGCGAAGCAACCGCGAAAACGTTAGAGTATGCTTATGACGATTGGTGCGGTTATGAGCTGGCAAGGCTCACTAATAAACCTTTTTACAAGGACATCTTTTCGCGCCAGATGTTTAATTATAAGAACGTGTATAACCCCGCAACCGGATTTATGCAGGGCCGCAACCACGAAGGCAAATGGTCGGATAACTTTGACCCGATCGAATGGGGCGGTCCTTTCACCGAAGGTAGCGCCTGGCATTGGGAATGGTCTGTATTCCATGACATCAATGGATTAATAGGCCTGATGGGCGGCAAACAGCATTTCATCAATAAGCTCGATTCGGTGTTTACAGAACCTAATAAATATAAGGTGGGTACTTACGGCGGCCCGATACATGAGATGACCGAAATGGTGATGATCAACATGGGTCAATATGCTCATGGCAACCAGCCTATACAGCACATGACCTATTTATATAATTACGCCGGCGAACCATGGAAAACACAATTCCACGTGCGTGAGGTAATGAGTAAGCTTTATAATGCGACAGAAAACGGTTACCCGGGTGATGAAGATCAGGGCCAGACTTCTTCATGGTATGTATTAAGTGCCCTCGGCATCTACAGCGTGTGCCCCGGTACCGATCAGTATGTTATCGGAAGTCCGGTGTTTTCTAAAGCAACTATCACTTTAGAGAATGGAAAAAAATTTGTAATTGAAGGTAAAAACAACAGCAGCAGCAATGTATATATACAGTCTGCTTCACTTAACGGTAAGGCATACACACACAACTTTGTAACTTATGGCGATATCATGAAGGGCGGCTCATTGGTATTTGATATGAGTGGCCAGCCTGCAAAGGAAAGGGGAGTTGCCGAAACGGACAAACCCTTCTCTGTATCGAAGTAAAATCTTTTAAATCATTCCTTAAAGGCAGTTATTACATGAAAATGATAACTGCCTTTTTTATTTAGCTGGTTTTTTTGGTTCTGCTTATTAGATTTGGTATCTGAACAAAATATAGACGCCGATGAATATTGCCATAGCCGCTGAAAAGAGAGCTCTAAAAGATAACGCCTTGTTGCTTGCTGCCGATGTAGGTGGCACTAAAACCAATATGTACCTGTTTCGTGTAGTGCCTGCGGGCTTGGAAAGCATCAAGGAACATGTTTTTCATACAGCTGAGTACAACAGTATGGAAGCTATGATAGATGATTTTTTGGCGGCAGGTGAAAAACCCGACAGGATATGCTTTGGCGTAGCCGGACCTGTAATTAAAGGTACAGTACAGCTTACCAATTTAGGATGGCCTATCTCTGCACATTCTATATCGCAACATTACAATAACATCAATGTGGCTTTGTTGAATGATTTAGAAGCTACGGCGTATAGCATTAACGCCTTAAACGGAACCGATCTTTACAAACTGCCATCATCCGGAGCAGCCCAGCCCGGTAATGTGGCCGTAATTGCACCTGGCACAGGTTTGGGTGAAGCAGGTCTGTATTGGGATGGTACCGATTATCACCCCTTCGCTACAGAAGGCGGACACTGCGACTTTGCGCCACGCAATGCCCAGGACATCGAAGTTTATAAGTTCCTGGCAAACAGATTTGGCCATGTGAGCTGGGAGCGAGTTTTGAGCGGCCGCGGCATAGAAAACATTTTTGACTATTTATGCTCGGTAGAAGGTATGCAGGTTTGCGATAGTTTAGACGCAGAGATTGCGGCGACCAGTAAAGCGGCTGCTATCAGCGCAGGGGCGGACAAGTACGAAGAAGCCGCAAAAACCATTGCGCTGTTTTTTACCTACCTGGCTCAGGAGTCAGCTAATCTGGCCCTGAAGTTTATGGCTACAGGTGGGCTTTATATAGGTGGGGGCATTGTACCTAAAAACCTTCAATACCTGGATGAGGATATTTTCAGAAAAGCGTTTGCTGAATCAGGAAGGCTTTCTACCATGCTGCTGGAAATACCCGTTACGATAATACTTAATGATAAAGCAGCTTTGATAGGCGCTGCTTATCATGGTGCTACAAAACTTTAGGTTTTATTAAAATATTTTTAACGAATGTGTTATAATTAAATAAATTTCATATTTTTAAGCTCTATTTATTGTAAAGTATTTTAAAAGATAATCTTAACCTTATCCATGTTTAAAAAACTTCTTATTGCGCCGGCGATGATGCTGGCTATGTCGGCATTTGCCCAGGAAAAAAATGAAGCTGCTCTTGTTGACTCGATTGAAAAGTCATTCAAATACGAACATGGTACTGTTCAGCTTAAAGGCGGTGTAGGTACCCTTACTGTGCCAGCAGGCTTTAAATACCTGGAGCCTAAGCAGGCAGAGCATGTTATCGTTGACCTGTGGGGTAACCCTGGCAGCGACAACGTTACATTAGGACTAGTTTTGCCTGAAAAGCAGGGCATTCTTGATGAAAACGGATATGTGTTCAATATAGAGTACGACGAAATTGGTTACGTGAAGGATGATGACGCGGATGATATCAATTATGACGATCTGCTTAAAACCATGCAGAGCGATGTGGTTGAAGGCAATGAGGAACGAAAAAAGGAAGGCTACCCTGCTGTAACGTTAGTTGGCTGGGCATCACAACCTTTTTATGATGCTGATCGTAAAATACTTCATTGGGCTAAGGAGCTTAAGTTTGCAGAGTCGGGACAAAACACTCTCAACTATAACATAAGGATACTGGGTCGTAAAGGCGTATTGGTTTTAAACGCTATTTCTACCATGAAGGATTTGCCAGCTGTAAAGGCTGACATACCTAAAGTACTAAACATGGTCGAGTTTTCTAAAGGGAATAAATACTCCGACTTTGACCCTAAAATAGACGACGTTGCCGCCTGGACCATAGGTGGCCTTGTAGCCGGTAAAATATTGGCCAAAGTGGGTTTCTGGGCCATGATACTTAAGTTCTGGAAAATAATCGCCGCCGCAGTAGTTGGTGCTTTCGGCTTTATCAGAAAAAAACTGTTTGGCAACAGGGGCGATAAAGAGCCGGTTGAAGAGCTAAAGATTGCCGAAAATAACAGCGAAGAACATGCCTCTCAAGAGGAGCCGGAGGCGGCCTCGCAAGAGCAGAATAAAGAGATAAATATTTAGCTTTTGTTAAAACAATATTAACAGTCAGGGCGTATTACACTACATCTAATATTAATTCTATGAACGCAGCTCTTAATTTCCCCATAATGTTTGCTACCAAATATTGGGGATCGCCTGCATTTGTTAAGGTTACACCTAACGGTGACAACTTTGACGTGCAAATCAACGATCAGCACATTGCGCTGTTATCACACCGTGATAACGATGAGTGGGTTGACGTACAGGAGCGCTTTGAAGACAGCGAAATGATTGACGAAATCACCCGCCGCATTAAAGCGTCTATTTAATTTTCTGATGTTATTTTTAGCCGGTCAACGTATTTAATAGAGATGAAGAAATTATGGCGGGGTGTCCTCGTGCTTTTTTTCTTGTTTCTGCTTTTTGGCGGTCTCTATTTTGCCAAAGAATTTTTGGCTCCTGTAGTCCTTGCAGGTGTGTTAGCAATGCTTTTTATTGGGCTGAGCAACTATCTAGAAGGTAAAGGTATAAAGCGTGCTTTTTCGGCTTTTATTTCCGTATTTGTGCTGGTTGCTTTGGTAGCCAGCATTTTTTATATTCTCTCCATTCAGCTTAAAGAGTTCGCCGGCGACGTTTCAGTCATGAAGCAAAGGGTAGCCGCCCTGGCCGAGGATATCAAAGGATGGATAAGCGATACGCTCGGCATATCGGAAGCACAGCAGGATAAAATTATTGAGCAACAAAGCCAGGACGGCGGCAGCAGTGCCGGCACCGTCGCGGCAACCGTATTAAATACAGTTTCCGGTTTAGCGGTTAACATGGTGCTCGGATTAGTTTATATGTATCTGCTACTGTTTTATCGCAGCCATATTAAAAAGTTCATATTAAAACTAGTACCTGATTCAGAATTGAAAAATACTGACACAATCATCCATCAATCAGTAAAGGTGGCGCAGAAATACCTGGGCGGCCTCAGCATGATGATTATGATGTTGTGGGTAATGTACGGCATAGGCTTCAGCATTGTAGGTGTTAAAAATGCCATTTTCTTTGCCGTGTTATGTGGTTTATTAGAGATAGTTCCGTTTGTAGGCAATGTTACCGGCACAACAATAACTGTTTTAGCAGTACTTATACAAGGCGGCGACCAAGGGATGGTAATAGGGGTAATAGCTACCTATTTTACTATACAATTTGTGCAGACCTATATCCTGGAGCCCTTGGTTGTGGGCGAACAGGTAAGCATCAATCCTTTATTTACTATAATGGCTTTAGTGGTGGGCGAGTTGGTTTGGGGCATACCTGGTATGGTGCTCGCCATACCATTGCTTGGCATCGTTAAGATTATTTGTGATAATGTGCCTGATTTAAAGCCTTACGGCTTCCTGATAGGGTCGGGTGAAAACAAAAAAAAAGAGGGTATAGGCTCGTGGTTTAAACGGGTAATTCTGCGTCGTAAAGAATAATCGGTATAGTTGTTGTTAGATCAATGAAGGAGCGCATAATTGCTCCGCATTGTTAATTAAATTTTACCGTTATGAAAAAGAGTCAAGATTTGAGAAGTACAGGCAATTTTCAGGGAAATTCAACTGCCGACCGCGCATTAAATAATTATCGCGAAACAGTTAAAAGTAAGGGTATATCAAACGGGGGCGGCCAACGGCCGGACCAAACATCAAACGCAGACAATGTTCGCAAGCGCGGCAGATAATAAAAAGGGAGAGCATCAAGCTCTCCCTTTTTGCGGTATGGTGTCGATTATTTATTTAAGACCGGCTGTGCATTAGTTGCTATCGCTATACGGTTCCATCCGTTTATAGCGACAACCGCCAAAATCACCTTAGCTACATAACTTTCACCTAAAAGGTTTACGGCATTAGTGTACGTCTCATCAGATACACGACCTCGTATGAGCGTAACCTCCTCAGTGAGTTTGAGAATAGCTCGTTCCTTTTCGTTATAAAATGGGGTTTCATCCCAGGCGCTTAAAGCATAAATACGTTGTTCAGTTTCGCCATGCTGGCGTGCATCACGCGTGTGCATGTCAATACAAAAAGCGCAGCCGTTAATCTGCGATGTACGTATTTCTATAAGGTGAATATGACCTTGTTCTAATCCCGACTGATGTACAAAGGTGCTCAACTGATACATGGCTTTGAAAGCGGCAGGTTCGCTTTCATTAAGAAGTGCTCTCTTTTTCATGATATTTATGTGTTTTTGATATCACAAAGTTGCACACGGAACAGGCCTCAAAAAATGAAACCAGTTTAAGAAAATCAGTCTTTTTTAGCGCGGAGCCGGCTCATAAACTGCGGTGTAAAACCTAAATAAGATGCAAGCATATATTGTGGTACACGCTGCAGAAACCACGGGTTCAACTCCATAAAGTGCTTGTAACGCTCTTCGTCACTCATATTCAAAATAAATTCGGAGCGGCGTTGAGATGCTATAAACGCACGTTGGTAAACGTGCTTAAAATAGGCCTGCATCTCTGGTATTTGCGCAAATAGTTCCTGCTGCTTAGATGCTTCAATGCTAAGTACTACGCTGTCCTGCACGGCCTGTATATAATACCTCGATGGTTTTTTCTGACTAAAGCTTTCCAGATCCGTTATCCACCAGTTTTCTATGCCGAATTGTGTAATGTGCTCGTTAAGCTTTTGATTGATAAAGTACATGCGAATGCAGCCCGACACCACGAAGTAATTGTTTTTGCAGATTTTATCCGGCTCCAATAAAAAAGCTTTCTTCTTTACCTTAATAAGCTTGAAGCTGTCTTTTATTACTTCGTCGCCTTTGGCAGGCAGCGCTACAAACTTGCGTATATGGGCGAGCAGTCGGTCATGCATTAATGTACACGTTTACGTTTCATGAGTCCACCTGTGGTATCCTCAATACTTTGCAGCACTATGAAAGCTTTAGGGTCAACCTCTAAAATAACCTGTTTGATGGATGGCACCTCCAACCGTGTAGCGACCGTGAACACAATATCACGCGTGTCATTTATCTCTCCATCCTTACCATAACCGCTTTTGCCCTGATAAATGGTAACACCGCGACCCAACTGTTGGGTAATAATTCTCCTTATCAATTCGCTCTTGGTGGAGATCACTGTGATACCTGTATATTGCTCCAGACCATTGAGAATGAAATCAATCATCTTTGATGCGGCAAGGTAGGTAAGTATGGAATACAAGGCCCGTTCAAGACCTAACACCATCGCAGCTGTGCCGAAAATAAATACATTGAGGATAAGTATTACGTCGCTCACCTTTACTACCTGGGCCTTTTTACTTACCAGCAGCGCTGCTATCTCGGTGCCGTCCAATACGGCGCCACCGCGTATAGCAAGGGCAATACCCACGCCTATAAAAATGCCACCGAAAACCGCTGTAAGTAACCTGTCCGAAGTGATATCGGGCATCTCGATAAAAGCCAGCGCAAGGGCCAAACCGCCTATAGCGGTGGTGCTTTTTATAGCGAACAGCGTCCCTAATTTATTGTAACCCAACCACAGAAATGGCACGTTGATTATAAAAATCAGTATGGATATAGGAATGTCGAATTTAGCGGAAATCAGCATGGAAATACCGGTTACCCCACCATCAATAAAATGGCTCGACAGCAAAAATCCTTTTAAACCAAAGGCGGCCGATAGGATACCCAACACAATAAGAACAATGTTGGTTATAGCTGTTCTAACAGAAAAGGCAGACTTTTTTTTCATAACCAAATATAACCAATACTTATTAGCAGCCCGGTTTAATTATTACTTTTGCCTGAAACATCACAATCATGAAGAAATATTTGATAGGAATTATGATGGTATTTGGGGTGACCATAGGCGCGTTTGCACAGGACGAAATCACACCAGCGGCACCCGGCATTACCTATGGCGACAAGATCACAGCCGACCAAGCTATAAAATTAGGCGACCTAAATGATAAGCTTGCTACTGACTCGATATATAATGGAAAAATTACCGGAAAGGTAGTGGAAGTATGTAAGAAGAAAGGCTGTTTCATGACTTTGCAAACAGCCGGGTCACCAATAATGGTGCGCTTTACCGACTATGCATTTTTTATGCCGCAGAACATTGTAGGTAAAACAGTTGTGGTTGCAGGAACAGCTAAGATAAAAACAACATCCGTTGAGCGCCTGCAGCATTTTGCAGCTGATGCAGGTAAAAGTAAAGAAGAGATCGCCAAGATTACCCAACCCCAAAAGGAGGTACAGATTATGGCCGACGGCGTTTTAGTATTGGATTAATTCACTAAATAGCTTGAGAATAAAAGAGGCCGGTAAAAACTACCGGCCTCTTTTTTAATTAGTATGTGAAAGTATTTCTGCTATTTTAAAACGAACTGATAAGTATTACGGCTCTGCTGCTCAAGCAATACTTCTTTGCCGCTGGTATATTGCTGTACCGAATCGTTTTTGCAATGTCTTAACGTTAGCAAGCTTAGTCCGCCGTTGTATTTCACTTTAAAGCTCTCATTCAAGCTGCTCAGTAATTGCTCGAAACGGTCAGCATTGTGATCTAAACAAACCGAAAAACTTAAGGCCGAGGTTTGCAACACATTTGTTTTAACCTGATGGCGGGCAAACACAGCAAAAATTTCGCTAAGATGCCCTTCTGTAATAAATGAATAATCCTTTGCTGAGATAGACAATAAAACCTGATTCTGTTTCAGAATAATAACAGGCTTTTCAAACTTTGTAACTACCCCTTCAGTAATGGTTGTACCAGGCGCTTCGGGGTTGTTAAAAGATTTTACCAACAACGGTATGCGCGCATTTTGTAATGGCTTTATAGTTTTGGGATGAATTACAGACGCACCGTAATAAGTCATCTCTATAGCCTCATTATAACTTATCTCATCAAATTTGATTGTGTCGGTAAACAACTTTGGATCAGCGTTAAGTATACCGGGTACGTCTTTCCAGGTAGTTACCGACTCTGCGGCAAGACTTGCTGCAAAAATAGAAGCCGTGTAGTCGGATCCTTCGCGCCCCAAGGTGGTAGTGAAGTTTTCGGACGTGCCACCAAGGAAGCCTTGTGTTACCACAATTGCTTGGTCTAATAAAGCAGGAATATCCTGTTGGATAGAAGCGCGGGTTTTTACCCAGTCCACTCTACCTTCACGATAAGTGTTATCCGTGTGAACGTATCCGCGTACATCTATCCACTTACTGTTAAGGCCCACTTCTTTTAAGTATGCGCTGACAATACGGGTAGACACCAACTCACCGATAGATACGATCTGATCGTAAATAAAATCAAAATCGTCATGCGGCTCGTCTTCTATCATCCAGTCAATCTCTACAAAAGTATTTTGTATCTCGTCAAAAACAGGATGACCGGCAGCAAACAGTTCCTCTAAAATATTAAAGTGATAAGTCTTAACCTCATCGTATACATCATGTACGTCGTCGGTTTGTGATGTGTAAGATCGCGTAAGCTTTTCGAGGGCATTGGTAGTTTTACCCATGGCGGATACCACTATGAGTAATTTTTCCTGTTGATAGTCTTTTACTATACGGGCAAGATTTTTTATGCCATCTGCATCTTTAACCGAGGCGCCGCCGAATTTGAAAACGAGCATTTAATTATTTAAGATATGGTGAAATTACGGTGTTGGGTTTTAGCAGTGAGCTGATGTTTTGATAGGGGATAAGCAACTCTGTCTGGCCCGCCGCGTAAGGTTTTATTTCGTATTGATTGTATAGGAATTTTAAACCAAGTGGCGTGATAAGGAAGTTCTCATTAAGCGCAAACTTGTTATCCTTAAAAAAATAATTATCAAGCGGTTGGTTAGGCTCCAGCTTTTCATCCTTACGGAATATACTATCAGCAACAGATGTCAATTTGCTGTTATATCCATCGGTAAGTATGTCGCTTAATTTTATGTTCTTATTGTCTTTAGCATTCCAGTTAATGTAGGTAGTGAAAGATGCACCATGCGCGCCACCCTGATAAGAGTAGCCGCCAACTTCTACAGTTACCAGCGCTGAATCCTGACGGACTACATGAGCATAGCTCTCTAACTCAAAATACATTACCGAACGCGGATCAGTCTTCTTAAACTCAGTATAACCTTTAATAAAGTTGTCCGCATAACGGTTAAGCGTGCTGTCTGTTTCGCCGTTATAGGCAAACATGTATCTCAACTTCCTCGATATACTGTCGTTTAGCACAGGCGCGCTGTTAAAAACAGGGTAGGTAATCTCTACATGTGTGCAAGTGCTGTCCGGTTTATCACCGCAATCTGCAGACCGGCGCTTAATGGTATCATACTTATAGGTCAGCGTATCAGTATAAATATCTGGTTTAACCTTTTTATCATCTTTCTCCCATTGGCATGATGCCAAACCGGCCATCGCCGCCAAAATAATCAAGTAAGCTGCTTTCATAATAAAGGTTAACTTTAAAAGTTTGCCAATTGTTCTTTGCTCAGCGAGGCATTAAGCCAGCCGGCATCTATCGAAGCATTATATTTTTCGTAGAAGTTGAGGGCGGGCGCATTCCAATCCAACACCTGCCAGCTCATGCCGTTAAAGCCTAACTCTGCTGCCTCCTGTACAATGCGGTCAAATAACAATTTACCAATTCCCCGGCCGCGCATAGTTTCCGTTACATAAAAGTCCTCGAGGTACAAGCGGCTGCCTTTCCAGGTAGAAAAACGGATGTAATATAAGGCAAAGCCTACAATCAATCCATCTATTTCGGCTACAAAAGCTTTCCATACTGGCCGCGCTCCAAAGCCGCCTTCTTCTAATTCACTTAGGGTGATGGTAACCTCTTCGGGTGCTTTTTCATAAAGGGCAAGCTCATTTATAAGCTCCAGTATTCGCCGGCAATCATCCTTAACGGCTACCCTCAAGTGTAAGTTCATGCTTAATTATTTTTCCAATGTTTAATTATGCGGCTACCAAAAATGGTGCTACCCAGGCGCACCAGGTTGCTGCCTTGCTCAATAGCTATTTTATAGTCTGAAGACATGCCCATAGAGAGTACATTAAAGCTATCCTCGTTATCAAAATAGCTTTGCTTTATGCCGGCAAACAAGGTACGCAGTTCATAAAACTCTTCCTTGATCTGCTTTTCACTATCTGTGTTGGTAGCTATGCCCATAAGGCCGCGAATGCGCACATTCTTTAAGGAAGCAAATTCCTCTGACCTCAGCAATTCAATCAACTCATCGTACTGCAGGCCATACTTGGTTTCTTCGTCGGCTATGTAAACCTGCAGCAAACAATCAATTACCCGGTCGTTTTTTAGTGCATGCTTATTAATCTCGGTAAGCAGTTTAATGCTGTCAACCGATTCAATCATGCTGATGAACGACGCAATGTATTTTATTTTATTAGTTTGCAAGTGACCAATAAGGTGCCATTCAATATCTTTAGGCAGCTTTTCATACTTCTCGGCCAGTTCTTGTACGTTGTTTTCACCAAACAAACGCTGTCCGGCATCATACGCTTCCATAATGTCTTCAACAGGCTTAGTTTTTGAAACCGCCAGCAAGGCAACATTTATGGCATCTGTTTCGTTTTTTAAAGCGCGTATGTTATCTGCAATGCTCATTTATACGTAATTTTGCTTATTAAGCCGCTAAATTAAATAATGCGTAAATATATATTTCTCTTTTTTTCAGCTTTGACGGTTTTATGTTCATGCGGCGACGGAACGCCGGATGGCATTATCGATGAAAAACACATGGCTGATCTCATGGTCGACATTCATATTGTTAATGGCTCGTTGGTTACAATACCCACCCAGCCCGACAGTTTGTACAAGTATGGTACGGCCAAATACCTGTTTGTGTTTAAAAAACATCATACAGATTCTGCTACGTTTAACCGTAGTTTTGAATATTATACAAGGAACACCAAAAAGCTGGTAGCGATTTATGACGAGGTGACCAAAAAACTTCAGACCAAATCCGATTCGCTTAATAGGGCTTTTCAAAAAGAATCATCGCGGGTAAATGTAAAATAACCCGCATTTTAAGTTTACTAATGTTTTATCCTGAAAATAGTGCTGATAAGCTTGGTTTTACCGAGGTGAAGCAGCTGATAAAAGAACATTGCCTGAGTATTATGGGCCAGCAAATGGTTGACCGTATACAGGTAATGAATAATTTCGAGCTCATCAATAAATTTCTCGGCCAGGCAGCCGAATTTAAAAATATACTGGTAAATGACGCAGCCCTTCCTATCCATCATTTCTTTGACATTAAGTCGTTGGCTAATAAGGCCCGTATAGAGGGAGCTTTTTTAAGTGAAGAGGAGTTTTACCAGATACAGGCTTCACTGGCCACAGTATTTGCCGTTATAGGTTATTTCAACGAACGTGAAGGGCAATACCCCAACCTGGAGGCTTTGTTTGAACATCTGCCTATTGAGAAAGCAATTGTTAAAAAAATAGGGCAGGTAATTGATGAAAAAGGTAAGATACGGCCAAATGCTTCACGCGATTTACTGGAAATAACCAGCGCCATAGCCAAAGCTGAACAGGAGGCCCGCCGCAAGATTGACCAGATATTTAAGAATGCCAGTGCAAATAACTGGACGGCCGATGGTTCGCTTACAGTTCGCGACGGCCGTTTATGTATTCCGCTGCTTGCAGAAAATAAGCGCAAGATAAAGGGTTTTGTGCATGATGAATCAGCCTCGGGGCAAACCGTTTATATGGAACCGGAGGAAGTTTTTACGCTCAATAACCGCTTACGTGATCTGGAGTTTGACCGCCGCCGCGAAATTGTACGGATACTTACCGCTCTTAGCGATGAGCTACGGCCTTATGTGCCTTTGCTGCTTTCGTACCACAGCTTGTTAACCAAGCTGGATTTTGTACGGGCCAAAGCCTTGTTCGCTATCGATATTGATGCAAACCTGCCCGAACTTGTTAACGAGGCATCTATAAAACTGACCAACGCGAGGCACCCGCTGCTATACCTCAATTTTAAAAAGGAGCAAAAAACGGTTGTACCGCTTAATGTTCGTATTGATGAGGTGGACCGTGTCATAGTGGTATCCGGGCCGAATGCTGGTGGTAAATCAGTTTGTATGAAGACCGTGGGCTTGCTGCAGATGATGGTTCAGGCTGGCTTATTAATACCGGCAGATGATACCAGCCGGGTAGGAGTGTTTAAACAGCTGTTTGTTGACATAGGCGACGATCAATCTATCGAAAGTGATTTGAGTACTTACAGTGCTCATTTGTCTAAAATGAAGCACTTTACA
The DNA here is from genome assembly GCA_041905165.1 of Mucilaginibacter sp. GTDB lineage: Bacteria > Bacteroidota > Bacteroidia > Sphingobacteriales > Sphingobacteriaceae > Mucilaginibacter. The sequence goes on from JAYRLR010000003.1 coordinate 314,732, forward strand.
ATGCATGCAAATGGCAAAACCCTCGTGCTGATTGATGAGTTTGGTACCGGGACCGACCCTCAATTTGGCGGACCAATTGCCGAAGCTGTACTTGAGTCGCTTAACCATAAAAAGGTAAAAGGAATGGTTACTACGCACTACTCTAATTTAAAAATCTTTGCCAGCAATACCGAGGGCCTGGAAAATGCTTCCATGTTGTTTAATAATGTGGAGATGCAACCGCTCTACATTTTAGAAGTGGGCAAGCCCGGCAGCTCTTATGCTTTTGAAATTGCGCAGAAAATTGGGTTACCTTCAAATGTGCTCAACCTAGCCAAAAACAAAATCAGTGCCGGGCAAAAAAAGGTAGATACTCTGCTTGTTGACCTTGAACGCGAAAAGAAGGAAATATTTGATACCCGCGTAAAGCTTGATAAACAGCAGCGGCAGGTAAATGCCCTGCTGGCCGAGAATGAGAAGCTTAAAACCTATCTGGAGGAAAATAAAAACACCCTGATAAGAGAAGCTAAACAGCAGGCACAAAGCATCATTACTAACGCGAATAAGCTGGTTGAGAATACCATTGCTGAAATTAAAAGCAACAATGCCGACAAAGAAATAACCAGGCAGCTACGTGAAAATTTAACTACTGAGCTGAAGAAGAATTCCGTTAAGCAGGAAGTGGTTAGGGCACCTGATAAAGAAGAGATAAAACAGGGCGACTGGGTAAAACTAAACGACTCAGATACAACAGGCCAGGTAATAGAGATAAACAAAGACAACGTAGTTATAGCAATTGGCGATCTGCGTACGGTAGCCAAGCGTAAACGGGTACAAAAGGTGTCAAAATCATCGGTTCCAAAAGAGATACGACGCAGCTTGAGCTCCAATATCAGTGATTACTCCAGTTTTAGTCCGGAAGTGGATGTAAGGGGAATGCGAGGCGACGAAGCGCTGCATACTATAGAAAAAGTGCTTGACCGTGCATTGATGATGAATTTTAACAACATCAAAATACTGCATGGTAAAGGCGATGGCATTCTGCGTAAACTGGTGCGCGATTATCTGCGCAAGTATGACCAGGTAGAGCGCATGGAAGATGAGCATGCCGACCGCGGAGGCGATGGAATCACCTATGTTTATTTGAGATGATACATATAAAACGAGAATGCCTGGTAAATCGCTACCAGGCATTCTTGTTTAAATTTATTATGAAACTTACCCGTTATTCGGGTTAGTATCTTCCTTTCCCTGATGGTAGTCCGGCTCGCCTTCCTGATTTGGGTCTTTAAAATTATTATTTTCCGGATGCTCGTCCGAAGGTTCGGTACGGCGGAAATATTCATTGCGGTAACCTGCAGTACGCGATGGATTATTCTCATCATCACCGGACGGGGTGTTGCTTTCCTCGCCGAACCTGTGGCCGCCCATGCCTTTACCTTCCATCCCCTCGGCATCAACATCCTTTTCCTCGCCTGATAATAGACCTTTTTTCAGGTCTTTTTCTTCAAGATTATGGTCGTCCTCAATGCGGTAGGCATCAGGTTTTTGATTTTCCTCGTTATTATTATAATCAGTCATGATTGTTTTATTTTAATGTCTGATTAAATAATGCTCGTAAAAAGAAAATTGTTTTAAGAATGTTTAAGCGCTGAATAGCTTTTGGCGTAATTCAGTAGCAATGCACTCCGTTATGTAAATGATGTCTTCCGCCACATGGGTGTTGTTGGTAATCACTTTATCACACTGATCCTTATAAGGTAGCAGGTATTCTTTGTAAGCCGGCACCACGTGGTTTACCCATTTATACCGCACATCGTCATTTGAATAACCACGCTCCATCAAATCACGTCTCAACCTTCGCTGCAGGGCGATGTCTTCGTCAGCATCAATAAAAACCTTTAGGTCGAGCATATTGGCTATTTTTCCAAAGTGCATGATAAAAAGGCCTTCCACTATTATAATGGGAGCCGATTTGATTTCTAACAGCTTTGGGACAGCGTTAGGGTTATTAAATGTGTATTCCTGCTTGGTGATGCTTTGTCCATTCATCAACGCCTCTATATCATCCTCAAAATGCTCATGATCAATAGTGTCGGGCAAATCAAAGTTATAGAGCTTATTTTCTTCGGGCGTCATGTTTTGCGCTACCGGGAAATAATAATCGTCCTGCGAAACGAGGGCCACTTCCTCTGCCGAGAAGTGTTTTAAAAAACATTTTAGAAAGAAAGTTTTGCCAGAGCCGCTGCCACCGGCTATGCCAACAACAAAAGGTTTATTCATTAGGAGTACCGTAGCTTAATGTCACCTGAAACCGTTTATCTAATGCGCCCAATGATTGCGCTACATTTTTGGTCATTACGATGATAACATCTTTTGTCGATTCATTTTCAGTGAACCGGCCTACTACTTTAGCAAAAGTAGTACGGTTTGTCATAGGGTTGCTTATCCTGATCACAGTGCCGATAGGAGCGGTGCGGTGCAATACCAGCATTTTTTTCGGGTCAAGCTCAGCCTCTTCAATCCACGTAGCTACACCTTTTTCATTTTTCTCAAATAAGCCATATCTATTGGGGCGTGCACCTGCGGCTGTGGTATCGGGCTCAGTTGGTTGGGTTGAATCCTGTACTGCAGCTGCAATAGGTTCCTCTTTAACCACTGGGGCCGGAGGAATAGTCTGATTAGCGCGTACTTTAATCACCTGTCCTGGCGTCAGTTTGTTCGAGGTAAGCTTATTAAGGGCTATGATGTCTTGCACGTTGGTATTAAAACGACGTGCAATAGCATACAACGTTTCGCCGGCTGCTACCTTATAGTCCTGCACATTAGGCACATTGGCATCTGTATTTGTTGATGGTGCCGGTACATTGTTCGTTGGTGTATTAGTTACCGGTGGCTGCTGCACCTGCTGGCCTGGTTGCGGAGCAGGGTTAGTAGTTGTTGCTACCTGGTCAGTATCATTAAACGGCAAATCAGTTGGCACTTTTATGATACCACCCACACGCAGGGCCGCATTATTGTTATACTGGATAATTACGTTTGGCTTAACCCGATATCGTCGGCCTATAGAGTAATAATTGTCTTTGGGATCGAGTTTATGTAGAATAATCTTTTTTCCGTTTTGGTTCTCAACACCAATAGAATCTAAATATGAATTGGCAAATACAGGAACAAAAGCTGTAGAAAAAAACAATAGCAACGCGAGCTTTAACTTCATAATTCTTTAAAAATCTGGTACTTAAAAGGCAAAAACTATTAGTTCATTTTTGTTTTTAAGATAGATGAGCCGGTTTTTATGTAATACAAACGCCTCTGGCTGTAATTTTTGTATATCGGCGTTCAATAAATCTTCAAACACTAAATCATCGGCATCAAAAATATATAAACGCTGATTGAGTACGCGTCCGTTGCGGACGTGCAAAGATACAATTCTAAACCTATTATAGCCGATATAATGTACAGGCCCTTCCGCTCCGGCAGGCAACAAATGTTTTACACGATAGTCATCGGGTAACAATATATCTGGTACCGCTATACTCGATTCAACAGCTGTCACCTCGCTAATATTCACGCGGGTTATAGCCTTGCCTGTTCGTGCATCATAAGTGTAACATTTGGGCGGTGTGAAAAGACCATCGTGAAGTACAGGCCCGTCCGGGGTCAGCACATCGAAGGTGAGGTTATAATTTCCCCATAGCACTGTGCCGCTTCGCTCATCAATAGCGGTAATGCCTTTATGTACCGGCGCCGACTGACTTTCGTAACCATGTAATAACAATGCACCCCGTGTGGCCGCTTCCATGCCATAAAGCCAACGCTCATTCATCACCAATCCTTCGAAAAGCAAATTTCCTTGTGATAAGTCGACTGCTGCAAAACTTACCTGTTTAGACGCTTCATTCCTTATTTCTAAGGCCAGCACGTGAGTATCTTCATCTACCTCCATGCGCCATACTGCACCATCGAAAGCATGCCGAAAATTTGGGTGGATAGTTATCATCGGTGGCAAATATCAGATATTAATTAATAAGACCCTATTGCCGGGCAAACATTGCATAGGGCCTTATGTTTATAAGCAACAAAGAACAAATATTTTATGGACGCAAAAGAAATAAGCCTCGAAGAGCAGGAAATTAAGCCTGTAGTTGATATGTTGAATGATTTGCTTGCAAACTATCACATACATTATCAAAAACTACGCGGATGCCACTGGAACATTAAAGGGCAAAACTTTTTTACGCTGCACGTTAAGTTCGAAGAACTTTATACAGATGCTGTGACCACTATTGACGAACTGGCCGAACGTATACTCACCTTAGGTAAGCCGCCTCATAGCACTTATGCCGATTATATCCGCGAATCTAAATTGAAGGAAATAAATACCATTGGCATGAAAGATACAGACATGGTGAAAGCCATCATAGCTGATATGGCAGTGCTTATTGAAATGGAGCGCGAAATACTGCAGATCACCGCCGACGCAGGCGATGATGGCACCAATGATATGGTAAATCGCTTCATGCAGTTTAAGGAAAAGAATACCTGGATGCTGCGCTCTTTCGTGAATGAAGACTGAGTGTTTGAACCAGAATTCTTAGAATTTAAGAATACTCAGAATGAAAAATGCCTCACTTAGTAGCGAGGCATTTTTCATAACAAACAATTTTGTTAATTCTCAAATTCTAAGAATTCTGGTTCAGACAATTAGAACCTGTAGCTCAAAGTCAGGAACAGGTTATCACTCTTGTTCTTAATGTCAGCTGATGGACTGGCATTACCGATCTCATAAGGAAAAAACGTTTGCGTACCAGTGCGATGCAGGTAAGTAGCATCAACAGAGTAATGACCGGAACGATAGCCCAAGCCCCCTGACGCAGTTTTGATGGTTGATCCGTTATCCTTAGATGGATTGCCAAATATATTGTAACCACCGCGCAGGTATGCAAATTTGCCTAAACGTGCCTCAGCACCAAAACGGGTATTTACAGCACCTTGATAAAGTGTTTTGATGTCGGCATTATCATCCACGCCATTAGTTTGCAAAGAGCTGTCAAAGTACCCATCATCTGACGATAAATGAGCCGAGCTATAATCCACGTATTCCACGTCGCCGGTAATGAAGCCGTAATTACCTATAAAGTAAGCCAGTCCACCTGCAATTTTTAAAGGTGTGCGGAGGTTATAATTAAAAATATATAAGTCTGATACATTGATGTTTGTGCGGTCTCCAACCACTGTTGTCGACAACGATTCGCTATAAGCGTCTTCCATGCTATACCACGTTGGAGAGGTGAAGTTAATACCAACACGTAATTCTTCAACAGGTTTAAATATAGTGCCTAGTTTAATATTAACGCCAGTACCGCGAGTTAACTGATTTTGAACAAAAGATGAAGCAAACTCTCTGTTATCATCATTGTTATCGGACAACGATAATGTTCCTGTCTCATCGAATGATTGTACGGATTTATATCTTAATGACGTAATACCTATCGCAGCGCCTATATAAAATTTATTACTATGATTGGCACCCACAGCAATGTTAAATTCAGACTGCCCTCCGGTTCTGGTAATGACGCCACGTTGCTGGGCATTTAAATCATCGTTTATTAAAACGTTGCTTAAATATTGCTTGCCGTCGCTCGTATTGTAAAGGTCAATTAATTTTTGATCATAGGCCCAATCTCCAATTAAATCTGTTCCGCTTTCGTTAGCTCTATTTGCGTAATAATCAGTAATAGAATTAACGGTGTTAGTGCCTCCGTAAGTCAAATTCCTATTAAAATCCTGAACCCTGCTATAACCCAGTCCAAAATTTAAGCTTAACCATCCCTTAGATTTATCTGCACCTTGCGGAGTGCTCAAACGTGAATAGAAAACAACAGCAGCATTGTTTAGATTTCCTGAGTTTTTTTTGTCGTCTGAAGTAAAGCCCAGATAATTTCCTTGTGCTTTATAGATCCCAAACTCTGGCGTAACACTGAGTTCCGATCGTGTAAAAAACCCAAGACCTGCCGGGTTGCCGCTTACGTTGGTAACGTCGCCGCCAATGGCGGTGTTAGCATTACCAATAGCTTTTATACGCGAGCTGGACCCTGTTTCTGTGGTTGAAAACCTGATCGCATCCTGCGAATATTGCGCAAAGCTGTTTTTGCTGATAGCTACTATAGCAATCAGGCTGGCTATATATTTGATTTTCATTTATTAGATTATATAAATTGGCTACTACAAATTACCTATTAATTCCTTACCGGACGACCACCACCGCCGCCACGCGAACCGCCACCACTTGATGAACCGCCGCTGCTTCTGCTTGGAGGAGGTGAAGATCTTTCAACACTTGGTTGGTAAGTTGGGCGAGGAGCCTCTCTTACAGGTCTGGTTACACGGCCATCATTAGATGGTTGACGCCCATTGCCATTACTTGGACGACCAGCAGCACCGCTGTTTGATCCGCTTAATCGATTTGGACGATTAGGATAATAGCTATCGGCACCAGTTACCCGGCCGCGGCCATCGGTAACACGTGGACTGCCGTTGCCACGCATAGGGCGTGGTGTACCTGATGAACGGTATGCCGAATAAACACCCCAGTAAGGTGCGCCCCCCCAGCCGGTACCCCAGTAAGAATAGCCTAAGCCACCGTAACCTCCGTAGCCATAACCGTAGTAGCCAGGATAAAAAGGTGAATAGCCGTAATTACCCCAGTAGTTACCCCAACCTAAGCTGAAGCCGGCGTTCCAGCCCGGTGACCAACCATAACCAAAGCCGGCACCATAACCATAAGGGCCGTAATTAAACGCGCTGCCATAGCCGTAGCCATAATATAAATTGTCATAATACCCGAACGGCGAAAAATAACCGAAACGGTTAATGCGCGATGAATAATCGTCATAGTAATAATACTCATCATCATTGGTGTAGTAATCATCTTCATAACCATCTGACGCCGCGCCGGGATTGTCATCACGATAGACGGGCTGCGCTGCATAAACAGGTGCATCCCCGGCTTTTGCCTGTGTGTGGTACATGTCGTCGTCACTGAAACTCTGGTTGGAGGCAAGCCTGGTAGTAGAGCAGGAGCTTAGGGCAATAGCGCTTACAAGCGCGATACCCAGTGTTATATTACGTTTCATTGATATGTTTAGTAAAAGTTCGAACTCAAATAAACCGATAAATTTATAAATTTGGCGGCATTAGATATTAATCCTAGGGTCAAAATCCATTCCAAATTCATAAAATGAGCAAAGGCATTATTAGTAAAGACGAAGATTATTCGCAATGGTTTAATGAATTAGTAATAAAAGCTGATATGGCCGAATATTCGCCCGTAAGAGGCTGCATGATTATTAAGCCATATGGTTATTCTATATGGGAAAAAATGCAGTCCGTGTTGGACAAAATGTTCAAGGATACAGGCCATAGCAACGCTTATTTTCCGTTGCTTATACCTAAGTCTTTCTTCTCAAAAGAAGCCAGCCACGTGGAGGGCTTCGCCAAGGAATGTGCCGTTGTAACACATTACAGGTTAAAGAACGACGAAAACGGGCAAATTGTTGTAGATGAGGATGCAAAATTGGAAGAGGAGTTAATTATCCGTCCCACATCTGAAACCATCATCTGGAATACTTACCGCGGTTGGATACAATCTTACCGTGACTTACCCATTCTGGTTAACCAGTGGGCCAACGTAATGCGCTGGGAAATGCGCACACGTATGTTTTTGCGTACCAGTGAGTTTTTATGGCAAGAGGGGCACACTGCTCACGCTACTGCTGAAGAAGCTGTTGCCGAAACAGAACAGATGCTCGAAGTGTATGCCGACTTTGCCGAAAACTGGCTGGCTTTACCCGTAGTGCGCGGCCGTAAAACTCCTAATGAACGTTTTGCCGGTGCACTGGATACTTACTGTATCGAAGCTTTGATGCAGGATGGTAAAGCTTTACAAGCTGGTACGTCACATTTTTTAGGTCAGAATTTTGCCAAGGCTTTTGATGTGAAGTTTGCCAATAAAGAAGGTAAGCTGGATTATGTTTGGGCTACTTCATGGGGTGTATCAACACGCTTGATAGGGGCGTTAATTATGGCACACTCTGATGATGCCGGCTTGGTATTGCCACCGAAACTTGCACCGATACAGGTGGTGATTGTACCTATTTATAAACACGCCGAAGAATTGGAAAACATCAGCGCCTATGTTAAAACACTGAGCGCAGAGCTTAAGGCTAAAGGCATCTCAGTTAAATTTGATGACCGCGATACACAGCGCCCAGGCTTTAAATTTGCCGAGTATGAACTTAAAGGTGTGCCGGTACGTGTAGCCATAGGCAGCCGCGATATGCAGAACGGCACTGTTGAGCTTGCCCGCCGGGACATCAAGACAAAAGAAACTGTAAATCAAGAGGGTTTGGCAGCAGTAATTGAAGGATTGCTTGAAGATATTCAGCGTAATATTTACAGCAAAGCTTATAACTTCCGCGAAGAAAATACCGTTGAAGTAAACGACTACGAAGAATTTAAACGTGTACTTGACGAAAAACCAGGTTTTGTATCAGCGCATTGGGATGGTACTCCAGAAACCGAACAACGCATCAAGGAAGAAACAAAAGCAACCATACGCTGCATCCCGTTAAACAATCCTCAGGAAGAAGGCAAATGCATCCTCACAGGGAAACCATCAACACAAAGGGTGCTGTTTGCAAGGGCGTATTGATGATGAATAGTTGATTAAGTGAGTAGTGAATGGTTTTTATCTCTGCTTAACATGACAAATTTTTAAATTGGCGTCCTTTACTGAGTTAGAAGCATGGAAGCAGTCAAGAAAAATCAGAAATCTTATATCTGATTTAGTAAAGACATTTCCGTCAGATGAAAAGTTTAGATTAGCAGATCAAATTATTCGTTCGTCGCGTTCTATAGGTAATAATATTGCGGAAGGTCACGGCCGTTTTCACTATCAAGATAATATTCGTTTTTGCATAATTGCGAGAGGATCGTTATCTGAAACGCTTGATCATCTAATTATCGCCTCTGACGAAAAGATAATTTCCGACGACGTATTAGCATCCTTTTTATTGGAATATGAAATCTGCCTTAAATTAATCCATGGCTACATTCAATATTTAAAAAGTAAAAAGATTGAAGTGTAAGTGGTTAAAAACTACTCACTTTTTAACTTAATCAACACAATCCACTAAAAAAATGAAATTCGCAACCAAAGCTATACATGCCGGGCAGGAGCCCGATCCAACTACGGGCGCTATCATGACGCCCATATATCAGACGTCTACTTACTGGCAGGCCTCGCCTGGCGATAACAAAGGCTTTGAGTATTCACGCGGCACTAACCCAACCCGCAAAGCGTTGGAAGATTGCCTTGCTGCTTTAGAAAATGCTAAGTACGGCTTGGCTTTTTCGAGCGGTATGGGTGCTACCGATGCGGTGATGAAGTTGCTGCAACCCGGCGATGAGGTAATTACCGGCGACGACTTGTATGGCGGTTCTTACCGGATCTTTACCAAGATCTTCGCCAATTACGGCATTAAGTTTCACTTTGTCAGTTTCGCTGATCCGGAAAACATCCGCAATTACATCAACGATAACACGAAGCTGATTTGGGTGGAAACGCCGACTAACCCTACGATGCAGATAGTTGACATTGCTGCGGTAGCCGGCATTGCGAAAGAAAAAGGGGTGAAGCTGGTGGTGGATAATACTTTCGCCTCACCATACCTGCAAAACCCGATTGATTTAGGTGCTGATATTGTGATGCATTCTGTCACGAAATATATAGGCGGCCACAGCGATGTTGTAATGGGTGCATTGATGCTCAACGATGAGGATTTATACAAAAAGTTGTGGTTCATTTATAACGCATGCGGCGCTACGCCAGGGCCAATGGACAGCTTTTTAGTGCTTCGCGGTATCAAAACCCTGCACCTGCGCATGAAAGCTCATTGCGAAAACGGCCGTAAAGTCGCAGAGTTCCTGAAGGACCATCCACGAGTGGGCAAAATTTATTGGCCAGGCTTTGCAGATGCGCCGGGTCATGATGTGGCTAAAAAGCAAATGCGCGATTTTGGCGGCATGATCTCGATTGAGCTTAAAGAAGCAACATTGAAGGACACTTTCAAGATAGCGTCCTCGTTCAAGGTGTTTTCCCTTGCCGAATCATTAGGTGGGGTAGAATCGCTGATCAATCATCCCGCTACCATGACGCATGGCTCCATACCTAAAGAGGTACGCGAAAAAGTGGGTGTGGTAGATAGCCTGCTGCGCTTGAGCGTAGGAGTGGAGGATATTGACGATTTGTTGGATGATTTAAAGAGAGCTTTAGTTTAGAAATTAGATGCAAGAGGCAAGAAACTGGATCAAATAAAAATTCTTACCCTGATTTTTCTTATCTCTTGCCTCTGGCTTCTTGACTCTAAATATGGATAATCTAAAAGCCTTTCTCGATACTAAAGTAGCGCAGTACAACCGGCCGGAATTCATTGCAAATGATCCGGTGAGTATACCGCACCTTTTTACCAGGAAACAGGATATTGAGATAATGGGCTTTTGGGCAGCTACACTTGCCTGGGGGCAGCGAGTTACTATTATCAAGAAATGCAAGGAGCTCATCAGTCTGATGGACGGCGCCCCGTACGATTTTATCATTAATCACGAGGACCCCGACCTAAAAAAGTTGCTGAATTTTAAGCATCGTACTTTTAATGATATTGATACGCTGTATTTCATAACCTTCTTCAGGTATCATTACGAAAAATTTGACTCACTGGAAGATGCATTTTTACCCGCAGGCTCTTTAAATGTTACTGTTGAGCATGCGCTCGATCACTTTCGCTCATATTTTTTCTCGCTGCCAGATTATCCGCACCGCACCAAAAAGCATGTTTCATCGCCTTCGCAAAAATCTACCTGTAAGCGTTTGAATATGTTTTTACGCTGGATGGTCCGTAAAGACAATTGCGGCGTTGACTTTGGAATATGGGATCGTATAAACCAGGCCGACCTGATATGCCCGTGCGACCTCCATGTGGACAGGGTAGCGCGCAAGCTATTGCTGATAACACGCAAACAAACAGACTGGCAAACTGCCGTTGAACTTACCGAAAAGTTAAAAACATTTGATGCTGCTGACCCTGTGAAATATGACTTTGCATTATTCGGATTAGGGATTGGAGAAAAGTTTTGATGTTGGCTGGAGTTGCATTATTATCTTGTTAAGAATAAACCTTTTGCAAAACAAAATGTGGAATATTTAGCTAATGTTAAAAAAATAGCTTGTTGAATTTTGTCTTAGCGCACAATAAATATCTATATTTGGATCATAAACCATTTGTAAACCAAAAATAAGGCACATAAAGCACGTGTGCCTTTAATTAACAACTATAGCTAAAACGTTTTATAAGTTTATTAAGCTGGTTTAATAATTCCCCTAAGTTACTTTGATTATTGTGAAAAGAGCGTCTCTACTACTTTTATCTCTCAGTTTATTTACGGCAAATTTATTCATCGCCGCAAGAACAAATTCTAATAAGAGGATAGCAGCGCCGGCCATTCCTGATTACGGCATAGTCACTATATCATCTGTTGCTAATCATCAATTGATAGCCGTATCCGGCGACATCCATTTTAATGAAAAGTATGATAACGGCCGAGTAGTTGACATTCAAAAAAAAGCGGAACCAGCGGGGGATATTGATCCTTGGGCTAAATGGCACATCATATACGCTAATACCTCAAATGGCATAAAATATTTTAAGTTACGCAATATATTTAGCGGCAAACTTTTAACGGCAAAACGCACGAGACTTATTCAGCAATCTGAAGACAAAACCTTCGCTGACCAACAGTTATGGCAAATTACAGTAGCCGGAACTCCTGATAAATATCAAATAAAAAATAAAGCTACAAACACCTGTATATCCACTATTGCGGGTGCATTAAAGCTAACTAAAAGTGCTGTAAAAAGTAATAAAGCATCGTTTTGGAAGCTTAATCGTCAAACCGATTTACCTTATCGTGATGACGAAGTAGTCAATTTTTTTAACCGAAATCTTAAAAACCAGGGCTCTGTTGCCTTTGATGAAGGGACAAGCATACCCTTAAGCTGGGGCCCAAACGCAGGTAAAGTGCTTTGGGTCACACAGGACGCATGGGATGGCATCATGCTGCAGCCCAACGGCATGTTTAAATGCAAAGACTTTTTTAATTACGGCAATTCAATGTTTTTACAACCCACTGCCGACAATTGGAACAGCACGGCTGCGCCTAACATAGTGCGTGAAGGGAGTGCTCAAAACAAGCCAAGGCAAATTGTAGATATCCAGCCTAAAAATAGTTTTGCATGGCCAGGCCCGGGTGTGGAGATAGGCAACAAAGTGTATGTACATGTGGGCGAAGGCAATGGCCTGAACCCGGAAAACCAATCGTTATGGATGCTTACCCAAAGTGCAGATACCTTGTGGCAGGCGCAGCGTACTTTACCAGGCGGTTTAAGCGGACAGGTGGAGATTTTGTACTCCACAGGCATGGTGAAAGCCGATGATGATTACGTATATAGCTTCGGGGTAAAGGGAACGGGCCATGGCTATGGGTCGAATTTGCACGTGGCACGTTTTCCTGTCAGTGATCCTCAGCAATGGAGCTTTTGGAACGGAAACGACTGGGCAGAAAAACCCGCAGCCGGAGAAGCAGCACGCATTACGGAGGGTAAAGCAACCTGCTACGTAAGCTATCTAAACGGTAAATATATACTGATGACAATGGACCAGGGATTCTTGTGTGACGATAAGCGTAATATATACATCGCCACAGCCGATAAACCTACAGGGCCATTTACGCCGCTTAAAAAAGTGTATGAAATAAAAGAGTATTTGTATGGCAATTACGCCCGCTACTACACACCAGCAATTCATCCACAGGCCGTGAACGGGCGTAACGAATTACTGCTTACTTATTGCCTTAATTTTTCGGGCTGCGGAATCGGGGATTGTAAAGGCGATTATATGGATCCGTATTTTTACCGCGTAAAGGCTATCCGCGTGCCATACAGCGTAATAGGCCTATAAAAAACAAAGCCCGTATAATCTTTATACAGGCTTTGTTTATCTAAGACTTTAAAGGTCTACCAACCACTTCCTTTTTTTGCAGCACCGTTTTTAATGTGCTCTTCTGCTTTAGCTTTACCCAAGATAGCAGCAAGCTTATTGCCATCTTTGTCAACACCTGTTGCAATGTATCTCCCTGATTTTACGTCGATTACAGGGTCAATGATAGGTACATTTTTGGTTTTTGTTTTTACTGAATAGGCGGTGATAGCACCTTCGTTTTTAGTTGCCATAATTAGAATTTAAATTGTTTTCAATTAAGTAAATGCCTTTTAACGAATTGTTATGATAGGCAAACATATATTTTTGTAGTTAACAAACGAACAAATAGCCAAAAAAGTTACTATGTTTTTTTAACATTTGCACTTTTTTGCACATTTAACAGGCCTCAAACTACAATTCAATAATTCATTACAACAAAAAGCAGGCCCTTTACAGGGCCTGCTGGATATATACTATTGTCGTTTATTATTGAGGACTGCCACTACCACCAGTTGGCGTTGTAGTAGGACTGGTAGTTGGAGCTGTAGTAGGGCTCGTGGTTGGTGAAGTGGTTGGGGTTGTAGGTGATGTTGATGGTACCGTTGGACTGGTAGTTGTGGTACCAGGTGACGATGGTGTGGTAGGGCTTGTTGGGTTATTCGGAACCGGTGTTGGTGATGTTGGTGGCACCGGTGACGGCGTTGTAGTCGGCTCAGTAGGCGATGTCGGAGTAACCGGAGTAGTGCCTGGCGTTGTTGTAGGCGCGTTAGGGTTGGCTGGTGTTACCGGCGTACTATCAGGCTTTACTTGTTTAGATTTTGTTTTGCCTGGCACTGTATCCTGCTGAATGGTGTTAATTGCAGGTTTATCAGCCTTATGATTGTCATTGATCTTTGCATAGCTAAACGCACATGTTGCGCTCAATGCCATCGCTATCAAACTTACCTTTTTCATATTTTTCATTTTAGTTAATGTTATTTTAACCAAAGCTATAATCGTGCCAAAGGTTTGATGAATTGAAATTCGGTTCGAGAACATTTGTGTTGTGAACGTGTTTAATGCACATCAACAATTAGCATGTTATGAATACTAAAAATTTCTTTTTTATAGGCTGTTTAAGCGTGTCAGCTTTATTATCTGCCTGCAACGGTAATAACAAATCCGGTGATAATGCAGATAGTACAGCAGTAACTGATAGCCCTATGGCATCAAACACCGATGCTTCCAACGTTTCCAACGGCGAGGTATGTTTTCTACGTACAGAAGGAGCTGGTAATGTAGATAGCACAAAAATTCACCTGGTATTAAATGGCGATGCGGTATCGGGCGAATTAAATTGGCTGCCAAAAGAAAAAGACGCTCGCAAAGGTTTGTTAGAGGGCGTAAAGCAGGGCGATGTTATTAAAGCTATATGGACCTTTAAGCAGGAAGGCACTGAAGATACCATGGCGGTTCAGTTTGAATTTAAAGGCGACCAGCTTTCTCAAAAGCCATACGTGGTGAACCCGAAAACAGGCAGACAACAAACGGATTCCACTGCAGCATACTCGGTTAAGTACTCAAAGGTAGATTGTAAGTAAACGGCATCAGGCAGTTCATTTTACTTTGCTAAAACATAAATGAGCAATTATAGCCTTAACTTGCATTACAAAACATATTGAATTATGGACTTACAATTAACCGGAAAAACTGCATTTATAAGCGGCTCTACCCAAGGCATAGGATATGCCATTGCCAAACGTCTTGCTGCCGAGGGCGCTATAGTTATATTAAATGGTCGTAACGAAGGCCGTGTGCAAGAAGCTGTAGAAAAACTGAAAGCTGAAGTACCTAATGCTGACGTTAAAGGTATTGCCGCTGACTTTTCAGTATCAGCAGATGCAGAACGTGTGGCTGCAAAACTACCAGCTGTAGATATTTTAATCAATAACGCTGGCATATTTGAACCTAAAGGTTTCACCGATATCACTAATGCAGATTGGACCAGATTCTTTGAGACGAATGTAATGAGCGGTGTGCGTTTATCGCGTGCCTACTTCCCAAAAATGCTTGAAAAAGGCTGGGGCCGCATCATTTTCATTTCAAGCGAATCGGGCTTGAATGTTGCTGATGAAATGATTCATTACAGCATGACCAAAACTGCGCAGCTTACCATAAGCCGTGGCCTTGCCGAGCTTACTAGAGGTAGCAACGTAACTGTAAACTCTGTTTTACCAGGGCCAACGCGATCAGAAGGAGTAAACGACTTTGTTGGCCGACTTGCGGAAAGCCAAGGCAAAACCTTGGAGCAAGCCGAAAGCGATTTCTTTAAAACTGCCCGCCCTTCATCTATCATACAACGGTTTGCTACGGTAGATGAAATTGCTAATCTGGTGGCTTACGTAGCCAGTCCGCTTTCTGCTGCAACCAATGGCGCAGCTCTAAGGGCTGACGGTGGTGTTTTCAAATCCATCCTTTAAATACTTTAATTACTACTACAAAACAAGCATCCCCGCCGGTTTTAACCGCGGGGATTTTTTATGAAAATATCTACCGTTTAAGTACCTTTACGCAACTTATTGATCAGACCTTGTTGCGTAATTTATTACAGTATTTTTCATTGCTTTTGGTAATGATTGCTTCTACAATCATTGCGAAAGCGCAAAGTTTTAAGTATGGTGATGTCAGTGCCGAGGAGTTGAGCATGACGTCGTACAATAAAGACACCTCCGCCCATGCCGTAGTCCTTAATGAGTATGGAGATGCTTACCTCATTTACAGCCCATACATACAGGTGGAGTTTAACTATCATGTCAGGATAAAAATTTTAGATAGTAAGGGTTTTGATTCCGGAAATATAGAAGTGCCTTTATATGTAGGAGCGAGGGAGGATGAAAAGCTCAGGGACATACAGGGATTTACCATTATAAAAAATGCTGACGGCACTACCACAAAAACGGAGCTCAATACTAAAGAGATATTCACGGTTAAAAAGAATGACCATTGGAATTTGGTTCGTTTTGCTATGCCGGCACTCAAACCCGGCTGCGTGGTGGAGTACAAGTATGTTTTGCGCAGCCCATTCATTCAGGAATTCAGGAGCTGGGATTTCCAATCAAACATTCCTAAAAAGTGGTCATCGTACCAGGTAACTATTCCTCGCACACTAAACTATAAATTCATTTTACGAGGTAAGTTACAGCCGCTTGATGGTAAGGATTATAAAGCCTATGGCGCAGGGAGCTGTGTGTCTATTGGCGGCGTACCTGTAAATTGTCTTCGTAAATTATTTGCCATGCGAGATGTACCTGCATTTGTGGAGGAAGATTATATGACAGCCGCAAAGAACTTCCGCTCGGCAGTTTACTTTGAGTTAGATGATGATGTCAGGCTGACCAAAACTGGTAGGCTAAAAATGGATAAGGACTGGAGTGATATCGAAGACAAACTGTGGAAGGAAGAATCATTTGGTACGCAGCTAAAAAAGAAATTTTTAAAAAATGTAAGCGGTCAAATAGCCACGCTGGATAAGAAAACCCAAGCCATGCAGTTATATCGGTACGTGCAAAAGAACATGCGCTGGAATAACTTTGTCTCCATTTACACCCGTGACGGCATAAATAAAGCTTTCGAGGCGCGCGGTGGTACCTGTGCCGATATTAACTTAGGCCTCATAGCCGCATTGCGCACCGCCGGAATTAATGCCGAACCGGTTATACTCTCTACCCGTGATAATGGAGTGGTAAATAAAAATTATCCATTACTAACAGATTATAATTACGTAATAGCAAAGGTCAATATAGATACAGCCAGTTATCTTCTTGATGCTACTGACCCCACGCTTCCCTTCGGCATGCTGCCTATGCGCTGCCTTAATGGCGATGGCAGGGCCTTGCCCGAAGGTAAATCATCTTACTGGGTTGATCTTAATAGCCAGCGAAGGGTAAAGCAAGACGTATATGATTTGACTTTTACAGAAACAGGGAAACTTAAAGGTGAGTACACACGTTATTCCCGCGGTTTTGAGGCATACGATAGGCGCGCTCAAATACGCCAATACAGTACTTTCGATGAGTTTGTGGAAGAAAGGTATAGCAGTTCGCCACGCTTGAATATAGGCAGCGCTACGGTTGAAAACCTAGATTCGCTGGAAATGCCCTTAACAGAAAAATATAATGTCGAGTACAATCTGGTGGATTCAGGCCAACATCAGAAGATTGCATTTAATCCTTTTTTGTTTGACCGAAAAACCATCAACCCATTCAGGTTGAAAGAGAGGAGCTATCCTGTAGATATGGGAACGTCAACCATTGATATATTGTCGCTCAGTATCTCTTTCCCATCTAACTATACTATTGAATATTTACCCGAGGTAAAAAGCCTGGCATTGCCAGATAACGGCGGCAAGTTTGTTATAAATAGTGCAGTTATTGATAACAGACTGGTGTTTTCATACATGCTTCAACTCAACAAACCCGTTTATGACGCTGATGAATATCAGCAGCTTAAAGAGTTATTTAATAGAATTATCAATATGCAGCGAGCCGACGTAGTTATCAAAAAAACTGACCGTTAACATCACATCCTTGAAAATTATTTATCGCTTACATATATTTCTCTCAACAAAAAAATATTATTTTTAAAGTCTCTTAGTTAATTGAACTTATCACAAAATGAAGAAATTTCTACTCGCTTTTTCCGCGGTGCTTATTCTTAGCACTGCAACTACTTTTGCCCAGGATTTTCAGTACGGTACTTTTTTGCATGACGACCTATCCATGAAATCCTACAATGGTGATACATCAGCCCATGCCGTGGTGCTCCGCGAATACGGAAATACTTGGGTAAGCACTAATGACCACATATTGGTAGAGCATGATTATCATGTTAAGATAAAAATATTCGATGCCAAAGGCTTCGAGGCGGGCAACGTATCTATACCAATTTATGTAGATAGCGAAACGCCTGAAGAAGTTACGGATATTGTGGCAAAAACCACTTACCGCGAGGCTTCGGGCAACATAGTAACTTCCGAACTGCAGGCAAAAAATATTTTTATTGTAAAACAAAATAAGTATTGGAGTGAAGTGAAATTTGCTATTCCGGGATTACATGACGGTTGCGTTATCGAATACAAATACCATCTGCGCAGCCCGCGTTTACCTAAATTTCATAATTGGGATTTTCAGTCCGAAATACCAAAGATGCTATCTGAATATCAGGTGCACATTCCGGGTATTTACAATTACAACATTTCGTTACGTGGCAATCTGGAATTGTTAAAAGACAAAAAATACGAGGCCAAGCTGGAGCGGGAATGCTTCAGCGCGGGTGGTTTGAAGTGCGACTGTTCTAACATGATATTCGCTATGGCCAATATACCCGCATTTAAAGAAGAAGAATACATGACCTCAGCAAAAAACTTCAGATCGGCAGTGTATTTCGAAATGACTGACTGGACAGACCTGCAAACAGGAACAGTAAACAAAATCAGTAAAGAATGGAAAGATGTTGACCGTGAATTACGCGCAAGTGATTATTTTGGTCATGAAGTGAAAAGAAACTTCTTTAAAGACGTTTTTGCGAAAATACTTGCCGGCAAAACAACTGATATGGAGAAGGCCAAGGCTATTTATCACCATATCCAGCAAAATATAAAATGGAATCAGTTTATTGGAATTTATTCAGACGGTATAAGAAAGCCTTATGAATCGCATAGTGGTACCTGTGCCGACATTAATTTGTGTTTAACAGCTGCATTAAAAGCCGCAGGGCTGAATGCCGACCCCGTGATATTATCTACAAGGCAAAATGGTGCTGTTACCAAGATATTTCCGGTTATTAACGAGTTTAATTATGTAATCGCAAAAGTTACTATCGACGGTAAGGATTACCTGCTTGATGCAACAGACCCATTGCTTGCCTTTGGTATGTTGCCCATGATCTGCCTTAACGATCAGGGCAGGGTTATGAGTTTTGACAAACCGTCGTACTGGATTGACCTGTCAAACCAGAAAGAGGCATCAAACGAACTATATGAATTGGTGTTGCAGGATAACGGAAAGTTAAAAGGTACCCTTACCCGTTACTCATTAGGTTATAAAGCTTTTACGCGCCGCAAAGCCATAAAAAAATTCAGCACGGTTGAGGAATTTACTGAAGATATGGACGAAAAACTGCCGCGTGTTAAAATCATTAATGCAAAAATTGAGCAGTTGGACGATATAGATGAGGGTTTGGTAGAAAAGTATGAAGTGGAAATTGATGCTTATGATCAATTAAATTCCCAAAGATTGGCGTTTAACCCTTTTCTTTTAAATCACATAACGGTGAATCCATTTAAGATGAATGAACGCAGTTATCCTGTTGATTTGGGTTTGCCTTCAAACGATGTGGTTACTTTAAACATCACCTTACCCCAGGGGTATACAGTTGATTATGCACCCGTGAATAAAGGTATAGCATTGCCCAACAACGGAGGTAAATTTATAACCGATTTTCATACGGACGGTAATAAGTTCTCCTTTTCACACATGCTGCAATTTAATAAGCCAGTGTATTTCGCATCTGAATATCCTTACATCAAGGAGCTTTACAGCCAAGTGATTAACATGCAGAAAGCCGACGTAGTATTCAAGAAAAATTAATGAAGCGTTTATTATTTGGATTAATGCTGATAGTATTTGCCGTACGTGCGAATGCTCAGCAAAATTACGCCGTTTCTGCAATTGATAAAAAACTGATGCCTTACGCATCAGCGGTAGTACGCAAGCACAATGTACGCTTAGAAGTTCAGGATATCAGCGCTCAAACACTTACAGTAAGCAAAGCTATAACTATATTGAACAGCAGCGGTGAAGATGAGGCGGAAATGGTGATTTATTACGACAAATTGAGTGCTATAAAATATATTAAAGGAGCTGTTTACGATGAATCTGGGAAGTCAATAGCCAAGATAAGTGAGCGCGATTTCATGGACTCTTATGCAGGGCAAGACTTTTCCTTATTTGAGGACACCCGCGTAAAGCACTACAAGCCTGCGATAACAACCTATCCGTACACCATTGAATACGAATATCAGCAAAAAGTAAAGCAAACTTTGGCGTTAAGAAGCTGGCACCCTGCCGACAGTTACGGCGTTGCCGTAGAACAAAGCAGTTTCACTTTTGCAAGCACTCCTGACTTTAAAGTACGTTTTAAGCAATATAACCTCCCAACCGCTGCTGCGGAGGGGCAGGAAAAAAACTTAAAGACATACACCTGGAAGGTTGACAACCTGAACGCGCTTCGATTTGAGCCTTACAGCCCGCAGCCGGAACTTTATTTGCCGACTGTTAAAATGGCGCCTGTTCAGTTTTCATACGGTGCTTATAAAGGCAACTTCAGCAATTGGAATGAGCTGGGAAAATGGACATATGACCAATTGCTTAACGGCCGTGACGCGTTACCTCCTGAAACTGTTGATAGAGTAAAAGCGCTGGTAAAAGATATATCTGATCCTAAGCAAAAAGCAAAGGTGATTTATGAGTTTATGCAGCAGCGTACTCGATATATCAGCGTACAAGTAGGTATAGGCGGTTATCAGCCTTTTACCGCAACAAGCGTTGATAAACTAAGTTATGGCGACTGTAAGGCATTAGTAAATTATACTCAGGCTCTGTTCAAAGCAGTTGGCATTGAGTCATGGTATTGTGTTGTAGAAGCAGGAGAAGAGAAGATAAGCTTTGACAAGGATTTTGCGAGCATGAACCAGGGAAACCACGTGATATTATGCCTTCCGTTTAAAAATGATACCACATGGCTGGAATGCACTAATCAAAAAATACCTTTCGGCTATTTGGGTGACTTTACTGATGATCGTGTTGTTTTGGCCTGCACGCAGCAGGGAGGGATTTTGTTGCATACGCCCAAGTATACTGTTGAACAAAATACGCAGACAAGAAAAGTTGTTGCTACTATTGACAAGGACGGACTTCTATCAGCAAATGTAAACACTGTTTACAGTGGAATTCAGTATGATAACCGGACTGCCCTTTATGAGGATTCGCAGGAGGAAAGATTAAAGAAACTTCCCCAATATTATCCTGTAAATAACATTTACGTAAAAAAACTTACGCTATCAGCAGTAAAAGACATCAACCCTAGGATAGACGAACAACTGGATTTTACAGCGCCGGATTATGCGTCATTTCAGAATAAAGAAATGTACTTCTTGCCTAATCTTACCAACAGACGTCGCGGTTACTTAAAGGACATAAAAAATCGAAAAACTGATATTTATATAGAGCGTGGCTTTGTAGATGATGACGAAATAACCTACCTGTTGCCTGCCGATTATAGCTATCAAAAATTGCCTTTAAACTTGCATATAGAGAAGCCTTTTGGGAAACTGGATATTTTAATGACTTTAACAGGTAATAAATTAGTATACCATCGTCGTGTGCAAATGAATGATGGTAAATATCCGAAAGATATGTATCCGGAAATGGTAGAGTTTTTTTCCAAATTAGTTGATGCTGACGTCTATTCGGCTACGCTAACTAAAAAGCAATAGTTTAAGAACCAAATACTAAAACAAAAAGGGGCCTTACGATTGTAAGGCCCCTTTTTGTATCACGTAATTTCTAAACGTCATTTTATTATTTAACAACCTCAACCCAATTTCCTTTAAGGGTTGCATTTATGCTGTTATCGTACATTGCCGTGCAATTTGTTGCCGGTTGGTAGAATTTGCCTGCGTATGCAGCATTCAGCATCACATAATAAGTAACTTCCTGATTTTCGCCCAGGCTGAAATAGGTATTTACCCTGTCGTCACGTATATCCCGATAATCAGAAGTCGACGATTTAAACGCCTCTTCATTATCCAGTAAGCGAGTATTCAATATTTCCCAACCGGAAGGGAACACCTGCGATAGCGCAAGGTTTTCATACCTACCGCGCTTACCCGGATTGCGCAGCGTAACCTGTGCCACAAAATCAGTTCCTTGTTTAAGCCGGGTTGGGTCCACAGGCTTGCCACCCAAAGTGAAGTAAGCCATCCGCATCACCAATACGTCAGGGTTGATAACATCTGGCACGTCGCTGCCGCTAGCAGGTTGACCGCGCTGTATCAAGCGTACATAAAGCCTGTTGGTACCGTTGTTTTTAACGGCCAACTGTTTACCGCCATCGGCAGCAGGTGTTTGCCATATAAATTTATTTGCCTGCACGTTTTTGCGCGTAGCGTTATTTTGGTAAATGAAATTCATCTTACCACCGGTTTTATTCACGCCGCAGTACTCAGATATGGCAACAAGTGCATAAGCAGTAGTCTGGGTGCTGTACCAGTTCTGTTGCGACAGCCGTACCGCTACGGTGCGGGCCAAGCCGGCGGCGCGTTGCTGCTGGCCAAGTAACACTAGTGTTTCCAGTATCATGGCCTGGTCGCGCAGGTCAGAACCATAAGTGCCCGACATACTGTTGTAGGGTTTTATATTAAACGGTAAACCTCTTATCAGTTGCTGCGCAATTTCAGGCTGACCAGCAAGCTTATAAGCAGCGGCAAGGCGCCACTTGGCAGCGTCACTCAGGTATTGGAATTCGCGCAGGCGGTTCATAGCGCCCAGTTCTGGCGCGCGCGCCAGAGCCAGCAGATACAGCCGGTATGCCTGAACCAGGTCTGCACCGTAAAAGCTACGTGTATCCGGCGCCCAGCGTTGCGCGGCGTTCCGCTGATAAATCTTCCATCTGTTTATAAAATCTACCGGCAGACTATAACCCTTGGACTGTGCCAATAGCATAAAGTGACCGGCATAATTAGTACCCCACTCGTCTGCATCGCCATAACCCGGCCAATAACTTAAGCCACCATCCGAAGTGACAAAGCCATTGATGCGATTAATAGCCGCCCTGATGTTGCGTGGTATCTCGGCAGTCTGCCTGTCGGACAGGTCCTGTAGCTGTGAAAGGAACAACTGCGGGAAAGCAGCCGATGTAGTTTGCTCAATACATCCATGCGGATACTCAATAAGGTATTGCAACCGCGCGGCAAGATTAACCGATGGGATAGAGGATACCTCGAGCGTATTTTTATTGGTTCCGGCCATGCCGATGGATTGGTAGTTAGCACTCCACGCCTTACCCGGCGCTATTTCTGCTTCCATTATCTTAGTTATAGGCGGATGCGGATTGCGGATGTTGAGCTCAATATCAAAAGCAGCTGTTTCATTTCCGCTGCGCGCGATGACCATTACCTTACCAACGCCGATCATATCCTTAACGTTGAGGTTGAAGGTAGCCAGTTGGTCGCCGGTTTTGGTAAATGTCAGACGCTGTACATTATTGGCATTTGTGAATGCGTTTGAACGTATTTCTACACTAACATTTTTCACTGACTTTTCGAGCGCGAAAACACTTACCGGCAATTGTACCTGCTCACGCGGTGCCAAAACGCGCGGCAGGGTCGCCAATATCATTAGCGGCTTTTTAACGGCCACAGCTTTTTCGGCCATGCCGTAGCTACCGTTGTGGCCGGCTATAATCATGGTTTTTACCGAGCCCACGTATTGGGGTAAAGTAAATCGCTGTGTTTGCTTTTCGCCTGCAGCAAGGTGAAATGGCCCTAAGAACTTAACCACCGGCTTAAACCTGTTTACTGATACGTTGCGGTTGTTGCCGGCCGTGCCATCACCACCAATACTGAGTATGCGCTCCAGCCCACCGCCATATGCGCCGATGACATAATCGAACAGATCCCAGGTTTTTACCCCAAGCGCCTCTCGTGCATAAAAAGAATTATGAGGGTCGGGCGTTTTATAATTAGTGATGTCCAGCAAACCTTCGTCAACAATGGCTATAGTGTAGGTCATCTCTTTGCCTGACGCTTCAGAGACTGTTATAGCCGAAGATGTTTCTGGCTTTAGCTGATTGGGCATCTCAATCACCGGTTTTAAAATTGTCTCCGGGTCTTCCACATCAATCCCTATAGCGCCATACATGCGTATAGGTAAATCGTTAATTGTTTGCGCATGCCGCTGCAGTAAACTTACGTTTACAAACACGTTAGGGGCCATACTTTCATCTACCTTAAATGAATAGCGAGTTTGCCCTTTCTTGGTATCTATCCATATAGTTTTGATGACTTTGCTGCCGTTTTCAAAGCTGATCAATGCACGGCCGTTACTTGCAGTAGGAATAGTAAGTGTAGCAGATTCTCCAACTTTGTACTTTTCTTTATCAGCCGTGAATGAGAGCATAGCCGCCTCTGTAGGATTGTCCTGCTGCAACCTTTCAGACCAATTTGGCCAATCTACGTAAAGCGTTTTTCCTGTTGAATGACCTGTTTCCGGGTCTCGTACTTTAATGAGGTAACGGCCCCAGTCGGCTTTGTTAATATGCAAATTCCACTTGCCACGACCGTTTTTTAGTGATACCACGGCTGTTTTAACCAGCTTATTATACTTATCCTGTGTAAAGTTACTCAGTTCGTTACCGGTTTGATCCCACCACCAGCGCCACTGAATTTTGTACAACTCCAGTTCAATGCTGCGCTCACCGCCAAGCAGACGACCGTCGGCACTAACATCTGCAATGTCTATCGTATGCTCTTTATCCGTCACCAGCATGCCTGAAAGCTCACTGCCTGCCGGCGTTTTGATACCTACATAAGCAGGGTAAGCGTTATAAGGCAGCGATAATTGATTGATGCTGAAGCCTCCGCCCGGTTCAAACACCTTAACCACAAAGTTCGCCTGTAGACGCCCTGGCGCTTGCTGGTCAACGTTAATGTCCGGGTTTATCGGCGCCGTACCGTCCGCATTTAATCGTCCATCAAACACAGTTTGTGTTTGTGTATTAAAAGCACGGGTAGGGTCATCAAATATATAATCGTCAAAACCTTTAAAGGTGGTTGTACGCGCTGATACGAACGCATCAATTTTAGCTTTCAGGTTTTGCGCAGCTCCACCAAATAACCAACGCGCGTTTAGCGTACCGTTTATATCGCTGCCTTTTATAAGCTGTTCGCGTCCGCCAAAGTCGAGGTTCACTTTCAACCTGTTCGGCATAATAGTTTCCACCTTTATAGTCTTTTCAAAGGTAGCGCCGCCAACTTTTACTCTTGCAAGCCAATTGCCGGTGGGCGATGAAGTTTCCGTCGCTGTATGAAAGCTGTAGAAACCATCAACAGCTTTGGTTTGCGTAATCCTTTTATAAACCTGTCCTTCCGGGTTGTACAATTCAAATTCCACGGGGTGGTTTTCGGGTAAGGTTTTAAGCTTGTCTTCAAGAATAAAAGTGAGGTATATGTTGTCGCCCGGCCTCCATACGCCGCGCTCACCATAAATAAAGCCCTTTAATCCTTTTTGCACTGGCTCGCCGCTTACATCAAACCTTGTAAGCGGTAACGAACTTCCATCATCCAGTTTAAGGTATCCGCGCTCACTGTTGTACTTGGCTACCAACAGGTATGGTTTTCTTTTTAAGGCAATAGTGGCAAAGCCGTTAGCGTCGGATGTCACCTTTTGCAATACCTGCTTCTGGTAATCCAGCAACTCGAGCTCTACGCCCGGCATTGGCATAGCAGTAAGCAGGTTTGTAACCGCTACAAGCATACTGTTGTTGGCACCGCGTTTTGCTATAAGCCCAATGTTGGAGGCCATAACATTGCGGGTAGCCCAGCGCTGCCTGGTGTAGTAGGAGTTGCTGCATGGGTCGTTACGCTCATTCCAGTGGTAATCGTCCGGATAAAAGTTATCATACCGCTGCCAAAATTCGTCGTCCTCATCGCTGATGTTGCTGGTATTATCGCCGCCATATTCGTAATCATACCCATCTTCATCGTCGTTACTTTGCGGGGCAGCACCGGTTGAACAATTGTAAAGCGAATATTCTTTTCTGAAACCTATAACCACGCGGTAAATTGCGCCCGGCTCGGTATGCAGCAACTGGTCAACGTCCAGCATGAAGCGGTTCTTTTTGCCGAGGTTAAGGCCTTTATCTTGATCAAGCCTGATGGTTTTCTGCACTACAGGTTTGCCTACCTGCCGTAAAGACATTCCGCCATCAAAGCCATTACTTTGAAAGTATTGCGGTACATTATTTTCAAATACCTTGATGATGGATACGTCAACCGCCCGAAGATTAACCGCTTCGAAAGGCATGGTAAGCCTTCCTGAATCAGGCAATATTACGCCCTTGCCCGGAAAAGACACCACCGGTAAACGGTTCTCGAAGAAAACGTTTGCCGTATAAGATTTTGTAAGTTTTTTACTGCTGATGTTTTCAATACCCGGACTTACGTTTACGGTATAGTTACCTTCCAGCGACTCCGGAGCATAAACTTTTATCACGCTGCCATCAATAGTAAAGGCAGGCTCGGCCATGTTGCTGATGGTGATAAGTCCGCTCAGATCCTGACCAACTTTTATAGCGTCAGAAAACTGCACCTCTGCATATTGGTCGTTATTCTGAACGGCGCGTACGGCCAACACCCTGAAATCGCTCTGTGCAGGCACCACAAAGTTTTCGCTGCCTTGTTTGTCAACGTTAAGACTTTCACCGTTCCAGTTGATGGTAAGGGGAGTGGATGCGCCTGTAGCACGCGCAAGGTTATTAATGGTAAAATTATGTATCCTTGTTACCGGGTTATGCTGCCATGTAATTTTTGAGCTTGACGGATAATCGGCAACAATTACCTTTTCTATCGCCGCGTCAGACTCATCATCAGCAGTTTGTATGCATCCGCTCAATTTCATTTTATCGAGCGAAAGGTTAGTTGCTGTGCGTAGCCCTGCGAAAGTGACCGTGAAGTCGGGCTGCATTACCTGAAAATCAAAACTGAAACTTTTGTATGCTTCGTCAACTTCAATTACTTTGCCCAGCTTAAAAGAAGCCGCATAGGTTTTGCCGGGATCAAGCGAACGTTTGGGCTTAAACTCCAACGTACATTCATCAATCCATTGGGCCGCGCCGTCAATTTCCGGAGAAAAATCAAACAGATCGGGATCAACGCTACCATTTTGCTGGTGCGATATCTGCACACTGCTGGCAAGCTTAATGCGGATGGTTCCGTTTTTGGAGACTACACCGCTTGTGTATGCCTCGATGTACTTACCAAAGGCTGGATCAACGTTGCGTCGGTCGCCACGTGATATAAAGAAGTAACTAATAACAAAGATCAGGATCAGCGTTACACCAATTGTGATCAATCTTTTGCGGGAGTGTAAAAGATTGTCTTTACGTTCCATAATAGAGGTTATAATTTAACGTAAATATATCGTTATCCCGCAAATCAGCAAATCTGCACAATATTTTGCGCGGATTTATTATTTGATCATTACGCCGGGTTTGTTAATAACCGGCAATCTGATGAGGTTACCTTCGACAATGCTCTCTGGCAGAAAAATGAATTTCTTATCGAAAATGGTTTTGCCGATATAGTAGCTCAACCAGTACTCATTATTCAAACCAAATGTTTGCTCATCTATAGGCTCAACGGCTACAAAGGTTCCGGCCTCCACAACCGGAAACATATGGCGCAGGGTAGAGGTTTTTACCTGCCTGCCATCCTTTTCTCCATAACCCTTGGCGGTTATCAGCACATTTTCAATAGCTTCTTCTTTCAGGTTTATTAAATAAACCCGCCATTCTTTACCTTGTATATTTTCGTTCTCCAAAGCCACTGCCACCGCTATATCCTGCACATTGTTTTCCGGGAGATCCTTAATCATGATTATTTATTTTAGTAGTAAAAAATAAGGCCGCTGTCGCGGCCATTTGTCTTATTTCTTTTTCGCGGCAAATTTCCTGCCGCCTTTTTTGGGTTCTTTGCCAGCATCACCGGCGAGCGCCTTAACATCTTCGAAGGTGAGGGTATTAGGGTCTTTGTCCTTCGGAATTTTGATATTCTGCTTGCCGTATTCAATATACGGCCCCCAGCGACCATTCAATATTTTAGCGTCCGGATCTTCATCAAACACCTTAATAAGCTTTTCAGCATCCTTCTTACGCTTCTCTTCAATAATCTCGATAGCTTGGCTTTCGCTCACGTCCAACGGATCAACACCTTTAGGCAACGAATAAAACGCACTGGCATGACGTATGTAAGGGCCAAAGCGACCGATAGCCACCGACATGTCTTTATCTTCAAAAACACCTACTTTTTTAGGCAGCTTAAATAACTCCAGCGCTTCTTCCAAACTAATGGTTTCAATACTTTGGCCGGTTCTAAGGCTGGCATATTGAGGTTTCTCCTCATCGTCGTTTTCGCCGATCTGAACAAACGGGCCGTAACGACCTATACGAACTGATACTTTTTTACCGCTTTCCGGATGAACACCTAACTCACGTTCACCACTCGCACGTTCGGCATTCTCAATAGTGCTTTCTACATCCTTGTGGAACGATGAATAGAACTTGCGGATCATGTCCGTCCATTCTTTCATGCCCTGTGCTATCTCGTCGAACTGCTTTTCTACGCTGGCAGTGAAATTAAAGTCGACAATGCCATTGAAATATTGCACGAGGAAATCGTTTACCACAGCGCCAATATCAGTAGGGAATAGCTTGCCGCGCTCTGCACCGGCATTCTCTGTACGTTCCTGCTTGCTGATGTTGCTGTCCTTTAAAGTTAAAACCCTAAAGTTGCGCGGTTTGCCATCACGATCCTCTTTTACCACATAACCGCGGTTCTGGATAGTAGAAATGGTAGGAGCGTAGGTCGACGGTCGGCCAATACCCAACTCTTCCAATTTCTTAACCAGGCTTGCTTCCGTATAACGTGCAGGCGGGCGCGAAAAGCGCTCGGTAGCCGTCATCTCTTGCAATGCAAGTTGTTGGCCTTTAGCCAGTGGGGGTAAGATAACGTTATTATCATCACCCTGGTTATCTTCTTCCTCGTCGCTGCTTTCAAGGTAAACCTTCAAAAACCCATCAAACTTCATTACCTCACCGTTGGCAATCAGTTGCTCGTTACGGGTTGATATATTGATTTTTGCGGTTGTTTTCTCAAATTGTGCTTCACTCATTTGCGAAGCAATGGCCCGTTTCCAGATCAATTCATACAGGCGTTTCTCGGCGTTATCGCCATCGATGGTATGCCTGTCAAAATACGTAGGCCTGATAGCTTCGTGAGCTTCCTGAGCGCTTGCGCTTTTGGTTTTATATTTACGGTGCTGGTGGTATTTATCGCCATAAGCGCTTTTAATCTCTTGCGCTGCGGCTGAAAGGGCCAGATCCGACAGATTTACCGAGTCGGTACGCATATAAGTAATATTACCGGACTCATACAAGCGTTGCGCTAACGACATGGTTCTCGATACTGAATAACCCAACTTACGGCTGGCTTCCTGCTGCAGCGTAGAGGTTGTAAACGGCGCGGCAGGGGAGCGTTTAGTCGGCCTTGTATCAAGCGAATTGACTGTAAAAGCCGCGTTTACGCAGTCGGTTAAAAATTGCTCGGCCTCACCGGCGGTTGCAAAACGCTCAGGCAATTCGGCCTTAAATGCATCCTTGCCTTTGCCAAATATGGCTATGATTTTAAAAGCGGCCTCGCTCTTGAATTTATTTATCTCGCGCTCGCGCTCCACAATAAGCCTTACGGCAACTGATTGCACGCGGCCTGCCGACAGTGACGGTTTAACTTTTTTCCATAAAACTGGCGAAAGCTCAAAACCTACCAACCTATCAAGCACGCGACGGGCTTGTTGAGCGTTTACCAGGTTGTAATCTATCTTGCGCGGATTATCAATAGCATGTAATATAGCGGGCTTGGTAATTTCATGGAAAACGATACGACGCGTGCTGTCTTCTTTTAATCCTAAGGTATCGTACAAGTGCCATGATATTGCTTCTCCCTCGCGGTCCTCATCGGATGCGAGCCAAACCGTTTCGGCCTCCTTAGCTAATTTCTTTAACTCGCTTACTACCTGTTTCTTATCGGCAGGAACTTCATATTTTTGTTGAAAATTATTTGCAATATCAATAGCGTCTTCAGATTTAATGAGATCGCGGATATGGCCATAGCTCGATTTCACGGTAAAGTCTTTACCGAGATATCCCTCAATGGTTTTGGCCTTTGCAGGAGATTCAACAATTAGTAAGTTTTTTGCCATTTAAACAGTTTAAATTTTTTGCAAATAAAATATAAAGTAAGCTAAACACAAATTTGTTTTGTGTTTTGATAGTGTTAAGTTTTGAGGAATGCAGTAAAAAGCAAGGGAATTTATTCTTTTAAAGGATCCCTTGCCCGAAATATTTTATCAGTAAATCTATAGATTTTACATTAGGAAACCGCCGCCAAGCAGGTCGTCGCCTTCATAAAAAACGGCAGATTGCCCGGGAGCAACACCCGATACGGCGTGACTGAAATCGACCTTAAGATGTTCGCCCATTTGCACGATGGAACTTTCGGTACCGGCATCCTTGTAACGTATTTTGGTAACGGCCTCTATAGGTTCTGTTATAGATTCGTATTTGATGAGGTTAACATTCTTTACCCAGGCTTCGCGGCGTTGCAATTCTTCCGCTGTTCCTAATACAACGGTATTATCAGAAGGATTGATAGCCGTTACAAACATAGGTTTGCCAAAAGCAACACCAAGGCCCTTTCGCTGCCCAATAGTATAAAACGGATACCCCTCATGTTTTCCAACAACAGTGCCATCAGCAAGCACGTAGTTACCAGGGCCAACGCGCTGGTCTAAGTCTTCTACTTTGTGGCGAAGAAATGAACGGTAATCGTTATCTGGCACAAAACAGATTTCATAGCTTTCGCTTTTGCCAGCCAGTTCCATCTGTCCCATATCCAACGCCATCTGGCGAATTTCGGGTTTAGAGAAACTGCCTAACGGAAATTTGGTTCGAGCGAGATTTTTCTGGGACACACCCCATAACACGTAAGATTGATCTTTATTTAAATCTTTACCGCGAGAAATGACATAACGGCCATTGTCCTGCTGCCTTATATTGGCGTAGTGACCAGTTGCTATAAATTCACAGTCGAGCTTATCGGCACGTTTTAACAGTGCTTCCCATTTAATATGCGTATTGCATAACACGCATGGGTTAGGGGTGCGGCCAGCCAGGTACTCGTCAACAAAATTATCTATTACAAAATCGCCAAACTCGCTGCGTATATCTAATATATAGTGCGGAAAGCCATAGCCTACCGCAAGCGCACGGGCATCATTGATGCTATCCAGACTGCAGCAACCCGTCTCTTTAGATGAGCCGCCGGACGAGGCATAATCCCATGTTTTCATGGTAAGGCCAATCACCTCATAACCCTGCTCGTGCAGCATAACTGCCGCTACCGAGCTATCTACACCACCGCTCATGGCTACCAAAATTCTACCGTGCTTACTCATGATAACCGCAAAGATACAAATACTATTACTGTGTTATACCGCTAAGCAACTGATTTTGACGGTTAGCTGATAGGAGGGATTGATTTATATGAGTATTGCTCAAGATCAATCAACCTACATAAACCGTCTTGATATTTACAAACTCGTGAATGCCGAACATACCCAGTTCTCTTCCATAGCCTGATTGTTTGATGCCTCCGAATGGCAGGCGAGGGTCTGATTTTACTTGTGCATTCACAAAGCAGGAGCCCGCTTCCAGTCGCGTTGCAGCAATCAGCTCGCCATGTTGCGCATTTTTAGTAAAAACCGCCGCGCCTAAACCAAACACGCTCTTGTTAGCCAGCCGGATAGCGTCATTATCATTTTTGGCGCTGATAATGGCCGCAACAGGGCCAAACAGCTCCTCAGTGAACGCGATATTGTCCTCTTTAACCTTGGTAAGCACTGTTGGCGGATAAAAAGCATTTATACCTTTTGGCACTTCGCCACCTAATACACATCTGGCGCCTTGTTTAATGGCCTGTTTCACCTGCTTATGTAGCTGGTCACGTAAATCAATACGTGCCTGCGGACCGACATCAACTCCCTCTTCAAACGGATCGCCCATTACTTTTACCTTCATCTTTTCTACAAACAGGCGGGTAAACTCTTCTTCAACCGATTTAACTACAATAAAACGCTTAGCGGCTATGCAACTCTGCCCGCCATTTATAAGACGGCTGTTGACGCATACTTCTGCTGCCTGATCCAAATCGGCATCTGCGAGAACGATATAGGCATCGCTGCCACCTAATTCTAAAACGGTCTTTTTTAAAAGCGATGCCGCACGCTGCGCTACCTTTATTCCTGCGCCAGTGCTGCCAGTAAGCGTAACCGCTTGTATGTACTCATTACCTATTAAGTCATTTACTTTATCACTGCCAATCAACAAGGTTTGGAACACATGCTGAGGAAAGCCCGAAGCCTTAACAATATCTTCGATTGCCAAAGCACAGCCCGGAACATTTGAGGCATGCTTTAATACGCCACAATTGCCCGCAGCAAGGGCAGGAACGAGAAAACGGAAAACCTGCCAAAAGGGGAAATTCCATGGCATAATGGCCAGCACAACGCCCAACGGCTGAAAGCTTACATAACTCTTAGCGGCATCTGTTTTTATGATTTGATCTTTAAGAAATTTAGCCGCGTTTTGTGCGTAGTAGGTACATACAGCCGCGCATTTATCTATTTCAGCAATTCCTTGCGCCAAAGGCTTACCCATTTCTTCGGCCATCAATACTGCCAGTTCCTTTTTGCGTCCGGTAAGTATTGCAGCCATGTTTTTTAACAAGCGGCTGCGCTCCGCGGCCGGCGAATTGCGCCAATTAAGCCAGGCAGTATGCGTTTGTTCAACTTTTTTTTCGACCTGTTTGTCAGTATGCGTATTGTACTTTTCTAGGTTCTGACCGTTCGCCGGGTTGACTGACCAAAATTCCATAATTGCAGGGTTTTATAGCAAAAGTAATAACCCGGCAAAAAGTTTTTATTAAAACAATCGTGCCTTATTACATAGATAATATTGATATCAATCCCGAAAAAGCAGAAATTTAATTAATCGGATGTTAAAAAACTTAAAAAAATGCACGTTTTAAATGGTGTAAGTTTTAATGTGGGAACATCTTTTTTGCATTTTTCATATATAAAAAAGCAATTAATGAAAACGATAAAAACAACTTTACTTTTTTGTTAAAATTTTAGTAAAAATGCGCCTGGGTATTGCAAAAAATCTTCCAGAATATAGATTTGTAATACCCTAATTTATAGAGATATGGAAACGATAAACCACTTGACTGTTGAGCAGAAATTACAAGGAATGATACTTGTGGTTATTTGTGTGGTGGCTGCGGCAAACTATTTGTTTTAGCATTTTTTCAGCCCAAAAAACATTCCGGATACTTACATCTTATAAAGATTGCAGGTATCCGGATTTTTATTTTAAGACAATTACTCGCCTGATTATTAAGCATTTCTGATTTTTCCGCCGCTTGTTACAAGCCACTTATAGCTGGTGAGCTCCTTCAAAGCCATTGGGCCGCGCGCATGGAGTTTTTGTGTGCTGATACCAATCTCTGCACCTAAACCAAACTGCGCGCCATCAGTAAATGCGGTTGATGTATTTACATAAACTGCGGCAGCATCAACCTGCTGCATAAATTTTGCAGCATGCAAATCGTTTTGAGTGATGATAGCCTCGCTATGTTTGGAGCTATGTTTTGCGATATGCGCAAGCGCCTCATCTAAACCGCTAACCGTCTTAACGGCCAGCTTATAGTCTAAAAACTCAGTACCGAAATGTTGCGGCTCGGCATGGGCCAGTAGTTCATACGGATATACACCCTCAAGCGCCGCATAAGCCGGTTCGTCTGCGTAGATCTGCACTTGCTTTTCTGCCATGGGCAATACAATTGTGGCCAGATTATTCAACTGCTCGTTGTGGACCAGGAGGCAATCCAGCGCATTGCAAACGCTTACGCGACGCGTTTTAGCATTAAACACTATGGGTGAGGCTATTGCTGCATCGGCCTCTAAATCAATGTAAGTATGCACAATACCTGCACCGGTTTCAATCACAGGCACTTTACTATTTTCGCGCACATAATTAATGAGGCTTTGGCTGCCCCGGGGTATTAAAACATCAACCATGCCGGTGGCATTCAACAGAGCATGGGTTGCTTCTCTCTCCGGAGGCAGAAGCGTAGCCACAGCAGTTTCAAGATGCGCCTCCCTGAGCACCTGGTGTATTATACCTATAATAGCACGATTAGAAAAATCAGCGTCGGACCCGCCTTTTAAAATACAGATATTGCCTGTTTTAAAGCAAAGCGCAAACACATCAAATGTCACGTTAGGCCTCGCCTCGTAAATTACGCCTACAACACCCAGCGGCACGCTTACCTTTTTTATGTGCAGACCGCTTGGCACATCCCGTTCTTCAAGTGTTAAACCGAGAGGGCTTTTCAATTCGCTCACATTTACAATATCCGCAGCTATAGCTTTTATCCGTTCTTCGGTAAGCTGCAACCTGTCGTATTTCGGGTCTTGCGGATCCATGCGGTCCAGATCTTTCTTATTCTCCGCAAGCAGGAAATCGGTTTGATCAATAGCAGCCTCTGCAAGCTTTTTTAGCGTTGCGTTGATAGTAGTATTGCTTACACCTGCCATTTGTTGTGATGCGGCCACGGCGTTTTCAAAGTATGATTGGTAACTCATAAATAAAGTGTACTGCTATTGCAAATAAAGATAATCATAATGCACCAGTGGTTTTTCGTTTTTATGACCAAGCTTTTCCTTTGCTTTTTCTGCACCATATTCGGCACGGCCAAGACCAATCAGGCTGCCGCTTTCGTCAACCAGCTTAATGATGTCGCCTTTTTTAAAGTCGTTAACAATTGCGGTAACGCCCACCGGCAGTAAGCTTGTCGCTTTGTCTGACAGCAAGGCTTGTTTTGCGCCAGTATTTACGGTGACGCTACCTATGGCAGCTGTCTCGGAATGTGCAATCCATTTCTTTTTGCCCGACTTGCTTTTCTGAGGTACAAAACGGGTATGAGGCGCATCGCCCTGTAAAATGGAATGTAAAATATTATTGCGCGTACCGTTGGCAATGTGTACTGCAATACCTAACTGTGCAACTTTTTGTGCCATGTGCGTCTTAGTGATCATACCACCACGGCCAAATTGCGATTTTTCTGCAGAGACAAACGCGCTTACATCAATGCCACCGGAGCTTATTTCGCTTATCACTGATGACGATGGGTCGGAGGGATGGCCGTTATAGATACCGTCAACATTGGTAAGTATCACCAAGGCGTTTGCATTCAGCATGGATGCAATCAGACCTGCGAGCTCGTCATTATCAGTGAACATCAACTCCGTTACTGATACCACGTCGTTTTCATTGACCACCGGTATGGCGCCCTGCTGCAGCAGGCATTCAAGACAGTTTTTGATATTAAGGTAATGCCTGCGGTCGCGAAAATCCTCCTTGGTAACAAGCACCTGCCCGCAGACGATATCGTGCTTTTCAAACAGGGAGGCGTACTTATTTATAAGTTTAACCTGCCCTACAGACGCCAGCACCTGCCTTACTGCCACGGCATCCTGCTTATCGGGAATTGATATGATACTCCTGCCTGAGGCTACAGCACCCGATGATACGAGTATAACTTCGGTGCCATTTGCACGCATACCTGCCACCTGTTGAACTAGATTGGCGATACGTTCTTCGTCCGGCAAACCACTCTTTTGTGTGAGCACATTCGAACCTATTTTTACAACTATTCGCCTATAATTGAAAGACATTTATATATTTTTTATCAAAAATATACATAAATTTCAATTTTAAACAAAAATTGCCTTTTGTAACCATAAATCAGCCTAAAAATAGATAAAAACAACAATTTATTGTGTCAGCCCTCAAATTGTTGATTTTTATAAGCTTTATCAATCAATTTTCAACATAAAAATCATTTGTTTATAAGGCCCGAATACAACTTCATTAACATGAAGAATTTGAAAAAAAACTAAAAAGCCGACACATTGGAAACGTCGGCTTACTTACTGTGAAGAGGTACATTATTTTCCTGAACCGCCTGCCTTTGGTAACAGGCTGTCGGCAGTGATTATTTTAATAGCGGCATCGCTCGAAAAACCCTCCGCGGTGAGCGCATCATAATATTTCTTCATAAGTTTAGCTATTTGTTTAAACTTGCCCGGCTCTTCATAAAAATCGAGTTGTGCATCCAGCATAGACTTTATCATTTTGGTAAACATTGGCTGTATTTGCGTATCAAATGCACCGTTACCAAACGGCATAACCGCTGCACTATCAGAATCGGATGCGCCGTCAACTGCGGGCGGGGCCGATACAACAACATCATTTACTATTGGCTGCGTTTTTTCAAGACTTACGTTATAATAGTTAAAGTAACTTATTCCGTTAACTCGGCCAGCACGTTCTATAACATCTATATAAGTTGCATTTGCCGGCACCTTGTCAAAATAAACCTTGAAAGTGGCCTTTTCACCGGTCTTTTTCAAAACGGACTTATCAGGATTTAATTTAATTCCCTCGGCTTTAACGTAGTTATAGTGCTTGTTGTCAATATCCGTTTGCAAGTAAATTTCTTTGTTCAACGAGAACCAGTCATCGTCAGACTGGGCTGTGTGCTCAAACGTTAACACGGTATATTGCTTGTCTGTCTCAATCTTTCTGATTGATGTAGAATAGGTGTCACTTTGTTGAACAGCGGGGTCGGTAATGTTTTGTGCTAAAGCTGCGGTACTGCATATCACCGCAGCAATTAAGGTTAAGGCAATTTTCATTCTTTTAATAATAAGGTTAATCTGAGGCAAAAATATAATTATAAACTACCGGAAGGCATAACGTTAAAGACTATTTTTGCGGCTTATATCAAAGTACATTTTCTATGAAATCAATTTGCATATACTGTGGTGCAAACTTTAACGGAGACCCCGCACTAAAGGCACTTATTGAAGAGCTGGCGACTGAAATGATTGCGCGCGATATTACTTTGGTATATGGCGGTGGCAGGGTAGGTGTTATGGGCATGATTGCCGATGCAGTATTAACACGTGGCGGCAGGGCCATTGGTGTGATACCGCAGTTTTTAGCTGACAAGGAGGTGGCTCATACTGGGCTCACCGAGCTGCATGTGGTACAAACTATGCATGAGCGTAAGCAACTGATGGTGCGCCTTAGCGATGGCATTATTGCATTGCCCGGTGGCTTGGGTACACTGGATGAATTATTTGAGGCGCTCACCTGGCTACAACTAGGTTTGCACAAAAGCCCTGTTGGCGTGCTGAATCTTAATGGCTTTTATGATTTTCTTATCCGCCAGCTGGATGTGATGGTAGAACAGCAATTTTTAAAACCGGTAAATCGCGCCATGCTCATTACAGAACAGGCTGTTATACCGATGCTAGATAAAATGGCTGCCTTCAATGCAACGCCTGAGGAGGTTTGGTTTAAGAAATAGGCAATATGAGAATATTAACTTTACTCTTCATGTTATTTAGTTTGGTGCATTATGCGAGCGCCCAAAAAATAAAACGTGAAATACATTTAGACAATGGTGCCGTCTATTACTTAGGAGAGGGTTATGAAGGAGTGGCATTTGATAAAAGCTATGACTTGAGCGAATATGGCTTTCGTGACAAAAGAGTTACTTTATCAGCATCCCAAATAGTTATTGCCGAAACCTTACTTAAAGAACAAATAGCAGTTGTTAATGCAGAAAAAACAGATCCCTTTGTATTTAAAAATTTACATAAATACATCCGTCAATATATTGGCTATGTAAATGAAAAAGGCGACACCATCGTTTACGTAAACTGTTTTTGGCGTAAAAATGAAGATAGTTTTAAGCAATTCCAAAAAGGCAAATCTGACAATACGGATTGGACAAGGCGTTTCAACGTCACGTTTGACGGAGGCCATTATTACTGGCAAGTGAAAGTGAATTTGAATACCCGAAAACTTTTTGAATTGCGTGTTAACGGCATATCCTAAAATAACATCTGCATAAATCAATCATATCATGAAACGCTTGCCTGTTATTTGCTTTTTTGTCGCCTCCCTATCGTGTTTACTGAGTTTTCAAATAAAGTTTTCCCGTGCTTTTAAAGCCCCTGCGGATACACTCGTAATCAGCGGTGTAAAGCAACTAGCACGCGTAACAGGTAAATCTCTACCCGACGAACACTTACCAAATCCTAATCAAACGCATGAGCGGTATGACCTCGGTTGCACCGACTTAGGCATTATGTGGGACATGGGCAATGGCAAAACAGGCATTTTTTTTGGCGATAGCAATGGCAGCGCTTTTGCGCCTACACCGGGCGGTGGTGGTAATGGCGGTAACTGGCGCTCAAATGTGCTGGCTTTTTCTACCGATAATAATTTAGCCGATGGTCTCACCTTTTCGGGAATGGCTATGAATGTAGCGGGCACATCAGCACGGCAAATTATTTATAGTCCGCACAACACAACAGGTAATGGCAGTTTTACCGCCATACCAACGGCAGCAATAAAAGTAAATGGCGTAAACTACGTACACTATATGGACGTGCGCCAGTGGGGCAAACCCGGCAGTTGGACAACCAATTACTCGGCACTTTATCGCTCGGCTGATGATGGCGCAACCTGGCAAAAGGTAAGCACCATACGTTTTGCTGCCGAAAGTAAATTCGCTCAAATGGCATATGCACAATCGGGGGGATATGTTTATATGGTTGGTACACCCGCCGGGCGTTTTGGCGATGCTTATCTGGCAAGGGTTAAATCAACTGCTATAGAAAACCAAAAAGAATATCAGTATTATAACGGCAAAAGCTGGGCAAAAGGTGATGAAAGCAGAGCAGCGAAAATTTTTGCAGGACCGGTGGGTGAGGTCTCGCTGATATACAATTCAAGGCTTAAGCGCTGGCTAGTTACATATCTTGATGAAGCCCGCGGGCAAATCGTTATTCGTAATGCCGAGCAGATCACCGGGCCCTGGAGCCAGCCGCAGGTATTAGTTAGCGGTCGTGATTTTCCGGCATTGTACGGCGCGTTCATCCATCCACAAAGTAAGGATAGTGACGATTTGTACTTCCTGATGTCACAATGGCATCCTTATAATGTCTTCCTGTTTAGAGCAAAATTGGCGTTTAAACAGCATAGCGCAGGTATCAATTAATTACGGCGTACTGACTGATGCCTTATTGCCATGTGGCGCAGAAATTGTAGATTTGTTGCTATCACATTTATATTCATAAAAAATGTCTCAGGATATAGAACACGTTAAATGCCTCATCATAGGTTCGGGGCCTGCCGGTTACACCGCTGCTATCTATGCTGCCCGTGCAGATCTGAAACCCGTATTATACACCGGCTTGCTCGCCGGTGGTCAGCTTACGCAAACCACCGAGGTGGAAAACTACCCAGGTTACCCTGAAGGTATTCTTGGCCCGGAGATGATGCAGAATTTCGAAAAACAGGCCGCCCGTTTGGGTACTGATATACGCTTCGGTTATGTGAGTTCGGTAGATTTTTCAAGCCTTCCGCATAAGGTAGTAGTTGATGACACTAAAACCATTACTGCCGATACAGTAATTATATCTACTGGTGCTTCAGCCAAATGGCTGGGGCTGGAATCGGAGCAAAAATATAACGGCTTTGGTGTGTCAGCCTGCGCTGTTTGCGATGGTTTCTTCTTTCGCGGCCAGGATGTAGCCATAGTGGGCGCCGGTGATACCGCTGCCGAAGAAGCTACTTACCTTGCAAAACTTTGCCGTAAGGTTTATATGATCGTTCGTCGCGATGAGTTCCGTGCATCAAAAGCAATGGTTCACCGCGTACAAAACACTCCAAATATTGAGATATTGTATAACACCGAAACTAAAGAAATCGTAGGAGATGGCCAGGTTGTTACCGGCGTTAAGGTAATCAATAACCAAACCAAACAGGAAAGTCAGCTTGATGTTACGGGCTTTTTCGTAGCCATCGGCCACCACCCGAATACCGAGATATTCCGCGGTTGGATTGATATGGATGCTACAGGTTATATCATTACCAAGCCAGGTTCATCAGAAACTAATATTGAAGGTGTATTTGCCTGCGGCGATGCCCAGGATCACATCTACCGCCAGGCTATCACAGCCGCCGGTTCAGGCTGTATGGCCGCTATAGATGCCGAGCGTTACCTGGCAGCAAAAGAACATATAGTGACAGCATAATTGCTGAGCATAATATTATCGAAGCCGCAACCAAGTTGCGGCTTTTTTTGTGCCACAATTTCTTTGCACGGCTTTATTTTGGATGAAATTCTATTATATTCAGCCCATCATAAATTTTCACTGACCTATTCGTTTAAGATTGATGTTTAAAAAATTATGTGGCCTTGCAGCGGCAAGCGCTTTCCTGGTTAGCACAGCAACCGCACAGGTAACAACCAACCCGAACATGGGCATTGTACCTGCTCCAGTATCAGTAACGGCACAAACAGGCGAGTTTAGCCTTAGTCAGCAAACGGTGTTATTGGCTGATAGCGTAGATAACAAAGCCGTAAAGTTTTTTGCTGATTACCTTAAGAGTTCTTTTCGGCTTAATATAAAACCAGCTGCATATAACGGTAACGCATCTGGCAACAGCATAATACTTACCGCTGCCGGTACTGATGGTATGCCTGAAGGGGGTTACAAGCTGACAGTTACGCCGCAGCAGATAATCATAGCTGGCAAGGGAGCAGGTTTATTCTACGGATTACAATCCTTACTGCAACTTTTCCCCGCAGACCATGGCGCGGTAATAAAGGTACCATCCGTAGTAGTAAATGATTACCCGCGCTTTGCATACCGCGGCTTTATGCTGGATGTATGCCGTCACTTTTTTACTGTTGATGCAGTAAAAAAATACATCGATCTACTGGCATACTATAAACTGAATACCTTTCATTGGCATTTAACGGATGACCAGGGCTGGCGTATCGAAATAAAAAAATATCCGAAGCTGACGCAAATCTCGAGTCAGCGTGCAGAAACTGTGATTGGCAACTACCACGACCGCACGCCACAACAATATGACAATACACCGCATGGCGGCTATTATACACAGGATCAAATACGTGAGGTAATAAAATATGCTGCCGACAGGTACATCACCATAGTTCCTGAAATAGAAATGCCGGGCCATGCCATGGCTGCCTTAGCCGCTTATCCGGAGCTGAGCTGCGACCCTAAACAGGAGTACAAGGTTTCGGGCACCTGGGGTGTGTTTAATAATGTATTTTGCCCTAATGAGCAAACGTTCACCTTTTTGCAGGAAGTTCTTAC
This sequence comes from Mucilaginibacter sp., assembly GCA_041905165.1. GTDB lineage: Bacteria > Bacteroidota > Bacteroidia > Sphingobacteriales > Sphingobacteriaceae > Mucilaginibacter. Next base: position 356,010 of record JAYRLR010000003.1, read on the forward strand.
CGAGGTGATTGACTTATTTCCGAGCAAATACATACATATTGGAGGTGATGAGGTACCGAAAGAGGCTTGGAAAAACTCTGCCCTTTGCCAGCGCTTGATAAAGAAGATGAAACTAAAAGACGAGCATGGCCTGCAAAGCTACTTTATACAGCGTATGGAGAAGTTTGCCAATGCAAAAGGTCGCAGCATTATAGGTTGGGATGAAATACTGGAAGGTGGTTTGGCACCAAACGCAACCGTAATGAGCTGGCGCGGCGAGTCTGGCGGTATTGAGGCTGCACAGCAAAATCATAATGTAATCATGACTCCTGGCAGCGCTGGTTTTTACCTAGACCACGCACAAGGTAAGCTGTATCAGGAACCATTCGGCATAGGCGGTTATGCTCCCTTGCAAAAAACATACAGCTATAATCCGGTGCCTGCAGTTCTTACTGAACAGCAGCGCAAATACATCATGGGTGTTCAGGCCAACTTATGGACAGAATACATAGCATCACAAAACAAGCTGGAGTACATGATGCTGCCGCGTTTGTTGGCCGTAGCAGAAGTGGCGTGGTCTCCCTTAGAGAAAAAGAATTTTAAGGATTTTTCGGAAACACGCTTGCCGCAACAACTGGCCTGGTTAGATAGCCACGGATACAACTACCGTGTACCATCGGCAATTGGAGCCACAGATTCCATCATCACAGCACAACAGTTTACCGTGAACTTGAAATCAACGGTACAGGGCGCTAAGATTTATTATAACATTGATGGGTACCCGGTAAGTGATAAAGACATTGAGTATAACTTGCCAATGACTTACACCATTCCGCCCGGCCAGTATCGCGAGTTACAAACCATTGTAATTACACCAAGCGGTAAGCGCAGCAATGCTACCAAAACAACTTACTTTAACCGTGGTCCTCTACCTGCAATACAATACGCCGGTAACCTGCGTGGAGTAAAATATCAGGTTTACTCCGGCGCTTTTGGCAATACGGGTCGTATGGAAAGCGTTGCTATGGTAGACTCAGGCATAACCAAAACTTTTAGTCCCCTGGCTTTTAAAAAGGCTAATGGCAATATAGGTGTAGTGTATACAGGCTATATAAATATTGATACTGATGGTAACTATGGCTTCTCAACACAATCTGCAGACGGGTCTGTATTATTCATTGATGACCAGCCGGTAGTAGATAACGATGGTCGCCATAATTTATACGAGCAGGGGGGCGTTATACCTTTGCAGAAAGGCTTTCACAAAATTACGGTGAGGTATTTTAGTGTTGGTTCTGGCAGTATCCTGCGTGTGTACATGACTATGCCGGGCAAGCCCAAGGGTGAACTATCGCCAGAATCGGTATATAACTAATTGATTGATTAAATTTATTGATTGAGCCATGGGTATAAAAAAATACGTGGCCGTATGCGCATGCTTGTTCTTGTGGGGATGTGGAGATGACAGCAAGCCTGTAGCTACCGGACCAAAGGTTGCGGGTTTACCTGCCATACAGGCGCCGTTCCGTTATCATAAACACATCCGCATAACTCCCGGAAATGATTTTGACGTCTTCAGTTGGGGAAGAGGATCGACGGAGGCAGGGGCACTGCTCATTCTGCATTCTGATTCGGCTGAAATGATCTATACTACTACCACCGGCGACCTACCCGGAAAGATTGTAGACGTTTACAATACCGATATGGATGCTGATGGTAACCCGGAACTTTTGATACAGGGTACACCTCCTGATACTACTACCTATATGGCCATGTATCCTTACGAGTTTGGCGATAAAGCCGGTCGTAAGCTCGACTTTCCGAAACTTACCCGCAGGCAGGCGAGAGGGTATCTGGGCAGGGATAATTTTTATGTGCGCGATGGTAAGTTAATAAGGGAGTTCCCGATACACGAGAGTGATAGCAGCAATGCAAAGCCAACAGGCGCCAAGCGCGTGTTGGAATATACTTTACGTAATAATGCCTTTTCTGTAGAACAGCTAAGTAAAGACTCTACCGACAAAGACGAAGTAACAAACGTTGCCCCTGCGCAGAAGAAACAAACTGTAAGGAAATCATCCAGGTCGAAAAAGAAGAAGTCATCATCACGCCATCGACGCCGACGGAGACATTGATAGTAGCGGTGTGATGCGGGGCAACCCGTTTGCCTGCAGTTTATAATTTTGCACCTTTGTACTATAAAGCATCTTCCATACTATGCATTTTTTATATCCAGCTTTCTTGTTTGCTTTAACTTCGCTGGCTATACCTGTGGTAGTGCATCTGTTCAACTTCAGGCGGTACAAAAAAGTGCAGTTCAGCAATGTGCAATTTTTACAAGAACTGCAGGAGCAACAAGCTTCGCGGCGCAATCTTCGCGAACGGCTAATTCTCGCTGCCCGATTATTAGCGCTATTCTTCCTGGTGTTAGCTTTTGCACAACCTTATTTGGGCGACAGTGCAACCACAACGCCAGGAGGGCAACGTATCGTAAGCATCTTCGTGGACAACTCTTATTCGATGCAAAGCCCGGCACGCGAAGGAGTGTTGCTGGATTATGCAAAGCAGAAAGCCAAGGAGATTGCCGCCGGTTACAGCGTCAATGATAGGTTTCAGCTAATTACTAATGACTTTGAAGGAACTCATCAGCGCTTGCTGGATCGAACTGAATTTAATAACGCAGTTGATACTGTACGCGTAACCTCGCAAAGCCGTACCCTTGCACAAGTTGTATCCCGGCAAAGTGCTTTACTCAAAAATGAGCCTGCGCAGCAAACCTTGTTTGTAATCAGCGATATGCAGTACAACTTGTTCGACGGTGCTGATAAAGGCAAATTAACACAAGGCGACAAAATTCATTTTATACGCTTACAGGCTGCCGGGCTTTCTAATATTGCAGTGGATTCTGTTTGGCTGTTGAATGCAGTTTATCGCCCGGGCGATAAGATCCAGCTTGCCGTGAAATTGCATAACTATTCGTCGCGTGCGGCTCAAAATATTCCCCTTAAGCTGCTCATTAATGGTGCGCAAAAGTCTATCGCAAGCTTTAGCATAAAACCATCTGAAAGCATAACCGACACTTTAAGTTTTTCAGGATTAAGCGCAGGTTGGCAACACGGACAAGTAGAGTTACAGGATAATCCGGTAAATTTTGATAACATATTCTATTTTACTTTCAATGTAGCGGCAGGTATGCCCGTGCTTTTAATAGATAACGGTGAAGAAAATCCATACCTGAAAGCAGCATTTGCAGCAGATAATTTTTTTAAACCAGAACGTAACCAGGCCGGCAATGTTAACTACAGCGCCGTGCAACGCTATCCGCTCATTGTAATGAGTGATGTTAAAAGCATATCTGCGGGTTTGGCATCCCAGCTGGCTAATTGTGTAAAGAATGGTCAAACCTTGGCGGTGTTTCCTGCAACAGAAATAGATGCCAATAGCTACCGTTCTCTCTTGCAACCATTAGGCTTACCTGTACCTGGTGCCGTTCGTAAAGAAAACCTGCGTGTGGCATCTGTAAATTTGCAGAGCGAGGTGTTAAAGAATATATTTGAATCAACACCCAATAATCCGGATTTACCAAAGGTTAGCGCATATTACGATCTTAAAGGCGGGAACACAAATGGCGAGCAAATACTTTCCCTGCCCGGTGGTACGCCGTTTCTGTCTTTGTACCGCGCAGGCAAAGGCAATATTTATCTGTCTGCCGTGCCCCTTGATGACAGTTTCAGCACTTTACAGCACCACGGCCTGTTTGTGCCGCTGATGTACCGCATGGCTTTATTAAGCGGACGTGCTATGCCGCTTTTTTACACACTTGGGCAAAGCGGAAGTATAGAGATACCTCCGTTTCCTGTAAATGAAAAAATGCCTCTTATACTGCACCATGGCAAAGAAGCCATTATCCCAGACCTGCGCCAGTACAATGGCCGCACAACCCTGTACCTGTCTGACCAGTTAAAGAGTGATGGCGTTTACACACTGAAAAGGGCCGACAGCACGGTAGCTATCATGGCATTTAACAGCAGCAGGAGGGAGTCTGATTTACGGTACTTAACCCTGAAAGAAATTCGGGAAAAAGTAAAGGATAAAGACGCCTCAGTGACCGACGGCATCACGCCGGTAAGCAAGACCATCAATGTAGTAAATAATGGCACGCATTTATGGAAACTTTGTATAATTTTGGCGTTGATATTTCTGGCTGTTGAAATTGCCCTGATAAGGTTTTTTTAAAACAAACCGGAATGCTTCACCTCAAACAAGATACTAAAGCATCACTGATGAATTTACTTATCAAATCCGCTCTCATCATTTACCCCGGTTCTTCTTATAATAATCAAACTGTAGACGTACTTGTTAACGATGGTAAAATAGCTGCCATAGGCAGTAACCTGTCTGCCGATGACGCCGAAGTCTTTGACGCCAGCGGAAAAATGCTTCTTCCGGGATTGTTAGACCTTAATTGCACCATTGGTGAATTGGGTCTGGAGACAAAGGAAGATATGGTGACAGGCACCGCCACTGCGGCAGCCGGAGGATTCACCGCTTTGGCTTTGATGCCTTCTACACAGCCACCTGTACATTCAAAAACAGAAGTGGAATACCTGCTTAACCGCGCTAAAGACAATTTGGTAGATATATATCCTTTGGGCACTATATCATACAAACGTGAAGGTAAAGACCTTGCCGAGATGTTTGATATGTTTAGCAGCGGCGCTAAAGCTTTTACGGATGCCGATCGCCCGGTGCAGGATGCCGGGTTAATGGAACGTGCTTTATTATACGCCAAAGGGTTTGGGGCGAAAGTTTTTTCATACCCGGAGGATACCGCGATAGCGGGCAAAGCCAAGGTGAACGAAGGAGTAGTAAGTACGCTGCTGGGTATGAAAGGCATACCACCGTTAGCAGAGGAGCTGATGATAGCGCGCGACTTATATTTGGCTGAATACACAGACTCCGACATTCATTTCAGCACCATATCTACCTCACGGTCAGTGAGTTTGATTCGAGAAGCTAAAGCACGCGGTTTAAAAGTAACCTGTGATGTGGCAGCACATCATTTAATACTTACTGATGAGGCTTTGTTAGGTTTTGACAGTCTTTACAAGGTAAAACCGCCGCTAAGAACTCAGGCAGACGTGGATGCATTAAAAGCCGGCCTTGCCGACGGCACTATTGATGCTATTGTTTCGCAGCATAAACCGCATGAAGTAGAATTCAAGAATGTAGAGTTTGAGATAGCGGAGTTTGGTATAACCGGTTTGCAAACGGCCTTTTCGCTGGCAGTAATGGCAGGCTTAAATGCGCAAACAATTGCAAACAAAATGTCCGTAGCGCCACGCAGCATTTTAGGTATTACTATACCTGATTTTTCGGATGGAAGCGTGGCAAATTTCATTATTGCGGACACAGAAACGGAATGGGAATTTGCTCGAACAGAAAATAAATCAAAGTCATACAATTCGCCATTTATCGGTAAAACGCTGAAAGGAAAGGTGTGGCTTACTTGTAACAATAACAAAGTATTTAAATCTTAACCATATGGTTTATCCAAAAGTTCAGTCGGCTGCACATGCAGCGCTAAAGGCGTTTAGCCGCTATAGTGATTTTGATGCTACGCCTTTAGCAGGTAAGTTCGATGAGGTTTTCGCTTCGGATGAAGACTTTCTGTCAAAGATCGACATGCTTGACGAAGTGTTTGACGACAATCCGAAAATCGAAGTACTGCGCGAAGTGTTCTTTGATTTGCTGCTGATCAATTTCTTTAGCGAAGATGTAAAGAAACTGGAGGCCGATTACCTGGATAGTCAGGAGTGGGCAAAGATCGAAGACGAGACCATTGACCGTGGCACCGAATTGCTCAACTTGCTCCTTTATTTAAATGAGTGCGCCGATGAAGATATAGAACCGGGATTGGACGACTATCTGAAAGAGTTTTTGCTGGTAGATGAGGACGAGTTTCAGGACGAATACCGCATTTACGAACCGGTTATAGCCAATCAGATATTAATGGAAAGCCCCGTTGAGCAAATCAAAAAGGTAGCTGTAAATTTGCCGGAAGACGCTGAGATAAAAGAGCTGTTTTATCCGATAATGGCATATTTTCAGGATATAGAACCGGGCGATGAAACGCGCGAAGCAGTAGCAAAGAATGCTGTAGATGTGCAGTTTGACGTGCCTGTTTATGAGATACTTATCAACTTTAAATAAAATTTACAGCCATGGCCAATGAACCTAAAACCGCTACCGGTATTGCCGTAAAATGGGCAGTCTTTCAACTGATCGTTTCTGTGATATTTACTTATGCGTTCGAATTTCTTGATTTGCAAAATTCGCCATTCCGTTATGCGAGTTTCATTCCCTTTATTGTATTTCTACTTCTTACACAGAAGGAAGTGCGCGATTCACAGGGAGGTTTTATTACGTTTGGTAAAGGTTTCTCATCAGGCTTTATTTACGCTGTGTTTTGCGCTTTGATGGGAGCCATATTTATTTGGTTGTATTTGAAAGTACTTAGTCCCGAAGTGTTCGAAAAAAGTCTTGCTCAATCCGAAAGTGATATGATTGACAAACACATGAGCAGAAGTGAAATTGATAAAGCTATGTCAATAGCAAGAGAGTACGGCTTTTTAATAGGTATAATTGCATCAATTGTAGGCTCTATTATTTCGGGGGCGATCGTCAGCCTCATAGGAGCAGCGATCTTTAAAAAAGATCCACCACCGTTTGACCCTGGAGATATCGAGTTGGCTAAGGACTATCCAGCGGTATAAACCCTGAATATATTGACAGGCGCTTAATTAAGCGCCTTTTTTTATTTAAGGGCTCGAGTATTACATACCAGGTTTTCACAAATAGCAAATAACTTTGCAATGATAATACGGGGCGCCTAAACGATAGCGGCGACCAAGGGTCGCCGCTGAATTATTTTTTTGAATCTTTAACACAATTGGGAACGGTCTTGCCATCCTTTTTCTTTGTGCCTTCTTTTTTGTATCCTGACCAGCACGGGTCTTTTTTCTTTTTTGTTGCCATGTTATGTGTTATTCAATCATCATTCCATAAACCCGTCCCACGCAAACATACCTTACGCCTATACGTTGTAAAGGATCAGGAATATGCATACATCAGCTTTATATACCGGTACCAGTGGCTTGCAAACGCCGATTCCTAAGCGCGACTTTCCACCCGCTTTTGCTGATAAAAGCCGGTTAAGCTTTTATGCTTCGCTGTACAATTCCATTGAAATCAACAGTTCTTTTTACAAATTACCTATTTACAAAACACTCGCCCGGTGGGCAACAGAGGTACCCGATAATTTTCGTTTTACGTTTAAGCTCTGGAAGGAGATAACACACCGGAAAAATTTTGACTTTGCAGCTGACGATGTGCAAGCATTTATGGACAGCATAAATGCTGTGGGTAACAAGACCGGAACGTTGCTGGTACAGTTTCCACCAAGCCTCACTGCTTCTGCATTGCCTCAGTTGCAGGGCTTGCTCACCTTGCTGCGTGAGGTAGACACTACACAACGCTGGCCGGTGGCGGTAGAATTTCGACACCGCTCATGGTATCAGGACAATACTTACACCTTATTGGACGAATTTAGTGCCTCCATGGTGATACATGATATGCCTGCCTCTGCAGCTCCGCTGCAACTGATGGAAGCCGGTCATGCCTATTTTCGTTTTCATGGGCCTAATGGCGGTTATCATGGTAGCTACGAGGATGATTACCTGTCTGAGTATGCGGGTTACATCCGCGAAACACTGGAGGACGAGAAGACTGTATATGTTTACTTTAATAATACCGCAGGAAACGCACTTGGCAATTTGAACACATTGCTAAACTATGTTTAAATACAAAAGAAAAGGCCTAAAGAATGTTCTTTAGGCCTTTTTCCTCAGAAAAAGTTCGTTTACCTGATTATTATTTAGAAATGATATGTTTCAGAATATCATTACCAAAGGCAAAAATCATCAACGATAATATCATCACAAAGCCAACAAGCTGGGCTCTTTCCAGGAATTTATCACTCAGCGGTTTACCTTTGATCATTTCAATCAACAGGAACATGGCATGCCCACCGTCGAGCGCCGGAATAGGCAGGAGGTTCATGAGCGCCAGTACCATCGACAGCAAACCGGTAAGGCTCCAGAAACGTGCCCAGTCCCAGGTTGCCCCAAATTTTACCGCTATACCAATAGGACTTGATACGGTTTTGCGTGGGTCAAGCTTGCCGGTGAACATCTTGCTTAAACCTTTAGCGTTGTCTACGAAGGAACTAACTGCCCTTTTCGCTCCAACAGGTAACGACTCAAAAAAGCCATATTTAATGGTTTTTTCGCCGGGAATATCAAACTTGTTAAAAAAGCCAACAGTTCCCTGTTTGGTAACAGCCGCATTCAGGTTGATTACGCTGTCGCGACGTTTTACTGCAAGCAGCACGTTCTTTCCACGCTGATGCTTTATTGTCTCCTGTAACTCATCAAAAAACTTTATTGGCTTACCGTTAACTCCGGTAATTACGTCGCCTTTCATCAAACCGGCCTTTTGAGCATTGCTTTTGGGCATTACCGAGTCTACGCGGATGAGTGAACGCGGCATAAGGCTAATAAATTCTTCAATACCTTTGTCAGATATATCGTTCAGAATATCTTCCGGAATACTGATGTTCAGTTTCTGATCACCGCGCTGCACGTTAAGCGTAGCGTTATCAATCAAAACTTTTGAACTGATGATATCTTCGAAACGTTCAACAGGTTTACCGTTGATGGCGTAGATGTTATCACCCGGCCGCAAGCCTATCTTCTCACCAACTGAGCCTGGTACTATACCATATTTAAGGGCACTGTTTGGTATATAAGTTTCGCCGTAACGAACGGTTAGCATCCAGAAAATAAATATGCCCACCACAATGTTAACGATGATACCACCAAGCATTACGATCAAACGCTGCCATGCCGGTTTTGAACGGAACTCCCAAGGTTGCGGCGGTCCGGCCATTTGCTCGGTATCCATTGATTCATCAATCATACCGGCAATTTTTACATAACCGCCCAAAGGCAGCCAGCCAATACCATATTCTACACCTTTGTATGTAAATTTAAAGAGGCTGAAGTTCCATGCGTCGAAAAAGAGATAGAACTTTTCGACTTTGATGCCGAAGGCGCGTGCCGCTATAAAGTGGCCAAATTCATGCAGTATTACCAGAATAGAAAGGGCGAGCAATAACTGCCCGGCCATTATTATTATATCCATTAACTATTTATATCAAACTGTTATAGCCTTTAACGGCAAAGTGTTTATTAAATTTTGTGCCAGCAGGCGCGTCTCTTTATCGGTATCCAGATAATCGCTTAAGCTGGGTTGTGCTGTAAAGGTAATTCTTTGCATGCAAGTTTCAATAACATCGCTCATCGCTAAAAAGCCGGTTTGCCTGCTTAAAAAAGCTGCAACGGCAATTTCATTAGCAGCATTAACTATGCAAGGCATGTTTCCACCTGTTTTGAGTGCATCAAATACTAAACCAAGGTTACGGAATGTCTTTATGTCAGGCTGCTCAAAAGTGAGGGATGAATAATCAGAGAAGCTAAAGCGTTTAAAGTTATTGGCGATACGCTGCGGATAACCTAATGCATACTGTATAGGCAGCTTCATATCCGGCAAACCCATTTGCGCCTTAATAGAACCATCCTGAAACTGTACCAGAGAATGGATGATAGACTGCGGGTGTATGACCACTTCTATTTGCGAAGCATCCAACCCGAACAGCCATTTAGCCTCTACAACTTCCAGGCCCTTATTCATGAGCGAGGCAGAATCAATGGTGATCTTAGCGCCCATCACCCAATTAGGGTGTTTCAAGGCATCTTCCCGTGTTACGTTAGCAAGGTAACTGATGTCCCGCCCACGGAAAGGCCCGCCGGAAGCGGTAAGGATGATCTTTTCGATGGGATTTTCCTCTTCACCCACCAGGCATTGAAAGATGGCCGAGTGTTCAGAATCTACAGGGAGAATGTTTACGTTATGTTCCGCTGCAAGGGCCGTCACTAGATCGCCGGCCACCACAAGGGTTTCTTTGTTGGCAAGTGCTATGTCTTTACCAGCTTTAATGGCTGCTATTGTGGGCTCTAAACCAGCGAAGCCAACCATTGCAGTGAGCACAACATCAATCTCAGGCAGCGTAACCAGGTCTGTAATGGCTTTATGCCCGGCATGCACCTGTATATCGGTTGATGCAAGTGCCTCTTTTACCTGTTCGTACTTGCTTTCATCGCAAATGGCTACATGTAAAGGGTAAAACTCACGCGCTTGCTGTATCAAAAGGTCGGCGTTGTGGTTTGCCGTTATCAGCAGTACCTGGAAACGGTCGGCGTTTTCGGCCACCACCTCCAACGCCTGCGTGCCAATGCTTCCTGTCGAGCCGAGGATAGCTATATTTTTTATGTTACTCACGTAATCAGAAATCCGTTTTTAAATCTTCTATATCATGTTGGCATTCACCAACGCTTATCAGCTCTTAATATATACAGATAGCTCATCAGCAATCTTGCGGTCGTTTGTTAAGCGGGGCACTTTATTTTGTCCGCCAAGTTTACCTTGTGCTCGCATGTAGCTAATAAAACTGTCTTTTTTTAATGTATTGACTACTAAAGGCTGCAATATGTTACCTTCTATGAGGTCAAAATAGTAAATATTTTTGTTTTGAAGCGCCTTATCTACCTTTAAAGCAAACGCTTTCAGATCCGCAGGTTCTTTGCTGAATTCGATAAACCACTCATGGTAAGGGAGTTGACCTGTCGGTGGATTAACCTGCGGCGCAACTGTAAATTCAACTACTTCAGCGCCTTCTTCCTTTGCTACAGTCATAAGCGCATACTCAACTTCTTCTCCAATTACATGTTCTCCAAAAGCTGATATATAATGCTTTATACGTCCGCTGACCACGATTTTGTACGGATTTTTAGATACAAATTTTACTGTATCGCCAATGCTATAACCCCAAAGGCCGGCATTGGTGTTTAAGATGATAGCATAATTTTTATCCAGCTCCACATCTTCCAGTGCAATGCGGGTAGGAGTGTCATTGAAGTACTCCTCGGCCGGGACGAATTCATAAAACATACCGAGATCAACCTGTAACAGCAATCCACGTTCTTTTTGCGAGTCCTGAAAAGCGATGAATCCTTCTGATGCCGGATAGGTTTCTATGGTATCAATAGCAAAACCTACGCTTTCCTCAATACGTGCGCGGTATGGCTCATAATTTACGCCCCCGTATACGTATAGCTTAAAGTTAGGGAAGATGTCTTTGATTTTTTTGTCTCCAAACTTCGCCGAAAGCCTGTCGAAATACATCTGGCACCAGGGGGGTATGCCTGATATCAGGCGCATATCGGCGTTGCCGGTTTCCTCAACAATGGCATCCACTTTCTGTTCCCAATCATCAATACAGTTTACAGCGTAGCTTGGCATGCGATTTTTTTGCAAATATCCAGGCACGTGATGCGCTACAATACCGGAGAGACGACCCACAGGTACGCCATTTTTCTCAGCAAGTTCAGGGCTGCCTTGCAGGAATATCATCTTGCCATCCACAAATTCTGCTTTGCCCGTTTCATGAATGTAGCTTAATAAGGCATTACGCGCGGCTTTAATGTGACCGGGCATGCTTTCTTTAGAAAGCGGGATGTATTTTACGCCAGACGTGGTACCTGAAGTTTTTGTAAGATACAACGGCTTACCGGGCCACATTACGTTGGCCTCACCGGCAACAACACGCTCTATATATGGCCTTAGCTCCTCATAATCGCGTATGGGCACCAGTCGTTTGAAATCCTCATACGTTTTTATCGAACTGAAGTTATGCGCTTTACCAAAGTCAGTATCGCGGGCCTGGTCAATCAGTTTCAGAAAGGTTTTGTGCTGTAATGCAACGGCGTTACGGCGCTGGTTGTCCAGCTCGCGATTTACATAGGCAGCAAATATTTTACTTAGAAAAGCTTTGAAACCCATAAATTAATCAGTTTCGGCAACGTCATCGTCTATATCCATGTGGCTGTATACCAACCGGCGATAAGTTACTGCCAGTATGATGTTTACAAAAGGATAAGTAAACAATATAGTTAATGATATAAAGGGGTAAAAGTTTGACAGGATGATCGGCACTGCAATCAACAGCAATATGATGCCCAATATCATAATGATTTGTATTATATGTCCTTTGGTCAGAAAAAAGCTTTGCTTTATAGATTCAATAGGGCCTGAGTGATCATCAACAATAAATGTATTAAAGAACATTATACGAAACAGCAAATAAATGCCCAATAAGGTGCTGATTATATTAACAATGTCGCGTGTTAACTCATCATATTTACCTATCATGTTCATGCCTATGTTATAATTTGTAGCTATGAAGGCGAACATAAAGATCACTGCCAAATAACTTAATACCATTTTTACTGTGGGGATGATCTGCGCAAACTCAAATTCGTAATATTCGCTGTCAATCACCGTAAATATTAACTTGTACAAACCCAAGGTAGAGTAAGCCTGTATAAATATCAGTAACAGTGACATAATCATGCTCGATAAAAAGTCATCAGGCGAAAATGTCAAGGTTATAGCCACTGTAAGTACACTTAACAAAATAAAAGTGATACCAGAGTAAACAATGATGGTTACAAAGTTCCTTTTAAAGATGTGCCATGATGACTTTATAGTTTCTAAAATAGAAAACGGATGGTACATATGCAGACGTTAAGCGTTTTTCATAATAACACGTTTCCAATAATCTTGCATAAAGCCAAGGCCATAGGCAATAAGCTGGATAAGCGATGTTACTATGCTCAAAAATGCAATTTTTAACGACTTGTTTTTAGCCAATGAGTGAAAAAATATCAACATTATATATATCAGCAGCAAAAAATCGCAGGCCTTAGCCACCGGCAACAATAAGATGTTCGCCATTAGCGTAAACAGGAAGAACAGCGTAAACGCTGCCGGAAAAAAATGTACGAGTTTCAGTTCCTGCGGAAAGAACTTATAAATATTGATGCGCGCCCTGCCAAAAAAGTGCAGTTGTTTATAAAACTGCGTAAAGTTGGTGCGGCGCTTATGGTAAACTATAGCGCCAGGTATAATGCCAATTCTAAACCCGGCAGTATGCACCCGTATGCTGTACTCAATGTCTTCGCCCAATCTGGTAATTACAAACCCGCCTACCGTTTCCCATACCTTGCGCGATAACCCCATGTTAAAGCTTCTGGGATGAAACTGACCACCCATGTTCTTTTTATTACCACGAATACCGCCGGTAGTGAAAGGGGATGTCATTGAGTAGCTGATGGCTTTTTGTATAGGTGTAAAAGAGGGGTGAGCCGCATCTGGGCCTCCATACATATCCAGCCAATTTTCGTTTAAAGATTTATAAACAGTTTCAAGATAATTAGCCGGTATCAGGCAATCCGAATCGAATATGATGAAATAGTCACCCTCAGCACGTTCAAAACCGAAGTTACGGGTAAATCCTTGTCCTTCATTAGGTTTTACAAAATACCGAAGCGGTAGGCGATCCGCATATTGCTTGATGATGTGTGCAGCATCATTTACCGAACCATCCTCAATCACCAGCACCTCAAACTGCATATAAGTTTGGCGAGTAAGGGTATCAAGTAATTCTCTGATTTCTTGAGGACGATTATATAAAGGTATAATGATGGAAAAAAACATGCTTCTTAAATGTGCAGATGTGCGAATGAGCAGATGTGCAAATTGTTGATAGTTATATCAGGTAAAAGTTTGTTAACGGTATTTATGCGGAGTTGTTTGTATTTTGATGGGTATGAATGTGCATATTCGCATATCTTCTCATCTGCACATCATACTACTTCCGCTATCTGGTAGTTGTTACGCTCTGTTGAATTGCGGGCTACCAACTCGGCCACAAAGCCAGTTAAAAACAGCTGTGAACCTAATATAATGGCAACCAGTGCTATGTAAAACAACGGGTTCTCAGTAACATCGCGGTAATTCACATTTTTAGATATCAGGTAAAGCTTTTCTGCAAGAAGCCAAATGGCCATTACTAAACCTAAAAAAAAGCTAAGTACGCCCATGGTGCCGAAAAAGTGCATAGGCCGTTTACCGAATTTCCCTACAAAGAATATAGAGAGCAGGTCGAGAAAGCCATTAATGAAGCGGCTAAGACCGAATTTGGTTTTGCCGTATTTACGCGCACGGTGTTCTACCACCTGCTCGCCAATTTGAGTGAAGCCGGCCCACTTAGCCAATACGGGTATGTAGCGGTGCATCTCACCGTAAACTTCGATGTTTTTTACTACAGCACTGCGATAAGCCTTCAGCCCGCAATTGAAATCGTGCAGATTATGAATGCCTGACATGCTGCGTGTAGCGGCATTGAAGAGCTTAGTCGGGATGGTTTTACTGATAGGGTCGTAGCGTTTGGCTTTCCAGCCCGATATCAAATCAAAACGTTCTTCGGTGATGCGACGATAAAGCTCGGGTATTTCGTCAGGGCTATCCTGCAGGTCGGCATCCATAGTAATTATCACATTTCCCTGCGCCGCCTCAAAACCTACATTAAGAGCTGCGGATTTGCCATAGTTACGGCGAAAACGAATGCCTTTGATATGAGGGTTGCTCTCCTTAAGACGGCATATTTCGCCCCAGGAACCGTCCTTACTGCCGTCATCAACTAATATCACTTCGTAGCTGAAGTTGTTGGCTTCCATTACCCGGGATATCCAGGCGGTAAGCTCAGGCAATGATTCCACCTCATCATATAAAGGTACTACTACTGATATATCCATTTAAAAACACGCCGCTTTTGCAGCGTTGCAAAAATATAAAAAACATACAATGATTATACAGTGCGTTGACTAAGGTATTACAGGGGGCAAAAACAAACAAGGGACTTTGAAAGTCCCTTGTAATAATATTATATTATTCCTAACGCTTTACCGGTACGTTCCCGGGTGGCATTGGCCAGCGGCTCATTGTCAGCTAATGACTGTCCGTATGAAGGGATCATTTGCTTAAGCTTTGCCTGCCAGGCTGCAGATTTTACCTTATCTTTAAAGCAACGCTCTATCAGGTGTATCATGATAGGCACAGAGGTTGAGGCACCCGGCGATGCTCCAAGCAGTGCAGATATAGTACCATCGGCAGAGGTTACTACTTCCGTACCAAACTCCAGTTTGCCACCCTGCTGTTCGTCCTTCTTAATAATTTGCACGCGCTGACCTGCAATATCCAATTGCCAGTCCTCTTTTTTAGCACCTGGGTAATATTCCTGCAAAGCCTTCAGCCTATCATCTGCAGATTGCATAACCTGACCGATGAGGTATTTGGTAAGCGCCATCTCGTGCATACCTACAGACAGCAAAGGTTTTATATTGTCGAGCTTGATAGATTTAAACAGATCAAGCAATGAGCCTTTCTTTAAAAAACGTGTAGAGAAACCAGCATACGGCCCAAACAACAGCGCTTTCTCGCCGTTAACAATGCGTGTGTCAAGATGCGGTACAGACATAGGAGGGGAGCCAACAGAGGCTTTACCGTAAACCTTGGTGTGATGTTTTTTTATAACATCAGGATTAGTGCACACCAGCCATTGCCCGCTTACCGGAAAACCGCCAAAGCCCTTACTTTCCGGAATGTCGGATTTTTGCAGTAGTGGCAAGGCACCGCCACCGGCGCCAACGAACACAAAACGTCCGTTGATTTTACGGCTTTTGCCGGTGTTATCTTTTACGGTTGTCTGCCATTTGTTATCATTAATCCTTTTCAGGTTGGTTACCTCATGGTTAAAATGTATCTGCACACCCGGCGACGACTTTAAGCGATCCAGCAGCATACGGGTAAGTGCACCGAAGTTAACATCGGTACCGATGTCCATATAAGTAGCGGAAACTTTCTCTGACGGCGACCGACCTTCCATGATCAGCGGTATCCATTGTTTCAGCTGCGCTGCGTCTTCTGAATACTCCATCCCTTTAAAAAAGTGGTGCTTGATCAGAGCCTGTTGACGCTTTTTGAGATACTCAACATTTTTCTCGCCCCAAACAAAGCTCATGTGGGGCACTTTGGTTATAAACGATTCCGGATGAGTAAGAAAACCTGTTTCGACAAGATGTGCCCAAAATTCCTTACTGATCTCAAACTGATCTGCAATTTGTATCGCTTTTTTTATGGCTATAGAGCCATCGGCTTGTTCAGGAGTATAGTTGAGTTCGCAGAATGCGGAGTGCCCGGTTCCGGCGTTATTCATCGCATCAGAACTTTCGGCCGCAGCCACATCCAGTCTTTCAAAAATTTGTATGGTAAGGTCGGGCTGCAGTTCTTTTAGCATTACACCAAGGGTAGCACTCATTATACCCGCGCCTATCAAAACAACATCTGTATCGTTAACCACGCTTTTATATATATCAATATGTTTACAATCTTAATACGTTGCTTGTTTAACTTCTATTATCAGCTGCACGTAATAAGCAAGGCAATTTTAATCATTTTTTTGAAAAATAACGGCCACAGTCGGCTTAAATCGCATTTGACACAAAAATTTTATATGAATATTATAATTAGCGTATTCAGTTATTCCATCTTACAGATATAGCCGCATTATGAAGAGCAATTGAAAACCCAACCAAACGGAGAGTCGCTTAAGTATTGAATTAGAATGAAAGCAAACAGCAGTTTAGAATTTATTATGGATGTGGAAAAATTATTTTCAACAAATGGCGCATAATTTTTTGATTAAGGCATATGTTATACGATTATTGGAAAGGAAAAGTTAAAATTTTTGGAACTTTATTATCATTTTTATAAAAATACATTAAATTCGCATCCATAATTCGAGAGGATTTAATACAAACTATAATTAAACCCCACTTAATTAAAAGAAAAAACACAAATAACAATGGCAAAACTTGAGTACATCTGGCTTGACGGCTACAAACCAACACAAAGCCTGCGCAGCAAAACTAAAATTGTTAAAAATTTCAGCGGTAAAGTAGAAGATCTTGATAACTGGAGCTTTGACGGTTCATCAACCGAGCAGGCACCAGGTGGCTCATCTGATTGTATTTTAAAGCCAGTTTATGTTATTCCTGATCCACAGCGCAAAGATGGCTGGTTAGTAATGTGCGAAGTACTTGACTCAACCGGTGCTCCACACGAGTCAAACGGTCGTGCACTTATTGAAGACGACGATAACGATTTCTGGTTCGGTTTTGAGCAGGAGTACTTCCTGTGGGATCCTGCAACCAACAAACCACTTGGTTTCCCGGCTGGCGGTTACCCAGGTCCGCAAGGCCCTTACTACTGTTCAGTAGGTGCAAGCAATGCTTTCGGTCGCGAGATTGTTGAAGAGCACTTAGATGCTTGTTTAGAAGCCGGCCTTAACGTAGAAGGTATCAACGCTGAGGTTGCTGCAGGTCAGTGGGAATTCCAGATCTTCGCAAAAGGCGCTAAAGAAGCTGGTGACCAAATTTGGTTAGGCCGTTACCTGCTTGAAAGAATAGGCGAAAAATACGGAGTAGCTATCAACTGGCACTGTAAACCACTTGGTCAATTAGACTGGAATGGTTCAGGCATGCACGCCAACTTCTCAAATACATTGCTTCGTACTGCTAACAGCAAAGAAAAATTCGAAGCTGTTTGCGAAGCTTTCCGTCCGGCTGTTGCAGATTGTATCGCAGTTTACGGTGCCGATAACGATCAGCGCTTAACTGGTAAACACGAAACAGCTTCTATCCATGACTTCAGCTATGGCGTGTCTGACCGTGGTGCTTCTATCCGTATTCCTCTTTATGCTGTAGAGCACAACTGGAGCGGTTATCTGGAAGATCGTCGTCCTAACTCGGCTGCCGATCCATACAAAGTTGCTGCAGTTATTATCAAGACTGTAAAATCAGCTAACGTTTAATATCCCCCTTTACTATAATTTAAATTAAACCATCAATCCCTCGTTCCTTAACCGGTACGGGGGATTTTTTGTACGTTTATGTAATATGGAGAATCCTAACGGACTGGACCAATTCATAACGGGCAAATCAGTTGCTGCTGTAGCACTGTCAGACTATTTTATCGCTAAGTTTCAATCAATAGGGGAGATAACTATCCAACCCACCAAAACCATGATAGGAATTGCTAATAAGCATAAGCGTATTGCATACGTCGTACAAATTAGCAAAGCCTTTATTGATGTGATATTTATGTTTAAACGGCTCTATCAGGATAATATGTGCTTTAAAAAGATACCGCAGGTACCAGGACAACAATAATTTAATCACCATTTCAGAATGCAAAGCGTAGATGATATCAATGAAGAGGTATTATACTACATGCGGCTCGCATACTATAATGAAAACCTACCAGACAAATAATCTCCCGAATTAATTTGAAATAAGCCCGTTGTGGGCCAATTGTATACATACATCCAGCAGTTTAACGTACCAGCATCGGTCTCAATAACCTGCAATTCGCGGCGGTATTCATGTGGAAGAGGGTCGGCAAGAGTGATGCCTTCATATTCATCTAACACATCAAAAACGCTGCTTTCGTTAATACGGTAAATGCGTCC
Source organism: Mucilaginibacter sp. (assembly GCA_041905165.1). Taxonomy (GTDB): domain Bacteria; phylum Bacteroidota; class Bacteroidia; order Sphingobacteriales; family Sphingobacteriaceae; genus Mucilaginibacter. The sequence continues at coordinate 374,599 of JAYRLR010000003.1, forward strand.
ATAAACAAAGCTTAGGGCGTCTTCGTCAATCACCGCACCCGGATAGTCACCTATATTGTATAAGCATCCTTTTATCCGGCCATCACATACATAAACACAACGGTTACGCATGTATGAGCCAACCTCATTATCAGTTATAAGTAATGTACCGTAAACAAAAAGCAGTTGATTGTTCATCTGTGCAATAATAAGCGTCAAAACACAACCGCAATAATGCTTATTTAAAAAAATAACTATTTTCACGCTATACTTTTGCATCTATGAACAAAGACCAACTGATCTCATACATCAATGAGCATAACATTCAGAAAATAAAGTTTGCCTTTGCAGATATTGACGGTGTTTTAAGAGGCAAAACCATCAACACTCAGAAATTTTTGGATGGTTTACAGGATGGCTACGGCTTTTGCGATGTGGTTTTCGGCTGGGATATACAGGATGCGGCGTATGATAATGTGCAAATTACAGGTTGGCACAGTGGTTATCCGGATAAAGAATGCCGTATTGATACTGCGACGCTACGCCATATACCCTGGCAGAATGATGTGCCTTTTTTTCTAGCGGACTTTAGCGCTGCTGATGGTAACGACCTCGCGGCTTGTCCGCGTAGCTTACTAAAGCGTATCGTGAAACAATGCCGGGAAATGGGTTATCATGCTGAGTTTGCACAGGAGTTTGAGTGGTTCAATTTTGCTGAAACGCCAGAGAGCCTGGAGCAGAAAGATTTTAAAAACATGCAGCCATTGAGCCCAGGGATGTTTGGTTACTCAATTTTACGCACCTCTCAGCATTACGCATTTTATAACGACCTGTTTGACTTACTTACTAAGTTTGATATTCCTATTGAGGGCCTACATACCGAAACTGGACCAGGAGTATACGAAGCAGCCATAGTACACGACGAAACGTTAGCGGCTGCTGACAAAGCGGTGCTATTTAAAACAGCCGTTAAAGAAATTGCGGCAATGCACGGACTAACCGCAACCTTTATGGCTAAATGGAATGCCGACCTGCCGGGTTGTAGCGGACATGTACACCAAAGCTTATGGGATGCTGATTATAACAAAAATCTCTTCTTTGATGCTGCTGACGAAAACAACATGAGTGATTTGCTCAAGCATTACCTTGCCGGGCAGTTGTATTGCATGCCGCATTTGTTGCCGATGTATGCACCAACCATAAATAGTTATAAACGACTGGTGGAAGGAGCGTGGGCGCCCACAACCATCACTTGGGGTTTTGATAACCGTACCACAGCCATCCGTATACTCAACCAAAACGAAAAATATACCCGTTTAGAAACGCGAATCCCCGGCTCGGATACTAATCCATACCTGGCAATTGCCGCTGCACTGGCCTCGGGCTTATATGGCATTAAGCATAAATTACCATTAAATATAGCAGCTACTGTAGGCAATGGCTATCACAATATAAGCAACGGCAAGCTGCATAGCAATTTGTATGACGCAGCCATTGCGATGCAAAACTCAAGTTTGGCGCGCGAACTGTTTGGCGACGGTTTTGTAGATCATTTTACCAATACACGTATTTGGGAACACCGCCAATATACGCGCAGTGTAAGCGACTGGGAGCTGAGGCGCTATTTTGAAGGAATATAAAAAGGCTGTGAGCTGAACGGGTAGAGTTAAAAAGCTGGATATTTAACCCAGAACTTCCTTTTAAAGGATTTAAGGCACATCGGATTAATCATCACAAAAATGCTTTCCTTTGCGGTAATTATAACATCTAAATGGACTATTCAAGTATTATAAAGGCGGCATGGGAAGGGTATGATGCATCTAAAATCATCAGAACAATTGAAGACATCAGCGCCAAAGTATCCACTAATCACGTGTACCGCATCACTTTTGAGGATGATGATATCATTATAGCAAAGCTTTCATACTTCGGGAAATATGAGCATTTTAAAGAGGATCATCGTTTGATTCACGCTTTATCAAATAACCTGCTTTACCCTTTCGAAAACTTGCTTTCTAAATCCTTACTAAAGAACAACCGAGTTTACACCTACCGGTATAAGCATGGCAAAAGAGATACCTGGGTGGTGTTTTATAATCCTACACGTATCATGACAAGGTTGCCACGGCAGTTGGATGAACACCACATCATGAAACTTGGCCAACAGGTAGGGCGTTTTCACAAAGCATGTTCAAGAGTAAAAAATGTGCTGCCGAAATCGTCAAAAACATTACGGACAGATATTAACATACTGCTGGAACAGATAGAAAAGAACGAAAAGCAATTTGGAACCCGCATGCAAGCTGATTACATCAGGTACCACAGCGAAATCTTCCTTAAAAACCGGTCGAAGTATAATTTGAATTCCTTTGAAATTATACCGGTATTTATTGACTGGAACATCGGTAATTTTTCTGTAACCCCTGAGCTTGAATTGTACTCGCGTTGGGATTATGACTGGTTCAGGATGAGCTATCGTGTGCTCGATTTTTATTTCTTTAGCAGGGTGGTGTCATCAGTGGGCGACCGGACAGTTTTTAGCTACGTGATTGATACCATGATGGAAGACCGGTTCATACTTTTTCTACAGGAATATCATAAAGTTAACCCGCTAAAAGCAGACGAAATACGTTTCCTGAAAGAAGTTTATCGCTTCTTTATCTTAAATTACGTGATAAAAGATGGTAAATATTTTTTTAGTGACCAATACGCCCGTAAACTTCAGGCTGAGGCATTTGATGTTTACCTTCCGTCCGTCGACCGCGACTTTAATGCTGAAAAAATAATTGACGCTTTAAAACTTACCTGATGCAGCGTATTGATAATTTCCGTTCTATAATTGACCGTTACGAAATTGTTTTTTTTGATGCCTTCGGGGTGTTAAAAAATTACAAAGGCTTGCTACCGGGCATAGAAAAAACATTTGACTACCTAGAGCAGCAAGGCAAGGAGTATTACATTGTGACCAATGATGCGTCGCGGAGTCCGGCACAACTGGCTGCCTCATACCATCGCATGGGTTTAAATGTAATAGACCCGGCGCGCATCATATCATCAGGCATGCTTGCCAAAGAGTATCTTGATTTGAAGGTGAAGGAAGGTATAGTCGCCTTTTTAGGGACGCCGGAATGCGCCCATTATATTGAAAGCGATTCGAGGCATACCATGCCGATAGCGGAGTTGCAGGATGAGGATATCGACAAGGTAAACGCCTTTGTATTTATGGATGATGAGGGTTTTGACTGGTTTAGTGATATTAATAAGACCGTCAATTTATTGCGTAAGCGTACTATACCTGCCATAGTCGCTAATACCGACTATGCTTACCCATTGTCTGTAACAGATGTGGCAATAGCTATTGGCGGCATTGCCAATATGGTAGAGAATATTGTAGGCAAGGAGTTTATCCGGTTCGGTAAGCCCGACTCGCAAATGTTTATGTTTGCATATGATATGATACGGGAACGCCGCGCTATTACCAAGCGCGATATTGTAATGGTAGGCGATACCCTATTTACTGACATTATGGGTGGCAATAAATTTGGGTTTGACACCGTGCTGGTACTTTCTGGTAATACGTTGCCAAAAGACGTAGAAACAAGCATACATGCTACCGGTATTGTGCCAACATTTATTTGTGATAACGCGGTAGTAAAAGGCGGCGAATTCAATTTTTAGCCGTCCATATTTTTATAAATGTAAACTTTACATTTTAAGAAGGATTTTTATATTTGCTCTTCACCAATAAAGCCTATGAAAAAAGCTTCCTTTTTTTTTGCTCTTCTGCTAATATGTTTTAGCGCATCCGCTCAACAGCAAAATACGTTTACAAATCCTTTGTTACCTCACGGGCCCGACCCATGGAACATTTACAAGGATGGATTTTACTACTATACCAACTCTACAGGCAGTAATCTCACAATTTGGAAAACCAAGTATCTTACTGACCTGGCTCATGCCGAAAAAAAGGTGATATGGCACCCGCCAGCAGATACTAAATACTCAAAAGAGTTATGGGCTCCCGAGCTGCATTTTTTACGCGGTAAATGGTATATGTATTTTGCTGCTGACGACGGTGACAATAATCATCACCGCATGTATGTGGTAGAAAACGCTTCGGCCGACCCGATGCAGGGCGAGTGGACATTTAAGGGACAGGTGAAAGATGAAACGGACAAGTGGGCTATCGATGGATCGGTGTTTGAGCATAAGGGAAAAATGTATATGATATGGTCGGGGTGGGAAGGTGACACAAACGGTCAGCAAAATATCTACATTGCTCAAATGAGCAACCCTTGGACAATAAGCAGTAAGCGTGTATGTGTATCAAAACCTACCTATAAATGGGAAACCAACGGCGATTTAGGCGGCGGTCAGCAAGTAAAGGTGAATGAAGGGCCGGAGATACTGAAACATGGTAACAAGTTGTTCTTGATCTACTCCGCAAGCGGCTGCTGGACTGATTTCTACGCCTTGGGTATGCTTACAATCGGCGTTAACGATAATTTGCTGGATGCCGCGTCATGGAAAAAGTCGGCGGAGCCGGTATTTAGTCAATCACCCGCCACAGGTGTTTATGCACCAGGGCACAATTCCTTTTTTAAATCGCCTGACGGGAAAGAGGATTGGATTTTATACCATGCCAACCCTAATCCAGGCGATGGATGCGGTAATAAGCGTACACCGCGTGCTCAAAAGTTTACCTGGAACAGCGATGGTACGCCCAATTTTGGTACACCTGTAAGGGCCGATGAGCCGCAAATTCTTCCATCTGGAACAAAATAAACCTGATAAAACATGTTGAGAAGTAAAAAATCACGCAAGGCGGCTTTAATGTTTGGCTTGCTATGCTCGGTATTCGCCGCTACTGCACAGGATACCGCAGCCCGTAAAACTGCCTACACACCTCCGGTAATCGCCGGCCGGTGGACAATGGAAAAAGCAAACGACTGGTATGCTACGCAAAAACGCTGGATGAGCGGAGCCAACTATATTCCGGCCACGGCTATCAACCAGTTGGAGATGTGGCAGGCCGATACATTCGACCCGAAAACAATTGACAAAGAATTGGGCTGGGCCGAAGGCCTTGGCTTTAATCTGATGCGTGTTTTTCTGCACAGTCAAGCTTGGAAACAAGACAAACCGGGGTTTAAAAAACGCGTAGACCAGTTCTTAACCATCGCTGATAAACACGGCATCAAAATTATGTTTGTGTTTTTCGACGATTGCTGGAACACAGGTGCAAAGCCAGGTAAACAGCCGGAGCCAAAGATCGGTGTGCATAATTCCGGTTGGATGCAGGATCCTGGCTACATAGTAACAAAACCTGAAGACTTTGCCTTTTTGCAAAGCTATGTAACCGATGTGCTCACTACCTTTAAAAATGACAAACGTATTTTGTTATGGGATTTATACAATGAGCCGGGCAATACCAACAAAGGCAACGCCTCTTTGGAGCTATTGACCAAAGTGTTCCAATGGGCACGCAAAGTAAATCCTTCCCAGCCTGTCAGTTCCGGTATGTGGAAATGGGAGTTGTATGATTTAAATGCTCTCCAGGCTAATAACTCCGATGTGATTACCTACCACAACTACCGCCCGCTGGAAGAGCATACCTTAATGGTTAAGCTGCTAAAATTTCACGCAAGGCCGCTTATTTGTACTGAATACATGGCCCGTACGCATAACAGTACCTTCCAAACCATTATGCCGATGCTTAAAGAGCAAAATGTTGCAGCTATAAATTGGGGTTTCGTATCAGGTAAAACCAACACCATATTTTCATGGGAAAAGGTAGTACCTGATGGTGCCGAGCCACCGGTGTGGTTCCATGATATTTACCGCCAGGACGGCTCGGTATTCAGCAAAGAGGAAGTAGACCTTATCAAAAAGCTCAACAATAAAACCAACTAATTATTCACTTACCGATTATGAAAAGTTATTTAAAAAAATCACTGGCTCTGGCATTACCGGCTTGCGCGCTTTATCTTGCAGCCTGTAATCAAACATCAAAAAAATCTTCTACTGAAATGACAGACAGTACCAACACTGAAATAGCTCTGCCTTCGCCATCGGCATTTGACACTACTATTGATGGCAAAAAGGTATCATTATTCACGCTTAAAAACAAAAATGGCCTTGAGGCTGCTATCACCAATTACGGTGGTCGTATTGTAAGCCTTTTAGTGCCTGACAAGGACGGTAAAAAGACCGACATTGTTGTTGGCCCTGGTACTGCTGAAGGATTTGTAAAATCTACCGAGCCTTATTACGGCGCATTGATTGGCCGTTATGGCAACCGTATAGCCAAAGGTAAATTTAAGCTTGAAGGCAAAGAATATACTTTGTTCACCAACAACGGCGCCAATACACTACATGGTGGCAAAAAAGGTTATCAATATGTTGTATGGGATGGTTCGCAGCCAGATTCATCAACCTTAGTACTTACTTATCTTTCTAAAGATATGGAAGAAGGCTTCCCGGGCAATCTTAACGTGAAAGTAACTTACAAGTTGACTGATGACAATGGCCTTGATATTAAATACGAAGCTACTACTGATAAAACTACTGTTTGTAATCTTACCAGCCATGGCTTTTATAACCTGAATGGTTGTGGCAGCGGCGACGTCCTTAAACATGTGTTGCAAGTAGATGCTGACAGCTACACCCCGGTAGATGCAGGACTGATCCCGACCGGAAAAATTGAGAAAGTGGCCGGTACACCGTTTGACTTTACAAAACCCACCGAAATTGGTGCACGTATTGACACCAACGCTAATGAGCAACTTAAAAACGGTAAAGGTTATGACCATAACTTTGTGCTCAACAAACATGGCATTGATAAAGCTATTGCTACAATTACGGGCGACAAAAGCGGTATTACTATGGAGATCTTTACTGAAGAGCCAGCCTTACAGTTTTACAGTGGCAACTTTATGCAATCTAAAAATGAAATGAAATATGGCAAACCGGATGATTTTCGTACATCTTTTGCGTTAGAAACGCAACACTATCCCGATTCGCCAAATCAGCCACAGTTCCCGTCTACCACACTCAAGCCGGGTCAAACTTACAGCACACACACTATTTATAAATTCAGTGTGAAAAAATAAGTAAAGCCATTCATAAGGCCGATGTAAAAAAGTCCTGCACCTACGCCGCGCAGGACTTTTTTATTAATTGAAAGCAGCTATTAATCCTTACTTTTACAACGGCCCTTAAAAACGGAGGATGCTTTGTTAACGGACAACCACGGCAGAAACATCGACTATTTACGCCTCGCAGTTACCGATAGGTGCAACCTGCGTTGCTTTTACTGTATGCCTGCCGAAGGTTTAAATTGGCTTTCGCGTGAGGAATTGCTTAGCACTGAAGAGACGTTAAGGCTAAGCAGGATAATGATTGACATGGGCATTACCAAAATCCGCATCACGGGTGGTGAGCCTTTTGTGCGTAAGGATACCATGCATTTGCTGGAGCAATTGGCCGCTTTACCAAAACTTAAGGAGCTTACAGTCACCACTAACGGCGTACTTACTGCGCCCTTGGTACCCAGATTAAAGGAATTGGGCGTAAAATCAGTAAATCTTAGCTTAGATACGCTTAATGCAGGGCGCTTTTTTGCTATAACTGGCCGCGATGAATTCGCCGCGGTGATGAAGACGCTTGATGCATTGCTTACGCATGGCATAGGTGTCAAAATAAATACTGTGGTAATGGCAAATAAAAATATTGCCGACATTCGACCGCTATGTGAATTGGCCAGGAATGCGCCTGTTAATGTGAGGTTTATCGAAGAAATGCCTTTTAACGGAGATAGCCACATTCTCGTGCCGGAATGGAATTACCAACGTATTTTAGATGAGGTGAAGGCATGTTATCCGGATTTATATAAGGTAGCTGATGACGAAAACTCCACCTCGTACAATTATAAAATACCTGGCTTTAAAGGGTCGTTAGGGGTGATAGCTGCTTACTCGCGTACATTTTGCGGTACATGCAATCGCATCAGGGTAACGCCTACCGGTACGCTTAAAACCTGTTTATATGATGGCGGAGTGCTGGACGTACGTTCGCTGATGCGTATCGGTAATACTGATGAGCAACTGAAGACAGCGCTTATGCAAGCATTTACTAATAGGCCGGCAAACGGATTTGAGGCGGAGCGCCAGGCAACAGAAAGCTCGACATATCAATCAATGGCATTTATCGGTGGTTAATTAGATAAAATGATTTCAGTTAAGGAAGCAGAAGAAATAATACTTAATAACGCCGGCAGTTATGGCGCCGAGATAGTACTGTTCGACAACGCCGTTGGCCGCGTATTGGCCGAAATTATAAAAGCCGACCGGGATATGCCGCCGTTTGACCGCGTTACGATGGATGGCATCGCCGTAAGGCACGACGCCTTATCGGCTGGTCAACAAGAATTTCATATTATAGGCACGCAAGCCGCCGGAGAAGAGCCTTTGAGGCTGAACCAGGACGGGGATTGTATAGAGGTCATGACCGGGGCTGCGCTGCCCGAGGGTGCCGATACCATTATACGGTATGAGGATGTAACGATAGAAGACGGCAAAGCCATCATCAACGTAAATTATTTCAACAAAAGTCACTTTATTCATATCAAAGGCGCCGACCGAAAAGCAGGAGAGGTGCTGGCGGTACCTGGACAAAAAATTACACCGGCACTTTTAAGCTTGATCACATCAGTAGGTGAGGAGGAAATACGGGTAGCAAAGCTTCCTCGTGTGGCCATTTTCTCTACCGGCGATGAACTGGTAGATGTTCGGGATACACCCGGGCCGTACCAGATACGCAAATCAAACAGCTATACCGTGCAGGCAATTCTGGCTGGGCTTGGTATGCAATCAACGGTATCACATCTTAAGGATGATAAAGATGACATCAGAGCAAAGCTTGGTCAAGGCCTGGCTTATAACGATGTAATAATACTGACAGGTGGAGTATCCGCCGGTAAGTTTGACTACCTGCCACAGGTATTACCTGAATTGGGCATCGAAGAAATATTTCACAAGGTAGCGCAACGCCCCGGCAAACCATTCTGGTTTGGCAAGCATGATAATGGCGTTAAGGTGTTTGCATTTCCCGGCAACCCTGTGTCCGTGTTTACTTGTATGCATCGCTACTTTATACCATGGCTTTATGCCGCACTGGGTAGTACGCAGCCCGCCCCAGTATATGCACAGCTGGATGCAGACCTTGAGTTTGTACCCCAGCTTACTTACTTTTTACAGGTTAAATTACAATTTGGTAGTGATGCGCGACTACTTGCTGAGCCACTTGCGGGTAATGGCTCTGGCGATTTTGCAAACCTTGCGGACGCAGACGCCCTGATGGAACTGCCTGCGGATAAAAAAATATTTAAAAAGGGCGAAGTATATCGTATTTACCTGTTGCCAATGTAGCCGCTGGATAAAATTTGTGTTATGAAACTGACCCATCTGGATGAAAATAGCTCGCCACAAATGGTAAATGTAGGCGATAAACCGGTTACTCGCCGTCGCGCTGTGGCGCGCAGTATAGTTAGCCTGCCGCACAATGTGCTCGATGAGTTAATTAGAAGCGACATGCGCACGGCCAAAGGGGCTGTATTTCAAACAGCAATTGTTGCAGGCATTATGGCTGCAAAAAAGACCGGAGAATTGATTCCATTATGCCATCCGCTGGGTTTGGATAATTGCGAGGTGAACATTGCACTTAACGGGCAGAATGATGTAATTATAGATTGCATAGCCACTATAACCGGCAAAACGGGTGTAGAAATGGAGGCGCTCGTGGGTGCAAGTATCGCTGCGCTTACCATTTATGATATGTGCAAGGCATTGAGCCATGATATAGTGATACGCGAAACACGCCTCATTGAAAAAACAGGAGGGAAGCATGACTTCAAATACGCATAATAAGCACGCCCGTCTAGCACGACCCACCATGGGCAACTTTGGCCGTAACGAATGGGCCATATTAGGTGCTCCGTGCACCACAATAAAGGTATTAGCCGACAACATCATTACGGCGCTAAAAGACAAATTCAAGATCGCCTATGCAGATACCGTACACAGTGATGATCTGTATAGCCTGCCAGGAAGGCTAGCATCCGGTGCATATTGTGAATACACCGACCAACTTAATCACTCGAGAATAGATTTTCAAAAAGCCCTATCTCCGTTTGAAATGCGTGCGTTGTTTTCTGGTGCAGATATGGTGTTAGTGAATGGCAATCATCAGCCTGCCGCAGCACAAGTACTTATTATAGACGAGAACAAACAGGCTTCGGTGCAAAAACGCGCGGCAGAGCTTACCAATGTGCAGCTCATTTTGCTAAGCACCAATGCAGCAAGCATAAACGAAACAATTCAGGGTTTGGTGCCAGACTGGCAAAAGTTACCCGTTTTGCAACTGGATGATACAGCAGCTATTGTCGCATTTTTTTTGGAAAAATCAACCACTGCAGTTGCGCCGCTAAATGGTTTAGTGCTGGCCGGAGGCAAGAGTGTGCGAATGGGCTTTGATAAGACGATAGTTGATTGGTACGGTAAAGAACAGCGTTATTACATGGCCGACATGTTGCAGCCTTATTGCAAAGATGTGTTCATCTCTTGCAGAGAGGGGCAGGGTTCCGGCGTTGATGCAGCGTATAACGCCATCGAAGATTCCTTTACGGGCTTGGGACCGTTTGGTGCAATACTTACAGCCTTAAGGGAACAGCCGAATAGCGCCTGGCTGGTAGTGGCTACCGATATGCCGCTAATCAATCATGAAGTTTTAAATCAATTAACTGAAAAGCGTAATACTGCGGCTATCGCGACGGCTTTTATAAATGCCGGAAACCAAATGCCCGAGCCTTTGCTTTCTATATGGGAGCCTAAAAGCTATCCGGTGTTGCTATCGTTCCTGGCACAGGGATACAGTTGCCCAAGAAAGGTGCTGATGAATGCGGACGCAGCCTTGCTTGCAAGTGAGGATGATAGCATTTTCAGCAACGTAAATACACCGGAGGATTTTGAGCACATTAAGCATATATTAGTCGGCAAAACCATACCAAAATGAATGCAGATAATAAGTGGGACAGGTACAGCTGCCAGCTAACACTGCCCGGATTTGGAAAAATTGCACAAGATAAATTGAACACCGCATCTGTGCTTATTATTGGCGCAGGGGGTTTGGGTTGTCCCGTTGCGCAATATCTTACGGGGGTAGGAGTAGGCACCATTGGTATTGCCGATTTTGACACTGTGAGTACCACCAACCTGCACCGTCAGATATTATATGGCCCAGCAGATTTCGGCAAAAACAAGGCAGAAACAGCTTGTAGCAGGTTGCAACAACAGAATCCAGATGTAAGATTTCATCCTTATCCCGAAAAAATCACTGCAAATAATGCTCTTGATATTTTTAACAACTATGATATAATTATAGATTGTACGGATAATTTCGACACACGTTACTTGGTTAATGATGCCAGCGTTCTTTGTGGAAAGCCATTAGTGTATGGGGCCATATATCAATACGAAGGTCAGGTGGCGGTGCTTAACGCAGAACTGCCTAACGGTTTACGAAGCCCTAACTATCGTGATCTTTTTCCGAAAGTGAATGCGTTATTGATACCTGATTGTGCGGAAGGGGGAGTAATACCGACGCTTGCAGGAATTATAGGCACTATAATGGCCAACGAAACCATAAAGCTTATTACTGGTATTGGTGAGCCTTTAATAGCTAAGCTTTTGTTGTTTGATGCACAAACGCTGCTAAGCCGCATTGTGAAAATGGCTGCAGTAAGCCAGGTTATTATTAGCAGGTTACCAAGGCCTGCGGTGGAAGCGGATACTATTTCGAAGGTTGAACTGGACGAACGATTGAAACAAGGCGACGTTGACCTGATAGACGTACGCACGGCTGAAGAACGCGAACAATTTAATATAGGCGGCCGGCATATTCCTTTACATGAACTGGAAAGCAAGTTGGACAGCCTTTCTCCCGATAAACCATCGGTGTTTTACTGCGCAACTGGCAAACGCAGTGCACAGGCCGCTCAAATGGTATCGTTAAAACTGCCCGGCAGTCTGGCTGTATCGCTTGAAGGCGGCATTAAGGAGTGGATGGATATCAACGGTTAGGTACGCGTCATGGCGTTGCGCCCACCCAAACTTCACCGCCCTCAAAAAATTCCTTTTTCCAGATAGGTACTGTTTGCTTAAGTGTGTCTATGATATATCTGCAGGCGTCAAAAGCTGCGGCACGGTGCGCTGCCGATACAGCTATAATCACCGGCACTTCCCCAACGAAAAGCGTACCGGTACGGTGATGTATCACCACGCCATGTAGCGACCACATGGCGCAAGCGGCAGTTGCGATGTTTTCGAGCTCGCGGATAGCCATAGGTTCGTATGCTTCAAATTCAAGCTTTATTACTTTTTTGCCTTTGGTTTGATTGCGCACCGTGCCTATGAACACATCAATACCGCCACATTGCTCCAGCATCACCTGGTTGATACAATGAGTAATATCTATAGCCTCGCCGGTTATTTTAATTTCTATCTTGGTCATAACCTATTAGCCAGTTAGCCACCACTTACAGGAGGTATTAAAGCAACTTCATCGTGCTGATGAATATAATCTTCGGGTAAAGCGTATTCATTATTAATCGCTATCATGTACGATGATAGCGCTTTCAGCGCCGGATAACGCGCTTCCAAAACATATTTCAGGTTAGATACTGTAGCATCTGTAACCAATTCTACAGTTACTTTCTTGCTGCCCAGCATCTCGCTGGTTACACCAAACGTAAGCACATCTACTTCCATAGTACAAATATGCAACAACCAGGCAAATTAGCATTCATATTATTGGATGTAGTTGTGAACAGCTGATAGACAAAACAAATAAGCTATAAATTTTTATGATTGAAGTATTTGGACTTAATCTAAATAATTATAACTTTGCTATCGTCAGTTAACAACATGCAGCTTTTAAAAAACATCGCAGACGCTACGTTCTCAGAAGTTTTCAGTACTATTCAAGGCACTGTATATCAAAATGATAACGAGCATTGCTGGTATATTGATTTTGCAGGTAAAATTGCCCGTTTTGATTATCGCTGCCTGCTAAAATTAAAAAAAGCTATTGATGCCATCAATATTGAGCAAAAGCTGATGGATGCACGTTCAGCTGATATGGAGATCATTTTCATTTGCGCTTGCGACGATACTTACATTTTAACACTCACCCAAATCATACATTTTAAAGAATTGCTGCAAGGAACCTTTGTAATGCTCGAACTGAACAGTATAATATACAACAAGCTTTACCGCGTAGCTGTATAACTGTACTTAGATTATTTCCATATTATTAATATTTAGTTACTTATTTGTTTATAGCACTATTTTTGTATTGTTATAAACTAAAATAGTAACATCATGAAAGATCTTATCCGTGTAAAATGTCTCTTGTCTACTGACATTGAAGCCGTTTTAAACAATCAAATAAAAAAGGAAGCACATTCATCTGCCATGTACCTGGCAATGGCTTCATGGTGTGACCGCAATGGCTATGATAATTCTGCCGATTATTTTTACAAACAGGCAGAAGAGGAGCGCGAGCACCAGATGAAATTTTTCAAATACGTTCTGGATATGGGCGGTACCGCCATTTCTCCGGAAGTATCAAACATCAAAATAGAATTCAACTCTTTCCGTGAGGTATTTGAAGATGCGCTTGATCAAGAAATAGCGGTTACCGAATCTATAAAATCCATTGCCTCAGTATGTTATAAAGAACAAGATTATGTAACGCTTGAGTTTCTGAACTGGTTCTTTAAAGAACAGCGTGAAGAAGAGTACAAAGCACGCCGCGCCCTAGAATTATTTGAAGTTATTGGCGAAGAGGGTACAGGTCGTTGGGAGATTGATCACCACGTTACCAAAATTAAATACGACAGCGAAGGTTAATTACTGCGCTGCCAAATTTGCCAGCAAACGTAAAACTTCTTTTTCAGAATATTCTTTAAGCCAGATGTTGTCTGGTTGTATGTTACAGACCGGTGCAAACTTGCAGCGGTCTGTGCATTCTATACGCACCACCTCTATATCCTTACTACCTTTTTGGTGTTTTACAAAGCTTGAGGCCATTTTGTAAGTGTCTTTCCCACCGCGCTTGCCGCATTTGCTGCCTGTGCATATGTAAAGAACTTTATCAGGCACATTAAATTTCCCCATAATCACAAAGTTAAGTATTTGTTAGATGATCTATTGGTAATTATGCTTAAACATTACTGTCAAATAACCGCTTAATTTCTTAATTTATTAACCAACACATTATCAGCATTGTGCCGCCGTGTGCATCATAATTATTACAGTTATCAAACAATTTAACCTATATTTGGTAGTTATTAGATTTTAGTATCAATCCCAAATCTGATAGTAGTAATAATAAAAACGAGTCATGAAATACAATTTCCTCGCTTTTGCTGTACCACTTTTTGTGGTGTTCATGTTACTTGAATACTTTGTAGCAAAGCAAAAAAAACTGGAACTGTTTGACCTGCATCGTTCAATTGCCAACGTAAGCATAGGTATACTTGAACGTTTAACAGACGTTCTGGTAGCTGGTATATTTTATTTTGTATACGATTACCTGCAAAAAACCTATGGCATATTCCACATAAAGCCAAACATCGCCATGTGGATACTGCTTTTTTTGGGTACCGATTTTATCTGGTACTGGTACCACCGCCTTGCTCATGAAATGAATGTGCTATGGGCTGTTCACGTGGTTCACCATCAAAGCGAAGATTTTAATTACACTGTTTCTGCACGTATTACCTTATTCCAGGCCATGGTACGTACCGCATTCTGGAGCGTGCTGCCGGTTTTAGGCTTTCCTGCGGAAATGATTGTAGTTATGCTGCTTATTCACGGTCTGTATCCGTTCTTCGTTCATACACAAGTAATTGGCAAGTTAGGTGTACTCGAATATTTTTTGGTAACGCCATCCCATCACCGGGTTCATCATGCCTGTAATGATGAGTACCTGGATAAAAACTATGGCGATGTGCTTATTATCTGGGATAAACTTTTCGGCACTTTTAAAAAGGAAGATGCCAAACCCGTATATGGCTTAACTCACCAGTTGAATACTTATAGTTTTGTATGGCAGCATTTTCACTTTTTTATAGAACTGTGGATAATGGTGAAGCGCGAAAAGACGCTGAAAGGGAAGCTAAGGATGATATTTGGCAGTCCGAATCTTATTGACCCTAACGTGCGGGAAAAGGCTGAAAGGATGTTCGGCGTACAATTACAGCAGGAACCTTTGCAACAGCGGCTCAATAATTACGTAGTTTGGCAGGTGATATTTATGCTGATAGCCCTTTTCGTATTTATTTTATTCGAATTCAATTTTGGCCCGGCAGAGAAATTTCTGTTTACATCATTTACCATACTCACCCTCATAAATTGCGGTGCCATTATGGAGCAAAAAAAATGGATTTTCGCCATTGAGTTTTTGCGTTTGGTAGTAGTAGGCAGTGCGCTGTGGCTTTACACAACCGACTATCAGATGGTGGCCTTCTTCATAGTTGGCGCTTTGGCTTTAATGGTATTGTTTTACCGTACGGTAGAGGAGCGGTACCTGTCGGTAGTTTACCCTGAGTAACGACATAATAATTTATTATAAAAGAGAAACGGCCCTACTGAATAAGTAGGGCCGTTTCTCTTTATAAATGAGTAATGGTTAATTGTTAGGCACAATTTCCATCTATATCGCAGCTATCGCCATCTGAAGCTATTACTTTAAGGGGCTTTTCTTCGGCTGCAACTTTAGCAATAACATCAGCAAATGTTTCGCATGACTGGGCGCCTGATACGGCATATTTGCCATTAAAAACAAAGAATGGTACTCCCTGAATGCCTAACTGTCGTGCATCTTCAATATCAGCATGCACATTGCCAGCAAAGCCGTTACCGGCCAGCATTTCTTCAATTTTTTCCGTTGGTATGCCATGCTTTGTTCCGATGGAAACAAGCGTTTCGTTGTCGCTTACAACCTCACCATTGGTGAAATAGGCAATCATCAACGCCTCTTTAACTTCGTTCTGCACATTATATTCCTGTGCTAAATGTAATAGGCGATGGGCGTTGTAGGTATTAGCAATTTTAGCGTTGTCAAGTTGGTAATTCAATCCAAGCTCAGCTGCCATGTCCGTTACATACTTATTCATTTCGGCAGCACGTTGAACGGGAAAACCCTTGCGTTTGGCCAGATAATCGTTCAGGCTAACACCTTCTTCATACTGCGCTTCAGGATCGAGCTGAAAGCTATGCCAAACTACTTCAACTTCGCCGCCTTCACCGCTTGCAGCAAGGGCGTTTTCAAACCGTCTTTTTCCTATATAACAAAACGGACATACAATATCCGACCAAATATCTACTCTCATAATACAAATGTAACGAGCGTTCCAGAAACTATAGTTGGCTGAATGTAAGTTTATATGCCCCAGGCAGTGATAACAAGGCTTCGCGGCCCGCCATGATCCCGGTGTTCGCATAAGTAAATACCTTGCCATATGCCCAACGCAAGCCGCCCTTTGGTTATAGGTATCATAACAGATGCGCCGAGTAGGGATGACTTAAGGTGTGCAGGCATATCATCCGCGCCTTCATAGTCATGCAGGTAATCCGGATCATTTTCTGGCGCTACTTTGTTAAAGTATGTTTCAAAATCTTGCCTCACGGTTGGGTCGGCGTTCTCATTTATAGTGAGCGACGCAGAAGTATGTTGTATAAACACCTGAAGCATGCCTGTGTTTATTTCACTTAATTGCTGCAAAACGCGTAATACATCTGCGGTAATGAGGTGAAAACCCCGTCTTTTGGCAGGCAGGTGTATTGATTGCTGAAAGAATTTCATAAGTAATAATTGCGGTAAAGATAATAACTAACCGCATGCGGCAATGTTTTGCTGCTTAATGAATAGCTTCAGTCGGCACACTGAGCCACTTCCTGGCAATTGCCTCTAAATCGGCGATATCAAAGGGCTTTGAAAGCACGTCATTAGCGTGGCAAGCCTTACCAGTATTCACCAAGTCATTAGCTGCAGAAACTATTATTACAGGTATATTGGCAGTGTCGGGATTGCTTTTAATGCTGCTGCATACGTTTTTGCCGTTGTATGAGCAGTTGATGGAATAGTCAAGCATTATCAGTTGCGGATGGTAACTGGTTATGGCCTCTTCGTAGTGTTCGGGAGGTATAACCATTATGGTGTATCCAGCCTCGGTAAGAATGTAATCCATTACCTCGGCAATAGCCGGATCCTTTTCGATCAATACGATTACATCTTTCATACCATTAAATTTAAGATCCTAAAAAAAGAATAGAGCAAGATTGGTTAAAGCTCCGCTTAAGAAGTAATTAAATTTATGGCGTTATATTTTAAAATGCAAATAATTTTACAAAATAATCGGTGTTAAAACACTGATTATCAAAGTCAGGCATTAGTAGTTGTAACGATAATAGGCTTCTTTATAGTCTTTACGCATGTCTGCAAACCGTGCGGCTACAGTTTGCAGAAAAGCTTCGTCCAATATCTCAAACACACTGTTTACCCCGTCGGTTACATCTGCTTCGGCTATTTTATAGCTTTGCTCAAAGTGCCCCTGTTCAATTTTAACAATATACTTATTGTTCATAAACAGGATTGATATTTTAAATTCGGGATGAGGTAGTTCTGCTATTATTCTCATATTCTTTAAACAAATTTTTTAATGGATCTTGTCCGTTCATGGTTCCGTTATAACCAACAATTTTAAACCGGGCGAAAAGTTCCTCGCTATACCAACCTTCGCTGTGTGTTTTGCGGATCACCTCTGCATGTTGCACGCTTTTATAAGCAAATGCTTTCATATCATCAGCCGATCGCCAAACTGAAAAGGTAGCTTGCCGATAAACAGGTGCTTCACCAATTCCTACTGAAGTAACATAGCCAGGAGCGCTGCGCATAAGCAAGGCGACGTCATCAACGTGTTTCCAAAAGTTTCTCAAGCGATTAAGTTTTATGGTAGCGCGGGTAAGTACAGCGATAGGTTCACCGGGGTTAATGTTGCCATTAAGCGCACCAAAGGGTTCTTTATCATCCCACTTACCGCGCGCCTGTAGAGGTTGGCAATAAATAGTAAACACTTCTTTACAGAAAATCTTCCACCAGCTTTTAATAAAAGACTTTGTAAAGAATTGGTTCATCTCCGCTTCGTCCTGCCAAACGGCTAATAGTCCCCATTGCTGCCAATCGGGAGCGAGGTCAAATGTGCCGTTTTTGCCGGTGCCAAGCAATTTCCAAAAACTGCAGCCTTTAGTTAGCATCAATGGTAATCTGTGTATAGCCATTGCAAAGAGTGCAAACGGTATAAAGTAGGGCTTATAGCGCACAATTGTAAGGCTCGTTACCATAGATGGCGAAATAAAAGAATAAATATGATATTCGTCTTATTTTGTTTGCGACGCACTTGATTACTTTTGTTTTATGGCAGAAGACCTTCAAATTATAAATACTACTGACAAAGCAGCCCAATACCGGTCAATTATACCTCAGATTGAAGCATTGCTATCCGGAGAGACAGATTTAGTGGCAAATCTTGCCAACGTAACCGCAGCGCTTAAAGAACAATTTAAATGGTTCTGGGTGGGTTTTTACCTGGTTAAAAATGGCGAATTGGTTCTTGGCCCGTTTCAGGGTCCGGTTGCATGTACGCGCATAGGCTACGGTCGTGGAGTTTGTGGTGCGTCATGGGCACAAAAAGAAACGCTTATTGTGCCTGATGTTGAAGCATTTCCAGGTCATATCGCCTGCAGTTCGTTGTCCAAATCGGAGATCGTGGTTCCGGTTATACTCAATGACGAGGTAATTGCGGTACTCGATGTAGATAGCGACGAGTTAAACAGCTTTGATGAAACAGATGCACAGCATCTGGAAGAGATAGTAGCCTTACTGAAATTCTGAGTGAACAAGATATACGTTATACCGGGATTAGGTGCCGATTGCCGTATTTATTCAAGGCTTGAATTATCAGGTTATGATGTGGTAAGGGTAAATTGGATACCGCCAACTGTAACAGACACCTTAACCACTTACGCACAAAAGCTTATTGATCAGTATGATATACAAAGCAATAGCATACTGATTGGAAACTCCATGGGAGGGATGGTTGCCATAGAGATAGCCAAGCAAATCCCTATCCGCAAAACTATTCTTATATCAAGTATCAAGATTGCTTCTGAGGCATCAGGATATTTTAAGTTTTTTAAAAATGTGCCGGTACAAAATTTAATACCGGCCAGCTTGTATGGCCGTGCAGGTTCACTCATCAGGTTTGCTTTTGGCAAAATGCCCGAGGAGGATTACAGGCTGTTTAACGATATGCTTAGAAATACACCTCCGGCCTTTATTACATGGGCTATTACAGCTATCCTCAACTGGGATAATAAGGTGATACCTGCTAACGTCATTCATATAGTCGGTGATAAGGATCATTTATTTGATTACCGTAAAGCCACAAATACTATTGTGGTTAAAGGTGGCACTCATATCATGATCTTCAACAAAGCGGACGAGATAAACGTTATTCTGAAAAACGTATTATCTGCATGAAGTTGCCTTTATCATTTTATTTAAGCACGGACGTAGTCGGCATCGCCCGGCAATTGCTAGGTAAATTAATTTATACTCATATAGACGGTGTAATTACCGGAGGTATAATTGTAGAGACCGAAGCTTATAATGGTACAGTAGACAGGGCATCACATGCGTTCGGCAACAGGCATACACAAAGGACAAGTACGATGTTTGCAGGAGGAGGCCGTTCATACGTTTATCTGTGTTATGGCATTCACGAGATGTTTAATGTAGTTACTGCCCCTGAAGGAATTCCGCATGCTGTATTGATAAGAGCGATAGAGCCAACTGAAGGATTAACTACTATGCTTGAGCGCAGAGGTATGGCTTCGCTTAAACCTAATATTACAGCAGGTCCTGGTTCGGTAGCGAAAGCTTTAGGAATAAACCGCAAGTTGAACGGCTTCAGTTTACTATCTGACGAGATTTGGATTGAGGATGGAGATATCATCATAAAAGAAGAACAGATAAAAATTACACCACGCGTTGGCGTGGCTTATGCCGGGGAGGATGCCATGCTTCCATACCGTTTTTTTGTCAAAGGCAATCCCTACGTAAGTAAACCTAATAAGTAGACAAATCAAATCGCCAGATAATCGTTAATATTGCCTCATGGACTTTAATACATCGCCGGAGCTACCATTGTATCTTGATGAGCATGATGAGCTGGCCAACTACAGAAATAATTATTATATACCACAACACAATGGCAATAACGCCGTGTACCTGTGCGGTAACTCGTTAGGGTTACAACCTAAAAGTACAGCATCAGTTATAGATCGCCAATTAAAGCAATGGAGCCAACTCGCGGTAGAGGGCTGGTTTGAAGGCGAGCAGCCCTGGTTATCTTACCATGAGAAATTAGCAGGCATGATAGCGCCTATAGCAGGAGCCCAAACTTCGGAGGTAACGGTAATGAATTCACTTACTGTAAATCTTCATTTATTGCTTACAAGCTTCTACCAGCCAACGAATTATAGATTTAAAATCATAATGGAGGCCGGTGCGTTCCCATCCGACCAGTATGCGTTGGAAAGTCACATTCGCTCGCGCGGGCTGGATCCTGACAAAGTAATTATTGAAGTGAAACCAAGGCCAGGCGAACACCTGTTGCACACGGAAGATATACTTAATACCATAGCTAATCATGGGAATGAGCTCGCACTTGTGCTGTTTGGCGGTATTAATTATTACACCGGTCAATTTTATAACATCGAAGAAATAACCAAAGCAGCGCATGCAGTAGGAGCGTATGCTGCTTTCGACCTCGCCCATGCTGCCGGAAATGTTGTTTTGCAATTGCACAATTGGCAGGTAGATTTTGCATGCTGGTGCTCTTACAAGTACATGAACTCCGGGCCGGGTGGCATCAGCGGCATATTTGTACATGAAAAGCATCATCAAACGCCCTTTAACCGTTTGGCCGGTTGGTGGGGCTACTCACTAAGTGAGCGTTTCTTGATGCAGCCGGGTTTTAAGCCTGCCCATGGCGCCAACGGCTGGCAGGTGAGCACAAGCCCCATTTTGCTTTTGGCAGCTCACGAGGCCGCTTTAAACGAGTTTAATGATTGCGGAGGTATAACCTCCCTGCGGAAGAAAGGCGTGGCCCTCACGGGTTATATGGAATTTCTTATTAAATCCATTAATCAGCAGGCCGGGGAAGAAGTGTTTAAAATTATTACTCCTGAAAATCCTGCCGAAAGAGGCAGCCAACTTTCCGTTATCTGTAAATTTAAAGCAAAAGATATCTTTAACTACCTTACTGCGAATGGCGTTATTCCGGATTGGCGCGAGCCAGACGTGATCCGTATGAGTCCGGTACCTATGTATAACAGCTTTACAGATGTTTACAAAGCGTATCAGCATTTAAATAAAGCCTATCAAACAGTTGTTGCACAATAATTTATGATTATCTACAATCCGAAAGAATGGTTTAAATTTATATTTACATTCCACCGTGCAGATACTTTGCGGGAACTGTTTCCGCTGATTGTCGCAGTTGGCATCTACTCGGCTGCTGTAGAATATTTTTTAGCTGATGTTTTAAAGCTGGAAGAAAACAACGTGCTCACTAAGGTCACCTATATCCATCAAACCATAGGTTTTCTTTTTTCTTTGTTGCTCGCCTTCCGTATAAATTCTGCTTACGACCGTTGGTGGGAGGGCCGTAAACTTTGGGGCAGCCTGGTCAATAACAGCCGTAACTTAGCTATAAAAATAAAGCACCTGAGCAAAGACAGTAACACGCAAGCCTTTTTCCGTTATGCTATACCGCTTTATGCCCGGGCGCTGAGGAATCATCTACGTGATGTTTATCATCCCGAGCAGCAGGATTTCATTAAAATAAATCTCAACCATCATGTGCCTAATCAGGTGGCATCCGCAATTATCAAGGAGGTGTTTGAACTCAACAAAAGCGGCGTGATCAACTCCGAGCAGTTGTTTAGTATAAATAGCGAAATAACTTCATTTACAGATATTTGCGGAGCTTGCGAGCGTATTAAAAAAACACCAATACCTTTTTCTTACAGCGTGTTTATTAAAAAGTTTATGTTCACGTACATCATTACTTTGCCTTTTGCATGGATGTTCACGCTTGGTTATTTTCTAATACCTGTGGTATGTTTCATTCTGTTTGTTTTTGTAAGCGTTGAGCTTATCGCCGAGGAAATAGAAAATCCATTCGGGTTGGATGCTAATGACCTTCCGTTGGATGATATCTGTGACGGCATTAATCGTCATGTTGGTGAACTGCTTGATACAAATTCCTGATTGCTGATGCTCCGATTAGCGTACGATCCTACATACAGCCATCCCTTGCCGGCAAATCATCGTTTTCCCATGTCGAAATACGAGCTCATACCTTCACAATTACTGCATGAGGGCCTCATCACTCAAGACAACATTTTTTCGCCCGGAATCTGTTCAGAAGAGGACATCCTTTTAACACATGATGCCGGATACTGGCAACAGCTGCGTGATCTGACATTGCCACCTAAAGAAGTTCGCAGGACAGGGTTTCCGCTATCGGCTCAACTGATTCAACGTGAGCGGCGGATTGCGCAGGGTACAATAGAAGGATGCCACGAAGCAATAAAATATGGTGTGGCTTTTAATGTAGCCGGTGGTACGCACCATGCAGGGAGTAACTGGGGAGAAGGTTTTTGCTTATTGAACGACCATGCAATTGCCGCTAATTATCTTATCAATAAAGGGTTAAGCAAATCAATCTTGATAATTGATTTAGATGTGCACCAAGGCAACGGCACTGCCGAGATCTTTGAAAACAACAGCAACGTTTTCACCTTTTCAGTTCATGGCGCAAATAACTTCCCGTACCGTAAGGAACATTCAGACCTTGACATAGCCCTGCCGGATGGCGTAGGAGATGAGGAATACCTCGACATGCTGTCGGAGCAAATGCCCCAAGTGTTTGATTTGGCTAAACCTGATTTTGTTTTCTACCAGGCTGGGGTGGATGTGCTTGCTACCGACAAGCTTGGTAAACTTGCCTTGACGCGCCAGGGATGTGCAGAACGCGACCGGATAGTACTGCAATATTGTGCTGATAAAGCCGTGCCCTTACAGATAAGCATGGGCGGCGGATACTCTGCCAAAATAGCTGATATTGTAGAAGCACATTGCAATACCTATCGTATTGCAGATAAAATATTCTTTTAAAAATTAATCAGTTATAAGTAGTTTCTTACTTAATTTATTGAACCTCATATACAGCATTATAGCCGCTGCTGCCAAGCCACAAACCAATCCCCACCAAACGCCTACGGCACCGTAACCAAGTGCTATGCCTAATACATATGCCACAGGAATGCCGATAACCCAATAGGCGAGTAAAGTAAATATAGTGGGCATGTTTACATCACCCATACCCCTTAATATACCGAGGCCGACCACCTGGGCGCCGTCAAACACCTGGAAAACTGCCGCAAGTATTAATAGCTTTGATGCTACGGCTATCACTCCCTCGTCGTTAGTTACTATCCATGGTAGCCACTTGTTAGCCACAACAAATAACACTGCAGTACATGTCATAAACACTAACACGATATGGTAACTGGAAAGCGCTGAAAGTCTTAGCGTATGATAGTTTCGGGCACCGGTATTATTTCCTGACCGTATTGCTGCTGCAGCCGACAGACCTGTGGCAACCATAAAAGTCACCGCCGCCATATTGATGGCTACCTGGTGGGCCGCTTGTTCTACAGCCCCAATAGTGCCGATCAACAGGTTTGCCCCGCCAAATGCGCTAACTTCAAATGCACCTTGTAATGCTACCGGGATTCCGATTTTAAAAATCTTCGCACTGCGTAACTTGTCTATTGCACCTAATGAAAATCCTGCCAGATACGGTTTAAAGCGTTCCGCCCGAAAAACGTAAGCGGCCATAACAATTGCCATAAGTACCCGCTCTATCAGTGTACTGTAACCAACGCCCCTTATACCCATAGGTGCTATGCCGAACATCCCCTTTACAAATATTACACCCAATATAATGTTAAGCACATTGCCCCAAATAGATATTTGCATAGCCTGCTTGGTAAAGCCTAAACCTTCAGCAAATTGCTTAAATGTACTAAACATAAGCAGCGGTATCACCGAAAAGCCCAGCAGCACAAAAAAAGGTTTGGCCTCTGCTATTACGGACGGTGACTGGTCAAGATGATCCAGCACCACTACAGACCCGAAATACATGAGCAGAAACAACAGTACAGCTACAACAGAGTTGATGATGACAGAATTTGACAAGAGCCTTCCGCATTCTTTATAATTTTGCCGGCCATTTTCCTGCGATATAAGAGGAGTGAGACCGTACGCAATGCCTGTGCCAATAAGCATGGGAACAATAAATATGGCACCTACCAATGACACTGCGGCCAATGATATGGTACCTGCAAAGTGCCCAACTACAATACTATCGGCAAGGTGTGTAGCAATAAATCCCACTTGCGATATTACTACCGGGATAGCAAGCTTAAGCGTGTCTTTGTAGTGCGGTTTATATTTGATGTAGATGTATTTCATGGCGTACCTGTAAAAAAACAGGGCGCCAAAAATACAAATTGTTATTGTATTAATGCCTTAGGCCGCTGTATAAAATTCTTCCTTTTCAGTGGTGTGCACCAATATAACACCCGAAAGTACGAGGTTGACCAAGATGCGCTGCGCACGCCGGCGACCAATGTTCAGCAACGTACAAAACTGTTTTATGGTAATGCGCCCCATCTTTTCCAGATATTCTAACAAAGCTTTTTCTTTAGATGAGTATTCTATCATCACACCGTCCTGGTCGCCGGATCGTTTTAATACCTCCACCACTATTTTACTGGCCAATACGCTTTTGTCCTGCACGCGTACATACACCCACCATTTACCATCTTCGGCAAGTGCATAATGGGGTTTTGTATCGCTGGCAAGAATCTCTGCTACCAATACAACCTTATCGTCTACATATACCTCCTCAAAGCGGGGCTCCAGGGCCGGTTTACAGTAAAAATGTGCCGCCTTTGTAAGCATATATTTTTCTTCTTCTTCAGACTTCACACCCAAAATAGCACCATTGTCAGCTACGCCCACGAGCAAACGGCCGCCCTGGTTGTTAGCAAAAGAGACCATGGTTTTTGCAATTTTCTCTAACCGTGTTATGGTTTTCTTAAAATCGAGTGATACACCTTCGCCCTCAAGAATGAGTCTTTTGATATTCATGTCTGTGTCTCCTCGTTTTTAATCAATTTTGTAAGGCTTATAAATGCCCATCCATCGCTCAGGACTGCTTAACGGCTCGAAACCGAATTGTGCATACAAACTATGCGCATCGGCAGTGGCTAAAGCCCATCGCCGCAAGCCTTGTAAGTCTGCATAACTAAGAACCGTTTGCACCAGCCATTTGCCTAAACCCTGACCTTGATAAACTGGCAATATAAATACATCGCAAAGATATGCAAACGTAGCTTTATCAGTAACAACGCGGGCAAAGCCGGCCTGTTTGCCTTGTTGATAAATACCAAAGCACATTGAATTTCTAATTGCCGCTTCCAGCTTTTCACGAGGCATGCCTTTAGCCCAATAAGAGTCGTTACTTAAATATTGATAGATGACATCTATATCCAATAACTTTACGTCTGTAGATATACTGAAACCTTTCTTTACAAACGCATCGTCGTTCATGAAAGTGCGCATATTCAAATGGTCTTAAAATTTAGATCTCTAATATATATTTCTGCAGTCATGGCCACCGCTAATTCGCCATCTGGGTTAAACATCTCTATTGGATAAAATTGCACATGTTTACCGAGCATTGTTAAGTCAGCTTCCGCCTTATCTATTTGCACATCATTTAATAAAATATTAAAAGAGATAGACTCGCGAACCGGCTTGACATATTGTATAGTGGCAGATTTAAGCCAAACAACCACCTTGTAGCCTTTCCTTAAAAATATCTGATGAAATAAAACGGGATAAAATGGATCGGCAGATGAGAAAAGACTACCTCCAAACACCGAGGCATTATAATTTTTATTAAAAAGACTTTTATTAACCGTAACAGTTACACCCATAAAGCCTCGATGTACTTGCTTAACCCAAATACGCTGAAATAATAGGGGAGGATAAGCCCTCATCGCCCATTTCAACATACGCTCACTAACTATCATGATGCATAAATATAACATTTATGGCATCATCCATGTTCATCAAAATGTCTGACTAATGCATTTTTTGTAAAAAACTTATTACCAGCGATTTAAATTGCAGATAATCTTAAATATTATCAAACAATGTCAGCGCTTTCAAGTTATCAATTGAGTTTAAGTTAAATTGATTACAAAAATATATCACGAAGACCTATGAAAAAGCAATTTTTAAGTTTTGCGTTAGTAGCCGGTATGGTCGCGACGCTTGCCGCTGGATGTTACTCGCAAAGCGAAACTTCCGGCTCAGACACATCAGCAACAGATTCGACAGCCACAGTAGCGCCGGCATCAACTGATTCTACAGCTACTACCGACACAACTAAAACGGATACAACAACTCCTGACTCAGCTAAAATGTAATTTTTAAGACGCTGTAAAAAAAATCCTCAGGTATTTGCCTGGGGATTTTTTTGTTTAAGGATGTTTATAATCAAAATGCATCACATATTAGCCTCAGTTTGAACAGACGATTTATTGTAAAAACTTAGATTTATATTATTCCTATAATTAATATTATGTTAAGTAATGTTCTATCTTTAAAGGCCATACTTTCGTATAGCCTCTAATATGTTATTGAGCTCCCCCGCCCAGCGCGTTAATCTGATCCTGAACTTTTTTAGCGTTAGCTACATCTTTAGTACCTACGTAATAAGTTTTAAGGTTACCAAGCGCTTCTGGTGATTTTGGATTCAATTCTACTGCTTTTAACAAATATGGTTTAGCTTCTTCAAAAAGTTTATTTGCTTTAGCAATGCCTGCATCATATTCTTTTTGTTTGCTTACCGGCAAATTGATAGCGGCGTTATAAGTATCAATTGCCGGATTAATCATCACGAAACCAAGGTTAAGTGCAGCGTCGGCAAAGTTAGGATCGATTGCTAAAGCTTTTTTGTACATCTCTGCAGCCTTGGTATAGTTCTCAGCTCTTTTTTGAGCAAATGGCGCTTTTGCAGCAGCCGTTTTTGCAGCTTTCTCGCTCTTATCAGCGTTAGTAGCGATTTTAGCGTAAGTGATGCCAGCATAATAATAAAGCTGCTTATCGTTTGGCGAGTTGGCAATAGCTGCCTGTATCTTAGAAAGCACATCTGCTTCCTTACCAGTAACCAAAGAAATCTCAATTTCCTTAGTACGCAAGCCTGTACTTGTCGGGAATTTCTCCACTCCTTCTGATACTGCTTTTAAAGCGCTTGCGGTATCTTTATTAGCTAAATAAACAGTAGTAAGCTCGTCGTATATATCAGCCTTTTTCGAGTAGTTAGTAGTAAGTAACTTTTGGTAGTTAGTTATAGCGAGCGGCAGATACTTTGAATCCTGGCTTTTAGAACCTGCATTCAGCGCTGAAATTGCAGTGTAGTAAATAGCGTTGGTATCTTCAGGTAATATCTGGCGATAGCTATCAAATGAGGTGTATGCGTTCACATAATCCTTCGCTTGGTATTGTCTAACACCATTATTTAAGTGTACCTGAGCAACATAACGATTACCGTTATCGGTAAGTTCTTTAAACTCATCTTTGGTGTCAGCAGCTACAGCCTTTTTTAAAGCAACCGTTGCCGTGTCAAATAGCGGCTTAGATGTTGATTCAACACTGTCTTTTGCAGCCATAGCAGCATAAACCAAGCCTTTAAGCGCAAAAGTTTGTGCATCGTTAGCTGTTTTTTTATTGATAGCCGCTTTATCAACAGCTTCCTTAGCGTTCTTTAAGCTGGCAACGGCCAACGCCGGACTACCTTCTTTTAATGCTTCGTACTTGTTGTATTCTTCACGGGCTTTCTTCTGGTCGCTGCTTTGAGCCAGCGCAGCTGTAGAGGCCAGCGCAAGTAAACCTGCTACTAAAAACTTAATTTTCATAAATTACTTTATTGGTTAACTGTTTTAATTTACTATTTACTTTATCAAATTGTCTTGTGTTGCCGGTTTGAGCATAAATCTGCTTTAACAGTTCAAGGCTTTTAGTGTCTGTAGGCAAAATTTCGTGTGCTTTCTCTAACCATCTTGTAGCATAATAAACATCTTTCAGTTTATCCTGCTCCTGCTTATCGGCAATACTTTTTTTACAGTACAACAAACCAAGATTAAAAACCGGGTCAAAAATGGCGCTGTTTTGCTCTATTGCCTGTAAATACAATTCCTCAGCCTTTTCGTACTCGTTTAACTGATCATAGCAATTTGCTGCGACATAAACTACCTCCGGATTATTATTATACTCCTTTAACAAGGCCGGCAACAATGGCTTTAACGCTTTATAATCGCGTTTGTTGTTGTAAATGTTGGCCTCGTCCATTAACAGATATTTGTCACCCGGTAACAACTTTTTGCCTTTTTGCAAAACCTGCAATGCCTTTGTTGTATCACCTACGGCAATGTTAAGGTTTACGGCCGACTGGATGTATTCTGCTTTAAGCGAATCACTGTCCATCAATTGGTTATAGTACTGGGCAGCTACCCGCATGTTACCCAGCTTGTTATTTGCATAAGCAAGATACGCATTTAGCGGTTTAAAAGATGGTATATACTGATGGGCTTTTTCAAAATACTTTTCTGCATTCACAAAATCATATTTTTCCATGTACGAGAAGCCTACGCGAATTGACGCATTGCCCAAACATTGTTTGATGAAGTTAAACTCATCAGGGTAATCACCTATTTTACGATGTATAGCCAAACGGTTATCTACAAAGTCAATAGTCTTGCTATACATATCTGCAGGCATGTTCAACTTATTAGTTGAGTCTGCCTGCAGAATAGTTGCATATACCAATCCTTTGTAAATACTTTTTTCAATGTTATTAGAATCCCTGCGGGAAACGATTAAACTGTCAATTGATTTTTTTGCACGCGCCAGGTAATTGATATCATTTTTTTGCTTGTAAAATCCTAAGCTGTTAGATACTACCTTCAATTGCTCTGACTGGGCAAAAACGCCAGTGCACGAAAGCAGCACTATAAACAACGATAATATTACTTTTTGGCACTGCATATAATCATATTTTAGTTATCACCCTCCGGTTCAGTGGTATCTTCAGGCGTGGCAGGCGTCTCCCCGCTTGCACCCAACTCCTCTGCCCCATCAATGGCGGCGGTTTCCTCTTCAGGATCGTGCTCTACCCTTGCAACTGATGCAATTTCATCATTATTTTTCAGGGTTATAAGCCTTACGCCCTGTGTAGCCCGGCCCATTACGCGTAAAGAACTCATGGCAATACGTATAATAATACCCGATCTGTTTATGATCATTAGATCATCCTCATCTGTAACACCTTTAATAGCTACAAGGTTTCCGGTTTTTTCAGTTATGTTAAGGGTTTTTACACCTTTACCACCACGGTTAGTAACGCGGTAATCCTCAATATCAGTACGCTTGCCATAACCTTTTTCTGATACCACTAAAACAGTAGTTTCAGGGTTATCAATACTGATCATGCCGATTACTTCATCATTATCGTCATCTAAAGTGATACCACGCACACCGGTAGCTGTACGGCCCATCGGTCTTACTGTCGATTCGTTAAAGCGGATTGCACGGCCTGATTTAAGCGCCATCACAATTTCGCTTGTACCGCTGGTAAGGTTTGCCTCTAACAATGAGTCACCCTCGTTAATGTTGATGGCATTAATACCGTTAGCACGCGGACGTGAATAAGCCTCCAACGACGTTTTCTTGATGGTACCTTTGCGGGTACACATAATGATGTAGTTGTTCTCCAGGTATTCCTGGTCTTTGAGACTTGTGAGCTTGATGTATGCCTTTATTTTCTCTTCTTTCGGAATGTTGATGATGTTCTGAATTGCACGGCCTTTAGACGTACGTGTACCTTCAGGAATCTCAAACACACGCAACCAGAAACAACGGCCAGCCTCGGTGAAGAACAACATGTAGTTGTGGTTGGATGCAATCAACAGGTGCTCTATAAAATCTTCATCGCGGCTGTTGCTGCCAATTGCGCCTTTACCCCCCCTGCCCTGACGGCGGTACTCTGTAAGCGGCGTACGCTTAATATAGCCTTCGTGAGAGATGGTGATCACTACATCCTCATCCTCAATAAAGTCTTCGGTTTGCATTTCAGCAGATGAGTGTACCATTTCGGTTTTGCGCTCATCACCGTATTTTTCTTTTATCTCGAGCAACTCGTCCTTAATGATCTGCATACGCAAACCCTCGTCAGCTAACACTGATTTCAGGTAATTGATCTGCTCCATCAGGGCTGCATACTCATCCTTTATTTTATCGCGCTCCAGTCCGGTTAGGCGGCGAAGTGTCATATCAAGTATAGCACGTGCCTGTATATCGCTCAAGCCGAACTTTTCTATCAAACCTTCACGGGCTTCATCCGGCGTAGCAGATGCACGTATAAGGGCAATCACCTCGTCGAGATGATCGAGTGCAATCAACAAACCTTCAAGAATGTGTGCACGCTTTTCTGCCTCTGCAAGCTCATACTTGGTACGGCGTATCACCACCTCATGCCTGTGCTCCACAAAATGGTGGATAAGGTCCTTAAGGTTAAGCAGCATCGGCCTGCCTGCAACAAGCGCAATATTATTTACGCTGAAAGAAGTTTGCAGCGAGGTATACTTATAAAGGTTATTCAGCACTATAGCTGCGTTAGCATCGCGCTTAATCTCATACACCACGCGGATACCCTCGCGGTTGGATTCATCACGGATAGCCGAAATACCTTCGAGCTTTTTCTCATTAACCAATTCTGCGGTACGCTCAATCATCACCGATTTATTCACCTGGTAAGGTATCTCGGTTACAATAATGCGTTCGCGGTCGTTATTATAGGTTTCTATCTCTGCACGGGCACGGATCACAATACGACCACGGCCTGTTTCGAATGCCTGGCGTGCACCTTCGTAACCGTAAATAATACCACCTGTAGGGAAGTCAGGCCCTTTGATGTAAGTCATCAATTCAGGCACTTCTATCTGGCGGTTATCTATCAGTGCTACAGTAGCATCTACAATTTCTGAAAGATTATGCGGCGGCATGTTAGTTGCCATACCTACCGCAATACCCGATGCACCGTTTACCAGGAGGTTAGGTATTTTGGATGGCAGTACGGTTGGCTCTTCCAGCGAGTCGTCAAAGTTCAGCTGATAATCAATAGTATCTTTATTGATGTCGGCCAGCATTTCTTCGGCAATCTTTTGCAGCCTCGCCTCTGTATAACGCATTGCCGCAGGTTGGTCACCGTCTATTGAGCCATAGTTACCCTGGCCCTCAACAAATGGGTAGCGTAAGCTCCACTCCTGCGCCATACGTACCATGGCATCGTATACGGATGAGTCGCCGTGAGGGTGATACTTACCAAGCACCTCTCCCACTATACGGGCAGATTTTTTATAGGGTTTATTACTTGCAAGGCCCAAATCGAGCATACCATAAAGCACCCTGCGATGCACAGGTTTTAAACCATCGCGCACGTCGGGTAAAGCCCTTGATACGATTACAGACATTGAATAGTCAATGTACGCAGATCGCATCTGCTCGTCGATATTAATTGAAATTATACGGTCTTCTTGGTGTGGGTTGTCGTTTCCTATTTCGTCAGCCATTTTATTTAATATAGAACATTGCTTCTTTGCGCAAATACCATGTATTTAATATTAACGCGACCTGCGAAGTTAAGAATTTATATTATTTGTAATGCTTATGTTAGTAAAAAGCGGTGCTGTGGGTAATCGCTTATCGGCCAGCTTACTTAAGCTTTTTCCAGTAATCCTGCACGGTGGCGCCATTGGGCAAAACGCCGCTTAAAATGAGCGTATCATTACTTATTTTACAGGTATATGTTATGGTTTTATTTAAGGTTTGCGAAGGCTGACTGCAAAAAGTCTGCGTTTCAAAACAGGTATCTTTTTTTATTGAATAATTGCCTTCTTCATATTTGAACGGCTGCTGCCCGGGCTCGAGCACAAAGGCTTCGTAATTGTTCTTCGCATACTTACGCTGCAAAGTGTACTCCGTCGGTGCCGGTGATGCTTTGCCATTCACCGTTCCACCGCAATACTGCCACATGCCTTTTAATGACAGGCCTTTAAAAGACCCGCAAATCAATATCAGTAAAATACCTGTAAATGCCTTTTTCATCATACTGCCCAATCTATTCCTTTTTTTAATGAAGATAATGTGCGTTCTTCCTCGCTGCCTGTTAAAGGTTTATGGTCATACACCCATTTGGCTGTGGGTGGCAGGCTCATCAGTATCGACTCGATACGGCCGTTGGTTTCCAAACCAAACTTTGTACCTGCGTCATAAACTAAATTGAATTCTACATAACGACTACGGCGCAGGTATTGCCATAGTTGATTTTGTTCCGAAAACTCTTTATTGCGGTTACGCTGTATAAGCTCCGTATAAATCGGCGCGAACGATCGGCCAACAGCTTTAGAAAATTCAAAGATCTGCTCCCAGCTCAGCTCCTCATTCGCGGTAAGCCTGTCGTAAAATATGCCGCCAACGCCACGTGTTTCGTTACGGTGCTTAATGAAGAAGTAGTCATCAGCCCAATGTTTAAAACGATTGTAAAACTCGGTATGATAACTGTCGCACACATTTTTCAGGGTTTGATGAAAGAATTTTGCATCCTCATCTATCACATAATGTGGTGTCAGGTCAATACCCCCGCCAAACCACCTTAACGGCTGCTTTTCCGGATCATCAGACGGCATCTCGAAGTACCGGATGTTCATGTGAATGATAGGCACAAAAGGATGGTTCGGATGCATTACGATAGACACGCCGGTCGCAAAAAATTGGTCTTCCTCTACCTTTAAGGCTTTACGCACACTATCCGGCAAGGTGCCGTAAACAGCCGAAAAGTTAACGCCCCCTTTTTCAACTATATTGCCATTCTGTAAAATGCGGGTAACACCGCCCCCACCGCCGTCGCGCTCCCAAACTTCTTCAGCAAATTTGCCAGAGCCGTCAGCAGCTTCCATCGCATCACATATTTCCTTTTGAATGGCACGGTAGTCGGCCGCAATTTGTTCCTTGCTTATCATTATGGCAAAAATAGGCATTTAAGCGGCATTTGCGGTAATAACAGCAGCGAGGTTACGCTATCCATAAAATCATCAAAAGATTCAAACCAATTTTTAGTAACGCTTGTTACTTTTGCGCGTCAGTTACGTATATATTAACAACCAGCGCGTTATCGGTAATGGATATTATAGAGGTCCCCTATCTTTTTGATAATAGAGTAAAAAGACACATCCTTTTTGAGGATGAGGGCATCACTATACATGAACTTTCACGTTTAAATAAAGACTTGTTTATCCCGGCCGATGAAATTGCCGCTTTTCGTTACGGTGCGCCCGCCACAACCGGTTATAAATTTGCCATTGGCCGCCAGTATTTTATTCATTTGAAGAAGTACGACGGCAGTGTTTTTAAATTTAAATTTACCTCGCTTTACGGCATCCGCAATAAAGAGTACTACAACGTATGGAACAATATCTATCAATTACTGCATAAATACTATTTCAATCATCTCAACAGCTATTACTTCGAGTTACTTAATTTGCGACAAACCTTCGAGATTGGTGGTGTGGTTTTTTCCGCTGAAGGTATTGAGTTAGATAAGCGCAACTTTATTGAATGGAAAAATCTGGCCATCAACAGCTATGTAACCTATTTTATGGTGCATGATAAAAAGAATTATCGCCGGCAGCGTAGTTTCAATTTTGCCAACGACTGGAACGCGACCATTCTGCAAAACCTCCTTAAAAGTATTGCAGCTTATCTCACACGGCGGGAAGAACCTCCGGTTAGCCCTTAATTAACTGCTCTTCGGCTATCTTTTTCTGCAGCTCCAAAATTGCGCCTATTAGCGCTTCTGGCCTTGGCGGGCAGCCCTGTACATACACGTCTACAGGTATTACCCTGTCAACCCCTTTTACTACGTGATAACCGTGCTGCCAGTAAGGCCCGCCGCAATTGGAGCACGAGCCCATAGAAATAACGTATTTAGGGTCGGGCATTTGCTCATATAAACGCTTAATGCGCTCCGCCATTTTAAAGGTAACAGTACCTGCTATAATGATAACATCGGCTTGCCGGGCCGACGGACGCGGAAATACGCCAAAACGGTCCAGATCGTAAGTAGACGCCATGGAACCCATCATCTCGATAGCACAGCAGGCAATACCGAAGCTTAAAGGCCATAATGATGACATACGTGCCCAATTGAGCAAATCGTTCATTTTGGTAACTACTATTCCACTGCCTTCGTTGGTTATATCAGGAGTCATTTTCAGGCTTTTTAAATGTTGGCTTAAACATAGGTTTACGCACAGGAGCACTTACCGGTGCAGCAGTTTCAGCCACCGGTGCCGAATTGACTACAGCCTCCATAGAAAATGGTATGGTTTGGTAAGCGCTTTGCTCCAGGTTAATGCGTTCGTATAAAGATGCCGGCACAGGGCTATCGGTTACCGGTTTGTTAACCTCTGGTTTTATCCAGTTAAGGTCGCCTTTGCGCCAGGCATACACCAACCCCAATATTAAAATCCCTAAAAAGGCAAACATCTCAACCAAAGCAAACCAGCCCCATCTTTTGTCGGCAGCTATAATTTCATGGTTGCCAAAAACCGTTGCCCACGGAAATACAAAAACCATTTCTACCTCAAAAAGCAAAAACACTAATGCAATTACATAAAAACGCGTGTTAAACGGCAACCATGCGCTGCCTATGGGCTCTTCGCCACACTCGTATGACATTAGCTTATCTGGTGTGGGATTACTGCGCGACAATACCTTGTTAAGGAAAAAAGTTAACCCTACTGCCAAAAAACCGACAATGAGGAAGATGAGTATCTTTCCAAATTCAGATATTTGCGACACCTCGTGCATGAACGCAAACTTACAAAACAAATCAGATTTTGATGCTATAATAATTGGCGCAGGCGCCTGCGGGCTGATGTGTGCTGTACAGGCGGGCTTTTTAGGAAAGCGCGTGTTGCTGCTCGAAAAAAATGACCGTCCCGGCGCCAAAATACTCATCAGTGGCGGCGGGCGCTGCAATTATACCAACCTATATACCTCTGCACAGCAGTTTGTTTCCGGTAATGAGCACTTTGCCAAATCCGCACTGGCGCAATGGACTGTTGATGATACCATCAGCTTTTTTGAGGCTTATGGCATCAGCGGTAAGGAAAAAACCCTCGGGCAATTGTTCCCGGAAACCAACAAAGCACGGGATATTGTTAATGTGTTTACCTCGCTTTGTCATGACCTTGGTCAGGAGATACGCACCGGCGTTACAGTGAAAAGCGTAAATCACTTTCAAGGCGGCTTTAGCATTATCGCCGATGATAATGGCACGTCAACGGAATTACTTACAGCTAAAGTAGTTATAGCATCGGGTGGTTTACCGGTAGCTAAACTTGGCGCTACCGATATCGGTTTGCGCATAGCCAGGCACTTTGGAATGACTATCACTGAAACGGCCCCGGCCCTTGTGCCACTCACCATTACGGGTAAAGACCAGCCCTGGTACGAGCAGCTATCCGGCAACAGCGTATTTTGCCGTGTGTGGAACGATCGAATCAGTTTTGAAGAAAACATCTTGTTTACACATTGGGGATTAAGCGGCCCGGCGATTTTGCAGATATCATCATATTGGAAGCCGGGTGAGCTGATATACCTCGACTTGCTGCCTCGTCAAAATATTGGTGAACTATTACAGGCTGAGCGCAATGCCGGTGGCAAGAAAACGCTGCTCAATGTGCTATCAGGTATTTTTACGCGTAAGTTTGCCGAAGCGTTAGCCGTACGCTTACCTGTGCAAAAAAATATTGCATCGCTAAGCAAAACGGAAACGGAACTCATTGTTAACATCATACACAAATTCAAGGTAAAGCCCGCCGGTGATAAAGGTTACGATAAGGCCGAAGTAATGCGTGGCGGCGTGGCTACTGCTGAGCTATCTTCGAAAACATTAGAGGCGAAAAAGGTTCCGGGCCTCTACTTTGGCGGCGAATGCATAGACGTAACTGGCTGGTTGGGTGGTTACAATTTTCAGTGGGCCTGGGCAAGCGGCTTCGTTATCGCGCAAAATCTATAATAGGCAATTTTTTATCATCTTTGCAGTCTTAATACTATCTATATGCTTTTTGAACAAATCAGGCAGAAGCCGTTCTTTATATTAGGTCCCTGTGTAATGGAAAATCAGGAACTGTTGTATACCGTCGCTGAAAAAGTTGCCGAAGTAGGCCAGAAATTCAATGTGCCGGTTATATTCAAATCCTCATTTGATAAGGCCAATCGTACCTCTATCCACTCCTACCGCGGTCCGGGTTTAGAGAAAGGCATGGAAATGCTTAATAACGTTAAAGAGCGTTTTGGCCTGCCTGTACTTACTGATATTCACGAAAGCTACCAGGCTGCACCTGTTGCCGAGGTAGTGGATGTATTGCAGATTCCCGCTTTTTTATGCCGCCAAACCGATCTGTTGGTTGCGGCCGCCAAAACCGGCAAGATTGTAAACGTAAAAAAAGCGCAGTTCCTTTCTGGAGCCGATATGTTTTATCCGGCGCAAAAAGTTATAGAGGCAGGTAACGAGCAGGTTATATTAACTGAACGCGGCAATATGTATGGCTACAATAATTTGGCTGTAGATTTCCGCAATATTCACGACATGAAAGCTTTTGGTCATCCGGTATGTATGGACTGTACACACTCTGTGCAGCGCCCGGGAGGTGCAGGTGGCAAAACAGGCGGTGACCGCACCTTTGTGCCCATGATGGCTTTGGCTGCAAAAGCATTCGGCGCTGACGGGTATTTTATGGAGGTGCACCCCGACCCGGATAACGCTTTAAGTGATGGCCCGAATATGCTTAAGCTTCACGATCTGGAAGCCGTGATTGCTACACTCGTTTAATTTATTGCCGCTAAAAATTATTATGAAAGATGTTGCCCGCCGGGTTTTTGAAACCGAGATAGAGTCGCTCAATTATGCAGCCGGCCTTATTGATGATTCATTTGATGCCGCGGTGCAAACTATATTGAATAGCAGTGGCAAAACTATAGTTACCGGTATTGGTAAATCGGGATTGATAGGCACTAAAATAGCGGCCACACTGGCAAGTACAGGTACCCCCAGCTTTTATATGCACCCTACTGATGCCTTCCATGGCGATTTAGGCATGATAGGCCGCGATGATGTGGTTATTTTAATTAGCTATTCAGGAGAGTCAGACGAAGTATTAAAGCTCATTCCCTTTTTAAAATGGCATCAGAATAAGATTGTAAGCATCACCGGTTATCCTGAATCAACCATCGCGAAAAATAGCGATGTACACCTATGCGTTACCATTACCCGCGAAGCTTGCCCCTTAGAGCTTGCGCCTACCTCCTCTTCTACGGCAACTTTGGTAATGGGCGATGCTCTCGCCATAGCGTTAATGGAAGCGCGCGACTTTAAGCACGAAGATTTTGCAAGGTTTCATCCCGGCGGCAGCCTTGGCCGTAAATTGCTGGTAAAAGTAAAGGACCTGATGCGCACAGATAATTTACCTTTTATTAACGAAAACGCCAGTTTTACTGATGTACTTATGCGCATGTCAGAAGGGCGGTTAGGCATGGTAATGGTTGGCAGCGCGGCAAACATCAGGGGAATTATAACAGATGGCGATTTGCGACGGGCGCTTGTCAAAAATAATGATACAAGTGCCTTATCCCCTATTGAAATGATGACCACCTCTCCTGTTATCGTTAACGAGAACGAACTAATAAGCCAGGCCGAGCACCTGATGATACAGAAAAAGATTACTACATTATTGGTTGGCGATGCTGAACGACGGAGCATTGCAGGCGTATACCAAATTTACAATCAGTAATTTATTATTTTGAATCTGCTATACGCTTAACATCGGAGTTTGTAAATTTTATAGGCATCGAGATCATTTTTGTTAATTCTCTCATTACTAAGGCACCGCGTTATTTAATTGATGATATTCATTTAAAAACATTACTTTAGTTCGTTCATTTCATTCATACCTAATTTAAAACTTAAAGCAAAACTAATATCAGGTTATCAAATAATTAAAATATTTAACCGATATAGCATCATTTTAATTGACATTTTATTAGTTATAAAGTTTAATTTTTTTAATTTTGCTAAGGCGAACGCCTAATATTGTTAACGAATAACTGTTTATTTTACAAATATTGCAATTGCATTAATAACCGACCTGTAAGCTTTAAACTTTTCTATGATTCATAGATATACCACTTTTATCAAGGCTATAAACCTTACCATAGACTATATAATACTGAACGTCAGCATGGTTATAGCCTACCTTATTGAAGATACTTCTTATATATCATGGATTAATAATAAAAATTATCTGCCCATAGTATTAGTATTTAACCTTATCTGGTTGCTCTCCGCCAACGTTACAGGGCTTTACGAACAGGTATTAAATAAAGATTCCATACGTACTTACCGTGGCTTAATCAAAACATATTTCTTGTTTGTGAGCCTTATTTGCTTCACCGTAATAGTTATTATAGGCACAAAAGCATATTTCATTACTCGGGAGTACCTGTTTTACGCACTGGCTTTGTTTGGTTTTTTGCTGGGCTTATGGAAACTCATCTTCTTAAGCATACGCCGCAGCGACAGAGCTGTATTGCTCGACTCGCGTAGCGCTATAATAATAGGTGCCGGCCGCATCGGGCGGGACCTTGCGGATTTCTTTAGAAAAGATGCGAGCCGCGGTTACCGTATTGTCGGTTTTTTTGATGACAACCCGGCTAAAGCTAACGAAGTAAAGCTTTTAGGCAGTACCAGCCAGTGTAT
Source organism: Mucilaginibacter sp. (assembly GCA_041905165.1). Lineage (GTDB taxonomy): Bacteria > Bacteroidota > Bacteroidia > Sphingobacteriales > Sphingobacteriaceae > Mucilaginibacter. Next base: position 413,786 of record JAYRLR010000003.1, read on the forward strand.
TGATTATGTAATCAGCAATAAGGTTGATGAGATATTTTGCGCACTGCCGAGCTCTGAAGCACAAACCATAGAGAAGCTCATGTCGGACGCAGACAAAAACCTCATAAGGTTTAAGTTCATTCCGGATTATTATGATTATGGTATAAAACCTACGCTTATACAAAGCTTTGGGCACATACCGGTTATTTCTGTACGGCCAGAGCCTTTAGAGAACATTATGAACCGCGTTATCAAACGATTGTTTGATATTGTTTTCTCGCTGTTTATCATACTGTTCGTGTTCAGCTGGTTGTTCCCTATACTGGCTATCATCATCAAGATGCAGTCAAAAGGCCCTGTCTTCTTTGTTCAGGCTCGTTCAGGAAGGGATAATAAAGCATTTAACTGCTACAAATTCCGTAGTATGAAGGTGAACAACGATTCGGACAAACGTCAGGCTACGCGTGATGACGACCGCATTACACGTATCGGTAAGTTTATGCGTAAAACCAGTTTGGACGAGTTACCACAATTCTTCAACGTACTTATTGGCAACATGTCGGTAGTGGGGCCGCGCCCTCACATGCTTAAGCACACTGAAGAGTATTCGGCGCTGATCGATAAATTCATGGTACGTCACTTCCTTAAACCTGGCATTACAGGCTGGGCGCAGGTAAACGGCTTACGTGGCGAAACTAAAACTACCGAGGACATGCTTGGCCGTGTTGAAGCAGACGTGTGGTACCTGGAAAATTGGTCGTTCCTGCTGGATATGAAAATAATCTTCCTCACCTTCTGGAATGCAGTACGTGGCGAAGAAAATGCTTTTTAATGGTATGCAGTTAATTTTAAACCAAAGAGAAGCAAACACTTACAGCGAAAAGAAAAATTTCATTTTATAAATTGGTAAATAAGGCTATCTTTGCAGCCTGTAAAAATCCTAATGCGGAAGTGGCGTAATTGGTAGCCGCACCAGACTTAGGATCTGGCGCCGCGAGGCGTGGGGGTTCGAGTCCCTTCTTCCGCACAGTATAACCCGGTCAAAAACTGATCGGGTTTTTTTATGCCTTTATTTGGTTTTTTTTTATGCCTTTATTTATTGTCAGCGTAGCATCAGCATATAATTATTTATAAGAAGAGTTATTGTTTTATATAAATATCTACTAATTTAGTAGATAAATACTATTTAAAAACATAATTCATTAATACCATGAGTTTACGACTGGGTGATAAGGCTCCGAATTTCAAAGCACAGACTTCTGAAGGAGAAATTGATTTTTACGAATATTTAGGCGATAGCTGGGGTGTCCTATTTTCGCATCCTGCAGATTATACACCTGTTTGCACTACTGAACTTGGCCGTACCGCATCTTTAAAAGAAGAATTTGAAAAGCGCAACGTTAAGGTTATTGCGTTAAGCGTTGATAATGTAGAGTCGCATAAAGGCTGGATAAATGATATCAACGAAACGCAGAATGTGGAGGTAAACTTTCCCATCATTGCGGATGAAAACCGTGAGATTGCCGAAGCGTACGATATGATACACCCTAATGCATCACTTACCGCTACAGTGCGTTCGTTATTCATTATAGCGCCTGATAAATCTATCAAATTAATCATCACCTACCCTGCCTCTACGGGCCGTAATTTCCAGGAGATACTACGTGTGATCGATTCATTGCAATTAACAGCTAATTATAGCGTAGCTACTCCTGCAGACTGGAAAGAGGGCGAGGATGTGGTAGTGGTGCCTGCTATTAAAACTGAGGATTTACCGGCAAAATTCCCGAAGGGTTATACCGAAGTGAAACCTTATTTGCGCCTTACGCCGCAGCCAAATAAATAATTTTATTTGGATTAATTATTTTTTATATTTGGGAAGATAGATTTTTTTATTCCGCTCTGATTATCAATACATTTTATAATTCAGTTTGGCATTAGTAATATTTCATATCCGTTTAAATTAAATATCTTATATCATGAAAACTGGAAAAGTAAAATGGTTCAACATACAAAAAGGATTTGGTTTCATTTTGACCGAAGAAGGTAAAGACCTTTTTGTACACTTTAAAGATGTTCAGGGCGGCGTAAACGCAATCAAAGAAAACGACTCGGTTGAGTACGAAGTTGCCGACGGAAAAAAAGGTCCGCAGGCTGTGAAAGTAAAAAAAGTATAATAAACCCAAATTTGATACAGGCCTCCGTACTATGTGCGGAGGTTTTTTTATGATTTTTTTTAAGTTTACCCCACTTTTATTTTAAGCTTAAATGACCACCATTTCTACGCGCAAAACGCAGTTTAACATTGTATTATTGGTATTGGTAGCTGCTCTTGGCTATTTTGTGGATTTGTATGATCTCATCATCTTTTCCATAGTGCGAACCAAAAGCCTGATTGATATTGGCGTATCTGAGGCTGATGTACAACCACAAGGCGTTTATATTATTAACATGCAAATGGCCGGCCTGCTGCTCGGCGGTATCATCTGGGGTATTATCGGCGACAAATACGGGCGCATAAAGGTTCTATTCGGCTCTATATTGATGTATTCACTGGCCAACATTGCCAACGGCTTTGTGCATGATGTAAATACCTATGCCATCATAAGATTTATTGCGGGCATTGGCCTTGCCGGCGAGCTTGGTGCAGGCATTACCCTGGTTACCGAAACAATGAGTAAGGAAAACCGCGGTTACGGTACCATGCTGGTAGCTGTAATTGGTCTGTTTGGTGCAGTAGCAGCTGCGTTGGTGGGCAAAGAGGATTGGCGAATGGCTTACTTTACCGGGGGTGGCCTTGGCTTTATTTTATTGCTGTTGCGACTGGGCACGTTTGAGTCTGGCATGTACAAAAAAGCGGAGCAAAGTCATGTCTCGCGCGGCAACTTTATGATGTTGTTTAACAACCGTAAGCGGTTTATAAAATACCTGAGCTGTATCCTTATCGGGTCGCCGCTCTGGTACGTGGTTGGCATTTTAATTACCCAGGCGCCGGAGTTTGGGAAAGAATTGGGCGCGACAGAACCTCTAAGCGCCGGCACAGGTATACTCTATACTTATATCGGCATATCCCTGGGTGATATCGTGGCCGGGGCACTGTCCCAATTGCTACTTTCGCGCAAACTCACCATGCTCATTTTCCAGGTGGCATCAGTAATAAGCGTCATCTTTTATCTCAGCGCCAAAGGCATTACGCCTGATAAATTTGTTTGGATAAGTTTTGCTATGGGTTTATGTGTAGGTTATTGGGCCACCTTTGTAACCATAGGCGCCGAGCAGTTCGGCACCAACATCCGGTCTACAGTAACCACTACAGTGCCTAACTTTGTACGGGGTGCACTGATCCCCATAAACTTTGTGTTTGATGCACTTGTGAAGCACTACGGCCGCATCAACAGCGGTTTCATAGTGATGATAGCGCTTACAGTTATTGCTTTGATAGCGTTAAGCCTGCTTAAAGAAACATTTGGCAAGGAACTGGATTATACCGAAGCATAAAAAAAGCCCGCAGCAAAACTGCAGGCTTTATATCTTAATAAGCGTAAACTGATTAAATATAACGGTTAATCAGGTTTTCGAGGTATTCCTGTTTGCCGCTTATGGTTTGTGGCTCACCATTCTCTACAGCATATTGTCTTATTTCTTCCAGAGATAGTTTGCCTTCTTCAAAGGCTTTACCGGCACCGTTGTCAAATGATGCATAGCGGTCAGCACGAATCTTTTTGTAATCTGATTTCTGCAGGATATTATCCGCAGTGACCAATGCTCTTGCGAAAGCATCCATACCGCCGATGTGCGCGTAGAACAGATCGGCCGGGTCGGTAGAGTTACGACGGATCTTAGCATCAAAGTTAATACCTCCGGTATTAAAACCACCGGCCTCTAAAATCACCAGCATGGTTTCGGTAAGCTCGTTAATATCAGTCGGGAATTGGTCTGTATCCCATCCGTTCTGGTAATCGCCACGGTTTGCGTCAATAGAACCTAACACGCCTGCGTCAGCTGCCACTTGCAGTTCGTGAGTGAAGGTGTGCCCCGCAAGTGTAGCGTGGTTTACTTCAAGATTCAACTTAAAGTCATCCATCAGGCCATAAGTCTTCAGGAAGCCCAATACGGTTGCTGCGTCATAATCGTACTGATGTTTGGTTGGTTCGCATGGTTTAGGTTCAATATAAAATGACCCCTTAAAACCGTTTTTACGGGCATAATCCTTTGAAGCATGCAAGAATTTAGCAAGATGCTCCTGCTCACGTTTCATGTCGGTGTTTAAAAGGCTCATGTAACCTTCACGACCTCCCCAGAAAACGTAACCTTCACCGCCAAGTGCAATAGTCGCATCGATAGCAGCTTTTACCTGAGCCGCCGCATGTGCCAATACATGAAAATCTGGATTGGTAGATGCGCCGTTCATGTAGCGTTTATGGCTGAACAAGTTGGCAGTACCCCATAGCAGCTTAACGCCACTCTCGGCTTGCTTTTGTTTAGCATATTCAACCATAGCTGCAAGACGGCGGTCGTTTTCATTTATATCGTTGGTATAGTCAACCACGTCAACGTCATGGAAGCAATAAAAAGGCAAATTCATTTTAGTAATGAATTCAAAGGCCGCATCCATTTTGTCCTTTGCGCGCTCTACTGCATCGCTTTTAGCATCCCACGGAAAGTTATGCGTTGGACCGCCAAATGGGTCTGATCCGTTACCGCAGAACGAATGCCAGTAAGCACATGCAAAACGGAGATGATCCTTCATAGATTTGCCGGCCACAACGCGGTCAGCATCATACCATCTAAAAGCCAAAGGATTATCAGACTCCAGTCCCTCAAATTTTATCTCGTTTATTCCTTTAAAAAACTCTGTGTTTCCGGTTACTATACCCATAATTTGTGTTGTTATATATTAGTAAATATGGTTTGCTGTTAATTTGCTAATTGTTTTTCGAGCAAGATCTTCCACCCTGCGTAAATTTCATTCATTTTATTTCCGCTTGCCGGCTCAACGGTTTTTACTACTGCGGCATTGTGAAATGCTTCTGTTGCATCGGCAAAAACGCCAGCTCCTATCCCACTGCCTAATGCGGCGCCTGCACTACCATCGTTACGATAAAGCTCTACCGGTACATTTGTTAAGTCTACAAATGCTTGCGTAAATACCTCACTCAAAAACAAATTATTGCGCCCTGCACGGATCACCTGCGGATTCATTCCATTGCTGCGCATAATGTCAAGCCCGTAACGGAAAGAGCAGGCAATACCCTCCTGCGACGCTCTGAATATATGTGCACGCGTATGCAGGTTGAGGTCTATGTTTTCCAGATGTGCCCCTACCAGTTTGTTATTTAACATACGCTCGGCGCCGTTACCAAACGGAAGTACTTGCAAACCATTACTACCTTCGGCTATGGCAGCGGCTTCCGCATTCATTTGTGCATAACTAATAGTATTACCGAAGAGGTTCTTTACCCAACGATACATACTGCCGGTGCCGTTTATACAAAGCAGCACACCTAAGCGCTTTGCATCATCAGTATAGTTTACGTGGGCAAATGTGTTTACTCGTGATTGTATGTCATAACCCAACTCGTCAGTAACGCCATAAATAACACCAGACGTACCTGCCGTGGCGGCTACCTCACCGGGTTTGAATACATTAAGCGATAGTGCATTATTTGGCTGGTCGCCGGCTTTGTAACTAACCGGTATACCCGCAGGGATGCCGAGCTCCTGCGCTACATCAGTACGCACAGTACCGTGTACAGAAAATACCGGCTGCATTGGCGGAAAAAGGTCTTCGCTAAAATCAAAATATTGCTTTATATCGCCTGATAGTCCGTTTGTTTTAAAATCAAAAAAGATTCCTTCGGACAGCGCAGACGGCGATGTTGTAACTTCACCTGTAAGGCGCATGGCAATATAGTCGCCTGGCAGCATCACCTTATCAATCCGGCTATATACTTCCGGCTCGTTCTGTTTGACCCAGGCAAGTTTAGATGCCGTAAAGTTGCCTGGTGAATTTAACAACGACGACAGGCATTTTTCGCTACCAATATCACCAAATGCCTTGTCACCTATCTCAACAGCGCGGCTATCACACCAGATAATGCTGTTGCGTAACACCTTCTGCTCCTTATCAACCAATACCAACCCGTGCATCTGGTAAGCAATGCCAATAGCGCCTATGTCGTTTGGATCATATGCGCCCGACGCATGGCAGCGCTTCAGTGCCTGACGCGCCTGCTCCCACCACTCTTCAGGTGATTGTTCGGCCCAGCCAGGCTTCACTGCAATAATTGCGGCCTCCTCGTCCGGGTACTGTGCTGCGCTTACAATGTGTTGTGTTTGGGCATCTACAATGCAAACTTTTACCGAAGAGGTGCCAATATCAATACCTAATAGTAGCATTTATAAAGGGCAGATTTATGTGGTTTAACAGGTTAATTATTATTTTGCAACGAATTTAGAGTAAATTTTGAAAGCTGCAATCGATTGCGGAAAAATATTTTTGTTTTATTAATTGACTGATGACCGCCAAAAAAAGAACTACCATTTACGACATTGCCAAGAAACTTAACCTTACTGCATCATCTGTTTCGCGCGCGCTAAATAATAGCAGTCATGTAAATGAGGAAACTAAAAAGCTGATACTTAAAACAGCAGAAGAGCTGAATTATAAACGTAACTTACTGGCTTCCAACCTGCGTAAAGGCGAATCAATGACCATTGGCGTGGTGGTACCACGTATCAATCAAAATATTTTCTCCAATGTGATTTCCGGTATTGAGCAGACTACCTATAGCAAAAATTACAACTTGATTATCTGCCAGTCAAATGAGTCTCATGATAAAGAGGTAAAATGCATCAATACCCTTATTAACCAGCATGTAGATTGTATTGTAATATCGGTATCGGCCGAGGGTAATGATTACAAGCATTTACAAAACGCGATAGATCATGGCATCAAACTTATTCAATTTGACCGTGTGGTAGACGAACTGCCTACACTAAAAGTAATTAACGATAACGAAAGTGCCACGCTCGATGCTATTAGCCATTTGATTGAGCAAGGATACAAGCGTATAGCACTGCTGGAAGGGCCGCAGAACCTGGACATTTTCCGCCAACGTAAACGTGGCTATCTGCGCGCATTGGAGTTACATGGTCTGCCTGTTGCAGATGAGCTTATCATTGAAAATGCCTGGACGAAAGAGTTGGGTGCCGAGGGCACCAGGAAACTTCTTGATCTACCTCATCCCCCGGACGCGATATTCGCTTCCACGTCAGACTTTTCGGCATTGGGCGTATTGGAAGTAGCCACATCAATGGGATTTAATGTGCCAACTGATCTGGGTATTTTAGGATATTCCAATGAGCCGTTTACGGAGCTCACAAGCCCATCCATAAGCACTATTGACCAGTTTAGCCACCAAATGGGCATAACCATCGCCGAGTTGTTTTTTGAAGAGCTGAAAAATACCGATACCAAGGCCGAACCGCGTGTCGTAAGCGTAATGCCAAAACTGATTGCCAGAGCATCTACCTTGCGGCGGAAGCCTTAGTCAATTATTCTACGCCGTGCACTTTCATTTTTACGGTATAGATGCCTTTGGATGCGGTAATAAAAAGAATGTCTCTTTTTTTACCCATGAAAGCAACGTTACCTGTCCATTGTTCGGGCACAGGTATGTTGCTGATCTTTTTTCCCTCAGGTGAGTAAATAGTCACTCCCTTGCCCGTAAGGTATATGTTGCCTTTTTCGTCGAGCGTCATACCATCCGAGCCTTGGTTGATCAACAAGGTGCGGTTAGTCAACTGGCCGTCTTTCCCTATGTTGAATCGGTAGGTCTTATTATCACCGATATCTGCTACGTATAAATACTTACCGTCTGGTGTGCCTACAATGCCATTAGGCTGACGCATTTTATCTTCTACAACGACAGGTTTTTTGCTGCCTTTAGGTAAAAAGTACACCTTTTCTCCTTGTATCTCGGGCTTTGTACGTGTCCAATAGTTGCGCTGATAATATGGGTCTGTAAAAAAGATGTCGCCTTGTTTGGTCATCCATAGATCGTTTGGCCCATTAAAATGCAGACCACCCAAATCAGCAAGCAATACGGTAACCTTACCTTTAGGACTAATAGACCATAGTTGATTATGCTCATCTGCACAAGCCAAAAGATTACCTTTCTTATCAAAAAGCAAACCGTTAGAGCGGCCTGTACTATCCATAAACACTGTCAGTTTGCCATCGGTGCTATATTTCCAGATTTTGTCGTTGGGCTGATCGGTGAAAAAAACATTTCCTTCTTTGTCGGTAGCCGGCCCTTCAGTAAATTCAAACTGACGCGATACAAGAACCGGCTTTTGCAAAGTATCGTACAACAATGAGGCATCTTGGGCCTTAGTTGATTGATAGGCGCTTAATATAATGAATGATAATAAGTAGAATGTTTTTTTCATAACAATGCTGCAACGTGAAATAGAGTTGCTATGGCGCTAAATATAACTACTTTTAAACAAGTAAGGCGGCTACAGCCGCCTTAGCTTTGTATTATTTCAGCGACGCTTTAATTGCTTGGACAGAGTCGAGGTGTTGTTTTACTCTTGGCAAATTTTTTCGGGCAAAATCTTTTAAAGAACCTTTGCCGGCAGATGCCTCAGCAGCAAACAGCTTTATGGCATCTTCATGGTCTTTCAGCATCAAATCAATATATGCGTTGTCAAAGTCAGCACTCTTTTTTTCCTGCAGGTCAATAAGCATTTCCTGTTTGCCGGTGCTTAAACTGTCTGGTAGCTGTACAGCATGATCAGACCGTAGTTGTTTTAAATCATCAGCTACCTGAGCGTGATCGTCCAACATCATTTGAGCAAAGCGCAGCACCCTCGAGTTCTTAGAGCTGCTTTTAGCAATCTCCGACGATTCCATCCCCAACATATCCGATTCACTTACCGCCTTTACAAAAGCAACTCCCCTATCGTCAAGTGTGGTTTTCTGGTTGTAGTTCTTCGCTCTTCGGTCGCCGCGGCATCCGATTTGGACAAATAAAAACGCCGCAGAAATGCTCAATACCATAATCTTCCTCATAAAAAAGTTGTTACACCTATCTTAATTATGAAGGTATAACAACTTTATGGTATTTCAGGTTTACAAAACTATGACAAACCTAAACATTTTATGCGAGGTTACGGCCGGCATTTACAATGCCGTATACGGTACGCATAGCAAGCTTGTTATAAACGTCTTTTAACTCCGGATGCTCGTTTTTATTTAGCAATTGAAGTGCATAATGCTGAATAACCACTAATGGCAATACAATCTTTTCACGTATGGCTATCGAGCGGCGCTCAACCGGATAATCAGCCATTAAAACAGATGTCCCGGTGAGTTCGAGCAGTAAGTTTTTGGTCAGGTCATACTCGTTCTTCAACATGGTCCAAAAATCACCGAAACGCTCGTCCTTAGCGAGGTATGAGGTCACCCTGAAATCCGATTTAGACATGGACATCATGCAGTTATCCAGCATAGTGCGAAAAAACCCTGATGCTTTATATAATTCCTGCACCTGCTCCCAGTTGCCATTATCTTTCATTTTCTTTAACGCGGTTCCTACGCCGTAAAAACCTGGAATACTTTGCTTTAGCTGGCTCCATGACGTCACAAAGCTGATAGCACGTAAATCTTCCAGTTTTAACTTGGAGTCGCCGTTACGTTTTGTAGGGCGGCTGCTGATGTTTACCAATGAGAGCAATTTCAGCGGACTAAAGGTTTCCAGGTACTCTACAAATAACGGGTGCTCCCGCAAAGCCATAAACAAACCATAGCTTTCGTCAGCCATATCCGAAATAAGCGCCTTGTGCTGCGCATCGAGCAAATCGTGCTGATTAGGCTGCAAAGCAGAAACGATACCTGCGTGAATCAGTTGCTCCATATTGTAGCGGGCAGTTTCTACCGAGCCATATTGTGAGCTTACCGTTTGCCCCTGAATGGTGAGCTGTATGTGCTTATTGGCTATCTCTTTACCCATCGAAGCATAGAAGCGATGCGTTTTGCCGCCACCACGCGCCGGCGGCCCGCCGCGTCCGTCAAAGAAAGCCAGGTCGATGCCATATTTGTTAGCCATAGCCGTAAGCTCAACCTTCGCTTTATAAATTGACCAGTTGGCCATTAGGTAGCCACCATCTTTGGTACTATCAGAGAAACCCAACATGATGGTTTGTTTATTTGACCGCGCTTTAAGATGCTCTTTGTAAAACGGATGCGTATACAGTTTTTCCATTACGCCCGCGGCATGTTTCAGGTCGTTCACCGTTTCAAACAGCGGCACAAAGTCTATCAGGAGGTTTTCCTTTTCCCAGCCGCTCCACAAGAACAAGCCGATAAGCTGCAAAATATCTGATGCCTGCTGGCAATTACTTATGATAAAGCGCTGGCATGCTTTCTCGCCATTGCTATGCTGAATTTTTTTAACCAGTCTGATGGTGTTCAGCGTATCTTTAATTAAAGGGGCAGCATCATCAGGGCATTGGAAGTCTGCCTCATTAAACTTGATATTCTTAAGCTTAGCCGCCTCATCCAAATCAAAGTAAGCCGGTTTTATGCCTGTATTGTCAATATGTTCACTGCCGTACTTAAATACGTCGCGCAATACACGACTATCCTGGCGTATGTCTAATGTAGCAAAGTAACAGCCAAACAGCCGCACCTTGCGTATCATGCCCTCTACAATGTCAACAAACAGACTATCATGGTCATTTACCAGTGTATCGCGTACCGACTGCAGCATTTGCAGCAACTCCTCCTGTACGTCGGCAGGTTCGCGCTGCGGGTTAAAGGCATTTTGATAAAGCAATTTTTCCAGCTTCTCTAACGTTTGTCCAAAGCCGCGGAAAGTGATACGGCGCTTAAGTACACGGAAATCGCGGTAGTAGCAGCGGAATAATATCTGCCTCAAAATACTCACTACCGACTTGGTGGCATCCATATTTACGTTAGGATTGCCATCGCGGTCGCCGCCCGGCCAAAACCCAAGCTCCAGTATTTGTTTGTCAGCCGGCAACTGTATATCAAACTCATCCTCCAGCGATGTTTGAATGCCCGCCAGTGCATGGTAAAATATATTCTCGAGGAACCATATCAAGTTAACTGCCTCATCAACAGGGGTTGGCGAAGTTTTATTGAAGAAAGGCGTTTTACCTAACTGCTGCAGTAATTCATCAATGGTGTTGATGTCGTTATTCTTCAGCGCTCCTATCAAGTCGGTCATGATGCCGAGCACCGTTCCCGGGTAGAACTGCGTTGGATGGGCAGTAAGCACCAGGCGTAATGAGAAGTCCTTTAGCTTATCAGCAATCTCCTGGCGCGAGTACTCATTGATGGTAGATTGCTGCAACAAACTTTGCAAGGTACCAGCATCAGCCGCACGGCCTACTTTATTAAATGATGAATCTTCAATGGCATCAAAGAGTACCACCTGCCGCTCGATGTATTGCAGAAGGCGAAACATCCTGTTGATCTGTTCTTCATGGTCAATGTCAGGAACATTCTTTTTGAAGAAAGATTCAATAATTTCAGAAGGCGACAAACCCTCTGCCACCCCTTTCTCGCAATGTGCTGTAAAAAAGGGTAAAAGAATGCCGATTTCCTTTACCTGATAAAAGGGTAAGGTTTGGAACAAACTGTTATACAATTCAAAGCGGGCTACTACTTCATTGTTAAAAGCTGCCTCTCTTTGACTTGGTTTTAGCGATGCCGACATAAACAAGTTTTAAATATTATATGTTATAAGGCAAACTTTGTAAAATGCGCCTTATTTGGCCGTGAATTTAATCAAAAACATCATAAAACGACCGTTTAGTTGAACTTTTAGAAGTTTTTGAGGAAAAATGACACAATTTTATTAAGAAACGCTTTCACCATTAAATTGATTAATTTTGCGCGTGCCTCTAAATTTGACCACATTACTAAAAGACCCGCAACAACGCGAGGTGCGCTCGTTTTTCTACAGCCAATATTTTACCGACGGGCTGAGGATGACGCTGGGTATACTCATGCCGTCGCTGGTGATGCTTTATGGCTTTGGCGAGCTTGAAACAGGCTTTACATTATCCCTTGGCGCATTAACCATCAGTGGCATTGATAGCCCAGGCCCTGTGGCGCATAAACGTAATGCCATGGCATTAGGGAATGTGCTTAACTTTCTGGTCGCAATAATAACCGGCTTTGCCCGCTTAAACATTGTTACCATGGGCATTGAGGTGACATTGTTAAGCTTTATCTTCTCCCTGCTTATAGTATATGGCAACCGCGCGGCCTCTGTTGGTTTATCGGGCTTGCTTACCATGGTATTTATGATGGGTAAGCAAGACCCTGAAGACGGCATACTGCCACTTGCTTTAACGTTGCTGGCTGGTGGTGTATGGTACATGATTTTCAGCCTGATATTTTTCGGGATAAGACCATATCGTGCAGCTCAGCAAACTCTGGGCGAAAATATTGCCGAATTAGCCAAGTTTCTGCGTATCAAGGCGGCTTTTTACGATCCGGATATTGATATAGACGATAACTACCATAAGCTGGTTGCACGACAGGTGCAGGTAAGCCAGCACCAGGATGCCGTACGTGAGATATTATTTAAAAGCCGCATCACCGTAAAAGAATCTACACGGGCGAGCCGTATGCTGGTGCTTACGTTTGTAGATCTGGTTGATATGTTCGAGCAAATAATGGCTACGCATTATGATTATGAGCATATACGCCGCAGCTTTGCCGGTACCGGAGCCTTAAAAGCCATCAACAAAACGTTGAACCGCATGGCCGATGAACTCGACAATGTAGGGTTTATGGTATTGGCCAACATCAGACACAAAAGGCTTATCAGCCTGCATACAGACTTAGAAGAGCTTAAACAGCTGATAGACCAGACCAGCAGTAACATGCCGGGTGAAAGCAGCCTGGTGTTAAAGAAGATACTGGTAAATTTAAGAGACCTGGTACGTACCATAGACAACATTTACAGCTACTACGACATAGCCAATAGTAAAGGCCTTGCTGCCAAAAAAAGTAATATTGAATACGATAAATTTGTAACTCACCAGGATTACGCACCTCATATTTTCTTTGACAACCTTTCGCTTGAGTCATCGGCATTTAAGCATGCCTTGCGCGTTGGGCTGGTGTGCTTTGCAGGATTTGTAATTGCCAAATTTATTGCACCGAGCCACCACAGCTATTGGATATTACTTACTATCATTGTGATACTTAAGCCTGGTTTCAGCCTCTCTAAAGAGCGCAATTACCAGCGTTTGATAGGCACCATCGGTGGCGGTATAGTGGGTGTGCTTATACTGGCCTTTATCAAAAATGCCAATGTGCAGTTCGCACTGATGCTTTTATTTATGGTAGGCACTTACAGCTTTATAAGGCTTAACTATATTGTATGCGTTATTTTTATGACGCCGTTCGTGCTAATCATGCTCAAATTTTTGGGTATTGGCGGATATGATGTAGTTAAAGAGCGCATACTCGATACCATCATTGGCTCATCCATCGCTTTCATAGCCAGCTATTTCGTTTTTCCATCGTGGGAGTTTGAGCAGATCAGGGAAAACATGCGTTCAGTAGTTTTCGCTAATACAACTTATCTCATCAAAATTGGCGACACGCTTGCCGGCAAACCATTGGACGTTACGGAATACAAGCTCGCCCGGAAAGAGGTTTATGTACAATCTGCTAACTTATCGGCAGCGTTTCAGCGCATGACCTCTGAGCCTAAAAATAAGCAGATTCACATCAAGGATGTGCACAAATTTGTGGTGCTAAATCACATCCTATCGTCATATGTAGCTACCATAGCCTCCGGTCTTGCCAACCGCACAAACGAAAAGTCTAAGCCAGAACTGCTACGCTCCATCAAAAAAAGCGTGTCGCTGTTGAACGAAGCAAGCACTAAACTGCATGGCCCACTTGCAGAATTCAAGGTCGAAAAGCAACTTACCGAGGGTGACACCATCGAAGCGAAACCCGCCACAGAGGAAGGTTTACTGCAGCAACAACTATCCTTCATTAATAAGATAAGCGCTGATATTTTAAAAGTGACCGGCGATGTACTACAGTAATTCCGTAGCAAGATTTGCCAGCTCGCTGCGCTCCCCTTTTTGCAAAGTGATGTGCGCATATAGCGGATGACTTTTTGCCCTGTCAATCAGGTATGATAATCCGTTACTTTCTGCATCCAGGTAAGGCGTATCTATCTGGTAAATATCACCGGTAAATACAAATTTACTATCTTCACCCGCCCTTGAAATGATCGTCTTAACTTCATGTGGTGTAAGGTTTTGTGCCTCGTCAACTATAAAAAATATTTTGCTTAGCGTACGTCCTCTAATGAAGGCAAGCGGGGTTATAGATATCTTATCATTAGCAACCAGCTCATCAATTTTTGCCTGCATCTTTTCGTCGGCGCTAAACTGGTCTTTAATATATTTAAGGTTATCCCAGATGGGCGCCATGTAAGGGTCAATCTTCGACTTTATGTCGCCAGGTAAAAACCCGATATCCTTATTACTTAGTGGTACGATGGGGCGCGTTACATATATCTGCCTGTAGTACCTGCGTTGCTCCAGCGCACTTGCAAGGGCAAGCAGCGTTTTGCCGGTGCCGGCGTTTCCCTGTATAGTCACCAGCTTAATATCGGGGTGCATGAGTGCATGTATGGCCAAGGCCTGTTCCGTATTACGAGGGGCAATATTAAACACAGGATTTTCATTTACGAGTTCGAGCGTTTCGGTGCTGGCGTTGTAGAAACCCGATGCAGTTGACTTTTTACTGCTGAAGATATAGAAGTGATTTTTAGTGTACGCAGCAGGGTCGCCGAGCGTTTCGTTTGATAAGCGTTGCTGTTTCTGAAGGCTCGCTATAAACTTTTCGGTTGATTTTTCTATCTGGGTAATACCGGTATAAAGTTCATCAAGGTTCTTTATTTTACCGGTTTCGTAGTCCTCCGCGTTTATGTTCAGCGATTTGGCTTTAAGGCGAAGGCAAATATCCTTTGATACGAGCGTGACCCGTTTATCAGGATGTTCATGCTGGAGGCTGAGGGCAGCGTTCAGGATACGGTGGTCGGTTTTACCGGAGCCGAATATTACTTCGGCATCCGTTTCGGCCTTGTTATCCATAATCACCCGGAAAGCGCCTTTGCCTTTTCCAAGTAATGTCCATTGGCTAAGCAGATTGTCCTTCGCCAGTTCATCAATCAATCGCAGAAAGCTTCTCGCTTCAAAGTTGCGCGTGTCATTACCTGTCTTTTTATTATCAAGCTCTTCCAGAACCTGCACCGGTATGACAACGTCGTGTTCTTCAAAGTTTTGAAACGCATTATGGTCATATAATATAACCGAAGTATCGAGCACAAAAACTTTCTTTTGCTGGGTGCCCTTGAGCTTGCCTTCTTTTGCCATATTGGCCTAAGTTAATTAATTAACGGCGAGAAAAGCAAGTATTATGTTGCCCGATAATCCAAAAATAATTGAATGCTTGCAGCAGATAACGGCTGGTTAATCAACGTCTGTATAAGCATCGCCGCCGATGAAAATGATGTCGGACGTAGCGTGGGCGGGACTGCCTTTGGCGCCAAGGGCGAAGGGCTTTTTAATTACTTCGCCGTTGCTGTTAGTTAGTTCAATGGTGTGGCCATAAATCTTATAGGTTCCGCCCGAGCTTTTTTTGTTCCAGGCTTTTGCAGCCTGTGTGGATATGCCCGTGTTGCTGCCCAAAGTATAGTGCGTGGCATCAACAAAATTAATTTTGCTTATAGTGAGCGCCACGGTGCCATTACCATAATCGCCGCCGCTTGCTTTATGATACATCTTTTTCAAAGGCACAGAAGGCGTATAGGCATAAGCCGGAAACCAATTTCCTTTCCCCAATTTATAGTCTGAAGTATGCTGTTTACTGTTGGTAAGATAAAAGGTGTCGCCTGTTTTTTTCCATTTGCCCCAAGCGCGCGGTCGCTCTTGCTTGGACTTAGCCACATCCAGTTGTTCCAATGCTTCATCGCCTACATCAAAATATTCGCCGTTTTTGAAAAGTACTACAGGCTCAAAAGAAATGGCTGCCGGATATCCGCTTACCGCTCTGAAGTACCAGCCTTCAACAGCAGGGGCTGCGGTTGATTTTACGTTTGTGATAACAGTGGGAAATGCTTTCTCTGAATCCAACTTACCTGCCGGATTAAAAAGCGTAGCAACGTTTGCAAACAGCGCAATGGCTGATAATGTGATAGCTTTCATAAGTTATATGCTTTAGTTAGATACTAATTATAACTTACAAGCAATAAATATATTGTCCGCCGCAATATTGACTACATTTACCTAACGTACAAATTGGACGTGTGTAAAAAACGAAACGGAAGCCTATCTTCTCGACATGACTTCCGTTTCTACCCAGATGCTGCCATAGCAGCTGTTTGAGTTTTCAAGTTTTGTGTATCTGTGACCGGCATATCAACTTACTATTTTTGCAAACTGTATGTTTGATAATACCTGTTTACTTCTCACTGCTTTTACTCCGTAGAGCGCCGCAGCTTCCGTAAATGCTTCGCTAATCAAATGTTGTTACTCCGCGACTCGCGTCGCCTGTTGTTTCTTTTCTGATTCAGTTTAACAGTTGTATAAAAGTGGTTTACTTACGGGAAGTCCCTTTCTCCTATTCTGTCATCACTGTGAAGCTGTCAAAGTACGTCGTTCTTGATATTACCAAGTTCGCACTATCTAATATAAAATGCAAGTGTAAAAGGAAATAACTTATATCATACTTGTACACATTTTTATAAACATATAAATCATTTATTATAAGCATGTTAACTAGTTATCAACAGCAATTAACAATTATTTATACGCTAAGAAATTCACGGTTGTTAATTACGTCTAATTTGTGTTGCCATATTATAGCTTTTCCGTTAAGTAACGCCAGTATCGTTTTGGAATATGCCTTAAATGAAGTTTATTGTTTTTGCGCGATTTGATATTGGTGCTATTGAAGTAATTACGCCACAAATCCTGAAACACTTTTTCATCGTCGGCATAAACACCCGATACAGATGAACTGCGAACGGCTTCATCAAAATCGGCCTCCACGAATTGAACATCATGCAAATCATAAAAAATGCCATAGCCTCGCCGTCCGTCATAAATCATCCATTTCTGGTCGGCATACCTGTCTTTGAAGTGTTTTACAAGCAAAGGCAATACATTAAAATCCGGAGCGATGGACGCATAATACAAATCGTCTTTTAGTTTTTGAAAACGTACAAATGCCTCCATTCTGTGCCGTTCACGATAAGCCATTCTTGCCAGCTCTCCTACCCGCCTCACATAACGGTTACGGTAATCGTCCTCAATATTTTCCCTGCTATCAAATGCGTACCTGACATATCCCAATACTTCGCAGTCGGCCTCTTCGGCATCTGCAATAAAAGCTACATATAGTGTTTTCAGTCCATCTGGCGAAACCTTTTTCTGCAGCCCGCTCCACACCCGTTGGGCACGCGCCTCATCGGCGACTATCGTAATGGTTTCATCAAACATCGATACTACAGGTTTTCCGGCTTTTACGAGTGACACATGCGTTAACCGGCGCTCATAAATATCAAACACGGCCGTAAGCAAACCCTCAAAGCTACCGTCATAAATCAATGTTGCCATATTAAAACAGGGATAGTTGCTGCGGCTTGTTTTTAAGATATTTGCTGTGCGAGCTTGCCAGAATGAATTGTTTGATGCGCGTTCCTGTCAAATCCCGCCGCTCAAACTCGCGGCTGTTACAAGTAATAAAATATTGTGCACGGTTAAGGGCAACCCCCATACTTTTTAAATGATCCCAATTTAGCTTGCCGAATTTGCGTGCTGCTACTATTTTTTGAGCTGAGGATAAACCAATACCGGGCACACGCAAAATTAAAGCAAGGTCTGCACTATTTATGTCCACCGGAAAAACATGAAGATTTCTGATAGCCCAACTAAGTTTAGGGTCAATCTCCAGGTCCAATAGCGGTTGATCATTATTTACAATTTCATTTACCTTGAAACCATAAAAACGCATTAACCAATCGGCCTGATAAAGCCGGTTCTCACGCACCATGGGTACAGCTGTATTTAATGCCGGCAGACGAGCGTCTGTTAAAACAGGAACATAACCGGAATAGTATACCCGTTTAAGATTGAAAGTTTTATAGAAGTAATTGGCTGATGCAAGAATAGTACGGTCGTCCTCGCGGGTAGCTCCTACTATCATTTGCGTGCTCTGTCCTGCAGGGGCAAAAGTCGGTGCCGATTTAAATAGTCGTTTCTCTTCTGTCCGTTTAATGATCTCATTTTTCAAAAAGCTCATAGGTTGTATTACTTCCTTGTGGCTTTTATCGGGCGCCAGCAGCTTAAGGCCTTCCTCCGTAGGCATTTCAAGATTAACGCTCAGGCGGTCGGCATACAGGCCTGCTTCCTGCATCAACTCATCGCTTGCGCCGGGAATAGACTTGAGGTGAATATAACCGTTAAATTTATGTTCTGTTCGAAGTTTGCGGGCAACGCTTACCAGGCGTTCCATTGTATAGTCTGCATCCTTAAAAATACCCGAACTTAAAAACAATCCTTCTATATAATTCCGCCTGTAAAAATTGATGGTAAGGTCAACCACTTCCTGCACCGTAAAAGCCGCGCGTTTGATATCGTTGCTCTTGCGGGATACACAGTAAGCACAATCATAAATGCAATGATTGGTTAGTAATATTTTGAGCAGCGATACACAACGCCCATCTTCTGTATAAGAGTGACAAATACCATTGCTAGCATTGCCCAAGCCGCCATTATGGTTTTTGCGTTTGCTCCCGCTCGACGCACATGAAACATCATATTTAGCCGCATCCGCCAAAATATTCAGCTTTTCATTGATCCTTTCCACATTCATACAAATCAAAAATACTAATATTTTTAGTATTCAATAGCGATTTGTTAAACATGCGAGGAATATTAAGATTACGGGCGAGTAGTTCTGATTATAAAATCGGCCAGTTTTTCAACGTCCGCAGGTTTAATGGCTCCTTTCCATGCTGGCATTCCTTTTTCAGTTACACCGTTGTTAATTGTATTGATGATCGCAGCCTTTGTTGAGCCGTGCACAAATTTACCATCTAATAAACTTTTGACTCGTTCAGTACCTTGTAACTTATCACCATGGCAGGAAGCACAAAGTTGTTGAAACATTGCCTCGGTACTTATTACGCCCTGTGCAGCCACAACTTCATTATTCATAGCAAGGCCCTGAAAAGTATGTTTAGGCGTCACCGAACGTAATCTCAAAATCATATCGTAAGGCGGATTGCCTTTACTTTCGGGCATATCAACCATAGAGGTTGAGAAATAGATGGAACCATCAGGACCAGTAACCAATGAGCGAATCCGGCCAAATCGTTTTTTAAACAGCATTTGCTGAGACAACACTTTATTGCCGCTCATTTTTAGTTGAAGTATTCCCTCACCCCTGAGGCATGCTATCAGCAAGCTACCCTTTAACTCCGGAAAGGTATTGCCTTGATAAAACAACGCTTCACCCGGACCAATTGAAGGCGAATACTCCAGCAAAGGCGTGTTCATCCCGGGCTTGGTGTCGCGATGATGAATTACTGGCCAGCCATAATTTTCACCCTTTCTGATGATGTTTACCTCATCGCCTCCAGTGGGACCATGCTCGGTATCAAACAAAAAGCCTGTACCGGGCTGAAAAGCCAGACCCTGCGGGTTACGATGTCCGTAAGACCATATCTCTTTTCGCGCTGTGTCGTTTTTAACGAATGGATTGTCGGCCGGAATGCTGCCATCATCATTAAGCCGGAGTATTTTACCGTTCAATTGCTTTAAATCCTGTGCCTGCATAGGCTTATCAGCATCGCCAGCGGTAACGTACAACTTTTTATCAGGCCCAAATACCAACCTGCAACCGGTATGATTTTGATTGGCCGGGATATTATCAATAATAGTTTTTGAATTACTAAATGTGTTATCAGCAAAAGTATACCGCAATACTTTAAGCATCATCTGGCCATCCTGCACATAGTTACTGGCCAGGTAAACAAAGTGATTGATTTTAAATGCCGGGTGTAACGCCATCCCAAGTAAGCCCATCTTTCTATCGGCAGCAACGTCCTCAACAGTAAATACAGGCTTTTCTAACAGTTTACCTTTTTTAAATAGCCGCACACGTCCGGCTCTTTCTGTAAACATCATGCCTCCGTCCGGTAAAAACAAAATTTGCCATGGCACAACTAAGTTGGTCGCCAACGTATCAATTGCATAACCGGTAGTGTCCTTATCAGCTGTATAAGTGTTTGTTACCGTTTTAAAACTGATAAATGCAAGCAAAAGCAATGCGGACTGCGGAAGTAAAATAGCCACTTTCAGTTTCATTTATGAGCTTATTTACATAGTGGGCGATTGTTCATAAATAGTCCATTGCTGATTTTTATCATCAGTTTTGGCGGCTAATATTACAGGCACGTTGGCATCCTTGCTTTTATTGGCTGGTGTAAGGTATAATGATGTTCCTTTAAGCTTGATGCGATAAGTTTTTTCACCGGCCTTTTCAAACTCATATTGCTGCTCGGCATTACCGATAACAAGCGGCTGCTCTTCCATACTTACTCCGGCAGCAGCTGTAAGCTGAGGCATAAAAGTTTTGCTGGTAAACAGATTGCGTAGCTGATAAACGTTATCGCCCTGGCTTTTAAACTCCCACGTCATGCACTTCCAGTTTTCCGGATAATAGCAAACCAAAGGTGTACCGTTTTTGCCGTTGGCGTCTTTAACCCGCAAAAGCATTCCATTGTCTGCATTGCGTATTGCATAATTGCCTTTAATTTGAGCAAGCACAGGGAAGGTAGTGGCCATTAACATCAATAGCAAAATATACTTTTTCATTGAATGGTGGTGTTTAGCTAATATAATGGAGTACAGGCTTATAATGTTTTTAGTTAACTTGTTAACGGCAACATTTAATCATTCTGTCGCGACCGCTCATATCTTTCCTTAACTCAATATTTTTAAATCCTTTGTCATGAAGCATGGCTACTGTTTGTGGGCCATAGCTTTCATTGATCTCAAAGAAAAGAAAACCTCCTGAAACCAGCTTTTCCAAGGCGAAATCGGCAATGGCCTTATAAAACAACAATGGTTCTTCGTCCGGCACAAACAAAGCCGTATGTGGTTCAAAATCCGTTACATTATTATGCATCTGCAATTTATCCGTTGAGGTAACATACGGCGGATTGGATACAATCACATCAAACAGTCCGGGCACATCATCAGGAGAAACCGAAAGTATATCGGCCTTGATGAAATTCACTAAAACATTGTTCAGTTCTGCATTAGATGTAGCTGTGGCCAAAGCCGATGCAGAAACATCAACTGCGGATACCTGTGCAGCCGGGAAATTATATTTTAAACTGATGGCAATGCAACCGCTGCCCGTGCCTATATCCAAAATTTTTAGCGCTGCCACTCCCTTAACGGAATTAAGCACCCAATCCACCAGCTCTTCCGTTTCTGGCCGCGGAATCAATACAGATGCATTTACGTTAAAAGTAAGTCCGTAAAAATGCGCTTCACCTAAAATGTATTGCAGTGGTTTGCCGGTTTTAAGTTCAGAAAGTATATGGTCAATCTCGTCCTCCTGGTCGGCAGACAGTGTTGTATCTGCAAAAGCCTTAATGGCTGCCCGCCCTTTGCCGGTTATATGCTTAAGCACGTTCAATGCAAGCGCTTCTATCTCATTGCCATCATATACCCCCTGCAAGCCGGTGTGGAAAGCGGTAAATACTTCCTTAAAAGTCATCATGCAACAAAATAACATAAAAGCTACTTTTGCAACATGGCCAACCACGAAATATTTATGCAGCGCTGCCTGCAGCTTGCCGAACTTGGCGCAGGCATGGTAAGCCCCAACCCAATGGTGGGCGCTGTTGTTGTACATGAAGGCAAAATAATCGGCGAAGGCTGGCACAAACGTTATGGGCAGGCGCATGCCGAGGTAAATGCCATTAATGATGTAATTGAACGCTTCCCTGAACAGCATGGCGTATTGCTTTCGCAGTCAACAATATATGTCTCGCTTGAGCCTTGTGCACATCATGGTAAAACACCACCATGTGCCGATTTAATCATTAAGCATCACATTCCACAGGTGGTTGTTGGCTGCCGCGATCCCTTTGCAGAAGTGGATGGAAAAGGCATTGAAAAGTTAATTGCAGCCGGCATTAAAGTAGAGACGGGCATATTGGAGCAGGATTGCCTGTGGCTTAACCGGCGCTTCTTCACTCGCGTAAAAAAACATCGGCCATATATCATTTTAAAGTGGGCCGAAACCCGCGAAGGCATTTTTGCACCTGCCGATAAGTGCCAGTACTGGATAACCGGCAACGAGGCGCGAAAAGCAGTGCATCGCTGGCGCAGCGAGGAAGATGCTATACTGGCTGGCAAGAACACCGTAGCAATTGATAACCCGCAGTTGAACGTACGTTACTGGCAGGGGCGCTCACCCAAGCGGGTAATTATCGACAGGCGGCTGGAACTGAATAAGTCGCTGCATGTATTTAACAAAACGGTGGAGACACTCGTTTTCAACGAAATAAAAACCGACATAGACGGCAACATTAAATACATAGCATTAGAGGATTTTGAACGTTTTGTACCGCAATACATCATGTTCCAGCTCTACATGCAAGATATACAATCGGTTATCGTTGAAGGCGGCGTGCGCACGCTTGAAGGTTTTATTGAGGCCGGCTTGTGGGACGAGGCACGCATATTTACCGGCGCAAACAGTTTGCTCAGCGGCATTTACGCTCCGCGCATCAACGGTCACCTTCATTCAGAAGAAAACGTAGGACAAGACCGCCTTAGGATTCTCATTAATAACACTTCTTTTTAATGCTGTTTGACGATACCTACCATACCATAGCGGCTCCTGCCGAAGGACTTTTTACTGACAAGGGCAGCAAATTTATTGCCTACTTATACCCTGTGCGCAACGAGGCAGAAACGAAAATCTTGCTGGCTGAAATAAAAGCCAATCACCCAAAAGCAAGGCACCATTGCTGGGCGCTACGCCTCACGCCCGACCGTTCGGTATTCCGAATTAATGATGATGGCGAGCCGTCTGGTACAGCAGGCAGACCAATACTTAATACCCTACTATCAAAGGAGATAACCAATGTATTTGCGGTTGTGGTGCGCTACTTTGGCGGCACATTGTTAGGCGTTCCAGGTTTAATAAATGCATATAAAACAGCAACTGAGGATGCTTTGAAAAACACATCGATAATTACCAAAACCGTTAATGATTTGTACGCTGTTTTGTTTGATTATCTGCAAATGAACGATGTGATGCGTATTGTGAAAGATGAAGGTCTGGAAATTTTAGAGCAACAATTTGATAATCAATGCCGGCTTACTACATCCATAAGGCAAACACAGGTAAATAAAGTTACCGCCCGCTTAAACAACTTAGAAGGCATAACGCTCAACTACTTGTATACTGCTTAATTAAATTTATCAAATTAAGTCGAACGCCCTGGCGTATTCCAGAAACTCCAGTGTTGTGCTGATGTTAAGTTTCTTTTTAATATTACGCCGGTGCGTTTGCACGGTATCAACGGCTATGTAGAGTGCATCTGCTATTTCGGGGGAGCTTTTACCCAAAGCAACCTGCGCAAGAATAGAGCGCTCCCTTATACTCAGTAACGAAAAAGCCTTGAGATTTTTTTTAAGAAAGAGGTTTTCTTTAAGCAGACGCTCAGCTTTAGGCTCCACCTCTTTCATGCTCTCGATAGGTATAGCAGTAGTAAGCGTAAGCAAAGGCTGACCATTATCATCCCACATAAAAATACCTGTGCTGGTAATATGCCAGGTCCAATCGTTTTTTCCGTACAATTTTACTTGTTGAAAATAGCTGAAAGCTTCGTTTGCTCTATTGTTTTTTAATAAGGTTGCCATCTTAGGTAGATAGTCCTCAAAATGTTCGGGATTGAAAAATTTGGGGTAGTATTCGGTGCCCATTTCCTGCAACTCCTTTAGGGTGATGTTTAACAACTTTAACCCCTTTGAACACATGTAGACAACAGAGAAGTCTTCAATTAAGTGTACAATCACCACGCATGGAAACTGCTCGGCAATTGGCGCAAATTCGGCTATCTTTTTTGTGATCGGCTCAGATAAAATCATCTTCCAAAATAAGACCAAAATATGGAAATATTTTTTCAGAGTTATTAACACTCAAGTTCAAAATTTCGAAATAACCCAGCAACCAACATTCGGCCGCCGGCATAAAACAAAAAAGCAGGCCAAATGGCCTGCTTCAAATTATTGATCAAAAAATAGAACTAATTTACCTGCGTTACGTCTCCCGACTCTATTTCAGATCGGGTAGTGCTTTGCGTCATTACGAAAACGGTAATGCCGCGAGGGGTTGTCCACGTTTTGCTTTCAGCATTAAACACACCACCCAATTTCATAAATACTCCCTGATCGGCAGGAGCTACGTGCGGTATCACATAATCATTGGTGCCCTGGTAAAAGAAGGGCTGTTCTGTGGCTGTTGTTGCATCAATCGGATGGTAATGGTCGTTTTCAGGAATGCGGTATCCCTTATTTGTTGTTGGATTATAAATGGTTGTTTTACCTGTACCACCAAAAAACACCGCATCTACAGGGACAGACTGCTCTGTTACGTTAAGGCCGGCAAAAATGGCTATACCGCCAGCGTTGCCACTATTAGGCAATAAGCCGCTGCTCTTGGTGCCAAAGCCGTCGCCATCATTTGTAGTATATGTTATAGCTGCCGCCCAAATAGCATCGCTTATATCGGTAGAATTAGGACCATTTATACGCTTATTACTTCCTCCAACGT
Organism: Mucilaginibacter sp.; assembly: GCA_041905165.1. GTDB lineage: Bacteria > Bacteroidota > Bacteroidia > Sphingobacteriales > Sphingobacteriaceae > Mucilaginibacter. The sequence goes on from JAYRLR010000003.1 coordinate 438,708, forward strand.
AAAAGAAATCGCCTTTTTTTACTTGTCCTGAGGTGATATTGAATTTATACGTACGGCCGCCGCCAGTAGCCCAACCGCCGCCCGGAGCATCGCCCGGGAACGGCTCTGCAGCGCCGGCATTAGTACAGGTAACCACTGCCATGGGCGTTTTTTCAAAATCGATGTTTTGTGTTGCGCGGAACTGGAAGTACTCATAATTGCCATCTGCGCCTTTGGCATCGTTAACAAAGCCGGTGATGATTACAGGCGATGGGCCTAAATCAGGAGCGTTGGGATCCACAGGTTTGGTGATATCTGAAATATCGTTGATGTTGCGCGGCCAAACCTGCAAGCGGGATATTGAATCAGCGGCGTTATTTATCACGAGGATACCTGCAATGGTGGCACCCGCAGGCAGACCGGCTTTTGCAAAGCTGGCGTTTGACTCAGTATGCATCACAATGCTATCGGCACCATTAACCAAAAACTTATTCCCTTCAAAAGTCGTCTCACCTAAAACCGGTGCAGGAGAAAGCGAAGTTGATTTTATGCTCACCAATGTGCTTTCATACTGGTCGGGATTGTTTTTAATAGAAAGGCTTGAAACTTGTTGTACCCTCACATCATTACCCGTTGAAACCGTAATGATATTTGCTTCGGTTATACCTGCCAACTGCATAGCACCGTTTACCTTGGTGAGTGTTGCACCCTCAACGTTAATGAGCAGCGAATCGCCCATTTTATATTTAGTAGCAGCGTCACCCAAGGGTATTGTTATGCCCCTTATGGCCTGCCTGCGGTTGTTTTGCAGTACAATTACGCCTCGCGGCACATTGCCTGAGTCGGCCTGTGAAATAACTTTGCCTACGATTTGGTATGCACCCAGCATATTTTGCCTGGTCAGTTTTACGTCAGTGCCTTTGTAAAGGCTGCGCACATCAAGCAATGCCATAATCGGACTCGGCTGGCCTTCGGCATAGTCGTGCTTTTTACATGCGCCTATTAAAAGCGACGCCATGCAAAGTGCTATGTATAATATTTTATTTTTCATGATTGTTATTCCGTTTTTCGCTTAAACTACTATGCTTACTTCTTTTGCCACCATACCTGTGTGCTGATGTCGTCCGGGCCTTGCGCTGCTATAGCTTCCCTGTAATGTATCGGGTTGTAAGATTGTATGTAAGTGGGGTAATTGAGTCTTGCGGGCATAACACCGTTATTATCTAAGCCCGGCCCCTTCGGTAACACAGGATGACCGGTACGGCGATATTCGAACCAGGGTTCCAAATCGGTAAAAAACATAGCGTAATACTTCTGTTTATGGATGAGCTCCATCTTGTCGTCCAGGTCATAGCTATCATCCCACTTTATCAAATCGTAAGTGAAATAGTTAGCGGGAACGGCGACCCCCCAGAGCGTTATAGCAGCCGTAATACCAGTTTCATAATAAGTCTGTGCCGGTTTGCTGGCGATCCAGCCTTTGGCTGCACATTCAGCAAGAGCAAACTGCAATTCAGCATAGTTCATAATGTTACCCAGTAACGGCTCGGTTTGTAATGACGTAGGCAGTGTTGACTTTGCTATCGGCGGCTGGCCCGGCAGGTAGCCGCTCGGTACGCCCGCATATTCACCTTCGTACAAAGTAGCCCACCGGCCTACACGTGGGTCGCTCCACTCGTTCAGGTTGTCCACAAAAAAGCTGGCCAGTTTAGGCGTGTACCAATCAGCCGGGCGCCATGTAGCAAACGGCGAAACGTAAGGCGAAACACCGCTCCAGCGTAAAATGGCCGATTCATCATTAGCAGCCATCAGCGGGTAATTAGCCGGATTGGTATCAACCATATCCTTAATTTTTTCCGAGACATTCATCTCGTCCTTACCTGACACCCGCAGCAGTAGACGTATATATAAGGAATTACCAAACTTGCGCCATTTTGCAGCATTACCAGCAAAAATTGGATCGCTTGTGGGTGCTACATTCGCGCCGGATTTAAGCAAAGTGTTAGCCTGTTCCAGTTCTGCAAAAATACCGGTGTAGATGTCTTTCTGCCTGTCAAACTTAGGGGTGAATAAACCCTCTTTCCCTTTGTTAGCTTCAGTATATGGCACGTCACCGTAAGTGTCTGTAAGCAATGAAAACACCCAGGCCCTTAAAATGAGCGCAATGCCCTGGTAAGTGGGGCTTGCCGTTTCTTCGCCACCTTTGCAAACATCATTGATATCCGTAAGTGCGGTGAACCACGTGGTATACAGGTAATCGGCCTCTGATTTGCGGATCTCATAACGAAATATCTTACCGTCGGTGTCGCCCATGTTTACCGTAACCTGCATCAGCTCATTATCTATACGCTGACTGCGGTTCATATTTGCACTTACAATACCAGTGATGGCCTGTGCAAGCAGTGCCTGCGGCAAGGCATGGTCTGATGCGTTTGGGTTTACTGCATCTTCTTTAAAACCCTTAGTGCATGAAGATACTGTTGCGACCAGGGCCAGCAGCGAACAGATGATATATTTATTGGCTTTCATTTTCGTTTACTATCTAATTAAATGCCTATAGTGAGGTTAAATCCGAATGTGCGCGGGCTTGGGAACTGTCCTAACTCGAAACCACGGGCAATAGTAGGTGTACCCTGTGAGTTAAGCGTAAGCGTACCAAGTTCAGGATCGAATGCAGGCCATTTGGTGATGGTGAGCAAATCGCGGCCATAAACGCCAATCATCACCCTTTGTAATTTCAGCTTTTTAACCAAGTTAGCAGGTAATGTATAATCCAGTCTGGCTTCACGCAGTTTTATAAAATCGGTAGAATATGTGGCGCCTTCTACGTTATCACGGCCATAATGCGAAGTGTAATATGTGGATACGTCTTCGGCAATCACGTCATTAGGCCTGAAAGTGCCATCACTATTACGTATAACACCATTGCCGATAATACCGTTGTACCTGCCTGGCAGAGTAACAGCACTTTTGCCTTGTTCAGCAAGTACCGCAGCCGTTAACGAATAACCTACAGCCCCGTACTGTGCATCAACTAAAAAGCTTGCGCTGAAATTTTTATACCTGAACTGGTTGCCAATACTTGCACGCCATTTAGGTATGGTATTACCGATGTATATTGATGTATCTGATATTACAGGCAAACCATTTTCATAAATAATCTGTCCATCCGGAGCACGTTCGTAACCCAGGCCGTAAAGATCCCCCATGCTGTGGCCCACTTTAGCAAGTACGGTACCGCGTTTTGCCGGACCGTCCTGCAACCCAAGACCAGAAGCCTCAAAGCTTGACGGAAGGGACAATACTTTATTCTGATTTGCTGAGAAAGTTGTGTTAACTGTCCAGTTAAAGCCGTTTTTGCTTTTGAACGGTACACCGCTCAAGGCCACTTCTATACCATGATTTTCTACTTCGCCTGCGTTAATTTTGGCTGAGGTATAACCACTTGCAGGGTCAACAGCGTTACTCAATATCTGATCGTGCGTGTTGCTTTTATAAAGTGCAACGTCAAGATTAAGCCTGCTATTAAATAACCTCACATCCGCTCCCAGTTCTATGCTTCGCGTATACAGCGCTCTAAGATCAGGGTTGGCCACCATTGATGGATTGTACAAACCACCCGGAAAAGTACTGCTGGCATTATAAACCAGTGATGTTAAATAAGGATCATTTAAGCCACTGCCTACACCTGATATTGATGCCCGCAACTTAGCGAAAGACACATATTCCGGCATTTTAAACGCCTCGCTGGCTACAAAGCTTAAGCTTGCAGACTGATAAAAGAACGAAACGTTGGCTGTTGACGTTGGAGATGCAAGTACACCGTTCCAGTCGTTACGAGCGGTAAGGTCTAAAAACAGGTAATCCTTAAACGCCGTGGTCAGCAAGCCGTAAAAACTCTTGATGCTGTATGCGCTGCGGTAAGGGAGTGATTCCAGGACACCAGCCTTATTAGCCAGCGTGTAAACGCCAGGATAAAGCAATGAGTCGGCGCGATTTTCGTCGCGATTATAAGTATTCCTCAAGGTACTTCCACCTGCTGAAATAGATGCAGAAAAATCGTTGCTGATTTTTTTATCATACTTTAGAAGGAAGTCGCTGGTTATCTCCTGCGAGAAAATATTTCGTGTACGAAACATCCCTTTCCTGAACTTTTCGGTATCATAAGGCCTTTGTTGTGAACGCTTATCGTAAGAAAAAGTCATAGATGTACGCACCATTAAGCTCAGGTCCTTGGTAAAATTGTAGGTTGCCTGCACATTACCCACCAGGTCGTCACGGTTTGATTTGTTAAGCATCTCATGGGCAATAAGGTACGGATTGTCCGGAAAGCTGCTGAAAGGATAGCTTTGCTTGATGTTTTCCTGACCGGGCAGCCAGTAATCTTTCAACCAATTAATATCGCCGTTTGGCAGCCAGAACATATTCCAGTACATAATGGACTGGTTGTTATACCCTGTTGATGGTAAGTTATCGCTGGTCTTTTTGGTGTAATTTACTTTGGTAGCAATCTGCAGCTTATCATTCACTTTCTGGTTGATTGACAAGGCGACGTTATTGCGCCCGTAACCTGTATTAGGAATTATCCAGGTGTTATGAACGTTGGTGTAAGAGAAACGCGCCGATGTTTTATCAGTACCGCCATCAAGCGTCACGCTGTTGGTAAACGTTTTACCTGCTTCAAAGAAATCTTTTCTTGCATCCGGGTAAGCTACCCATGGCGTGCGGGTGGTACCACCAGTATGCGTTACTGGATCATATTGAAAGAAGGATTGACCATCAAACTTTGGCCCCCAGGCCGAGCTTGTACTGCGGGTGCTGGCACCGTCCGCAGTGGCGCCAAATGAATAATAATTAGCGCCACCCGTGCCTTGTCCATATTCGTTTTGATAATCGGGCCAGCGGGTAATCTGCTGAATGCTGGCATTGGAGTTAAGCGTTACGCCCATTCCCCTTTTGGTGTTGCCGGTTTTAGTAGTAATGATGATTGCACCGTTGGCACCGCGCTGACCATATAAAGCTGCGGCGCTTGGACCTTTTAAAACTGTTACTTCTGCAATATCCTCGGGATTAAGATCATTAAGGCCGCTGCCGAAATCTACCGGCGATTCACTATCCAGATAAGCATTGCTGCCGCTCTGTGTATTGCGACCGCTGCCATGGTTGATTACCACGCCATCTACCACAATTAACGCATCATTTTCACCGGTAAGGTTGCTCTCGCCACGCAGAATAATTTTGTTTGAACCGGTAGGGCCACCGTTTGAACGGATAAGATTTAAACCTGCAACTTTACCGGATAAAGCATCCGTCCAGTTATTTGAAAGTGCCTCGGTCAACTCCTCTCCTCTTAGCTTAGTTACGGCATAGCCCAGCGCTTTTTCCTCACGTTTAATACCGAGGGCTGTAACCACAACCTCATTCAGAGCCGTATTTCCGGAAGTGAGGCTTATGTTTACGTTAGTTGAGGTAGCGTTATAAGTTTCCGTAAAAGGTTCAAAACCAATCATGGCATAGGTTACTGGTGATCCGGCTACCGCCCGCACACTGAACTTGCCATTCACGTCAGTAGATCCTAAAAACTGCTTATTGTTATGGCTGATGGTAACGCCTGCGAGTGGCTGCTTGTCATCAGCAGAAAAGATAGTTCCGCTTATCAAAACAGTGACTTGTTTTTTTATAACAATGTTACCATTGATATTTTTGATACCTACCCCCGCTTGTCTCTCAATACTGTTAAGAAGATCTGTAAGGGCAATCTCATTTTCGGAAAGATTTATCTTAGCCGCGGTATTTACCCCTGCTTCGTAAGATACTGTGTAATTATAAGCTGTTTGCAAACGGTCTATTATTGCAGCAAGCGTAGTTTGTTTGTTGCTAAACGTAAGTCTGTCAGTACTTTGTGCCGTGGCATTTAAAGCCAGAAAGCATGTGAGTACCAGTACAAGACAATACATGCACTTGTTTAGTAAATGTTTAAGATACATAGTAATTAGTATAAAAGAATCGTGTTGGAGTTTATGCGTTTGTGATGAATGCCCGTGGCATAATTAAGTCCGGTAAGCAATGCAGTGATGCCGTTATCCTTCATGGTACCGCTGAACAGCGGATACTTGCCTTGCGCAGATTGCGCAACATCAATATTTAAGTGGTAGTATCGTGTTAATATGGAAGCAATTTCCCTGATATTATTTTTATTAAAGTATAGTACGCCATCCATCAGCCTGCTTGCTTCGGCGGCGTTTACTTTGCTTAATATGCCTGCGTGCTTTTCAGGCGAGTAAGCCAAACGCTCACCGGCCTTTAAATACCATGTACGTCCATTGCTCACAAAGCCAACTAAACCGGTGGCCACCTGCACTTCCTCTTCGGCGTTGGCTTTGGTATAAACGCTGAAGGAGGTTCCCATTACGTTTACCTGACCTTTGTTGCCAGTGTACACAATAAACGGATGCCCTTTGTCGTGCTTAACGTCAAAAAAGGCTTCGCCCTGCAGTTTTAACTCGCGTTTAGAAGCACCATAAGCGTTATTTACCTGCAGTTGAGCGCCAGGTGCCAGGTATACCAATGAACCGTCTGGTAACGACACCTTTTTACGGTTCATGCTTACCTCAATTGCCGAATATTTATCTACAGGTGGCTGTTGCTTTTTTACCAGAAGCATTGAAATAGTGCATACTAAGGCAACAGTAGCCGCTGCAGCCAGCCACCTGTATTTAAATGGGCGACTATTACTTACATCGCGGGGTTGTTCGTAAACACGCTCCATAAGTTTTAGCCACTCTTCATTTATCACTTCTTCCTTAACAGGCTGAGAATGTTCTGCCCGTCTACGTTGCAGATATTGGAACAGCAGCCTGTTCTCGTCTTTCTCATCAAGCCAGTTCTCAATAGCCCGTCTGTCGGCATCGTTAACCTCATCTTCAATGTATCGTATCAATAATTCCCAATTCACCTTGTTGTGCGTTTTATATGCAGAAGAGTAAGCCGGCACCTGTTTTCACTGAAAGAAATGGTTAAGGGTTTATAAAATAATTGTTAAGCACCTTATTAAAAAAGAAAGCTGCCCTGCCTAAGCAGGAACAGCCTCCATCCAGGTGAAAAAAGATTTTTATACCAGCGATAGCTCCTGAGTGTATTTGTTGCCAAAACGGTCAGTTGCTACCACTTTTACATTTTTTGCATTTGCAGACGGCTTAGCAAAGAATAAGTGATCAGTAAGCGTGGGTTCAACCCACTTGTGCTTCTTGGGTAACTGCTCGCCTTTATACATCTCTAAGGCCCATGGATCATACTCCACACGGCGTTCCATGTCGCCTTTTAAGGCGCCGTCCTAGTACCATTGCACAGTCCATTTGGTATCCCAATTCCATACGTTGGCAACTACCTCATCAGGTGCAGTAGGTAAATATCCCTTTTTGTATATTTTGAGCTGATAATCTTTTGGTTTACCGGTTGACTTATAATACCAGCTGATGTCGTCGCCTATTACTTCATAAACGGCATAACCCTCAGGCGCGCCGTCACTGCACACAGGGCCCGTCCACCAGGCGCCGCAAACGGTGCCGTGTACATGCTCTATCATATTATCCTTTTCCCACTTTTCATTCATGTGCGTGTGGCCCGACATAATGTGCACTTTGTATGGCGACAAAATCTTATACAGTTGCTCCCGATTTGATACCACGCCGCCGAGCTCTTCCTCTTTAAGGTTGTTGCGGCGCATGCTGCCCGTATTAGTCGGTATATGTAACGAAACTACCACAGTGCTGCCAGGCTTTACATGTGCAAGGTCCTGCTCCAGCCATTGCAGCTGTGTTTCCGTTAAGTAGCCAATATATTTTTTTGCCGTGCCAATAAAGAAAACATCATCAAGCACTACGTAATGCACTTTGCCACGGTTGTATGAATAGTAGGTAGGGCCAAAATTGCTTTTAAACGTTTTGGCCGACAACTCATCAGTACGCGCATCAAGGTCCATATCATGATTGCCAATCAGATTAAAAAACGGAATGCCCGACATTGCAATTGCGTTTTTATAATCCTGGTACAGTTCAAAATGATCCCATACCAAGTCTCCGCACCCTATGCCGTGTAGAAGAGTACCTGTTGGATAATTTGCCACCAAATCGCGCAGATCTGGTGCGGTGGTGTTAAGCAACAGGTCAGCGTCCTTTTTAGAAATGATCTGCGGATCAGCCCAGACCACAAAGGCATGATTAGCATCGTCACGTTCTAAACGTTCGAGTGCAAAATCGGCTTTGAAGGTGCCCTGTCCGGCATCTATCTTTTTATAGAATTGCGCTACGCTTTTATCATGAGGAAAAGCATAACCTGCCGGCAAGCTGATATAAACAAACTCCGCTGTTTTGTTGGATAGCAATTGATAATTGCCCGCTTTATCTGTAAATACTACATTGATGCCATCCGTAACACCAACATTAGCAATGCCGGTTCCGTTGCTGTGTACACGCCCTTTGAGGATAAGGCTCGATAAATCTATTTTTTCTGCATCTGCTGCAGGTGATGCTGCAAGCATTCCCGGTACGCCAATTGCAGCGCCTGCAAGCCCCAGGTTCTTTAAAAAATCTCTTCTGTTAAACATATTTCGGGTATGAGTAAATCAGCTGAAAGAGCTACTGAGCCGCGCTTTTCCCCGAAAGAAATTATTAAAGAAATGTAAACATTACGTTAAGCAACAGCATGCCGCCGGCGATAGTAGCCCTGTCGTAATTTTCCATGCGCATAAAATATCCTAATTGCTCAATAGCTTCGCGCATGTGATATTCTACTTTCTTTTCTGTAACATCCAGTATCCGGGCAATCTCATGATTTTTAAGACCGGTAAGGCGCAGATGAATAATCTCCTTGCGAAAAGCTGGCAGCTTGTTAATGATATGCTCAACAATTTTGATAGATTCCTTGGCTACCAGGCGTTCAAAAGGACCAAACGCATCTTCCGTAATGTCCCAGCAATCGGCAGAAAGCTGATCATTGCTTCTGCCAGTCACAGCTTTAACCGCACCATTGCGGGCAGCTCTGAACAAATATGGCTTAATGTTATGTATTAGTAGTGATTCGCGCTGCAGCCACATGTGCAAAAACATATCAGATAACACATCCTTGGCAAGTGCATCATCCTTTACTACCGACTTCACATATCTGAAAAGCGAAGCGTAGTGCTCTCTGAAAATATTTTCGAAGTTATGCAGAGACAACGGTTGCTGTTCGGTTTCCTGTAGCATCGGCACAAAATTACGCGTACCGGAACTTGAATAGACAAATAAGCTATTAATTTTATGTTAAATTAACCCAGCCAATTTGTTACAATAAAGGCTTTGACAGCCAGTTGAAAATTTACCGTAGCGTAAAACTTATTTACTTATTTTTATATTAACATTTAAACCTATACCATAAAAAAAGTCTAAACCAATAACAAGCATTAAATATGAAAACTTTAGCAAAACTCTCCCTTTTGGCGTTCTTGCTTTTTGCCGGAATTAATTCTAACGCTCAATCTTCAAACGATAAAAAAGCTAAACAAGCCAAACAAGAAAAAGCGGTGAAAGGCAAGATAGATTCCAACAAATATACGTTCATAGCCAACTATGTTACTCCCCTTGCAGGCACACAACGTTATCTTAATACTAACACTTATGATATAAAAGTGAGTAAGGATTCTGTACAGGTTTATTTACCTTATTTTGGTCGCGTTTACATGAACGCACCCGTGGCAGGTGCTGACGGTGGCATGAAGTTTACGTCTACAAAATTTGATTACAAGGTAAAACAGAAAAAGAGCGGCTGGTTGATCACCATCAACTTCAGTGATACTGATAAGGCACGCCGTTTAACGCTGGATGTTTCTCCTAACGGGCGTACTATGGTATCAGCTATCAGCTATAACCGAGACCCTATTACCTACTATGGCGATATTTCATTGTAAGGATTAGTAGGTGCAATTGCCTGTTCGTAATCATCCTTCAGTTCAACACCGGTAAGCTTATTGTTTAAAGCCTGGGTCAACAGGTAAAAAGTTTTTCGTGCTGCTTCCTTGTAGCTCAGGCCTCCTTGACGGATATTGGATATGCAGTTCCTGCTTTCATCGGTCAGACCTACGGCTGGCTTATAAGTAACATACATGCCCATACTATCAGCCGCGCTTAAGCCAGGCCGTTCTCCGATGAGGATAATTGACAGATTAGCTTTTAACAACTGCCCTATTTCATCGGCTATAGCAACGCGGGCCTGGTGTGCAATACATACTGGGGCTATTGTAAGGTTGGCTTGCTTTATAAGTGGTATAAGGTGGCTTAAATAACTTGTCGCATTTTCATTTATTGCTATGGCCGATAGCCCGTCGGCCACTATAATAGCAACGTCGTAACAAGCATTGTCGTTAGTTAATAATTTAACAGAGTGCTCATCAAGCCTCCGCCCTAAATCCGGCCGTTGAAGGTATTGTTCGCGGTATGTTACCCGGCTGTGCACCTGTAGGATCGGTAAATTAAACACAGCCAGGTGCTCCTGCAAATCTCTTTCGTTTAGAGAAGAGTATACTGCGTCACGAGCATGGGCATGCGCCAGTTTAAATGCCAGCGCATCGTTCATGGTTATGCTATGCCCCGTACGGCCCATGGCTATACGGGCAGGCGTAAATTGCTTAAGTGCTACCCATAAATCATTACGCTCAATATCGTCCATTATAATCCGGAGGTGCTAAGTAAACGATTGAATGAATTGGAAATGAGCTTGCCCTCATCGTCGAATATATGGTGCCTCATTAACCATTGCTCAAATTCGGGGGCAGGGCGCAAACCCAGCATGCGACGAATGTATAAGGCATCATGAAACGAGGTGGACTGGTAATTAAGCATAATATCATCCGACCCGGGTATGCCCATAATAAAATTACAGCCAGCAACGCCAAGTAAAGTAAGCAAGGTATCCATATCGTCCTGATCGACTTCGGCGTGATTAGTATAACAAATATCTACACCCATAGGCAATCCCATGAGCTTCCCACAAAAATGATCTTCAAGAGCAGCGCGGATTATCTGTTTACCATCATACAAATACTCAGGCCCTATAAACCCTACTACGGTATTTACCAATAATGGATTAAACTTGCGGGCAACTGCATAGGCTCTTGCTTCGCAGGTAAGCTGGTCAACGCCGTGGTGTGCATTTGCAGACAGTGCGCTGCCCTGACCGGTTTCAAAATACATCACATTATTGCCTACCGTACCTCTCTTCAATGAAAGAGCCGCCTCATAAGCCTCCTGTAAAATATTCAAGTTTACGCCGAAGCTTTTATTGGTGAGCTCTGTACCACCTATTGATTGAAAGCAAAGATCTACCGGAGCTCCTGAATTGATGAGCCCGATGGTTGTGGTAACATGTGTAAGCACACAAGTTTGTACAGGAATATGAAACCGTTGCCGTAAGTTATCCATTAAGACTAGCAGCTTCCTGCTGTTAGCCGGACTATCAGTAGCGGGATTGATACCTATAACGGCATCGCCGCTGCCGTAAAGCAGGCCATCCAATATACTGGCGGCTATACCTTGTACGTCATCGGTAGGGTGATTGGGCTGCAGACGGGTGGAAAAATGTCCCTTGAGGCCGATAGTATTTCGGAAACGGGTGACTACTTCAATTTTTTTGACGACAGCAATCAGGTCCTGGTTACGCATTAATTTTGATACAGCTGCGGCCATTTCCGGTGTAATTCCCGGTGATATCCGAGTCAAAACATCTCCTGTTACTTCTTCGCTTAGCAGCCAGTCGCGGAACCCTCCTACCGTTAAATGTGCTATGATTGCAAACGCTTCTACGTTATGGCTGTCAATAATCAAACGTGTTATGTCGTCTTCCTCATAGGCAATCAGAGCCTCGTTCAGAAAGTTAGTCAGCGGTACATCGGCAAGGGCGATTTGCGCAGCAACCCGTTCTTCATAAGTTTGAGCAGCAACGCCGGCCAGCACATCACCACTTCGATGAGGAGAAGCCTTCGCCATCAGCTCCTTCAGATGATTGAACCGATAAGTCTTGTTTCTGATGGTACAATGATAGCTCATATCAGGCTGATTTATTCTCTAACATAACATCTCCGAGTATCTGATCTTTATGCTTACCCATGGCAAAGAATAGTAAAACGGCTGCCATCAACCCGGCAAAAAATGTAACGCCTATTAGCGGATTAAAGTAAACTATAGTAACAAGAGAAACGATTGCCATCATCAGCGCGATGCCAGGGAATATCGGATATACAGGAGCTTTAAACGGTCGATCAAGCTGCGGCTCTTTTTTACGCAAGATGAATAAACTTATCATGCTCATGATATACATGAGCACTGCACCCATTACCGATAAAATAATTATTTGACTGGTAGTGCCCGTTAGCAAAGCGGTCACGCTTACCATGCCACCCGCAATGATTGACCAATGAGGCGTTTTAAAACGGTTACTTACCTGCGCTAAACCCGAAGGTAAGTAACCGCTCCTGGCCATGGCAAAAACCTGCCTTGAAGATGCCAGTATAGTACCGTGAAAAGAAGCTATCAGCCCGAATAGGCCTATGCTGGCAAATACTTTAGTGAGGCTGCTGCCTTTTCCTAAAACTATCCCGATAGCCTCGGGCAACGGATAGTCAAGGTTGCTGAGTTTGCGCCAGTCTGTAATGCCGCCTGTAAGTATCATCACACCAAGCGCCAGCAAAACCAGCGTAAGCATGGCCGTGATATATCCCTTAGGTATATTCACTTTAGGCTGCTTTACTTCTTCTGCAACTTGGGCTACGCCTTCAATTGCTAGGTAAAACCATATGGCAAAAGGCAGTGCAGCTATCACGCCAGCCCAGTTAAGCGGCATCGCATTAGCCACAAAGTTCTCCGTGCTGAAACTTGGCGCTACAATGCCCATATATAACAGCAATTCCAACACTGCCAAAAGCGTAATAAATACAGAAAAGGCCGCCGATTCCTTAATACCTGATATATTCAGGAGTATGAAAATGACATTGAAGACAATGGCTGAGGTGATAATGGGAATGCCCGGGTACAGAAAATGCAGATAACTGCCTAAAGCGAATGCTATACCCGGCGTGGCAAACAAAAATTCAACCAGGGCGGCGAACCCTGCTATCAACCCGCCAAGCGGCCCCAAGGCCTTGTACGCATAAGCAAAAGCCCCTCCGGCATGAGGTATTGCAGTCGTTAACTCGGTATAACTAAAAATAAAGGTAACATACATTACGGTTACCAACGCTGTGGTAATCAGGAAGCCAACAGCACCTGCGTACTGCCATCCGTAGTTCCAGCCAAAGTATTCGCCGGATATTACCAACCCTACAGCAATTGCCCACAAGTGAATAGGTTTTAAAGCCTGCTTAAGGTGAGAGCCTTGCTGTTCGGTCATGAATGTGTAGTTAATATGCCTTTAATTTAGGCAAACTGTTTTTTAATATCAATTTTTATAAAATATTTGCCTGAAAGGAATTTCTGCTACATTTATAAACCTTATATCATATACCATGGATGCTCAAAAGAAACTGGAATTGGATGTGCGTATTACCGAGTGGAAGAAACGCTTTGAGGGCACCTTGCTTACCGAAACAGATATTGAAGAATTAGCCATACAGTTGAAGGATACCTACATAGAGCTGCTGGCCAATAACCTGAGTGATGACGAGGCCTGGCTGGTAGCAACCCATCGCATGGGCGCGCCTGAAGGTACAAAGGAAGAAGCTATACCTAATGCTAATTCAGAAATAGCGCCCAAAAAAGAGGGTAACCGCAGTTGGATGATGATGTTGTGGGGAGCCATGGCGGTGTTAATTTTACAGGGGGTATTTATTGTGATGCCGCAGATGTTTAACCACACCATTAACAGTATTTTTAAACCAGGCAGCACCAGCACTTTTTTAACCAATGAGTTTTACAGCATTGCTGTTATATTGATTGTACTGTTCATTCTTGGTATGGCACGCAGCGGTTACATCGTTAACAAATTCACCAATTCACTAACCCGGCAAGCCTCGCTTCACGCGTTGATAGCGGTTATTGCAGGCCTGTGGGCAGGTTTCTGCAGCTATATTACTTTTGTAAAGTATCCTATTGCAGTTACCAATACGGAAATGAGTGATGAGGCACGCATGGCGTTTAGCTTCATGATGTTCGGCTTTTATTTCCCGTTGATATTTGTTACTGTATTTGCTACCATTGCTTATTACAGACGGCAAACTACCACCTTTGCCGATTTTTGCCGCAACCTTAACTGGAAACATGCTTTGGTGCTGGGTTTACTTGCACAAACTCCTGTGCAGTTCAGTCACATCATCAGCGCTAACGACACTGTACGCGAGGCTGTAATTATTGGTATTTCCGTAGTGTTGTTTGCCACCATTGGCTGGATGATCAGCTATTCATTGAAAGCTAAATCAAGCCTCGCCGCTGCTCAGGCAGCACCATTATTTATATGGATAATGGGATCAGTAGTGAATGAAGAAGCCCGCATGATATTCTTCATATTTTTTGCAGTGAAGATATTGGCGATGTTGGTAGCTTATTTTATTGGCAAGCGCCTGCATCATTTAAACGAAAAAAGCTACATTCTGCAGTAAGCAACCATTGAATGCTGCTTAGCATATACTACCATGTAGGACTAAATAAATGTTAGCTTGGGTTATTGATTACGAATAACTTAAGGAGCAAATTCAACAGCAACGATTTTAAGTTCTCGCATTAAATATCCTCTGTGGTGTGCGGCTTGCCATTTAGGCATTTGCTTTATAACATTAATGGCCTGCTGGTTATAAGCCTTATTAAGGCCCCTCAAAATGGTCACGCGATTTATTGAGCCATCTTTTTCAACTATAAAGCTTACGTAAACGTTTCCTTTCAATAACGGCACGTCTGCACCTGTAGGTCGTTGCAAATGTTCAGCAATAAACCTTTCCATAGCAGGCTTACCGCCAGGGAACCGTGCCGATACTTGCACGGCAGTATATACTGCCGTATCGGCGGCGTCAACTTTCCATTCAACTGTGTCCTGTTTTAATGAGTCTGCTGCCTGTTTGTTTTGCGCGAAGCTTGCGACTGCAAAAAACAGCATTAACAATGTGATAAAGGTAGTTTTCATTATAATTGAAATTTTAATAATCCCTCACCATCAAGCTATCAGCAAAATCCTGCAGGTATTGTTTGTTAACTGCAGGCAGCTGTATACCTGCAAGGTAACTAAAAGCTTTTTCGGCATAGGTATTCATCGTAGTCTCCGCCTGCTGGCGAACGCCTAATTGGTTATAAATTCCGGTTACGGCGCTTACCTTTTCGGTGTTCACAAAATCTTTAGCTTCAAGCCAATTATTCAGTTGTGCCAACGGTTCGCCGCCGGCAAGTTCGAGCGCTTTGATGAGCAGGAAAGTTTTTTTATTGGAAATAATATCTCCTCCTACCTGTTTGCCAAATTTTTCAGGGTCGCCATATACATCCAGTATATCATCCTGCACCTGAAAAGCAATACCAAGATTAACACCGAAGTGATAAAGTTTATCTGCATCATCGGCTTGCGCCCCTCCTATCAATGCGCCAATTTTTAATGCGCCACCTAAAAGCACTGCCGTTTTAAGCTTGATCATCTGCAGATACTCATCAATACTGACCTGGCTATCCTGCTCAAAATTCATATCATACTGCTGCCCCTCGCATACGCCTTGGGCAGTAGCGTTAAAAATATCAAGCACCGGGCGCAGTATAGCGTCATTCACCTGCATCATCAGCTTGTTGGCTTCCACCATCATCACATCGCCAGATAATATGGCTATGTTCTGGTTCCATTTCTCATGCACGGTTGGCCGGCCCCTGCGCAGCGGGGCATTGTCCATAATATCGTCATGCATCAGCGTAAAGTTATGGAACACTTCTATAGCGACGGACGCTTGTACGGCTTTATACACATCGCCGCCAAACATATCACAGGCCATGAGCACCAATGCAGGGCGAAGGCGTTTGCCACCTATAGAAAGTATATAACGTATTGGCTCGTATAATTCTGCAGGCTCATCAGGCAAACTATAGCGGCCCAACTCATCAGTAATGATGTGCTGCAATTCAGCAAGTTTCTTCATTTGTACCGGGCAAATATAACTACTGCTGTACTAATGAAAAATCTATTTGTTTTTTTGTGAGGTCAACATTCTTCACCTTTACCCTCACCTCGTCACCCAATTGGTATACTTTCTTCTTGCGCTGCCCGATGATGGCGTAGTTCTTTTCATCGAGCGTATAAAAATCATCCGAGATATCTCGCAGGCGTATCATTCCTTCACATTTATTTTCAATGATTTCTACATACATACCCCATTCGGTTACACCGGATATAATACCCGCATACGTATTGCCCACTTGATCGGCCAGATACTCAGCCTGTTTATATTTTACAGACGCGCGCTCTGCATCGGCTGCACGTTTTTCCATTTGTGAACTATGTTCGCAAAGTTTCTCGTAATGCGCAGCATTGGCAGATTGTCCGCCATGAAGGTAATGGAAAAGCAGGCGATGTACCATAACGTCGGGGTAACGACGTATAGGTGATGTAAAATGTGTATAATGGTCAAAAGCCAAGCCGTAATGGCTGCTGCCTTTTGTAGTATATATAGCTTTGGCCATAGAACGTATAGCTAAATGTGTAAGCACGTTCTGCTCTTTTTTGCCTTCTACATCTTCCATCAGCCGGTTGAGTGAACGGGCAATATCCCTGTCGCTCTTGGTGCTTATCTTATAGCCAAACTTACTGGCAAATTGCGCAAAGTTAGCGAGCGTTTCGGGTTGAGGTGAGTCGTGCACACGGTATACAAATGTGAGCTTTTGTTTACCCTTTCCTTTTTTGCTCACAAACTCAGCCACCTTGCGGTTGGCCAGCAGCATAAAGTCCTCAATCAGTTTATGTGCATCTTTACGTTCCTTCACGTAAACGCCTATTGGCTTACTGTTATCATCCAGTTTAAATTTCACCTCCGTGGTTTCAAAACTGATGGCGCCATTTTTAAACTTGCGGTCACGAAGAACGTGTGCCAGCTCGTTCAGCTTAAGTATCTCTGCGCTGTATTCACCCGCTTCATCTTCAATAATCTGCTGCACTTCCTCGTAAGTAAACCTGCGGTTGGAGTGGATTACCGTTTTGCCATACCATTCGTTAATGATATGAGCATCCTTGTCCAACTCAAAAACCGCTGCGAAGCATAATTTATCCTCATTCGGTCGTAGTGAACACAAACCGTTCGACAAGCGCTCAGGCAGCATAGGTATCACCCTGTCTACCAAATAAACAGAAGTGCCACGTTCAAATGCTTCTTTGTCCAAAGCTGAGTCAGGAATGATATAATGCGCTACATCCGCAATGTGTATGCCTACTTCATAGTTGCCGTTTTCCAGCACCTGGAACGACAGGGCATCGTCAAAATCCTTGGCGTCAAACGGGTCAATGGTGAAGGTGAGTATGTCCCTGAAGTCGCGGCGTTTGGCAACTTCTTCATCTGTAATGGCCTCCGGAATAGCCTCCGCCTCTTGTTCTACCTCACTTGGAAAAGATAGCGGAAAACCATAATCGGCCAGTATGGCGTTCATCTCTGTATCGTTCTCACCCTGGTTGCCCAACACATGTTTAATGCGTCCCAGTGGGTTTTTTGCGCCGGCGGGCCAGTCGGTTATTTCGGCCACTGCCTTTACACCGCTGCGTGCACCGTTCAATTCTTCAGCCGGAATAAATATATCATGCAGCATTTTACGATCGTCCGGAATGAGGAATGCAAAGTGCTGTGATAGCTTTACAATGCCTGTAAACTCCATTTTGCGGCGTTCCAGTATCTCGACTACTTCGCCCTCTTTACGACGGCCTTTGCTTTTGGCATAAACGTAAACCTTCACGCGGTCGCCGTTAAGCGCCGTGCGCAATTTGCGGGGAGCTACAAATATGTCGTTCTCTGCAGGGTCATCCGTAACAATGAAGGCCGAGCCATCTGTAGTCATGTCCACCTTGCCCTCAATAAATGTTTTTAATTCAGGCAGTTGAAATTTACCGGCTGATATTTGCTTTAGTGTGCCCTTAGCTGTTTCTTCTTTAAGTATTTCAAGGATGATGTCGCGTGCCTCGGCATCGCGAATATTTAGTTTGGCCGATACCTGCTTGTAATTAAGCGGGTTGCCATTGCTTTGTTCAAAAGCGCTAAGTACTAACTGAGTAAGTACTTGTTTTATAGAGGAGTTGTTTTTCTTTTTAGACATAATTGATTTTTATACCGCACCAGATGCACTTTGTGGCATATAAGATGTTGGGCGGTAAGTTTTAGTACATATAATAACGTTCAAATATAGATAATGTGTGCAGGCATTTCTATGTTAATCGGGTATGGCTGCTATCAGCCTTCGTGTGTATTCGTTTTGAGGGTTATTGTATATAGCATCAGGGTAGCCACGTTCTATAATTTCACCTTTATTCATCACCAGCATACGGTCTGATATATGTTTAATAACGGCCAGATCATGCGAAATAAAAATATACGTCAGACCGAACTCTTCCTGCAAGTCGCGCAGCAGGTTTAGTACCTGTGCCTGTACAGATACGTCAAGTGCTGAAACAGATTCATCGCAGATAATGAGCCTCGGCTGCAACACCAGCGCCCGGGCTATGGCAATACGTTGCCGCTGCCCTCCCGAAAACTCATGCGGATACCTGTTGTAATGTGCCGGCAACAGGCTTACGCGTTCGAGTGTTTGTATTATTTTTTGTTTCCTGTTGCTATTATTTTCGTACAAATTGTGCACCTGCAGTACCTCCATTAGCGCGGCGCCTACGGTTAGCTTCGGGTTGAGTGACGAATAGGGATCCTGAAAAATGATTTGCATGTCGCGCCTCATTTTCCGCATGTCTTGGGCATTCAGACTGGTCACATCGATACCGTCAAAATTAATGGTGCCAGATGTTGGTTCTAACAAGCGGAGTATGCTGCGACCCAATGTTGTTTTACCGCAGCCCGACTCCCCCACCAATCCCAAAGTTTCGCCGGCATAAACATTAAAGCTTACATCGTTTACCGCTTTTATTACATCCTTCGTTTTGGAAAAAAAGCCATGCGAAACGGGAAACCATGTATTGAGGTGACTAACACTTAAGATGGGCTCCTGCTGGATAAATTTTTGACGGCGTAATTGTAACTCGCCCTGCTCATAAGCGTAACGACCGCACATTTCCTTAACACAAAGCCCTTCTTTATTGCTGACAAAATCTGCCACCGTAGGCAAGCGTTTAAGTTGCCTGTGCGGCGATGGCCTGCATGCCAGCAAACCACGTGTGTAGGCATGTGCCGGTTCATCAAAGAGTTGCTCTGCAGTTGCCTCTTCAACCACTTCGCCCTGGTACATCACAAGTATTCGATCGGCAATTTGCTTTACAACGCCCAAGTCATGCGAAATAAAAATGATCCCCATGCCACGCTCTGCCTTTAGCTTCAGCAATAAGTCGATGATGCTCTTTTGTACAGTTACATCGAGCGCGGTGGTAGGTTCATCAGCTATAAGCAGTTCCGGATTACAGGATAATGCCATGGCTATCATCACCCGCTGTTTTTGCCCGCCGCTTAACTGATGCGGATAGCTGTCATAAATAGCTTCAGGTCTTGGCAGCAGTACCTCGTTAAACAGATCTATCACCTTTTCCCGTGCGCTTTTTGTATCCGTTACAATAGCATGTTGTGTAAGCGCCTCTGACACCTGAAAACCGCAGGTAAGCAGCGGATTAAGGGAGGTCATGGGCTCCTGAAAAATCATGGCGATGCGGTTACCACGTATCGCTTGCATTTCTTCTTCAGTGGCACTGGTTAATTGAATATCGTTAAGAGATACGTCACCCGTAACAACAGCGTTTTTGCTTAATAACCGCATTATCGCCAGTGATGTGACCGATTTGCCGGAACCAGATTCGCCTACTATGCCAAGGGTTTCGCCTTTTGCAATGGTAAAAGACACACCCTTGACGGCTGGCGTTATACCCCCATCCGTTTTAAAGCCTATGTGCAAATCTTTTACCTTTAACATAATATTTAGCCACCCACAATGGTAACACAATCATCGGCAATCAAAGGTTCGCCCCTAAACCTCCTGATTAGCTGTGCAGTTGCTACCACGTCTTTCTGGCAGTAAGTGCAGATACGTTCCAACTGATTTTCATTCCAGTACACATGGCCAACCATACTGCCGTCAATATCATCTTTTGGGGTAGGGATATCAAATATTGCCGTAAGAAGGCTCAACGACGTGTAGGTTTTGTAGTCGCCAAATTTCCAAACATCCATAGTATCCAGGTGATTAATTTCCCAAGGCTTTTTGCCGGATAACTCCAGCTGCGGTGGATGCTTAATACCATGTATAAGCATACGGCGACAGATGTAAGGAAAATCAAACTCGCGACCGTTATGTGCGCAAAGCACCTGGTTAGGCGGCTGGCTGTTCAGCAGTCGGGCAAAGTCTCGCAGTAATTCTCCCTCGTCATGGCTGGCATATGATTTAATGCGCAAACCGGGACGCTGGCTTCCTGTGAATATTCCTACTGATATACAAACTATCTTGCCAAACTCTGCCCATATACCAGCACGCTCATAAAAAGCGGCGGCAGTTTCTTCTTTACGTTGGTATTGTGTTTTAGCGTCCCATAGCTTTTGCAAATGTGCGGGCACTTCATCATAAGTCCGATATTGAGGCACCGTCTCAATATCAAGCACCAGCATATTAGAAAGATCGTACTGTTCAAGCATGTATTAATACTTTAGGCCAATATAACTAATCTTTGTGGTTTTGCTGTTCCTTATCCAGCACCTCAAAATTTATGACTGTGGTATTGCCGTCGGCATCTACCAGTGTAAGCTTGTGTTTACCGGCTTGGGGGTTTAAAGCCATCTGGTGCTGATCGTGAGTTTCGCCTACATAATTATCATCCAGATGCCAAAACACTTTCATGCCAGGCTGCCGGTGGGCTGCAGAACAAATCATCCTACCGCGTGAGCCGTCCGCCTCCAACGGCACATATACTTTAGCTCCGGGTTTCGGGTAAATGACTTCCATCGGGTTAACATTGTCCTGAACACAGCCTGATTTAAACGGCGGCAACGCTCGGTACCAGTAGCTTTTCGTCTTAAAGTAATACTCTATCGATGGCGGCAACACAAACCAGGTGCTGTTCACTATTTGCTCGGGCGTTTCACAATCTGTAGTAACCTGCCATTTTCTATCTGCAGACAGGTGTACCAACTGATGCCATGGGCATACCGGTGCTTTGAGCCCGCCCCGTGGCACCCATTGTAACGCAGCGTGATTGCAATAGGGGCCTGCGCGGTAACCGCTTTCAGGACAAACGTTTATCTGTACCATATCGCCGGTGGGTCGGGCAAACCATTCGCTGCTGATGGGCAGTAACCGGAAGATATCAAACATGACGGGGGCTGCTGTATTGATGCCGGTCAAACCGGGCCTCCCTTCGCCATCCGTATTACCTACCCACACGCCTACAACGTACTTAGGCGTAATGCCTATGGCCCAGCCGTCGCGAAAACCGAAGCTTGTACCGGTTTTCCAGGCCACGCGCTGCGACGAGCTGAACTGCTGCCACAGCAACTCCTCGCCGGGGCGCATCACTTCTTCCATGGCTTGTAAAGTAAAGTAGATAGAGCCCGCACCCAACAGCCCGCTTTTTTCCCGACCAGTCGCCTTTGTCTTATTTCCTACCGTGTAGACCGGGTGGTGCCAGTCGGCAGGATCATATTTTCCGCCGTTGCTGTTGTAGTGGTTGAGCACCCGTCCCATGGATGCATACTGCCCGGCAAGCTCCCAAAGTGTATTTTCTCCACCGCCCAATATGAGTGCAAGGCCGTAATAATCTGCCGGTTTGTTAAGTGTGCTGATGCCGGAACGGTGCAAAAAGTCATAGAAACGCTCATATCTGTACTGCTGGAGCATTTTAACAGCCGGCACGTTAAGCGACCGGGAAAGAGCCGTTGACGCCGCCACCGCGCCATCATAACCTAAATCGTAATTTTCGGGATGGTAGCCTGCTATTTGTGTAGGTACATCGGGTATGAGACTATTGGGCAGTATAAATCCGTCATTAAGCATGGCAGCATAAAGCAATGGTTTAAGTGTGCTGCCCGGACTCCTCGGCGCATTTACTACGTTTACATCGCTTTCCAATTGAGCGTCCTCCGGGTGGAAGATATTACCTGCATACGCCAGGGCCTTGCCTGTTTCTACATCAAGCACTATTGCTGCAATATTATTGATGTCGTTGGCGCTCAGCACCCGGTGATGTCGTTCAAGTATATCGCTTACCTGTTGCTGCAGTACGGATTTAATAGATGTGGTTACCCTTGTATTTTTTCCCTTTGTATTTTTCGTTTCCTGTTTAAATACCTGCAGCAAATGCGGCGCGAGTCGTGGTAAAGCTACCGGCTTGTCGGGTACTGGCTCCAGTTTAGCAAGGCTGGCCGTAGTTTTATCTATTACACCGTTTGCAACCAGCCTATCAAGCAGGCGGTTCCTTTTGGCGACAAGGACAGCCCTGTTACGCCCTGGGTGTACTAACGAAGGAGCATTCGGCAGCACGGCCATTGCGGCCATCTCTCCCCATGAAAGTTTATCCGGACTGCGCCCGAAGTAGCGCCATGAGGCTGCATCCAGTCCCACAACATTGCTTCCGAATGGAGCATTGCTGGCGTATAAGGCTAATATCTCGTCTTTGCTGTATGTGGTCTCAAGGCGTAGCGCCATAAACATTTCTGCCAGCTTATTCCAGACCGTACGTTTGTTGCCTGTTGCCAAACGTATCACCTGCATGCTGATAGTGCTGCCACCGCTGGTGATATGCTTCGCTTTAATACTTTGCGACAGCGCCCTGCCCAAGGCAAGTACATCCACCCCGGGGTGGCTGCGGAAACGCTTGTCTTCAAAAGCTATGATACATTCGCTGAATTTATGCGGCACATTGCCATTATATGGAAAACGCCATTGCCCGTCAGTCGCAATGGCCGCACCAAGCAACTGACCCTTTTCGTCGTCGATTACATAACTTGTAGGGCTTTTAAAAAGCGGCCTTGGCAAACAAAAAATAAACACCAGCAAAAGCACAAAAACTACCGATAATATCACCAGCGTTCTTGGCCGTTTAAGCTTGCGTACGATTTTTTTTAAAATAGGCGACATTGGTAGGGTTCAGCGGTTCGCCATGCAAGTTAAGGCTTATCAGGAAAATATGATGATACCGGCTACTATGCCGACTATCATTATCACATATAGCATAATCTCGGTAGTAGCAAACCCTTTATACCTTGTCCAGAATGAATAATCTTCTTTTTTATTTACCATTGGCTCTACACTGTTAAACATTGCCCCAGCCGCCAGCAAGTACATCGGCAATGTGGTAAGTTTTTAACGGGATGTTATTTTTATTGATATAACCCTGCAAGTGCATCAGGCACGATGAGTCAGTAGATATTATATAATCAGCCCCGGCGTTAAGTGCTTTTTCGATTTTCTGCTGCGCCATAGCGCTTGATATGCCGTCGAACTTTACTGAAAATGTACTGCCAAAACCACAGCAAGTGGCGCTATCAGCCGGTTCCACCAATTCAAGGCCTAACACTTTTGAAAGTAACTGGCGGGGCTCATCCTTGATTTTACATTCCCGCAGAGCACTGCAGCTGTCCATATAAACTGCCCGCCCATCAAGTTCCGCACCGAAATAATCATACTGAAGAATGTTCACTAAAAAATCCGTCAGCTCATAAATGTTCGACTGGATGTTACGGCATTTATTGTGAACTACGGTATTGGTAAACAAATCGTTGTAGGCGTTTTTCACCATGCCGCTACATAGTGCAGACGGCGTTACGATAATACTGTCCTGTTCAAAATCATCCAGAAACTTACGTCCAACTTCTTTGGCATCATCCCAAAATCCGGCATTATATGCAGGCTGTCCGCAACAGGTTTGTGCAGCATTAAAGTTTACCGTGCACCCTGCCTTTTCAAGGAGTTTCACCGTACTGAAAGCAGTGTCGGGAAACAGCTGATCAACAAAACACGGTACAAATAGCTCAACCTTCATTCGCGCAAAATACTAAAAGCTGCCAATTTCGGCATTTTTGATGCCATTTTTTTCAACCGAACGCAAAATAAAAAGGAATAAAAGGGCGATGAGAAAAAACACGCAGAGCGCCAATGTAGAGTTGCGCATGCTTCCAGTTAACTCCTCTATAAAGCCAAAGCTAAATAAACCGCCTACTATAGCCAGCTTTTCCGTTACATCGTAAAAGCTGAAAAACGAGGCGGTATCAGTAGTATTCTGCGGCAATAATTTAGAATAAGTTGACCGAGAAAGCGACTGTATACCGCCCATTACCAGGCCAACCAATACAGCCAAAATGTAGAAGTGTGTAGCCGTTTGTATAAAGTAAGCTGCAATACACACTACCAACCAAAATGCCACCACCCAAAGCAGTATGCGTATGTTACCATATCGCTCAGAAAGTCTCGACATCAGCGTAGCACCGCCAATGGCTACCAGTTGTATAATTAAAATAACCGTTATCAGCGATTCTTTGGGCAAGTGCAATTCCTTAGCGCCAAAGCTTGTGGCAACCAGCATTACTGTTTGTACGCCCATTGAGTAGAAAAAGAAGGCTGGCAGATAGCGTTTAAGCAAAGGCATCTGCTTAATTTGATGCCAAACTTTTTTAAGTTCTACGAAGCCGCCCTTGATGATATTGGTATGATGGCTGGCCCCGTTAGGACTACCCTTTGGCAGTATTGCAAATGGTATCTGCGCAAAGCCTATCCACCACACTCCTACCAGTAAAAATGATATCCTCGATGGTAACGTACCATCGGGTATGCCAAACAAATCTGGTTTAAGTACTATGGCAAAACATATCAGCTGTAACAATACACTGCCAATGTAACCGTAAGTAAAGCCTTTTGCGCTCACGCGGTCTTGCATATCAACAGTGGCAATCTCCGGCAGATAAGCGTTATAAAACACAAAACTGCCGCAATATCCTATAGCCGCCAGTGCAAAGCATATAATCCCTAACTCAATATGCTTATCATCAAACAAGAAAAGCATCGCACAGCTTAATGAACCAAGCAGGGTAAAAAATTGCATGAAAGCCTTTTTATTTCCACGATAATCTGCAATAGAAGTAAGTACCGGCAGCATCAGTGCGATAAGCAGGTACGCTGCGGCCAGCGCATAGTTAGACAAGGCAGTGTTTACAAAACTGAATCCGAAAAATTCAACCCTGTCACTGTTATCTGTTGTGGTGATTGCCTCATAATATGCCGGAAAGATGGTAGCCGTGATGACGAGATTGTATACCGAGTTTGCCCAATCGAACATTGCCCAGGCACGTATGATCTTCTTATTATTTTTAGGTTGCATTGTGGCGTTAAAAGTAAATATTTTATCGTTCAATAATTACATGCTGTCGTCCTGCAAAATTGGCTGCATAAAAAAGGTTTATTGCAATTTGAAAAATAAATGTCATTTTTACATGCTACGACAATTTAGCAATTTAACCTAACATTCTTTTCTTACTTAAAATAACCTGTTGATGAGATTGAAACATTTCATAGCGTTGTTATTTGTTTTCGTGGTATGCGAGACAATGGCGCAGTCAAAACAAAAAAACGTGGCAACTTATGTGTACAGCCGTGCACCATTACGGCAAAACCCATATATCGAGCTTCCGTTGGGTGCCATAAAACCGGAAGGTTGGCTTAAAGAAATGCTTATCAGGCAGAAAAACGGCGCTACAGGTAATTTAGATAAATTGTATCCGCTGGTGATGAATAACCGCAATGGCTGGCTCGGTGGCGATGGCGACCAGTGGGAACGCGGGCCATATTGGATTGATGGATTGCTTCCGCTTGCTTACATTTTGCAGGATAAGGAATTGATTGCCAAAGTGAAGCCATGGATTGAATGGACACTTAAAAGTCAGCAACCCGACGGTTACTTTGGTCCTGCAAAAGATTATAGCTACGAGGCGGGTTTGCAGCGTGATAACAGCCATGATTGGTGGCCAAAAATGGTAATGCTTAAAATATTGCAGCAGTACTACAGCGCAACAGGCGATACACGGGTAATTAATCTGCTCACTAAATATTTTCAATATCAGCTTAATGAGCTACCAAAGCATCATTTAGATCACTGGTCGTTTTGGGCAAGGTACCGCGCCGGCGATAATTTGCTGGTAGTATATTGGCTATATAATATAACCGGCGATAAATTTTTGCTCGATCTCGCTAACCTTTTACACAGCCAAACCTTTGATTTTACCAATGCATTTTTAAACACCGACCTGCTTTCGAGCGATGGAAGTATCCATGGCGTAAACCTGGCGCAGGGCATGAAAGAGCCAATTATTTATTATCAGCAGCACCCGGAAAAACAATACGTAGATGCTACTAAAAAAGCTTATGCCGACCTGCGCAAATATGACGAAATGGCTCACGGACTTTATGGTGGCGACGAAGACCTGCATGGCAATAACCCAACGCAGGGCTCGGAGCTATGTACTGCTGTTGAAATGATGTACACGTTGGAAAATACGCTTGCTATTACCGGCGATGTTGACTACGCAGACCGCCTGGAAAAAATTGCTTTCAATGCATTACCAACACAAACTACGCCCGATTACATGACCCGGCAGTATTTTCAGCAAGCCAATCAGGTAATGCTTACCAGGCACAGCCGTAACTTCCATGTAAACCACGCAGGTACAGATATTTGCTACGGCCTGCTTACAGGTTACCCTTGTTGCACATCAAACATGCACCAGGGCTGGCCAAAATTCACGCAAAATTTATGGTACGCTACTCCTGATAAAGGCATAGCCGCGCTGGTTTATTCGCCAAGCAGCGTTGATGCGTCAGTAGCCGACGGTGCACAAGTAAATATTAAAGAAGAAACCAATTACCCTTTTGAAGATGCCATTAAGTTCACCATTACATCCAAACAAAAGAAGGTAAAGTTCCCGCTGCATTTACGCATACCTGCCTGGTGTAAAAAAGCAACTATCTCGGTAAACGGCAAAACGCTGGAAGAGGCAGAAGGCAACCGAGTAGTAAAAGTGGACCGCGAATGGCAATCGGGCGACGTGATTACCCTATCGCTGCCAATGCATGTGTTTAAAAATACCTGGTATGAAAATTCCGTATCCATTGAGCGCGGTCCGCTGGTTTATGCCTTGAAAGTTGGCTCGCAACAAAAAACAGTGAAGAACGATAAAGACCCCGTAGCATACGGAAGCAGTTACATAGAAGTATTACCTACTACCCCGTGGAATTACGGCTTGATTGACGTACGCAACGAGGATTTTGAAAAGCAATATGAATTCCAGGTTGCCAAGCCTGTAACTACTTACCCCTGGACGCCTGACAATGCTCCGGTGATTATCAAAACCAAGGCAAGGCATGTACCTAACTGGCAACTATATAATGAAATGGCAGGCCCCGTGCCTTACAGTAATATCTATAACGAGGGCCTTGAGAAGCAACCCCAAGAAGATATAACGTTAGTACCCTATGGTTGCACCTTATTGCGAATTTCGCAGTTCCCTGTTACCGAGCGTTAATAAACAGTTTCGTCCACATTAACACAATATCACCATTAAGCCTGTTGCTATAATTATACTTATGGTAACAGGCTAACTTTTTTATATTTGGCCGGTTCTTCAATTTTTCCATTATAGACACTGAAGCGCCATAAGGTATTACGGACACATAAAAGGCATACATGTATTGGTACGAAGATGAGGTTAAACGCCTTGAAAAAGACAAATCAAAGTTAAATTATAACCCGGAGACAATATTTTACGGGAGCTCTACATTCAGGCTTTGGAATACACTTTACGACAACTTTAAAGAAATTAAGCCGGTAAACATGGGTTTCGGCGGCTCCACGCTTGCGGCCTGCGATTGGTTTTTTGATAGGATAATGACAGGGTTTGATCCTAAAAAGCTGGTAGTTTATGCTGGTGATAATGATTTGGGAGACGGCCGCCATCCGGAAGAGGTGTTTCTGTTCTTTCTTCAGTTGATGGTGAAGGTTGAAAACCGTTTCGGGAACATACCCTGCTACTTTGTTTCCCTTAAACCAAGCCCTGCGCGATGGAACATCATAGAGCAATTTAAGTTTACCAACAACGTCATTGAAACAGAAATCATAAAACGGAACGCAAATTGGCACTTTATTGATATATTTAGGGAAATGATTGATGCCAGCGGCAAACCGCGGAAGGATTTTTACGTGGCGGACGGATTGCACCTCAGCAATGCCGGCTACGATGTATGGAGGCGGGTAATCTACGGCCACATTATTGATCGTTAATTATTTTTTCATGCAGAGATAATATCTAAACACTCAAATTAGTACTGTATTTATAATGCCGGCTTTAAACAGGGAATATCATAAATGGTACAGTACAGTACTAAAGCGCGACATGGAGCTTTTGGTGTTCGGCCATAGCGGGCAGCCCGTACTTATGTATCCTACACGCATGGCGCGGTTTTATGATTATGAGAACTGGGGTGTCATCGGCGCACTCGAAAGCCGGCTTGCTGCCGGAGACATGCAAATATTCTGCGTTGACAGCATTGACGCAGAAAGTTTTTACAACGAGAACATACAGCCTGCCGAGCGCATTCAAAGGCACGTACAATACGAAACTTATATCATTGACGAGGTGCTGCCTTTTATGGAGCGTATTAACGGGAATGATGATTTTTTTGTTGCAGGCTGCAGTATGGGAGCTTTTCATGCGGTGAACACTGCTTTCAGGCATCCGGAGTTTTTTGTAAAAGTGGTAGCCATGAGCGGCCGGTATGATCTTACTGTAGAAATGGGCGACTTCCGCGACTTGTTTTCGGGCTATCGCAGCCAGGAGGTATATTTTAATACCCCTCTTCAATTTGTAGCTAATCTTAACGATCAGGAGATATTAGGCCAATTGCGCAATTTGGATATTACTATAGTGATAGGTGAAGCTGACCAATTTTATCAGAATAATCAAAACTTTAGCGAAGTGCTAAACTATAAAGACATTCCACATAATCTATATGTTTGGGATGATTATGCGCACAAAGCCCGTTACTGGCGGCAAATGGTGCAACTTTATTTTTAACACAAAGTTCTAAAAACAAAAAAGGCGCTTAATTAAGCGCCTTTCTCTTTTATGTAGTGTTACTAATTACTCAGCAACTACTTCTTCAGTACCTTCTGCTGCAGTTTCTTCTACTACCGGAGAAGGTGCAGGTGCTTCAACAGCCTTGCTTTCAGCTTTTGCTGCAGGTGCAGGTGCTGCTACTTCAGCCACTTCGGCAGTCTCAAACGGAAGAACTGATACGTATGAACGGTTATCAGCTTTCTTTTTGAAAACTACTTTACCATCGATCAAAGCGAACAAGGTATGATCTCTACCGATACCTACGTTCTGACCTGGATTGTGTTTGGTACCACGCTGACGAACGATGATGTTACCAGCAATAGCAGGCTGACCACCGAAAATTTTGATACCTAAACGTTTGCTATGCGATTCGCGACCGTTCTTGGAACTACCGGCGCCTTTTTTATGTGCCATTTCTTAAATCTTTTTATTGAAGAATAAACTCTTCTGGTTCAACAATTAATTACAGGGTGATGCCTGTGATCTCGATTTTGGTAAACTGCTGGCGATGGCCGTTTTTCTTTTTGTAACCTTTTCTTCTTTTCTTTTTGAAAATGATTACTTTATCACCTTTTACATGTGACACGATTTTAGCCGAAACTTTAGCGCCATTCAAATCAGCTCCTAATTTGAAATTACCTTCGTTTTCTGCTAACAATACGTTGTCAAATTCAATACTAGCGCCTTCATCTCCCTGTAAGCGATGTACAAAGATCTGCTGGTCTTTCGCAACTTTAAATTGCTGTCCGGCTATACTTACTATTGCGTACATTGTTATTTAATTATTGTTTTTAATTTTTTAGAGGTGCAAATATAGAGATTAATTAATCAATAATCAACTACACAACTATTTTATTTTCGCTGCTCTGCGTCACCTAAAACGCGTTGTATTTCCTTGATAAGGCGTTGATTGGCATCAACTAATTTTTCGTTACCTGCGTAATCTGCTGCAAACAGCACCGTTTTGCTTTTGCGCTGATAGTTGAACTGAATGGAGTAATACAGTACTTTAGGGTCGCGCTTGGATTGTTCGTTCACCTCATTTGCCGGAAAATTCCAAAAACCTAAATCTGCAGCTTTTCGATGCAAGTACAATAAATCGTCCTTAGTCAGCTTTAACTCTTTTTTTACGATAGAATCACGATCGTTTACATATTGGTAATTATGCGTTTGCGAATTATACATATTGACCAACGAATCGCCAAGGCCGTATTCAAACACAATAGATTTAAACTCCGAAAACTTATACGGCGCGTTCTTTACCATCATGCCATAGTAATACAGGCAGTAGAACAGAAACGGCACAACAACACTTAGTAACAGAAAGATTTTTTTGCCTCTATTGGACATATTTATTATAGTTAGAATTATTGATTTGTTGAATTAGTGAATAATACACGACTCTGCATGTTAAATGATATTCTCATTTTACCATAGTTTTCATTCAGACGAGGCACAAGGAGAAAATCTAATTTAAATCAACCCTCCAAAGGTAAGGCAGAAGGCCGGATATTTTAAATATAAAAATTGGGGATTACTCTAAGATTTCTCGCTATCGCTCGAAATGACATTCCTGAAAAATCTACTCTAACTCCCCTTCCCATTTACTTACCACCGCTGTTGCCATGGCATTTCCTAAAACATTGGTTGCGGAGCGGCCCATATCCAGCAATGGATCAATACCTATCAGCAAGGCTAAGCCGGCTTCCGGTATATTAAACATTGCAATAGTACCTGCAATTACCACCAGAGAGGCACGCGGAACACCAGCTATACCTTTACTGGTAAGCATGAGTATCAACAACATAGAAAGCTGCTGCTCAGCCGATAAATGAATGTTGTAAGACTGCGCCAAAAAGAGTGATGCAAAAGTCATGTACATCATTGACCCATCTAAATTAAAAGAATAACCAAGTGGCAGTACAAAGCTCACTATCTTGTTGTTACAACCAAAACGCTCCAGCTCAATCAGTACCCGTGGGTATGCAGCCTCACTTGTTGAAGTACTGAAAGCCACCAACATAGCATCCTTTATCCTGTTCACCAAGGTAAAGGCACGCTTACCTAAAACACCAAAGCCAGCCAGTATAATTACCAGCCACAACAAGAGCAGTGAGAAATAAAACTCACCTATGAATATGGCGTAGGTGGATAATATGCCCAAACCCTGTTTGGCAATAACGGCCGTAATTGCGCCAAAAACCGCCAACGGCGCCATTTGCATTACATAGCCAGTTATTTTTAGGATGACGTGAGCAATGGCATCCATTGCTTTAATTACAATTTCGCCCATCGGGCCTATTGCAGCTGTGGCCACCCCAAAAAATATTGCGAAAACTACTATTTGCAATATTTCGTTATTGGCCATGGCCTCTATAAAACTCTTCGGGAAGACGTGACTTATAAAGTCGCGCAGGGTAAGTGCCGTTTTTTGCACACCAGTGCTAATATGACTATCCGGCAGAGGAAGGTGCATGGCCTTGCCGGGTTCAAAAAAGTTTACCAGCAGCATACCTAACAACAGCGAAACCAAGGTAGCACTCAAAAACCATAACAAAGTTTTACCACCTATACGCCCAACTGCCTTAATATCGCCAACCTTAGCCACACCTACTACCAAAGTGGTAAATACCAAAGGTGCCACCACCATTTTGATCAACCTCAGGAAAATATCGCTTAAAATATTAAAGCCGACCAATTTATCATCTCGCAGCTTGTCGGCGTCCTTACGCTCATTTACTTGCTGTACGCGATCGGCCTTTAGTTGTTTAAAGGATGCAACGGTAGTATCAGTTACAGCAACAATTTTATTGTCTATCGTTTTTATAGCGGCGTCAGCAACTTCTATACGCTTATTTACATCTTTTAATACAACGGTATTATATACATAGCCAGCTGCAACACCTAAAATAAGGGCAATAA
Organism: Mucilaginibacter sp.; assembly: GCA_041905165.1. GTDB lineage: Bacteria > Bacteroidota > Bacteroidia > Sphingobacteriales > Sphingobacteriaceae > Mucilaginibacter. The sequence goes on from JAYRLR010000003.1 coordinate 470,878, forward strand.
ATATGTATAGAGTTAGTTTATTACGGCGCATTTAAGATCAATTAAGCAGCAAAGCTACAAAAATAAAGCAGGGCACAAAGGCCCTGTATTTTTTAAATTAACTCTAACAAAATGAATACTATACGGTAGTTTTTTCAACTTTTACAGCAGTACCATAAGCTAGTACTTCTGTAACTCCCTGCATAACTTCGTTGGCGTCATACCGCATATTGATGATGGCATTGGCGCCAACACCCTGCGCGTGCATAATCAGCAGGTTATATGCTTCCTGGCGCGCTTGCTCACATAACTCAGTATAGATGCTGTTGCGGCCGCCGAAAATGGTTTGCAAACCGCCTAAAAAGTTACCGCCTACACCGCGTGAGCGTACAGTGATGCCGCGTATAACACCTAATTGTTCTGTTACCTTGTAACCTTCCAGATGAGTGCTTGTTGTTACTATCATAATTGCTTTGCTTGATTGATTTTGACCAAACATATCGTTTATCTGTAACATTTTCTGAATTGGCGACCTTAAAAACGCTTACTTTTATCCGCTTATGAGCACAACTACTTACGGCCTGCAACAAATAAAAAAGGAGCTGCAACAACTATCCGGACCACAAATGATGGATTTGTGTGTACGTATGGCGCGCTATAAAAAAGAAAACAAAGAACTGCTGGCCTATCTGCTTTTTCAGGCGCATGACGAGCAGGCTTATATCGGCGATATAAAGACTGAAGCCGATGCCCTGTTTTCGCAGTTGCCAAGGCAAAGCTATTTCATGATGAAAACGCTTCGTAAAATTTTGCGGCTGCTCAACAAGCACATCAAATTTGCGGGAGTAAAGAGCACAGAGATAGAATTGCTGATGTACTTCTGCAAGCAATACCTTAATTACGCTGACTTAAAGGCTAACTATAAGCCCTTGCGCACGATATTTATCCGTCAGTTAGAAAAAGTGAAGGGCGGTATAAATAAGTTACATGAAGATGTTCAACTGGATTTTACTACAGATTATGAGGAACTATTGTCTGACGCCCAAAAAAAACTGAGCTGGTTCAAGATAAATGAATTCAGGTTGTAACATATTTTTATTTTTGCAATCAAACACTATATAACAATTAACTGCAACGGTGCCCGCTAAAGAAGCTGCGTTTAAGCAAATTTTCGAAGCCAACTCAAGAAAAATCTTCAACCTGTGTTATGGGTACACGGGCGATGATGACGCGGCTAACGATCTGCTGCAGGAAACATTCCTGAAGGTTTGGCAAAATCTTGACAAGTTCCGTAACGAGGCCATGATATCCACGTGGATATACCGTATAGCCGTTAATACCTGCCTTACTTACCTCCGCTCAGAAAAGCGACAGGCAAAAGATGAGTTGACCCCTCAAATTGTAGAGACTAAGCGGGAAGAGCTATCAGAGAAGAATGAACAGGTTGCTTTACTGTATAAATGTATTGCAAAGCTGGAAGAATCAGAGAGAATTATAATTACAATGGTGCTTGATGAGGTGCCCTATCCAGAAATTGCGGACATTTCCGGTATTTCGGAAGGCAACCTCCGGGTTAAAATTCATCGTATTAAACAGAAGTTAACAGAACTATATAACCAGTATGAAAGACTTTGATCATATCATGTCGGTTTGGCAAACGCAGCCAAAACGCGATCAGCTTTCGGTTGACGAGGCGCTGAGGCAGGTGAAACGTGGGATGGGCAGCCTGAACAAAAAATTATTGATTGGCATTATTTGTTTGCTCATCGGTTCTGTTGCTGTGGCAGCCGTTATGCTGTTTCTTGTTTTCCAATCGTGGCTTACCTACCTGGGTATGGGCATTATATTATGCACCATGCTGCTATACATGTTTGTGATGATAAAAGATTACAAACTTATTGCCACCAAAGATGTGACTACACACCCTGTAGAGTATTTGCAGAGCTTAAAAGAATACCAGCGCCGCCGGTCTGACTTGTATGGCTGGTTATTATACATCTACCTGATGCTGATAAGCGTGGGGTTGTCTTTGTATCTGTATGAAATTCTCGCTTATCTATCCCCTGTTTTAAAATACTCCTTTTACGCGTTCACCATTATCTGGCTGTTATATGTGGCTTTCTTCCTTAAAAACCGCATCTTTCAGTTAGAGCAGGAAAAGCTGAATTTAATGATTGACCGACTTGTACGCCTACAAGATCAGTTTGATCATTAAGCTTTATATCCAAAAAGCATTATGCATAAAAGGCATAATGCAGCCAAAAGCTGATCATGCCTCTTGAATAATTATTTTATCAAAATCACTGCCGCTCACCGGTATCGGTGCTGGTACTGTCAGGCTTTAGACTGCCTACTGCAGGGTCTGTACCAGAAAGGCTGTCATCGTATGTTGAATCATCCGGAGCGGAGGTACTGGTAGAGTCTGAAATGGTAGTGTCTTCCTGCGGGCCCTGTCCCCCACCTCTGCAGCCAGCAATTCCTAACGCGATGCTGCAGCTCAGTACAAAAAATAACTTTTTCATGGTATATGTTTAATTTAACATTATGCATTCTTACTGTGGTAACCAACCAATAACGAAAAGCTGCGGCTACAATATTTAACTAACAGTTACAAAAGCGAAATGGTTTTGGAAAGAATCATAACAGGACCATTGTCCGATAAGCATTTGCAGAGCTTTACATTAAAACCTATTGCTCAATTAGTGCCGGTACCGATGGAAACAACTCTATACTTGTGGCTATAATTATTGTTTTATAACGCTTTACCTGCATTTCATCTACATAAGCATTAGTATGCAGCTTGCCCTGCAGATATATCAGGTCATTTTTTTTAAGATTAACGCGTTTTAATGAGGCGTTATGTTCTTCAATCCTTATGTTATGAAATTCTTCGTGGATAACATCGCCCTGTTGCGAACGGATGATCTCTTCTGTCCTTATGGTGAACGATAGTTGGCGACATTTTTCGCCTGTGTGCCAACGTGGTTCGCGGATTACATGGCCAACAAGAATTACTTTATTGAGACCGGCATTTGTATACATAAAAAAGTATTTAGCTATTAGTTAAGTGGTTTATTTTGACCAGTAAGTCGTTAAGATCAAATGGTTTTGGTATAAAATCATCGCAGCCATAATAGCCCAGTGACGCTATTACCTTAGGGTAGGCAGACATCATGATTACGGGCAAATTATCAATACACTGTTCGCGCTTTATGCATCCGCACAACTCTCCCCCATTAATTCCTGTAAGTAAGAAATCAATAAGAAGCAAGTCTGGCTGGAATCTCTTGACCAGGGATACAATGTCTTCCGTTTCCTCTACGGCATAAATCTGATATCCTTCGTATTCGAGTGCTTCCTTCAATACATCAAGCACGTCCAGGTTGTCTTCAACAATCAGTATTCGCTTAGACATACATATACGTAGATAAAGTATGCCGCGACAGCAAAAAATCCACATAAGGCAACAACACTGCTGTCGGCATCTTTACTAATACTATTGTCTCGTCTATCCCTCTGGCCATCCATACAGGTTCACGCCGTAAAGCAAAGAATGTGTCTGCATCTACAGGTAGTGTCCTTAGTGACGGCTTTTCTTTAATTGGCGTTAGCGTAATGCAAACCTGAGCCTGAGAATAACTGAGTTGGGTTGTTTTTGAGAAACAATAACGATAGCCCTGATCGAGTAAAAACTCGAGCAGCGGCGGAGTGAGCGTGATTTTCATAGAGTGATGATTGCGTATTTCAAAACTATCAGGAATAATTTTTACCAAACCCGTAGTAATACGCAGGTTCGTGGGTGGTAAATACGCAATCTTAACTCTTAGGTAATTGTTATACAGCCAAAAGACAACAGCAAGCGTTCAAATTTACTTAGAACAGTAATTTATTGTTTGCCTAACGCTTTTTCGATACCATAATAAAGGAAGCATTACAACCAAAACAATGGCAAACTATCTACCGTCATCGTGGTTGTATTTTAATAAATAATCAAAAAATTTAATGAGTAATAAAATTCTACTAACCTTTGCCGCCGTAGTGACAACGCTGAGCTTTGCCCATGCACAAAGTCATCAATATAGTCTTTTTCACCCGGTACCTGCTGATAGCGTACGCGAAGAGATGGAAACAGACCGGCCAAACGTTACCGAATCGCCCTACACTGTTGATGCAGGACATATACAATATGAAGCTTCACTCTTGAATCTTGAACGCAAGCATACCGAAGAAGGCTTACAACGTACATGGTTAGTTAATCATGCCGACATAAAACTTGGCTTGTTACAAGGAACTAACCTGCATATTGTTTTTGAAACTTATGGAGACCAAGCCATAAAGAGCGGCAATCATACAGATGAAAGCAAACATGGCGTAGGAGATTTGGGCCTGCGGCTTAAGCAAAATATTTATGGCAATTATCATGGCAATTTCAGCGCGGCGTTAATGCCTTACATTACTTTCCCGACAGGCCAGTACGAAGACAGCCACTCGGTTGAAACAGGCCTGATGATCCCTTTGGCTTTGAAATTACCGAACGACTGGAAGCTTGGCATGCAGATAGAGGGCGATTACTTAAACAATGATGCAGAACCTGGAAGACATGCAGAGTTACTGCAATCGTTGGTGATCAGCAAAATTTTATTTGACAAGCTGGAAATATTCGGCGAAACGTATTACACCCGTGATTTCGCCCATCACTCTACCCACAGTTATATTGACACAGCTTTGGAGTACGCCCTATCTGATAACTTCAAAATTGATATAGGCTTGAATCATGGACTGCAAAGGGATGCCGGCGATAACTACTTTGTGGGTATTGCCTTCCGCAAATAATCAAACTCAGTTTACTATGCCGGCCCGTATGGCGAAGCCTATAAGTGATACTGTATTACGTAAGCCTGTTTTATTTAGTAGGCTTTGGCGATAGCCCTCTACAGTGCGCCGGCTTACAAACAGCTTATCGGCTACTTCCTGGTTTGTAAAGCCTACTGCGAGCAGATTAAGCACTTCCAACTCTTTGTCTGTAAAATGCAAATCGGTATGTTCCTTAGGCTCGGAACGTTCGGGCGCCTGCATAGCTTTATTTAGAAGACGCATGGAAAGCTCTGTACAAATATATTCGCCACCGCGAGACACTTTCCTGATAGCGAAGATGAGCTCATCGGCATCAATATTTTTCAGGATATAGCCTGAGACACCACATTTAAAAGCTTTAAATAAATATCGCTCATGATCGAGCATAGACAGAACTATGATTCGGCAGGTAGGAAGTACTGTAGTGACTTGCAAAGTCAATTCCAGGCCATTAATGCCGGGCATATTTACATCGGTAAGCAAAATGTCGGGAACAAGCCCATCGCCAATCAAACGCAGCACCTCTTCCCCGTTTATTGCCTCGCCTATTATGGTAAAGCCATCCTGTTTTTCCAAAAGTGATCGAATACCATTGCGTACAATGTTGTGGTCTTCGGCAAGCAGAATATTAATGTTATCCATATCAAGTGGATTGTCAAAAGGGTAGAAACAGTATTAACGCTAAAAATTTCGTAAATATACAGCGATGGCTAATGCTAACTTAAAATTGTTTATTTTACGTATCAATCCAAACTTTCGTCCCAAAGCGCCGGATTATCCCGTATGTAGGATAACTGTTCAATAGTTTCGCTTATATCTTCGGTATCTAGTTCAAATGTACCGTCGGCCGTATAAGTAAATAATTTTCCAGGCTTTTCAAAAGTGATATATCCGCAGTAATCCGGATCATTTTCTTTGGCCGATGAAGCGTCTGCAGCATGTCTCGAGTCATCTAAAATAGCATTGTCGTTATCGGCCCGGTAAATACTGTAAGTGCGCGTAATTACCGTATGACCATCCAGATGCACTTTTATATTAGGTATTATTTCCAGGTGCAGGCCGCTGCTTAATTGCAAGTAAAAAGGTTTCATGTAGTTTAATTTGTATTATTCCCTGCGTTTTATTGTACAAGAACCTGATTGTTTATACCAACCGGATTTATCTTTTTTAACGCAGGCAATAGTTTCAGCATTTCTTCAGTGCTGGCATTTCCTTTTAACGTAACTTTTAAATGCTGTACATCGCTGAAAACTTGGGGATATGCACCCAATATACTATCGACGCTTTGCTTAAATAGCATATCCTCATTCAGCTCTACCGGCGCTATGCTTAGGCCATCGTTTACATCACTAACAACATGTATTGACCGTACAGTAGATAAGACCTTTTGGTGCGCTTTTTCTGAAGAGCAAGTGCCAGAAAGCGTCACTACCTTGTTCTTTACGGTATAAGTCACTCCGGCAAAACTCACTTCGGTTTTAGCTTTAACGGCAATGTCCTGTTTTATTTCCTTGTCTGTTGTACAGCCTGCTGCGGCAAACAGATACACGCAAATAGCAAATTGAAAATAATGTTTCATAAAGTTAAAACTTGATGGTTTGTTGGTACTCAGTCTAAGACTTTACAATTAATTACAATTTAATATATAAGATAGTTTTTATATTTTTAATTAAACCTATATTCTTTCAAAGTGTTCAAATTCATAAATATTGCCTTATGAAGCTTGGTAAAGACATTCAGAAAATCTTAAGTCAGGTGTATGCGCCTGATACCATGATTGAGCGGAAGATGGGCCGTTATGATCTGGCTTTTAAAACCGACGACTTTGGCCGGCCTGTATTGCTTTTTCTTGGTAAGTACACCGAGCATGGCAAAATAAAGGGTGAGCGCTTTGCCCGAAGGCTCGTTACAGATACCGAAGGTAGAGTGATCAAAGACCACTGGGACAATAAGGGAAAGACATTATAAGGTATTCGCTGCTAAGTACATCCGGCAATAGATTGCAGATACCGCAACTAAAAAGCCGTTAGCAATAGATTGATTTTATGAACAGCTTTTTATTTGTCTGATTTCAACGCTTTTAAGCGTAAGGCATGATTAAATGAAGCTCGCCTTTTACTTCACTTTATTAAACACAAACAGATCTTTAAATATCCACTTGCCGTTTTCCTGGTTACCGCGGGCTATGGCAAATTGCGTTGCCGAGCGTTTCTCATACAGAACGCGCAAGTCACCGTTTACACTTTCAAATACTGCACGGTTCTTTGCTGCTTCCACAAACACATATTTGTTCGGACTGTCTTTCTCCTCTTCCCCTAACAAACCCGGCCTGAAATGTTTTACTAAGGATACCAATCCTTTCTCAGATTGTTCGTAAGCTAATATTTCGTACAGGTCGGTTTTATCGCCGTTCATCATTCGCATAAAACCTGTTATATTACCAGCGGCCGGGGCAAGCCAAACTGCTTCTATCGTACGGCCTTCGGCTGTGGTAGCTTTCCAATGCCCTTCAATAAAAGCAATATCGGTAAATGAGCCTTTACCGGCGTTGGTTTGCGCCAAGCTTTTTACAGAAAACGCTGATAGAAAAATAAGGGCAATGGTGCAGATTTGTTTCATGGTTTCAATTGATTGGTGTTTAAATATATCACTTTTAAATATCTGCGACAAACCGTAGTATTCGCACATTGATCATAGTGGAATTATTTAACATCTACTATAGTTCCAAATAATCTTAAATGTTATTTTCGGTTGTTCGCTAAAGCATAAATCTGTCCATGAAAAAAATTAAAATTCCGTTCCTCCTCCTGTTCAGCTGCTTAATTTTAGCAAGCTGTCATTTTAGCAAGGGTACTAATACAGATTTTACAACCGGATTGAGCTACAATTATAACGGCTTCGGTGTTGGTGATGTAGTATTGGTTGGCCCCGATAATCAGCGCATGAACAGCAACAAGGTAAATGTCGATACTAAAATTGCAATAGTTGCAACCGGTATAGAACATTATGGTTTGAAAGATGGAAAAGTGTTTCCTGGTATGTCATTATCAGTAAGCGATAAAAAAGGGAACACGATGCTTAAATCAAATGATCTTTTTGAAGGCGATGAAGGTCACGCACCTGAGCAAGCCAGTGAGTTGCGTGGAAGCATTACTGTGGGCAACCCGATGAAAGCGGGACAAACATATCATGTAAAATTGCACATCTGGGATAAAGTTACCCCTGAAAACGAAATCAACGTTGAAACAAATCTCGTTGTGCAGTAAGCGCTATGAAAACTTTAACAGAATTCAAATCGTCGTTACATAATACACATCCTGCAAGCGGCCTGTCTGTACAGTTGAAAAGCCTATGGTATGACGGCAACGGCGATTGGCACAGGGCCCACGCGCAGGTAGACCAACTGAATGACCAGGCATCGGCATGGGTACACGCCTATCTGCATCGTAAAGAAGGCGATATATGGAACGCCGACTACTGGTATAACAGGGCTAACAAACGACGACCGGCTTCGACTTTAGACGAAGAATGGGAACAACTGGTTGAGTATTTTCTTCAAATGTCCGTTTAGTCTAATCGTATCTGCTTAATTGTTCCGTCAAAGCGGCATATTGTAAATTAGCGAAATATCGTTAATCAAATCAGATACACAATATTGTAAAGCATTATATACCAAGTACTTATTTCTTGGTATATTAATGGCATCTAACCTTACAACAAAACAATAGATAAAACTTAAAACTAAAATTTATGAAATTCACAGTAAGCGACGGCGCCGAAATCTTTTACAAAGACTGGGGCACAGGACAATCAATCGTATTTCATCATGGCTGGCCACTATCAAGTGATGACTGGGACGCTCAAATGATGTTCTTTGTACAAAAAGGATACCGCGTTATTGCGCATGACCGCCGCGGCCATGGCCGTTCTTCGCAAACCGCAACAGGTAACAACATGGAAACTTATGTGAAAGATGCTGCAGAGCTTTACGAGTATCTTGACCTGAGAGATGCCATTCATGTTGGTCACTCAACCGGTGGTGGAGAGGTGATCAGCTATGTAGCCAAATATGGTAAAGGCCGCGTTGCCAAGGCTGTGTTAATTAGCGCCGTTACTCCGCTTATGTTGCAAACAGATAATAATCCGGATGGCGTTCCAATGTCTGTTTTTGATGAGATTCGTCAAGGCACCGCATTTAACCGCCCACAGTACTTCCAAGATTTCACTATTCCTTTCTATGGCTACAATCGCGTGGGCGCAAAAATATCTCAAGGCATTCGCGACAACTGGTGGCGCCAGGGCATGATGGGCAGCGTGTTAGCACATCATGACGGTATCAAAGCTTTTTCTGAAACAGATTTTACCGAGGACCTGAAAAGCGTTGAGTTGCCGGTACTGGTATTACACGGCGAAGACGACCAGATTGTTCCATTCCCAATCTCTGGTGCAAAAGCAGTAAAACTGTTAAAAAATGGCAAACTGATTTCTTATCCTGGTTTTCCGCATGGCATGCCAACCACCGAAGCCGCTACTATAAACGCTGATATACTTGCTTTTATACAATCTTAACTCAACATATATAACAATGAAAAGGAGTATCCTGCCGGGTACTCTTTTTTATTTTGTGACTAATTCACAAAATTGAAGACATGAATACATTTAAAGTTACCAGGGTGTTTTCGGATGACAATGGCGACAGCCATTTCGAAGAAGTACACTATCCTTTACACCATGGAGGTGCATTGGGCTATCTTTCGGAGAGAGTAAAGGTAAAAGAACTGATATTCCGTATGGTACCGCCTACCTATGATGACCTGCATACGGCGCCTGAACGGCAGTACGTAATACTTTTGGACGGTGCTGTAGAAATTGAAACATCTACCGGTGCCCGCAAAGTATTTGAATCAGGCGAAGTTTTGCTGATGGAAGATACTGTTGGCAAAGGGCACAGGAGCAGAAATGTAAAGAACGCCGAAAGAAGCTCGCTGTTTATCATTTTAGATGACAGCCAGTAAAACCGGCTAATCAATATTTCTCATAAATCTTCGATATATCGTTAACCCGCGGAATTTAAATCAGAATAATTGCTTGATATTCAATAAATTAGGCAATGGTAGATAATTTGCAAAATGTTGTAAAACAACGATATGCAAAACATCACAAATCCGCGGGTTAATAGCTCTCTTACCAAAAGGGTAGCACAACTGCACAATGAGGGCTATGAATTTGACTTTGCCCTAAACGACCACAAAGCAATTATATGTGTACAGAATAGTTGCAGCATTGCACACAATTCCTTCTCTGTAAAATTAGTAGACCAGGTTTTTGACCACCTGTTTAAAAGTTACAAGTACCTGCATTTAATAGAAACAGATTCTGGAGAGAAAGGCATCCTGTTATCATCTGAAATCTACTTTGCAAACGGCGTAGTCAATTAAATAGCTCCTTAAAACGCTCAACCGAGTTAGTCACCATTTGCCATGTTATTGTGGAATTGATACAGAGTTTTGAAACACTTGTCTCCTACCTTGTGCATTGGTTGCGCATTGGCGTGGAGGTATTAGGTGCGTTAACTATAGGCGCAGGCTGTTTGTATGCCCTAATAGCACTTTTAAAAGCGGCACTCAACAAAACACCGGCCGACTTTAATAGTATTCGCTTGATTTTAGCCAGGCACCTTGCCCTGGCACTGGAGTTTCAGTTAGCTGCAGACATTGTTTCTACCGCTATAGCCCCCGGCTGGGAAGAGATTGGCAAGCTTGCTGCCATCGCAATCATCAGAACTGGCCTTAACTATTTCTTATCCAAAGAGCTTGCGGCAGAAAGATCTGATGAAAAGTTATTGTAAAAAAAACAGTCGGCTCAGGCGCGAGCGGTTATACTTCTGATCCGCGTTTTATGCTTCAGTGTCAGTTGGGAAAGTAATCCTGATTACTGTGCCGCCATCTGTGGTGATAGAGAAGCCGCCCATCAACTGTTCGGTCAACCCTTTCATCAAGTTTACGCCAAGAGAGTTGGTTGCATCTGCATCAAAATCTGCAGGTAAACCGTTTCCATTATCACGAATCATAAATTCGAAAGAATTATCCGTCAGTTTTCTGAAACTGATATCAACTTCGCAGATTTTACCTTCGATAAAAGCGTACTTTATACAGTTGGTAATCGCCTCATTAAGTATTAACCCCAACGGCACAGTTTGTGCGGTATCGAGCCAAATGTTTTCTACATTGTAATTAAAAACCAGGTTTTCATCTACCTCGAATGAGGACTTGATAGATTCGCACAACTCCACCACATACTCGGCCATGTTAACATTTCTGAGGTCATCAGATTTATAAAGCCTATGATGCACTTTTGAGATAGCCTGCATACGGTTCTGACTTTCCCTTATAGCTGCTTTCGCCTGTTCATTTTCCAGAAAAGAAAACTGTGTATTGAGTAAGCTGGATATGATCTGTAAATTGTTTTTAACACGGTGGTGTATTTCCTTAACAAGCCACTCTTTTTCTACCAATAATTCACTCAATTGGCTGTTTTGCTTGTTGATCTCGTTTTGTCTTAACTGTAGTTGACGGTTATTGGACTGTTTGTTGTAGTACAGGTAAGTGAGAAAGGTAATAATAAGTACCGCCGCACCAAAAGCGGCAGCAAATTCCTTTTTTTGAAGTTCTTCCCGGTTAAGTTCATTTTTTTGAGCCAGGTTTCGGTTTTTGAGCTCGAGGTTTTCAAGGTCTTTTTCGGCTGTAGAATATTGCAGCTGCAATTTCCTGCTCTGCATAATTCTGTCTGTGTTATAAGTTGAGTCTGACATCTGCTTAACCACCAGCAAGTGGTTGATGGCATCTTTGTAACGCCCGGCCGCAGAGTCGACACGAAACTTGAACATGTGTATGGCAGACAGGTTGCTTGAGGATATCACGCCGCTTGGTGCTGATAACATTGAATCAACAAACGGCTGCGCGTCACTAAAGCGCCTCTGGCGCAGATAGGCGCCGGTTACAGTTTTCAACAGATCATAATAGTTATAATCTCTTGCACGTGTGTTGTTAGCTATCTGAATAAGCTTTTGTGTAATAGCATTTACGCTATCCGGCATATGTAACCTAAAATAGCAATCAATCCGGACGTCGGTAGTCAGCATATCCGTAATAGGTACCTTTAAACTATCCAGTGTTTTAAGTATCTGACGCTCCTGTCCCTTTTCCAGCTTGTCCATAATAGTTAACACAAAAGCATTGACTACTCCAGACTCATTCTTATTGGCCTCAATGTATTTATTGATCCATACCTTATGTGGTTGCTCTAAGCCAAGTGTATTACAGAGATCGGCAAGTTTTCCATAGAACATAGGCCGTGCGAAGTCAGTTCCCGTGTATTCGGCATATTTTGCAGCAGCCAGCATGTGCCGCATAGCTTTAGCCAAATTGCCCCGCACCATAGCAGCAGCTCCAAGCAGGTCATAAGTAAATTGCAAATTTTTGTATCCTGAGCTTTTATATAACTCTAAAACTCTATATAATTCTTTTTCAGCGGTATCAATTTTACCTTCAACAATGTGGCGGTTAGCTATATCTTTTAGAAAGCCTGCTTCAGCGGCTTTATCACCAAGCTTTCGTTCTAAATTCACCGCATTATAATAGCCGTTCATGCTGCCTGAACCTGCAAGTTCATAATAGGCCTTTATCTCTAATATCCTTGTGATGATGCCGTATTGCTTAAAACGTATAGCACTGTTCAGAACCTGAGCAATAAGAGCATCAGATTGTTGTTGATCATCGCGCCGTTCTACCATCAACTGCCATTGGTAAAACTGCGCCGCTACTTTAAGGCGGGGATATTTGTGTTTAGCTAAGTATTTAAATACTTTTTGTATGTATCTGTCTGCTGTATCCAGGTCCTGCTTGGTTTCGCCTGGTTTTTCTCTGAAATAGTTACCAAAAAAAAGGCTCAACCTGCAAAATAACGGCCCCGTAGAATTGCGTACCATTCTCTTTACTTCGGCAATTTGCCCGTTAGCCACCAATATACGTGCTCTCATAAACACGGCATTGTCCCGCTCCGTGTTTTCTTCCTTATTACCGGCATACAACTCGGCAATGTCACAATACCTTAAAGCTGAATCGCGCATGGCAGGCTTGTTCACCCTGTTAGTGAAAAAGAAACCGGCGATAGATACCGCAAGCTGAGATTTTTCCGGCGCGGATGTACTGCGCCTGAAACGGCTTTGCAGATCATATAACGAGTTTTTGAGATCAAGCTGGCCGTAGGCCATTTGATGCAACAGTACAATAATCAGTATAGTAATTAAACGTTTAATAATGCTGACGTTTTAGTTTTACAATCCCGTTTGTTAATACCTATTCATGCGGTAGGTTACTTTACAAACTCGTACCTGATGCCCAACTTTTTTATTTTTGAGTTGAGTGTGGTTGATGGAATATTCAGCATTTCTGCCGCACCACCCGGGCCAAACACTTTGCCTTTGCAAAGCTTCAGTATGTTAAGAATATGTTCGCGTTCCATTTCTTCCATAGTTAATACCCGTGGCCCTGCGCTTACACCTGGTAATGCTGCCGAAGGTATCTTTGGAATCTCCACATTCTCGATTAACCCGTTTTGCGCGAGTAGCACACTGCGTTCTATCAAATGCTCCAGTTCGCGGATGTTACCCGGCCAGTCGTAATCCATCAGATCCTGCAAAGCACCTTCACTTATACCCGTTAGCTCCTTTTGCGATTTTTTTGCAAAGCTCTCAAGAAAATGATTAACCAACAATGGAATATCCTCTTTACGCTGCCTCAATGAAGGGAGCTCTATCGGGAATACGTTTAATCGGTAATACAAATCAAGCCGGAAACGCCCTTCCGCAACTTCCTTTTCCAGATTACGGTTAGTGGCTGCAATGATGCGTACGTTTACCTTCTTTTTATAATTACCACCCAAACGCTCAATTTCTCGTTCCTGCAACACACGTAAAAGCTTTACCTGCGCTTCAAGCGGCAGCTCACCTATCTCATCCAAAAAGATAGTGCCGCCGTCGGCTTGTTCAAATTTACCGGTACGCTTGTCTGTTGCACCGGTAAATGCACCACGTTCGTGCCCAAATAGTTCAGATTCAATAAGACTGATGGGTAAAGCCGCGCAGTTAACAGTGACCAGCGGTTTGCTCTTACGTGGTGAAAGTTTATGAATGGTTTGCGCTATACGTTCCTTGCCCGTTCCGCTTTCGCCCATAATCAAAACGGAAGTATCATCAGGTGCAACAATCGTAATTTTTTCGAATACTGCTTTAAGTAACGGGCTTTCGCCAATAATGCCGTTGAAACTTTGGTCGGTAACTGCACTTTTCAGCGCAACGGGTGCTACTTTATAGGAGCGTGCAGCTTTAATTTCCGTCTCCTTTTTAAGCAGGATATCCGTCACCAGCTTTTTAATCGCTTCCTGATTGCGTTGCAGCAACTCCAGTTGCAGGGTGTTATAACCCTCTGGTTCTGTGTTTAAAAGTTTAATTACGTAGTCATAACCGTTGTTATCCTGAGTAAGGAAATAAAGTGCCGATTGGTATTGGAAGTGGTCGCTTAATGCTTTCAACCAAAAATCGTCCATCTTAAGCCTGCGGAACTCAAAGTTATTGTACACCTGGTTCTTTAAATCCATTGGGGCTGGTTTACGGGATCTGTAATCTCTCTGTGAGACATTAACCATTTCCAGCATACCGGCGAGCGAAGTGACATTGAAGATATTAAACGAGTTTTTGACCATGTATACCTGCTCATCATCCGCAGGTGAATCAACTTTTTTTATACTCAGCAGATCAAACGGTATAAGGCCCTGCAACGCAGTTGCCACTTGTTTAAGCTTTTCCTCTTTGTTGTCTGCTTTGGCGGCTATTTGCGCCACCTGTTCAGCAAGGCTCAACTCTTTTGGCTTCACAAACCTGCGGCCCTGCTCATGGCGGTATTGCGCAATATCAAGCATAATAAGCAGGTCCTTCTCCCGGAATGGTTTTACCAGGAATCCGTAAGGTTGAGTAGCCTTTGCGGCTTCCAAAATTGCCTGGTTAGTATTTGCGGAAATGTAGATGAATGGAATGTTCATTTCCGTTAAGTCTCCTGCCAAGTCAATCCCCGTTTTTGCGCCCTGCAAAAAAATGTCTAATAAAACCCAATCCGGTTTTTTTGCCTTAATGAGATCCATTGCCTTGGCAACTGATGGAGCGATACCACATACATTGTAACCGCCTTTTTGCAGCATAATGCGCAAATCGTTAGCTACAATAAACTCATCCTCCACTATTAAAATACTTTCTTTCATCTCTCTATCGCTCCATTATCTGCCATCAGGCAATTTTCATTTCTAAGTTGTTAAATTTAAGCACTTCAAAGCTTACACAAATCCTCAAGCCGCCTTTATTGCTCAACATAAATTCACCATCCATTTGCTGAGCCAGGCCCTGCATCAGGCTCATTCCGAGAGAGCTGGTGTTATAAGGGTCAAAATTATCTGCCAAACCAATGCCGTTGTCAGAGATACACATCAGGTAAGTGTCGTCATGTTCACGTCTCAGCAACACATTGATCTGACCGCTGGCCTGTTCTTTAAAGGCATATTTGATGCTGTTGCTAATAGCCTCATTTATAATGAGACCCAAAGGTATAGCTTGCGAAACATCCAGCCGAACAGGGCTTACATCAAAACTTATTTTTACACTTCCACTTTGGCCAACGCTTTCACTTAAATACTCAACCAGTTCGCGTATGTATACCGACATCTCTATGGTAGATAAATTGTCGGACTGATACAATTTTTGATGAATCAGCGACATCGTTTGCATACGATGCTGGCTGTTTTTGATGGCATCCAGCGCGTCCTGGTTATGCAGATATGCCGACTGCGTATTTAAAAGGCTTATAACTATCTGCAGATTGTTCTTCACCCGGTGATGAATTTCTCTTATCAGCCACTCCTTTTCGGTAAGCAGCTTTAACAGCATCTCGTTCTGGCTGTGAATTTTAGCCCTGCCTTTTGCAATGATTGCCCTACTCCTCTTTTTACCGGTATATCCCTTATATATCAGTACACAAATGATAAGCAACATCACGGCACTAACTGTCAAGTATCTTTGATCAGCGAGTCCACCGCTACTCAGGCCTTGTACTGATGACGTTTGTTTCGGTTGCACATAATTGGAGCCTTGAACGAGATTAGAACCATAAGCGGACGTAATAGCCATCATTATGCAAAGCGTTGCCGGCAAGATGTGGTGTGTTAGTGATATGGTTTGTATCGTCCTTTTCATGTCGTTAAAAACACGTTCCGCAGGTAAGATCATCACCAGCTGATAGTGCTGTTACTTTGTATTGTCAATTTAAATGCCTATAATAAATACTTGTATATAAATGGATTATATAACTTTTCCATGTTTTAATTTACGGTATATCGTAAATTTACTTACCATGTTAATGACATGATAACAGCGATATTTTGGCTTATAAAAAAGAGCCATCTTATTGACGGCTCTTTTAATTTCTAACGGACGGGCAACTTCCTAACTTTTGTTACGCTCGGTTGTAAAATAGCAGATTATCATGGCTATCCCAGGCAGCATAATTACGCTCAGCCCAAAATTGTGCGCTAAATATGCACCGGCGAAGCAACCAATAAGGAAGCCGCCAATGGTAACACTCTGTTTTTTAAGACTGTCCACAGCCACCAGGTTTTTAAAAGCTGAGCTTATAGAACTGCCCAGATCAAGCGATGCCTGCGTAACGTTGCCGGTCATCATGGTGGTAGGCCCATAAGTTTCTTTAGGATACAACTTGCCAAACGCATTTTGCAGGCCCATAGCCAATACCACCATCATTACTATTACATAAGTAAGCGGCAACAAACCCGGCTCGTGCAAAAACAGAATTGAAAGTAAGCCACTTAATACAAGTACAATACCTTCAATTAGCAACAATGTATAACGGCTAACGGTTCTGGCGGCTATTGCCCCGCCTGCTATCACCGATAGTATGAATACAGGAAAGGTTAACAGCTTAACCCATGCCTGCGCCTCTGAACCTTTAATGAACTGGTACGCAAACACTATGAAGTTTCCCGTTACGTGTGCAGAAAATATAGAGCCAGCCGACACGAAGGTGACCGTGTCACAATAGCCTGCTACAATAGAAAGTACAAGCGTTACAAACCAGATACCTTTTTGATTTTCCATAGTCTTATCTTAAGTGTGACCGTAGCATCCAGGCCATTTTTTCGTGTGTTTCCATCAAACCGGTAACGTAATCGCTGGTACCGGCGTCTTTAAAGTCGTTAGCAAACAGATTGATGTTTTCGCGCAGGTGGATGATCAGCGTTTCATGGTCGTTTAAAAGCTCGCTGATAAAGCCGTTGCTGTCATTAGCATGATGCAAAGTTTCGGATAAATGTGTTAAGTCGAGAAAGCTTTTGAGCGTCGCCGGAGCATAATGCCCAAGTGACCTGATGCGTTCGGCAACGCTATCCATTATCTCGTCCAATTGCTCGTACTGACTTTCAAAAAACAGATGCTTGCTATGAAAGTCGGGCCCTTCTACATTCCAATGGGCATTGCGGGTTTTGGTATAAAGTACAAACTCGTCGGCCAGGATTTTATTAAGTGCATGTGCTACAAGGGCGAGGTTTTCTTTTGAGATACCGATATTAGGTTCCATAGTTGTAAAATTAATTGTTAAAGAATTGATTATAAATATAGTTATCGACGGAGATTGTGCCCGGCCCTGTCATCAGCAATAATAGAAAACAGATGGTATAAATGTAAGGCACGTCCCTCACTTCTATCGAGTCTTTTCTGTGTACCACAAAATAGCCCACGGCCGTTACGCCGATGGTGGGCAGCACTGCCAGGCGGGTAAACGCTCCAAGTATTACTAAAAATGGAACTACCGTGTCTGACAAGGTGGCTACTAAATTATTCAAACCCTGCGGTAAGCCAAGCGGATTAGGCACCACTTCGGGCTTGCCGTTGTTGCCTCGGAATTTCTTCATACCATGGACGCGAAAAAGCTCAACAGCGAGCAAAACCCTGAATATAAATATCGCCCAATTTGACAACGAGGTGTCGAGGTCTGAATAAAGCAGATTTCTGATGATGTCTGTCATGACCTGAAGATTAAAATGCAAAACACGAGCATCCCAACGCGCCCCAGAAGGCCGTATAGTCCGTTACAGGAATATTACTCAGGCGCGCGTCATTATGATTATGCCCATGCACATTACAACTGCCTATGCAGGAGTGCACGGCCGTAGCGATTTGCAACTGCAGCAACGCTTCGTCTGCTTTACGCTTTTCGGCTTTGGCCTGCTTTGAAGATGCCGGCGCCAGATGATTACTGCCTGGGTAGTAACCATTGTAAATGTGCGTAGGCGACCAATCGGGCAGTATGGGTACCGGCGGTGGGTTATAATTGGCAAATGCACCTTTGGCATAAACCACCTTGCCGCCTAATATGGTGATATCGGCCTCAATAGCTTTAATTTCCTGCTCGGGCACTGTGAAGTAATCCCTGTCGAGCACCACTAGATCTGCCAGCTGCCCTGCCTTTATGGAGCCTTTTTTATGCTGCTCGTTTGAGAACCAGGCGCTGCCGCGGGTGTAAATTTCCAAAGCAGCTTCACGGCTAAGCTTACTGTTATCATCATAAAGCTGCGCGCCGCCAACGGTCTTGCCAGAGGTAAGCCAGTATAGTGCAAGCCATGGGTTATAGCTTGACACACGGGTTGCGTCTGTTCCGCCGCCAACGGGTACACCCATTTCCAAGATCTTCTTTACGGGAGGTGTTTGTAAAGCGGCAGTCTCTCCATAGCGTTCGGTAAAATATTCGCCCTGGAAAGCCATTCTGTCTTGTATGGCAATACCTCCGCCAAGAGCTTTTACCCTTTCTATATTTCTCTCGCTGATGGTTTCTGCATGGTCAAATATCCATGGCAACCCGTTAAAAGGAATATCGCGGTTTACCTTTTCAAAAACGTTCAGAAACCGCGTGATGCTTTCGTTATAAGTGGCATGCAGCCTGAAAGGCCAGCGGTTTTCAACAAGTAATCTCACAACGCGCTCTAGTTCGTCTTCCATTTGAGCAGGAAGGTCAGGCCGTGGCTGCAAAAAGTGCTCAAAGTCGGCTGCAGAAAATACCAGCATTTCGCCGGCACCGTTATGGCGGTACATGTCATCGCCCTGGTAAAGCTTTACGCTTTTTGTCCAGTTGTCAAAATCTTCCAGTTCCTGTTTAGGGTGTTGCGTAAATAGGTTATATGCAATGCGCACGGTAAGTTTACCTTCGTCATTCAACTCCTGTATCACCTTATAATCATCCGGAAAGTTTTGAAAGCCACCCCCGGCGTCAATCACACTGGTGATGCCAAAGCGGTTCATTTCGCGCATATAATGCCGCGTAGAGTTTACCTGGTGCTCGTATGACAGCTTCGGTCCTTTAGCCAAAGTTGAATAAAGTATCATGGCATTGGGCGTAGCGATAATCATCCCCGTTGGTTCGCCGTTTGCATCTCTTTCTATATAGCCACCCGGTGGCGCCTGCGTATCTTTGGTAAAGCCAACGGCACGCAAAGCCGCACGGTTCATCAGCGCCCTATCGTACAAATGCAATATAAATACTGGCGTATCAGGCGAAAGTTTATTTATCTCGGCCAGCGTTGGCATACGGCGTTCGGCAAACTGAAACTCTGACCAACCTCCTACCACCCTCACCCATTGCGGTGATGGTGTACGGTCTACCTGCTCTTTAAGCATCCGCAATGCATCAGCCAATGAAGGCACGCCATCCCAACGCAGCTCCAGGTTATAATTTAATCCGCCGCGGATAAGGTGCGTATGCGAATCATTGATGCCCGGTATTACCCTCTTTTTCTCGAGGTTGATAACGGTTGTGCTTTCACCTGCATATTTAAGGATTGGCGCATCATCACCCACCGCAATAATTTTGCCCTCATGTATGGCGACAGCCGTAGCAAAAGGAAGTTCACTGTCAACAGTATGAATTTTACCGTTGTACAATACCATATCTGCATTTTTCATAACGGCAATTATTTTCGGGTTGATAAGTAGGCTTTTATCGCATCGCCAGAAGGAACAAAGAATGCCTGACCCGCCAGTAAGGTTACTTTGGTTAAAGGTTTGTGTGCGCTTACTTTTTTGCTTACCAAGTACTCTTCTGTTTCATAGGCTTCTAATGCGCCTTTTACCACGTTTACGGCAACTTCGCCTGTAGGTGAATCAATGCCGCCATCTTTTAAGTCGCTGGCATGCGAGTAACTGCTTACGCCAAGGCGCAGCGCTTCGCGCATTCCAATGCGACCGATGTCGGTCATCACGTCCGGCGTAAAATCTTTGCGGTTACCAAGGCCTATCAATAAAAATTTCTGAGCAGGTACGCTACCCTTTGTTGGTGTAATAAGCATGGTCTCCAGGCGGTGACCTAAAAATTTGCCGCTTTTACGCAGATCGGTGATTAGACCGTTCAGTGCCTCGTCAACGTGTAGTAAGCCATTAGCTGCAGGCGGCAATGCTGCAGGGCTGGTTAAATCGCCTTCTTCATATTCAAAAATGCAGATGATCTGCAAAGGTGTGGCTTGTGCCGATGGGCTTTGCACTTTTCCTTCGATGGTTATACCGTCCGCTTTTCCTAATATAGCAGTTGTGCCTACTGCGGTTAGTTGTGGCTTATCGGTCTGAGCATACAGGTTTGTTGCTGTTAGTATAAACAGCAGGGTTACTGTTGAGAAAGCCATTCTCAGCGTACTCATAAAACCATTGGCCGGGGATTGAGTTGAGTTTTTCATGATATTGATCGATTGAATGATTTATGTTAAAATTTAAATGTGAATTGCATGTTGTAGAACCACGAATCAGCCGTAGGCTGAACCACCTCATGTATAAAAGCGCCAGTTTTAAAATATTGTGCACCGCTGCTCAGGGTAAAAAATTTACTTAGGCGGCAATCGGCGCTTATTAAATAAGTGGTACCTATATATTTTTGTGAAGATGATGAACCGGCGAGATTAAAATTTCCGCTGGGACGGTAGAGACCATCCTGCGCGGAATACCGCCAGTTAAACACTATATCAGCCTGCAAATCCAGCTTGTTAACAGGGCTGTAAGTAATGTAAGGGTGCAGGTCAATTAAATTAGCGGGACCAATTAACGGGTTAAAGCCAAAGTATCCCCCCCGCGGATAGAGCGGATTGAATGTTTGCAGGTTGCCATCGCCTTTCTGCATATCGCCTGAGATGTAGTCGTTGCGAAGATTAATGCTTGGCTGGCCTTTCAGCTTGTCAAAAACATAGCCTACGTCTATTGCGGCTGTCCAGGCATTGATGCGCCCGCCGCCGAAAGAGCCGAATTGATAGGCGCCCTCAAGATTATAAATCAGGCCTCCGCCATTCTTCCAGTAACGTACGGCAACAGTATGTCTTAACTCGTCGGCAACACCTTCTTCAAATTCCTTTTTATCATTTCTCACACCTAAATAGTAAAAATCGAAGTTGCCGCCACGCGGGATCATTAGTGATGAGTATCCGCCCCACAGATTAAGCTGCTTTGTTGGCTTATTATCGAACACGCCGGGTCTCACATCATCCGCCATCATGGCAAAACCATCAAACGTGAAATTCTTAGACTTGTATATCGCTTTGGCGCCGGTGAAATAAAGCCGTACGTTGGTGCCCTCGCGAACCGATATGAGCCTGCCGGTACCGTAATTGAGCTCCTGCCTGCCGGCCCGTACGGTGAGACTTCTATCACCTTTTTGCCAGAGTTTAACTTCAGCAAACAAGTTTTGGATGTTTAGCTTATCCTCGTCTACAGGTGCCGCACCGTATTTGCTTCCATTTTCAAGAGCGCTGTTAAGCTGCATAAATACCCGTAACTTTTTACCTAACTGCAAATTGGAGTGTACGGAATACCGTTGCAAAAAGCTGTAGTTATATCCTTGGTTTGCTATCCAGTTCTCGTCGGTCTTGGCGGCATATTCATAACGTACTTCACCGCCAAGTGACAAGTAAATGCTGCGGTCTGCCGACAGGCTTATATATTTTATCCGGTTATACCACTTACCAGACGTATCATTTGCAAGTACACTGTAATCCTCATCAAACCGCATCAGCTTAAATGATTGCGCATATGATTGCCGACAAGTGATACTAATAAGCATGACGACGAATGGTATAAGTTTTTTCACCGGATAAATTGATTTAGACCTATTTTGGAAAAGCGAGCAGACCGCAACTGCTGTTAGTGTGCCAGCATGGTATGACCATATTGTATACCGATGCCGTAAGCGCCGCCATACTTTTTCATGAGGTTGGTAACGGCAACATAAGTCTCCTGACGGGCCCAGTCGCGTTGCAACTCTAGGATGTATTGTATAGATGTCATCGGTTTAGCGCCAAACTGTATCATACGCTGAATAGCACGCTCGTGTGCTTCAACGCTTACATCGCCACAGGCATCGGTTATTACATAAACTTCATAACCTTCGCTTATTGCCGACAAAGCTGGGCCAACAATGCAAACGCCTGTCCACAAACCGGCTAATACAATTTTCTTTTTACCGGTGCCGGTGATGGCTTTGTAAGCTGCTTCATCTTCCCAGGTATTCATTGAGGTGCGGTCTATATAACCTGAAGTAGCCTGCGGATAAAACTCTTCAATCTCCGGGAACACCGGGCCACTGAATGATTCTTCGGCAACGGTAGTAACGATAGTCGGAACGTTGAAAATTTTTGATGCACCGGCAATTACTGCGGTATTGATGCGTAACTCATTTGCCGAAATGCTTTTCGTAGCAAAAGCCATCTGGCCTTCAAAATCGATTAAAACCAAAGTGTGGTTAAATGGTGATAGTAAATCTGGTGAGGGTTTCATAGTATTTATTTTTGCCACCTATCATCCATGAACGATGCCACTACGCAAACAACTAGAAAACAAATATTTATGACTATAATATATCTAAAGTGAATTATGATATATCGTAATTTTATGATTTGACAGGTAGGAATGCCCGACGGTCCCTTGTTGAATGATAAAATGAATAGCTGGTGGAAAGAATCACTGTATAAGCAATGCCCCAATTCGTAAATTGACGATATTTCGTTAGTTTTATCTTCATCGATATTTGTAACTAACTGAACCAAAACACTTATTTAGCAGGTATTAAAGTTGCTATAATAGCATGTATGCCAGCTGGTTTACACAAGTTGTATATCTAAGCCAGGCGAGGTTAAGAAGATGGTCGGCTTTATAATTAAGGACGTTTATTTATAAGTTATTTTATCACCCTAACGTAGTATGAACCATTTGTCCGAAAATCCATTAACGTCGGCGTCCAAATCGGCTGCGAAGAAAGCTTTGGCATTGCACATCCAAACAGGTATACTTAAAAGTAGTATCAGCTTGTCTGATATGTTTGCCATCTTTTTTAAAAAGATCCATCCCTTGTATATGGTGGATTGCGTAAGCGTATTATTGTATAACGACATCCTTGATTCAGTAAAGGAAGCTTTTATCTCTACTTATTTATCGAGCGGCGCAATAACAACTGATGTCATAACTCAATCATCAGCGCTCTCGCCGATACAGAAAGCTATTGCTCAATTTTCATTTCCTGTCCTCAAAACCATGGCAGAGTGGGTGGATGAAGAAAGAACGAACCATACATTGCTTAACAACGCAGACCATTACAAATACCATTGCTATATCCCTTTAGAAATAAAGAACAAGGTGATTGGCACGTTAGAACTGCACAACGAAAACCGTGAGCTCAGTGCGGAGGCGCTTACCTTCTGCAGCAATATTGCCGACCTGCTTGCAGATGTTATTGACCAGCAATTGAATGTCACACAAAACAGTACCGCTACAGTAAGATCAGATAAGGTCTCAGTCATAGATACGGATAACAGTGAAAGCGCCGAAAGTGCAAAGGAATTACTTTGGTTAAAGGAGCAGATAAAGCATATCAATCAATCTACTGATCTGGATAGTTTTATCAACGAATCGGCGAAAATGTTCCCCCTGGTATATTCAAGGCTTAAACAGCAACTGGATGACATTATGCAAGCCGGCAAAACGCTTGATAACAATACCCTGCACGTTACCGAGGATGCCATTGCAACTAATAATTATCCGGAAATTGTTGGTGCCGGGCCGGCAATGACAAAGATATTCAGCCTTATGGATCAGGTAGCGGGGTCTGACAGTACGGTGTTGATATTAGGCGAATCTGGTACCGGTAAAGAGCTTATTGCACGGGCCATTCACAAGGCATCAGGCAGAAGGGAACAAAACATGGTTATGATAAATTGCGCGGCCATCCCTCCTAATCTTATGGAGAGCGAATTGTTTGGGCATGAAAAAGGATCTTTCACCGGGGCTACCGACAAGAGGATAGGCAAATTTGAACTTGCCAATGGCGGAACCCTGTTTCTGGACGAGATCGGCGAAATGTCTTTAGATCTCCAGGTTAAGCTATTAAGGGCGTTGCAGGAGAAAGAAATAGAACGTGTTGGCGGTAAAGCTACTATCAAAACCGACGTGAGGATAATATCCGCAACAAACCGCGATCTGCTGAGGGAGGTTGAGAAGGGGCGGTTCAGGCGCGACCTTTATTTCCGACTGAATGTATTTCCAATTGCGTTGCCTGCGTTGCGAGACCGTACCGAAGATATTCCGTTACTCGCAACACACTTTTTAGAGAAATACGCAAAAAAATCAGGTAAACACTTTTCAGGTTTTTCTAAAGGCGCTATCAAACAAATGAAAAGCTACGCCTGGCCTGGCAACATCAGGGAAATGGAGCACATGATAGAGCGGCAGGTATTGCTTAATAAAAAACCGATAATCAGCGAGTTACCTTTAACAATAAGCGAACGAACTTTGAGCGACGAGGATGGCCATGCAGTTAAAATCAAAACGATTGACGAAAATGAGCGCGACCACATCTTTAATGTGCTACAGGCCTGTAAAGGACGGATATCCGGCCCTAACGGTGCCGCCAAGCTTTTAGGCGTGCCTCCCACTACGCTCAATTCTAAAATACAAAGATTGGGTCTCAATAAAAAACACTTCTAAGCCGGACAGAACGCGTTCGCTAATTAACGCTATAGCGTAAGTATGCAATGCGTTAAAACACCTTAGATAACTATGTTTCAATCGGTTATGCAAGGGCATGTTTATGGCCTTTCTAATCAATATGAAAACAAAATCAACTTTAAAAATGATAGCCGTTGTAGCAGCGGCCATTTTAGCGCCTGCAATTTCTCCCCTGAGTAGCATAGCGCAGACCGCCCCTGTTAAGAACATTGTGATTGTACACGGAGCTTTTGCTGATGCATCCGGCTGGGAGGCCGTTTACAAGATACTTAAGAAAGACGGTTACAATGTAACGCTTGTACAAAACCCAACCAGTTCACTGGCTGATGATGTTGCAGCTACAAACTTTGCCATTGAGCGTCAGGACGGGCCTGTTGTTTTGGTTGGGCACTCATGGGGTGGTACTGTAATAACCCAAGCCGGCACAGCCGATAATGTGAAAAGCCTGGTTTACGTAGCGGCTTTTATTCCGGATGCAGGTGAATCAACGCTCGACCTGGTGCAAACCGTAAAAGAACAGCCTAAAGGCATTCTGCCACCGGATGCAAAGGGTAACGTATATTTAGGTAAAGCCACTTTCCAGGAGACCTTTGCCAACGGACAAAGCAAAGAAAAGTCAGACTTTATGTATGATTCACAAATTCCGCTTACAGTAAAGGCTTTTACAGATAAGGTTACCGTTGCCGCCTGGAAAAGCAAACCTGTTTATGCAGTGAAGCCATCAAACGACGAGACCATAAACATGGGTCTTGAGGATACCATGAATAAGAGGGCAAACGCTAAGGTGACCAACATCACCGGTGGACACACACTTTTCATGACCCAACCCCAAGCCGTAGCCGCAGTTATTGAAGCTGCTGCAAAAGGCAAGTAACACACCAAAGTAAAAATCACCAACACGCTAAACCGAAAGCTCGTCTCTCTAAAGGTGAACTCATCATCAAATGGAGGCGGGCTTTGTTATGATATTTATAATAGACATCACACCGGGGAGGCAGCTTTAATTACAAGGCAAAAAAAATCGGCAATGAAAAACTTCATTGCCGATTTTTTTTAATGTTTATGCAGTTCTTATGCTACGATGGTTGCTAATATATCACTAAGCTGCACTGGCTGCGACAGCATAGGACAATGCCCGGAGTCTACCGTATATACATCGGTAATTTTTGCGGACTTTACCATTGCCTTTTGCAACAGGTTGCCAATACCGTGATCCTGTAAGGTCTCTATGTAATACTTTTTCACCCTACCGAAGTTCTCTTCAGTTACGTTAACCGGATCAGCGAAGGGCGCCGCGGGTTCTGATTTATAATTAGCCATCACCAGTTTTTGTATATCATCCGGTGCATCCTGGCAAAATATGTTCATAGCATCTTCCGCCTTTACGTCAAATAGTGTTTGGTCTTCGGATACAAGCAGCGAAGCGCCGAGTAGTGATTGCGTGTCAAGCGTAGAAACAGCATAGGCAGACTGACCGCTCTGCGGCACATAGGCTGCAATGTAAATCAGTTTTTCAATAAGGTCAGGTATCTGCTCAGCCACACCCGACACAACCATGCCTGCCATACTGTGCCCTACAAGAATCACTTTTTCGCCGAGTTTTTTAATGGTATCAGCAACATGATTAATGTATGAATCCATATGCAACGTTTTCGGATCGGTATTGTCGCTGCCATGCCCAGGCAATTGGGGCGTTATGACCGTGTAACCTTTACCTACGAGGATGTCTTCTACCAGTTTCCATGCAAAAGGCGCCGCCCAGGCTCCGTGTACTAATACCAACGGCAGTTTTGTCACCGTTTGGGTTGATGTGTTATTTTCCATGATGTTATGATTTTGAATTTACTTTGAGTAAATATTTGTGGGTGCCCGACAGTACCAGTTCTCCGCGTTGGTTATGCACTGTTGCAGCTGTTTCTACAATGCCGGTATCACCCTGGGGTGTAAGTGCAATAATTTCTAAGGCTGGATACAAGGTATCACCGGCATTCACCTCTTTCAAAAATTTGCAGGTGAGCTCTGTGAAAGCGATGAACACCTCTCCTATTACATGCGGGAACATAGTAGCACCCGGCGCAGTAAATGCCAGCACCTGCAGGCCGTGCACCACCGGTGCCTTATGGCCATGCTTCTTGGCCCATACTTCATCATAATGAACGGGATGGTTATCGCAGGATACAGTCTGGAAGGCTGCCGAATGTGCATCGGTAAGTGTGCGGCTTGGCGCCCTAAAGATTTCGCCTATCTCCAGTTCCTCAAAGGTACGCGCAGGTACGATCAGGAATTTTTCAGGATCGAATGGATTTGTTTTCATGTGATTAATTTTTCAGCATCAAGCCAAAAAGCAAACCAACAATAAAGTGCTATTAAACAATTAATTAAGCACTAAGACTTATAAGCACGTGGCGAAATACCGTAGATTTATGAATCATAGCTATCAAGCATCCGGAGGAATTGTATTAAGAGTAATATGAATGATAAATTGACTAATTGTCAGTTTTAGAATTACATTGAGGACTGGCACGGTTTTGATATATATTAGTAAAAATAAACTTATGCAGATACAGAAAGCCATATTAGCCGGAGGCTGTTTTTGGGGAGTAGAAGAACTCATTCGCCAGTTGCCCGGTGTTGTTTCTACAGTGGTGGGCTATACGGGCGGAGATGTTAAGAACGCCACATACCGCAATCATGGTTCGCATGCCGAAGGAATAGCTGTAACTTTTGATCCGGAAAAATTATCATACCGTAAACTTTTAGAATACTTTTTCCAGATACATAACCCTACTACCCTTAACCGCCAGGGTAATGATATAGGTACCTCCTATCGTTCGGCAATATATTACCTTGACGATACGCAACGTGAAACAGCGGAAAAACTTATTAGTGAGATGGATGCCTCAGGCAAATGGCCAGGCAAAATTGTAACCGAAGTAGCACCAGCAGGCGATTTTTGGAATGCCGAAGAGGAACACCAGGCCTACCTGCAAAAACATCCTTTTGGCTACACCTGCCACTTTGAGCGTCCTGAATGGAAGCTTTAAAATAGCGATAGTGAACTTAGGCAAAAGATATTGCCGTAATCTTAAAAGCCGTTAATCTGTTGGTTAACGGCTTTTTTTATGCACTCATTTCGGTCGTTTACACCAACGCGCCGTATGTAATCATCACCAAAAAAATGAATGTTCCATTTGCGAATGTAAAAATCAATAATAACTTTGCAGTACAAAGTACTTTCAATATGTCACTTCTGACCATTCTCGACGATCTTCACAGCAGCGCTATAAATAACCGTTGGATGAGGTATTTCACAACCTTTACCCGGTTTGCGCTCGCAGCTGGCTTTTTTCCTGCCGGTTATGTAAAAATAATGGGTGAACGCTTCACCGACTTACACAACAACCAACCTATGGGCCATTACCTGGAAGCGCTACACCATACCGGTTATTACTATACCTTTATTGGCTATGCACAGATAGTAGCAGCATTGCTCCTGCTTATACCGCGCACCGTTGTGCTCGGCACTCTGCTATACCTGCCTATTATTTTTAATATTCTCGTTCTTTCGTTGGCAGTAAGGTTTGAGGGCTCATTGTTAACGGCGCCTTTGATGGTTATTGCCTGCTTGTATCTGCTATGCTGGAATTATGATCGCATCAAATTTATACTACCTTTTGATATTCCTCCTCGACCGCATCAGGCACAAAGCAACCAGTTTCCGATATGGTTTTTTACATGTGTACTGGCCACATTTATAGCTGTCGGCTTTACGGTAACACACCTTTTCAATATACTGCCACGTAATACGCTGAGCGATTGCCAAAGCCAATGTAAGGACAGCGCCAACCCAGGTGCATGTAAAGTTTTTTGTGAAAGCATTCACGTCAAAGGACAAGACCTTAACCAAGCGCTGAACAAATATGAACGAAGTGTAAAAAATAAGGTGAAGCATGAATGAGCGTAGTACCAATTTCTACAACCGTTTTTCAGTATTTTATCCGCTTGCTGATTTCTTTTTACGCCGACAGAAGCGACTTTTATTAAGTGAGCTTAATAATCTGCCCCATGGCAAGTTACTTGAAGTAGGAGTTGGCAATGGCAGTTATCTCAAATACTATAAAAAGCACCATGTTACGGGCATCGACACATCGAGCGCCATGTTAGAGATTGCACGAAAACACGTCGCCCCAACAATACGCCTTATAGAAATGGATGGCACCGAAATGACTTTCCCTGACATGAATTTTGATTTTATTGTGCTTTGCCATGTAATTGCAGTTGTAAATGATCCTGAAAAATTGTTGCAGGAAACATACCGGGTGCTCAAACCCGGTGGTCGGCTTTTTATCCTTAATCATTTTACACCGGACAACTCATTAAAATACCTTGACTATCTTTTAACGCCCTTAACGAAATTATTTATGTTTCGATCTGTGGTTCATATCCGCGACTTTAAAACTTTAAACAAATTCACCCTAAAAAAATTACTTAAGGCCGGTTTTGGTTCGTACTTTAAACTTTTTATCTACCAAAAACTATGAGATACAAATACATGCTCATAGCACTCGCACTAGTTATAAGCCTATTTATTTACCTATTCTACCGCACAGAAAGGACAGTCGTAACAGAAATATTTATTCGGCTTTTAACCTATGATGAATACAGTGCATTTAAACTGGATATCAACGGTCGGCTGCCACTGCCTGCCATAGTCACGTATTCCTTGCCCGAAGGTTTATGGGTATTTTGCATCACATTAACTTCCAAACCGTACTATATACGATTTAGGAGCTGGAAAATAAGGGGCATGTATATACCATTAATATGGTGTATTTCGTTAGAGCTACTTCAACTTTTTCACATAACCAATGGTCGTTTTGATTGGTCAGACATATTAATTTCGATAATTTTTTGGTTTGCAGCAATTAAGCTAACCTCCGGCGATGTTGAAAAACAGCCCATATTCAGCAACTGGCACTTTGATGCATTTTTATGTTTAGCAAGCTACGGCATTATCTATCTCGCCCACGTTATCCAGTGAAGACATGAATATGATCAAAAAGCATCTCAATAGCTATCGTTATTCAGTTAAAGGCATTATCACTGCCTTTCGCTCCGAAAACAATATGATTATTCATCTGGTTGCCACTATAGCAGTGGTTGTTGCAAACGTATTGCTTAGCATAACAAAAATTGATTGGGTTATTACTCTAATTTTTATCGGTCTCGTATGGATGGCCGAGCTTTTTAATACAGCTATTGAGCGACTGGCCAACCGAATCACGAAAGAACAAGACCCACTCATTGCACAGGCTAAAGACATTGCCTCAGGTGCGGTACTTATAATATGTGTATTTGCAGTGATTGGTGCCGCATTTATTTATTTGCCTTACTTATAACCCTGATGTTTGATTAACATTTCGCGGGCGAACGGGTTAATAATTATTATGAAGTTTCAGACGGAGCAGTTTGTGTTTAAAAATGTTATGCGCTTGCATTATAACGCCATCTATTGGATTGCAGCATTGTCGGCCGCTTTGGCAATAGCTTGCTATATAATTCTGATCCGTCCTCTCTTTTTTCATGGTGGGCTACCACTAAGTTCTGGTTTAATGCTGCTGGCAATGATGCTTATTATCAAAACACAGAAGAAAACAGTTATTATTTACTTCGACCAAAGTGCCATACACGTCGGCAAGGGTAATGGTGAATTTGAACGCTTTACAAAAACAGAGGTTGCTGGAATTTACAGTTATGATTACATACAGCGCGAACGCGCTCAAGTATCAATATCCATTATCTTAAAGAATGGACGTAAAATTCACTTAACCGATACGCAATTATTTGAAAAGCCAGATAAAGAAAGGTCGCTAATGCTTAAGCGTTTTCTCAAAGCCGCTGTTGAACGGTTAGATCTGCACTATGCTGGTAAAAACCGCTGGCGCGCGTTTCAAGGCACCGCTGCATGCTGGTATACCGCTAAACCTTAAGTAGTAATTATTTTTGTGAGAATTTAAAATCCACATTACGGCTATTCACGCGATAGGTTGCGTTTATAGTCCTCGGCGCTTCCTCCTCCTCGTTTATACGGTGAAGTGTGACCATCTGCTTTGGAGCTTTAATGCTTGTAAATGTTAAATCGCCATTTGCGTCTGGCTCGCCGTCAGCATTAAATTTAAGAGTATGATTCTTTGAAATAACTTTTACCTTACTGGCGGGCGTATAACCATCAGCATAATAAAGGCGAATCAAAAGATCGCCTGCTTTTGCGGTATAGACAACCGTTTCATAAGCTTTAGCCTGCTGCGCCTTTACTGAGCTTGCAGTAAAGGAAGATATTAAAATGATTATTGACATCAGGACATATTTCATAATCTATAAACAGTTGAGTATATGAAATGTTGCCTTAAGCACTTTAAACGCGCTGAATAACAAATATTGCTATACTGATACAGTCTAAATCAGTAAAACAGTCTTAACGGCCAAGGATTTCGTCAACCATTCCAAAAGCTTTGGCTTCGGTAGCAACCATCCAATGGTCGCGGTCTGATACCTGGTGAACTTTTTCATACGTTTGGCCGCTGTGTTTGGCTATTGTCTCATATAATTCTCTTTTCATGATAGCTATCTGTTGGGCGGCTATCTCAATGTCTGCAGCGGTTCCCTGCGTACCGCCCGATGGCTGGTGTAACATCACCCTTGAATGCGGCAATGCGGCGCGCTTACCGGCCGTGCCTGCGCAAAGTATCACCGATGCCATTGATGCTGCCATGCCGGTACAAATAGTGGCAACATCCGGAGAAATAAACTGCATAGTATCATATATTCCAAAACCTGCATAAACAGACCCGCCCGGCGAATTAATATATATCTGAACATCTTTTTTACTATCGGCCGACTGCAGGAAAAGCAACTGCGCCTGTATAATGTTAGCTACTTGGTCATCTATTGCAGTACCTAAAAAAATTATGCGGTCCATCATCAACCTGGAAAAAACATCCATCTGTGTAATGTTCATTTGGCGTTCTTCCATAATTGCGGGTGTCATAGATGCACTTAACTTGCTGTTGTTTACCTGAGCTATAAATCTGTCTACATGTAAACTTTGGACATAGCGGTGCCTTACCGCGTATTTGCGGAACTCGTTAGTATTCATCATCAAAAAATTATGTTAGCCTTTAAAAAAGCGCAGTATGCGTTGAGTGAAGGTAATATATTGCGGTTGGGTGAATAGCTTCTTATGTACCGCTTCTATATCGGCACGCAGTTGCGCTTGCCCAAATTGGTGTATAAGCTTATGCGTTTGTATATGCGCAATTACTTCAGCCTGTAGTTGCACATCTATAAGCGTTCGCGCTTCAAATACCAAGGCGTCCGGACCAGACAGCAGCCCGATCAGATAATCGTCTGTTTCTTTAATGCTATTCAATAAAGTCCGCATAGCTTAGCGATTGTTGTTTAACTGTTTCCCTTACTTTTTCCAGGCACTTATATTTCTGCACGGTAACTGAGCGCTCGCCAGAGTACCCAAATAAACCTGCAACTTCTTTCATGGACAGTTTATCATAATAAAAAGCACTTAAGAGGTCCATGCAACGCTTACCTGCGGTTTGCAAATAATTCAAAATGTTAGTTTCAGAAACCACTTCGTCGTCAGAGGTGCAGATTTGAACCGGTAGTTCGTCTAACGACTGCGTGCAAACTTCTGCGTTGAATTTTTTATACCACAGATGTTTTGTTATACCGGTTAAATATGCCTTTTCATTATTAATATTTGCTCCTCCGGCTATAATTTTTTCATAGTAGATTACCAGCGCATCCTGAAAAACATCTTTAGCATCATCAAAAGAGCCCCCCATTTTACTGATGTACTTGGCCACCGCCGGAAAAGCTGTTTTGTACAGCTCCGTCAGCATTGCTTCACAGTTATCTCTGTTCATTATCTCCATGGTTTTAATAACAAGTGCCTTTTTTCTCAGATATATCACCCAAATTTATTTTTTAAATGCAGATTTTAATAACTGATGCATCACCTTAAAGAAGATATTGAATGGATACGCTTGATGTGTCACATTGTTTATTAAAATAGAATAGACGGCAACACTTCACCTACATTGCGAAACCACCCACCGTTGGATGCCTGAGGGCTGAAGTAAAGGTATTTACACAGTAGTAAATCCTTTAAAACTAAAAAGGCCCGCTGTTAGCGGGCCTCTATTATTAGGCATGCGAAATAATATCCGCAAGCTCGTGTACATCAGTTTTATGTTTTTTCAAATGCTGCTTTTTATCATTTAAATAATCGGTAGCACGTACTTTGGCATCTTTAGCGGCATCTGCAAGCGCATGGCGGTTGCGGATAATAAGCGCTGTAATAAGACCGGCTGCAACTGCACCGCCGATAATGCCTGCAATTAGCAGAGCGTTGTTTTTATTGTGTTTTTTGAATGGGTTTTTCATGACGTATGTTTATTTAATCACTTATCAATGATCGTTCCAAAAACAAGTAATGAAAGTTGTAAAAACAGCTAAGAGGCGTCTCGTTCGTGATTTAGTAGCGCTGGCACACAACTAAACGCATCGATCAATAACGCGTTAATAATAACTAAATCTTGCTCATTCTTAACATTCCATTGGAAGTTGATATATATAATTTGCCTTTTGAATCCTGAGAAATTTGGTATACTCCGGTACTGGGTACTTTGGAGTTTTCAGGATGATACACTTGCCAGTCCTTTTTTCGGTCGAAGCGAATTAAGCCCGACTCGTTTGTGCCCAGCCATATTAGTTTTTCGAACCGGTCATAATAAATTGAATTGATCGTGTTTGATGGCAACCCTGAATTGTGATCGTTGTAGTGAGTCCACTTTCCACTCATATCCAACTTTGCAATACCTTCTTTAGGTCTGTCGCGTTCATTGCCGGACGCATAATCGAATAGTCCGAAATAAATATTTCCTTCCTCGTCTTCAACAGCTCCGGAAATGCAGATACCATCTAACGGTGTTTGAGATTTATTAAACGCGGTTACATGATGTTTTTCGTCAATCATTATGCTACCGCTAAACGTGCCTATCCATAAGCGTTTCTTGGTATCACGATAAGCGTAGTAAACACGATTTGAAGGTAAAAGTGGCTCGTTGGCCCTGCTTACGGTTTTATAATTACCATCATTGTAGATGAACAGACCTTTATCGTCACAAAGCAGTAATTCTCCGTCATCGGTGGGTATGATATCGTAAACACTATTTACCCCAACTTTTGTTGAGTCTAGTTTTTCATATGTACTTCCATCAAATTTATAAATAGCGTCATCGGTACTTATCCAAACATTTTTCCTTTTATCAATAGCCATTGCATGTACACTTTCATCTGCCTCAAACGGCGTGTTGGATTTGTCGAGCGTGATGAAAACTTCGTTTTTAAACCTGGTCAATCCGCCCAAGGTAGCATACCATACATCTCCATCATCCCTTATTGCTAAGTTCTGACTCATATCTTGAGGCAATGCTGAATTTGATTTTTGCCATACTTCAAACTTATAAGATGGTAAGTTCTTGTTGGTATATTTATAAGATGTATTATAGATTTTCACCTCACCGGCAGAGGAAACATTGGAAATAAACTCTTTATTGTCGACACGTTGAATAGAACCAACGATGCGATCGTTAGCCAGTGTAAACAAAACATTAATTGACGACGTGGTAGGCTTACCCTCGTCTATTGCTGGCAACCATTTGCAGGCATTCAATCCGCTAATTATATCCTGACTGAGACGGCTTTTTGAAACGTCGGTATAACTTAGCGTGCAACCATGCCCTACTGAGTCAACCAAAACCTGAAATATAACAGCACCACTTGCACCTTTAAGGTTATAGTTTCGATTAATCTTTTCGGCAATCTGATTAAAAGAGGCGGTATCATATCTTGCCTGGGGCTCTCCACAATCTAGGCAAAACATTTGTGTGTTACAGCCTTCAAGCTTTTGAGGAAACAAGTGTTGTGCATGAGCAATTAAAGAAGATGTGACGATAACGCCGAATGTTAAAACGCCTAATAAAGCAGTGCGGATAAGGTATTTCATAATGCTCAAATGTAAAGGTTACCACTTACACTGCCAACATTTACTTAAGTATAAGCAAATGGATCGCCGGCATTTACAACAAGCTTGTTACCTGCAATAAAGTAAAAAAGTGAGGTGATCTTTTCAGTGAGTAAACAGATTGTCTATTTTTACTGCGTGAAAAAGGCTTTAGCATACATATTGCTTTTCCTGCTTGCCGCTGATGTAACCGAGTTGCACCAGTTGTTTAAGCTGCCTATCCTTTTTCAGCACTTCTCTGAACATAAAGAGCGAAATACGCAGGTAGGTTTTGTCGACTATCTGGCTATGCATTATTGGGGCGACGACATGGACGATGATGATAACGACCGTGACATGCAACTGCCATTTAAAAAGGCCGACGTACACATTACCCAGCCCGTATTTTTACCTACCGTACGCCTGTTTAGCACAAAAGCGTTGGTACTGCCCGTAACAAAGACATATCCGCAGTATACCCATCAGCATTGCCCAGACAGGGCACTGTCTTCCCCCTTCAGGCCCCCATGTGCCTAAGTTGCAATTCGAGTAAATAATTATTGAATTTT
The DNA here is from genome assembly GCA_041905165.1 of Mucilaginibacter sp. GTDB lineage: Bacteria > Bacteroidota > Bacteroidia > Sphingobacteriales > Sphingobacteriaceae > Mucilaginibacter. The sequence continues at coordinate 506,504 of JAYRLR010000003.1, forward strand.
TTAGCGTGTGCTTTGCGGCTTAAACTGCAGTTGGCGCTTCGCTTTGCAACTTATTATACAGCTTTATGCTTAATAAAATCATTCAGTTTTCTGTAAAGAACAAACTGGTTATCGGGCTTTTTATGGGTCTGTGGGTTATTTACGGCATTTACCAGGTTACCCGTTTACCCATTGATGCCGTGCCTGACATTACAAATAACCAGGTACAAATAATAACAACAGCCCCCGCCCTTGGTGCGCAGGATGTGGAGCGCCTGATTACTTTTCCGATAGAACAAGCCATCAGCAATATACCCGGAATTAAAGAAAGCCGCAGCATGTCGCGGTTTGGCCTTTCATTGATCAGCGTAGTGGTGGATGACGATGCCGATATTTACTGGGCGCGGCAGCAGGTCACCGAACGGCTTGCCCAGGTAGAAATTGACGAGAACGCCAGCAAACCCGAACTGGCGCCGGTAACAACCGGCCTGGGCGAAATATACCAGTACGTGTTACGCCCCGAACCTGGCTTTGAAGGTAAGTATTCACTTGCCGATTTGCGTACCATTCAGGATTGGCTGGTGCGCCGGCAGTTGTTAGGCACTAAGGGTGTGGCAGACGTATCTACGTTTGGCGGCGAGCTTAAACAGTATGAAGTGGCCGTTAATCCGGCTCAGCTTAAGGCCATGAATTTATCTATTGCCGATGTTTTTAATGCGCTGCATAACAATAACCAAAACACCGGTGGCGCTTACATAGAGAAAGGGCCTACGGTGCTTTACATCCGCAGCGAAGGTTTGGCGGGGAGCATTGCCGACATCGAAAATATTGTAGTAAAAAATGCTCCAGGCGGAACGCCCGTTTTGATTAAGCATGTAGCCGAGGTAAAACTTGGTGCGGCTACCCGGTATGGTGCATTGAATTACCACCCGGTGGGCGAAGTAACCGGCGCTATAGTTATGATGCTTAAAGGCGAAAACTCATCCGAAGTGGTACAAAATGTTAAGCAGCGTGTGGCAGAGATACAGAAAACGCTCCCGGAAGGCCTGGTTATTGATCCTTTTCTAGACAGAACCAAAATGGTGAATAACGCCATCGGTACGGTAGAGCACAACCTGTTGGAGGGTGCTTTAATTGTAATCTTCGTATTGGTTGTTTTTCTCGGGAATTTGCGTGCCGGTCTAATTGTGGCTTCGGTTATCCCTTTGGCAATGCTGTTCGCCATCATCATGATGAACACTTTTGGTGTGAGCGGTAACCTGATGAGTTTGGGTGCGCTGGATTTCGGTTTGATTGTAGACGGTGCGGTAATCATAGTAGAAGCTATTTTACATCACCTCCATTTCTCAAGAAGATATCAGGCGGTGAATCAGCTTTCGCAAAGTGAACTAAATGAAGAAGTAAGCGGCTCAGCATCGCGTATGATGAATGCAGCCGTTTTCGGGCAGATCATCATCCTCATCGTTTACCTTCCTATCCTATCGCTATCAGGTATCGAGGGCAAAATGTTTAAGCCGATGGCACAAACAGTGGCCTTCGCCATTTTAGGAGCCTTCATTCTGTCACTTACTTATGTGCCAATGATTAGCTCCATCTTCATAAGTAAAAAGCTTACACACAAACCAAACCTGTCTGACAGGGTGATGCAGCGTATAGAAAATGTTTACCAGCGCTGGCTGGAAAGGGCATTGAAAGTACGTAAAACAATGGTGGCTGTTGCATTTGGGTTATTTGCCATAGCGGTGCTCATATTTAGTCGTATGGGTGGTGAATTTATACCGCAATTAGAGGAAGGCGATTTTGCAGTGGAAACACGCTTGCTGGTGGGCACCAACCTGAGCACAACAATAGGCACCATTCAGCAGATATCCAAATTGTTGAAGGACAAATTCCCCGAAGTTGAAAAGATTGTTTCACGTATTGGTAGCGCAGAAATTCCGACCGACCCAATGCCTATTGAGGGTGGTGATATGATCATCGTGTTAAAAAATAAAGACGAGTGGACGAGCGCCAAAACGTTTCCGGAGATGGCATCTAAGATGTCGGCGGCTGTTCAGGACGCAGTACCCGGCGTAACTATGGGTTTTCAGTTTCCGGTGCAAATGCGCTTTAACGAACTGATGACCGGCGCCAAGCAAGATGTGGTATGTAAGGTTTTTGGCGAGGATCTGAATCAGTTGGCACGGTATGCCGACCAGATCGGCAACATCAGCAAAACTGTTGACGGTACCGCAGATTTATACATTGAGAAAGTAACCGGCATGCCCCAGGTAGTTGTAAAATATAATCGGGCGGAGATTGCTAAATACGGCCTCAACATCGCCGACATTAACCGTACGGTAAACGCAGCGTTTGCGGGTGCTGCCGCGGGCAAGCTATATGAAGGCGAAAAGCAGTTTGATTTAGTGGTTCGCGTGGGTAATGAGGGTCGCCGCAATTTAAGTGACGTGCAAAATCTGCTCATTGCCACGCCCAACGGCAATCAGATACCCCTTTACCAGGTAGCCGCGGTAGATGAAGTTGAAGGGCCCAATCAAATTCAGCGTGAAAACACCCGCCGCCGAATTACCGTTGGGTTTAACGTAAGAGGTCGTGATGTGCAATCTATCGTAGAAGAGTTACAGCAAAAAATCGATAGTAAAATTAAGCTTGCTCCAGGCTATACCGTTACTTATGGCGGTGCATTTGAAAATCTGCAGCAAGCCAAAAAGCGGTTAAGCATTGCAGTACCCGTGGCATTGCTGCTTATTTTCGTGATGCTTTATTTTGCTTTCTCGTCTGTAAAAGAGGGCGCTCTTATTTATACTGCCATACCCCTTTCGGCCATTGGCGGTGTGTTTGCCCTGGCCATGCGTGGCATGCCGTTTAGTATATCTGCCGGTGTTGGTTTTATTGCGCTGTTCGGTGTGGCAGTGTTAAACGGTATTGTATTGATATCAGAATTCAACCGCATCAAACAGGAAGGTAAAATAACTGATGCGCTGCAACTGGTAATTCAGGGCACCCGCAACCGCCTACGCCCGATATTGATGACAGCTGCTGTTGCTTCGCTCGGCTTTTTGCCCATGGCATTAAGTGACGGCGCAGGCGCCGAAGTACAACGACCACTGGCAACAGTAGTGATAGGCGGTTTGATAACCGCTACTTTCCTGACCTTGTTTGTGCTGCCGGCGTTATACTTATTGTTTGAACGTAAGGTGAAGGTAAAGCCTAATACAGCTATTCTCGTTCTCTTATTTTTAGCTTCGGGAGTACTGTCTGCCAGGGCACAACAAGTGCCGGTTACAGCCAGTCAGGCTATTGAGATTGCCCTGAAAAACAACCTGCAGGTAAAAGGCACACGGCTGAGCGAAGAGGCTAACAAAATACGCCAAAGCAGTTATCTGGATGTTCCTAAAACTCAATTAAGTGCCGACTATGGTCAACTTAATACGGTATTGAACGATACGCGTATCGGTGTACAGCAGTCATTCAGTTTTCCCACGGTATATAGCAACCAGAAGCAGGCACTAAAAGAAAGCTACCTTGCGGCTCGTGCCCAAACGCAGATAGTGCAGCAAGACATCAAAGCAGAAGTACGCCGCCTGTACTACCAGTTAGTGGGGCTTAATGAGAGGAAAAAGCTGTTACGCTATGCAGACAGCATCTATACACTGTTTGAAAGTAAAACGAATTTGCGTTTTAAGGTAGGCGAAGCCAATATACTGGAAAAAACTACCGCGGAAACGCACCATCAACAGATAAATAACCAATTGAATTTGGTACTGGCCGATATAGAAATGAGCCGAAAGCAATTCAACCTCTTGTTGCAGGATTCGGTTGAATACATGCCGTTGATGGACAGTTTAAAATTAAACGCTGATTATACGGTTGTCGCTGATAGTGCCGGCACGCTGCCACAGGTACAATTATTGGCACACCAGGCAGAGGCGGCACGTTACAACTGGAAAACAGAAAGGTCAAAGTTAGCGCCGGACTTCTTCATTGGCTATAATAATCAGAGCCTTGTAGGCCTGCAATTCATCAACGGACAGGAAACTTACGTTGGCGCCGGAAGAAGATTCAACTATGTAAGCGCAGGCATTAGCGTACCGCTGTTTGCAGGTGCGCAGGCATCAAGGGCCAAAGCTGCCCGTGCCGAATGGCAGGCATCGCAGGTACGTACAAACAACGCAAAATTACAGCTGCAAACACAATTGCAGAATGCTCGCCAGCAGGTGCAGAAATACAACAACAGCCTCAATTATTATGAAAAGCAGGGTTTAAAAAGTGCCGACCTTATTATCAGCACCGCCAACAAGCAATTCAGCGGCGGTGATATTGATTACCTGCAATGGGTATTACTGGTTGATCAGGCCGTGAACATCCGCAGTGAATATTTAAACATGCTGCAGCAATACAACCAAGCCGTTATCGAATTACAAAAACTCAACAACCAATAACAGTCACCCAATGAAGATTTATAACATAATTTTTTGTGCAGTTCTCTTACTTACTGCCTGTGGCGGCCAAGAGGCAAATAACGAAACCGAGACAGAGAAACAACCTACCGATACAACCATCGTTAAGCTTACGGCCGCACAGATAAAAAACGCCGGCATTGAAGTTGGCACCCCGGTAACCGCAGACATAACCGGCACGCTAAAACTCCAGGGCGCTATAGATGTGCCGCCACAAAGTACCGTAAGCGTAAGCTTCCCATTAGGAGGCTATTTAAAAAGCACAGACCTTTTGCCAGGCGTACATGTAAGGAAAGGGCAAGTATTGGGCGTACTGGAAGATATGCAATTCATTCAGCTGCAGCAAGACTATTTGTCTGCACGAGAGAGGTTCAGCTTTGCAGAAATGGAATTTAAACGCCAGCAGGAGCTGAATGCGAGCAAAGCCAGCAGCGACAAGGTTTTTCAACAAGCGAGGGCCGAGATGCAAACGCAGCGTGTGCTCATGCAGTCATTAGCTCAAAAACTGGAGTTGATAGGCATTAATCCCAAACGGCTTACCGCCGGAAACATCTCCAAAAGCGTTAACATCCATTCGCCGATTGACGGTTTTGTATCAAAAGTGAATGTGAATATCGGTAAGTATACCTCGCCTACCGATGTGTTGTTTGAGCTGGTAAACCCGAAAGACATACACCTCGCGCTGGATGTTTTCGAGAAAGACGTCAACCAATTATCTATCGGGCAAAAAGTAATTGCTTATAACAACACCGAACCTGATAAAAAGCACCATGCAGAGATCATCCTGATCAGCAAAAACCTTAACGAGGACCGCATGGCCAACGTTCATTGTCACTTTGAAGATTTTGACGCCAGCCTGCTGCCCGGGATGTTTATGAATGCAGAAGTTGAAGTAAACAATGCGACTGCCCTTACCGTACCTGAAGATGCCGTTGTACGCTGGCAAAATAAATACTATGTGTTTGTAAGTAACAGCAACAACACTTTTAAAATGACGAATGTTGAACCCGGCAACCGCCAAAACGACAAACAGCAGATAAGCGGCAGCAACATAAGCGACAAGACCCAACTGGTGACTAAAAATGCTTATGCCCTGTTAATGAAAATGAAGAATAGTGCGGATGAGGAATAGCCATAGCGTTGTTGGCATAAATCCGTTCGCCCTTGGCAAAACAAATACATACGTCCCTTTAAATAAAGTGGGGACGTATGTATTTATCACCTAAACGGTTACTTTACTACAGTAGCTTCAAGCTCTACCTTTAATGTTTCAAACAAGCTGACAACCTCTAATAAAGTAAGCGCCTGTTTTACGCCACGCTGTTCTATCCATTCCTGAAAAACGGAAAAATGAGGCCATAGCTCTGCCGTGGATGTAGTGTAGATATTTAAGCGGACAATATTTTTGCATTCGTAACCTGCTTCGGTAATTACACGTTCCAGATTGGCCAACGCTTTAGTCAGTTGCGTTTTCATGTCCTCATCGCTGGATATGCCGTCGTCGCTTATAGCCGTCTGGCCAGATATGTAAAGCGTACTTTCAACGTTCTTTGCTTCTACTGCCTGTACATAATATCTGGCGTCCTGCCATTTCCAGGGATTAATTATTCTTGTTTCCATTTTGCTTGCTGTTTTGCGGCACTTCTGCCTGTTTAACTTATAAAGCAAAGTTCAGGATAGCAAACAAGATACACTGTTGATATGCATCACGATTATTGAGTGAGGTAGATCACCCCTTCAATTATCCAACCTGCTCAGGGTTTCTCTGGAAACACCCAGATAAGCAGCCAACTGACTTTTAGGTACACGCTGAACAAGTGCCGGGTATTGTTTAAGCAGTTGTTCGTATCGCTCAGTTGTATTGGAAGTAAGCCATGAAAGAATGCGCCGCTGTGCAGCAAGAAAGCCAAAGTTGGCCTTCTCCAGAAAGAATTTCTGCATCTTAGAAAACTCGTCGCACAATTTCCGGTAATCATCAAGCGTAAGGCAGCACATAACCGTATCTTCAAGGCATATCAGCGACATAGTAGCCGGAGTTTGTGTATAAAAAGCATAGAAATCACTCTCCCACCAATCCTCCATCGCGAAGGAAACAATATGCTCTTTGCCAGCGCTATCATTATACACCAGTTTAGTAAGCCCTGATACTATAAAATAATGATGATTCACCGCATCTCCTTCTTGTATAATAAATTGATGCTTTTTATATCTTTTGAGGGAAAAATGATTGAGTATCAGTGTCGCTTCTGCGTCTGTGAGCGGGACGATCTTTTCAATATGTTTCCTTAATGTTTCGAGCATAATAGTGCGACAAAAATAACCATTGATGAATATAAATATCTAAACGCAATCTGCCTAATTGTTGCAACTCGCAAACAATTGATCCTGCAGTGAGAGAAAGTATTGAGCTGTATAAGCACTATTGCATGCTGAAACCTATGTAAAATAGAACGGTTCCATTTGCTTTATCATGCAAATGGAACCGTTCATAAAAAACAATATAAAAGTTACTTTAAAAGATCTTGCATACCGAATGCTTTCATGGCTGTTTCAAATTCCGCAGCAACGGCATCATTGGCTCTTTTAACTATTTCACCGGTTGCTGGATCGACCACTGTTCTCAGAGGTCTCTCGCCTTTCGGTAAATTAATGAGGTTCACAACTGCATCTGCAACCTCCTGCGGGTTAGGTTTTACCGTTTCTAACGTATGACCGATAGCCGCAAATAATTTGCTCGGAACGTCGGCAATTGCCTGGTATTCCTCAGCAACCGAAGCATCAGATCCAGCCCAAACCTTCTGCGACATTTCTGTCGGGAAAGTGCCCGGCTGAACAATGGCCACATCCACCCCCAATGGTCTCACTTCATAATGCAAACCCTCGCTTAAGCCTTCCAAGGCAAATTTTGAAGCTGCATAAGCTACAGTAAATGGCGCAGCGAACCTGCCCCAACCGCTCGATACATTAATGATTAACCCTTCTCCCTTCTTGCGCATGTAAGGCAGCGCCAGCTTCATCAGTCGCCAAGGGGCAACAACATTCACATCTAACATACGGTTCAGGTCATCAGTGGTTGAACCTTCAAGCACCCCGAAGATGACCGCACCTGCATTGTTCACCAAAACATCTATAGTTCCTTCCTTCTCAATTATGGTATCGAAAGCTTTTTGCACACTCACCTCATCCGTTAAAGAAACATCCAGAACGGTGATATTTTCAATCTTAGCCAATTCCCTTGCCTGCTCTGCGTTTTTACCTTGTGTATCCCTTATAGTTGCATAAACTTTATGTCCTAACGCTGCAACAGACTTTGCAGTAAGCCAACCAAAGCCGCTGTTTGTTCCGGTTATTAAAACTACTTTGCTCATTTTTATTATTGTTTAATTATGATACAAAGTTTGGCAACTTAAAAATCAATGCATTTAACATATGGTAAAAAATATCATCAGCCTACGTTTTCCCTTTTGCTGCTTAGCAACAGGAAATGACTAAAAGATAAGACTCTAAGCCGGCCGAGGGTCGACAGCTATATGCAAGCGTTGGAGCCCGTTCAAGTAATATTCAAACACTACCTATTGTGCACGTTTGCGTTCTTCCTCACTTGCGGTTGAGCGGTTGCGCGAAGCGGTGATGTTTTTACCGAGGCGATAGGTGAAGCTTAGCGCTACCGTTCGGCTTTCCACATGGTGAAAAAAGCTGCTCTTCTGATCCTGGTAATTGATGCTGACATTATTTACGTTTGTATTAAATATATCGTTTATCGCCAGGCGTAATGAACCTTTTCCCTGAAGGATGTTGGTTTTTATACCGGCGTCAACCTGTCCATAAGCGCCGTTACGGTAAATGCCCTGTATGCCCCGGCCATACCAACCGGCATTAAGCTCTGCTTTTATACCCTGCTTAGCGTTGATGGTGAACGCTTGGTTAAGGTTTCCGGCAAATGAAATGAGGTGGTAATCAAATTTACTGTCAAGGTAAGCAGAAGCCTCCCGCTGGCGGTAACCGTCGGCTATAGCATTAATCTCCCACCACTCAAGTGGGCGGAGAGCCGCGCTCAACCTTACACCAGCAATTGCGCTCAGGCCGAGATTAGCATGAGTGCCATAATAAATCTTCGTTTGGTTATCCTGGATGTTTATGTTGGTAAAAACATCATTGGTTGACGTGTAATAGGCCGTTACGTTATAGTCTTTATAGGCATAACTCAGCTCTATGTTATGTACGAATGCCGGCTGTAAGCTTGGGTTACCCACGTAGATGTTGTAGGGCGACAGATAGCGCTTTGCAGGATTAAGGCGATTGTACTCAGGGCGCTCTATACGGTAAGCATAATTCAACTGTAATTGCTGATCCTCATTTAGTTTGTATTGTGCAAATACGGTTGGGAACAGCTTCAGGTAGTTTCTTTTATTTGTAGTATTTAAGGTTACCGAATAACCTTTGGCACGGGTATACTCGGCCCGTAAACCGCCTTGCAAAGTCCATTTGCCGATACTTCCGGACAGGCTCGTGTAAAGTGCGGCGTTATCCTCCCGATAAATAAAGCGATTGCCATTTTCGGGGATCAGCGTAAGCGCATCGCCTGTACGGTCATAATAGGTAAAATCATTCCGGCTTTTTGTACTGCTGTATTTTGCACCGGAGGTTACGTCCCAGCTATTCCAGGCTTTAAAGTTATAGTCGATTTTTGCGGAATAAATATCAATCTTTTGCTGGCTTGGCGTGTAAATATGAAAACGGTTATCAGTAGGGGTACCGTCGGGCAAGTAAGACTGATTATCGGCATAGGCGTTAGAAGTGGTCCGGTAAGGCGAATAATCAGCATCAATATTCAAACTCCTTTTTCCGCTATCCAGTTTAATATTATAATTAAGGTTGTAGGTGTATTGACTACCTCTGCCGGGCACAAGATTAATTGTCGTTAAGGTTGAATCGATCACCTGCTGCTGGTTAGTAATATCCGTAAAGCTACGCCCGTTGGTTGTCCCCTTGCGATTGTTACCGGTAACCAAAACGCCCAGTACCTGATTGGCGGATATCTGATAATCTGCCCCTAAGCGATAATTGTGATTATCCGACTGATAGACATTCCTGTTGAGGCTGCTCCAGAATGCGTTACCAAAATCGATATCAGTATCGTGATCCTGGAATGAATGGCGATGCGTATAGCTGTAGCTGCCATATAAGTTCCAGTTTGACTTTCGGTAATTAAAAGTCGTTCCGCCGTTATAACCTGTATAAATACCTTGCAGCAAGCCGCTGTTGAGCGCGAGATTTAAACCTTCCTTTTTACCTTTCTTTGTCACTATATTAATTACCGAGGCGCCTTGGGCTTCAAACCGGGCCGGTGGATTTGAATAAACCTCTATCCTTGAAATTTGATCGGAAGGCAAGCCCTGCAGATAAGAGGAAAGGTCATCGCCCGAAAGCTGAAGCGGCTTGCCGTCCATGTACAATTTCACGGTTTTGCGATTCGCCGTCACTTCGTTACTGGCGTTAACCTGCACACCGGGCGCTTTTGTGAGCGCCTCCCATGCGCTTCCGCCTGATGCCAGAATACTATTTTCCACATTGAAACTGACGCGATCAACCTGCCGTTCAATAACCGGGCGGCGGTAAGAAACAGTCACTTCACTCAGCTGTTTATTATCCGTTTGCATGGTAATAAGCAGACTGTCTTTGGGTAGTATCACGGTTACTGACGCTGGCTGATAGCCGATGAGGCTGGCTTTAACCACATAAGTTCCGGCTTCGTTATAGGTAAAAGAAAATGAGCCGAGGTCTGCAAATGCTGAGGCAACCTGCTTTTCATCTTTTATCAAAGTAATTGTGGCTGCGTCGAGCGGCTGTCCCGAGGCATCAACCACTTTACCAGATATCTTTTGAGCGTGGACCAGTCCCGGCAATAGTATGAGGAGAAATAATATGACCTTTTTCATGCTACAAACCTACCTCAAGCCCCGGTTAAGGCTCGTTAAGCAATGTTAAACAAGGTTAAATCGTATATTGTAGGTATAATAAACAGCCGGCTAATCATCATTTTCGTAATATGAAATGGTTCTCCAAACGTTATGCTTATCCGCTTGCCGGATTAACGATACTTGTAAGCATCGGCCTTCAGACAGCCTGGCTGATCCAATTATTTGACGCACAACGCGAGCAGGTAAAGCGCGACATGGAGCAGGCGGTTAGCCGTGCCGCCAGCATGAACGATTACCTGAGTGTGGTGCAGGGGCATGAAAAAAGCCAGAACTTCCGGAATTTCTTTTTGTCGCCGGAATGGTTGCAATTCAAGCAAGCCTTTACCAACATGCGCAAACGGCATGTAAGCGGGCGTTTCAGATCGGATCTGAATGATGATAGTACACTGATAGACATCAGCCTGAGGGTCGCCAATAATAAAGTAAAACCTTCCAAGCCGCGCGTCGTTCGTTTTTACGATGCAGGAGAAACAGAAGCTTCTATACAGGCGGCTGATCGCCGGGATTTGGCAAGGATGGACAGCATTGTAAAATCTGAATTTGACCGGAGCCGTTTGAATGTGCCCTTTTATCATGTATTGTATAATTACGACAACGGTAAACCCGAATCACAAGCACTTTGGAAAAAATCCAGAAAAGCGGATTATAAAAGTTTATTGTATTCTTATAACATTAACTTTTTCCTCCATAGTTATCAGCTAATCGTCCCCTCTATCAATAAGGTGGTCATCTACCGTATGCGCTACTACCTTATCTCATCGTCACTGATGCTTGCACTGACGGGCATGGCATTCGTTTTCCTTTTTCGTTTGATACGTAGTCAGCAGTTGTATACGCAAGCCAAATTAACCTTTACCGGAAACATGACCCATGAATTGAAAACGCCGGTCTCTGTGATTGAAGCGGCCCTGGATGCAGTAAGCCGTTACCAGCTTCACAGCGACCCTGCCAAGCTGGAAAACTATCTCGAGATCAGCCGGTCCGAGCTTCAGCGCTTAAACATGATGATTAACAAAGTGCTGAGCCTGGACCAGCTGGACAATGGCGAAATAGTATTACGCAAAGAGCTCTACGATGTACAACAGGGCTTGGCCAGCGTAGTTGCTGCCATGCAACTGCGCAATAGCCAAACCGGTGCAACAATTATTTATCATCCGGCCGAGGAACCTTGTTTCGTGGATGGCGACCCGGTACACCTTACCAGTGTATTTTACAACCTGATAGATAATGCATTAAAATACAGCGGAACAGATGCACAGATAACAGTCGACTGTAAGTTAAACAAGGATCTTATTTGCATTACGGTGGCAGATAACGGCCCAGGGATACCTCGCATTTATCACCACAAAATATTTGAACGCTTTTTCCGCGTTCCGGAGGAAGCAGGCACTCATAACGTTAAGGGATCCGGATTGGGGTTACACTACGTAAAACAGATTGTAACATTACATGGTGGTAACATCAGCATTCGCAGTGAGACAGGCGAAGGCAGTCAGTTTATTATCGAATTACCTGCTTATCATGAAATATAAAGTACTTTACGCAGAGGACGAACCTACACTTGCCCAAATAATCACTGATGGCTTGCTGAACAGCGGCTATGATGTTACCCTGGCTGTTAACGGCCAGCAGGCGCTGGAGTACTATGAGGCAGCTCCACCTGATATTTGCGTACTGGATATTATGATGCCGCTGAAGGACGGTTACTCGCTGGCAGAAGATATACGCAAGCACGATAGTGGCATCCCCATCATTTTTTTGAGTGCCAGGTCACTGCCGGAAGACGTTATCAAAGGCTTTAAAAGCGGCGGCAACGACTACCTTCGTAAACCATTCAATATGGGCGAATTGCTTGTGCGGATGGAAGCATTGCTTACCAGGTTCGGGAACAAAACAAAGCCTGACGAACAGCCATCCGGACGTATCAGATTTGGCAATTGTGAATTAGATACAATCAGCCAGCAATTGGTAACACCGGTTGCTTCCTATACATTATCCTTCAAGGAAACAGCTTTATTGAAACTATTGCTGCAACACCGGAACACTTTACTTGCACGTTCGGTACCGCTTTTGGAAATATGGGGAGACGACAGCTTTTACAACGCCCGGAGTATGGATGTTTTTATGAGCCATATACGCAAGATGCTTAAAGATGATCAAAGTATTCAGCTGATGAGTATTCGTGGTGCGGGTTATAAATTGATATTTTAAGAAGTATCTTGTCGCCGTAAATGAAACATAAGCTATTATCATCCATAAGCATAAAATGTATTGTAAGCCTTGCTCTTATCTTTCAATCATTTTACACTTTCGCACAAAATAAGCTACCGATAATACGGGCCAATGCAAGTACAGCCAAGATACTTGAAGAGCGAATGGCGGCGTACAACTGGCATATAAATCCGGCCGTGAAGACAGACATCTTTACAACCGGTAAATTGACACGGGCAACCAAGTTCACGTTTAAAACAGATACAGATTCCCTTACATTTACCTTGAAACCAGGTGAAAATAAGGACTTTATTGTTTTGCTTGCGGGCAAAGACTCATGCCTTACACGTGTGCAAAGCCCTGTCGTGAAAGATTATAGCAAGGCACCTCTCGCTATTCATGATACCCTACCCTTTTTTATCAACCGGTTCAATACCAACTATGTTCAGGTACTGGTTAACAACATCGACTCACTGCTACTGAACTTTGACTCGGGTGCCAACGACGTTTGCATCATCAATGAAAGCCTGAAGAAAAAAGTGAAATCTCAGCTTAAGCTTTACGACACTATTTACGATGTGAAAATTGGAAACCAGGTATTTGAAAGTAAGATTTACGATATAACCACCGCCGGCAACGAAGTAGATGGCCTGTTGGGCTGGGACTTGTTTGATGGTTATATAGTTGAACTGGATTATAATAAAAACAAGATGATTGTTCATTCGCAGATGCCTACGCAGATCACAAAGGATAAGGGTTATAAAAAATTCAAACTCACTTACATCAGGAACAAGCCCTTCATCGAAAGTGAAATTACACAAAGTGGCATCAGCAGTAAAAGCCTTTTCTTTTTTGATTTAGGTTACCAGCGGGCTGCCATGCTGGATAATGAGGTGCTCATAAATTCCAAATTCCCGGGCGATAAAATGCCCGTGATAAAAAAGGTAATTATGCACGGAACCAAAGGCAATGAAATACCTGTAATAACCGCCCGACTTGAAAGTTTAAGATTAGGGCGTTTTAAGCTTACCAATGTACCCGCACAAATCATGACACAAGGTAAGCCACTGCCCGGTACATATGTTCACTATCTTGGCAGCGATGTGTTAAAGCGATTTAATACGGTGTTTGATTTTCAAAAGAATATCATTTACTTAAAGCCCAATCGTTATTATAATGTGGCTTTTGCCGATGATGTAAAGGCCGGCGCTTGATGATTTAGCTAAGCTTTAAGTGAATAAATACATAACTTCATCGTCAGATAAATACTATGCTCACTGATACGCTACAATCCCTTTTCGCCCGCGATTTGCGGAAACTGAAAGAAGAACTTATTCAATATAGCGACGAAAGCAATATATGGCGAATTGACCATAACATTCTCAATTCGGCCGGCAACCTTTGCCTGCACTTGGCGGGCAACCTTAACACTTATATTGGTGCTGTGCTTGGTAAAAGCGGCTATATCCGTAACCGTCCGGAAGAGTTTTCGTTGCGAAACGTACCCCGAAACGAATTGATTCGCCGCATTGAAGAAACTATCGACACCATAGAAGCCACACTTCCCACAATTAGTGACGAACAGTTAAAAGCCGAGTACCCTCAGGAGGTAAATGGCGGAAAGTTAACCACCGAATATTTTCTGGTTCATTTAGCCATGCACCTTAGCTATCACTTAGGGCAGGTAAATTATCACCGGAGGCTGCTAGACCATTAACAGCGTTATCGAAATTAATGATAGTCGTTAGCTTAAAGAAATACTGAAGATGGCGCCCCCCTCCTGTCGCGCGTTTAAGGCGAAGGAAAAATTGTGCTTGGAGAGTATTTCGCGTACAAGCGTAAGGCCAATGCCCTGACCATCTTTTTTGGTGCTGAAAAATGGTGTAAATAGCAAAGCACTTTCTTCATTGGTTATGCCATGACCGTCATCCTCAATAGTTAGCTTACGTTTTTGCTGATCAAGCTGTATGATCACATTGCCGCCGGAACCAATTGCTTCAAAAGCATTTTTTATAATGTTTACCAGCGCCTGCTCCAATAGTTGTTCATCCGCGCTCGCAAAAAAGGGCTTGCCTAAATCAGTATAAATCAAGTTGATATTTCTATCCGCAGCCGAGAGTTGCATCAGCTTAACCACGTTATTTAAGAGTCTGTTGACGTCAACGTTTGTTTTTCGCGGATCAGGCAGTTTTACCAGGTCAGCAAAATTGCGCATAAACACATTGAGGCTGTAATTGCGGGCCATCGCCACCTCCAAAGCTTCTTGCAAGGTAGCGGTTTCGGCGTTATGCCATAACTTTTCGGTATTCAAGGCCGATTGTAGTATGGAATTTACCGGTCCAATGGTGTTGTTCACTTCATGTGCCATCATCCTGATTACCTTGCCATAGGTATTCTTTTCGGCTGCTATAATTTCAGCAGTCAACTCCTCCAACATCACAAAGTGCCTGGGAAAGCCCCTGTCAATAAAATGCGAACGCTGCAGCTTCACGGTAGTGTGGCCGGCAAGTTTTATCGTCAACGTTTCGCCGGTCTTTAGCGTGCCTATGTGCTTAAAAACATCGCCGGACAATTCGCTCAACTTATGCTTTACTACGGCTTTTTTGTCCATTTGCAGCAGATGCAGTGCTCGGGGATTTACCTGTTGTATGTTATCATCAAAATCGAGAATGATTATACCGGTGGGAGATGTATTAATTAATTTTTCTAAAAAGAAATGCTGTTCCTCCTGGATGGTACGCTCGGTACGCAGGCGACTAATCATCTGGTTATAAACGCCTATCATCTGGTCGACCTCATACTTACCTGTAGGTAAAAATTCAATATTAAAGTCCTGATCCTTTATTGCCTCTATACCGGCCATCAAAAACTTAAGCGGCTGTATCAATTGGCGGTATAAACTCCATGCTATGGTAATTGAAACGATGACCAGCGCCTCACAAAGGATAAAAAACACCCTGTTTTCACGAAATATATAGAATGTGAGCACCAATGCAAGCAAATGCAAAATGCTTACAAACAAGATGAATTTAGTCCTCAGTTTCATCGTAAGGTATATTATACTTTTCCAGTCGACGATACAGCGAACTACGAGTAAGCCCTAAAGATCGTGCTGCCTTGCCCACTTTGTTCTGATGGTATTCCATCGCCTTTTTTATCATCTGCACTTCCATTTGCTCAAGAGTCAGGTCTCCAACATCCGGCAAATTGGTATTCCCTTTTCGTACCGGCACAGCTTCAATCTGACCTTTAAAGTCGTTGATGTCAAGCTGATCGCCTTTACTTACAAGCACGGTGCGCTCCACTATGTTTTTTAGCTGACGGATGTTTCCCGGTAGCGACAACTGTTGCAGCCATTTCATTGCTTGCGCGGTAACCGTAAGATTAGGTCGTTTGTATATTTCTTTAAGATTGCCTATAAAATACTCTACAAGCAACGGTATATCGTTTGGCCGCTCACGCAAAGCAGGCAAGTAAATGGTGATCAAATTAATACGGTACAGAAGATCCTCCCTGAAAGTACCTTTACCCGCCATTTCATTCAAGTTTTTATTGGTAGCGCAAACTACCCGCACGTCAACGGTTTTAGTACGGCTGCTGCCAAGCACCTCGTAGGTTCTATCCTGTAACACGCGCAGCAGTTTTACCTGGCTGCCTGGGTCAAGGTCGCCAATTTCATCTAAGAAAATAGTACCCTTATTGGCCATTTCAAAGCGGCCTGTACGGTCAAAACGTGCATCTGTGAACGCACCGCGCATGTGGCCAAACATTTCACTCTCGAACAGTGAGGTAGATATACCACCTAAATTCACCTTTATAAAAGGCTTGTTCTGTCGCAAACTGTTTTGATGAATAGCCTCAGCAATAAGTTCCTTGCCCGTACCGCTCTCACCCATTATCAGCACTGAGGCATCCGTTGATGCTACGCGACCTATAGTTTCTAATATTTCAACTATCTTCTCGTCCTGCCCAATAATGTGCTTAAAGTTATATTTGGCATCAAGCTGTTTGCGACTTTGCTTTGTGCCTGTTTGTCCTCTTAACTCAAGAAACGTTTTTACCGATTGTAATAAATGCTCGTTGGTCCAGGGCTTATTGATGAAATCGTTGGCGCCAAGCTTCATGCCTTTTACAGCAAGCTCAATGCTACCCCAGCCTGTTATTAATATTACGGGCAGTTCCGGGTCAATGTTTTTGATACGCCGCAACAGGTCAAGCCCCTCCTCTCCCGAGGTATCTATAGAGAAATTTAAATCAAGTATAACCAGTTGAGGCCTTGCTTTTTTTACCATCAGCAAGCCCTCAACCGGCGTACCTGCCGCCTGCACATTGTACCGTTCGCCTTTCAAAAGCAACAGCAGCGATGTGCGTACAGCCATATCATCATCAATGATTAATATCATACGTAGTGCTAAGGTCGTAATTATTCTTCGTGCAGGGCAACTGCCGGGTAAATATTAGCAGCCTGCCTGCCCGGATACAAGGCACATATCAATACCAACAGATAGATAAATGCAACGGTTAGCAAGATGGAAATAACGTAGACCATAGCCGGCAAATCGAATACGTTGAGCAGCGGAAATTGTACGGCAAAAAACGAGCCTATGAGCAATGAGAACGTGGCCAGTATAAGCGACTCGCTCACCAACTGCCCTGATACAGAATTACCCGATGCGCCAATAGCCCGACGTAAACCAATTTCGCCACGACGTTTGTTGATATTGTACCACAATACGCCAAATAAACCGAGCGCTACGTTGATGATTAAAAATGCCGCTACGATAGAGAGGATGATGAGCGGCACTAGGGTAAGTTTATTTTTGGCGGTAAGTTTATTGCTTAAGTGCTCTATCTCCACGTTGGCGTTCTTGAGTGAACTGGCCATGGTTTTATACAGCCGTGCTTCAAAGGCGGCATCGGCTCCAGGTTTAACTTCAACCAGCATACTGCTTGTCCATTTATAATCGGCGGTATCTATCCTTTCATACAAGCCGGATTCTGCCGGATTGTAATCGCCAAAGCTTTTCATATCATCTATTACACCTATCACCAGCTGGCCGCCCTTACCCCCTTCGCTACCAATACGTTTACCTACGGCGCTGTTTTTGCCAAAGGCAACCTCTTTTAGCTTTTTATTTATCACTACAAGTCGGTCTTTAATGCCTGCGTCGCCTTTGTCGTACCACCGACCCTCAAGCAGCGAAACCTGCAGCGTTTTCAAATAGTCTTCATCAACTTTATAGTTATTAATGCCTTGAACATCCTTACCATTAATTTTTATTCCCGTAGTCATCATTGAAAAAGAAAAGGGAAAATTGTTAGTTACGTAACTTGCCTCTGTAACACCAGGAACCGCTTTAATATTCCGCTTTACGCCTGAGTAAAACATTTCCAGCGAGTCTGCATTATCTGTTTTAAGCGGATTAATGTAGTTAATTACCCAAATATTTTCATATTCAAAGTTCATGGGCGCCATATAGTTCTTGAAGGCGTACACACCGAAGGAGAACACACCAAACATCACCATGAACGAGATAAATATTTCGGAGAGTAATAAGAAGTTCTGTTTCTTCTTATTCCATATCAGTTTAAATAAATGCTTTACCATTTTTAATTTTTTTAAGTTTAATACTTACGACGCCTTAAGGGCGGTTACTACATTTAGCCTCGACATGCGCCATGCCGGATAGACGCCCGATAGCAAGCCAAAAAGCAGGCATATCAACATAGCATACCCCAACACAGTAAAATTGATATTTAGCTGAAGGTTGGCAATTAATTGCGCATTATTGATGAGTTGCAGGCTAATGAACGACAACACAATACCTATCGCTCCGCCAATAAATGTAAGTATGATATTTTCCACAATAAATTGATATACGAGCGTGCGCGACGAAGCACCGAAGGCTTTACGCACACCAATCTCAGATGACCGCTCCATAATACGGGTGATGTTAATATTGACCAGGTTGAGCGTGGGCAGCAGGGTAACCATCAATACAAAACATCCTAAAGCAGTAAGTGCGATAGCCATTCCAGACCTTTGCTCATTGCCGGAGCGCACGTAGCTCTCAATATATGAGTCGGCATGTACATTCAGATGATCCCACATTTTCTTATCCGGAATAGGTATCTTCTTTGCCATCTGGTCAAACTCAGCCTGCATCTTGTCTACATCTTTTGCTGATGGGGCCAGTATAATACCCATGAATGTGCCCGTGTAACCGGTATCCTTATAATCTACTTTGGCTACCGTATAAGGCAGATACATATCACTATAAAATTGGTAAGCGGTTATGGGTACACTCTTAACCACGCCGCTGATACGGTATTTAACATTGTCTGCCTCTATATATTTGCCAACCACCGACGCCCCATCGTTGCCAAAGTATTGTTTTTTAACGTCTTCTGATATTACCGTAACGCGCTCGCCATTATCTATCTGCTGTTTGCTGAAAGGCTTGCCTTCAATAAAATCATAATCCAGCACATCCCAGTAATCAGCATTTACATATTTATAATTGATGGCAATTTTTTTATCATTTACATACGTGTTGGTGCCTTGCCAAAATGATGATATGGCCATTTTAACTGGCGTTTTTAAGCTCCCTACAAAATGATCTAAGAAATAATAGGACATAGTACCACCGTTCATAGACTCCTTGCCACGAAGCTCAATTTTGGATATATACAGCGATCGGTCGCGCTTTTTATCGGGGTAAGTATCGTTTAATACCTTATCGATAAAAGCCGTAGCAACCATAAGAATGGTGATGGTAAAGCTGATACCAAACAAACTGATGAAGGTGAAGAACTTGCGCCTTTTGAGTACCGCAATGGCTATTTTAAAATAATTTTTTAGCATGATGAATCCGTTTAAAGAACTGATTATTGAACCTGTGAGCCATCAAATAACCTTACCAGCCTATGCGTTTTGCGGGCCATATTTTCGTCGTGCGTTACCATCACAATGGTAGTGCCTTCGTTTTGGTTAAGGCCGGTGAGTATGTCCATAATCTCATTACCCATCACGCTGTCAAGGTTGCCGGTAGGCTCATCGGCAAGGATAATTTCAGGACGGCCCACAATTGCCCTGGCAATGGCAACGCGCTGCCTTTGTCCGCCGGATAGCTGAGTAGGAAAATGTTTCATGCGGTTACTTAACCCTACTTTTTCAAGTGCTTCGGCAGCCAGTTGACGGCGCTCCTTTGCTGTAGTATTTCGGTATAATAAAGGCAATTCCACATTATCAAGCACCTGCAGATCATTAATGAGGTGATAGCTCTGGAAAATAAATCCAAGTTTTTTATTGCGAAAGCCTGCCAGCTGCTTGTCGCCAAAGCTATTGGTTTGCTGGTCATCAATCTTTACACTGCCTTTCGATGGCGCATCAAGCAGACCCATGATGTTTAGCAGTGTACTCTTACCGCAGCCCGACGGACCCATGATTGATAAAAATTCGCCTTTAGCTACATCCAGGTTAATGTTATTAAGCGCCAGTGTTTGTATGGTATCAGTACGATACACCTTTTCAATGTTTTGTAAAGAGATCATCATTCTTGAATTTACTATTTAATAAGTTATTTTTTGTTTTTTCTCGAAGTCGTATAGTGATAGATAACGGAGCTGATAATACGCCCCCCAGAAATCGCGCAGGGCATTTACATAATCGCGCTTAGCCTGGTCATTTTCCTGAAAAGCTATGCTGAGGTCGGTAATACTCAAATTGCCCAGCACGTAGCGTTCCCTCGCTATTTGATACTTTTCGCCTGCAATGCTATCTGCCTGGGCGGTAAGGGCAATTTGCTCTTTAAGCATGTTGAACAACGTTACCTGCGTAAGTATCTCCTGCTTAAATACCTGTTTATCCTGCTCTACGGCATATTCAGTAAACTGCTCATTAGCCTGTGCCGTTTTTACCCGTGACTTGGACCGGCCCCAGTCCAGCAAGGGTATGGCAAATTGCAACTGAAGCAACTGCTGATTTTGCGGTGAGCGGTACACGCCGGCTATACTGCGCGCACTGTTAGAAAAACCGAGGTTTGCGGTTAAGGTAGCCGTTAACCCGCTTTGCCCTTTGGCTTTAGCTACATCGCGTTTAGCTTCGGCCAAACGTCGCACAAACGCTATCGCGTCTGAGCGGTTGGCAAAAGCTTCTGCCAATACCGTCTCGGCATTTACATCCATGCGGCTTATTACGCCGGGCATGGTTAGCGCAAGCTGCGTATCGCCCTCCAAGCCTATGTAGCTGCGTAATGTAAGCGTAGCAATTTCAATGTTCCGGCGGGCCACCCCTACTGATTTACGGGCGTTCAACAGTTCCAACTGCAATTGCAACAGCTCGTTCTTGGAGGTTTTGCCTAACTCAAAGCGGGTGTTAGCTATGCGCAAAATACGCTCGGTATTACTTAAGTTAGTTTCGGCTACGCGGAGGCTCACCTGAGCAAGCAATAAATCAAAAAAGTATCCCTCCACGGTAACCGCTATTTGTTCCTGTGCCTCAATATAAGCTTGGGTGCTCTCTTTATATTTAAGGGGCTCTATACGCTTGTCCCACTTAAGGCTATTGTATTGAAACAGTGGCTGGCTGTAACCTATGGCATAAGGAACGCCATTGTAAAGAACGTTATTCCGGTCAAAGTCCGTAAAGCGCTGCAACTCTGTAGTGCCATAAACTGTGCCGCCGGTAGCCGTAATGCTCTGACTAAAATCAAGCGTTAGCGAGGAATTATCATTATGAATCTGCTGAAACAGAATTGATCCGTCTGGCTGCAACACCTGCGTTGTAGTTTTG
Organism: Mucilaginibacter sp.; assembly: GCA_041905165.1. Classification (GTDB taxonomy): domain Bacteria; phylum Bacteroidota; class Bacteroidia; order Sphingobacteriales; family Sphingobacteriaceae; genus Mucilaginibacter. Next base: position 527,929 of record JAYRLR010000003.1, read on the forward strand.
CTATAGCCAGGCAAATTGCCACTCAATGATAATTGTGGCTGATAGGCGGATTTATAACTACGCCATTGCCAGTATTTGTTTTCTTTTTCAGAAATGGCTTGCTTGGCCGCTATGGAATTTTTTTTAGCCAATTCTATAACCTCTGTAAGTGTCAGGTGTACCGTATCCGCCGGAGCATAGCAAAGCGCTCTTATACTTATAAACATGAAGGTTAAAGCGAGTAGAGTTATTTTTTTCATGGCGCTTAATCCTTTATCTGTATTTCCTTAGCGTTTTTATACTCGCTCATATCAGAGGTGATCACAACCTCCCCTGGTTTAAGGCCATCAACAATTTCCACATAATCAAAATTGCTCATGCCAATGGTTACTGATCGGCGAACAGCCTTACCGTTACTAACCACAAAAACGTCTTGCTTGCCAAGACCTTTAAGTGCAGCACCATTGGGCAAGCGCATCACGTTACTGTGCGCTGCGGTAACCGGATAGGTTTCAACTTTCATGTTAGGGCGCAATTGTTTATTGTTACGCTCATCAAGCTGCACATCAAAGCTTACTATGCCGTTTTGAACAGACGGATACACGTTTGACACATGACCGCGCAGCGGTGTATCGTTGACCCTGATAATCACCGGCATACCAGCACGTAACTGATCGAGGTAGTTGTCGCTGATATTGCCAGATACTTTGAAGCTGCGTAAGTCGGCAATGCGTACCAGCACATCGCCCTCATGAACCGAGGCACCTATGTTCTTGTTGATATAAGTGATTACACCGTCGCGTGTGGCAGACACATTGGCAAGTTTAAGCTTGCGCTGCAGCTCGGCTAAATCATTTTGCTGTATAGCAGCGGCAATCTCGGCTTCCTTAACCTCTACCTGCATGGTCTGCTGCTTACTCCTGATCTCGTTTTCCAGTTGCTTTTTTTCCAGCAAAGCCACTTTAAGATTAAGCTCCGCCTGCTCAATATCCTCACGGGTACCCCCACCTGCCTTAAACAAGCGTTTAGCGTTTTCCACCGCATCTCGCAAACTGCTTATGCGTAGTTGCTTTATATCGTTGTTTGATTGTATATCAAAAAAGCTTTTGTTGAGGTCAAGCTTTAGCTTTTTTATTTCGTTACGTTTGGTTTCGAGCTGAAACTGGAGTTTGGTATATTCATTTTCCGTTGCAGACTTATCGAGCACCAGTATAGCCTGGCCTGCCTTTACTTTTTTACCGGCGTCCATCAACGCGGTTTTAATGGCTGCGTTTACCGGGCTAGTTATTACCTCTTCAAATTCAGGCAGCACTTCGCCATTGGCGTTAAGGGTGTTCTCAATATTGCCTTTATCCACAACGGCGGTGGTAAATTCGGCACGTTGAATAGAGGAGCTGAAAATACTACGAAACCAGAGTACACTTACTATGAGCAGCACAACTGCCGAAAGTGAAATAATGAGCCTGTTTCTCCTCCTTTTGTGAACGACGTTGTCGTCAATAACAGTATCCATATAATTGCGATATGATTTACCTGTTATTTGCAAGCGTTATACCAAACTTAATCATCTGTTAAACAGAGAATTAAGCAAATAAAAACAATGTATTTTGTCCGATAGCGGACAAATTATCCGATTGAGGACGAATTAACTCTACTTAAAGACCAAATGTGAAAGCGTGTATGATATAACCTCATGGCTCCGCGCAATCCCACCGGTTGGGTGTCTTTTTTTTAATGGAAAGCTCGTTGTTCAATTATTGAACATTCAATATGCCTGTGGCTTATACATTTCGGTGTCTGATTTTTGAGAATAGTACCACGCACTGATTCACCCATTTCAATTTTGTCGATCCTTTGCAGGAACTGTATAGCATCAGAAACAAAAAAACCTGCAAATCAGTAATTTGAAGGCTTTTTGTTCTTAATGCTCTTTTACGGTCTGAAGGATGCATTGACATCCCTCACTCATCTTATCTGATAATTTGTATCGTTAATTCATTTTTAGGATTGAGTTAGTATAAATATCCTCGTCAAGATCGATTTTAATGCATCTTAGTTCTGCCTGATTAGCCACGGCGTCATCCCCCTTGGTCCATACCCTTCAGATGTACTCAATGAGGTAGTTATACGTACCGCTGAAAACTCGTAGGCATCAACATATAATATCTTGCCATCAGCAGAGAGCACGCCATAATATGGAATACTGGTAATTTTGTTCGCCGTCACTACTGGGTTAACGCCCCAGAATGTGATACGTGAGCCATCCTGTTTAAATTTTTCTGCAAAGTTAAGTGCCGGATCAAATGCGAAGAGGATAAACTCACCGTTTTGCTTATAATTGGTTACACCTCTATCCAGAAAATAAATAACGTTTACATCCGGGAACCAACCGGGATGCTCCGGCTGTGCCCAAACGCCAACTACACTGGGTGCATCTTTAGGGAACAGCTTCATATCTACCATGGAGATAATAGGTGAAGAGCCACCGGTGATGGTTTTCTTATCGGCAGAAATCCTATACACCTGAGGCGAGTTGTATTGTTCATCCCCCGGCAGATCAAAAAGTATCGTCACATAGGTGAACCCCTCGGCGTCCTCTTCTACTTTTGTTATTTTGCCATGCACATCACCCCGGCGCCATACACTAAGCGTTAAACGCGACCAGGCGGTGACGCTATCCTTCGCCCCAAAGCGTAACGACAGCGGCCTGGGAAAATAATGATTGCCGACGTTCGCAAGGCCAGTATATTCCGTGTTCGAAAAGCTGTAGAGGCCCTTGGTGTCTTTATCCGGATCTTTTTGTGTTTTGTCTTTTTTACAACCTACACCTAAAATAACTAAGTGCAATACTGATACAGCGATCAGCAGATGAATCGTTTTTTTCATAGTGGAGAAATTATGGTTTAAACTTCTTTACTTTACATCAATGATGGTGGCTTGCCGTGCAATGATTTTCCAACCGGCCTCTTCCTTTAGCCAGACGTTCGTGTACCGGCGGGTAACTTTCTTCCCTGCGTTGTCTGTCGCTTTCTCTGGCTCATTTTCTTCATAACCCATTGTGACTGCCACCGGGCCGGTGATGGTTACCTTTTCGGTCACTCGGCTGAACGTTGTATAGGCGATCTTGCCTTCCTTCATCAGCTGCCGTATCTGCGCAACGTTCACAACCATGTTCGCCGGATTATTTACCACAAAGCCGGGCGACCATAGCTTTTTCAGCGTAATGGTATCGCCGCTGATGGTGGCCTGTGCTTCCAATTGATCCAGCTTACGAATCTCGTTTTCAACGGCGCTTTGAGCCATGCAGAATTTGACAGAGAATAGCAGAAAAGCTGTACAGATGCTAATTTTCATTATCGTGAAGTATTTGATTTATTTACTGTTTACCGGGAATAAGTTCTCATCAACCTGCGTGCCCTGGCCAGCCACACGGCACCATGTGCCAGCGGCTTTGTGGTAAACTTCTAACCGGCGTACCTTGATATGCAGGTCGCGACCATCAACAACGATATTCACGTTGATCAGCAGGTTGACCACCGCTGTTGTTCCATCATAAATTCGGATGAACTCATTACCGGGTACCGGCCTTACGGACTTGAACACCAGCTTCTCTTTTTTCTGCGCTTCTATCCATTGCTGGCGGGTGAAAGAAATGTCACCTTTAGGCCCTACTGCAATCATGTCAGCGCAGTCGATATTTGTTCCGGGGCCCTGGCTGCGCAGAAGTTGGCGGATTTCCTCGCGCTCCTTTGGATAGCTCGTCGTATCAATCTGCGCAAGCGCAGCAAACGATAAAGAAGTCAAAAAAAATAAGATCAATAGTACCTTCATAGTGCTTGTTTTTGTTCAAATCTACCGTCGTTGGTCATACAAAATCTGGAAAGTAGCCAGACGTAGCCCTTTTGGAAACATACACTTGATCTTTACCTATCAAATCATTTGGTCGACGACAAAATGATCTGATAGTTCCCTGCAATGCGTTTGTCGAATAAGTCGCCGGCAATAGTTTCCTTTAACTGCCTGTGTGTATCTTAGTATGGTAATTAAGTCTGATGCAGCAAATACCATTTATTTATTCCAATAGTATCAAGTGGCGGATATCGCGGCACCTCAGTTTTTGGCTGCTCTGGTTCCTGTTTCAGCTTTTGCTTTACTCGTTCTCGCCGTCACCTGCATTGCAGCAACAACCATTTCTGCATCGCCTTATCATCACCTCGCCGGAAACCTTGATGTATCTGATCCCAAGTATGTTTTTGGCTTACACGCTAATGTATCTGGTGATCCCTAAACTGGTATTGCCAGGCAGATATGGCTGGGCTACCATAAGCGCGGCTATACTGGTTTTTTTAACGGCGGCATTGTCAGCACTCTTATCCATGACGGTGATCGATTATATACGCCATTTGAATGCAGACAAAATATCGCCGCTGGTCGCGCGTGAACCTCATCCCGCATTTTATGTACAGTTTGGTGTAGCTATGCTGGCCGGCTTAAGGGGCAGTATTACCGTAGGTGGCGTGGCAGCTGCCATTAAGCTGATGAAGTGCTTTTATGAAAGGCAGCAAGCCGCACTGATGCTGGAAAAGGAGAAAGCAAATGCAGAGCTGCAAATGTTAAAAGCGCAGCTACATCCGCATTTTCTATTCAACACGCTTAATAATATATACTCATTCACACAGGAAGTCTCTGAAAAGGCATCGGGAATGATCATGGGCCTGTCTCAACTGCTCCGTTATATCCTCTATGATTGCAGTAAACCATTGGTACCACTCGAAAAGGAGCTGAAGATGATCAAAGATTATTTTGCACTGGAGTCGGCACGTTATGATGAGGATTTAGACCTGTCTGTTCAGATGCCGAAAGCAAGCGATCATTTAATTGCGCCATTAATGCTTTTGCCTTTCATAGAAAATGCCTTTAAACACGGTGCAAGCCAGGTAACTGAGAATCCCTGGATCAGCCTCACTATTCTTGTAAACAACGATGAGCTGTCGATGAAACTGATCAATGGCAAACCCATCACCAGTAAAAATGCAACTCCGGGGATCGGAATTGCCAATGTCCGCAAACGCCTCGAACTTTTGTACCCCGATAGACATGAACTGGTTATCAATGATGAAGAAGAGATGTATATTGTGAATCTGAAGATAACGCTAACAACTGCACCTGTCGAAGCGGTCGAAACTATCTATTATGGAACCGATCAGGAAATATAACTGCCTCATCATTGATGATGAGCCCCCTGCGCGTGAGGTATTGCGTCGTTATATCGCTCAGCTACCCATGCTTAATCTTATCGGGGAATGTGGTAACGCAGTGCAGGGCATTAGCACGCTCAAACAACACCACATCCATCTGCTTTTTCTTGACATTCAGATGCCACAGATTACCGGCCTCGAGTTGATCGCCACATTGGTTAACCCGCCAAAGATTATCCTTACGACCGCTTTTGAACAATATGCTGTAAAGGCGTTCGAATTGGATGTTACTGATTACCTGGTTAAGCCTATCCGTTTTGATCGGTTCCTGAAAGCCGTTATCAAAGCTCTACCTGAGCAGGACGTCCGCAATGAAAATCTAACGCAGGTTAACACCCAGGATATTACTGATAATGCTTTCCTTTATTTCCGTGCCGACCGCAAAATGGTGAAGGTAATGCTTGAAGACATATTATACATTGAGAGCCTGAAAGATTACGTAAAAATATACACTACTAAAGGATCGATAATAACCAAGTACGCGATCAGCTCTCTTGAGGCCATGCTTCCCGCTGTTTCGTTTATTAGAGTGCACCGTTCTTACCTCGTAGCCCTCGGTAAAATTGATTCTTATACTTCAGATGAGATCAACATTTCAAGCAATGTAATACCCATAGGCAAGCTTTACCGCATGCAAGTTTTAAATGTTTTAGCCGAAGGCAACGTTTGAGGCGGCCTCAAAAATATTTATAGTCGATTATGTGCACAAGGTCTGCAAACGGTTGTTGTAAATCAAACCTGTTGATAATAGGTTGCCAGATCTGTAGAGCTAAAATCAGCGAAACCAGCCTGACGCAATAAGGTAACGAGCTGCCCGCGATGGTAAGTGGAATGATTAACAACATGGGCGAAACTTTGACAGTAAGGCATATGACCAATCCTGCCATTAGGGTACGTAAAGGTTACCGGTAGATCAAGCTCATGTTCAGGATAGTTACTTATAAAGTTCAACAGTCCATCACCAGCTTTTTGCCAAATTGCTATCAATTCGTTTTTACCGCCAGAAAATATGGACGATAGATAAACCGGTGAGGTCACGCCCGTCCAAAAGTCAATCCAAATCTTTTGGGCACTGACAATATGTATAGCTGTTTGCCTTACACTACTGAAACTGCTTGGGTTGTTCAGCTCCCATTGGTTATCATCAATTGCAGCCAGCCAGCTCATTGCTTTTTGATCTGCCCAGCGGGTGTAAGCCGCCAGGTCAGCGAAATAATTCTTAGTCATGCTGTGGCTTATTTTGAAAGACTTGCCAATAGGTCAGTTAAGGTTGTGAGGCCCCAGTGCTCTATATACTTACCATCTTTCAGCCTGACCATGTCTATCACTTCTATTTTGACATCAGTTCCTGTTGCGGATATACCTAAAAGGTTACCGGTATGCTGTCCGCTGATGGTCTTACGCGTAGTCACCCAGTCCGCCTCGGCAATTTGCTGATGAATGGTTACCTTGATGCCGGTGAGTGCAGGCCTCAATATCTCGTTGAAGAAATAACGCATTCCTTGCGGGCCATTGTCCATACCCTTGGGTGCTGAGCGGTTCACAAAGTCTGCATGCATGAGTGCATTAAAGCTATCCTCGTTCCATGATGCGATGACCTCTTGATTAAAGCGGCGTACCGCTTCTTTATTATTTTCCATTGTTTCCATTTATAATTTTTTATGGAACAAAGGTAGCCTCTGGCGGTAAGGCACGGTTAAGGACAGGCGTTCAGATACTATGGCGTAACGTTCAATTGTGAATGCTGATATTCGCTTGGCGTGCATCCGAACATATTCCGGAAAGCTTCGGTAAAACTGGAATGATTTTGATAGCCGACCTGCAGATACACGCTTGCAGGCCTTTCATTGGACGATCGCAACAGATCAGCAGCCATTTTTAACTTCTGATCAAGAAGCCATTGTTGTGGGGTGGCCTTATATATCTCACTAAATCTCCTTTTAAAAGTAGATGTGCTCATGTTACACAAAAAGGCAAGTTCGCTTACTGTAATGGGTTGCCCCACGTGACTTTCTACCACTTTTTTTAATTGCAATTCGTGCTTATCGCGCGTCACCTGCTGTATGGAACTGAAACGTTCCGGGTCGGCATGTAACAGGTATAAAAGTAACTCTTCTATTTTAAGCAACCGTATCTCAGGGCTCAACTCACCGTCGTCACTGACTAATGCCTGCACAGAGGCGATGAACTGTTTAATGAAAAGGTCTTGTTTGAAAATGAGAAAAGTTCTGCTGCCGTCATTATGGTTGGCACCTGTTGGTAATAAATGGTGGTATTTGATCAGAAAGCGATCTAATACTTCATTGCTAAAGTAAAATAGAACACTGCTAAAGCTATTGTCGTTAGTTAGAAGTTCTGAGGTCAGTACATTGCCGGCAGACAGTACTACTAATTCACCAGCATTAACCACAGCTGTCGATCCGGGGTATACGATCGTTTTTGTGCCACTAACCAACAGGTTGATCATATTCTGATTAAGAACGATCTTATTTTTGACAGAACTCTTAACGGATGAATAACACCGTATCAAGACCTCTTCCGGATTAGCCGCTGAACCATCCAACAGGTCATCTGGTAAATTGTACGTGTTCATAATTTTAGTTTGCGATGGTTATCCCCGACAATCTGATTGCTAAGCTAAGTTAAACTAAACTTTACCTTTATCATTCACTATGCCGGTGATCGTAAAAGTTCCGATCTGAATATCTAAAGCCAAGGTAAGGAATTATCAGATCTTAATGGTCGGATACCACGACTGGTTTTTGGATTGCAGAGCCAGCTTTTCGTTTTTTTATGGTCATGATCACCAGCGGAATGCATAGGGCATTCATAATGGCCAACAATAAAAAAGCATCCATATAACTTAGCAGAAAAGTTTGCCTGACCACGGTATTTTCCAATCCACCGATGGCCTGTTGCATGGCCCTTAAATACGTAGCCCCATGGCTCATCAAATTATGAACCATAGCGTCTAAGCGCATTTGAGTAGCCGGATCACTTGCCGTTACATGGCTTACTAAAGCCGTACGGTTGACCGCAGCCCGGTTAGCAATGTAAGTATTGATCAGCGCTATACCGAAAGAGCCGCCCATTTGCCGCATCATATTATTAAGCGCGGCACCCTGGGGAATTTCCTGCGGTTTTAGTTCAGAAACAGCCAGGGCGGTCAGCGGCACGATCAGTAGTGCGGCGCCCAAACCGCGGAATATTAACGGTATGAAAAAATAGGCATTGCCAGTTTCAAGGTTAGCTTTTGACATGAAAAAGCCGAAGATAGCCGAGAACAGAAAGCCTGCAATGATAAGATATTGCGGCCGTAAGCCGCTTTGTAGCATGCGTCCTAAAAACGGCGACACCATTGCCGCCATCAAGGTACCCGGTAGCAGCATGGTGCCAGTTTGAAAGGCCGAATAGCCAATGATGCGCTGCGCGTAAAGCGGAAATACAAATACTGCGCTAAACAAACCAAAACCCAATACAAAGGTCATAATGGCTGAGATGGACAAGGTGGCACTTTTTAATACCCTAAAATTGATAACGGGGTGTTCAGCGGTCAGTTCCCACCATACCAAGAGGGCCAGCGATATAGCTGATATAACGCTTAAAACGATGATATAGGTTGCCGCGAACCAGTCATCAGTTTCACCGCGTTCCAGCACTACCTGCAAAGCGCCGACGCCAACCGCCAGCAAAAATATTCCAAACCAATCTATCCTGCGGTCATCTTTCGACCTTTCACTGGGCCGCAGATACATATAAGATAGCAAGGCGGCCATAAGACCGATGGGTATATTTACGTAAAATATCCATTGCCAACTTAAGTTATCGACGATATATCCCCCCATCACAGGCCCAATTGATGGGCCGATAATGATGCCAAGGCTGAAAATGCCGCTTGCGAGTCCGCGTTCTTTAGGCGGGAATGTTTCAAACAAAATAGCCTGCGAGGTTGACAACAGGGCCCCTCCTCCTACGCCTTGAATAAAACGAAAAGCCACTAGCTCCCATAAGTTTGTTGAAAAACCGCACAAAGCTGAGGCGAGAGTAAACAGCAGAATCGATCCGATATAATATTGTTTTCGCCCAATCTTTTCGGCCAGGAAGCTGGTCATTGGGATGATGATAACATTGGCGATGGCGTAAGATGTGATGACCCAGGCCGTGTCTTCAAGTGAAGCGCCCAGATTGCCGCTCATGGTATTAATCGATACGTTCACAATAGTGGTATCGATCAGTTCGATGATGGTTGATGTGATGATCGTAATAACGATGATCCATTTTCTGAATCCGGTTTCCATGCCGCAAAATTAAAGGCGTATTTTCCCTGAAGCTTTATAGAAATCAAACGAAAATTTATAACAATCAAACAGCAGCATTAAAATCAATCACCGATATGTCATATTGATTTATAATATTCAAATAGTAATTATGTTTGCACTATGGAATCCATTGAAACCCTGGCAGATTTTTACCGTCGCCACCCTGTTGGCGATCGGTCCGAATTTCCTGAGAACAATACAGGGCAAGGTCACTTTAACGTTTTCAGGCGGGAACCCTGTCTAAGCCGCTCACCATTTGGTCGCCGTGACTTTTATAAGGTAGCATTAGTTATCGGCAAGGGTAAAATGATCTATGCAGATAAACAGGTTGAAATTGAACGCCAGGCATTGGTCTTTTCCAGCCCGGCCGTGCCATCGGCCTGGGAAACAGGTGGTGGACCGCAAACCGGATATTTTTGTTTGTTCACACAAGCTTTCATCGAATCGGTAGATTATAAGGGACGCCTACCCGACTTTCCGCTTTTCCAGCCCGATAAGGGGCATGTGCTCGAACTTAATGACAGTCAGTTGGCACTTATTGCAGGCCTGCTGGAAAGGATGTGCGAGGTGATGGCCTCTGATTACCGCGCCAAATATGATATGTTGCGCAGCTACCTCAGGATAGTGATGCACGAAGCCCTTAACATGCTGCCTGTAGTGACCAAAGAAAATCCAGCGGGAGCTGCCGCACGCATCACTGCACAGTTTATGGCACTTTTGGAACGTCAGTTCCCGATAGACTCACCTGGGCAATCCCTGGTTTTACGAACACCTTCAGAATTCGCCCAAGGCCTGTCCGTTCATACTAATCACCTTAACCGTTCGGTTAAAGCGGTGACCGGCCGTACCACAGGTCGTCTGATCACTGATCGCATCCTGAAAGAAGCACAGGCGCTGCTACAACATACCGACTGGAGCATAGCCCAGATCGCGGTCGGACTGGGCTTTGAAGAACCTGCCTATTTTACAAACTTCTTTAAAAAACAGACGGGTATAGCACCGGCGCGAACACGTGGAAAAGTCTAAATGATCGCTGCCGGCAGCCTTGCGGCAAAACTTGTTAGCTAAAGTCTTTTTATAAGCCTAAGCCGATTCTTTAAATAATTCAATGCTATTGATACCATTTTGCAATGCTGTTTCTGCTTGTCCCGGATATGCCGAGCCCTCCACCCGGAATACTTTAAGGTCTGTCATGCCCAGGAATCCCAGCACAGCTTTTAGATATGATGAGACGAAATCGTACGTTTCATATGGTCCGCTCGAATAAACCGCCCCGGCAGCCATTGCCACATATACCTGCTTATTCTTAACAAGGCCTTCAACACCATTTTCACCATATTTAAAAGTTAGGCCTACACGGTCGATGTGATCTATCCAAGCTTTCAGAACCGAAGGAATACCAAAATTCCATAGTGGAGCCCCTATGACGATTATATCTGCCGCTTGTAACTCTTCAATGGCTTCGTCAGAATTCCGCAGCGCTGCCTGGTGAACAGGTGTCCGGCTTTCAGCAGGTGTGAAAAAGGCTTCCAGTGTCGCTTCTTCCAGGTGCGGGAACGGGTTTTTAGTAAGGTCATGTTCAATTACAGAGCTGCCCGGATAGGCCGCCTTAAGCTTTTCAACGATCGCATTTCCTAATTTTATACTAAACGATCTTTCGCCGTTTGGGCTGGAAATTACATGCAATATTTTTTTCATTTGTGTAATAATTAATGGCTGTAAACTTAGTACACGGCGATGTCAAAAAGACCGGACTATAACGGAGTATAGTAGTATACTTTGCTATAGTGCTTACCTTTACTTTATGAAAATTCAACCGTCAGACGGCCAGGAAAAGTCTCAACCTTGTGTTGAAAGTATATCTCCCATCAACGATGCATTGTATATATTAAATGGCAAATGGAAGATGCCGCTCATCTTTACCTTGAACAAAGGGCCGCAACGATTCAATGAGATTCAGCGTTCGTTAGTTGGCATAACACCAAGAATGTTGTCTAAAGAATTGAAGGAGTTAGAATTGAATGAATTTGTCTCTCGAAAGGTATTAGCGAATGACCCTTTAAACGTCACCTATGAATTAACTCCCTACGGACTCTCGCTAAGGAAGGTTATTGATGAGCTGAAGACCCTTGGGTTAGATCATCGGGAACGTATAGCTGCAAGCCGCAAAGAAAATAAATAGCAAATCTGGTTGCGACAGGAAAAGTTAAGCTACTGCCTTAATTTTATACTTCTAAATACTGTATTAACGCCGAAAAGGACGAGAAGTAAAGAAATTGAAGCACAATGATAAATTCTCGGTACAACTGCAGGAGACCGAAAGGTTTAAAGAACACTTATTTAACCGTTACCTCTTCATCATCAGCAGATAGCTTTTCCATTATATTTTTCAAAAACCTTGTCTTGTTCTTCTTCGCTTCTCTCAGAAATGCCAGACTTTCATCAGTGTTACATAGATACTTGCCTCCCCATAATGCGATCTCGATCAAAGCCGGTACAAGGTCTACGCCCTTAGCAGTTAACCGGTAAAGCCCTTTAACTTTATTATCCGGATACGGCAGTTTGATAATGATGTCATTATCCTCCAATAGCTGTAACCTGTTCGCTAATATATTCGTGGCTATCTTTTCTGCAGACTTCGCAAAGTCTCCATAAGTCCGCGTTTTGTAAGCCATCAGATCCCTTACGATCAACAACGACCATTTGTCTCCAAAAACGTCTAAAGATGAGCTTATAGGGCAGTCCGAGCGGAATTCAGTTGTTTTCATAATGTATTTACTACTTGTAATATGAAAGCAATTTAATTACAATAATACTTGCTAAATAAAAGTAGTTTATTAAAATTGCACTTGCAAAATAAAAGCAAATTTAATCATTTTAAAATACAATGGTAACGGCAGGCAAGATGAAACATTTGCTAAGAACTCGCCATAGTATTCTGAATGTTTAGAGTGGTGTAAACCTATTGAATAATTGAAAACTCAACACAGTAAGAAATATTTATCACCATTAAACAATTATATCGTCATGAAAAAGTTATTAGTGACCGGAGCTACCGGTGTATCCGGAAGAAGTACAATAGAGCATTTATTGAAAAAAGGAGTACCGGCAAGTCAAATCATTGGACTTTCACGAAAAGCAGAAAAGATACCTGATCTGGCTGCAAAAGGCGTTGAAGTTCGTGTCGGTGATTATCTTGATTATGATTCTTTATTACGTGCGTTTGAAGGCGTTAATAAAATTATGCTCGTTAGTGCGGTGGCCTTTACAGATCGCTTCACCCAACATTATAACGTTATTACTGCAGCCCGCCAGGCTGGTGTAAAGCATATTGTATATATGTCTATCATTCGCAAACAAGGTTCGGGAAGAATTATACCGGAAGTGACGGAATCCGACCTTTTCACGGAGCAAGTTTTGAAATCTTCAGGTCTTGCTCATACCATCGTCTATAACCCGCCTTTTATGGATCTCTTATCGGCCTATTATGACGCGAACCCTTTCAAAAATGGAATTCAAATTCCGGCTGATAAAGGAAAAGTTGCTGCCGCAACCAGAGATGAATTAGCGGAAGCATATGCCGAGATACTAACTTCGCCGGGTCATGAAAATAAAAGTTACTCGTTAGGTGGCAGCGATACTATTTCGTTTGCTGATATCGCCAAAATTCTTACAGAAGTAAAAGGACAGCCTGTTTCTTTTAACACTATATCAGCGGAAGCTTACATTGAAGGCATTGTTGCTAAAGGGCTTCCTCGCCAAGTAGCCGAATTTATAACAAGTTGGGTGATCGCCATCGAAGAGGGAGAATTTGAATATAGGTCGGGCGATCTGGAACGGCTGTTAGGCAGGAGGTCAACCACCTTTAAAGAATATTTCGCAGCAACGTTGGCTTAAGACCTCTTATTGTACTGGGTATCAAAATGGCTGAAAATGAACGTTCAGCCATTTCGCATCTATAAGGTGAAGTCACTCGATCAACCATTCATCATGTAAAGCGAGAGTATTGTAAAAGACGTTGGTAAAGCAGCGGCAAAAATTAAAAATGCAGTATAGCCAGTCATCATTTGAGGATCAAAGCAAATTACGAAGGCGTTAATTTACCGTCAAAAAAACAATATAAAACCTTAATTCAAAAACACCAAAAGCTTCATCTGATCGTTTTCCACGAACGATCTGCCGGCGCGTATTAATATACCTACCGAACTGGCCGCATCAGGTCGGCATTTTGTCAACCTGACCATAAATCTTAATCGCATCGTTAAATACTTTTTCTGATTTATGGTATTGTGCTGGGCATTGGTTAGCATCCGTGATATGAAATGTACCGGTGGCATCATCTACCTGCATATGAAAACGCCATTGATCACCCTCATACGTTACATAAACCTGAAACAGCTGAAGCCTTCGGCGGTTCATGGAATTAAATATAAAGGTATTACCGTCCTCCTCTATCGTAAAGTTTTTCATGCCGCAAAAATAATATCACCTGATTGGATTACATGATATACTTTTGCACAAATAAAAAGTGAGTCGATATCGCGTATTCGCACATGGTTCATCTAACACCGTAAAATAGATTTGTTTACACGTATCAGTAATGAGGCGTCCGGTATAAATTCCGACTGCGCAGTCAAAATTGCTGATAGGTGAGTCTAAGAGTCTCTGTACGTGGAGAGCTTTCGTATTCCAGATAGGTGTATTGAACAAACGGAGCCTTCGGACGTTGCAATATCTAAAAAAATCTTACTTTTATCATAACGAATAATCACGATTTGATAACAAATAACAGCCCGGAAAGCACCGAGCAATTTTTATCGGGTGGCGGCGAAATGGGCAAGCTCATCCGCACGATGGACTGGTCTAAAACTGCGCTCGGGCCGGTAGAAACCTGGCCACAAAGCTTGCGAACTTCTGTCAGCCTTTGCCTGTCATCCACCTTCCCTATCCTCATTGCCTGGGGGCCCGAGACCATACAGATTTATAACGACAGTTACCGACCGATCTGCGGCGCTAAACACCCGGAATCAATGGGTCAGAACTTTCGGATTTGCTGGGAAACGGCTTTGCCTGTGGTGGGTGATAAATTTACACGGGGTGAGCAGGGCGAGGGTACTTACATTACCGATCAGCGCATGTTCCTCGACCGGAATGGCTATCTTGAAGAATCGTGGATGACTTTTTCATTCGCCCCTATACGTGATGAGTCGGGCGGCGTGGGTGGTATCTTCCACCCTATTACCGAAACAACTGAAAAGATGCTTAGCGGCCGCCGTACTCAGGTATTGCGCGATTTAGGCGCAGCCATTGGCAAAACAAAATCTGTTCAGGAGATTGGTGAGCTTACTAACGCCTTGTACACACAATATGAACTGGATATTCCGTTTCTGCTTTTTTATGAACTGAAAGGCGAACAGGCAGCGCTGATCAGTGCAGCCGGCGTCGCAGCCGGGAGCAGCTTGTCGCCACAGTCAATAGCCCTTTCAGATAGCAGCTGGCCTATCTCACAAGTACGCCAAAGTGGCGAGTTGGTCATAGTGGAAAACCTCCAGGCCAGTTTCGGAGACTTTGCCTGCGGCCCTTATGAACAAGCACCGCATACGGCGCTAATTTTGCCCGTACGCATCAGCGGACAAACGGAACCTTTCGGTGTCATGATAGCCGGGGTGAGCGCTTGCCGAGCGCTGGACGCTACCTACCAGAACTTTTATGAGCAGTTGGCAGTTACCTATAATACTGCCGTATCAAATGTATATGCTTATGAGCAGGAGCAAAAACGGGCAGAGGCGCTGGCCGCTATCGACCGTTCAAAAACCGCTTTTTTCAGCAACGTAAGCCACGAGTTCCGGACACCACTTACACTGATGCTGGGGCCGCTGGAGGATTTGCTTGCCCAACAACGGCTGGATAAACAAAGCCTTGCCCAGGTGGAAGCCACCCATCGCAATGCATTGCGCCTGCTTAAACTTGTAAACAACTTATTGGATTACAGCCGCGTAGAAGCAGGTCGGGCACAAGCTATCTACGAACCGCTTGATCTGGGTGAACTGACGACCGACCTGGCCAGTAGTTTCCGCTCAATCATCGAAAAGGCGGGTATGCGGCTCGTCGTTAACTGTGAAAGGCTGCAGGATACATTTTACGCCGACCGGCAAATGTGGGAAAAAATCGTCCTTAACCTGCTATCGAATGCTTTTAAATATACCCTTGCAGGCACCATCACAGTTACACTAAAACAGCATGGTAACAGCGCGCTATTGAAGGTTGAGGATACCGGTGTAGGCATTCCCAAAAAAGAGTTGCCCCACATGTTCGAGCGATTTCACCGGGTGGCCAACTCTGCCGGGCGAACGCATGAAGGCACAGGCATCGGCCTGTCACTGGTTCACGAACTGGTAAACCTCCATGGCGGCAGTATAGCCGTTGATAGTGTGGAAGGACAAGGAAGTACGTTTACTGTAACACTTCCTGCAGGCAAAGCGCATTTACCGCAGGAGCACGTATCCGCGGCAGCCGTAATTTCTACGACCACCGGTTTGCAGCAGGCTTTTATTACAGAAGCATACAGTTTATTACAGAATGATAACACGCCCGAGGCAACTCAAACCGCCGGCGATGTGACCACCACGCTTGACCATAGTATCCAGAAAGAGTCGCATATATTAGTGGTTGATGATAACGCGGATATGCGCGCTTACTTAAAACGCTTGCTCGACCCTTATTTCACAGTTCACCTGGCCGCCAACGGGCAGGAAGCCTTGAAACAGATTGAACTGGAGCTGCCTGCCTTGGTACTAAGCGATATCATGATGCCGGTAATGGACGGAAAAGCGTTTCTGCAACACATCAGAAGTAATCTGGCCACTGCACAATTACCGGTGATCTTTTTATCTGCCCGTGCAGGTGAAGAGGCACGTATTGACGGACTAAAAGCGGGCGCAGATGATTATCTTGTGAAACCTTTTTCGGCAGCAGAATTGCTAACAAAGGTACGCGCGCAGATTCACATCAGCCAGGCTCGCGGACAGTCAGAGCAGCAGTTACGAAGTTTGCTGGCCGATGCGCCGGTCGCCATTTCAGTTTGTCGCGGCGCAGATCATATTGTGGAACTGGCCAACCAGCGTATGCTGGGTTATTGGGATAAACAGGCAGAAGCCATTATAAACAAGCCAGTATTCGACGTGATGAATGAACTCGTAGCACAAGGTTTTAAAGACATTATGGACCAGGTTTATTATACCGGCCAGCAAGTGAGCGTTACCGAGACGCCGGCACAATTGCGACGCGGCGGTGAACCACATACCGTTTACCTGAATCTGACCATTGCCCCAATTCGCGATAACACAGGTAGCATCACCGGCACCATGACTGTAGCAGCCGACGTTACGGAACAGGTTATGGCCTGGCGTACTGTTGAGCAGGTAAACAATACTTTACAACTTGCGGTACGCGCTGCACAAATGGGCATCTGGCGAACGGAATTGGGTACGGATTTTCTGCAGTTGAGCCCGTCTGCCCGTGAACTGCATGGACTCCGCCAGGAAGGTGTTCTATCTTTCAGGGAAGCAACCGAATTGGTTGTGCCAGAACACCGCGAACGCTTAGCGAATGCGATAAAGCGAGCTATTGAAACACAAGGCACCTTCAACGAGGATTATCAAATTATACCTGTTGGCGCCAACGAACGCATATGGTTGAATACGACTGGTATGGTGGAAAGGGAAGGTGAAAAGGGCTCGCGTGCTGTAATAGGTACTGTAATGGATATCACATCCCGTAAGAATGAGGCAGAACGTAAAGACGACTTCATCAGCATGGTTAGCCATGAATTAAAAACGCCATTGACTTCCTTGTCGGGCTTCACACAACTGGGCATAATGCAAGCCGGTAAACATGGCGATGCACAGCAACAGACACTGCATGAAAAATCTCTGCGGCAGGTACGGAAAATGACACAACTTATCAACGGGTTTCTTAATGTGTCACGCCTGGAAGCTGGAAAAATGAACATCAACCCAACGCTATTTGAGTTGAGCACGCTTATAGAAGAAACCATAAGTGATCTGCATCTTTCCGACGCTGAAACGAAATTTATTGTCCGTGCCGAACAACTGCACGTGCGTGCTGATCGTGAGAAAATCGGCACGGTACTGACCAACCTCTTCGGCAACGCCCTTAAATATGCCCCACAGGGGAAAACAATCACTGTAATTCTTGAGCGCAGAGACAACGAGGCTCAGGTCAGCGTCCGTGACGAGGGCAAAGGCATTAGCATTGCTCACCTACCCCGCCTGTTTGACAGGTACTACCGGGTAGAAACCACTGATAACATAAACATTAACGGCTTTGGTATCGGCCTGTTTCTTTGTGCTGAAATCATCAACCGGCATGGCGGCAAAATATGGGCAGAGAGTGAACCTGGCCAAGGCGCAACCTTTTATTTCATCCTGCCGCTCGAATAGTTGTAAACACCATTTACGGCCAGGTATTCAGCTAAAAACTTTTTAACTTAAAGTGACTGGCATAATATTTCCGGGACGCGGATTAAGAATTATGGTATCGGCTGCGAAAACAACATCTTATACCAGTTGTCTTGTAAACGATGGAACGAATTGGTTTTGGCGGAAGCTGTCATTGGTGTACAGAAGCGATATTCCGCTCGCTCATTGGTGTGGAAAAGGTGGAACAGGGCTGGATAGCACCGGATGGTGATACCGGTGCTTATTCAGAAGCAGTGATCGTATACTTTAACGCAGAAGCTATTTCGCTTGCCACCTTAATTGCGGTTCATTTACATACGCACAGTTGTACTTCGGCACATACAATGCGCGACAAATATCGTTCGGCAGTATACGTATTTGACAGCGCCCAGGCTGTCGCAGCTACTAATGCCATCCACGATCTGCACGCTGATTTTAACGCGCCCATCATTACGCAAATACTTCCGTTTCTTAAATTTAAACTGAACAGCGAACAATACCTTGATTACTATTACCGCGATCCGGAGAAACCATTTTGCCGAAACATTGTAAGCCCGAAACTTTCCCTTCTAATGAAAAAATTCGGCAAATACGTGGTGCCGGGACGCATCCCGGATGCTGGTTATTAAACCATCCTGGTTATTTTTGCAGCGCTTATGAATAATCCGTTGCTTCAACTCGCGCAGGCGTATACCGAAACTACAAATACTATCGTTTTTCTGACTGGAAAGGCAGGAACGGGCAAAACTACCTTTTTGCGGCAACTGAGACAGCAGACAGCCAAGAGACTGGTAATAATAGCGCCTACGGGCGTGGCCGCAGTCAATGCCGGCGGAATGACCATACATTCGCTATTTCAGTTCCCTTTTGGGCCGCTGCTTCCCGGAGCCGAGGGGCCTGAGCTGCATTACAATCCTGAAAAACGCGAACTGCTCCAACGCCTGGAGCTGCTGGTAATAGACGAGATTAGCATGGTACGGCCGGATGTATTAGATGCCCTAGACGCCATCCTCCGCAATTTAAGGGGTAACAGCTATGCTTTCGGCGGGGTGCAACTACTCCTCATCGGTGATCTGGCGCAGCTCAGCCCTATCATACGCGACGAAGAATGGCAATTGCTAAGGGCTCACTACACTACCCCTTACTTTTTCAGCAGTCAGGTTATGCGTCGCAGTTCTTACGTCCGTATAGAACTGGAGAAAGTTTACCGGCAGAGCGACCCGGTATTTGTTGGTATATTGAATGGTATGCGTGAACAGTCGCTTAGTGCCGATCAACTTGCAGCACTCAATTCACGTTTCGTTGCGGATTTCGTGCCGCCCCAGGAGGAGGCTTTTATTACGCTTACTACGCACAACAAAATTGCACAGCAGGTAAACACGGAACGTTTGGATGCACTGCACGGAATTGCAACGGAGTACAAGGCGTCCATACGCGGAGAATTTCCGGCAGATGCCTATCCTACCGAAACTGCACTACTATTAAAAGTTGGCGCACAGGTTATGTTTGTAAAAAACGACACCTCGCCAGAAAAGCGGTACTATAATGGTAAGATTGCAAAGGTGGTTAAGCTGGAGTCGGATACCGTGCATGTACAAACGCCAGAAGGTCTGGAAATTGCAGTGCAGGCCCTGGAATGGAGCAATGTTAAATACCAGTTGGAAGGTGAGCAGGTAGCCGAAAGCAACGCAGGCAGTTTTGCGCAGATACCGCTGCGGCTTGCCTGGGCGATAACCATACACAAAAGCCAGGGGCTCACATTTGACAAGGCCATTGTTGATGTGAGCGGGGCTTTCGCTCACGGACAGGCCTACGTGGCGCTGAGCCGCTGCCGTTCGCTGGAAGGGCTGGTGCTGCGGCACCCGGTAAGTGAACGCAACATCATCGGCGATCCGCAGGTGATAAAGTTCAACACAGACGCGCAGCAATACACACCTGATCAACAGGCACTATTGGTTCACCAAGAACACTACCGGCTGTTTCTTTTAGGAGAACTATTTAATTTTAGCGAGCTGCAAGCGCATAGTGAAAAGATGGAACACCTGCTGCCGCAGCTGCAGCAGGATATAATAGCCGTTGCAGCGAAGATGACAGCACAGTTGTCGGGATACGCTTATCAACGTATCCGAAAAGCCGCAGACTATTTTCATGGCAAGCTGGAAGCCTTGGTCCAGACCTTACATAAGGATTTGGGCAACTTTGTAGGTACGTCTAAAGATTTGGCCGGCCGCGCCGATAAATTGCTGCGCTGGCTAATAACGCGCATAGACCAACTCTCGATATTTCGTGCGGAACCGTTCACTACTGACCGGATGCTAACCTTACAACGGCAACCGCCGCTACCCTTACCCCACTCCTATCTAAAAGCGTTGAACGCGCGGCCAAACGAGGACCTGCTGGTAAACCTTTTAGCCTGGCGTGACGAAACTGCACAAAAAGAAGGCGTGCTGAATAGTATGATCTTCAGTGAAAAAACACTGGCTGTTGTTGCGGCTAAGTTACCCCCAACGCTCAAAAACCTCAGCGGAATCAAAGGTATCGGCCCTGAAAAGACCAACCGTTATGGTGCAGCCATCCTTACACTTATTCGCAAGTATGAACAGGAAAAGAGCGGCGTTGCCAGTCAAGCAGGTTTGTTTTGACGGCGGCATTTTAAAACGCTAAATTATTTCTCTTTCTCGTCCCAAGGCAAACGCTCAGTTAAAATACACTTTCGTAAATTAGCGGCTTGTCTTCACAAAAGTATTTTACAGATCTCCTTGAACTGCTTCAGGCCGAACAAATGGCCGATGAAGTATCATTTAACGGTTTAACGGCCGGCACATCTGCCCCACAGCGACGCGATGCGGGCGTATCCTGGTATCCGATAGCCATACGCGGTACAGAACCGGTACGTGGTGATTACCTGAACATTGAAATTGAGCGCACAACGCACAAAGAACTTGCACACCAGTTCCGTTTTGGCAGTCAGGTGGCTTTGTTCTCCAACCATGCTCCCGACGAGCGGGTGAGCGGAACGGTGACCTACCTTGGTGGCGACCGCATGAAAGTGACCTTACTGACTGAAGAACTGCCCGACTGGGCGGACAAAGGCAAACTTGGCATTGACCTGTTGTTTGACGCCTACAGTTACCGGGAGATGCAGCAGGCATTAAAAACCGCTATGAATACCGATACCCGGCTCGTGAGGGTACTTACCGGGCAGGATGCCCCTGTTTTTAAATCATTTGATTACAGCACATCAGAATTAAACGCTTCGCAGCAGGCGGCTGTGCGTATGGCACTTGGCGCACAAGATTTAGCCATTATACACGGCCCGCCCGGTACAGGTAAAACAACCACCCTTGTAGCTGCTATTAAGGCGCTTATAGCATCCGGCGAGCGCCAGGTGCTGGTTGTAGCGCCCAGTAATACTGCCGTGGACCTGTTAAGTGAAAAGCTGTCTGACGGAGGACTTAACGTTTTACGTATCGGCAATCCAGTAAGGGTGACTGAACGCCTGCAGGCACTTACCCTTGATAGCAGGATAGCTGTGCATCAGGAAATGAAGGAAGCAAAAAAGCTCCGCAAAAAGGCTGCTGAGTTCAAAAACATGGCCCACAAATATAAGCGCAGTTTTGGCCGGGCCGAACGTGAACAGCGAAAGGCTTTGTTTGATGAAGCCCACCGCATAATGCGGGATGTGACCCGTATAGAAGAATTTGCCAGCGAAGACGTTATTAGCAAAGCACAGGTGATTACCGCCACGCTTGTAGGCGCAGATCATTACACCGTAAGCAAGCTAAAATATAAAACGGTGGTAATAGACGAGGCCGGGCAGGCACTGGAGCCGGCCACATGGATACCTATTTTGAAAGCGGAACGCTTGGTGCTTGCAGGCGATCACCTGCAGTTGCCCCCAACCGTAAAGTCAGGGTTAAGCGGGCTTGCCACTACCCTGCTCGAAAAATGCGTGCACTTGCATCCTAGCGCGGTAAGCATGCTAAACGAGCAGTACCGCATGAATACCCAGATCATGGGCTTTTCTTCCAAAAAGTTTTATGATGACCGCCTTATGGCGCATCCTTCTGTTGCAAACCGTTTACTGGCAGCGGACGATAAGTCCTTTATATTTATTGATACCGCCGGCGCCGGTTATGATGAGACACCAGCAGGCACAAGCACCGCCAATCCTGAAGAAGCGGCATTTATTGCCAGACACATCGCTGCTAAGGCTTATAACAATGTTAGTATTGCGGTTATAGCACCATACCGCGAACAGGTTACTATTTTGCAGGAATTGCTTGCAGACACTACGGTTGATGTCAATACGGTGGATGGTTTTCAGGGGCAGGAAAGAGATGTTGTTTATATTTCACTCACCCGCAGCAATACGGAAGGCAGCATCGGCTTTTTGTCTGATTACCGACGCATGAATGTAGCCATGACACGGGCACGCTTGAAATTGGTGCTCGTAGGCGACAGCGCTACGCTGGCACAAACACCATTTTATACCGAACTTATTGCTTACGCTGAGCAACTTGAAGGGTATGAGAGTGTTTGGGATTATTAAGCTTTTTGCTGTATTGCCGCTTTAAGAAGCTCCCCTGTTATTTCGCGGGTATAGGCGTTTATTTCTTCACGAAATACCGCAACCGAAGCACCGCCACGAATTTCTTCCAGCCGCTTCTCCCAACTGCCAGTCAGTTCTGCCTGGGCAATACGACGATTTTTTACCACCTCATAAACAGACAGGCCGGTATTTGTAGGTACGAGGTTTTTCTTTTCGCGGACGATGTACTGGCGTTTTATGAGGGTTTCAATAATAGCCGCACGTGTAGCCGGTGTACCCAGGCCGCTGTCTTTCATCGCCTCGCGCAGTTCCTCATCATCAATATCCTTACCGGCCGTTTCAAGCGCTTTTAACAAACTGGCTTCGTTATACAAAGGCTTGGGTTTGGTTTGCTTATCAAGTATAGCTTTTTGCCTTACAGGCAGGTTCTCACCTTGCTGCAATCTCGGCAAACTGGCGTTTTCTTCGTCTTTCTTCTCATCCTCCTTATCATTAAAAACCGCACGCCAGCCGGGTGTTTGTATAACAGTGCCGCTGGCCTGGTACTTCTCCCCGCTTTGCAGTATAATTTTCGTTATCTCCTTGATACAGTCCTGGTGGAAGGCCTCAAGCATGCGCCCTGCTACCATATCATACACAGCTTGCTGATCGGCTGTTAGGTGATGTGGTGTTTCGCCGGTAGGAAGTATGGCGTGGTGGTCGGTAACCTTTTTTGCGTTAACGCTGCGCTTACTTAGCTTTGCGCTTGAAAGTGCTGTAGCCTGCCTACCAAACTCGGGGTGCTGCTCAAATTTATTTATCAAACCGGGCACACCTGCAAACACATCATCGCCTATGTAGCGACTGCCGGTACGCGGGTAAGTGACCAGTTTACCCTCATATAAATTTTGGAGTATGGCCAGCGTTTGGTCGGCGGTAAATCCTTTCCGTTTATTGGCTTCCTGCTGCAGGCTGCTCAGGTCGTGCAGCAGTGGCGGTGGTTCTTTACGTGGTTTGGCTTCAACACTTAGCACCAAAGCATGCTCTTCTACCTTGTCCAGTACCGCTTGCGCCTCTTCTTTGGTTTTGAATCTTTTTTCGGAGATGGCCCGGAAAGTCATTCCGTCTTTATCCGGCTGAATAGCCACCTGGTAAAACAGTTCGGGTATAAAGTTCTTATTCTCGAGGTAACGCGCGCATATCATGGCCAGCGTTGGTGTTTGTACACGCCCCAATGAGAGCACCGCCCGGTTACCCGATGCAAGGCTAAGCGCCTGTGTAGCGTTCATACCCACCAGCCAGTCAGATTGAGAGCGGCAGTGTGCAGAATAAAATAGCGTATCGTAGTCAGTCCCTGGTTTCAGGTTACGGAAACCATCTTTTATCGCAGCATCGGTCTGTGACGAGATCCAAAGCCGCTTAAATGGCTTTTTACATTTAAGATGATAATAGATATAACGGAAAATAAGTTCACCTTCACGCCCGGCATCCGTAGCTACAATGATCTCATCCGCTTCGTCAAAAAGTTTTTTAATAACGTTCAGCTGCTTTTTAACCGCCGGGTCATCGACCACACCATCTTTCGTTTTTGTTTTGCGAACGGACAATTTTAATCTTTTCGGGAGCATAGGTAGGTTTTGTACGTTCCAGCCGTAAAAACCGTACTCTTGCGGCGGAGCCAGTTGCAACAGGTGACCAAAGGCCCAGGTAAACGTATAACCTTTACCTTCGATATAGCCTTCGCGCTTGGTGGTAGCACCAAACACGCGGGCTATTTCGCGCGCTACCGATGGTTTCTCCGCAATAATGACTTTCATAGACAAGGCCGAAACTACCGAATTGTAAGGCCAGTGACAACGCCTGTGGAAAAGTCGACTTAACATTGTTTGCAATAAAGTGAGCTGCCCATAGAAAAAAGGGGGACGCAATGTGCTGGCAGACTACATCGATTTTGAAAATGTTCCCGAATCTTTCATAAGGGTTATACCATGCTCACCTCGGCGCGTTAGTTTACTACAGCTGTCATGCGGGTAGATCGTGATGGTTCGTTTGATGACCTGGTCAAATGGATAAGTGTGGGAAGCGGCCACTGAATCACCGCACTGGGCACTGCAGTTCATCAACCCATGTTTCACCACAAAAGGCCCATCAAATATTTTGCTTTTGCGTGTCAACTATCCAAATAGGCAGGTAAAATCAGATGGTCGTTTCTAACCCTAAATCTCGCATATATTTGGCATATTTGTTTCTTTGCAGGTTAAACAATTAATTATAAAATTAATAGCAGGTGTCTACCATTGATCGAATACTTTCCGGTGGCGGCCGAACGGGCGCCCTGATCCAACAGTTAGATTGGTCAGCCACTTACATTGGCGCACCAGAGAGTTGGCCCGACAGCCTTGTTTCAGCGCTAAGTGTCGGTCTCTATTCCGGGTTCCCGATCGCCATTTACTGGGGCGCAGACTTCACTTTGTTATATAACGACGCGTGGAGCAGTATTCCAGGTGATAAACACCCATGGGCACTGGGCAAACCAGGTGCAGTAGTTTGGCCAGAGATATGGGACGGACTTCGTGAGGAGTTCGAGACTGTCCTTCATGAAGGCAGGTCTTACCGCAGGCCTGACGCGCTTTTGTTAATGCACCGCTACGGTTATACCGAGGAGTGTTATTTCGACTATACCTTATCACCCGTTATATCCCGTGAAGGCGAGATAGGTGGTGTGTACAACGCTGTTATTGAAACCACCTTTAAGGTCATCCAGGAACGGCGAAGTAAGGTGATCAATGAATTTATCCAGCATAAGTATCTGGCACACCACCGGGATGAAGCCCTGCAATATATCAGCAATATTCTCTCCCAAGCCGCGGCGGACATTCCGTTTTATATGCTTTATATCTTCGCCGAGCATGACGGACGGACGGCTCAGTTAACGGCTTATCAAAACATATCAGATCAATCCGCGCGCCAGGTGGTATGGCCGGTAAATCTATCTGTTGAAGGCTCACCTTTTGTTATCAGCGACCTTAACCGATACCTAAAAGAAGAGGTAATAAATTATTGGCCGGAAGCGGTGACTGAAGCGGTACTGTTGCCGATTAGTAAGGATGAAGCAAGAGTAAAAGGCTACGTCGTTTTCGGTGCCTCTGCACGTAAGCGGCTGGACGAGGATTATATCACCTTCCTGAAAACTGTAGCAGTTCACACCGGAAGTCTGCTAAATAACGCCGCCGCTTACGAAACGAACGAAGCGTACCACCGCGAGCAGGCGCTGAACGAAGAACTGGCTGCGGCAAATGAAGAACTCACAGCCATTAACGAAGAGCTGGTGCAAACGCAAACCAGTTTGAATGAGCTAAACCAGGAATTGGAAGAAAGGGTGGAAACCCGTACCCTGGAGGTTTTGACTGCTCAGGCGGCAGCAGTAGCGGAAAGAGACCGTTTAAAGCGTTTCTTAATGGAGGCACCAGCGGCGATATGTGTTCTTAGCGGTCTGGAGATGACGTTCGAGTTGGTTAACTCCTCATATCAGCAGCTATTCCCTGAAAGACAATTGTTAGGTTATCCCATAGTAAAGGCATTACCAGAGATCCAAAATCAGCCGATATGGAGCAACCTCCAAAATGTTTATCGTACTGGAGAAGCATACTACGGTAATGAAATACCTGTTGAGCTCGTTCCACCGGGTGGCGGACCAGCCGAGAAAAGGTTCTTTAACTTTACTTACCAGGCAAAGCATGGGCCAGACAATATGATCGATGGCATCATGGTATTTGCTTTTGAAGTGACGGAGATGGTACGGTCAAGACAATTGGTCGAGGAAAGCTACGATCAGTTGCAATCACTAAATGAAGAAGTGACGGCTACAAATGAGGAATTAGCGGCCACAAACGAGGAGTTAATTACGACCAATGAGGAGTTATATGCCACAAAAGCGGAGCTTGAAAATAGCATTAGTGAGCTCGAAGTCAGCGAAAATAGATTTAGGGCACTAATTCAACATGCACCGGTGGCAATAGCCGTAGTTAAAGGCCCTGACATGGTCGTGGAAACGGCGAATACAGCCCGTTTGGAACTATGGGGCAAGAGCAGCGACATCATTGGTTTGAAGTTAAAAGATGCTCTGCCGGAAATGACCGGCCAGCATTACCTCCAAATACTTGCTGCCGTTTATGAAACCGGACGTACTTACCATGGCAATGAGTCGCGGGCGTTTGTGGAACGTAATGGTAAACTGACCGAAGGCTTTTACAATTTTGTTTACGAGCCGATATTTGATACCGATGGACAGGTAACTGGGATCATCCTGGTTACTATCGATGTTACACAGCAAGTGCAGTCCCGCAAAGCATTGGAGAGCGCGCAGGATACCCTCAAATTCGCTTTTCTTGCGGCAGAACTTGGTACCTTCGACATGGATCTGGAAAAAGGGACTTTATTCTGGGATAACCGGTGCAGAGAATTATTTGGAGTCAGTCATAATAATGAGGTTACCTATGAAAAAGACTTTGTGGCCGGCCTGCATCCCGATGATCGTGAGCGTATTGTGGATGTCATTAATAACGTATTCATCAAATCTGCCAGCAATGGCGACTATGACGTGGAGTACCGGACGGTTGGTGTAGAGGATCAGCGTCTACGTTGGGTAAGAGCCAAGGGGAAAGCATATTTTGATGAGAATGACAAGCCAGTGCGCTTTGTCGGCGCCGTTTTGGATATTACCGAACAAAAGCTGGACGAGATACGGAAGAATGACTTCATTGGTATGGTCAGCCATGAATTGAAAACACCACTGACCTCCCTGAGTGCTTATGTGCAGGTACTGCTTTCAAAGGCCAGAAATGGCGGTGATAAGTTTACGCTCGATGCGCTGAACAAAACAAGCCAGCAGGCCAAAAAGATGAGCAACATGATCAATGGCTTTCTGAATATTTCAAGGCTCGAATCAGGAAAGATATATTTAGAAAAAACGACTTTCAATTTAGATGATCTTGTTAAGGATGCTATTGACGAAACACTCCTCATGGTATCATCTCATACGATCACACTACTCCCCTGCGAGGCTATAAAAGTTCATGCGGACGGCGGAAAAATTTCTTCTGTAATTACCAATCTTTTAAGCAACGCGATTAAATATTCGCCTCGTGGCACTACTATCGAAGTAAGCTGCATCGTGACGGGAACAATGGTTAAAGTGACGGTACATGACGAGGGCATTGGGATCAGTCCGCAGGATCAGGAAAAGCTGTTTGACCGGTATTACCGTGTAGAAAGCAACCAAGCGCGGTATGTATCAGGGTTTGGCATTGGTTTGTATCTTTCAGCCGAGATCGTTCATCGCCACGACGGCGATATTGGCGTAGAAAGCGAACCAGGTAACGGCAGCACATTCTGGTTCACACTGCCTATCAGCGGGTAATCGCTAATAACTTTGGTGCCAATGTATATAGCAGGCGAAATGTCTTCACTTTGTCTTGGGAGAAACGTAAATTTGCGCACCCGGTTAATTTATTGATTTTATGTCCCAAAAAAAGATACTGCTTGTAGAAACTGACGATAGTCTGCGTGAGATTGTTGCGTATATCCTCAAAACGGAAGGGTTTGACGTAATCAAAGCGGATCCGGACATGGCATTCCTGATGAAATATACCACCGCTGACCTTATCCTCCTGGATGAATGGATCAACAAAGATGGCGGGGACATGCTTTGCCGTGAAATAAAAGCGGTACACGAATTACAGCATATTCCCGTGATCATACTTTCTACTGCTATCAACATCGAAGAGATCGTAAAATCGTGCAAAGCTGACGGATTTGTGCGTAAGCCATTCGAGGTTGATGACCTGGTAAATGAAATCAAAAGGTGCTTGGATTATCGGTCCCTTAAGTCGGCTACATATTAATTTTGATATTACAAAGTCTTCCTAAAATAGCTTTCCCAGCTAAAAGCATGAGATAGGGTGACATGATTCGTTTAATAATTACCTGATCAAATACCAATTTGGCTATGGGGATGGTGGCGTATGTCATTTAAGAAGAAATAGCAATACTGTCCTGCTTCGGCATATTCTCAAACGTGAGTTATTTTGCTTGGTTAACGCCAACATCAATCAAATAACTATTTGTATGTGCGTATGAATGATTTCGTCTTTGATAAAACAAATTTGAAATAGGCCTGCGGCGGATGCAGGCCTATAGACGTTATGGTAAGATAGTGTCTTTTATATTTTCAAGTATGCCTTTATCGGCACCTCCGGTCATTTGCTGCTCCTGCGCATAACCTTTCACATCCGGCGGGCCTAATACTGGCACCTGACCCAGCGGCGAGGCGTATATATACTTAAATTCTCCTTTACCATCAATAGAGGGACCACTTGCCCAACGTGCATCCGGTGCAGGCGGCTGCTCAATATTGGTCGACACAAATGCATATTCAAACTCCCTCACTTGTTCAGTCATCGGGAAGGTATTTGGTATAGGCAAATTAGCATTTAACCCGCCGAGATCTTCTATCACTGCCAGCCACTGGTTTTGGTGCATGGTATCGCGTGCTATCAGGAAGGCCAGCATATCCTTCATGCCAGGATCATCAGTGAGCTCCCATAATCTTGTAGCCAACACCCGGCCGGTAGACTCGGCCATTACGTTGGCATACATATCCGCAGCAATGTTACCGCTGCCCACTACCCATGAACCGTTAAACGGAACTCCGTTAGAGTCCACAGCCATTGCTGCTAAACCCGATGAAAGAACATGCCGCGGATCCATACCGCCGAGTATGCTGCTTACTATAGGGTTTTCGCCCGCCACTTTGTCTTTTAACTCATTGGTTGCACCCTCAAGATTAAGCGCGACTGCTGTGCTTAGCATTTCTATGTGTGATATCTCTTCGGTACCTGTATCAAGCAACATATCGCGGTACTTGGTTGGTCCACGGTTGCCCCATGCCTGGAACAGGTATTGTAAGCATACCCTTATTTCTCCTTCAATACCGCCAATGGCTTGCTGCAACAATTTGGCAAATGCCGGGTTTGGTTTTTCTACACGTACCTCGTACTGTAGCTTCTTGTCATGATAAAACATAATTTACCTGTGATTTGATGTTTGATGTATATTAACTTTTAAGGAATTTTTACCAGCCAGCATCAGCAAGTATTGCGCTGTTAGCGCACGAGGATCGTCAAGTTCAGTATTATTGAAATACTATCCCTACAACTAATACAATGAAAATAATGCTTTCTTAAATATAAATATTTTTAATTTTAGGGCATTATAAATCTTTTAACACATCAATAAAGCATTCAAACATAACTAGAAATTATTTTTATTTCTTTTCAAGAAAGAATTTAAAACAATTTATTACCAAAAGGTTAAGGGTTTAGTTATTACCGCTGCGGCTTTTTTTTTGCCGTTCTGTGACAACAAATGAAGTATTAACAGATAAAGCACTCCGCTATGAAGGCAATTTTTTCGACAAAGGTACACGCCGTATTAGATTACATTGGCGGCGCACTCATTACGTTCTCACCCTGGATATTTGGTTTCGCACCACTTGGCGGCGCACCGTTGTTTATTCCATTACTTATTGGTTCGATGCAATTGGTTATGGCATTGTTTAGCAAGCATGAACTGGGCGCGTTTAAAGCTATACCCATGCAATTACATCTTACTATTGATATGCTGGCTGGTTTTATATTGATAACAAGCCCATTTTTTTATGGCTTTTCCCAACTGGTGGTGTGGCCACATGTATTGCTTGGCCTGCTGTCTTTGAGTGCAGGCCTGTTTACCGCTCAGTCGCCACTTTACAGTTTAAGGCTTTTTGATGAGCGGGGAGTTTGAGGATAAAGGTTTTATTAAAACAATCATTAGCAATGAAAAGAAATATTTTAATTGGATGCCTGCTTGCCGTAGTTGGGCTGGCATCATGTGGTGGGCCGAATAAAGAAGGTACAACCAAACACCCACAGCCTGAAGACACTGCCGAACACGCCTTGCAGAGCGACACCTCCGCCAATGATAGCACTACAGCACCTGAAGCAAGCGCTGGACGCGGCGCGGGAGGCGAAAAAGGAACTGGCTATGCTGCGGACAGCACCCAGCAATAAGTTTCAGCAGATCATCAATAAAATGGCCATCGGGATGATTATCTTTTTTTAGCTATGAAATAACGCATCGAAATGATTGAAACCGATATAGCCATCATAGGCGCGGGGCCGGTTGGATTGTTTGCGGTGTTTGAAGCCGGCTTGCTAAAAATGCGGTGCCACCTGGTTGATGCGTTGCCGCAAGCAGGCGGACAACTTACCGAGGTATACCCTCAAAAGCCTATTTATGATATACCCGGCTATCCGGCCATAAATGCCTCAGAATTGGTTAACAAGCTGATGGAACAGATTGAGCCCTTTAAACCTGGCTTTACGCTGGGCGAAACGGTTGATATTGTTGAAAAGCAAATCGATGGCAGCTTTCGGCTGACGACCAGTGAGCAAACCCAAATACAATGTAAAGTAGTGGTAATTGCAGGCGGTCTTGGTTGTTTTGAACCGCGAAAACCACCCATAGATAATCTGATAGACTTTGAGGGGAAAGGTGTTGCCTATATGGTAAAGAATCCCGAATTGCTTCGTGGCCGTAAGGTGTTGCTGGCAGGTGGCGGCGACTCCGCGCTTGACTGGGCTTTCTTTTTGACTGAGATTGCCGACAGGGTTACACTGGTACACCGGGGCGACACGTTCCGGGGGGCGCCAGAGTCGTCAAAGAAAATATATGACCTTGCATCCGCCGGCCGCTTAGACCTGATTTTAAATACCAACGTGGTAGCCTTGCATGGCCATGGCCATTTACAGGAAGCAGATTTACCGACGCACGACGCCCAGACCATCCGGCTTAAAACCGACTACTTTATTCCGTTGTTCGGCCTCACGCCAAAGCTCGGGCCCATTTCCAACTGGGGATTGGGCGTTGAAAAATCGGCCATCCGTGTAAATACGCAGGATTACTCAACAGATCAGGAAGGTATTTATGCTATTGGCGATATTAACACCTACCCTGGCAAATTGAAACTAATACTCAGCGGATTTCATGAAGCGGCATTGATGGCGCAAAGCGCATTTAAGTTTGTTTACCCAGATGAACGGCTGAGTTTTAAATACACCACCGTATACGGTGTCAACAGTTTTTGAATAGATGATAAACATAAAAGTTGAAGCCGACAATGGCTCGCACCTTGAACTTAAAGTTGACTATACTGAAGGCAGGAGCCTTATGGAGGTGCTGTCAACCCATGATATTGGCATGCTCGCCTCATGCGGTGGCCTGGCCTTGTGCGGTACCTGCCATGTAAGATTTTTAAAAGGAGGACAATACTTACCATCTCCCGACGAGAATGAATTACTTATGCTGGAGATGCTGCCTGATGCCGGGGCTGACAGCCGTTTATCATGTCAGGTTAAGCTGACAGATGATCTGAACAACGCTGTAATAAAGGTTATGCCAATAGATTAATGTTACATTACGTTTCGCCTTGACAGACTTACTTTAGCAGATTTATGAATGATCATCCATCCAACAATGATTAGCAAAATAGAGATCATCAAAAAGCCATAGTTCCATAGATCAACCGCAGCCGAGGTTTCTTTTACGTTGTGAAGTTTAAGGATCTGATGGTCGATCAGGCCTTCCACCACATTGAATATCCCCCAACCAAGCAACAAGCCGCCGGTTACCTTCCCCCACCCTTTTGTCTCGTTTTTGTCAAAGGCTACCTTACTCAACATCACTATGCCTATCAATATAATAATGAAGCAAAAAAAGTGAAAAATACCGTCCCAAAACATATTTACACTTTTGTTGAGAAGGGTGAAGGGTGGTAACTTATTTGATAGCATTTCGTGCCATTGAAGTATCTGATGAAGTACGGTACCATCAAGCATACCGCCTATACCAATACCCAAAGTTGTGGTTGCAGTTACCATAGGCGTTATTATTGCAGTTTTGCCGCTACGTGTTTCCTTTAAAACCTGCCGTTTGGCTACCGCCAATAACGCTATCACAATTAAAGCAAGCACTATAAAAGCCGATAACATCACAAGCAGATTTGGATAGAAGGTGCTATCGAATATTGATTGCTGTAAGCTTTTATTGCACGTAGTGCAGGCTCTCCCTACTCCGTAAAGGCAAACCAAGAAAAAGGTAAAAGACAGTCGCTTTATCATAGATGTTCGCTTTATTAAATGTTTGTGCTGTTATAAGGCAGCGAGCGGGGCGACCATAATTTAACCATTAACGATTTGCCGCTTTTTGTAGACATGAGCCAGATATATTGATGATCTATGCCGTCATCACATTCCTCATCAAAACAGCTTTGTAGCCTTTTGATTACCTCACCCAAATGGCGTTCGTAATCCTCATCAGATAGTTCACAAAATAGACGGCCCTCATGTAAACGGAACGTCGCCTTCACCGGTACCGCTGCTTTTAGTTTTTCAACTATCAATTCCATGACTACATTATCGGAGCCTTCTTTTAAACCGGCATACATTGCTACCTCTTTCATTGCCTGCAATTGATTTGCTATACCCTAGTGGCATCGTTTACTGTTAAATAAGCTTTTTTATAATTGGATGGAGCGGAAAAAAGATAGAGATGAATTTACAAGCATCTGTAGGCGAGTATCAGAAAGTATAGATATTTAACCTATCTGCTAGTGATAAAGTTTTATACTGCCAAAATTTTAAGCAACTCATTATAAGCGACATCTGCCAGATATGGCTATTTTTTAAATCTTATTTTAAAACTTTTAGCTCTAAATTATATTGAAATTATATTAACTAATATGAAAATCATGGGAAAGGATAAAAATGGCGGATACATTCCGCCAAAGGGGAAACCATCAGGTAACGGCCGCGAAACGCACGGCTTAAAAGATGCATTTGCTGTTACTGATCCGGAGCAGGAAAACGAGATCGCCGCTAAATACACTAAGGACGGCACAGATGAAGTTGCAGAAGGCATACATGTACGGCATGTAAATCGTAACCTGCATAAAGGCCAGGACGACGAGGAGAATAACAACAGTAACAACGGTTAATTTTAAACTATATGGAGCTGATTGTAACAGAAGAATTTAAAGAACTAATTAACTATAAAAGTGAGCACTGCATTTCTATATATATTCCTACGCACCGTGCCGGAGTAGAGGTAAACGAAAAGCAGGATGCCATCCTGTTTAAAAACGCCTTGCAGGAAGCTGTAAGGACCTTACAGGAAAAAGCATTGCCATCACAAGTAATTGAGAGCATTGTACAACCCGGATTTGACTTATATGAGGATGAGGCTTTTTGGAACAATCAACTGGATGGGCTGGCGGTCTTTCTGGCTGATGGGTTTTCGACAACCATCAAACTGCCGTTCAATGTAAAAGAGGAATTGTTTGTTAATAAATCATTTTACATCAGTCCTCTTCTACCTGCAATTACCAACAATGAGCAATTTTATTTACTGGTATTAAGTAAGAAGGATGCCCGCTTTTATGAAGGAGACGCATTCGGATTGCAGCGATTAGAGGTTGAAGGGCTACCAAACGGAATGGATGATGTAATACATTTCGAAGAAAAAGACGATCAGCAATTATTCAGACAAGGCGGTAAGGGTGGAACAGGCAGTGCGAGTTTCCATGGTCATGCCGAAGGCCAGCCTGACGACAAAACTAATCTGGCCATCTACTTTCGTGAAGTTGACCGTACGCTTTTTTCGGAAGTATTGCATGATAAGCACAAACCGCTTGTACTTGCCGGGGTTGAATACCTGATACCCATATATAAAAGCGTTAGCAAGTATAATAACATTGCTGATGCGGCCATAGCAGGTAACCAGGAGCATGAAACTACCCTCGAGCTGTTTAATAAATGCCGCGAACTATTGGCACCTTATTTTAAGCAGGAGACTGACAAGGCACTGCAAAATTATTACAACCAGCTCGCTACACCAATAACCTCATCAATGCCTGAAAAGGTGATACCGGCGAGTTTTTATGCACAAGTATCTGACCTTTTCATCGCGAAAGACGAACATATATGGGGAAAGTTTGATGCAGATTCGAACAGATTAGAAATTAACGTGCAACCACAGGACCAAGATGAGTGCCTTATTAACCAGGCAGCTGCGCACACCTACCTGAACGGCGGCATGGTGCACATATTGGATAAACACAAAATGCCCAAAGAAAGCACAATTGCTGCCTTGTTACGTTTTGCCTGATTAAATGATAGCCATATCGGTTGAAATATATCTATATGGCTATTTATTTCATTAAACACCCAGCTACTGTTCATCCTCATCTTTCGGCCGGCAATTGCCTCGCCTATTTTATCAAAATGTTCTTATTGGGCTTTTTCTTCTATTGCTGACCATGACCCATGGAGCATGTAATACCATATAAAGCCGAAGATTGTTTCATTGCTCCCTGATACGGTCAACGGGCCGTCTTTATTTCACTTTATTAAATCTAAGCTCGTGGACTAAATTTTTTCAGCACCTCTAGTAAAGCCGGAAGACTAACCGGCTTAGCAATAAAATCGTTCATTCCCGCCTTTACACAGGCCTCCTTATCCTCACTCAAAACATTAGCTGTCATCGCAATCACAAATGGCTTAGGACCATACCGAGTCCGCAAAAGCCGCGTAGCTTCGAGTCCATCCATCTGCGGCATTTGAATATCCATTAAAATCAAATCGAATTTCTGTTTCGCAAACATATCCAACACCTCTTTGCCATCATTAGCTAGTTCTGGCAGGTAACCAAGTTTATGGAGTATCCGCATAATCAGCTTTTGGTTCATCGGGTTGTCTTCAGCAACCAGTAACTGCATAGGATGGTCTGCGGCAAACTGCATGGATAACAGCGGTTCCTTTTTTTTCCGTTGTTCCGCCTGTTCGTGATTCAGCGCTTTCTTTATCACTTCAATCAACTGAACCTGCTTTACCGGCTTCACCAGTACCGCATCAAACAAGTCAGCATGTTGCTTAACACTTTCGTTACCTAACGAACTGAGTAGTATAATGGGCAAAGAAGGATGTTCTTGCTTAATTGATTTGCTTACGTTAATCCCGTCGATATCCGGAAGCTGCATATCAGTAATAACCAGATCAACAGTGTTCTTTCGAAATGCCTCAATTGCTTCACGACCCATACTGGCTGCCAGCACATTAAGTTGACATTTTTCCAATTGTGCTTTTAAAATCCGCAAGCTGGTTGCATGATGGTCACAAATTAACACAGTTTTCCCCTCACAGATTGTGTCCGGCAGTAAGTTCAGGGTACTGGTTTGCTCCGCACTCTTTACGTAGGGAATATCAAAAGAAAAAGTACTACCTTCATTAGGTGCGCTTTTGACCGTAATTTCTCCGCCCATCAACTTCACTAAACGGTCGCTGATGACGAGCCCCAGCCCCGTGCCGCCATATTTTCTGGTTACGGTTGAGTCCAGTTGGTTAAACGCTTTAAAAAGATGATCAAATTGTTCTGGCGATATGCCGATTCCGGTGTCATGCACCGCAAACTCCAGCCAAACCTTGTCATCTTTGATTGTACGAGCGACCTTTAAAAATACCTCGCCGTCACGGGTAAATTTAACGGCATTCCCAACCAGGTTAATTAAAATTTGTCTAAGCCTTGAACTATCAGCATTTATGAAGTGCGAAATATCATC
Source organism: Mucilaginibacter sp. (assembly GCA_041905165.1). Lineage (GTDB taxonomy): Bacteria > Bacteroidota > Bacteroidia > Sphingobacteriales > Sphingobacteriaceae > Mucilaginibacter. The sequence continues at coordinate 564,207 of JAYRLR010000003.1, forward strand.
ATCTATTTGGTATACCAGGTCAATATCTGCTTTACCGGCTTTGGCGGCAAACATGTCAAATACATCCTCAATACATTTCCTCAAGTCAAAATCATGCGGATCCAAATCCAATTTGCCGGATTCTATTTTAGAGAAATCTAAAATGTCATTGATAACAGTTAGCAAAGACTCGCCACTCGTTAGTATCGCATCTGTGTACTCCTGCTGTTCCGGTGTGAGGTCCGTATCAGCCAACAAGGAGGCCATGCCGATTACACCGTTCATTGGCGTGCGTATTTCATGACTCATGGTAGCAAGAAAAGTACTTTTGGCCTTGTTGGCTTCGTCAGCGGCCATTTTGGCTTTTTCGGCCTCCAGCCTTGCAGCTTCTTCCTGCTCCTTTTGAAACAAGAGCTGCTCGGACTGTGCTTGTAATTCCTCTGATAGTGCTTGTGATTCCTCGGCCTGTCGCTGCAAGTCTAAAGCCTGGGTTTGAAGCTGTTCTGTTCTTTGCTTCACTTGCAATTCGAGTTGAGTACGTTGCTGTTTGATATACCTAAACCGAAGCGTCGAAATTCCGTATATCAAACCGGTTCCTATTAACAATAAGGACGTGCGGAACCACCAGGTCATCCAATATGGTGGCGTTATTACGATGTTTAACTGTGTGCCTTTATTATTCCAAACATTGTCATTATTGGCCCCTTTCACTATAAATGTATAGTTGCCCGGTTCAAGATTTGTATAAGTAACACTTCGCTTGGTTCCGTTGTGCTGCCACCCGGCGTCAAAACCAACAAGCTTGTACATGTATTCGTTTTCCTGGGGAACCGAAAAGTCCAGGGCTGCAAATTCCAAAGAGAATACAGATTGCTTATAAGATAATGTAATTTCCTTTGTACTTGATATATGCCGTTTTAGAGGAGAGTGGGGTGTACTTACCTCTACCGGCCGGTTAAAGATGCTAAACCCCGTTATTACAACCGGAGGCGCATGTTTATTAAAGCGCAATTCGGTAGGCGATATGATGTTGTAGCCATTAATACTGCCAAACACAACTTTTCCATCGCGAAGGCGTGTCCCGCTACCAAAATTAAACTCGGCGGTTTTAAGCCCGTTCCGCTCATCAAAATTTCGGCTGGTGCGGGTGTTTGGATCAAATCGTGTGATGCCTTTTAATGTACTTAGCCATATAAAACCGTGTTCATCCCCGGTAATGTAATTAACGGTATTGTTCACAAGGCCGTTTTCTTCCGTGTAGGTCCAGATTTTACCCGTACGCTTATCTAAACAATTCAAACCCCCTTCCATTGTACCAATCCACATATTGCCGGCTTTATCCTCATAAAAGCAACTGATAATATCATTGTTTAAACCGCTGTTATGTGTATTGATGTATGAAAATCTTCGTGTATTTGGATGGTATATGCTTACTCCATCAGAATAACCGCCTAACCATAAATCTCCCTTCTTGTCCTCGTAAAGCGCTTGTATGGAATTATCACTTACACTGGCTCCTGGGCTGCCGCCTTTTTTAAAGTTTCGGAACCGGCCAGTTTTGACATTAAATACATTTACCCCACCTTGGTCGGTACCGATCCATATGTTTCCCTGGCGGTCCTCAAGTAAAGCATATATGGAATTGCTGCTCAAGTTTGACGGCATAGTACCAGCAGTAAAATGTTCAAAGACATTTTTTTTAATATTATATCTGTCTAGTCCTGAACTGAAGGAGCCAACCCAGACAAAGGCGTTAGCTTTATCTACTAATACGGCCGATGTGTACTCCGAACTAAGGCTCCGGCTATCCTTTTTCGTGTGTAAATAGCGCTTGAAGGAATTGGTTTGCCTGTTATGAAACAGCAGTCCGTCGTCAGTACCTACGTATAAATTACCACTTGTATCGGCAGAAATGCCCCTAATATTTTCGCCGGCGGACGGATGGCTCTTTTGCTTGAAATTATATGCAGGGAATATATTCAGATTTTCATCGTATTTTAATAACCCCTGACTGGAAGTGCCTATCCACAATGTTTCTTTTGAATCATAAATTAAGGAGTAAATTCCATCATTTGGCATTTCACTGTTTTCTCCAACATTAATTGGCACAAAGTGTTCCTTAGTAATGTCAAATAATTCAAGAGTTTTGTCTGTGCCTAACCAAAGTCGTCCACGCCTGTCAGCGGCGATAGCATAAATGGGCATACGTTCTGTTGTTGAACTACTTTGCAAGAATGTTTTGGAGAAAGCGCCTGTTCTGGAATCAAAACGAATAAGACCTGATGCAGTGGCTAGCCATAATTGCTTTTCTTCGCCCTCGGTTATTGCATTTACCACTAATCTTTTTGAGCCCTTTGGCGGCGTATTGTAATGTATGAAAATATTGTTTTTCGAATCGTAAAGGTCAAGCCCATTAGAAGTGCCAATCCAGATTCGATGATAGGTATCTTCAAAAATTACATTGATCACTGAACTGTTGATACTGTGAACATTTTCGGGGTCATGAAAAAAGCGCCTGAACTGGCGTGTCTTTTTGTTAAAGACGTTTAATCCGTTTTCCGTGCCAACCCAAACCTCGTCCTTACGATCGACTAGGAGGGCGGTAACGTTATTATTGCTGAGCGAGCCATCTGCTTTCACATCATTGGCATAATTTGTAAAACGATCTAAGACAGGATCGTACATGCTTAGTCCGCCAACGCGGGTACCTACCCAGATATAACCCTGTTTATCTTCTGATATGGCTAAGACATTGTTAGCGGGTAAGCTATGTGTATCTTTAAACTTATGCTTATAATATGTATATTGAATACCATCATACTTGTTTAAACCATCTTGGGTGCCGAACCACATAAAGCCTTGAGCGCTTTTTAACATGCATTGAACAGAGTTCTGAGATAAACCATTGGTGCTGTAGACCTTGAAAATTTCAGCGTCTATATTTTGTGCGCTAATAGTTACGGTAGAAAAGCAGTTAAGAATTACCAGTAACAGGAGTGTTTTATAAGGATGCATAGAAACTTGGTCAGCTGACGTTTACGTACTGGCGTTGAAATGGTTTTGAATATTGAACTAAGTTTTTACAAGTGACGGCATCAATAATGTGCTAAAGATAAGTGAGTTTGTGTGTAATCCAACCGACTGCTTCTAAATAGTTGGATATACTGGTTAATAGCAGCGCAAGGAAGCGTTATCTTGTTTCATCGCAAACAAATCAGATCAAGCGCTGGCCTGGGTATCCCCTCCTTCAAATTGTGTTGGCTTCTTTATGCCGGCAACCAGGAGCATGAAAGTTCTCTTGAGCTGTTTAAAAATGCCGCGAATTATTGCCACCTTATTTCAAGCAGGAGACTGACAAGGTGCTTCAATAAAACTGCAATCAGCTGGCTACGCCGATAAGCGCATCAGTGCCTGAAAAGATGATACCGGCGAGTTTTTACGCACAAGTATCTGACCTTTTCATGCGAAAGACGAACATATATGGGGAAAGTTTGATGCAGATTCGAACAGCTTGGAAATTAACGCGCAACCACAGAGCCAAGACGAGAGTCCTATTAACCAGGCGGTTGCTACGTAAAACGGAGGCATAAAACATGGAGACCATGCTGACGGCTATTTCACCATTGCACCCCATCAGTTTTCCAGCCAGCATTAGACTAACCGGCTACAGTGTGAAGCCCGAAGCGAGGTACAACCTGAACCGCCTGACCTGAGGCATGGACAATTACAGCGATGCCAGCCAGAAGCTATACATTGTGCCGGAGAACAACCTGAATTTACATACCCTGGTGAACAGAAAAAAACATGACCGCAAATGAAAGGCAGCTGATCAAAAAACCAGCTGCCTTTCTGCTAACCACCGCATCTCTTATCGTGGCAGATTCATCCCCTATTTAGTAATTCAGGTAGATTCGGCTTGGATACGGCGCAACCTTGTGATGCGTTACTAAGGGATGCATCGTCGAGACTCTGGCCGATCGTTATCTGATTAGTTTTCCAATTCCAACCTGAATATATAATATGGCTCGGTCCGCTTATTTTCCCCATCGTTATAATCCGGCTGTTTTTGGATCTGCGATGTGCTCACATACAGGTACCGCCCGTCATGACTGAGCGAATAGCTGTCTGGCCAAAGCAGGCGATCGTCTTGTATGATCGTTTCGGCCTTGAGTTCGGGTGTTATCCGAACCATCGAATTGTTTTGCATGTCGCCGAGATAAAGATTACCTTGTCGGTCAAATGCCATACCGTCGGTTACATTGAACCGCCCCAGGTCTTCCACCTTGCTTTCGAGCTCTTCGGCATTCAGACCTTCATCTCGCAGATATTCTGTTCTGACCCGATAAAGTTTATTGTCTGTTAACGGCTTATAATACAGCCATTCTCCATCCGGCGTTAGCGCGATTCCATCAGATTGCATTTTCACGGGCTGCCCGTTCTTTTTCAGTTCGTGCCCGTCAATAATAAACGTAAACGATGGATCGGAGTGTACGGAGTAGTGGCCCCGCAGCAATTCCCTTCCGTTTCCAGTGTTCAGATCGAGGACGGTGATCCCCCCTCGTTGGAATTGGTTAGATAAGCTATTTGCCGTTCGGTGTCTACCCGCACATCATTTATATAACTTTTGTCTCCAGTTATACCTTCAAAAAAATATATGCGTTCCACGGCATTGGTCTGCAAATTGATCTTGACGAGCTTATGTGAATGCTGATAAACCTGCTCCATAAGGGGCGAAGCAGGGTCAACTACCCACATGGTGTCCAGGTCATCAATATAGACGGCCTGTACACATACCCATTTGTCACGGCCGTCATCTCCATCTTTCCAACTGTTCATCTTCTCATTGGGATAAGGCTTTACCGAGCCGTCAGGCAGTGCTTCAACCAATGCATACCGGTAAATATCGGACCATAACGGATAATTGGTAAACAGCCTTCCTTCCCGGGACACGGCCACGCCTGTCAGCTGGTAAGTGTCATCTTTAAATACTTCCTGTAGCGTCATCATAAATAGTTGTCGATTTGATTAAGTTAAGATCTATATCCCGGCCGGAGCAAATACCGAACGCATGTTATGATTAGTTTTATCCTTAAACATCATGTACCCTTCCTGCCCCATGTCTAAAGAAAGTTTGTGGGTGAGCAAATAGGCCGGGTCAACTTCTCCCCTGGCCACAATGTCAAGCAGCTTTGGAATGTACCGCTGACCGAACTGTTGCCCCATGCGCAAGGTCAGTCCTTTATTCATTGCCGCACCCATTGGGAATTTATCAACGAAACCTCCATATACGCCAATTACGGACACCGTACCGCCTTTACGGCAGGCCATAATCGCCTGGCGCAGTACGGCGGGCCGGTCATTTTGCAACCTTGCGTATTGCTTGGCATAGTCATAGATTTTTTCAATGCCTGTGCTGTTGGCCTCCATGCCGACACAGTCTATACAGCGGTCCGGACCGCGTCCGCCGGTCATGTCTTTCAAAACCTGCAGTACATCAACCTCTCTAAAGTTGAGCGTCTCGGCCTTAGCCCTTAAACGGGCTTGTTCCAGCCGGTAAGGATACTGATCTATAGCAATTACGCGGCCGGCTCCCAGCAACCACGCGCTATGCATAGCCATCAGCCCAACGCCGCCGGCACCCCATACCACCACGGTGTCTCCTGGTTCAATGCCCGCAAAGTCGGCTGCCATATACCCGGTAGGGAAAGCATCAGAAGTAAATAAAGCGGATTCATTACTTACCCCGTCAGGCACTTTAAAACAAGTATTTTCGGCAAATGGTATTCGGGTATACTCGGCATGACTACCGGCATATCCGCCTAAAGCATGAGAGTAACCAAATATGCCCGCTACCGGGTAACCATAAGCCTTTTCGGTCCATTCGGGTTCGGCATTGGAGTTATCACACAGCGAGTATTCCTCGCGCTGGCAAAACTCGCAGCCCCCGCATGATAAAACAGAGCACACTACCACCCGGTCGCCTTTCTTCAGTTTTTTTACTTCCGGGCCAACCTCAACTATCTCGCCCATAAACTCGTGCCCAATAATATCACCAGAACGCATGGCGGGGATATAACCACCCAGTAAATGCAGATCGGAGCCGCATACGGATGATAAGAAAACGCGCACAATTGCATCCCGTGGATTAAGAATGGTCGGATCCGGCACGCTTTCGGTGCTTACTTTATTGATACCTTCCCAGCAAATCGCTTTCATAACTAACTTATTTAATTGAAAAATTCGGTTTAGTAGTTCTCGTTTTTGCGGCCAGAGGGCTGGCCAATAATGGTTGGGATCTCTCCAGCTTCCAGTAGCCGCTTAAAGCGGCGCAGGTCCTGCTTCACCAGTTCTTCAAATGCCGGATTGAGCAATTTGGCCGCCAGCTCACCTGCAACACCCAATGGTGGATGGTATGCTATCCTGGCCTGCACTACCGTTCCGCGGTTAGCCGGAGCATCCGTAAACAGCACTTCACCGTAATTTTCCACATCGGATCCGGGCAGGGAATGCCAGCTGATGCGGCTGTTTTCGTCCTCCTGCTCAATCTCAGCCTCCCATGCTATGGTAGTCAGCTTTTCTTTAGTGAAAATATTCCGTGGAACTTTGGCCACCCAGTGTGAGCGCTTACCGCCAGTCTGCTTCACCTCTTCAAGGTATGCCATAAACTTGGGCAGGTTTTCGAGCTGGCGCCAAAATTGAAATACCTCATTACGCGGTTTAAGTATGGTTACGCTTGTTGTAACCTCAAAACCTCTGACATCAGCATGTGCCGTATCTATTTGCAGGGCTTTATTAAGCGGGCAAAAACCAGAGACTCCTCGTAGTACCAGGTAAGCACCTGCTGTAGTTAAGGTTTTACCTAGAGCGGAGTCTTTCTTGGTTAACCCATGATAGGTTAGTGCCGCACCGCCTAAAAGTGATAACACCCTGCCGGCTGTTCCCACATTGGTGAAGTGTTTCGTTGACTCGTTTTTTTCCGCGCCCTTTGAGTCTGGAGGAGCGAAGGTTTTTGATGTGTGGGCCATATAAGTAAGATTTGAAATGAAACTTTTTAAGAAATTAAAATACCAATCAACTACAGGCACTATGCGTTATTGCGGCTATGGTTGCATATTCTGTATCAGAACAGCGTTTTGCTAACCGGCTGACGCCTAAATACCGGTAGTTACTACAGATTTCAAGGTAAAACCTGTTTTTGCGAAAGGGCCTTGAGTTGGTTATTGAGATTTATTAGTGACATATATTCTTCCATTTAAACTTTTAAGATATTGTTTACTTGATTAATCTCTCATGCCTCATAAACAAGATGCAATCCTAGAAAGACATAAATAATTGGCTTGGTATCGGAAGAATATAAAGGCGAAATCGCCTTGTAAAAATTAAAGACAGCAATCGTTAAAACTTATATGTTTACAACCGATATAATTTCGCATTGTTTAATTTATTTTCAATAAACGAAATTTTAATTAAAAAATTAACTTCAGCGACTTTCAGATGGAGCTTCCAAATCTATGTCATTGTACTTCGAGGTCGTTGAACAATGAGAGTAAGGCTTTTATATGGCTATGTCTGTTGTCCTTACAGAATGGGCGTTGCGCAGGGCTACAGCATGCTCGCAGGAATACTCTTTGATAGTGTGAACAAACGCACGACCGACTTCTGAACCCCGGTTGTTCAGGGTTAACATTGTGTTAACAATTGCTGGATACCTTTAAGGCTTTATCCAATATCATGCAGCTTTGTTCAAAGACATTTTTCAGGCGGGGTTTGCTATTTCTTACTATAATGCCAATGGCATTACAAGGCTTCGCTCTCAACTTTCAATTACAGGCAGACAGCATTATTGCGGCGAAAGGCAGTAAGGAAGAAGTTTCCTTTATCAACATTAAAAAAAGCTTAAACAACGCGCTGGCGAACAATAACCAGCGTGAGGCTGCCAAATGCTACCAGGATTTAGCCGAGTTGTTTTACCTGCAAACAGCGTATTCGCAAGCACTCAACAATTTTTATAAGGCCGATAAAATCTACCGGGAAATTAACCAACCACTTGAGCTGGCTGAAAACTTAAATAAAATTGGCCAGACTTATTACCACGTACGCCAATATCCCCAGGCAGAGAAGGCTTTCCGGGAATCATTAAGGTTGTATGAATCAAAAGGAAACAAAAACGGCGTAGCAGAAAGCTATGGCTTTATTGGCCAGGTTTACGAAAAGACGGACAAGCACCAACAGGGTATACAATATCAAAAACTCGCACTAAAGCAATACCAGGTAACCGGCAATAACAGCGGCATCGCGAAAATTTACGAGAACCTTGGCAGCTTACACGAAGATAAATTGCAGCTGGACTCCGCTTTGAAATATTTCAGCTTGGCGGAGGAGATTAATCGCGGCAATAATGATATGCTGGCGCAGATAGAGGTAATTAACAATTTAGGCGATGTTTACCGGAAATCGGGCAAGTACCGCGAATCCCTAAAATATACTTATGAGGCTGCTGCACTTGCAAAAAAACTGAATGACCAGTACCAGTTAGGCAGCGCCTACCGAGACCTGTCTAAGGCCTATAATCTCTTAAATCGGAATGATAGTGCATATTACTACAGCGAAGCAGGACGCGACATATTTCTGCGCATTTTCACCGAAGACAACGAAAAGCAATTGGCCTTGCTGCAAACACTCTTTGAGATAGAACGGAAAGACGCCGCTATAGAGCATTTCCAAAACGAAAAAATGATTAACAGGTTGTTTGTCATCGGTGCTACGGTAATCACCTTTCTGATAGCACTGCTCGCCGCAACCTTTCTGAGCCGGCAGCGCCTCAAGCTCAAAAACGAACAAAAGTTAAATGAGCAAAGCCAGCAAAGCTACAGGGATGCGCTTGATATTAAAAGTAAGGAACTTACCAGCCATACGTTGCACATCATACAAAAGAACCAGTTGCTGGATGAGCTTAAGGAGAAGTTAAAAGCGATGATTAAGGATGACAAACGTGATCAGCGGCGCGAGCTGCACAAGCTTTTAAATATGATACAGATGAACAGCAGCCAGGATAAAACCTGGGATAACTTTCGCGCTGTGTTTGAACAGGTGCACGACAACTTTTTCAACAAACTAAAAGAGCATCCGTCGGCATTGAACTCGTCAGATATGCGCTTGCTTGCGTTACTCAAAATGAACCTTAGCTCGGCAGATATGGCAACAATGTTGGGCATATCACAAGATAGCTTGCGAATTGCGCGCTACCGGTTAAGAAAAAAACTTAATCTGAACGAAGGGGAAACCCTAAGTTCCTTTTTAAAAAGCGTTACATAGCGATAATTAAAACTCCTGTAACATGCGGTTAACACAAAGTTAATGGCTCAATATTAATTATTCAATAACCTAATAATCAGATACTAATGTGATTTTGTTTACGCCTGTTTATGGTTTGTTTACACCTGTAACATGCCTGTATACGTTTTGTAACGCCGCGCTTTCCTGACAGTTCCGTGAAGCTTCAAATCTTTGTGCGAATCAGAACAAAGGCAACTTATGGAAATTAAAAAATTACTCATCTTTCTACTTTTAATATGCGGCAGCTTAACGGCCATGGCCCAGCGAGGCATTATTAAAGGTAAGATAACCGGGCAGGATAATGAGCCCCTTGCAGGCGCAACATTGATGGTTAACAGCACTACTAACAGTACTGCGGCTAACCTTAATGGCGAATATCAATTTTATGTGGAACCGGGTAACCTAAGCCTAACCGTACGTTACCTCGGATACCGTGACACAGTGATCAACGTTCTATTGGCTGCCGGTGAACTTAAGGTTGTAAATGTTGCTTTACAAAGCCGGCAGCAGGCTTTGCAGGGTGTGGAAGTAACTGGCTACACCGAGGGACAGGCCAAAGCGCTTAACCAGCAAAAAAATGCCGACAACATCAAGAACATTGTATCGGCTGATCAGATTGGCAAATTTCCTGACCCTAATGCCGCCGAGGCATTACAGCGCGTACCGGGTGTTACCATTGAGCGCGATCAGGGCGAAGGCCGTTATGTATCGGTGCGCGGTCTTGCTCCCCAGTTCACCAACACCAGTGTAAACGGCGAGCAAATACCATCCCCTGAAGCCGACGTACGTTATGTAGCGCTGGACGCGATTCCATCTGACCAATTGGCTTCTATAGAAGTTAGCAAAGCACTTACTCCTGATATGGATGGCGACGCTATTGGCGGATCCATCAACCTTATCACGCGCAGCGCACAAGGTAAAAAGGCAGCCATTACAAGTATTGTTGGCGGAGGTTATAATAACCTCATGAAAAAAGGAAACGTGCAGGGCCAGTTACAGTACGGACAGCGTTTTGGCAAAAACGAGCAATTTGGCTTATTGCTTAACAGCAATTACTATCAAAACCATTTTGGATCTGATAACGTGGAGCGCTCTATTGACGACAATGAGGTGGAATTACGCGATTATGAACTGATGCGTACCCGCCTGGGCCTAAGCTCTTCAATGGATTACAAATTCAATAATCATCACGAAGCATATTTCCGCACGTTATATTCTCGTTTTACTGACAGGGAATGGCGCCGCCGCTACGTTTTTAAACCGTCAGACGAGGAGATTGAAAAATTAACTAAAGACCGCTTTGAGTCGCAGTCGGTATTATCACTCAACGCAGGTGCCAAACACACCCTTAAAAGCTTCTTGCTTGATTATGAAGCGCAATACAGCTACGCTGAACAAAACACACCTTATGATAATGAAGCGGCGTTTGTAGCAGGCATTCCAAACACGCTTGATTTTACAAACACCAAATATCCATCTATATCTGCAGAGGAGGATTTTACCAATAATAATGCCTACGAATTCGATGAATTGGGCATGGGCAATACCATCGCTAAAGATAAAAACCTTACTGCAAAGGTAAACGTAAGCGTTCCTTATAAAATCAATAACAGCGATGGCCTGATAAAATTCGGCGCCAAAGTACGCTCGAAAGATAAAAGCTATACCATCACGCAAAATACTTTTGAAAACCTTGGTGGTGTGCCAAACCTCGACCAGTTTGCAGGCTCTCCAGTTAAGGATGAATTCTTAGGTGGAAAATATCATTTAGGCAACCCGCTTGATGTGAGCAGCCTGATACGGTATTTTAACAGCAACCCCGCTCAGTTCGAATTACAGATAGCGGATAAAGCTGCAGATGAAGCGCTGGAGTCATACGAAGCATCGGAAGATGTATTCGCTACTTACCTGATGGGCCGCCAGCAAATAAATAAATTGATGATTTTGGGTGGTGTGCGTTATGAGCGTACCAAGGTAAGCTATCAATCAAAAGATGTGATTATAGCCGCTAACGGCGACCTGGAAGCCATTCGCCCTATAGCTGGCAGCAGCACTTACGATTTTGTACTGCCGCAAGTGCATTTAAAATATGCGCTTGACAAACTGAGCAACCTGCGTGCTGCGGTAACTTACTCATACGCTCGACCAAATTTTTCGGACATCATTCCTTCACAGGAAATAAACCGTGAAGACCGGATAGCCACGATTGGCAACGCCGCGTTAAAACCCGTAAAGGCCCTTAACTACGATCTTATGGGCGAGCATTATTTCGGTTCGGTAGGTATTGCATCGGCGGGTTTGTTCTACAAAAAACTGGATAACTTTATTTATCGCCGCACGGTTTTTAACTCCCCTTACCCAACAACCGGAACGCCGATTATACAGAGCATTGACATTACGCAATCGCAAAATGGTAACAACGCGGATGTGCTAGGTGCTGAAATTGCCTTGCAACGCCGTCTCTCTTTCATCCCTTTCCTGCGCGATTTCAGCGTATACCTTAACTACACATACACCCATTCAAAAGCACGCATCCAGAGCCGCAATGCCAGTGAAGACAATGCAGGCGCAACGGAGGAAATAAGGTTACCAGGGCAGGCAAATCATGTGAGCAACGCGTCATTAGCTTTTGAAGGTAAAAAGTTTTCAGCCAGGTTGTCGCTCAACTTTAATGGCAGCTACCTGTCTGAGCTTGGCGGCACTGAAAACGAGGACATCTTCATTAAAAACCGCATGCAACTGGATGCAACGGCAGGCTATGCAATTAACAGCAAGTTCCGTTTGTTTATAGAGGCATTAAACCTTACCAACCAACCATTGCAGGCTTACCAGGGTAATTCAAATCAATACATACAGCGCGAATTCTACTCTTATTGGATGCGTTTTGGCCTAAAATTTAACCTGTAATAGTACGTCATCTTACAAATTTTAAAACAATGAAAAACTTGAAATATTGGTTATTGCCGGCTCTTGCCTTTATGTTAGGCGCGTGCGACAAGCGCAATGATAATGTTGTTGACCCGAATGTGGGCGACGCTTTTCCGCAAATCATCAATTTATCCGACGAAGGCGACGGCGACCTTGAAGACGAAGATAAATTCAGCTTTAAAATAGGGCTGATAGACCGCGTAGACCCTGCCGGCGAAAACCTCGAGGGTAATATTATTCCGCTGAAAAACGCGGTGAGAGTGAACTTTGCTATTACGGATTTTGAGGGCTTTGATAAGCTGTCAAAGTATATAAAAGAGGCCAAGGCTTTTTATGAGATAGACGATTGCACCACATCTGAGGATAAGGACATTGACCTTAATTTAGTGTTTGATGTAAATACAGGTAAAGGCAGTGTGGACTTTCCGGCTGGTGTGGAAGAAATAGAGATCGAGTTTGAAACGAATGAAGACTTATTTGATGATAATAAATTGAATGATGATGACCGTAAAATTGAGATAAAACTTACCGGCATCGAAAATGGCGATGATAAGGTAGTGGTGAACACGGCTAATAAGTTTGAATATGAAGTACTGGATGATGAAGCCATACACGGCGAATATGAATTGGACGTAAATAGTGCAGAGTTTAGCAAATTTAAAGCGTTATTTAGCCTGATAAACGAGGATATTAAAGACCTGAAAGCATCTGACGTCGATGAAATCACCATTGAATTTTCCTATGACAAATTTAAAGCCGTGGTGAAACTGAAAGAAACCGAACAGGTGGATGAGTGTGGCGAAATCGAGGAAGTGAATAAGGAGATTGAAATTGAAGGCGGCATAGAAGAGCTGGATACAAAAGCACTAAATGGCGCAGTGGAGTTCGCAGATGATATTGAGCAGGAAGACGGCTCGGAGGCAGAGTTTAAATATGCTGGCAGCTTTAAGCTGAACGGCAAAAAATTGCAGCTTACGCTAACCGGCGAGTACAACGATGAGGAAACCGAGGAGATAACTTTAAACCTGAGCAAATAGTGAATAAAGCATATATAACTACAGCTATCACCGCCCTGGGTATGGCATTGGCTGCCTGCCAGAATAACAGTTCGACAAAGACCGCGACAACCAAAGTTGATTCAGGAAAAACTATAAAACCGCTGTATGTTACTGATACGGTTGGTTTCGACTCGGATGATCCGGCGATTTGGATTAACCCTGCCGACCCTGCCAAATCATTAGTCATCGGCACGGATAAGGATGCCAATGGTGCCCTGTACGTATTTGATCTTAAAGGGAAAATCATCCGTGATAAAGTGGTGAAAGGCTTGCAACGACCCAATAACGTTGACATCGCCTACGGCCTGAGTTTGAACGGTAAGCCCTTAGATATCGCAGTAGCCACTGAAAGGATCACTCATAAATTACGGATATTCTCTTTGCCGGATATGAAACCGGTTGATAATGGCGGCATACCTGTGTTTGAAAAGGAAAATGAGTCGGCAGGTTTTCGGGATTTGATGGGCATAGCATTGTACAAGGCTCCCGATAAAAATATATACGCAATAGTTGGTCGTAAAACGGGACCTACCGAGGGTGGTTATCTGTGGCAATATCTGCTGCAGGACGACGGCTCCGGTCATGTAAAAGCTACCCTGAAAAGAAAATTTGGGACGTTTAGTGGCAAAAAAGAGATAGAAGCAATAGCTGTAGATAACGAACTCGGCTTTATATACTACTCCGACGAGCAATACGGCGTACGTAAATATTATGCCGACCCGGCTAAAGGCGATGAAGAGCTTAATGTATTTGCCAAGGAAGGCTTTGCTGAAGACCATGAAGGCATAAGTATTTATAAAACAGGAAAGACAACTGGGTATATTCTTGTGTCGGATCAGGCAGCTGGCGAATTCAAAATATTTCGGCGCGACGGAAAAAATGACTTTATTAAAAGCGTACACGTATCAACCAGCAACAGCGATGGGTCGGACGTCGTATCCATCCCGCTAAATGCCGACTTTAAACACGGCTTATTTGTAGCCATGAGCGACGACAAGACTTTCCAATTTTATCGTTGGGAAGATATAGCCGGCAAAGACTTAGACGCAAATTGATTGATACGCTTGTAAAAAGAGAGCCGCCTTATCTTCTTTTCCAGACACGGTAGACAGCATCACTCCGGCGAAAGGAAGCAAAGAATAAATTTTCCTTTGGCGTACTGCCTTTGCGACGGCCGGGAACAAATACGGCGACTGGAATATTATTTAGAATTATATTTAACTTAGACATTTCCAATTATATTACCAGTAACTTTCAAATCGGGTATTAACCTATCAATGCTGATCATACTTTTGACGCCCAGATATGGAATTTGCCTTAAGTGTTCGAAGGCATACTAAGTATCTTTGGCGGCGGCAGGCATGCTGCCAGTTACTCCGGAAATATTTTGGCATAGACGAGGATTGATTCGAAATTTTTCATTTAACAAAAAAAAATAATGATTATAACGACGTGTAAAATTCTAATAATGTTTGCCGGTGGCATTCTGGCGCTCTCTGCTTGCAAGAGCAGTCCGCATATAAAACATTCGATCACGCTGATAAATAACGATAGCAAGTCGATTGGCTATTACTTCGCTCTAGGCGGCAGGGACGGCAATACGTATCCGGACACAGTCCCTCCCGTTTCAGTTAGCTATGTTGGCAAAGAACTGGAAAGTGACAAGCGGTTTATTTATTATTTCGGCGGCGGAAAAAGTGAACTTATTCAAAGTCTGCCTAATGATACTTTATCAGTGTATATCTTTAGCACCGATACATTGAAAAGATATTCGTGGGAAGAAGTAAGGAGCGGCTATAAGGTTCTTAGACGTTATAACTTAAGCTTGTCTGATTTAAACCGGCTGGATTGGACACTGACTTATCCGCCAACGGATAATATGAGAGACGTCAATATGTTTCCCGCGTATCGTTGACCTTTAAATATACGTCAAATATTGAGTTCATTGGAAGCGTACAGCCGGCAACGACTTAGACGTTAATTGATTTATAAGCTTATAAAAAGAAAGCCGCTTACATAAGCGGCTTTCTTTTTTGTGAAGAGTATCTTTATTTAAAATATTACAGATCTTACCAATTCATGAGATCTTATAACATATGGGCGTTACGTTTCGGTCGCCCATTTAGATACTGATCTGTATATCAGCTCAAGTATTCCTCATCTTTTGTGGCCTTTCTTTTAAATCGGCTGACAACGTCTATAGGAAATAATTAAACGCTATATTAATTATTTTCAGCGGTGCTAAAAAACGTGACTAAGCACCACCGCTTATTCATAGTGAAACAATCGGTATGATGAAGACTAATTAAGTAGTTGCCGGAGTACTGGCCAGATATGATTGGCTATCTTTTCATAACCTGCGGCATTCGGATGCAGGCCATCCCGTAAATTGAGGTGGCGATCTCCGGCCACACCCTCAAGGAAAAATGGCACATAAGCCAAAGTTTTATCTGTAGCTGCTATACGGTCATACAACTGGTGGAAACCCGCCGCACGGCCGAACAATAAATCTTTCGGAAGGGACATGCCCATCAGCCCGATCTTTACTGTTGGTGAAATTTCCCTCACCCTCGAAATTATCGATTTAAGGTTTTCTTCAGTTACCGAAGGCGAAATACCGCGCAGAAGGTCGTTGATGCCTAACTCCAAAACGAATACGTCTATCGGTTTGCTGAGCCAATAGCTTAATCGCTTAAGTCCGCCGACCGTCGTGTCTCCGCTAAGGCCGGCGTTGATAGTCTCATACATTAAATCTTCCGCACGAATCCGTTGCTGGATCAGCGCCGGAACTGCTTCCCGTTCTGGCCGGACCAATCCATAACCGGCAGTCAGACTATCACCAAAGAAAAGCATTTGTTTCATCGTTTTCATAACAAAGCATCCCACCTTTAGTTGCACTTACTAGTTTATTTAATCATTAGTCCTGTCCCATACCAAAACATCGTTAATGACAACTCTTTGACCACAGCCGTTGCTATTATTTATAAACCTCACATGTATTTGTAAATAAAAATTGTAAAACTCCAGGTCAGCCACCTGGGTCAGCTAAGTTGTTCCTCCTTCATTATTTATAAAGGTTAACTTGCCGTTGTTAGTGGTTACAGCCTGATGAAGCTTTATCTCGGCATAGCTGCGTTCACATTCTGGCGATGCTTATACTATCGGCTTATAGGCTTTATAATGGCACCTGCCTTTGATTGTCGCAAATTTTTATAATTTTATTGCTCGCTCCTGTTTGCCGCCATAGGCCTGGTTATAACCTTCATACATCTACATGAAAAATTTTCACTACATATTAATGTTGTTTTTGCTGTTTTCGGCGATCACCCTCCTTGGCAGTTGTCAGAAGAAAAAAGAGCATGCAGCATATCGAATAGGTTTTTCGCAATGTGTGGGTACTGACCTTTGGCGTAAGACCATGCTCGAAGAGATGAAGATTGAGTTGTCGTTACACCCCGGTACTAATTTCATATATGCCGATGCTCAAAACAGCAGCAGCAGGCAAATTTCACAGGTGAAAAGGATGCTGCAACAGGGCATTGATCTGCTTATTATTTCTCCAAACGAAGCACAGCCGCTTACAAGTATTGTTGAAGAGGTTTATAACAAAGGCATTCCGGTTATTATTATTGACCGTAAAACGTCATCCGCACTTTACACTGCGTATGTGGGGGCCGATAATTATCAATTGGGCAAAATGGCCGGTGAGTACCTTGGCAATACCTTAAAAGGTAAGGCCTCGGTACTGGAAGTAATGGGGTTGCCTGGCTCCTCTCCTGCCATTGAACGCGACAGGGGTTTCAGGGACGGATTAAAACAATTTCCGGATGTGCATATCGCAACCAAAGTTTACGGCGACTGGCTCAAAGAGAATACTCGTCGGCAAATGGATCGCATTCAGGATGTATTACCAAAAATAGACGCGGTATTTGCGCATAATGATGTAATGGCTTCCGGTGTAAGCGAGTCATTTAAAGCATTGCACCATCCATTAAAAGCACGTATTGTAGGTGTTGATGCATTGCCTGGACAAGGAGGCGGTTTGCAGATGATTGCAAACAAAGTTATTGACGCCAGTATGCTTTACCCTACCGGTGGCAAGGAAGCGATTTATACTGCCTTCAAGATACTTAATAAAGAATCATTTACACGTGAGAACATACTTAAATCATTGGTTATAGATTCGGCCAATGTACAACTCATGAACGTGCAGTGGGACAAAGTACAAAGCCAGCAAAAGGATATAGAGCGGCAGCAAATGCTGATAGCGGAGCAGCAAAATATTTATAACAACCAGCAAATAGTACTTGATGTTATTGTAATTGCCTTGGTACTTACCGTAATATCGGGTGGCCTGGCATTTTACTCGTTGAACGAGAACCGTAAAATAAATAAAAGTCTCAACGCCAAAAATCAGGAAATACTATTACAGCGTAATCAATTGCTTGAAATGTCGGCCAAAGCCAAGGTAGCAACCGAAGCTAAGCTTAATTTCTTCACAAATGTTTCGCATGAGTTTCGCACGCCGCTAACGCTGATACTATCGCCCTTGCAGGATATGATGAACAATGAGAAGCTGATGGCGATAGAAGGAAAAAGCATACGGCTGATACACCAAAACAGTCACCGTTTGCTGCGTATGGTAAACCAGATAATTGATTACCGGAAGATAGAATACGATAAGCAGACCATCAAAACCGCAGAAGGCAACCTGGTGGCCTTTGTACGGGATGTGGTTGATAACTTCAGAATGCATGCGCAAAAGCAACATATATCGCTAATCATATCATCAGCTGAAAATGATATTAAATGCTGGTTTGATGCAGCCATGCTCGAAAAAGTGTTTTTCAACCTGCTGGCAAATGCCATAAAATTCACCGGCGATAAGGGACGCATCAGGGTAAAAATAACGCGATTGGAAGACAACGTTGAGGTTGAAGTACAGGATACAGGTGTGGGTATGACTACAGATGAATTGAAACTGGTATTTGATCACTTTTATCAAAGCGACCACATGCCGCTTAATGGCTCGGGTATTGGACTGTCCTTATCCAAGGAAATCGTTGCGCTACATCACGGGCATATTAATGTAACGAGCCAAAAATGGCAGGGAAGCACGTTTACGGTGAGCTTGCCTTTGGGAAGTACGCACTTAACTGATGATGAAAAATCGGCAACGCCGGGTAACTGGACAGGCATGGAAACGAGATCTGCAATTTACAATGCCGATATCAAAGAGCCGATGAGAGCTGACGATAAAAATCCGTTGGGACAACCCAAGCCTTACTCTGTTTTGATAGTGGAAGACAACGTGGAGCTATTGAATTACCTGTCAGACAAATTTTCGGCAAACTATGAAGTATTCACGGCCACCAGCGGTGCTGATGCCATTACGAAGGCTTATGAGTTAGTACCCGACCTGATATTGTCGGACGTGGTTTTGCCCGAAGTATCAGGTAAGACACTGTGCGAAAAGCTAAAATCTGACGTACGTACATCGCATATACCTATCATATTACTTACCGCCCAAGGCAGCGTGGAGCAGCAAATATCAGGTATAAATGCTATGGCCGACCTGTATATTACTAAACCATTCAACATGGAACACTTACAGGCCAGCGTTAACAACCTGCTGCATAATCGCCGTTTACTTAAGGATAGGTTTACCAGCGATATAACACCTACCGACCGCGTGCCAGGCTCAAGGCATATTGATAAAAAGTTCATGAATGATTTTGCCGGAATTGTAGAGCAAAATTTATCAAATGATCAGTTTAGTGTTGATGATATATGTAAGGTAATAGGCGTATCGCGCATACAGCTTTACAGAAAGGTTAAAGCTTTACTTGGCTGTAGCATTACCGATTACATTTTAAACCGCCGACTGAAAAAAGCTACCTACCTGCTGCTTAACGAGGACATGACCATTGCTGAGATAACCTACGCGGTAGGCTTTTCAAACCCTAATTACTTCGCTACCGTATTTAAAGGCAAATACAATTGTACTCCAAGCGAGTATAAACGAAAAACACAAGTTTAAATACTCTTATATAAAAGCACATAAAAAACACGGCCGGATATACCGGCCGTGTTTTTTTTCGCCTGCCAGTTTGTAATATATACTGCAGCCTCCTTTACTGTTCATTTCTACCACACTGTAAATTATAGTTGAATTTGGCACTACGTATTAGTCATGGTGTACCGAACACACCCACCCTTCTATGTAACACAATCAAACATATGTGGTAACAAAAACTAAGATCGACTTAAATAAACAGCCCCATTTTTTATACAAAATCCTGTAAATAAGATACTTATCAAATGTTATAAAATTAATGAATTTTGATAGATAAATAATATCCATACGGCTGCCCACGGCCATAATTTGCGCCAATAACCAATACATAAATCTATACTTATGAACAAAAATTCTGTGCTGGCCTGGTCAATGGTCGTGGCGCTTGGCGGCTTCTTGTTTGGATTTGATACAGCCGTAATTTCAGGCGCCGAAAAGGCGATCCAAAACTTTTGGGAGCTTAGTGTATTTGAACACGGTCTCACCATATCTATAGCATTAATAGGCACAGTTATCGGTTCTCTATTAGGGGCAAAACCGTCGGATATGTTTGGCCGCAAAAACACGCTTTACTTTGTGGCTGCCGCCTACCTGCTATCTTCATTAGGCACTGCCTTCGCCAGCAATTGGACTATTTTCCTGGTCTTCAGGTTTCTTGGCGGGCTGGGTGTAGGTATTTCATCAGTAACTGCACCAATCTATATTTCAGAAGTATCACCAGCCGACAGGCGTGGCAAATTGGTCGGGCTTTTCCAGTTTAACGTAGTACTCGGCATTCTGGTGTCATACCTGTCCAATTACCTCATTAGCCAAACAGGTGAAGATAGCTGGCGATTGATGCTTGGTGTGCAGGCTGTACCATCTTTAATATTTCTCATTTTAATCAGATTTATACCCGAAAGTCCGCGCTGGCTTATCCTGTATAGAAATGACCTGACCCGGGCAAAATCAATTTTAAATATCATTGACCCGTTAAACAGCGAAAAGGAGCTGCAAACCATACAGGCATCGGCACATGCAAATACCGGCAAGCAGGAAAATTTATTTTCCGGCCATTACCGCACGCCCATTTTGTTAGCAGGTCTGTTTGCCTTCTTTAACCAGGTGTCGGGCATAAATGCCATTATTTACTATGCACCGCGGATTTTTGAAATGGCGGGTCTTGGCGCTCACACTTCCTTGCTATCCACCGTGGGCATTGGCGTTATCAACTTTGTGTTTACGCTGGCGGCCATTAATATCATCGATAAAGTTGGCCGCCGTACACTCATGCTGATTGGTTCCTTCGGCCTCATTAGTTCATTGTTGCTCGTTGCATTCTCCTTCAACAACGCGGCGCAAGGCGGCTTCTCCATCCCGGTATATATCATGATTTTCATTGCCTTCTTCGCCTTTTCGCAGGGAGCGGTTATATGGGTATTTATTTCTGAGATATTCCCTAATTCGGTACGCGCTAAAGGGCAAACGCTGGGCAGCTCCACCCACTGGGTAATGGCGGCGGCCATAGCATTTTGTTTCCCCTATTTCGCTGAAAAACTGGGTGGCCAAACCACCTTTTTGTTCTTCGCCGTGATGATGATATGCCAGCTCATTTTCGTATGGAAATTTATGCCAGAAACCAAAGGCCGCAGCCTGGAGCAAATTGAAACCAATCTTATCACCCATTAACTCCCGAACCATGTCAAATCAACAGAATTTAGCCATTTGTTACGGCGAAGTATTGTGGGATATTTTACCAGATGGCCCGCAAGCCGGTGGCGCACCGCTTAACGTTTGCTATCATTTGAATAAGCTAGGCTTACCCGCCGGAATGATAAGTTGTATAGGCGATGATGATAACGGCCGCAAATTGATTGAAATAATGCAGTCTGCCAATATAGCTACCAGCCTGATACAAACTAACCCTGCATACAAAACGGGCGAAGTAATAGCCGAAATAGACGCTACCGACGAAGTTAGGTATACCATTGTGTCGCCAGTAGCATGGGATAATATCGAGCATCAACAAGAACAGGCTGAGGCGTTATCCGGTGCGCGGTACTTGGTTTACGGCAGCTTAGGTTCACGCAGTACAACTTCGCGCAATACGCTTTTCCGTTTGCTGGAAACGGATGCTGTAAAGGTTTTTGATGTTAATCTCCGTCAGCCGCACTTTACTCCCGCCCTGCTGCATGATTTGCTTTTAAAAGCCGATATATTAAAATGCAACCAGGACGAGATCAACATAATATGCAAGCTGTTTGGCACGCCAGATGACAATCATAGCCAGATACTTTACCTGATCCACAAATTCGGAATAAAAGAGATTGTCCTTACCCAGGGGCGCAATGGCGCACTTTACTTCAATGGCGATGATGTCTTTAAGGCTCATCCCCCAGTTATAAAAATGGTCGATACCATCGGCAGCGGCGATGCATTCCTTGCGGCCTTTATTTACAATCATTATCATCAAAAACAACCCCAAACCATCATTGATAATGCAGTGGCTATAGGTGCTTTTGTAGCCTCAAAAAAAGGCGGCTGCCCACCCTACCAACCAAGAGAACTGCATGAATTTTTGAACTACCACTTACAGTTGTAACCCAAAACCCAATTAAAACCAACATGAGAAAATTATTACTTTTTTGTTGCCTGCTCATAGCACTGGCGCAAAGCGGGTTGGCGCAAACGTCAACCATTACAGGTGTGGTTACCGATCAAAAATCGGTACCGCTTGATGGTGTTACCGTTACAGTTATTGAAACACAAAAAGCGGTTATCACCGATGCAAAAGGCAGCTTTAATATTCAGGCTGCGGTTGGACAAACCCTCAACTTTAGTTACATAGGTGCGCAGAACGTTACCCTTAAACTAACGGGCACTACCAAACTTACCGTAACCATGGCATTAAGTAACACCGACCTGAACGAGGTTGTAGTTACCGGATACCAAAAAGAACGTAAGAAAGACCTCACAGGCGCGGTATCGGTAGTGAACACCAAGGATATAAAAGATATACCGGTGGGCAACCCGGTAAAAGCGCTGCAAGGCAGAGTTGCCGGTGTCAACATTACTACTGATGGTAACCCGGGTGGCGGCGCTACGGTGCGCATACGCGGTATCGGTACGTTAAATAACAACGACCCGCTGTACGTAATTGACGGTGTGCCCACCATGCGTGGCTTGCAGGAAATGAATCCTGATGATATTGAATCGATACAAGTGCTGAAAGATGCATCATCGGCATCAATTTATGGTTCGCGCGCGGCAAGCGGTGTAATTATTGTTACCACCAAACGTGCAAAAGCCGGCCAAAGCCGTATTTCATTCAACGGGTCAACCTCATTACAATTTAACACCTCAAAGCTTGATGTGCTGAACACTGATGAAAGAGGCCGGGCTTACTGGCAAGCCGCAGTGAACGACAGGCAAAATCCTAATCTCAACTCAACTTATCAGTACAACTGGAATAACAACTTCGATAACCCGGTATTGAACAGTGTGATATTGCCCGAATTTTTAGACGCGGCAAAAACCATGCGCCCGGCAGATACCCGTTGGTTTGATGAAATATCGCAAACCTCAGTAATACAACAATACGGCCTTGATATATCAAACGGTACGGAAAAAAGTAACTCATTGTTTTCGATGAGCTATTATGACAACAAAGGCATCATTAAAGAATCACGCAATCAAAAAATAACCACGAGATTCAACTCTGATTACAGCCTTTTTGGCGGACGCTTAAAAATTGGCGAGAACTTCTCAGGCTCATATATCCGCAGCCCGATGTTACCTTTGGGCGATATCACAGGTTTATCACAAATCAACTTTTCGATATTGCCTGTGCACACTATTGATGGTGGTTGGGGCGGCCCGGCAGCCGGTATGGCCGACAGGCAAAACCCTGTTAGGCTGATAGAGGACAATAAGCAAAACATCAATCACCTGGGCCGTGTGTTCGGTAATGCTTACGCTGATCTGGCTATACTGCCAAACCTTAAATTTTCAACCAGTTATGGTCTTGATTATGCCGTAAACTTTAACCGTACGCTGCGTAAATCATACGTTTCAGGCTATTTGGGTGATCCATCAAACGCGGTAACTGCAAATAGTGCTTATGATGGTAACCTGATATGGAGAAACCAGTTGTCATATAATCAGGAATTGAATAAGCACAAGCTGGACATGTTCGTAGCCCATGAGCAGATCAGCGTTATGAACCGTAGCCACTCGGGCAGTCGCCAGGGTTTTGCGCTGGAGGACATGAACTATGCCTACCTTAGCGTGGGCGCATCAGATCAGTTGAATGCAGGCGGCGGCTATGGCAGCGCGCTATTGTCTGTTTTTGGCCGTGTAAATTATTCGTATGATGATCGTTATATAGCATCCGTTACCCTTCGCCGCGATGGTTCATCAAGGTTTGGTGTTAATAACAGATATGGTATATTCCCGGCAGCATCGTTAGGCTGGCGTTTAAGTGAGGAGGCTTTTGTTAAAGAACACCTGCCATTTATTTCTGACTTAAAATTACGTTACGGCTGGGGCCGAACCGGCAACCAGGAATCGGGCAATTACGCTACTCAAACGTTGTACTCAGCCATTTATGGCACCAACCCGACCGGCGGTTTTGATGGCGGTGCCGCTTATGATATAGGTGGTGGTGGCACAGGTCAGCTACCATCGGGCTTTGTTATGGTACAAACCGGCAACCCGAACTTGAAATGGGAAAGCAAAGTTGAGAATAACTACGGTATTGACTTTGGCCTGTGGAATAACAGAATAACAGGCTCTATCGACTATTTTACCAAAACCACCAGTGATGTTATAATAAGACCAGCTTACTTAGCTGTAATAGGCAACGGCGGTGATCGCTATGTTAATGGTGCTACCGTTGATAACAAAGGCTTTGAGATGGTGCTGAACTACTCAACCTCGTTAAGCGATTGGCGTGTTGACCTGACCGGTAACTTCTCCACCTATCGTAATAAAATAACCGAATTACCTGCCGAAGTATTAACATCATACCCGGGTAATGGTACCGATAAAAACATCCTTGGACGATCAGTTAACTCAATGTTTGGTTGGGTGGCTGATGGCATATTCCAAAATCAGGCCGAGGTTGAAGCCTCACCTGCGCAGCCGGGTAAAGGTGTTGGCCGTATTCGCTACAGGGATCTGAACGGAGATAACGTGATCAACGATCGCGACCGTGATTACATAGGCATAGGCGACCCAGACTTTATGTATGGCTTTAATGCCAACATCAGCTACAAGAACTTCGATCTGTCGTTCTTTTTGCAAGGCGTGCAGGGTAATGACGTAAACAATACTTACAAAGGATTGAGTGATTTTTCATCACTTGCACCGGGCGCCAATTGGGGCTCACGCGTATTGCAGGCATGGACACCGCAAAACACCTCATCAACTATACCTGCCCTTACCACGGTAGACAGGAATAACGAAGGCCGTTTTTCAACCTATTTTATTGAAAGCGGATCGTATCTGAAACTGCGCAATATTCAGATAGGTTATAACCTGAGCAGCGCTTTTGAGAAACTTAAGGTGCAAAACGCAAGGGTATTTATACAGGCCAACAACCTGCTTACAATAAAATCATCGTCGTACACCGCCCCTGATCCTGAAAATCCAGGCAATGGCTTCCCTATTCCCGTAATAACAACAGTTGGGTTAAATATTACTTTTTAAACATCAAATCAACATGAAAAAATACATTCTATTGCTGATGGCGGTTACGATGATAGCCGTATCATGCCAGAAGAATCTTGATCAATCTCCGCAAGGCTTTGCCCCCGATGATTTACTTAACAAGCCCGAAAACGTTGAAAAAATGCTGATCTCGGCATACTCAGCGTTGGGTAACGATTCCTTTTCCGCGCCTTATAGCGATCTATGGTCATATGGCAGTGTGCGCAGCGGTGATGCCTACAAAGGCGGCGACGGTCCGGGCGATGTGGGCGACTTTCACGCTTACGAGACATTCGCCCTTAACCGTGTTGATATCGGCGCGTCGGATGTTACCTGGTTCAGACTTTATGTTGGTGTTGGCCGTGCTAATGATGCCCTTGCCAGGATCAACAACCTGACCGAGGATGTTTACCCGCTCAAAGTTCAGCGCCAGGCCGAGGCTCGTTTTTTAAGAGGTCATTTTTACTTTTTGCTTAAGATACTTTACAAGCATATCCCTTACATTGACGAAAATATTGAAAAGGTAAGCTACGATACGGTATCAAACAGATCGTACTCCAGCAACCAGCTTTGGGATAAGATAGCTGATGATTTCAGATTTGCGGCGGACAACCTGCCGGGTACTCAGGATGACAAAGGTCGCCCTACATCTCTGTCAGCAAAGGCTTATCTGGCTAAAACATTGCTTTACCAGGCTTACACACAGGATGAGAACAACAACGTAACCGGCATTGATCAGACCAAGCTTACTGAGGTTAATTCGCTGTGCGATGATGTAATAGCGGGCCCTTTCTCCCTATTCCCGGATTATGCGCAAAACTTTTTATCGCAGTTTGAAAATGGTTCTGAATCAGTATTCGCTATACAATACTCACAGAATGACGGTACACAGTTTGGCCGTATTGATAACGGCCACTCGCTTAATTACCCCATGAACCAGGAGTACGGTTGCTGCGGCTTCCACGTGCCAAGCTATAACCTCATCAATGCATTTGTTACCACAAGCCAGGGCCTGCCCGATTTTAGCAGCTTTAACAATAACGAGATTGCCAAAGAAGGTGATTATAAATCGCACTCGTTTGACCCGCGGCTTGACCATACCGCCGCCATACCGGGGCACCCGTACAAGTACCGTCCATCATTCATATACCAAACATCATGGTCTCGTGCGCCGCAAATTTACGGACCGATGCTGAGTATGAAAGAAACCGTATTGTTCGATGACCCATCCTTTAAGCGCTTCCCTCCTTTTATGTCGAGCTCTAAAAACTGGGCAATCATCAGGTTTGCTGATGTAATGCTGATGAAGGCTGAAGCGCTTATAGAACTTGGCCGCGAACAAGAGGCCCTGCCGCTGATAAACGCTATCCGTACCAGAGCTAAAAACAGCACCGACCGGTTAAAGATGAGCGACGGCTCATCCACCTCAAACTACCTCATCAATACCTACCAGCCCGGCGTAAACTGCACCTGGACCAACGATTACGCCCGCCAGGCCTTGCGTTATGAGCGCCGTATGGAATTTGCTATGGAGGGTTACCGCTTTTTTGACCTGGTACGCTGGGGTATTGCGGCTGAATACTTGAATACGTACTTTGCCAAAGAAAAAAGCCGGGTAACACACTTAAACGATGCCTCGTTTAAAAAGAACCGCGATGAATATTTGCCTATACCGCTAAACCAGATCAACTTTAGCAAAGGTCTTTATAAACAAAATACCGGATGGTAACCACAGATATTAAGGGATGAATATACTGCGTAAAGTTATACTAACAGGTTTGCTGCTTGGCCATGCGTTCATCGTTTCTGCTCAAGAGGTAGTTACGTTAAAGTCACTGCTTAACGAACTAACAGATGCGTCGTCAATAGCGCGGTTACCCCAAAGCAAATATGTGCTCAGGCAGGTAAGCAGTTACGACAGGCATTCGGTATCTGCACAGCAAGCGGGATGGTTTGCCAATGACGATCATACCAATTTTATACGCTTGGAAAATAACTCCGGCCGCAGGGAATATGTAATGATGGACGAAGATGGCCCCGGTGCTATCGTGCGTTTTTGGGAAACTACTTTTAAAAGACCGGGCACGTTGCGTATATACTTCGACAATGAACCAACCGCACGTGTCGTCATCCCTGGATATGATTTGATGAAGTTCCCTTTCCCCTTGGGTAAGGGGCTTCTTATACCACACTCAAGCTACGAGGCGGAGGCCAAAGGCGGAAGCACTTTATACCTGCCCATGCCTTACAAGTTTCACTGCAAAGTAACCTGGGAAGACCCGCAGGAACCTATTGCAGAGAAGCGTTATTACCAGATCAACTTCCGTAAGTATGCGCCCGGCACACAAGTAGAGACCTTTTCGGAAGATGTATTCAAGGTAAACAATGCACTTATCAAACGGGTCAATTATCAGTTACTTAATCCGGATGCACAGCAAATCAAAAGCAAAAAATCATATAACGTGCCCGCCAATGGCTCAGCATTATTAACCCTCCCGGCCGGCAGCCATGCCATATCATTTATTCAAATCAAAATTGATGATAGAGCCCAGTATACCGATGGCGTATTGCGTTCACTATTTTTAAAAGCCGTGTTTGATGGCGAGCAGACAATCTATTGCCCCCTAAGCGATTTTTTTGGCAGCGGGGCCGGAAGTACTGCTGTAAACAGTTGGTACAGAAGCGTAAACCCTCAAGCAGAAATGACAAGCCACTTTGTGATGCCCTACCAGCATAGCGGTAAGCTTACTATAGTAAATAAAAACGGTGCTGCCGTTAACTTAACTATGGCCGTGATAACTAAGCCCTGGCGCTGGGATGCATCGAGCCTTTACTTTCATGCCGATTGGCGACAGGAAAGTGATGTTCCAATTAAAAGAACAGAGGCTGATAAACCTATTGAATGGGACGTTGCCAGGCTTAACGGTGAAGGCCTGTTTGTAGGCGAAACCTTTTCGGTGAATAACCATATGCACAAGTGGTATGGCGAAGGCGATCAGAAACTATGGGTTGACGGTGAGCAATTCCCGTCCGAATACGGCACCGGTTTAGAGGATTATTATAACACCTCATGGGCACCAGTAGTGATTTACCAGTCGCCTTTTGCAAACGCCACACGAGCGGATAACGAGGACTCCTTCGGTGAGAATACCTTTACACGTACCCGGAACCTTGACGCAGCGCCTTTTAAAAAACAGTTTCATTACAACGTAGAGATGCTTGGCTGGGAAAATGGCAGCGCCGACTTTGCCGCCACCGTATATTGGTATGGTAAAAAGGGTGCTAAAAACATACTTAACCAATCAACTTTTGATTAAAAACAACTCATTTAAAATAAATAGTTACAACAGAATTTTTTCATTTTGACGCAATTGAATCCGACTAT
The DNA here is from genome assembly GCA_041905165.1 of Mucilaginibacter sp. Taxonomy (GTDB): domain Bacteria; phylum Bacteroidota; class Bacteroidia; order Sphingobacteriales; family Sphingobacteriaceae; genus Mucilaginibacter. The sequence goes on from JAYRLR010000003.1 coordinate 592,657, forward strand.
GACAAAACTCACCAAATCAATACTCGCCTGTTTCCTGGCCACGTGCACCATATTGCAAGCACATGCGGCCGACTTGTCTGTTAAAATTACTAAGCGGTATTTGAACCTTCCTGTATCGCAAACGCAGCAACGCAGCAATATGAAGTTCACTGTAGGTGGCAAAAAAGAGCGCGAATTTAAAATACGCTTAGCCAGCGGCGAACCTGAGTATTGGGTATTTTGCGATGTAAGCAGCCTTAAAGGCAAAACAATAACCATTAGTTACGAAGGTGACAACGCCGGACTCTCTAAAATCTACCAGGATGATAAAATTGCCGGGCAGGACTCCATGTACCACGAAAAGAACAGGCCACAGTTTCACTTTACTACCCGCCGCGGATGGATAAATGACCCTAACGGACTAATATTTTATGAGGGCGAATACCACCTTTTCTACCAGCATAACCCTTACGAACGCGAGTGGGAAAATATGTCATGGGGCCATGCCGTAAGTAAAGATATGATACACTGGCAGGAGTTGCCGGTAGCGCTTAGTCCGGACGATCTTGGTACAATGTTCTCGGGCTCAGCGGTAATTGACTATAACAATACCGCCGGTTTTAACAAAGGCAACACGCCTGCCATGATAGCAACTTATACGGTTGATGGACATGGTAAAGAGGTACAATGCATGGCTTACAGCCTTGATAAAGGCCGCACATGGACAAAGTATAAAGGCAATCCGCTGATTGACTCGAAAGAGAAATGGAACAGCCCGGATACGCGCGACCCACGGGTATTTTGGTATGCACCGGGCAAACATTGGGTACTGGTATTAAACGAGCGTGACGGACACTCCATCTACAACTCCACTAACTTGAAGGATTGGGCCTACCAAAGCCATACCACCGGTTTTTGGGAATGCCCTGATCTTTTTGAATTACCGGTTGATGGTGATAAAACCAAAACTAAATGGGTAATGTATGGTGCATCAGACACTTACATGATTGGCTCATTTGATGGTAAAAAGTTTACGCCCGAATCTGGCAAACACTATTTTACTACCGGAACCATATATGCAGCGCAAACGTTTACCAACATACCCGAAACCGACGGCCGGCGCATACAGATTGGCTGGGCGCGTTTATCACACCCTGGTATGCCTTTTAACGGCATGATGTTATTGCCGACTGAGCTGACTTTGAAAACTACAAAGAACGGCGTTCGCTTGTTTAGCACACCAATTAAGGAAACAGAGCAGTTGTTGGATAAAGCAGGTCAATGGACAAACCTGAAAGAGGGTGCGGCTAATGATCAGCTTAAACCTTACAATAACAGCGATCGGCTGCGCATCAAAACTACCATCAAGCTATCACACGCCACAAGTGCCGGGTTGAACCTGTTTGGCCAACATATCATCGACTATGATATGAATATGAACACCATAAACGGCACATTTTATTCGCCTGAAGATATGACCAGCATGGAACTAAGCGCAGACATTTACATTGATCGCACGTCCATCGAGGTGTTTATTGATAACGGCGCCTATTCCTACTCTATGCAGCGTAAGCCGGAAGCTAATAACACAGAAGGCTTGCACTTTTGGGGTAACAACATCGATGTAAAAAATCTGGAAGTGTACACGGTAAAGTCAATCTGGGATCAGGCTAAAAATTGATTACTTACATGTAATAATACAATTAACCCCGGGTGATGCTGATAAGGCCAACTCTGGGTTAATAGATAAGTTCATAAACAGACAACGGCATTACATACCAAAAAAGAAGCCCTTCCACTTAAAAGTGGAAGGGCTTCTTTTTTGGTATCTTGGTTAAAACAGCTTTGCGTTATTCAAAGTAGCGGCTGCTTCAATCAACATCATTCCACTTAGTTGCGTGGTCAGATCGGTAGCGCCTGACGGCTTCTTTGTCCAATCAGGACTGATGGTATGAGCAGGCCTTGCTATACCGTTGGTATATAAAGTCTCCGCATTCAATTTTAAAAACTTCACCAGTTCGTTCCTGTCAATAGCAGCTACAGCTTCCTCCTGAGCTAATAAAGTAAAATACCTTATCAGGATGCCTTTAAACAAGCCACCATCACCCTGGCCTTCATTCTTAAGTATGCCGCCCGGTGTAATGTCTCCGCTAAGAAGGGCGGCTTTAGCAGTACGCACGGCATCGCTTAAATAAGCAGCATCATTTGTTGAATGGTAAAGCTCAAGCGCAGCGCCAACAAATATACCCTGGTTGTAAGTAAACAGGTTTTTGCTGATCTGCCCGTCGCCATTACCATTAATGCCATCCCAAACCAAACCGGTTGATGTGTCTATCAACTTTCCCTTTAGCCAGGTATAGAGCGTTTTGGCCAGTTCCAGATCTGCCGGGTTATTGTTAATGCGTGATAATCGCGCGGCAAAAATTATGGCAGGAGCGTTGGCCGGGGTATTTTTATAATCAAGCTGACTTTTACGCCAGGCAATACCTCCACCCTGGTTGCTGTTAAGGCCGGTTTTTATATCCGTCCACAACGTGTTGGCCGCATTCAAATAATCGGCATCATCGGTAGCCTCGTAAGCACGCAGTGTTGACAGCGCCAGCCATTCCATATCATCATAATAATCATTAATAAGACTATTACCATTAGTTTGCCTGATGCCGTTAAGTTGCGCTTTCATGCGCTGCACGTATTTATCGTCTTCTGTACGCAGGTAGCCATCAACCAGTAAATCAAGCGCATGGGCGTTAGGCCAGTAGTGAAATGTGGAGTTACCTGCATCATTTTGCACAAAATAACGCCCGTTTGCTGACAGGAAGGTGTTGTACAATTTTTCCTGCAAAGTATCAGCGGTTAAAGCCCAGTTGTAGGTTACTGCCGGGCGCTGATTATCCGCACCATATAAAGGAAAAGCCTTATCCTTACAGGCTGGCAGCGATAACGATACCACTGCGGCCGCGGCAAGCTTTAAAATAGTTAATTTATTCAGTTTCATAAATAGGTATCTTATTATGGATGCCCGGACGTCGTCTGTCCCGGCATCCATAGATGATAAATCAGTTGTTATTTTATAGTTACTGAATGGGTGTAAGTAGCGCCGCTAAAGTCAACCTTAACATCTACATTATGATTATCAGCGCCTGAAGCAAATTTGAAAGAATAGTCATACTGAGAATTGTCAACCGGAACCATTTCATAATATGAAGCAGGGCTTGACGCATCCGGACGGTTGTTGTCTCTGTTTTTGCTTCCGTAATACTCGGTACTTGATTGCCCCGCTGCATCTTTTACTGTAAAGCGGAATTTGTAACGCTCATCGCGGCCCCAGCTTTCCTGTTTGAAAACAATTGGCTTGTCGGCAGCCAACCATGTTCCGTTGCCTGCATACGGCAAATCAAATAAAACTTTACCATCCGGAGAAAACCATAAACCTAGAGCTGTAATTTCTGTCATTTGCGCTTCGCGGGTACCAAAATCAAGTACCATGCGCACTACTTTCTCACCGGCAAAAGTTGTCGAGCCATTTTCGGCCAGTTTACCCGATGCATTGATGGAGAACAAAGATGGCGTACCTTTATTATCTGACGCGAACTGATATTCGCCATCCTTCAGTTTGGTGAAGATTTCAAACTTACCATTGCCAAGGTTTTTGAAATGTCTGGCATTAGCTAAATCTGCACCGCCCTCGGTAGCCGCACCGGTGATGAACAGGTCGTTAGGGGTAACAAACGAGTCAGGACGTTCTACTTCTATTATGTTTGATACCGCAGGTATTTTAGGATTGATACCTTTTGATGCAATTACAGTCCATTTTAATTTACCTTTTTCTGCAGGTTTAATGCCTGCCAGCGTTGCAACGCGGTTAAGGTCAGAGAAGGTCATCACCAACGTATTATCAAAACCATTGCGGCCTGATGCTACCGAGTAAATGGGGCTTGCAAAATCACCGTCTTCTTTGGCAAATGCTACCTCATAACCTACATAGCCATTATCTTCGGCTTTAGCTTGCTGCCATTCAAAGGTTACCGTGCCGGTTCCGTCTAGTTTAACAAACTTGTCATTCTCCGGAAAGTACAGTGCCTGTACTGCGGTTACATTAGTATGGCTGAGTTCCTTATCTTTTTTACAGCCCGAAAATATAGTTGCTACTATGCCTGCAAGTAATATGCAGAATATATTTTTTTTCATGTTGATTGATCCTTTAATTGATGTTCAAACTAAATATTGTTACCAGCCTGGGTTTTGGCCAAGGTTAGGGTTAAGCAGCCTTTCGTCGAGTGGAACAGGCCACAGGTAATTGCGGCTTGGATTAAACTTGCGCTCGTTGGCACGTATGTAGCCGTTATCCACATTGGCCGGACCAAACCTGGCACCATGTGCCCAACCGTTAAGTACCTCCTCGGCAATACGCCAGCGGCGAATGTCGAAGATGCGCAGACCCTCCATTGCCAACTCCGTGCGGCGCTCATTACGCACTACATCGCGTTGATTAGCTGATGCATCAAAGTTGATGGCTGCCGGTGCGGTAAAACCTGCGCGTTGGCGCAACGGTTTTATAGTCTTGTCCCAAACAGAAGCATCCATCTGGTTAAGTTCTGCTTTGGCTTCAGCATACATGAGCAATACATCCGCGTAACGTATCATGATCAGGTTAAGCCCTGCCTGGAAGTTAGTACGCGATTTAGGATCGTAATATTTACGGGTATAATAACCTGTTGGCGATGAAATGCTGCCTGAACGGTATTCATCCGGTGCATTGCTGTCAGGATCGGTACCTGGTTTGGTATAAATTACTTTGGTGTTTCCGTTTGGCAGCTTCCAGTTGTACAGGTGATAAACAACAGTGTTAGTTAAACGTGGATCGCGGTTAGCATAAGGGTTATCTTCGTCATATCCGGACCCTGATTCCTTTATGCTGCGGCCATTAAGCATCAGGTAACTATCAACCAGCTCTTGTGTTGGGGCAAGGGCGTTTAGGCGGCCACCAACAGATAGCGGAGCCAAATCATAAAAAGTTTGATATTCCCTGTCGCCGGTTACATAGCCAATGTCATAAATAACCTCGCTGTTGTATTCGTTCTCCGGCAAAAATAATCCCTCATATGATGGGAATAAACTATAGGTGCCATTTGCGTTGCTGGTCATTAGCTTTTCGCATTCGGTAACCACCCCGGCCCAGTTATTTTGATAAAGCAGCACCCGTGCTTTTAAAGCGATGGCGGCGCCTTTGGTTAAACGGCCTTTATCTGTTGACGCGTAGGCGGTGTTAACCGGTAAAATAGTGGCACATTCATCAAGTTCTTTCAAAATAAAATCTACCACCTGCGCCTTTGGTGTACGGCTTACCACTTTGGTTTCCTCAACTGTAGGGTCTTTGGTAAATAATGGCACATCGCCAAACCAGGTAGTCAGGTAAAAATATTGCCATGCGCGCAGCACTCGTGCTTCTGCCTTCATGCGGTTTTTCAGATTTTCATCCATACCTTCAATCCGGTCAATATTTTCGAGCAGGATGTTACAGGTTTTTATACCTGCATAATGATCACCCCACTCGCTTTTGAGCCTTGGTAATGATGAATCGTAAGTACCGGCACCTAATGACGCTGCGCCCTGGTTGTCGCCGCGGCCATTAAAGGCATTGTCAGACAGGCCTTCGTTATAAAAGAACCTGTCGGCGCTTATTAATTGTGAATACGCGGTATTTAATACACTATTTGCCTTTGCTGCACTCGTCCAGTAATTTGCATCGGTGAAATTATTGGTAGGCACAAGGTCGAGCTTTTTACACGCTGATAATACGCTTACCAGTATGATCAAAAATGCGTTTATCGTTAGTTGCGATCTTTTCATATTGGTATTATTAAAGAGTTAAATCAATGCCTAAACCATAGTAAACCGGCAGCGGATAGCTACGGCCGCTGTTGGCGCCGCCAACACCACGCCCGTTATCAAACTCGGTTGATTCCGGGTCGACAAAGTCCATACCCGACAACGTTAACAGGTTTTGACCAGAGAAATAAGCGCGGGCTTTTTTCATGCCTATTTTTTGCGCAACGCTGCTCGGTAAGGTGTAGCCAAACTGTACGTTTTTTAGGCGTACATAGGCCGCATTGTACAGGTACAGGTCTGATCCGCGGCGGAAGTTGTTGGTGTTCGACTGGCTTCCGTTTGCTGCAAGGCGCGGAAACTCGGCGTCAGGATTTTGCGGGGTCCAATAATCCAGCTGGTGCTGGTACATTACCTGCGAATAGTTAAAGTGGAATGGTTCTATCAGCTCGCCACGTAAGAACATACTGCGCTTGCCTACACCCTGAAAAAATACGTTGAGATCAAACTGTTTGTAGCTTACATCGTAAGTTAAGCCGAAAGTATAACGAGGCAGCGGATTTCCTAAAACGTGTAAATCATTCTCATTAATTACACCGTCTTTATTCACGTCCACATACCGTATATCGCCCGGTAATACGCTTAAGCCTGTTGGCTTAGGGCCGCTGTTCACTTCGTCCAGGTTTTGAAAATAGCCATCGCGTTTGTAACCTACATATGAGTTAATAGGTAATCCAACTTTAAGCAACACCTGCATCTCGTCATAACTTGATATCTGCTGATCGCCTTCAAAGTATAATACTTTGTTTTTAGAGTCGGCAATGTTAAAGCTCACCGTATGTTTAAAGTTTTGGGTGTTTTTGCGATACGTTGCAGTAAACTCCCAGCCTTTGTTATTGACCTCGCCGGCGTTAAAGGATGGTAAGCCAGAGCCGAATGCACCTGGCACTGCAGGCGGAATCAGGATGTCGCGGGTGGTTTTGTTAAAATAATCTGCCGAGAAGCTAAGGGCATTTTTGAACAAGGTAGCCTCAAAGCCGATATTGAAGGTGGCAGCCCTCTCCCACCTGATGTCGGGGTTGGCAATATTAAAGCCCGTACCAGAGGTAGCGGTATTATCAAATACGTAGTTATTTGGGATATTATAATAAGTGGTTAAATATTGGTAGTTGTTCACGTTTTGCGCGCCCAATACACCATATGATCCACGAATTTTTAGATCGCCAAACCGCTCGCGATAGTTTTCCATGAAATCTTCCTGGCTAATGCGGTAACCTGCTGAGATTGACGGGAAGAATGCATCGCGGTTTTGCTTAGCAAATTTGGATGATGCGTCTATCCTGAAGTTAAACTCACCATAATATTTGTTATCATAGTCATATGATACACGGCCGAAAAGCGAATTAAGGCTGCTTTCGTTAGTATTGCCAAGCGTACCGTTGGTGTTCGCTTCATCTATAATAGTACCGTCAATAGGCGTACCCAGGTCGGGGTCGGTCAATTTATAACGCAACGCTGTTCCCCTGTTGGTAATGGACTCATTAGCTACACCAGCAAGTATACCTACCGAATGTTTTTTTGCAAATACCTTGTTGTATTCGGCTATCAGCTGTGTATTTAAAAATATGTTTTTTGAGCTGATGTCGTTGGTGTTTCTATCAGCACCATAAACACCCTTTGGCAAAAAATCTACACGCTGCACACGCTCCAAAGTGTGGTAGCTGCCCAGGTTACTGCCAAACACACCACGCACTTTCAAATCCTTTGTAACGGCAAACTCAGCGCTGATGTTGGCAGTAATTACGTCATCATCAAACTTACGGTAACCGCCTTTTTCCAGTATGCCCAGCGGGTTAAATTCCGACAAAACATCATTAGTAAGGTAATTGCCCTGATCATCTTTAATATCATAGTAGGTTGGCGTACGGCCGGCATCAACTATTAATGTACCGGTGCTGTACGAGTGTTCTTTACGTTCGGTACGGGCGTAGGTTAATATACTCGTCAGTTTTAACCTGCCTATCTCGTTGGTAAGGTTTATACGATAGTTATAACGCCTTGCGCCATAGTCGGGGCCTACCAGGTTGCTGCGCTGATCGAGCAAGCCGGCTGATACCAGGTAGCTTGTAGTGGCGTTACCACCGGTAATGCTTACGTTATGGTTTTGCTGTAACGCGTTTTTGAGGATGGCATCTAAAAACCATTCATGGTCGCCTTCCTGCTGAAACTGGCGCACCTGGGCCGGTGTATAAACGGCAGGCAGGTTAGCATTAGCAGCAGCTTCATTACGCAGAATAGCGTTCTCGTAAGAGTGTACCGGGCGGTAAGTAATACGCGGCACCTGTGTACCCACCAGGCCATTATAAGCAACCGTTGCTTTACTATCTTTTTTACCTTTTTTAGTGGTAATTAAGATAACACCATTAGCTGAGCGCGAACCATAGATAGCAGCACTACCTGCATCCTTTAAAACGGTAGCCGTTTCAATGTCAGACGGGTTTAGGTTGTTAATAGCACTTACATCCTCGTTAATAATACCGTCAATAACCAGCAATGGCGAGTTATTGTTAAGCGTACCCAAACCACGAATGTTGATGTTAGGTGTTTGGCCCGGTTCCAGGTTTTTTTGTTGAATGGTTAGGTTAGGCAATGTACCCTGCAGGGCTTGTATGGCACTTACAGCTGGCTTGCCTTCAATAACTTCGGATGTAACCTGGTCAATAGCGCCAACCACGCTTGAGCGTTTTTGCGTGCCATAACCCACTACCACTACCTCATTAAGTGCAGTTTGTTCGGCCTTTAATTTAACCGTTATCGATGTTTGATTATTTACCGGAATTTCTTGCTGGGCATACCCTATAAAAGAAAAAACCAGCACCGCATCAGCAGGGGCATCAATGGAAAACGAACCGTTGGCATCAGTAACCGTAGCTATGGTGGTACCTTTTACTTTTACGGTTACGCCAGGCAGCGGAAAATCGGTGTCATCGGTTACTTTACCCGAAATTTTTGCCTGCTTATCCGCGGTTTCTTGCCTGCCGGATAAAATGGTTTGAGCAGATGGCTCACTGATAACGATGACATCACCTATAACTTTATAGCTTAGGTTAAATGGCGCCAGTATCTGGCTTAATACGTCGCGCACGCTTTTGCCCTGTACGTTAAACGTAACCCGGTAACTCTGCTTTAGCACATTATCGGTATACGCAAAACGGACATTGTTATCGGCGGCGATTTTTTCGAGCGCATCAGTAAGCTTAATATTATTTAGTTTAAGCGTTACACGCGATTCTAAAAATTGCTGCCCATAAGTATTGTCTGCAATGGCGGTTAGGCACATTAAACAAACAACAAAACAAACAAGCGAGGTAATTTTCATTAGAATTAGCACATGACGAATCACTCCATTATAAAACAGAGATTTATTCATAATTTTGAGAAAATTAAAGTGTTAGAAACTAAAGTGTTTTGCTACGAATTGCAGCTCTGACGCAAACTCACTTTTATTAACCTGCATTGATTTTTCCCTGTTCAAACCCGTTTGGACAGGGTTTTTAGTTTTAATTACGTAGATCCTTTTGTCATAATTTAATTTTTAAGTTTACAACTGGTATATACAGTTAAATTCATTGGTCAGTAATTAGCACCCTTTGCCATGTAAATGATATATGGTACCACTTAATGTTGCCTTGCCTTTTACCAGGCGGGCAATAACAGCCATAATATCTTTAATGGGTACATTGGTAAAATCTGCCGATATGTTACAATTGGTTAAATTGGCATCGGCACGTATAGTCACTTCAAATTCGCGGTTCAACGTTTTTATTACCTCAGGCAGAGCAGTATTTTTAAATATCAGCTTGCCGGCCCGCCATCCGGAAAGATTGGCTATGTCAACACCGTCATTTTTTGCTATGGAGTTATCCTTTTTATTAAAGATGATTCCTTGCGCCGGCTTAAGGTAAATAGTACTGAATGACAAGGCGCTGCCTTCCGCGGGTACCACGCCAACTTTACCGCTTACCACATCAATATGTAAAAGCGGGTCATCGCCATAAGCCTTGATGTTAAAACTTGTACCAAGCACGTGCGTAGTGATGTTGCCTGTATGCACTATAAAAGGTTGATCGGCGTTATGCACAACATCAAAAAAAGCTTCGCCGGTTATAGTAACTTCCCGCTTTTCCCCTCTGAAGGTTTCCGGGTAGCTGATGCAGGTACCGCCGTTAAGCCACACTTTGGTACCATCGCCCAAAACTATACTGGTAACGCTGCCGCGTTCGGCAGTAACCTGCATGGTGTGCACCGGCGATACGTAGTTAAGTATATCGTAACGGAGGTAATAAGAAAGCGAGGTAACAACAGCTATGATTGATGCAGCTGCCCACCAACCCATGTATGATCGGCGTTTGGGTGCCTCTATCTCAGCATCTATAGCGTTAAGGATGTTATTGTAAACCTTTTTGCTGTCAAAATCAGCATCATACGGGCCGGTTTGCACGTCGTCAAAATCAAGGTTTTGAAAATACTTCTCCACCAGTTTTTCCTGCAAACGGCCATCACTTACCCTTCCGGGTTCATTAGGTTTGTTAAATCTTCTCATTGGTTTACATATGCAGGATGCAGAAAAAGCACCTACCCCCTAAGCCAAATGAAAATAAATAATGCGTTAAATTTTGCTTTGGATCAAAAGAGCTAAAACTGCTACCGGTAAGTAATCCGTTAGGCCTGTACGCAGATAGCGCAAGGCAATAGTCATTTGATTTTCGACCGTTTTGACTGAAATATTGAGCCGCTCGGCAATTTCCTTATTGGTAAGGTATTCTTTCCGGCTCAGTAAAAATATTTCTCTGCATCGTTCAGGCAGTGTGGCAATACCTTCGTTGAGCAGGCGCGCGATATCATTTTGCACTAGCTTACTATCGGTACTATATTGCTCCATAATTCTGTCAATGGTGTCAATATCAATGGTAGCTTTTTGTGTACGTATATATACCAGCACCCTGTTTTTTATTGCCACTTTAAGGTAACCGGGCAGGCTGTTTATTTGTAAAGCATGGCGCTTGAACCACAAATCTGTAAAAAGCTCCTGCACCAGGTCTTCGCATACATATTTATCACGAAAAAGGCCATAAGCTACGTGGAATACCTTGCCCGAATAGCGGTTGTACAACATTTCAAACGCAGCCCTGTCATCGAGTTTAATCAACTCTAATAGCTTGCCATCGGGCCATAACTGATGTTGCGTTGCTTGATACATCTTTAAAAAACTTGCAAAGCGGCTTTGCTAATTGGTTCATTAAAACAGAGGGTATAAAGCTAACTAAAATTTTATTTCAATTGCAAGTGATAGTTAAATGGAAGGGGTTAGCGGTATAAGCTTTCCGTTGAATGATACGCAAGCACTAATGACTAAAAGTTAGTGTTTTTCTTTAGTGAATGTGCTGATGACATTTGAAAGTACAAAGGGAGCTTGATATACCTTCGGCTGATTATTGAGGAGTACAACGGGAGGCGGAAGGCGCTGGAGGGCCTTGTACGCGCAGTTGATCTTGCGAGAATCAAGCCTGTGATCGAGACCTACCGCTTCAGCGACCTGCCATTGGCACTGGATCACCTGGACAGAGGCCCTTTTCGGCAAAGTGGTCATCGAAGTTCGGTGACCACTATTGAACCAATATATACATTTAAATACCCATAAGTAACGTTAGAATAGAACCTTCTGTTACTTACTTAAAATTTTTCTGGTCACAAACTCATTAAAGAAGTGATCCCTGTAAATATTGCCGATCGGTATCTCGTTTTCCCGGATGTAAACTGTATTGTTATCTACCGAATCTATGTTATTTACGTTAATGATGTAAGATTTACTGACCCTGACAAAAAAGCTTTTTGGAAGCAGTTCATGAATAGTTTTAATATTCATCAGCGTGATCACTTTTTGATTTGATAAATAGATGATCACATAATCCTTTAACCCTTCAATGTAAAGAATATCACTGAATTTGATTTTAAATATTCTGCGCTCCGATCTTACAAAAATATAATCGTTGGTGATGTTCTCTATGTTGCTATTGGCATGATCAGTATTAAATAATTTGCAATATGTCTGCGCCTTTTCTACTGCTTTTTGAAAACGCTCCAGTTTTACAGGTTTGATTAAGTAATCAACAGCATCTACTTCGTAACTCTCGGAGGCAAACTCATGAAAGGCTGTAGTAAACACAACTAAGGTATTTTTGGGAATTGTTCTGGCAAATTCAATCCCATTCACTCCCGGCATTTGAATATCAAGAAATATCAGATCCACATCATTTCTCGCCAGAAAAGCTTTGGCAGCCTCTGCTCCGTTAAACGAACCAATAGCCTCGAGATTTTCTGTCTGATAAACTAACTTTTGAATGGCCTTTCTTGCTAACGGCTCATCATCAACTATAATGCAGTTCATTTTTTAAGTCTAAAAATAAGGTAACGCAGTAAGTTTCAGGATCATCTTCTATTTTCAATGCATGCGAGGACGGAAACAATAATTCTAACCGCCTTTTGATATTGGCAAGGCCTAACCCCCCGGATTTACTTACTGCTCTGACTGCGGGTTTAGAATTTATGCACTTGAAGAATAGCTCGTTGTGTCGCATATCGAAATACAAATTCAGGTAGGATGATTTTGCAGAATCGTTATTATGCTTTACCGCGTTTTCGACAAATGATATAAATAGTAAAGGTGGAACCTGCACACCGCTCAACTCACCTTCTTTTGATATCAGGAAATTAAAATTGTCACGCCTTACCTTCTCCAGGTTCAGGAAGTCTTCCAGGAAATGGATCTCTGACGTTAACAGAACTTTATCTCTGGAGCTGTCATAAAGCTGATAACGAAGCAGGTCGCTTAATTTCACTAACACTTGAGAAGCTTTTTTTGGATCATCCTCGATTAACACGTTGGCATTATTGAGCATGTTGAAAAGAAAATGCGGATTGATCTGGTTCTTGAGTTGTTCCAGTTCAGCATTAGTTTTTGCCAGTTCCAGTTCATAGATCAGTTGTGCATCAGCTATCCACTGCTGGAATATTTTCACTGCTGCCGATGCAACAATAAGCATCATGATCATAAACGAAAAGGTGAAAAAATTGATACTATCATCCTGATAAGGAAGTGCGTAAGACTTAAAATAGTAAGCGAAAAACTCATGAATGTAGAACGAAAGGATAATTCCCAAAAGCACAAAAAGACCATAACCCAGATATCTCTTTTTGAATAAAAAGTTCGGTACTAAAAGATACATATTACAGTATGCCAATAGTAGTATCTGAAAAAAAATAATCAGTCGATTGTAGGTTTCAAAAGGTTCTACGTAGTCTTCCGGGCTATAATACAAAACGACTATGCAAAATGCAATTACGAACAAATGCCGCTGCAATCGATACTTTCCCGATATGACCCATTGAAGCATCCAGTTAGCATCCATCGTTTTGCTGTGTAAAGTTGTATTCATAAGCATAATTCAGATTTCAGTCAAATGTAGCAGTACCCGGGAAACTTAAATTTTTACTATACAAAAGCTGATTAATAATATACCAAAATAACATTAAAAGCCTTAATGAATTGATGTAAAAGGCATTTACAGTACATGAACATTTTTATTATCATGTGCTAACACTGAAACTATTATTAATGCAACTGGAATAGCACATCAATCTTTTTCCGAACGCAGTCGAAAAGATTTCCTGATTTAATTTACTACTGAGGTGATTGCTCGCCTACACGCCATTGTAGCCATTCCTTGTGGCATAAATTAATCGTGGAAAATCTTCTATATGTAAAAGCCACTTTAATATATAAAGGAACGGGTTTGGTATATATAAAAATTGTGGGTTCTGTAATAAGATAGTTTAGCCGAAAACATAGCATTTAACTCTAAACTTTTTTAAATGAAAAGCAGAATCTTATCCGTGCTGGCAGTACTTTTTGCCTCGGTGCTACAAGCCTATTCGCAGGAGAAAGTCACCTTAAGCGGCACAGTTATAAACAAGTCCAATACAGAAACACTCATTGGCGTTAGCATTTATATACCTGAAGCGAAAGTTGGTTTAACGACCAACTCCTATGGATTTTACTCCACCACATTGCCCAAGGGAACTTATACCCTCATCATTAGCTACGTGGGGTATGATCGCCTGGAAGAAAGTATCACGCTGACGGAAAATACCAGACGAAACTTCGGGATGACGGAAAGCAGCAATACACTGGATGAAGTTCTGATAAGTACTAACACCCCTCAAGCGGACATCCGGAAACCGGAAATGAGTACCAACAAATTATCCATAGCTACCATTAAAAAGATGCCGGCCGTTTTGGGTGAGGTGGATGTGCTCAAATCAATCCTACAGCTTCCCGGCGTTACCAATGCTCAGGAAGGTGCCACGGGATTTAACGTAAGAGGCGGCTCTGTGGATGGTAACCTGGTATTGCTGGACGAAGCGACGGTATATAACACGTCGCATTTATTCGGCTTTTTTTCTGTTTTCAATGCCGATGTGATCAAAGACCTTAAACTTTACAAGGGCGGCATCCCAGCTAACTTCGGCGGACGCGTATCATCAGTACTTGATATTTATCAAAAAGAAGGGAATAACGAAGAGTTTCATGTCAACGGCGGAATTGGCTTAGTCTCCAGCCGCTTGCTGGTGGAAGGTCCGCTCGCTAAAGGCAAAAGTTCATTTGTTGTTGCCGGAAGAAGTTCTTATGCGCATCTTTTTCTAAAATTGGCCAATGAATCCAGTTCAGCCTATTTCTATGATCTGAACACAAAGTTCAATTACAAATTTAGTGAAAGGAATAATGTTTTTGTTTCAGGATACTTTGGTAACGACAACTTGAACTTTAATAATAGCTTTATTAATACCTACGGCAATAAATTGGTCAACTTAAGGTGGAATCATATCTTTTCAAGCAAGATATTTTCTAACGCATCAGCTATTTACAGTGATTATGACTACCAGATCAAAATCAAGGTCGTTGGTCTTGACTGGAAAGCCGAGGTGAAGAACTACAATCTGAAATATGATTTAAAACACTACGTATCCAACAACCTCACCTTAAACTACGGTTTAAATTCAATCTATTATAATTTCAATCCGGGAACGATCAAACCGTATGGAGCTGCTTCAGCAATTAACCCCGATCAGATAGCCAAAAAGCACGCTTATGAAAATGCTGCCTATATCAATGCCGACCAGCACCTATCTGATAAGTTATCCATGAATTATGGCCTGCGCTACAGCAACTTTCAAAGAACAGGCGCTCAGGAAGTATATACTTATGCCAATGACCGGCCCGTTATTTACAATAAAAAGTTCCATATCTATGAAGAGGCAGAGCCTACAGGAACTATAAACTACAAGAAAAATAAAAAGATAGCCAGTTTCGGCAACCTCGAGCCAAGGGTATCCATTGCTTATGCACTCAACAATGATAATTCGGTTAAGGCAAGCTACAACAGAATGAGCCAGTATGTTCATTTGATCTCTAATACTGCTTCTGCAACCCCGCTTGATATATGGGCACCCTCAGACAAATACCTTAAACCGGAGATATTGGATCAGGTAGCGCTGGGATACTTCCATAATTTTAAAGAGGACAAGTATTCTCTGGAAGCGGAAACCTTTTACAAGAAAATAAAGAACAAGGCAGACTATATCGACGGTGCGGACCTGCTGGGTATTGACGCGATTGAACGAGTGCTATTGAATGGCGAAGCAAGAGCTTATGGCCTGGAAATGATGCTAAAGAAAAACACAGGGAAGCTGACGGGGTGGGTATCCTACACACTTTCCAGGGCACAGCAAAGAACCCCGGGCAGAACTGCCGATGAGCCGGGTATCAACAACGGTGAATGGTACCGGGCGAACTACGACAAGATGCATAACCTCTCAGTGACCGGTGCTTACTCGGTAAGTCAAAAATGGTCTTTTGGAGCTATTCTCACCTTTCAAAGCGGAAAAGCGGCGACCTTTCCTAACGGAAAATATCTATACCAGGGTGTCACCGTGGCCAGTTACGGTGTAAGAAATGAGAATTCTCTTTCACCCTACCACCGTTTAGACGTATCTGCTACTTACACGCCCAAGCCCAACAAAAGAAAAGGCTGGCAGGGAGAGTGGAACTTCAGTATCTACAATCTCTACAACAGAAACAACGCAGCATCCTATTCTTTCCGTCAGAATGAAGAAACAGGAACAAACGAAACGAAAAGGATATCCATTTTCGGTATTGTTCCGAGCGTAACCTACAACGTAAAATTTTAATAACAACTGTATATTTTAATCAAGATAAAAATGAAACTATTTAAAATGATACAAATACTATTCGCCGGACTAATCTTAACAGGATGCGAAAAAGTAATTAAAGAAGATCTTAAAACAGCAGCGCCAAGGCTGGTTGTGGATGCCTCAATAGACTGGGTTAAGAATACAACGGGCAATGAACAAAAGATTGTGTTGTCTACAACAACGGGGTATTACAGTACTGAATTCCCCAGCGTTTCAGGGGCAGTGATCACGGTAACCAATGCATCAAATACGGTCTTTAACTTCGTTGAAAAACCCGGAACAGGGCAATACATCTGCAACAATTTCCTGCCTGTTATTGGTGAGACGTATAGCTTAAAGATTGTAGTGAACGGTGAGACCTACACAGCTTCAGAAACGTTTACGCCTGTCCCTAAAATTGAAGATAACATAGATCAGAATGACAAAGGTGGCGAGGTTGGTGATGAAGTAGAGATCACATTTTACTACCAGGATGATGCAAGCCAAATCAATTATTATCTAAACAGCGTAACGCAGCCCCATTCGGTGTTCCCTGAACTTGAAGTTGAAGACGACGAATTCACCAACGGCAATTTGAATTCGGAATCCTATTCGCATGAAAAATTTAAGGCTGGCGACCGGGTAGATATTAAATTGTACGGAATTTCCAAAAGCTATTACAACTACATGTTCAAATTAATTGTAGCCTCCGGTAATGACGGTAATCCTTTCCCTACCATACCAAGTGCCGTTCGCGGAAATATTGTCAACCAGACCCATAGCGATAATTTCGCCTTCGGCTATTTCAGGCTGGCGGAAGTAGCCACTAAAAGCTATACCATCAAATAATCCGTTGTGAGCGGAGTAGCGTAAATTCCGCTCACACTATTGCTGAGAAGCTTCTGCACTGCAATATTCTTACCTATATGGTATACTATTTCTACTGTGAAATCAATTGATCACAGTCCTTATTCGTTCTAATGGCTAACGGACAGAACCCTTTGAATGACTCGACAGTCGGAAAGACAACATCCAAACAATGGAAAAAGCTATGCAAGCGCTTAGTTCATTCATGGTACTGCGACTATCCGTGTGTTTACATTGATCTTGCAATGTTGTTACTGCAATATCTCGATATTAGTATCTTTAAAATAAACTCGGAAACTTTTAAAGCTCATTGTTATGCTCGCTTTGTTGTTACTTAACTTGTTCGCAGCTGGCATCTTAGCAGGCTTGGAGATTGGAGCCCACTTTGGATTTCACGGCCCGACACTATCGTTAGATGAGAAACCACGCATTATTCTCCGACAGGGGCTCGTCCGAAAACTGCGGTGGCTGGTCCCATCCTTTTTTATTCCAACATTACTCACTGGCGGCCTTCTTACTATATTTAGCTCCGGTTGGGCACAGGAAAGTCTGCGTTTATTAGCCATTGTAGTTTTGGCAATATGGGTGTATTACCGCGTTATAGGTACCGTTAAAATCAATTCCGCATCCCTGGAATGGGACGCCGATCACCCTCCCGCAGACTGGCAGGAGCAGGTAACGAATGCTGAAAAATTCCACATCATTGGAACCTGGATGACCATTCTTGCCTGGATATGCTTTTTGGTTTCGGGCCTTTGTTTTTAATGCATCTATAATTTGGCCCTCAGGTAACTCAATTCTGACCTATCTGAACATGCCCGATGAATGTAACAAACATATTCGTCGATTGTGCCGCCCCCTATCAACTGACTGTATTCGTTGGTCACTGTTTATAATAATTTATATTAAATCTATATTTTTAGTAGTATTTATTTGAATCTAAAAATCCTTTCTATAAATTTGTACCGTTTACCACGGTAAACAGCATATTTTATATATGATAAATCGGGTTTTAACTTGTAAAATTTTAATGCGAATGCGCTTGTCTCAAAAGTGCATGTGTAGCTGTTGCTGCTAACTCCTGCTACTACAATCTACGTTCGTTAAAATTTTATTGCCTGATTTACTTTATGATTCCTTCTACAGTTTCTCTTACTATCAACATCCGTTTTATTGCTGCTGCCATTTTGGTAAGCAGCACAGTGTTGCTTTTTAGCTCCTGGGCAAAAGTTTCAAATTCGTCCACATTAAATATTCTCGCAGGTGAGGCTGCTTTTAAAACGGCAATTACTGAACACGTTACCTCCGTAAATAACAAAAAGCTTAATTACGATGCTACTGCCGGCTACTTATTATTAAGGGATGCGCTTGACAAACCTCAGGCAAATATTTTTTATACCGCTTATACGCTTAATAATCATGCTGCTGCCAATCGGCCGGTGACTTTTTTGTTTAACGGCGGGCCAGGTTCAGCATCTATCTGGCTGCATATGGGGGCCTTTGGTCCGGTAAGGGTGGGCAGTAATGGTAAAATTGCTGATAATCCATCTTCGTGGCTTGAATTTACCGACCTGGTATTTGTTGATCCGGTAGGTACAGGTTACAGCCGCCCGGCTGATGGCGTAAATGCTCGCCAGTTTTTTGGTTATCAGGAAGATATTAGGGCGATGGCAAAATTTGTGGACGACTATATTGCTGCTAATAACCGCCAGGCCAGCCCAAAATTTTTGGCTGGTGAAAGCTATGGCGGATTGAGGGCTATTGGTTTAGCGCAACAACTTGAAAAAAACCACAAAATAAAACTGAATGGCATAACGCTGATTTCACCGGCGCTTAATTATCAGTTGATCTCGTTTAAGCCTGGTAATGAATCGGCTTATAGCAATTACCTGCCAAGCTATGCGGTTACAGCACAGTTCCATAAATGTCTCGATTCTGAACTAATCAGCTTAAGTCCTGAACAACTTATGACTAAGGCAGCAGGCTTTGCCCAAGGGAGCTATCAAACCTTTCTTAGTCAGGGCGATGCAGTTTCAAACACGTTCAGAGAAAGAATTATTGATTCGCTGAGTTATTTTACCGGCCTGAATAAAGCATATATAAGCCAGCTAAATGGGCGTATAACCGACCAACAGTTTGTGAATGGATTATTAAAAGCGCGCAAAGCAATGCTGGGTACTTTTGACGGGAGGATAAAAGGTGTTGAAAAAGGTCAGGACCCCAGCGTTTGTGCGGTTAAGCAGTTATACACCAATGCTTTTAATACATACATTGCAAATACGCTTCACTATCAAAACAAATTACCTTACCTGGCTACAACCGCAACCGGCGAATGGAATTATGGGTCACAGGCTAATAACCGGTATGCCGAAGCCTCTTCGACGCTCAGGCACGTTATGACCGCTAATCCAGGTCTCAAAATCAATATAGTAGGTGGTTATTATGACCTTGCTACGCCAGTTGCTACTACGACTTATGTGGTAAATCATTTAGGAATAAGCAGGGAACTTAGTAAAAACATAACCCTTAATTTTTATCCCGCAGGACATATGATCTATACAAACGACACGGTGAATATCAGCTTTAAAAACACTAGCCGCTTGTTTTATGAAAATGCATTAGCTGCGTTTGCACAAAAAGGTTAACACGCTTATAGGTCGTATTTGAAGTTGTCCACGTGCCTTTTGCCACATTTCTCCCCTATATTTAACATTATACTTGTTCTTGTTGCCCGGTTCGCTTTTGCTCTACATCTTAAAGTCATCCATATTCTCTTTACACACAGATCCTCTACGACATCAACTATAGGGAACGCTGTTGGTACGAAATCAGATCACGGCTTCTCCTAACGTTCAAGGTCCAATTGATTTTTTACCAGATTATAATAGTACCCTTTTTTTTCAATTAAAGATGTATGGGTACCCTCTTCCGCAATGCTCCCGTTATGCACAACTACAATTTTATCGGCATTTTTAACTGTACTTAAACGATGGGCGATAACTATCATAGTACGACCTGAGGCAAATTGATCAAGCTGCTCAACTATTACCTTTTCGTTATTGGTATCAAGTGCACTGGTAGCCTCATCAAAAAACAGGTAGGCGGGTTGCTTATAAACTGCTCGGGCAACCAAAATTCGTTGCCGCTGACCCTGGCTTAAGCCTATGCCGTCGGTACCCAGCTTAGTGTTGAACTCATTGGGCAATTCTTCTATGTATGATAATATGTTGGCAATACGGCAACTCTCACGCAGCATCCCTTGGTCAATATTTTCATTTCCCACAGCAATATTGCGTGCAATTGTGTCATTAAAAATAAAGCCATCTTGCAATACGGCGCCACAGCACCCCCTCCAAAAGTGATGGCTTATAGCCTTTAGATCGGTATCGCCCACCGTTATCTTGCCGCTGTAATTCTCAAATATTCTAAGCAGCAGTTTTATCAGGGTGGTTTTACCGCTGCCGCTAACACCTACTATGGCCGTTACTTTTCCTTCAGGTATCTCAAGATCTATGTTACGTAAAATAGGCTCTTCTCCCATACCCGGATAGGCAAAGCTTACATTGTTAAAAACAATGCTTTTTAATGGAGGCAATTGTTGGTGTAAAACTGCACCGTTGGGCTCTTCGTCATCAAGTTGATGCACATCATTTAAGCGCTCCATGCTAATTCGGGCATCCTGTATGCTTTGCGACAGGCCTGCAAATTGGTTGACAGGACCGTTAAGCTGCCCAACAATGAATTGTACGGCCAGCATGGTTCCAAGCGTTAACTCACCGTTTACTACTAGCTGGGCTGCTAAAAATGTTATTATCAAATCCTTAACTTGATTTATAAACAAGGCGCCTGTGCTTTGCCATTGCGCGTACGACAGGCTTTTGAAGTTAAGCTTAAAAACAGCGGTCTGTATGTTTTGCCACTCCCATCGTTTAAATTTTTCGGCATTATTAAGCCTGATTTCCTGCATACCTTGTACCAGTTGCAGGGTGGCATCATTCTCTTTAGCCAAAATATCAAAGGTTTGGTAATTTATCTTACGCCTTATGGTAAAGAATAATCTTATCCATATAAAGTACGCTAACGTGCCTGTTATAAACACCAATAGCAGCTTTAAGTTATAAGTTATTAAAACTACTGAGTAAACCGCGAAATTAAGTAACGCGAACAGGCTCGACATAGTTTGCCCTGTTAAAAACTCTTGCAACTTGCGGTTATCAGCAATTCGCTGTAAAGTATCGCCGGTATGACGGCTATCAAAATATGACACTGGTAAACGTGTAAGCTTGGCCCAAAAATCTGAGAGTATTGCCATGTTCACTTTGTTTGATATACGCAATTGCAAACGCCCACGAACAAACTCAACCATAGAGCTGCCCAAAGACAGCATGAGCTGCCCTAAAAGCATCAGCAAAATAAAATTGATATCGCGCTTACGTACACCGGTATCTACTATCCCTTTGGTGAGATATGGTAACACTAATGTTAAAGCCGACGAAATAGCGAGAGTTAAAAATATTATAAACAATGCCTTGCGGCTATGTCCCAAATAGTGAGATATGATAGCCCAGCTTAGCTTTTTTTCCTTTTCACCAGGATTATCGTAAAACGCGGGACCCGGTTCAAGTAATAAGGCAGCTCCTTGGGCTTTTATTTCTTCAGCATTGTTTGATAGCCAACGAGTTTTGAATTCATCTATCCGGTAGGTAATGATACCCTGTGCCGGATCGGCCACCCGGGCAAACTTGCCGCTTAACGCTGTAAGTACTACGAAGTGATTTTGTTCCCAATGCAAAATTGCCGGCAATGGGGCAGTCAATAATTTATCAAAGGAAATTTTCACACCCTGCGTAGTAAAGCCCAATTTCTCAGCAGTTTCGCTGATACCCAACAAACTAACGCCACTTTTATTGAAGCCGGCATAACTACGCAGCGTATCAATATTAAAGTGCTTGCCATAATGTTTAGAGATCATGCGCAGGCAGTTGGGCCCGCAATCCATCTCATTCAATTGTTTGTAGAGCGGGAACGACATAGTGATTTTTAGGTTTGATAATAGCTGACTTTGTAACCTGAATTACGATAAAGAGTGTTTCAAGATATATAAGCAGCTTTGCTTTCTACTTACAGTTCATAATTGTTGTGATGGTTTAAATATAACGGCCCGAGCCTTGTTCTCAAAAAGATGAGATTATTTGATGAATTTATGAGAAATTTTGATGAACGAACCTTTTAAAAAAAGACTTTACTTCACATTGCAGCAAGCAAACGCGTCCCTTGCATTTGAAAGGCTGCTCATACCAATTAAAAACAAACCTATGAATTACTACTTACCAGCATTTATGCCTTGGCTGCCTGCTCGCATATTTAGCACTTCATAGCTAAAAAAAATAACAACCTATTTTTTACCTATCAAATCTTTTCAGTAACCATGAAGGACCAATTAAACCGATTACTGCGACCCAAAACCAATGCTCCCTCCATAACCTATTTACTAGCAAAGCTTTTGAACGTCAAACTAACAGAAGGCACTATTAAAAACCAATTGGAACTGCATCCCGACTATCCGAGTTTGCTCGCCATTAGTGATGTGCTATCAGACTACTATATTAATAACATGACCCTGCGTATCGAAGAGCGAAAGCTTATCGATGTACCAACGCCGTTTATTACCCAAATAAAGCCCTTAAAAAGCGCTGAAGAATATTTTACTATTATAAAAGAAATTACAAGTAGCACCATTAAGTACCTAAATCCGGAATCTCAGAAATGGCAGGTAATTAACACTAATGACTTTTACAAACAGTGGACGGGCATTATACTCATTGCAGATGCAGAAGAAGAAGCAGGAGAGGCTAACTATCAAGCAAAAGCAAAAAAAGAAAAGCAACAGCAATTAAGCTATAACGCTATGGCTTTATGGTTACCTGTTATGATATTGCTCGCAGGTATCGCTTCTTTTATTAATGCGGGTACTGGCGCTATATTGCCTTTCACTTACACGTTATTGACCTTTACCGGTGTTTGTACCGGCTTTTTGTTACTATGGTATGAACACGATCGCTACAATCCTGTACTTACACAATTTTGCGGCGGAGGTGACAAAAAGGTTAACTGCAGCGCCATATTAAGTTCTGACGGATCAAAAATTGCAGGTGTTAGCTGGAGTACTCTCGGCTTTAGTTATTTTACGGGCAGCCTTTTGTTGCAAATTATAGTCGGTATACTAGATAGGCAAACATTGTTTATTTCAGGCTGGCTTAGCATTGTTGTCTCTCCTTATGTGTTATATTCCGTTTATTATCAATGGCGTATAGCCAGGTATTGGTGTTCATTATGCCTGCTTGTGCAGGCTGTGTTATTGTTGCAATTAGGCATCGTGTTGGCCGGGCAATGGTATTCGAAGTTGCCAATTAACAGCCTTTCTATAGGTAGTGTTGTGCAATTAACGGTTGCCTTTACCTTTCCGTTTATTATTACTTACATTATTTTCAACCTATTACGCAAGGTAAAAAAAAATGAGCAAGCGCATATTGAACTTCAACGCTTCAAACACGACTCAAACATTTTTGAAATATTACTAAAAAAGCAGCAAAAGGTTAAGAATTTACCAGATAAGCTTGGCATACAGTTAGGTGGCGCAGACGCCCCTTATAAAATAATAAAAGTTTGCAATCCGTACTGCGGCCCCTGCGCTAAGGCCCATCCTCAAATTGAAGAAGTCTTAAACAAGAACCCCAACGTGCAGCTTCAGATTATTTTCACAGCTACGGACGACGAGGCTGATTACCGCGCCGCACCTGTTAAACACTTGATGGCGATCCACGACGAACAAAACGAGGAATTATTAAAAGAAGCATTGAACAGTTGGTATCTAGCCGATGAAAAAGATTATACTACATTCGCTAATCGCTATAAAATGAATGGCGAGCTTAAGCAACAAGGTCATAAACTCACCGCCATGGCTGAGTGGTGCAGACAAACAGATATTACATTAACCCCTACATTTTTCATCAGCTTACCGGCAGATGCCCAAGGTAACAGCGAGTTTTACAAACTGCCCGAAATTTATAACCTAGCCGATTTAAAATATTTACTCTCAGTTTAACTCGAGTATAGCTGAAGTAATGAGCCTTAACGCTTCCAGGCTTAAAAAAAAGGGAGCAATACCGTAAATCAATTTACATTTTTATTATGAAAAAACTTCAATTAGCAGCTCTGAGGCTTGGAACAACCGAAGTGTTATCAAGGGCGCAAATGAAAAACATTACAGGTGGCAGCGGCAGCGCACAACCTTGTTTTGAAAATTCAAATTGCTCGAGCGGACTATGTATCGCAGGATACTGTTCATCAGGCGGGGGCGGTTGTGGTTCATGCCCACCACCAAAGCAATGTATTTACCAATTAGGTGTGATGCAGTGCATTTAATCTATTCCTTGCAAGACAGCCCCATCCGGTTGGCTTGCAAGGTTTAAACCATTAATGTTAAAAGACAAGCCGCACCCATTATGCTGTTCATAAACGGTTAAACTCTACAGCTATGCGTATATTTTTATACAAAGCTTTATTAGTCAAATTATTGATTACAGTATCGGTATCTTGGCTAATGCCAGTCAACAAGGCAGTTGCCCAACAACCTGCCGGCATAAACGTAATTAATACGTATCTGGACAGCCTAGCAAAAACATTTACCCCCGAAAAGATATACATCCAAACGGACAAAAGCTTTTATAACTCCGGCGATACGCTCTGGTTCAAAGGTTATCTTTTCGACGCACGTTTTTTCACAAACTCTGTCAAAAGCGGTGTCGTGTATGTCGAATTAATAAGCCCGGAAAATATTACTGTCAAAAGATCGATTTATTCAGCCCGTGACGGTCTGTTTCGAGGATCTATCGTTCTTCATAAAGACGAGCTGAAATCTGGAATGATCATTATGCGCGCCTACACCAACTGGATGCAGAACTGGGATAGTAATTATTTCTTTACCAAATCCGTTTACTTTAACAATACAGATGATCAGGCAGCAAACGTAACCAATGCAACCATAACCGCAACCGGTGAAAATACCGCCAGTCCAAAAAATCAACAGTCCACCGGTAGTAAACTCAGTACGGAGCTCCATTTTATGCCTGAAGGCGGACATCTTGTTTACGGCCTTACCTCTACCATCGGTTTTAAAGCAACAAATATTATGGGTAAGGGCATTAACATTGCCGGTACAATATTCAATAACAAAGATCGGCCAGTGGCACAATTCACCAGCCTGTATGCTGGTATGGGTTGTTTTCAGTTAACTCCTGCGGCGGGTGAAAACTATTACGCCATAATTGATACCGATACTGATAAAAAACACTACACTTTACCAAAAGCCGAACCAACAGGTATTATCATGCATGTTGACGGTCATGATGCCGGGGATATATTAAAAGTGTCATTAACCGCCAACGGCATGATGCAAACGAACGCTAAATACTACTTAGTTGCACAATCTCGTGGCGCATTGTGCTATGCGGCCAATCTTAAGTTTAACACAAACAAGGTGACTGCGGTGCTGCAAAAAAATAAATTCCAAAGTGGTATTGTTAGGCTAAGCTTATTCGATGAACAGCTCAGGCCCGTATGTGAGCGGGTCGTGTTCGTTGACCATGATGATGCTCTTCATGTCAATCTAAAAAATGCCTCATCCCCTATCCCTAAAACCCGTGATAGTGTGGCATTGCTGCTGAAAGTCACTAATAAGGCCGGCGAGCCTATTCAAGGAAGTTTTTCAATGGCTGTTACCGATGACGATCTTGTTAACCCTGATACCAGTGCCGGCATACGTGCTTCATTGCTCATCACTACTGATCTGAACGGACCTGTTGAAGCACCCGCCTATTATTTTGGCGATGCAACAAACCGCCTTGGCGCTCTTGATGCCCTTATGCTTACGCAAGGCTGGGTCAACTATAAATGGAATGACATGAAGGTGCCTGCTGTAAAGTTTGAGCCGCAGCCCGAGTTTAGTATTGAAGGCCGATTAACCAACCTGTTTAACAAAGGCGTGCCACATACCAAAATACAATTGCTCTCAAAAACACCTTTCTTTTCTGCCGATACACTTACCGACGAGAACGGTTATTTCAGTTTCAATAATATCCCTCCTATTGATGCCGGGAATTTTTTACTGCAAGCACTTAAAGACAATAACCGCATGAAAAGTGTAAGCTTTAAGATAATAGAAAACGAACCTGCACCTCTTTCTAAAATAAAAGTTTCTGCAAGCTGGCCCAACCTCACAACAGCTGATACTTCCCTTTTGGCTGTGATAAAGAAAAACAACTCTTTTAAACGGAAAGCTGATGACATGCTTTATGGCAAAAACTTGCTGCGCGAAGTGACGATAACCGGCAAAAAGATTATCAAAGGCTCTAAAAACCTTAACGGCCCTGGCAACGCTGATCAGACAATTGACGAGGCAGAGTTACTTAAAGCTAATAAAACACCCCTTATTACCCTGCTTTATCAACGTATAAGTGGCTTCCGCGAAGGAATTTTCCCGATGAAAAGAGGTTCATTGAGCGCTTCTGGTAATAAATCTGAAAACCCGGCAGAACCTCCACCCGGCTATACAAACGCTACCGAAAAAAGCATTTTTATACCTAAACGGAGCTATATGGTAAAAAGCCATCGCGTACGGTTTGTCTTCGATGGCATTGATGCTGAAACTTTCTTTCAACCGGCAGGTGAACTTGAGGACGGGATGGAACGCTTTCTTTATCTAAAGGGCGTATTAGAGCAATTTACAGCTGAGGACATTAAGGGTTTAGAACTAATGGAAAAAGGCAATTATAATAATATATATAATAGCAAAGTAGCATCTGCTTATGAAAAGTCCGTGTTTATTAGTCCGCTTCACGACCGCGACTATGCTTACATCGAAATAACCACACGATCGGGCAAGGGGCCGTTCATTAACATTAAAGACGGTTTTTATGTGTACAGGCCCTTGATGCCTTCATGGTCAAAAGAGTTTTATAAACCGCGACATAATACTCAAAATAACGGCTCCGGAGTTGATTTCCGCTCTACGTTGCACTGGGAAAGCAACATTGTTACCAATGAAAAAGGTGAGGCTACCGTATCGTTCTACACATCTGATCAACCCGGCAGATTCACCGTAATTATAGAGGGGAGCAACATGAACGGTCTTTTCGGTACTGGCAAAGGCAGCTTTAATGTAAAATGACCATAATCGTTGTAATAGTATGAATTATCCAGCAACTGTACCGGCATTCATTATTAACCTTAAAAAAAGGGCTGACAGGCGTGAACATGTGCTAGCGCAGTTTGCCGATAAGCCTGAGTTTGATATTCATTTAATGGAGCCTGTACAGCACCCAATTGCCACAAAAAGTTTATGGCTAACTGTACAGCAAATTGTAAAGCAAGGTAAAA
The DNA here is from genome assembly GCA_041905165.1 of Mucilaginibacter sp. Taxonomy (GTDB): domain Bacteria; phylum Bacteroidota; class Bacteroidia; order Sphingobacteriales; family Sphingobacteriaceae; genus Mucilaginibacter. The sequence continues at coordinate 620,077 of JAYRLR010000003.1, forward strand.
AACACCAGCTCCCCTTTGTGTTGATATGCGAAGATGACCATTGCTTTACCAAACATTACTCGGCCAAAGTACTGCATCGTCATATTCAAACGGCAAGCCGGCTTGATTGCGACATTCTAAGTGGCGGAGTAAACAGCGTAAAAAGCACGTTTAATTTATTGCCGGAAATTTATTGGATGGAAAAATTTACCGGTTTGCAATTCACAGTAGTTTTTAACCGGCTATATGACGCAATACTTGATTTGTTTTTTAATGACGAAGATGATTGCGCCGATATAGTCATATCAAATATTGCAAGGCGCAAACTGCTTATTTATCCATTCATATCAATACAAAAAGAATTTGGTTATTCCGATGTCACCGTAACCAACAACAAATCAGGTTTTACCGATAAGCTTTTCATAAAAAGCGCTGAAAGAGTACAAAATTTGAATAAAGTGGCCCGCTTTTATGCACAGGCAGTAGTTGATGTTGACACCGAGGCTGTGTACGATGATATTTTTATACCGACCTACATTTTTCACGAACCAGGAAACGCCCGGCGCTTAAATAATGTAAAAAGACAATTTGAAGCCCGACCTGAATTTGATGTTACGTTGGTTCATCATCCAAATGGGATATCCAATATTGATGCATTACAAAGTATTGTCAAAACTGCAGTAGCCAACGGCGATGATATTATAATTATAGCTTCAGATGCTGTTTCTTTTAAACCCAATTATGAGCGGGAGGTTCTTATTAAGAAAATACTGCAGGCGACACAGCTTGGCGCGGCTATGCTGCTATGTAATACTTTCGGCTTTGACAGCGCTATAAGCATTACGCCCGGCATAGCATGGATAAACAGTTTTTCGGGAAGCGATATGCTCATACTTTTCAGCACTGCTTTCGACGCAATATTAAACGACTCACCAAGCAGGCCACCTGATGGGAGCGATACGCTATCTGCCTTGACCAGTCATAAAATGATAACGCACCCATTTATGGTACAAGCTCATCCCGACTTGTCGCCACAAGCTGCTTTTTTTCACTCGGTAGCCGAAGGCAGGCTGGCCTTCATTCAGGCAGAGCACACCCAACTTTTATCAGGTAATTTTAATATTAATAATCTAACCCAAACCTATGCTAAACAAATCCCTAACGAATTGTAACCAGGGCGTAACGGTGCTTATGCCGGTTTACAACCAGGGCGCTTTTATTTCAAGAGCCATTGCCAGTCTGCGTCTTCAAACCCATAGTAACTGGGAGCTTATCATAATTAACGACGGCAGTACCGACTACACAAAGCAAGTGGTCAATGATGTGTTGATTGATGAGCGCATAAAATATTCTGAGAACGAAAGTAATAAAGGCCTTGGCCATAGCCTTAACCAAGCACTTTCCCTAGCAAGCTTTGATCTTATAGCTTACCTGCCAGCTGATGATATTTATTTTAAGGATTATCTGGCAAGCTTGGTGCAAACTATCTCTCGGCCTGGAATAATAGCTGCCTATTCAGGCATTATTCATCATTATTACGACTTGGTATCCAGCAGTACACCAATGCAGGCAGATGGTGTAATAGAAAATGAAACGCTGCAACTGGTACAGGTAATGCACCGTAAAGTAAACGATACCTGGATGGAGCGTGATGAACTGGTTACTGATGATCTAAACCTGATGTACTGGGGCAAGCTGGCTAAACATGGTACATTTGCTTATACCGGCAGCACAACCTGCGAGTGGGTCGATCATCCGGCGCAGCGCCACAAAATAATAAGGGAAACTCTGGAGGGCGGGATTTATCTGTACAAGCGGCATTATAAAGTGAACCGCCCTATAAAATACCAATCATCAGTTGGCAATCTTATTGACGAACTTGAAACATATAAGCAGTTCAGAAAACCGCCCCTACCACCGACGAGCGAAAGTTTGAAAATATTGTTAGTTGGCGAACTGGCCTACAACGCCGAACGCATCGTTACGCTGGAAGAAATGGGTCATACACTGTACGCAGTTTGGATAGATTCGCCTGCTAACTTTACCAGTACCGGCCCGCTACCTTTTGGCAACGTAATTACCATAAACGAAAACGATATTGAAAATGAAATAAAACGTGTTAAACCCGATATCATTTATGCGCTGCTAAACCAAAAAGCAGTTCCGCTGGCAAACTTCGTATTACGTGCCGGTTTTGATATACCGTTTGTATGGCATTTCAAGGAAGGACCTTTTGCATGCAGGCAAAACGGGCTTTGGGATATGCTGATTGAGCTTTATACTAATGCTGACGGGCGGGTGTTTACCAACGAAGAAACGAGGGAATGGTTTGGGCAATTTATCGAAGATGATGAGAACAAAACATTTATACTGGATGGCGACCTGCCCCGGCGCGAGTGTTTCAAAGGAGAATCCTCAACCTTGCTTTCCGATATCGATGGGCAGATACATACATTGGTAGCAGGCCGGCCATACGGCATTTCGCCTGATAAGATACACCAACTGGCAAAGCAAGGCGTACACTTACATTTTTACGGTGACCTGCAACATACTTATTGGAAAAATTTCATGGTTACGTATCCTGACTTTGCTAATGGCTACCTGCACATACACAGCCAATGCGATCAGCAGGACTGGGTAAAGGAATTTTCAAAGTATGATGCTGCGTGGTTGCACTTATTTGATAGTCAAAATCAAAACGAATATATGCGAGCCACCTGGCCTGATCTTAATTACCCGGCACGCTTGTCAACTTATGCAGCGGCAGGCTTGCCAATGATTATGAAGACAAACTCAGGGCATATTGTGGCTACAAAAAATTTGTTGCAAAAATTAGATATAGGCGTATTTTTCGATGATATAAATGACATTGGACGCTTGCTAAGCAATAAATCACGTATGCAAGAATTGCGTACCAACGTTCAAAAGCATAAAATGACATTCTGCTTTGATCAACACGCATCGAAACTGGTATCATTTTTTAGGCGAGTGATTGCGCAGTACCGAAAAGACCAGTCTGCGAATAAATCTGAAACCGAATTATATAAGCCTACTTTGTCGGCGGCGTTATGAACAATTTTGATTACGACTACCTTATCGTAGGCAGCGGACTTTATGGCGCGGTTTTCGCACATGAAGCAAAGCGTTGCGGAAACCGCTGCCTGGTAATAGATAAGCGAGCGCACGCAGGTGGAAACGTTTTTTGTCAAAAAGTGGAAGATATAAATGTACACAGCTATGGTGCGCATATCTTTCATACCAGCAATAAAGGTATATGGGATTATGTCAACCAGTTTGCGTCATTTAATAACTATATAAACTCACCACTGGCCAATGTAGAAGGAGAGCTGTATAATTTACCGTTTAACATGAACACCTTTTACCGGCTCTGGCGAACCACCACACCGGAGCAGGCTCGTGCAAAAATCAATTCACAGGTCGCTACTCTGGGGATAACCAGACCTCGGAACCTTGAAGAGCAGGCGCTTAGCCTGGTTGGACCTGAACTGTACGAAAAATTGATAAAACACTATACCGAAAAGCAATGGGGGCGGAAGGCAACCGAGCTTCCAGCATTTCTAATTAACCGCCTGCCTTTGCGTTTTACTTTCAATAACAATTATTTTGATGATACCTATCAGGGTATTCCCATCGGTGGCTATAACGGCATTATTCACGCATTACTTAAGGGAATCGAAGTCTGCCTGAATACTGATTACCTACAAAACAGGGCGTACTTTCAAAGTATCGCCCGAAAGGTTGTTTACACAGGTAAAATAGATGAATTTTTTAATTATCGTTTTGGGGAACTTGAGTATCGCAGCTTGCGCTTTGAAGAATCGCTGATTGACATGACAGATTATCAGGGTAATGCTGTGGTAAATTATTGCGATAAAAACACGGCCTATACACGCATTATAGAGCACAAACATTTCGAGTTTGGAAGGCAGCCTTATACTGTAATAACAAAAGAGTATCCGGCAAAGTATACCAAAAAAGCTGAGCCTTTTTATCCAGTTAACGACGAAAAAAATAATAAACGATACAACATGTACAAAGCACATGCGGCAAACATGTCAAACCTGATTTTTGGGGGTCGGCTAGCCGAGTATAAGTATTATGATATGCACCAGGTTGTTGCTTCATCATTAGCAAAAGTAAAACTGGAATGTGCTGAAAAGCAGATTATCTCACTATTGTTGTGAATTAATCACTCGTTATGTCTGATTGTCTTTCATTACAGAGCTTCTTACCGTAAATTCCTTCCGCAAGTACAGAATATTTGTAACCTGCCTCGCCGTTGGTGATTACCGCAAGATCAACCAACCCATTATGCTCCTTAGCAAACTTGTATAATGTCACCGAAAACACACTTTCATCATCAGGATGAGCCACTACCACTAATACACGAGGTACGTGATCTACGCCGTTTGCGTGCGCATTAAACTGCGTAAACTGGCAAATCAACAAAACCAAATAATAGCGCATCAACTTCATATCATTTCATCAAAATTGCTGAGACCAGATTTAACAGCCGTTAAAAGCTTTTCAGAAATCCGCCTTACGACTCGGCTATTCTGCCTTATGGCGGCTGCTTAAGAGCAGCCGCCTTGCTTACTATTTTATATCAAACCATAATCTTGTTGTAAGTACATCCGCCCCCTGGTTGGCTACGGCAGCCTTGTAACTTGTACCATTGAGCGCCTGCTCGGTACCCGGGTAAAGAAACCGCACCGGCAGCTTACCATTCAGGTTACCGGCCACAGCGGGTTGCAATTCGGGATAATCCAGTCTGCGCCATTCGGCAAAGGCTTCAAGTCCCTGACCAAACAGTGCTATCCATTTTTGGTCGCCAATTGATTTGCGGAAGTTGGTAGCATCATATTTTACGTCGGCTTGAGCTATATAATCGTTTATGCCGCCCGTTGATATACCATATTGTTGCCAGGATGCAATGACAGCCTGTCTATAAAGATCTGCAGCGTCTCCGCTTATAAAACCTCGGGCAACCGCTTCGGCACGGTCAAATAATACCTCTGCATGACTGATAATTACTGCAGGGGCAGATGGCGCCAGGAAGTAGGTGCCTGGTTTAGAAGTTTTGGTAAAGCCTAAGTTACTAGCATCACCTACCAGCAAACCGTTTGGTATGCCCACATAAGTTTTTGGTGTGGCATCCTTGGTCGGGCTGGCATATATGGGCAATCGCGGGTCATTTAAGGCAAACAGCCGGTCAACAATCGTTTTGCTGATACGGTAATCGTCGCGGGTATCAAACAGGTTACTGATAGGGTTTTGATTAGGAGATGCCAGGTATACCAATTGTGCGGTTTCACTATTTGCGCTGATGTAACCGCTGCCTTCGGCCGCTATATCCGCCAAAACCTGTTTTGCTTTCTCAGGCTCGCGATCGGCAATGCGCAACGCAATGCGCAGGCGTAGTGAATTTGCAAATTTCTTCCATTGCGGTATTTTGTTACCATATATAACATCACCCAATATAGCCGGCCCCGAGGCATTTAATGCACTTTGTGCTGTTTTCAGGTCTTCCAGCAAGGCAAAGTACACATCTTTCTGCTTGTCATAAGCAGGTGTCAGGTTCTCTTCAATGTTGGCAGCCTGGCTGTAAGGCACATCGCCATAAGCATCGGTTAGCAACTGATATACCCACGAACGCAATACCAGCGCTACGCCCTTATAGTTTGGATTAGCCTGCGAGTCAGCAATCTTGATAATCTGGTTAAGGTTGATAATACTTTTCGAATATCCCACTGTCCATAATTCCTGGAAGGCGGTATTGGCATAAATGTAACGATCAGGATCGGTATACTGTATTTTGGCCCAGTGCTGCGCAAACAACAAACTGGCATCCATATTATTAGTAGTGCCCCAATAAGTATCGGCTGTTGTTTTAATGGCCGCGGTAAGCAGGTAGTCGGGCTGGGCATTTTGTGAGGCGTTAGGATTCTGATTAATCCTTACCAGTTCTTTTTTGCATGATGACGCGCCGAACAATAAAGTTCCAGACAAGATCAATGCATGTATATATTTGATTTTCATTACACTTAAAATTTGACGTTAATATTAAACCCTATGTTGCGAACGGTTGGCAGGGTAAGATCTTCCAAACCCTGACCATTGCCTGTGTTAAAGGCGGTTTCCGGATCAATGTTAGGTACGTTTTTATGAATGATCCACAGGTTACGGCCAACCAACGATACAGTGGCTGCCTGCAAGCCTATGCCTTTTACCCAACTGGACGGCAGTGTGTAACCCAGTTTTACCTCTCGGAGTTTCACATAAGTTGCACTGTACACAAAGGCTTCGTCAACATTAGTAAAGCCTTTATAATATGATTGTGCTGGCAAAATGGTTGTATTGGCAGAACCGTCGGCCTTAACGCCTTTAAATATCATCCCATCATCGTAAACCGTTTCGCCATTCGGCGCTGTTGCGCCGGCGCTAAACTGTATAGCCGCAGCTGAGGTATTGTTGTTCGGGTAGTAGTATGATAAACCACCGTTCTCAGTTCCACGCCCTGGTAACGTTGATGCAAGTACACCGGTGTAAGTTCCGGTACGGTTGGTGTTGGAGTAAATGGAACCACCAAAGCGTGCATCAACCAAAAAGCTGAGGTTGACACCTTTATAGCTAAAACTGTTATTTATACCACCCAAAAAATTTGGTGTATACTTGCCCAAGTACTGTTTGGTTGGGTTAATAACCGGCGTGCCATTGGCAGCAATAATAATATTGCCAGAAGCATCGCGCTGATAAGCTGTGCCGAACAGCGTACCGTAAGGCTGACCAACGGCTGCAAGCACCTGCACCGTACGGTTAGTGCCCAGCACATAATTTTGCAGCCTGCCATCGTTATCAAGCGACACTACCTTGCTTCTGTTTAAAGCGTAGTTAACAGTAACATCCCAGTTAAAATCCCGAGACTTCACCGGTGTGCCGCTTAATATTACTTCAAGTCCTTTATTATTAATCTTACCACCGTTAATCAGCTTTTGCGTGTAACCTGTACTCGGGCTTACATCAACGTTCAATATCTGGTTTGTACTATTGGTGTTGTAAACGCTTACGTCTAATCGTATACGATCTTTAAAAAACCCTGCTTCAAGACCAGCCTCAGTCGAACTAGTCGTTTCGTTTTTCAGGTTAGGATTATAATTAATATTTAAAGCACTTTGTTGCGGATTGGACCCAAAGGGTGCGGTGAAATTATAAATATTATATAGCTGATAAGGTAAAACGCTTGCCTTACCCACCTGCGACCAGCCACCACGTAATTTTAGGTAGCTTAAAGCATCGCTTTTGATATCCAGCGCTTGGCTCAATATCAAACTACCATTTACAGATGGATAAAAATAAGATAGATTGTCTGCAGCCAGAGTCGACGAAAAGTCGTTACGGCCCGTAAGGTTTAAAAAGGCATAATCTTTATAACCTAATTGCGCGGAAGCGAAATAACTATAAGTTTTTGTTTTACCATAGTTGTTTGATGACACCAACGGATCGCGAGAATTGCTCAGCGTATACAAACCAGCTACAGCCAACTTTGGCGCAACCTGATCGTTTTGCTCATTAATTATGGTGTTGATATTACCACCCACAAACGCATCCAGTGAGAAATCTCCGCTCAGCTTTTTGGTGTATTGCAGGCGGCCCTCAGTATTGGTTTCATTAACATAGTATGCGTCTTCTTCATAAGAGCCAAATGGCGTACCATTGGTGCCATAAGCCACCTTTATCTTACGGCGGTCGTTATAAAAATCGGTACCGGTACGAAAGTTTGCCGACAGGCCGTCAAGTATTTTGTAGTTTAATTCGATGCTACCTATAAGTCGGTTTTTGTACTGGCTGACAGTGTTTTCGTAAGCAATAAAGTAAGGGTTACTGTAGTAGCTATTGTTCCAATTAAAAGTGTTGCCGTTAGCGTCTTTATAGTTCTTTAAACGGTCAATGTCTACCTGACGGCCGAACCATGTAAACTGCAGCATGGTGCTTGTAGCACGTCGGCCGTAGGCTCCCGGCAAGTTAGGCGCATCATCTTTAATATAATTAGCAATGGTTGTAATCGTTAATTTAGAGGTTGGCCTGAAAGTAGAATTTAACAGAAACGAATTACGGTCGAGCCTTGAATTAGGTACGACACCATTTTGATGAACGTTGTTGTATGAAACACGAAAATCATATTTATCGCCGCTGCTGGCTATAGCAAGCCCGTTATTAAGCGTAGTTCCGGTACGGAAGAAATCCTGTACATTATTGGGATGGGCTACAAATGGTACAGCCTCGCCATTAGAGTAAAACTGGGGTATCAGTTGTCCATTCAAACGTGGGCCCCAACTTTCATCAACCCCATCGTTTATGCCGCCGCCTTTTCCATCAACATAGCTGAATTTGCCGTTTGAACCCTGTCCGTATGAGTTTTGATAGTCAGGAAATACTTTTAATGTGTTAAATGTGGTATTGGAGTTAAGCGTTACGGTGATGTCTTTAGCACCTTTGCCGGTTTTGGTTCTGATCAAGATAACACCTGCTGCTGCGCGGTAACCATAAAGCGCCGCCCCGTTGGGTCCTTTTAAAACACTTATTGATTCTATATCTTCAGAATTCAAACTTGCCAAAGCATTTGGAAAGTCACGCGAGCCGTTAGTACCCTGAAATTGCGAATTATCTACAATGACACCATCCACTACAAATAGTGGCTGGTTACCACCAGAAGCGTTTGATAATGAAGTTTCGCCACGGATTACGATACGCGACGAACCCATATCGCCCTGACTATTGGTAACCTGCACACCCGCTATTTTACCGGCAAGTGCATTGATCACGTTAGTCTCCTTAGCTTCGGAGATGTCTTTTGCTTTAAGACCTTGTGAAGCATAACCGAGTGTCTTTTTGTCTTTACTGATATTTAGCGCCGTAACAACCACTTCGTTTAGGGAATTATTAGCTTCAGCAAGCGCTATTTGCAGTGGCGCCCCACCAGATGGAATGGTTACTTTTTGTGTGGTGAAACCGAGGAATGATACATTAAGTACATCACCCTCTTTCGCGTTTAAGGAAAATGCCCCCTGCACATTTGTTTGAGTACCGGTAGTTGTACCCTGAATACTGATAGAAACGCCAGGCAGCGGCTGATTATCTGAAGCGGAAACAACCGTGCCGCTTATTTTAATGGACTGGGCAAATGCACTCTGTATGAGTAAAGGCAGCGCAAGCACCAGTAAAAATTTGTAAATTTTTAACATTGCTGGTAATAATAAATGAGTGAAATAAATTCAATACAAGGGCAGTTAAACAGTTTTAAAGCGCTGTTTATTAGCTTATACAGAATGTGAATTAAGATTAAGCAGCTTCAAACCAACTGCATAAAAGAAAGTTTCAGCAACAACATTGGCACATTCGCATATACGATGTGCGGGCAAAAACCTGATGGGAGGTAAAGAAATGTTTCATAAAAATATGTAATAGTATAAATGAGGCCTGGCAACCTGTCTCAGCATGATTTAAAGTGTTTACGAAGCGATCGAACACATCGTCCTTTGCATGTAAAAGTTTCATAATAATAGCACGTAGCCTTTAATTTTCTTTTTGTTTCTGCAATAGTTATTTAGCATTTATTAACAAAACAGGCGAAGATAACGTGATAGCAAGCCGGCTGGCATTGCAGAACATATAACATTATCTTCTCTGTCGCATTGCGACAAACAGGAATTAGCACCATTATACCGTGTACAGGTTGCTAAGACATCACAGGGCCTTTCCCTCAGTCTTTCTTGATAATAAATGTTTAAGAACTATGGTGCAAATATATCATAAATAATATATTTCCTATAGAATAAGTAGATTTTTATTGATGTTTTCGTTTACATCGCTCAATTAAGACTGAACAGCTACTGTCTATATAAAAATTTGTAAGACCGATAGCTTACTTTCCGGTCCGGCCTTACTTAAAAAAATGAATAAAAATCGTCACCATAGTTTACCAGTGCCAAACAGATGCGCTCTTTACATTTTGAAGAAGTCCCCCCCCCACCCTCAGTTATTGTGTTGACGGGCTTGCGTAGTTAATATGAAGACAAACCATAGCTTCCCATAATTTTCCTGTAAATCGTTGATGACTTGAGCATTGGTTTTAAATGATGACGACATCATTCTTTCCATTGGCATGAATTTTATCAGTTGTCAGCTTATATGATGACTGGTCTTTATGGATCAAGCGTCTCCTTTGATCTTATCGGATATAGCAGCCAACAATTTTTGATAAGGTGTTCTTAATTTTTCTATTCCCTCTTTTTCCAGTTGCCCGGCCACCTCTTCCATATCAACTCCCGCGGCTTTCAGGTCTTGAAGCATTTGCTCAGCCTCGTCAACCTTTTTACGTAATGTGTCGGCGGCCACACCGTGATCACGGAATGCATCAATGGTTGCTAGAGGAACGGTGTTAACCGTGTCTGGCCCGATCAATTCTTCTACATAGCGGGTATCCCTATAATGAGGATTTTTGTTACCCGTACTTGCCCATAACAAACGCTGTGGTTTAGCGCCGGCATCCGCAAGCTTCTGCCAGCGTTCGCCGCTGAATATATGCTGGTATAGCGCATAAGCTGCCTTGGCAGATGCGATCGCTGCTTGACCCTGCAAATTGTTTTGCCCCTTCTCTTCAAGCATTTCGTCAACAAGGAGATCAATACGGCTTAAGAAAAAGCTGGCTACAGAAGCTACACGGCCAATAGGCTGACTGTTGGCCAGGCGTTTTTCCAAACCCTCAATATAGGCGTTAGCTACCGCTTCATAACGCGTTAAGCCAAAAATGAGCGTTACGTTGATGTTGATGCCTTCGCTGATCGCGGCCCTGATTGCAGGCAGGCACGGTAAGGTGCCAGGTATTTTCACCATCAGGTTTTTACGGTCGACCTGACGCCACAACATGCGTGCCTGTTCGAGTGTCTTTGTCTGATTTAAAGCCAGCAACGGTGAAACTTCCAGGCTGACATAGCCGTCTGCACCATCCACTTCGTCATTATAGAGCGGTGCAAATAGGTCGGCGGCAACTCGTATATCTTTAGTTGCCAAACGAAAAAATATTTCTTCCGGATCGTCCACGGAACTCGCATCTTTTAGGATGTCTGCATCATAATCAGTGCTCGCGCTGATGGCCTGCTCAAAGATTGCCGGGTTAGAGGTTACGCCTCTGATGCCGTCATCATCGATCAGTTGCTGGAGCTTTCCGGACCGCATGATCTCACGGTCAATGAAATCGAGCCAAATGCTCTGTTTAAAATCGGTATGTATTTGTTTGACTTTACTTAATTTCATAATCATAGTTTTAACTTTTTTTCTTTTGAGAAGGTTCGTCTCTGGAGACCGTTTTCTTTCCGGTCTGGTAATCTGACGGCGCTTTTTTATGATCTGTCGCCGGCGCTTTTTTGACGTTCTTGCCGCCTTTGTCTTTACTCATGTTGTAGATATTTTAAGTTATTAAAGGTTTTTAGTGAACCACGGCTGTGTACACAATAGGCACTTAAATGACCGGATACGCCGGCCCGATCTTGCATCGGATTAGCTATCCTGAACGGTAATCAAGACAGACCAGATCAGGTCAATCGATAAGCGTTAATTATACATCGGCCTTGCAGTGTTTGCCCTGGTTTTGTGACAATAAGCTGTTGAAAGGTGTCAGCTGTGGGGTAATGACAGCAGTAAATGGAAGCTGCGGACAGCAGTAGAAAAGAAAAAAGCATCCGTCCGAAAAGGCGGATGCTTTCAGAAAACTTTTTGGTCGTATTAGATAACTTTTACATTGATCGCATTAGGGCCTTTTTTGCCTTCAGCTACATCGTAGCTTACCTGGTCATTCTCTTGTATCTCGTCGATAAGACCAGTGGCGTGAACGAATAATTCGCTCCTGTTGTCGTTTTGTGAAATAAATCCGAAACCTTTTTGGTTATTGAAAAATTTCACTGTTCCTTCTTTTTGCATTATATCTTTTTTAATAAGTCTGCAAGGTAAGAATAATATTTGGTTTTACTTAGCTTTTGGTAAGATATTTTAACCTTATATTAAATCAATTCATTTTACTCAAGTATAAAACTGCTAACAGATTTTCTTAATGCTTTTATCTTTATTAAAATATTTGTTCATATCATGGTGACCTTTCTCCCCTTGCCTGAATGTTCGGCTTCGTTTGCAGCGCCACCACCAACTGTCCGGCACTGATGATTTTATCTATTATATATAGCTTAAAGTTTAACCGGAGTTCATTATTTAAGACGATTTCACGATATTGTGATCAGATAGTAGAAACTGCCTTTTAGATGTACGAACCACTATTTGACTATATAAACCGATACAGCAAATTATCACTGACCGATGATGAGAAATCCATCATCAGCGCTGTTATGCAACCTAAGCGGTTACGCAAAAGACAGTTCTTCTTGGAGGAGGGCGAAGTTTGTGCCTATACGGGGTTCATCCTGCAAGGCGCGACACGACAGTATAGCATTGACGAGGAAGGAAATGAACACATCCTGCAGTTAGCTATCGAAAACTGGTGGATTGTTGACCGCAACAGTTTTATGAACAGATTACCATCTGTTTACTTCATTGAGGCTTGGGAAGATTGTGAGCTTTTATTACTGCCACGCGCTAAACTGGAGACTCTCCTGGCCATTCCGGCTATCAACACCATGTTCTGGCAAATGAGTGAGAATAACCATATTGCCGCCCAAAGACGCCTGGATGATACAATCAGTCTTTCCGCTGTGAAGCGCTATGAAAACTTTGAGCGGATGTACCCACAAATCATTCAACGATTCCCCTCACACCAGATCGCTTCCTACTTAGGTATTGCCAGAGAAACACTCAGCAGGGCACGTAGCAAATCTCTGCGTTGACCATTCTCAAAGAGAACGTTTCACAGTGACATTCGTCACGCGCCTTTTGTGACAAAGGTCATCGCCCTACCCTTTGCCACCAGGGTACTTTTGCTTTGTACAAATTTATTAATCATTAAATCATACAAAGCATATGAAAAAGTTCAAGATTGACGACACCGTCATTTTACTGATTGATCACCAGGAAGGAACCATCAATTTTTCTGCTAACCGCCCGCATGAAGTGATCATTTCCCGCGCACGTACGTTGGCCAGATTAGCAAAAGGGTTAAACATTCCGGTCGTTTTAACCTCCAGCCAGGAAGACATGCAACAGGGTCCGCTACTAAAAGATCTGCAGGAGATTCTGCCTGAACAATTTGGTAACCGTGTGAAGCGCGAAGGCATTACCAATGCCTGGGACGATGAAAATTTCAGAGCAGCTGTTTACAAGGCCACTGACGGAAGAAAGAATGTAGTAATGGCCGGCCTTACAAATGACGTTTGTATCGTTTGGCCGGCGATCGATATGCAGGAAGAAGGATTTGACGTGCAGGTGTTGATAGACGGCGGCGGCTCACCTACCGAGATTGCTGAGGATGTTGCCCGCAGTACCTGGGAGGCGCAGGGAGTGCGCACCACCACCATCAGCCAGTTTATTTCTGAGCTGATTGGTAGCTGGGCCTCACCTGAAGGCGAGATCGCCAAGCCCATCGTTATAGAAGAAGTTTACTCCTTGTTGTTCAAATAATTATTACTTGCAGCGCTGGGCTTACCGGCGCTGCTTTCTTATCTAACACCATGATACAGCAGATAAAAAGGGGCGATTTCCGAGGAAACGGCCCGATAAAAATCCTTTATCCGGGATTGGTTGTGGGTTTCAGTGACAGCGGCCTGGGCAGCATTGGCCGTATCGATCACGCAACGTTCAGGGGCAGGCATCATATTGCTATGCATCCACATGTAAATGATGAGATCCTCTCCTATTTCAGAAGCGGCAAGGTAGAGCACCGGGACTCCGAAGGCTTTCGAGAAATCATTAGCGGCAAACGCCTGATGTTGATGAAAGCAGGTAAACGCTTTCAGCACGAAGAGGATATAGATGGACAAGCAGAACCGCATGAAGGACTGCAGATATTTATCCGGCCCGGCACCAAAGACCTTAAACCCGAAGTAATATTTCATGAACTGGATGAGTTTTATAGCGATAACCAATGGCGCTTGCTGGCTTCACCATACAAAGACACTGCTTTTCAATTTAGTAGCCAAACCTGGCTGTATGATGCCCGCTTAACACCCGGTAAAGCTTTGAGCTTGCCGCTAATGCCGGCCATGGGCCTAACCTTGTTACTTTATGTTTTCAAAGGGGAAACTAGCGTCAACGGGCAACTGCAACTCCACAGTAACGAAGGCCTGATTGTAAAAGACGAGGAGATTACCATCGACACTACAAGCGGTGCGGAACTGGTCTTATTTATAACCGATGAAAACGCGCCTATTTTCAAGGACGGAATGTACAGCGGCAATCAGCTTAGCTGACCTTATGTTGATGAATCTTGACATTAAGGTGTGTGCGATGATTAAGTTATGAATTTCCTTGATTTGGTTAAAAGTGTCTAAGCAGTAACATTCACTTTTGTGCCCATATAACATTAATCAAATGGAAAACCAAAATTACAATCAACCCATCGCGCTGGTGACCGGTGCTAATCAGGGTGTAGGTAATGAAATTGCCAAAGCCCTTGCCGCTAATGGTTACATTGTTTATCTGGGGTCCCGCAAGTTGGAAAACGGTGAAAAGGCTGCAGGCGACATAGGCAATAACGCCAAAGCGATACAATTGGATGTTACAGACAATGACAGTATTCAATCGGCAATAGCCAAGATCAGCAGCGAATATGGTCGCTTGGATTTGTTGGTAAATAACGCAGGTATTTCACATGGTGGAACAGCTCCCAAAAATCCGGAAGAGTTAATGGCTACCGGCCGTGCCGTGAACGTTTCGCTGGATGAAGTACGCACCGTTTGGGAAACCAATGTTTTCGGCGTGATCGCCGTTACGCAGGCGGCGTTGCCGCTGTTGCGAAAATCATCAGCACCACGCATTGTTAATGTCTCCAGTGGCTTGGGCTCGTTAACCTGGATCTCCGATCCGGAATGCTGGGCACGCGAAAACTTTGGGATAGTTTATGCAGCATCGAAAACGGCCCTCAACGCGGTAACGCTGGCATTTGCTTTAGAACTCGAAAAAGAAGGTATCAAAGTAAATGCGACCAGTCCTGGTTACACTGCAACAGCCCTGAATAACTTCCAGGGAACCGACAGCCTGGAGGTGGGATCACGGGAACCGATACGCGTGGCACTTGAAACTGACGGCCCTACCGGCGGCTTTACTGGCCCTGATGGCAAATTACCTTGGTAATGCCGGTTAAGATTTCCGGACATTGATAAATGACCGGCGCCTGAAACAGGTGCCGGTCGTTTTCATTAACTTTAAATCATTGATATGGAAAAGCCCAAAATCCCCAAGATAGAATCGATCAGGGAGGTTCACCGCATGCTGGATCTGCCAGGTCCCAGCCATCCATTGATCACGCTTTTTGATACACGTGATGAACGGATCAACCTGAGCCGCTTACCGGTTAGTTATGTTACTACATTGTATAAGATATCTTTTATAGAAAAACTGGGTGGTAAGTTCAGGTATGGCCAGGGCTATTATGATTTTGACGAGGGGAGCATGGTTTTTACGGCGCCTAATCAGGTAGTTGGCAGCACGTCCATGTACAAAGGAAACGAGGGATACTCCCTGATCTTCCACCAGGATTTTTTACAAGGGTTTCCGCTTGCTGTCAAGATCAGACAGTATGGTTTTTTTTCATATTCCTCAAACGAGGCCCTGCACCTTTCTGAACAGGAACGAAAAATGGTTACTGGAATTTTTAGGATTATCGAAGAAGAGTTGAATAGCCGTATCGACGATTTCAGCCAGGAAGTGGTCATCGCACAAATAGAGCTGCTTTTGACCTACGCGAAGCGCTTTTACAAACGCCAGTTCCTCACGAGACAGGCAGCAACCAGCGACTTGCTTCAGCAGTTTGAAACGGCTTTAAATAACTATTTCCATGATGAAAGGCCTGTCGTTGAGGGTTTACCTACAGTACAGCACCTGGCCGAGCAATTAAACTATACGCCTAACTACCTGAGTGATATGTTACGCTCACTCACCGGGCTTAATGCACAGCAGCATATCCATGAACAGCTAATTGAACGATCTAAAGAATTGCTCGCAACAACGACGTTAAGCATAGGCGAAATAGCTTATAGATTGGGTTTTGAGCATCCACAATCATTCAGCCGCCTGTTCAAGATCAAAACTCAATTATCTCCAGCCCAGTTTAAAGCATCTCTGAACTGATAAATCCAAAAGGGTTCTAAATATACTTTTCATCAGCCGTATAACCGAGCCACTAAGGCGTTGAAGCTTGGATGGCAAGCATTATTTAGGCAACATTTCTCACTCAGCAGGCTGGTGCCATTTCACCATCATAGCAACTATGAACAGGAACGGCTTTGCAGCTTATCATCACCTTACCGATTTGTATTATGCTTTTCATCTGCTTAAATTTGATATATCTAGCCTGCCTTTAAACTTATGAAAAAGACTTTTTTAATGCTCTTCCTACTTGCAGGGCTTTGCGTCAATACGCTTGGTCAGGCTAGGCCTTCAGGCATCACATTTTACAAAGGCAGCTTTAAAGACGCGCTTGCTGCGGCACAGCAAAAAAAACTGCCATTATTTGTTGATGTGTGCACAGACTGGTGCGCGCCCTGTAAACGGATGGAGCAGGAAATCTTTATTCTTCCGGAAGTCGGCGAATTTTATAATCAGCATTTTATCTCTTTTCGGCTTAACGCTGAAAAAGGCGAAGGCCCGGCGCTAGCAAAAAAATACGGAGTCAGCGCCTACCCAACCTGGTTGTACCTTGATGCTAATGGTACGTTGCGCAGCAGGAGGTCTGACTTTCTTCCGGCAACGGAGTTTATTGAAGCAGGACGTTCAGCACTTGGGGCAAATACATTGTCAGCACAGCTTTCCGCGTTTGAGGCACGATTCCGTGCAGGTGAACGCCGAGCAGCATTTCTGCGGTCCTACCTGAAACTGCGGACGGCCGCTCAGCTGGATAATGCGGTGGTCATAGATGCCTTTGTGCATTCCCTTGGCCGTATCAAAGCAAGGCCTGATTTGATCAGGTTCCTCATCAAAAACGCAGGAAGAACATGGTCTGCGGCGATGCCGTACATTGCGGGTCATCTGTCCCAATTGGATAGAACGGTACAGAAAGAGCTAGCGAACGAGTTTTTTGATAAGCATTTATATTTTGCCTGGGGCGACGCGGTAAAGGACAAGGACGCCGTGACTGCCGTAAAAGCGATGGCTGCAGCGGAGACAATATACCCGTTACTGGACGATGCAAAACAACTGACCTGGAACCGGTCGGCTTTGTATCATTGCAAAAACCTGCAGTTAAAAGACGGCTTGAAAAAAGCAGGCTACAGGTTGGCTAATGTTCAAATGGCCGTCGACACAGGCTATGCAAAAAAGCAGGATAAGATCCTTTTCGATCAGGTAATGGAGCCTTTTCTGTCAGGGAAACAGGATAGTACGAAGATTGCAGGATTTGCTGAGGAGAAGCGATTAGCCGCTATCCAGTACTCGGGCAAAACGGCAAGTATATTGTACGAAATAGCACTGGCTTTCGCCGATTCGCTGCCGGCAAACGACCCTGCCCTGGTCGACGCAGCCAAATGGGCCGCAAGAGCTGAAGCGCTGGTTCCAAACACGCATACGAAAGCACTTTTAAATAGGCTAAAAGATAGTCGATGAGACGCTGATCGAATTCGCATTTTATCAAATAGCTTTAAATCCGTGTCTATAAATATTCCGGGTGTACCCTGCTCAACAACTCATCTTCCCAAATAGAATCAATTACTTCCTGGTTCAGAAGCATACGGATCTGTTCAGCCAATCTCGGCAAGGTAAACATGCCTTTTCCTGCCTCTAATATCACTGCATATGCTAATGCCGTGCTCCATCTCAGACATAATACCAGTCTATCATTCTGGCATTATTCAACTGCTGATCGGCGCCGTTATGAGCGAAAAAGACTGCGTAAACAATTAGTAACGAGTCGCCAACACAATTATGGTCATTAATAACCATTGGGCTTAGGAGTGTGACCGAATAGTTTTGCTAACATAATGAAGAAAAGGTTATTCATCATTTGCTTTGTACTTGTTATTAATCAATTAGAAGCACAAAGTCTAACAAAATGCAATGATTTAGTTTGCGAAATAAAGGCACGCTAATTTCATTCAATTTTAGATGTGGCGCTTCCTGTTTTTGGATGTATTCATCAAATTATAATTCAAATGAGAATTATCGCATTTAGCCTTCTGTTGATCACGTTAAACATCAAGGCATACTCACAAAACCGTGTCAAACAAATTGATAGTTTGGTAGCTACTAGAATTGCGAATTATGAGCTATCCGGAAACGTCCTGGTCGCTGAAAAAGGCAAGGTGATTTACCAACATTCAACCGGTCTTGCTAACACAGCAAGCAACACTCCGATCACACCTGCCTCAGCATTTCATCTGGCCTCAGTTTCTAAGATATTTACATCTGTTGCAATTTTCCAGCTATATGAAAAAGGAAAGCTCAACCTCAATGATCCTGTTAAAAAGTACATCCCTGAGCTAAATAATGGAGCTGTCACGATTAGCCAACTTTTATCACATACTTCTGGATTGGTGGACTTTCAGATCTTGGAAAGGCCCTATCTTCAAGATACAAGTAAAATATTCACCCTCGTTGATATCCCTGTTGCTATAAATAATGACAAAAATGCGTTCGCGTCGGCGCCCGGCGAAAAATGGAGTTACTCTAATACCGGATATAATTTGCTTGCGCTTGTAGTAGAAAAAATTGCCAGAACTTCATTTCCAGACTATTTAAGTAAAAACTTATTCAAGCCTGCAGGCATGCTACACACCTACATCAACACGCCCCTGATAAAAGTCAGCGACCCTAACCGGGTAACTGGATATGACTATCTAAATTTCGCACCATGGATACTTCAAAGAGCGGATTCTTTGAAGCAGAATCAAATAGAGTTGCTTCATATAAATGGTTTGGTCGGTATGGGCAATGTCGTTACCACAACGGAAGATCTACTTGCCTTTGACAGAGCACTGTACAATGGTAAAATCATTAAACAATCATCACTGGACAAAGCATTCACACCAGTGCATTTAAATAACGGCGAGTTGGCTGTAAGGGGTTGGAAAAACACGTTTTCGTACATGGGCTTAGGGTGGTGTGTGTTAAAAGATACTACCTATGGTAAAGTAGTATTTCATACTGGCGGGATGGCTGGAGCTGTAACGGCATTCATTCGAAATATAACTAAAGATCAGACAGTTATAGTTCTAAACAACGTAACCCACCGTAGTACTCACAACACTGCAATGAGCCTTTTATATCTACTGAACGGCGGAGCACCACAAACAGATAAAAAGTCTTTAGCGAACGAATTTGCCAGAACATTAATAAAATATGGTGTAAATGAAGCATGGGCCCGACTAAATACTATCAAAACGGACACAGCTCATTTTTATGCGGATGAGCGGGAATTCAATATGGCTGGCATTGGTATGTTCTTTAATAATTACAAGGCGCAGGGCCTGGAAGTTCTCAGACTTAACACCGTATTATTTCCAAACAGCGCGAACGTGTACGAAAGCCTTGCAATGGCGCTGGCTGAATCGGGTGATAAGCGGAGTGCAATTTGGATGTATAAGAAGGCATTGGAGCTTAATCCAAAATTGGTAAGCTCGCTTAATGGACTGAAAAAGTTAACGTCAGACTGATTGTAATAGAAAATAGCTCATAGATTGATAAATAGCCACGGTAACTGAAACAGCGTCTTCTGGATATGAAAAGTTTTATTTGTTTTATCTTATTGTCCGTTTCAGCTATAAACTCCTTCGCACAGCAAGCAGAGGTTCGCCGGATCGACTCGGCTATGCAATTGGCACACCAAAGAGGTATCTTCAACGGGAACATCCTGGTGGCCTGGAAAGGAAGGGTCATTTACGAAAAATCTTTAGGCTATGCGGACGGAAGTAAAACCACGCCGCTGAACCTCTCCATGAAGTTTGATATCGGCTCGATCAGTAAGGAATTCAATGGCGTAGCGATCATGCTGCTCAGTGAGCGCGGCAAACTATCCTTAGATGACAGCCTTGCCAAATTCTTCCCGGAGTTCCCGGCCTGGGCCAGAATGATCCAAATCAAGCACCTAATCAATTATACGAGCGGTATCCCTGCACTTGGTCCTGCAGCCGACAGCACCGATGCGCTGGTCTACCAAAGTTTGCTCAAATTGCCGGCGCTGGCTGCACAGCCAGGCACAGTATATATTTATAACCATGTGAACGTAGTGTTGCAGCGGCGTGTTATAGAAAAAGTGAGCGGTCTGAGCTATGCGGAGTTCATTTATAAGAACCTGTTGCAACCAGCGGGTATGAAGACCTCACTGGTTGATTACCCGATCAGTGGTGCCGGAATGGCGAGGGCATTTGACGAAGCGGGACATGCGTCCGATTATGCCACCGGTGTTACAGGCTGGGTCAGATTACCCGTTCGGGATCTATATCAATGGACCAGGGCATTGCACAGTGATAAAATCATTAGTGCAAGATCGCTTAAACTGCTGGCGGAAAGTTTTCCGGGTGGAGAGAGCAGCCTTGGAACTACCGGTTACGAAGGCGACCGGCTGATCTGGCATCAGCATCAAGGCTCTAATTATAATTATGAAGCAGCCTTTTATAGCAACCTGCCCGAAGACATCACTATTGTGATGATGACCAATAATCAGCAGATGAAGGTTTGGCCGCTAAAAACCGCCATCTTGAACATCCTGCATCATCAAGCTTTTACGGTGCCCAAAAAATCATTTTACCTGACCATTCGCGATCGGATGCTTAATGATGTAAATGACGGGTTGAACTATTATCACCAGTTGAAAGCAACCGGCCAGGAACGATATGATTTTAGTTTTGAAATCGGTGATATGATCAGCACCGGTAAATATTTGCAGCGCAGAAATAAGGATGATGATGCCATACGGGTATTTCAAGCTGCCGTCCATTTGCAGGCAAAACCCCAGGACCTGTCTTATGGCTACGAGCTTATCGGAGATAGTTATAGTGAGAAAGGTGATTTAACGCAGGCTGCCGTCAATTATCACAAAGCTATAGAACTCAATCCTTCGAATAAGAATGCGGCAGGACGCCTGCAGGCCCTCGAGCAAAAAAAATGAAAGCACGGTAAACAAAATAGTTGTTAATAATCAAATACTTATGATCCTCAACAAACTTAACATTGTCGTTTTCCTGAGCTTGTTTACAGCAATGAACTGCATAGCGCAAGTAAAACCTAAAGCGACTGACTTTGAGGTGGTTAATCGTCAGCTAACAGTTACAGATAAGGGAATAATTCATGTAAACGGCGTTGACAGTGCTGGATTAGTTTGGCTGAAAGGTTGTGAATTTACTTACGGCACCATTGAATTCGATGTAAAAGGCAACGACCGCTTGCAAGGCAGCTTTGTAGGCCTGGCTTACCATGGTTTAAACGACAGCACTTACGAAGCTGTCTATTTTCGCCCATTCAACTTTAAAGCGGAGGATACCTTAAGACGTAGCCATGCCGTACAATACATAGCCTTGCCTCAGTACGACTGGCCAATGCTTCGTGAGAAATACCCTAATAAATATGAATGGTCCGTAACACCCGCTCCCGATCCTAACGACTGGTTCCATGCTAAAATTGACGTGAGGGCCGATAAAGTGAGTGTATATGTAAATTACGCTAAAAAGCCCGCATTGGTAGTTACCCCATTAACTAGCACAGGTGGTAAAAAAATTGCGTATTGGGTTGGCTTCGGCTCTCCCGGCGATTGGAAAAACTTAAAGATCACCAAGGAAGGTAGGTGACCATTCCAATCTGAAATTTTTGTCATAAATGGTATCTCTTGATTTAATGTTTAATCGGTGGTCATATACTTTAGACTTTTGAAATCAGACGTATGTGGAGCAGAATGACACACCGCTCGTTTAGATTTTGGCCTTCATTAATTGTTATAACTCCTGCAAGAGTTCGGTATTGATGGTAACTATGCCAGCGCGTAACATGTCATCGATAACTCGCTTACCGGTAATTACGATCTGCCCAGTTATGCACTGCTTAATGCGAGTGTGTTGTACCATGCAGGTCTGGCCGCGTAACGCTTAACGGTAATAACCTGACGGATAAACGGGAGTACATCGGCTAATGGCCGACTAATCCGCAACCGTCTGTAAACTATACTACCAGTAGGTTTTTAATTTTGATTTTGAAGAGTATTAGAAGACGGACCTGGTAGTGATTCGTTCGATTCCGGCAGCAACAAAGCCTGCGATCTAGGTGGAGCTGCTAAGTAATTACCGGCCGCCTCTGGGATATTTTACACCTTTATATATGAGGAACGTATTAGTAAAACGCTAATTTCCGTTGAATCGCAAAGTACTATGCTATAGAACATTGGCGCGTGTTGGCTCTATGCTTTATGCTATATTACCCAAACTGACATTTCACCCCGCTATTTTACCGTTTCACCGTATCGTTCTAACATTTACAATTTCTTCTGCTTACATTTATACGTCGTGGATAAAACTGAAAAAAAGATCAGCTTTTACGGCTCATTGCTCATAGCCTTACTCCTTAATTCCGGCAGGTTATTGGCCTTACGGGAGGACGGTTTTATGGCGCGTTACGTCCATTTTGAACCGCTTGAATTCTTATCCCGGTTCATCGCGCAGTTTTTGTTTTGTTATATTTTGTTTCAACTGAACCTCCGAAGTAATTTGCTTGCTAACCTTCGGACATCAAACAGAATACTTTATTTCACCGCGAACATCCTTGTTATCGTTGTTCTTTTATTTGTTGCCGGTTTTTTGCAGAGACAGTTCTTTGACAACACATATCCGAAACGATTGTACTGGGCTGCTTATACAACCCGGTACGCCTTAGCAGCGATACTTACAGGTATTCTTCTTAAAATTGTTTACCTGTTACGCTCGTCGAGGAAACAGGCCCGTGAAAACGAACAGCTTAAGAACGCCTATACTACTGCAGAATTGGAATTACTGAAAGAGCAAATGAACCCGCACTTTTTATTCAATTCGCTCAGCAGCCTATCCGGCGTGGTCGCTGAAGACCCAACACTGGCCCAGCAATATATTAAACATCTTTCGCAGGTGTTCCGCTACGCACTGGCCAAACCCGCCGGTATGCTGGTTACGCTGGAAGAAGAACTGATCATGCTGCGCTCATTTGCCCGCCTGTTGGAAATGCGGCTGGAAAATGCTTTTATATTGGATGTGAATATCCACGTAGCAGCAATGAAGCGCCGATTACCTCACCTATCCTTACAGCCCTTGCTGGAAAATGCCGCCAAGCATAATGCGGCGACTGCCACCAAACCCCTGATCGTTAAGCTTTTTCTTGAAGATCAATATATGGTGGTTAGCAATAATCTGCAGCCCGTAGGTGCTGATAGTAATGGCATCGGGCTGGCCAACCTGAACGAGCGTTTCCGGATACTCGTCAAAAAAGAGATCGTGATTGAGCGCACTACCGATACTTTTACCGTAAAACTTCCCCTGTCTAATGAATGAACTACGCGTGGTGATCGTTGAGGATGAACCGGCAACTGCCCGTAACCTTGTCCGCATGCTACAGGATATTGATGAGCGCATCGTGATCCAAGCAAAGCTTACTTCAGTGGCGGAAGCTGTCGATTGGTTCAAGGTAAATATGGCAGCGTATGACCTGGTCTTTATGGACATCAGGCTGGCCGACGGCCTGTCGTTTGACATCTTCAACCAGACAATGATAGATCGGCCCGTCATTTTTGTGACCGCCTATAACGACTATGCCCTCGATGCATTTAAAAACAACGGCATCGACTATATCCTTAAGCCCTTTGACCGGCAGGAGATCGGTAGAGCACTGCAAAAGTACAGGCGTTTCACCGGGGACAACGGTAGTGCCCACTACAAACTACCACTTGATGGGTTGGCCGAGCAGGTTCGGCAACTGACAAAACCCTACAGAAAATCCTTTCTGATACATCACCGCGACAGGCTCATTCCGGTAGAAGCCGCTAAGGTCTGCTGGTTTTACACCGCCAACGAGATTGTGTACGCACACTTAGCTGATAACCGGCAATACGTGATCGACCTGACGATGGAGCAATTGGAGAAGGAACTGGATCTGGAAGTGTTCTTTCGGGCAAACCGGCAGTTCATCGTTAACCGCGCAGCGATCCTGGAGGTCAATTTCTATTTTAACGGCAGGCTGTCATTGAAGATCAGCCCGGAACCACCCGAGAAAGTACTGATCAGTAAAGCCCGCGTCCCCGAACTTAAAAGTTGGATGAACAGGTAATACATACGCTTTACCGCCGTTTTTGACAAGCTCATCACTTTATACCCTTGGCAGGTTGGCGAACTTCCCATCTTTGAGTCAATCAAAGATTAGCGTCATGGAAAATGCATTAGTATACAAAATGTGGGTAGCGCTCTTTCTGCTGGCACCCATAACCCTCTCAGAGTGTTCCAGGGGTTCATCGGCCTGTTCAAAGGTAAACTGAACGTTAAGGGTTGATAGTTCACCCGCGGTTTTTTCAGCTTAACCGGTAAGCGCATAACTTCAGCCCCGCATTTTACTCCAATCCATATAATTCATTTAAAAACAACCATTATGAAAAAGATCATTTTAAGTTTAGTTATCATCCTTTTTACCACAGCGGCTGAGGCACAGGTAAGGGTAATTGTAAGAAGGCCTGTTCGTCATGTCGTGGTCGCCCGGGCGGTTGTGGCTGTAAGGCCGGCAGTCGTAAGACCAGTAATCGTACGATCTGCCCCGTTCGCTGTTGTGCGTCCTGTCGTCGTTCGTCCGGTAGTCCGCCAGCGCGTCGTAGTGTTGCTCTGACAGAGCCTGGCTAATGTTCCGTGGTACACGCAATACTGAACATCCGCTTTACAGCATTTCGCCCTGCTGTTTGACAGCCTTACCTTGAAAGGTTTGTAATTGGAATGATGTCAAAAGTAACTTGCATGAACAAAAAGCAAAGACAACTAAGATTTCAAAAAAAGTCTATAATGGTCATGACAGATTCGTGTACCGTGAAAACAAATTATATGATAAAAAACAAGATCATTTCTTTCCGGATAGCGGCAATCACAGCTATGCTAATTTTATGTTCAGCTATTGCCGGCGCAGTGGCGCAGACGCCTGATATGAAAAATTCAACACCTGAACAAAGGGCCGAATGGCAGAATAAGCTAATGAAGGAGAAGTTGAAGCTGACGGATACCCACTACCAGCAGGTCAGCAGCCTGAACCTGGAATATGCCCGCAAAATGCAGCCTGTCATCACTGGTGAAGGTAGCCGGTTTTCACGCGCAAAAAAAGCGAAGGCATTGATGAAGGAAAAAGAGGGCAAACTAAAGCAACTATTAACAAAACAACAATTTGAGGCTTACCAGCAGGACGTAAAGGAAAAGATGAATGCAGCTAAGGAAGCCATTATGGAAAGTAAAAACCCATAGATAACAGTTATGAAAAAATACTTTTTTTCTTTGATCATGATCGTATTGGCTTGCATCACAACAGCGTCAGCACAATATAATTTTAGCAAGGTGGATACATGGCTAGAGGAAAACACCCACGCCATGGGCGGTCGCGCGGTATTGATGGTCTATAAAAACGGCAAGATTGTTTACACTAAATCGGTCAACGCTTTGACCAGGCGGCAAAAAATGGCAGGCAAGTTCATGGCCCGCAGGCAGGGCAAGAATGCTAACACCGAAGATTTTACATCAAGTACGCAGCAGATGATAGCCAGCTGCAGCAAATGGTATAGCGCAGCACTGGTGATGACTTTTGTAGACGAAGGCAAACTAACGCTGACAGATACTGTTGGCAAATACCTGTCAGTTCTTTCTCAGCATGGTAAGGGCAACATCACTATTGCCCAGTGCCTGTCGCATACCACAGGCATTAAAGCTCCAGATCTAAAGGAAAGTCTGCAAGAGTGGAAGAACGTGGGCAGTATGGATGAGGCCATCGCTCAGATAGCCACCCTACCCATGGAAGGTAAGCCAGGAACCGTTTTCCATTACAGCAATGCGGGTTTGCAGATTGCCGCCGCGGTGATAGAAAAGATTAGCGGCAAAAGCTTCGAAACCTTATTTGCCGAGCGTATTGCTGTACCGCTGGGTATGAAGAATACAGACTTTGGTAAAGGAAAGGTGGCCTTGCCGGCGGGTGGCAGCCGAAGTACGGCCGAGGATTATATCAACTTCCTGTTGATGATCCTAAACAAGGGCACCTTCAACGGCAAACGTATCCTGAGCGAGGGCAGTGTGCAACAGATGCAAGTAAACCGGATAACACCGGATGTCAACGTAGCGTATTCGCCTGCGGAAGCGGGCGGACTGGGCTACGGTTTCGGGGAATGGATAATGGAAAAGTCCGCCGCTACAAACCTGACCACTGCCGTAAGCAGTCCCGGTCTTTTTGGCAGTTTCCCCTGGGTAGATAACGAGCGGAAATATGCAGCCTTTTTATTGACGTTCTACATCAAAAATGACGGCAGGCAAGAGCGCTACAAGGAGTTAAGAACGCTGGTGAATGACGCACTCCGGTAATAGACATCTGCTTGTTCAATAACGCCAAGATACCAACCACAAAGGCATGTAGACGAGTCACAGATTATATAAACACTAAAATCACACCTATGAAAAAAATCTTTTTTACCATAATAGCGGCATGTCTGTTAGTCAGCGCATGCAGTAAGAACGACGATCAGGTTAATACGCGGCAAACTAAGTTGCAAGGTCCCATTCAGCCACCAACCTCCGGGTATGGTACAGACGGCACCCATCAGGTTGGTGAAACCAGTTTTGCCAATCCCCAATATGCCGGCACCAGGGTTACAATTTTTTTCCCGGTTGATTTGAATACTCCACGACCCACCATCTTTTACTCTCATCCTTACGGTGGCGAAGACAAGGAGTATAACCGGGGCTTGTTTGAATTTGTTGCCAAAAAAGGCTACGTGGCGGTCTTGTACCCTACCCAACCTCCGGCGTTAGCGTAAATGACCGTTATAACACGTTATGGGCTGGTTTTACAAAAGCCGCAGCAGATTATAAAAATCTTATCGACACAAAAAAAGTAGGTTTTATGGGGCACTCCTTCGGCGGTGGCGCGTCCATAGCCTTAAGCTATAGAGCTTTCACGGAAAATGGCTGGGGACAGGACGGCCGCTTTTTGTTTACCATGGCGCCTTGGTACGCCTACAATATCAGTGCGGAGCAACTTCATAGCTTTCCAGCTAACGTAAAGATGATTACCCAAATATATGATGAGGATGATTTTAACGACCACCGTATGGCCATAGATATTTTTAAACACATCAATATACCGGATAGCGAGAAAGATTTTATCTATTTTAAATCATCCACAATTGCGGGTTATACCTATCGTACAGACCGCGTCTTGCCGAACAGCCGCAGCGCTTTTGATGCCCTTGACTATTACGGCGTTTACCGCCAGCTGGACGCGATGATCGATTATAGTTTCAACAACAATCAAGCAGCTAAATCAGTTGCGCTAGGGAACGGTTCAACAGAGCAGGTAACCATGCTTGGTTTTAACGGGCAACTCATGGCTCCGCTGATAGTAACCGACAGTCCGTCACCACAGTATCCGCAAAGCAAGTACCTCTTCCCATGCGGCAGTTCTGAGAATCCGAGAATAGGCAATTGTGAGTAAAATTCACGGTTAGAGCGGCACACCATACTAACCATGCAAACCGGTACTATTCGTTCAACTTATTGTTATTAAATAAGAAATCAATTTAAAAGTTGTTTTTACGATCGACAAATGATTATAACCGCACCTTATTAACTTTAATGTTTGTGATTGTCCTTAATTGTTATGTTATTCCCCGGTTCTACTATATAGTTGCCATCTTTGAACCAAGCAGAAGAAACAAACTTACCTTTAGTCCACCGAAATTGAGCAATCAAATCCTCTTGTGCGGTATACCGGTCTATTAAGCTAGATTCATCAGGCTTTCCTTTTAAGTTCGTTTGTTCACTTACTTTGTATATTACAATAGAATAGTCAGCTATGCTGCTGTATTCCTTTGATTTATGGTGATCAACAAAGTCTATAATTGCAGTCTTCATCTCTTTTGTGTCTGCATAGTTATAAGCGAGATAATATTCAATCGTCGCGGCTCGATGTGTTGTATCACTATGTTGTTTTTCCGCTGCATTTAATACGTTGAATGGCACTATGTTTAACTCTTGTTTTTTGCACGATGCGCCTGTAAGCAATAGCAATATTATAAAGTATGTTAGTCTCATAATCTTTTAATTAATTTATAAGTAGTTTCCAATAATTGACTTACTTACATGTACCACCTTTTGAAATGGAATATAACTTCTTTATGTTGCAATAAGTACCAGGCAACAAATACTTGATGCCAATTGATAACAGATGCATCATTTTTCTACTCCAAAATGGTCATAAATGCTAGAATCCAACGTTGCAGACCAATACCCATTTGACGTTGAGATATAATTCGAAATATTTATTTCTGTATATTCAGTGTCATCTATAAATATGATTAGCCCATGAAATTTATTGTACATGCCATTAAATTTTGGACGGATAGCAGAGTACCAGCAAAATATCGCATGCGATAAATCAATTTTTTATTGTGATAAGTTGAGTTTTAAGATTTGCCAATTAAATTAATTAAATCAAAAGCAAACCTGAGGGAACAGTCAAGTCCTTTGTGCTATTATGTACTTGTGCAACGCGTGCATGATCGTTAGGAAAGACCCTTAGGATAAGGCGCGTGCTCTCACATTTGGCCATGGAAAACGCTGCCAAAGGATCCTGCGATAGCTATTTTCTTTTGACACATAGTAAGACGACCTTTTTAGCATAAGCCAGATACGTCATTGCAGAATTGTGCTGGCGTTTCCGCACGCTCTTAGGACAGAAACAAATTTTTGGAGGAGTTTATATTCCAAGTCATTTATCTCAACATCCCCTTTCAGTGGGTGCTTAGGTCAGGTAATCCTGATCTTGTCGTTCCCCCCTCTGATCTTCTTTTCACCAAACCGTGGAAGTGCAAAATAAATGTATAATAACACAATAGGAATGATACTAAAAGGGACATTCCAGAAAGAAATAATTAACGCAGCTAAGTGTAGCACTGGGGCGATCGTATATTCTTTTGTGAGAAGATTGATAAGGACAGGGTTTGTATTTTCCTCCATAAGTTCTTTCTTTCTGATAGCATACCACCAGACGCAATTATAAAGTAACGTCATCAACACCAATGTGGCGTGATAGATCAGTGCTGCAGTCCGTTCATCTGGCTTGCCTACATGCCGTGCCAATAATCCTGTAGTAAAAGACTGAAGCGTAACAAACATTAAGAACAAGATATCCAATATGAGCAGGTACTGATCTGTCCGTTTAATATAAATAAACATGTTATGATGGTTGGACCAGGCAACGCATATAAACAGGAAAGACGCGGCAAATGCAGCATAATGAGGCCAGTTTTTAAGGATCGCTGCCAGCAGATCTGTTCCGGCTTCCGGTTTAGGTAGTTCCGTAGCGAGTAATGTTGCCGCAATAGCTAATACAGCATCGCTAAAATACTCAAGCCTGTCAGTTGGTCGGTGGTTGTACATAGGAACATTGTTAAAAATTGTTTTGTATTGAATCGC
Organism: Mucilaginibacter sp.; assembly: GCA_041905165.1. Taxonomy (GTDB): domain Bacteria; phylum Bacteroidota; class Bacteroidia; order Sphingobacteriales; family Sphingobacteriaceae; genus Mucilaginibacter. Next base: position 649,881 of record JAYRLR010000003.1, read on the forward strand.
ATCAATTCAAGGGTAAATTTCGAAAGAGACGCAATTAGACTTAAATCATTCATTCGTGTATGTGCTTCAGACCCCTGCTGATTTGAATTGCTGATCTACATGCACAGATTTCCAGGTCTGCATAAAAGACAGGGAATCATTGACTTTTCCAATTGATCACCTAGCCTTTAATCTGGATCCCTGGTGCTCAACAACAGGACCTTGATTAAATGAAATCTAAAAACTGTTTTTCAGGTATTGCTTTTTGTTCTGAGTTGGAAGGTAAAGAAATTCGTTTCGGCAAATTTGGACCTTATGAAATAATATGAGTGCAATGTCCGCGCCAACGTGCTCGATCTTTACAAAAAAATTTAACAGCGTCAATTGAAGATGATCTTGCGGTCATCTGTTTGATTAAAACTTAAGGATTATAATGATATAATAATGAAGGACAAATTTAGGATGATCGCATAACTGGTCGCTCAAGCACAGATGTAAAATCCTCGATATATCTTAAAGTGCCTTTAAAATAAACTTACGGTAGCGACTACTCTGCGCCCTGCATCAATTTCTGCGTTAAAACCTAAGCATTATTCGCAATCACGGAATGAAGATTTTTAAAGCCACGATAAGATCGTCTTGTTTATTGATCAATACCGATTAGTTAAATGTAAAGATTAGGGGACGGTAAGTGATCTACAATCTTTCGCAGATTCCTTAAATAAATGTATAGGTGGCGGTTGAATTGTCCCCTGCACTGCAAAAGCTGTGACAAATGTCAATGCGAAATTGCGTCATATTACTTCGTTTTCATTTAGCACCCCTGCTCACTTTTGTTTAAGCACTCTATAGGAAGGATGCTTATAATTTTTACTATAAATCAAAACGAAATGAAAGACAAAACAACGCCCGTCTATTTTGAGGATGCTACGACGCTGGCTCAACTTATCCGCAGCCGCCAGATCTCACCGGTAGAGGTAATGAGATTGCATCTTGATCGCATAAACTCCCTGAACCCAAAGATCAATGCCATCGTTACCGTTGCCGATACCGCGATGGAAGCGGCAAAAAAAGCAGAAGCTGAGCTGATGAAAGGTGGAGATCTGGGCGCCTTACATGGGGTACCGTTTACTGTGAAAGACTCTATTGACACAGCCAATGTACTGACCCAACGTGGTTCACCAATTTTTAAAGGTCGCACACCCAGTACGGATGCTACCAGCGTAGCCCGCATGAAGCAGGCCGGGGGTATACTCATCGCGAAAACAAATCTCCCTGAATTTTCATACTGGATTGAGAGCGATAATCTGCTCAGCGGCCGCTCAAACAATCCATGGGACCTTACCCGTACCCCGGGAGGTTCCAGCGGTGGTGAATCGGCAGCTATTGCCGCTGGTATGTCGCCTATTGGCCTAGGTACCGATCTCGCCATCTCTGTTCGGGGGCCTGCTGCCCAGACAGGCATCGTTTCATTGAAAGCAACGCATGGCCGCGTTCCTATGACGGGTATTTGGCCTCGTGAGCCGCGACGTTTCTGGCACGTTGGGCCAATGGCGCGCAGCATCCGCGATCTTGCGGTTACTTACCATGTACTTTCCGGGCCCGACGGGCAGGATGCCTATGCTACCAGTACAGTCCAGTTTGATGCCGGGAGTAGCAGACCATCCGGTCGTCCACTGAAAGTCGGCTGGATGGTAGGGCCGGGATTTGGTCCTGTTGACCCGGCAGTGGCTGCTACCGTGGAAGCAGCGGCGAAAGCACTTCAGGACTTAGGACTCCAGGTTGAACAGGTTAGTATACCTGCGTTAGAGCGCGACTTTGCCCTGGATGTATTCAACCGCATCCATGTGATGGAAATGAAAGAGGCATTCAAACAAGCCACTGCAGGCCGCAGTGAAGATGAGTTATACAAGATGGCTAAGACGATGCTTTCATTACCGGATACTTCGATGAAAGACTATATTGATGCTGAGCAAGCCGCAGAACGCTTGCGTGATGGCTTTGCCGGTTACTTCCAGCATTACGATGTATTGCTGACTCATGTACTACCTATTCCTGCTCATAAGCATGGCGAGGACGAATTTATGATAGATGGTCAGAAAGTAGATGCTACTTATTTACAAGGCGCAACTGTCCCGTTGAATATAACCGGGCTGCCGGGCATAGCTATGCGCTTTGGCACCAGCAAACTAGGGCTGCCTATCGCAGTACAACTCGTGGGTAGCTGGCTGGCCGAATCCACCATCCTGCACGTAGCTTCCTTGCTGGAAACCGTAAGCAAGGTTCGCGACATGCATCCTGATCTATAATCATATACCCGTTAGTTCGTTGTAAGCAGGACCCGTTAGTTCTGTTTAGACAGGTCCTGTTTACTTTTTAGTAAATGAAGTGCGGACACGGCTCAACGTTTCCCGGGAGATGCCCAGATAAGAGGCTACCATATGTAGGGGTACCTGGTTAAAAACATTTGGATAGGTTTTTTGAAACTCCAGGTATTTTTCTTCGGCAGAACCGCTGATGAGCGAATAGATGCGTCGGTTACTCATCTCCAGGCTGCGCGCAAATAATTGGTCCTGAAAGAGTTTAAGTGCAGGTATGGTGTGCAATAATTCTTCCCACTGCAGTTTTGGCCATATAACGACCGTGCTTGCGGCAAGAGCTTCAATGTTACACTCCGATGGTTTATCATGATTGTAACTCTCCTGATCACTGATCCACCAATTCTCAACACCGAACCTCAGGGTATGATCTGTTCCGTCAGGGCTGAACCGGTATAGCCTGAAGCAGCCGCTGGTGATAAAGCAGTTTATCTTCCACACTTCACCATCATGTAGCAGAGATTGCCATTTGCGCAACTTTTTTTCTACGCCAACAGCACGTATCCTATCCATGTCTTCTCCAGAAATGGCAGCCCATTGTTGCAAATAATTTTCAAAGACCTGAAACATATCTCAAATGTATAAAAGCTATTATAAACTACGCATCTATCGCTCACAGCGTTTACAAATGTTCAAACCATCTATCTTATCAGCTAGCTCGTGATAAACTGGACCATGCTCGGCCAGCTGCCCTGAGCCTCAGCGGAGCGATCCTGCATCCCTGCTGACCACCACGTTATTCCATAGGTCGTCTGGCAAACGGTAAGTATCCATCAGGCGCTTGTTCTTTGATAGCGTTTCCTGGATGCCCTGATCTCCGGCATGTGTTGGTTGGCCCAATCATACAAATGCATTAGCGGTGCGACCAGGCTTTGACCTAACGTAGTCAGTGAATATTCCACTTTAGGCGGGATCTGCGCATACATTTTACGGGTAACCAAGCCGTCGGCTTCCAGGGTCTTAAGGGTGACAGTGAGCATTTTTTGCGAAATGCCACTGATCAGTTGATGCAATTCGTTAAAGCGTAAGGTCTGATGGTCGGAGAGCATGATCACCGTGAGCATCGACCATTTGTCCCCGATCCGGTTAAGTACATCCTTCACCGGGCAGTCGTCCCTGTCATTCTCACATTTTCTTGAAATTTCTTTTTCCATATCTCGTTCAGTTACAGTAACAGTCACTTTTTAGTAAGTGCCTCACTTATAGGTGCCTTCTTGTTTTTAAAGCAACTTGACCCTAGCTTTGACTTACTATTAGTAAGTAACAAAACAAAAGTAACAATAATGGATTTGAAATTAAAAGGAAAGAAAGCGCTGATCACGGGTTCAAGCGCTGGTTTAGGAGAAGCCATTGCTATGCAACTGGCTACGGAAGGTGTATTTGTAACCATACATGGCAGAAATGATGCACGTGCCGCTGCCGTGGCAGAGAAGGTCATTCAAGCTGGCGGGCAGGCGGCCGTCGTGACAGGCGACCTATCGACTGACGAGGGTGCTGATAAAGTCGCCCTGGAGGCGCTGGCGCACGGGCCAATTGATATATTGGTCAACAATGCCGGAGCATACTTTCCACGGCCCTGGCTTCAGGTTAGTGTACAGGATTGGGTAGAAAGCTATAATGTGAATGTACTGTCTTACGTTCGGATGATCCACAGGATATTACCGAAAATGAAAACACTTGGCTGGGGGCGCATCATCCAGATCGGCTCTTCGGGCGCAATTGAGCCCTTTGCTTTACAGCCTGACTACCTTGCGGCCACTGCTGCCAGACATAACCTCACCGTATCGCTAGCGCGTGAACTGAAAGGTTCCGGCATTACCTCGAATACCGTTGCTCCTGGCCCGATGCTGGTGGATAACACTAAAAATATGCTGCTGAACATGGCCGGACAGTACGGATGGGGTGATCGATGGGAAGATATCGAGCGTAGTGCGGTCGAGCAGTTTGTTCAGAACGATGTTGGCCGCTTTGGCCGACCAGATGAGGTGGCAAGTGCCGTAACATACTTATCGAGTCCTTTGGCAGATTATGTCACCGGCGCCTTATTACGCGTGGACGGCGGTCATACCAAATCTGTGTAAGCTTAAAACTTAATGAAGATGGAAACGAAAACAAGAAAAATTTGGGGCTGGGTATTGAGTACGGTCGTACTCATCTTGCTCAGTGCTTCAGCTTTCGATAAGCTGAGTGGCAGTGCGCATTCCCTGGAGATGACCAGGTCATTCAGTATACCACCCGGTATCTATAAGGCACTCGGTTTGATAGAATTGGGCTCTGCACTGCTTTTCATGTTTCCCAGAACAGGCGTGTTAGGGCTGTTACTGATATCATCCTATCTGGGCGGCGCCATTGCCACTCATCTGCAACATGGGCAGAACATCCTGTTTCCAGCATCTATAGAAGCTTTGGCATGGCTAGCAGCCCTGATCCGTATACCTGCTCTTTGGCTCCGCCAAAATGGAGAGTCATCGGATGCCAGGGGCGATTTCTAAAACTCCAAACGTAGTGATAGGTAAGACCATGTCAGCAATCCAATCTTTTAACCATAACATAGTTCATATCCTTCAGTTGTAAATAAAAGGATCGGGTAATTTCCGGGATCACCGGCATTATCCGATCCAATCATAATCAATAGTATACTGATGGCGGTCGGCCAGTGTCGAACGCCGGTCCGAAATTCTTATCAGGCTTTGAAATCAGTGATCACTTAAAAGCGAGTATATCCACCTTGTCGATCACCGGTGTCGAAACTAATAGTTCATCTGCGCTAGCCATTAGTGCTTTGGCGATCTCACCACTTAAGTGCGCATCCCGTCCGGCCTCATCGGCAAACGTATCAAATATGCCAAAGGTCGAAGATCCGATCTGCAGTGCATACCAGCGAATGGTTCCCGGTTCAGCTTCCGCCAAGGGCAGGGTGTTTTTAAGGAAGTCAGCAACTTGCTGTTCTTTACCAGGTTTAGCCTCGAATTGGGCCAGTAACGCTAAATTTTCCATTTGATTGATTTTAATAGAAAGGTGTGTTGGCAGCAATATACCGCCATACTAGTTTGCACATTAATAGTGCCACGATCAGGCAGTTCAGCTACTTAATGAACACCATAATTATTCTCCAATGATTAGAGTGCCTAGTATTCATTTTAAATCACTATATGATAGCTGGCATTTGCTTTGCATTCAGCTGATGAATAAATCATGTTGTGATCTTTACTTCTGCTAGTCGCCTTAGTTGTTGTAAGATAAAATGAAGAATTCAACCCGGAATATTATGGTTAGTCACGAAGGCAACACATAGATCAATTTACCCTATGACCAATATGATGCCTCAATTTTATTTTTAATAAACCGTATCCCTGAATTCATTCACTATTATACCATTATGAAATGTTAAATAGTTATCTTGCTATATCTTGCTACATCTTGCAGCCACGTTGTCCATACACGGTCTCCACTAAAATTTATGGCAACTGACTGTGAGAATAAAATATTAGCTAAGCATATAAAGTATTGGGGGCATGAAAATCATAACAAAGAAACAAAACAGGCTAACAAAAATTTTGGTCCTCGCTGTCCTAACTTTCGTTTTGGTCCAAAGCGCAACCGCACAAACAAAGAAAAATACTAATACTCAAAAGCAACCGGCAGGCATCCCAAGCTGGGCTTGGCCCGGCAAATTTGATGCTGTAGCTGCCGCACCTAAGAATCATCAGGTCGTTTATGAAGACCGTAACATGAGAGTGCTGCAGGTTATCTGTCCGCCCGGGAATGAAGAGCCTGTGCATACCCATCGGTACAAAAGTACCATGTGGTTTACGCACAGCGCACGCTTTATTTATTACAATTATGTAAAAGATAAAAACGGCCGACTGATCAAAAAAGACAGTACAGAAGTAAATGGATTTCCGGCTGATGCTTTGAACAAGGGGCAGATGGTAGACCCGGAAGGTCCGCATTCCATCAAAAATATCAGTAGTGATACCTTAAAGGCTTACCGGGTAGAGTATAAAAAAGATTTTAGAAATTGACCCTTCCAAATACCTCATATCTTATTCATTTAATTCTTAAATAAATCGATGATGGAATTGATCGATCCCGCAGCATTGGCCACTGCTAATCTTGAGCCATATTTGAATAAAGTGGTCAGTACGTTGAACGACCACGTTGTAAGAATGGGAGTCATGACCACACCTTACCAATGGCATTATCATCCCAATTCGGATGAAACCTTCATCGGCTACGAGGGTATCGTTATCATCGAGACGAAAAATGCAGTTTTCGAATTAGCACCGGGAATGATCGTGACAATCCCAAAAGGCGTTCCTCATCAAACCCGTCCTAAATCGCAACGTAGTGTCAATTTAACGATTGAAAGGGCCGATGCTGAGACGATCTTTATTTAGCTATCGCTATTGGTATTCATTGCCTTTTCATAATGGCGATTAACAATAAATTTTTTATCAGTTACCGGTACAATTAGTACCGGTAACTGATAAAGCTTTCGTTCTATGCACCGATTATTGCTTTGATCTTCTGACCTCCGACGGATTAAAAGGAACGATAGTAGGTGCTTCATCTAAGTTTTTCAGTAAACAAATCACATTGTGTTGGACATCATCTACTATCGACCAATCTTTTGCTGAGTAAATATCAGTTGTAGAATGTCCATTTTCGATATGATTTAATGCTTGCGCTAAACATTTTATGCTTTTGAAAGCTGAACGCCTAAAGACGGGCCACTAAATTGGATCACCAGGTTAATGAATGCATCAATTTATATCCAAAAAAAGATACAGCGCGCTGATCTTACCATCCGCGATGATAGCGATATCTGATCCTGTCGCAACCGGGGGCTCTCCGTCCTCACCTAAACGCCATTGAATTTCTTGTATATGGTGGTTTGCGCGGCCAGGCTGTAACAGTTCGAACTTAAAACCGGCAGGCCATTGTGCTTGCAGGCGACCGATTAGCTCATTGATCGCCTGATGCCCTATAAAAGCGGGGCTATCGTTCGATTCGTAAAACGCGATATCGGCCGCGTACACTTCTTGCATGCTTTTTAACCGGCTTTCTGCCTCCCTATCATTCCAAATACGGAGCAGGCTGTCTTCCAATAATTGTGCTGTAGTTGCCATCATTTCTTTTATTAGTTTGTGAATTGATTAGGTGTGCTGCTCAGGTAGTCTGGCCACCATCTACATTCAGTGTAACACCGGTAATGTACTTGGCATCGTCGCTTGCCAGAAAGGCAACCGCTGCCGCGATATCGCCCGCCTCTCCATAACGGCCCAGTGCTACCGACTGCAGCATGGCCTCGCTGTAAGGGCCGTTGGCCGGGTTCATATCGGTATCTATCAAGCCGGGTTGTATAAGATTGACTGTGATATTCCGGCCTCCCAGGTCGCGGGCCCAGCTACGGGTATATGCGGCAAGGGCTGCCTTAGTAGCGGCATAATCACCGATGCCTGGATAAGGAGAGCGGCTGCCACCGGTAGAGCCAATATTGATGATCCGTCCGCCCGCGCTCATATGGGGTAATGCTGTGCGCACCAGGTGAACGGCACCGTGCACATTTACCTCCCATTGCTTTTCAAATGCACTGATGTCGACACCCGGGTCTTCGATAGATCCTGTCACAAACAGACCGGAACTATTGACCACGATATCCAGTCTGCCAAATTTTTGCAGGGTAGCATTTATGGCTGCAGTAAGTTCGTCCTTATTAGCTGTATCTGCCTTGATCGCTATTGCCGTTTCACCGTCGGCAGACAACCCGGCGGCCAAAGCCTCCGCTTTTTCTCTAGAGCTGACATAAGTAAATGCTACTTTAACGCCTTCTTCAGCCAGTCGGTTTACAATACTGGCACCTATTCCGCGGCTGCCGCCTGTAACCAGGGCAACCTTTCCTTTTAATGATCTCATGATGTATTTCTTAAATGATTACATCACAAAGGTCAGGCGGGAACGACCGCAGGAACGATGAGGTTGATTATCAAAATCCATTGATATTTATCAACGGATTGTCCGGCTCGCCATCATTTCCTTGCGGCCTGGCTGCGAACGCGGCTCAGTGTTTCTTTGGTGATACCCAGGTAGGAAGCTACGATATGCTGCGGAAAGCGCTGTAAAAACTCAGGGTAGGTTTTGGCAAGTTCCTCAAAGCGCTTTTCTGCACTATGACTGATCGACACCAATACACGTTTTTGCGCTGCAATGGAATAGTTCTCATCCAGCGTCATCCGCATTTCAGCAAATGCGGGTATATTACTTACGCGGGAAAGTTCGGTCTTGGGAAGCATAAGTACCTCTGTTTCTTCCCAGGCGTCGATATTATATACCGAGGGAATGCTCCTGAAGTAACTTTCCCGGTCACCTGTCCACCAATTCTCTATGCAAAGGGCCATAATATGCTCATTACCTTTTTCATCAACGGAGTACTGCCGGGTTGCTCCTTTAAGAATAAAGCTAAGGTTTTTGCAGACATCGCCTTCCTGTAAAAGAAACTGTTTTTTCTTATAGCGCTTAAAGACCATTACTTCCCGCAACAATGCGATATCGGAAGTTGAAAGAGCTGTTTGTGCACGTTGGTTGATATATTCTATTAGGGGTTCAAGCATACATCCAAATATACAAATCTGTAGGCGTTGATCTATATCAACAGATGTTGATGCGTCAGGTCATCTTAGCAGGTGGACCCGAGGTTTCAAATTTGTCTTTATAAAATTCAACAAATATGATATACCTTGAAAATTGAAGCGCAGCTTCCAAAAAACACTACTTGATTTCGCTGGGTAAAATTCCAAAATACTTCTTGAATGCCTCTGATAGATGAGATTGGTGTTTAAAACCCACTTCATATGTCACTTCGCGCACAGTCATCTTTTTATCAATCAACAAATGGCGGGCGCGTTCCATCCGTAAGCGGGTGACATAACTGTAAATAGTTGTACCAAAATAGGCTTTGAATCCTCTTTTCAACTTAAATTCGTTAAGTGCTACCATACGTGACAGTACCGGCAACACGGGCGGATTCACAAAATTTTCGTCAAGCAGATCACGGGCATGTTCTATCTTTTCCTGCTCGGCTGGCGTAAAGGTGTTCATCTCACCGGACTGGTCGTTCTGTATCTGCTCCATTTGCAGCATAAGCAGCTCTAATATCTTCGCCTCCGTATACAAACGCTTTATTTCGCCGGTTTTTCTACATTCTACTATGTCATTAATGATGTGTCGCATCTCGTGCGATACCAATAAATCTTTTGCCGATATAGAAGTATACTTACCATTCTTTATCTCCTCAACAAAGTCGGCATGCAAAACTGAATCCTGGTTAATCAGATGGAAATAGTACTCTTTTGATAGTACCACTAAAAAGTAGTTGTAACTTATCCCGCGTGTCATTTCGTATTTACCAGACAGGGATGGTATATACCTAATATTGTGCCGGGCGCCACCACGTACCTTTTTCCCGGATTTATCGTCGCCAGCAGGGACATTTTCATAGAAAATGAATTGTGAATTTACGGTCTCTCCTTCAATTTCAAATAAAATAGTAGCCGGCTCGGAAAACTGCATTTTAGCGTACATCAAAAACATGCCGCCCGAACTGAGCATGTAGTTTGACAGATCCTGCACCGGCGGTCGTTTAATGGTCATCCGCTTTTCGGCAAGCGGTGTACTGGCGTTAAACGTATCAGGCAATTCCTCTATAAAAAGCCAATCTTCAAAACCCTCTATTTTAGATTTGATGTGCATTCCTGGTTAACCGTTGTGCCTGCTGCGCCTGTGCGGCTATTTTTCCGGCACAGGCAGCAGAGGACTTTTACTGATTTATAAAAAAATGAAACGTAGAATTAATTTAGTCGGCAACGGTAATCTGCCCGGCGTCCGGCGTGATGAATATTGGATATCCAACGTCAATCGTTATTCCGCTAATGGTTGCATTCGGGAAGTTCGAGGGCACCTTTACTTTCATTTCGGTGTTGCTGATAGAGGTAAATGCCACTTCCACAAAATCGCGGCGGCCATAATTGATTTGTACCTGCCCGCCAATATCGTTTTTCCAGTATTTTATGGTATTCGGCCCAGCGACTATCGTAATATCCTCGCCACGCTTCACAGTAGCCTGTGGAATGCTCAGCACCAGGCTTGGTCTGTCTATATGGATAGGGCCTTGTATTACGCTTTGTGCACCGCTGATTACTTTTACTTTATAATAACCCGTATCAACAGCAGGCGGCAGCGGCGCTATCAAGTGGGATGCGTTAAACGTAATAAACGTTGAGCCGGGCACCTGTATATCTTTACCGCCGTTTGTTACTAAAAAGAGCTTAGTGGTAGCGGTATCAGGTATAAAGTATTCGCCAAAGATGTTAAGAATATCATCAAGGCGGGTATCACCCACAGAAAATACGGGGGCCGGTGCATTTACCAACGCCTTTAGAATGTAGTTTTTAACACTGCCGTCGGCTGCCTTTACTTTAAATGCTATACCTGTCTTAAATGGCACCTTCGCCCCTGACGCGGGTTCTACAGTTGCCCCCTCTGATACTACTATGGAAGGTGCAATAGTATCCGGCACGGCCAGGAACGGCGGATAATAAACGATCAAGTCCGTTCCCTGCGCAGATGCCTTAAGCGTATTGCCATCGGCATCTTTTATGGTAAATTGTTCAATATCATTGTAAGGCAAATCTGGATACTCTTTTTTACAGGAATAAAGAATACTTGTGATTGCAAGTAGAATGATTAATGAGTAAAAATTGCTGATAACTGTTCGGGCCTTGGTGTATATCATTTTAAAATTAATTTTCTGAGGCGCAATTGCGCGGTATAAATACCGGCAGTCAATTCACATTGACTGCCGGTTGATAGTGGTTACAGATTATTGATAATACCGGTTTCAATAGTATAAACACCTCTGTTGCTGGTTGCGCTGCCATCGCCTGCTGCATCTACAACCTGTAAAGCATACGGGCTGCCTGATGCAGGTGTGACCAGGATATAAAAGCCCGGAATCTCATTTACACCGCCCGGAGCCGCATAGTTATACCATCCGTTTGGGGTACTGGTAAGTGAGGTATTACGGCCAACGCTTGTTACGGTGGTGGTTGGGAAATCACTTATTTTGAGCGTAGCAAATGATTTTGACGGAGCATAAAGCAATTTCAGCGTAGAGCCGCTTGGCGCCTGAATAACCGAGTTGTTGGTACTGGTAAAATGCACATCAACACCGCTAAAGGTGGCTGTGGTATCCTGGTCGCCGTTGGTAAGATTAACGTAGACGGTACCATAATTTGCCGGGCCGAGGAAAGGGTTTCCGTAACGGCCATTAATGGTGTATGTAGCAACGCTTGGCACAGCGTTTACAGACAGCTTTGAGTTGGCTGAAGTTGGCTCAGGAGCGGCAGACTCTTTAGTACATGAAGCGGCTGCTATAGCAATAACTGCAACGGCAGCTACTGATCTGAATGTGTTGAAGAACTTGTTTTTCATTTCCTTTTAGGATTAAAGTGTAAGTAATGTGGTTTATGTTAATCGCCTCCGTACGCTAAGCGGTATAACCATGATGATTATTTGGCTGTAACCGTAAGTGCGCCGTACTTTGTAGTAACCGGCCACCCCTCAAATTCAAAACGGTAAACAGCGGTGTAGTTAAAAAGCCCAACGGGTAGATTGTCCGGCGTTTGCAAGGTCATCACCTCTCTATCATAATTGATCACCGGCAGGTTGTAAGTAGTGCCGTTAAGCGTAACGCTTGCTGATTTTAAGCCTACAAATACCGTCGTGGCGGTTGAATTAAATGTAATAATCCCACCCTGTTTTACTTCCCGGCTTGGTATCAGCAGATCTGGTTTCTGATAAACTACCTGCACCGGGCGTGCAAGCTTTGCGGTGTGTCCCATAAAGGTTAGCTGCACATCGTAATATCCGGTGTCAACTGTCGCGGGCAAGTAAGCTCCATACAGGTCATAATCGTTATCGCTGGGTTGAATGCCAATAGTTGATGTGGGGATGCTAACTGTATCTGCAGTGCGCCTGTTGGTGAGCAGTATATTAGCGGCTGCACCATTGCGGCTTTGAAAATTGCCCCTGATGGTTGGTAGCATGTTCTTGGGCGATGTTACAATCTCATCGCTGCCTACCCAATCCACGTTCAGAGATGATATAGACTGATTAATGATTTGCAAAGTGTACACATTCGTGCTACCGTCGGCGCCCGTTACTTTGTATTTAACGTCCTTCGCATTTACCGAAACCGGCTCTATGCGACCTTCAATTTTTGCACCGTCAGAGACCTTTATCTCGGGATCGATAACCGTCATATTCAGATAAAATGGCACATAAACGGTGATGGTATGATCTATGTTATCAACAGCTCCGTAAATAACGGTGTCCTGGAGGTTTACTACTTTATAGCTAAGTATTTTATTCTGTGGCAGGCCGGGCAAGTCCATCGTTTTTGTGCACGATGCTAACGCCAGAGCGCCAAGCGCAATTAAAAAGTATAGTGTAAGCTTAAGTTTCATGCTATGTAAGTGATGGCGCTTGTGTTATTTTATTTCAAACTTGGCACTGCCTTTTGGCACGAGCACATATTCAAAGGTGAAGTACATGTGTGGGGTATCCCTAAACCATTTATCAGGAGTAAAGGCATCTTTATAACAGCTGATCATTTTTATCTTAGCATAATCGCCCGAGGCAGTGCGTACCACCAGTGTACGCTCATCAGGCATGGCATAGGCAACATGCTTCTTCTCATAGCTCCCATCGCCTTTTATGGTACCGTCAAAATCATACAGGTACCAGCCGGTATCTGTTCCGAAAGCACCCGCTTCATCCGTCCCATATTCTTTATCAGTAAAAAATTCAGCATCGGCCGGTACGTTAATTACCTGCTCGAAAGGTTGTTTCAGTATCATGATACCACCTGCACCGTTAGCACCGTAACCCAGGTTATTTTCGTCTTTACCATTGTTCGATCCCACAAAGCTGTTGTAGAGATCGCCAAAGGATATATCCCAGCGTGCTGTAGTTTTAAAATCAGCCGATACCTGCTCCTTGTTTTCCAGGCTGAACAATACAACCGGTGGAGGCGTAGTAGGTGCGCTATCATCAGCAGGCGCTAAAAAGTTTTCTACGCGCTGTAGCTTATAGTAGGGCACTGTTCCATGTGGCGTGGGTGCCTCTGTTCCTTTATTATCATCAGGAACTATGTCTTCATCCTTAGCGCATGAAGTAAACAGTAGACCGATAGCAGCCATCGCATATAGCCATTTGGCTGACGATTTGAAAAGTAGTTGCATTGTTATGTAAGTGTTTATAGATGAAATAGATTATTGATCGTTGGTTGAAAGGTTACGGCTACCATCCTGCTGTACATAATACCTGAAGGTAAAGTATGGTGCGGGCCAGTTAAGGTCGGTTACTACGCTTGGAGCTCCCTTATACATACTCACCAGTTCCAGCTTGGCAAATTTGCCATCAGCCGTTTTGATGATGTAAGTACGATTTTTTATAGGTACAGCTATGTGGGTGTTCAGGTCATAAAAGTACCAGCCGCTGCTACTGCCACTATCCCACCCTGCTGAATTGATTTGCGCTTTAACGAATTCATCATCTGATGGTGCTGTTTTAACGCTATTGTAATTTTGCTTAACCATCATGAGCATTCCCTTACCCGGCCCGCCATAACCGAAGCTGGCCTGGTTTCCGCCGCTGTTTACTGATAGGTATGAATTATACTCTTTGGCGAACGCTATATCCCAATCGGCCGACTTTCTCTTGCTGCTGTCTACATTGCTCCCTGTAACCAAGCTAAAATAAACCGGGTTAAACGGCTTACCGCTGCCAACGGTGTTGCCTACATCGCCAGGCATATCGTTTATTACGGTGCTCTTTCCGTCCTGCAACACTGGCTTAACCTCCTCTTTTGTGCAAGAGGCAGTAGCCATACCAACACATGATATGGCTATCAAAGCGTATTTTAATCTTATAAGTGGATTTGTTTTCATCCCGAAGCATTTATTGTTTAAAAAAGCGGTAAGTGAGGCCCACCAGCATTTGCCGCCCGGCTTGTGCAGGCATCTTCATGTCGCTGTAATTAAAAAGGTTATCAACTGTGAGTTGCAAGGCCATGCGCTTGTTAAGCATGGTTTTTTGTACCGAAGCATTAAAGAGGAAATAACCGGGTACATAGGTATCATACGGGTCAAGGAAATTGTTACGATTGCCCGACTCCATAAAGCCATATTTACCCCGATAGTTAATGCGGAAGGATGCCAGGATGCCTTTCGGCTCGTTTTCATAGGCAAAGCGGAGATTAGCCATGTGCCGCGAACGGTTTATCAGGCCGAAATAGTCAGAAGTTTTTGAACGTATCCGGTCACCTGTTTGCGGGTCATACACAAAGGCATAAAGCCCGGTGCCATTTTTAATGGAATCTACAACACCTTTGTCCTTTGCGTAAAGCAGCTGGTAACCGGCAGATACCGTTAAACTGCGCACTGCTTTCCAGGTTGCGCTTAATTCAAGGCCTGAGAGCGTAACGCGGTCTATATTGTAATAGGAGAGCACCGGCTGCGAATTATTCTGATAAGCCAGTGGCTCAGCATCAATAAAGTTGCGTACGCTGTTATAAAAGGCGTTACCCTCTACCCTTACCTTTTCACCGGGCGTAAAAGTAAGACCGCCGTTGTAAGCCACCGACCGTTCCGGACGTAAGTCGCCTACCCTGTCGGCTGCCGGTAGTACAGACGCTATCTGACCGGCGGCAATGAGGCGCAGCAATTCCTCACCAAACTTTTCGGCGCCTATAACAGTATAACCACCGCCGGCAAAGTTGGTGAATGTCATGTACAGCTGCCTGAAATCGGGCGTCTTAAAACCCGTTGACACTGCGGCCTTCAATAATAAATTACCGGTCAGTTGGTAGCTGATGCCACCGCTGGGCGTAACACTGCTACCATATCGGCTATGGTGCTCTAACCTGGCACCGCCAATTACGCCTATTTCGTCAGTAAGCTTCCAATCGCCCTGAGTATATACAAAGCTGTTTTGCTGATGCCGGTTACCTCCATTTAGTTCGTCATCCATACTTTCGTACTGCGTACCTATACCGCTGGTAAGCGTAAAAGCGCTGCCCCATGTTTTGCCCGCCTGCACCTCCGCTCGGTGCAGGTACTGGTTAAAGTTGTTTCGGGCAATGTTTTGGTTAGATGTAAGGTCGGTTACGCTTTGATTGGTAGCGTAACGCGTAAGGTAGTACTGAGATTTTAGCCGCAAACCATTGCTTAAATTACTATTAAGCACAGCCGAAGCATTCAGGTCGTACTCACCAAGCCTATCAATGCTTGGCGCACCTGAGTAAGATTTATTATTTGCCGACTGGCGCGAAGCGAACCTGCCGGTTACATGAAGTGCATTAGCTTGGCTGAACATGTAACGCGCACGGCCTTGCAATGTGTAGCTGCTGTATGGCGGTACAGTTTTACCATCAGTAAGATAAGGGTTGCTGTTAAAGCCATCTGTACGGTAATAGTTGCCTGCAAAATATGCTGATCCTTTACCGGACGAAAAAGGTGTTTCTCCTGCCAGATTCGCATCGAGCATGTTAAAACTTCCGTAACGAATGGCTGCCATGCCCTGGCTCTGCGATATACGCTGGCGAGTTACAATATTTACCACACCTGCCATCGCTTCACTTCCGAACAGACATGATGATGCGCCTTTGATAATTTCTATACGCTCGATGTTTGCAACCGTAATGCGCGACAGATCAAAGCTGCCGGAGTTGCGGCCCGTCATGGGTTGCCCGTCAATCAGGATCATGGTATAGCCGCTATCAAACCCCTGCATTTGTAAACCTACCGCCCGCGAGCCCGCGCCAATGTCACTTACAATGGCTAAGCCGGTTTGCTCCTTAAGCACTTCATCCAGGCGGCGGCTTCCCATCTGTTCTATCTGTTTGCGGGTTATTACAACAGACGGCGTCGGCGTTCGCTGAAAATCAATGATATTGTCAGGATTATACCGCCGGGTATTGATGTTTACCTCGTTAAGATTGTTTACATCGATCTCAACCGTAATAGGTAATATTACTTCCTGCCCGGTTTTTATGGTGGTTTTGATAACGAGTGACTTAAAGCCTACTGCGCTTACCCTTACGTGATATGTACCGGGAACGATTTTACTGATCTGATAAATCCCCTTGTCTGTTGTTGCTGTGCCTTGCCCGGTTTGTATGATAGTTACGGCCGCACCGGGTACTGCATTACCTTTTTCATCGGTAACGGTACCGCTTAACCGCCCGGTGGACGATTGCGCTACAACTATATGAACAAACAAATAATACATAACAAAAAGGCTACAGATGTGCTTCATTAAAATTAAGCGATCTTATTTTTAATAAGTCTAAATAAACTACGAGAGCAAAGGTGGGATGTTTAATTGATAGTTTATTACCGAAATCCGGATTATTTTTTATGACTTTGGGACCAGTTTTACCGTAACCGTTGCTGCAAAAACCATAAATACAACGTCAAAAAGATTGAGACAAAAGAGCTTGAATCAATTTAATACACTGGTTAATAATTTTTTATATGATTTACGGTTATCAACGACAGAGATGCACATACCTCAATAATGACAAGCCGGATATCGTAAAGCACCTGCTTGTTATTTGGAATCTTTATAAATAAGACCTTGCTTTGTGGTATGAAATCACCCATCAAGGCAGCATTGCTGAGCGTAGCTTTAACGGTAAGTTTAATTGCCACTGGCCCCGGCCTGCTGCTTGCACAATCGTCCCAACAGGTTAAAACGGTAAACGATATAGCCGCCAACGGCAGTAAGGTCTATTATAGCTTTGATAAACAAGCCTTGATAATGGACGCAGACACCGCAGGCATCGCCTGGGACATGGCTTTTCAGCGTACTCAGCTATGGATAAATAGTGGTACCAGCGGTAAAGGTACCAGCATGGCGGTTGTTTTAAATAACACCGGTTTTGAAAAGGTTACCACTGCGCCAGCCGATGGCTATCTGGCTGATACCGATAAAGCGAAAGCTATCCCGCCGGGCAGCGGCAACGGCTGGTATGTTTATGATATGAATACCCATACTATAAATCCTGCGCCCGGCCGCATCATCATAATTAAAACATCTTTAGGCAAATACGTTAAGCTCGAAATTTTAAACTATTACAAAAATGGCGACGGCGATCCGGGTTACTACACATTTCGCTATGCGTTTATTGACCAAGTCAAACAATAACAAAGTATCAAACATGAAGAAATACATTATAACGGTGTTCATGCTCGCAATCACCATAATACAGAGCATTGCGGCGGGTCCGCCAAAGCGCATCGTTACCCTTAACGGCGCACTTACCGAAACGGTTAATGCGCTTGGTCTTGGTAAAAACATTGTAGCGGTTGACATAACAAGCACCTACCCAGCATATGTGACTAAGCTGCCCAAGGTGAGCCGTAATCGTTCAGTTTCGGCTGAGGGACTTCTCTCCTTTTCGCCCGATATAGTACTTGCACCGGAGGGTTCGGTAAACAAAGAGATAGAATATCAATTAACCAATGCAGGTATAAAGGTGGTACAAATAAAACAGAACTACTCCGTGGCAGGCACTTACCAGTTTGTAAAAGACGTTGCTGCTGCGCTGCAGGTACCAGCACAAGGCACAGCGCTGTTAAAAAGTATGCAGGCCAAAGTAAACAAAGCCACTGCCGTGGTAAAGCAACAGCAAAAGAACACCAGAGTGCTTTTTATATACGCACGCGGCACCGGTGTGATGATGGTAGCTGGGAAGAATACCAGTATTGATGCCATTATAACCCTGGCAGGCGGGCAAAACGCTGTAAGCGGTTTTAATGATTTTAAGCCCTTTACCACCGAAGCCCTGGTTAAGGCCAACCCGGATATGATTTTGATGTTCGACTTTGGCTACAGCAGCCTTGGGGGCGCAGAAAGTATTTTGAAGATGCCGGGAATGCTGCAAACTAACGCGGGTAAAAACAAACGCATCGTACAGATGGATTCTGGCCTACTCATAAATTTTAGCACAAGATTAGACCAGGCCATACTGCAGCTGCATAACAAACTGTAATGAGTAAACAACTTTTTTATATACTGACCATTGCAGGGCTGGTAACAGCGAGCATATTCTCCGTCGGCTTAGGTGCCGTGAGCATACCGCCAAAAGAAGTGATAGCTGTTTTACTTAAAAAAATAAGCGGTAACGCTGATACTGCCCACATGCAGCACGAGGCGATTATCACAATTGTCCGTTTACCGCGCGTAGTTTTGGGATTACTTGCAGGCGCAGCATTAGGTATTTCCGGAGCTGCAATACAAAGCATATTCCGCAATCCACTGGGCGAGCCGGGTTTAATTGGTGTATCTGCCGGCGCCTCGCTTGCTGCAGTGGCAGTAATCGGGCTGGAGAGTATAATTTTTGCTGGATTAAGCAATCTGTTAGGGTATTACTTGTTGGCTTTAGCCGCCTTTGCCGGTGCGGGAACTACCGCCTTTATAATCTATCATATTTCTAAACACGAGGGCCGCCCTAATATTACTACCATGCTGCTGGCAGGCATTGCTATCAACGCACTGGCAGCGGCGCTGACTGGCCTTATTACTTACCTGGCAACAGAACAGCAATTGCGCAACATTACCTTTTGGATGCTGGGCAGTTTAGGTGGCGCCACCTGGCAAACGGTAACCGCTTTGGCACCTTTTGTTTTACTGCCGATAGTTTTACTGCCACTCTACGGCAAAGCACTCAATGCTTTTTCACTTGGCGAAACGCAGGCAGACTATTTAGGCATAAACGTAGATGGCGTTAAAAAGCGGGTGATATTACTATCAACTATGGCGGTTGGTGCGGCAGTATCCCTCACAGGAATTATCGGCTTTGTCGGCTTACTTGTACCGCACATCGTGAGGCTGGTCATAGGCGTTAACAATACGCACGTATTACCCGCATCAGCACTGTTGGGCGCTCTTATGCTTACCACAGCAGATTTAGCGGCACGTACTATAGCAGCCCCTATCGAACTGCCTATTGGTGTAATAACCGCGCTTATCGGTGCACCGGTGTTCCTATACATTCTCATCCGCGATAAACGTAAACTTACTATATGAGCATGCTGTCGGTAAGTAACCTTTCGTTTTATGCAGGGCAACGCTCGTTGATCAGCGATGTGTCCTTAAACGCTCGTGCCGGGGAGTTGATTGCGCTGCTTGGCGCAAACGGCGCAGGTAAATCAACGCTGCTCAAGTTACTGGCCGGGGCATATAAACCGGCTAAAGGCGATATTATATTAAATGGCAAGGCTTTGCAGGCATATGATACCATGCAGTTGGCTCAGCTACGCGCCGTGCTAAACCAGCAGAATAATGTAAGTCTTCCATTTACAGTGGCAGAATTGGTGATGATGGGCCGTTATCCTTATTTCAAAAATAAGCCTTCGGCAACAGATTATAAGATAGTCAACGAGGTTATGGATGCTACCGGCGTAACAGCATTCGCCGCGCGTTCTTACCTTACCCTTTCAGGCGGCGAGCAGCAGCGTGTGCAACTGGCACGTGCTTTAGCGCAGCTTTGGCACCAAAAGAATGCCCTCTTGCTGATGGATGAACCGGTGACAGGGATGGATATTCTTTACCAGCAGCAAACTTTAGCTATACTGAAGGCTATGGCCCGCAAAGGCCACCTGGTTATATCAGTACTGCACGATATGAATCTGGCATCGCATTATGCGGACAGGGTGATTATGCTAAAGAATGGTCGTAAATGGTACGATGGCACTCAACATGAAATACTTAAACCAAAAGCCGTTTACGAGATTTTTGAGGTAGAAGCCGATGTGGTTACCAACCCGTCGACTCTGAAACAAATGATTATGCCACGCGAAGTGGTTTTCCAAAACAATATACAATTAAACCCCACGGATATGAAAACAACCCTTAGCGAACTGAAAGAAAAATACACTGAATACAAAACTGCCAATCCGAAAAAGCGCATCCGGGAAATTGCTGCCGACCTCAACGTTAGTGAAGCCGAACTTGTAGCTACCGGCTTAGGCGAAACCTCTACCCTGCTGAAGCATGATTTTGAAGCTCTAATTAAACAAGTGCCAACACTGGGTTATGTAATGGCCCTTACCAGAAATGATTACTGTGTAAGCGAAAGGAAAGGGATTTATGAAAAAATATCCTTTACCCCGCATGCTGGCCTGGTGTTGGGTGAAGATATTGACTTGCGCCTGTTTATGCAGCACTGGCATTTCGGTTTTGCAGTAAATGAGAATGATCGTCACAGCCTTCAGTTCTTTGATAAAGCCGGAGTAGCCTTGCATAAGATTTACATGACCGACAAAAGCGACATGGAAGCTTACCATACGCTTATCAGTACTTATAAATCCGAAGCACAGGAATTTATCGCTGTATCTCCAGCGTCGGCAAAGCCATCAGTTGAAATGCCCGATGATGCGGTTGATGATCACGGTTTTAAGCAGGCATGGAAAGATATAAAAGATAGTCATGAGTTCTTTGGAATACTAAAGCGCTTCAACGTGTCTCGTACCCAAGCCCTCAGATTAGCACCTGATGGGTTTGCGCGTAAGCTTGACGCGGATCAGTTTAGAAAGGCCTGTGAAACCTGCGCTGCCGAAAATGTTCCTGTGATGATTTTTGTGCCGAACCATGGCTGCATCCAGATACACACCGGCCACATAAATAAGCTCGTGGAAATGGGACCATGGTATAATGTACTCGATCCGGAATTTAACCTGCACCTGCGTACTGATGCTATTGCTGAAAGCTGGCATGTTATCAAGCCATCGACAGATGGAGACGTAAACTCCATTGAGCTATATGATACGAATGGTGATATGATACTGCAAATGTTTGGCAAACGTAAGCCGGGCATACCCGAACTGAATGAGTGGCGCGAAGTGGTGCGGCAACTAACAGAAGAGCAAGATTCAGTTAAATTATAAGCATTTTACTTACACTCGCTATATTCTAAACCAAGATCAGCAGCTGATAGCTGCTGATCTACATTTGTTGCACTTTCTACCTCTTTAAGTGTGGCTCTACTTCGAAAACTATTATACTTGTTTCTGTTATAGCCTTAAAATCATTACTTACCGCAGCAGTCCTATATCAGATGTGGAAAAGGGCTATCTGAGCGGGTTAGTTAATATATTCTATTAGGGGTTCAAGCATACATTCAAATATACAAATCTGCAGGCGTTGATCTATATCAACACATTTTGATGCGTCAGGTCATCGTAGCAGGTGGACCTGATATCTCAAATTTGTCTTAATAAAACTCAACAAACATGAAAACTATAGCAAAGAACGCAGACACCGTCATATTTGAAAGCACCGGCAGCGCAGATGTACTACAAATTAAAAACCTGACCATTCCAGCTCCGGGACCTGATGAGGTACGTATCGCTACCAAAGCACTGGGATTGAACCGTGCTGATGTGATGTACAGAAATGGCGCTTACCTCGAACGCCCGGTATTTCCCGCCAGAATCGGCTATGAAGCATCTGGTATAGTAGATGCTGTTGGTGAGCACGTAACACATATTCAGGCCGGCGACCGGGTAAGTATCATCCCGGCATTTTCATTAAATCAATACGCTATGCACGGTGAACTGGTATTGGCACCTGCCTATGCCGTTGAAAAGATACCTGACAGCCTGACCTTTCAAAAAGCTGCTGCCTTATGGAGCACTTACCTGACCGCTTACGGCCTGCTTATCGACCAGGTTAACGCACAAACCGGACAATATGTGCTCATCAATGCGGCTTCCAGCGCGGTTGGGTTATCCGCAATACAGACCGCTAATGCTGCTGGCGCCATCCCTATTGCGATCAGCACCTCTGCAGCAAAAAAGGCAGCTTTGCTTGAGGCCGGTGCCGCTCATGTCATCGTCAGCAGCGAACAGGATATAACAACTGAAGTCAACCGTATCACGAATCATAGAGGAGCGAACGTCATCTTAGATGCGGTCGGCGGTCCGGCTTTTAGCGGTTTACTTGCCGCAGCGGCGCCCAAAGCCCGGGTTTTGATCTATGGCACCTTAAGCCCTGAGCCTGCAACCATCAATACATGGGAGATACTCAAAAAGAATGTGCTGATCAGCGGTTTTACAGTAGCCGATGTAAACATTGACCCTGCCCGTTTACAAGCTGCCAAGACATTCATCTATGAAGGGTTAGCCAGCGGTAAATTAGACCCGGTTATTGCGGGATCGTTCACACTGGACGCCATAGCGGATGCGCACCGGTTCCTGGAATCGAATAAACAGGTCGGTAAAGTAATCATAAGTATTTAATAATTAATAGCGGCGATTATTTCAATGGCCGCTATTGACATTGCCTTTAGTTGCTTTGCTGTTTTTTTTTTTCTTATACCTGTCTTCGAAGCATAAACTTGAACCTGTCTTCCCTTCTCGTTCCTTTTGAAGCTGAGTAAAAAAGTTGGAAGGGTATAAAGACATAAAAACTTTGCTTGAGCAGCAATTTATATAAACAATTTTTTATGCTCTTCACCCCAGTTTTCTAGTTCTTGAATAACCGGTTTCAAGGCATAACCAATGGGCGTTAGCTCATATTCAACCCTCGGTGGGGCCTCCGGATAAACTGTCCTCACAATTATTCTGTTTTCTTCAAGCCTTCGCAGCTGCAAAGTCAACATACGCTCGGTAATGTTTGGCAGCCTTTTTTTTAGTTCACTAAATCTGAGCTTACCACTAAGGAGCCAGGAGCAGATGACGAGGGTCCATTGCCCTCCGATAATGTGTGAAGCGTAGGCCTCGGGGCACTCCTCGGCAAGGGCTGTTTTATTGGCAAAGTTGGTCGATGTTTCTTTGATCACACTCATACTTACAATTTTTATAGTGCCTTACAATTGGCTGCCAATTTACAACAAGATGGACTAAGCAATAACTTTGCGGTAAATATTTTAACTATCAAAAATGAAAACGCTGGTTATCGTCACGCACCCGAATATAAATGAGTCCGTAATCAATAAACGATGGATTGAGGAATTAAAAAAATACCCGGACCGTTTTTTAGTCCATCAATTGCACCAGGCGTATCCCAATGATGAAATTGATGTACAAGCCGAACAACGATTAGTAGAGCAATTTAACAGCATCGTGCTGCAATTTCCTTATTACTGGTTTAACTGCCCTCACCTTTTAAAAAAATGGCTTGATCAGGTTTTGTCACACGGCTGGGCCTATGGCAGCAAGAGCGGATATAAAATGCAGGGTAAGAAAATAGCACTGGCAATATCCCTTGGCGTGGAACAGGACGAATTGTCTCAGTCAGGAATCTATAAGTATCCCTTGGATGAATTAACCAGGCCTTTTGAATTAAGCTTTGAATACGTTAAGGCTGATTATCGTCAGCCATTTGCCTTTTATGGAATGGAGTACAATGTTTCAGAGGCTCACATTAACAAAGGAGTCGAGTTGTACCTTAAGTTTTTGGATTCAATGTAAACAGGTATTTGAATAAATGCAGGGACAGAAAAGCGGCCTATTTGCAGTCCTACATACAGTTTTATTTAATCAGATGGTTCACAATTAGGGCTTTTTCACTTTCAAGGCCCACATTATTGCGTTTAAGCCAATAATATAGACCTTGAGATTGTTCTGATCATCGCCTTAACAATTAAGGGTTAATAATTAAACTTTTAGCGGTTCAGCGAGACCTAATTTACGAAGGGCCGAATAGGTCTCGCGAGAGGTCTCGCTTTGATTGATATGAAGTGCGTTAAAATGAGGTGGCTATAAAGCAAAAACGCCCCATATCATATGATCGGAGGCGTTTTTCAAAACTTTGACATATTATCTGGTGGTGCGGGGAGAAATTGACACCCCGTCTTATAAATCACTGCTAGTTGTAGCTTATACACTTATCAAATTTGTGTCACCACGAATGTCACACTGAATTTTATAGCTGTAATTCAAGAGTAAATATACTTGAAAAATCAGTAATTCGAAGCTTGAGTTTTGTATTATTAAATATACATAAAGTATTCGCTCCATAGTTTTAAGTCAAGTAACAACAGCTAATATCGTAAATCGATTAGTGATTAGCCGGAGACCATCATTGTGTACCTGAATGTCGTAAAGTGTGCAAGCCAATAGGTATTTCTATGCCAGCTCGTTCTTTTAGATGCTGTAATCTATCATAAGCGGTGGTGCCATTAGGCTTGGTGCCTTTGATGGTTAGCAGTAGCGCTTTCTTTTTCTTACCTTCTATCGGGTATGGCCTGCCATAGTGAAGGTAGTTTTCCAAGTTTGTTTTGCCGTGGCCGGATAGCGGTACGTAGCGCTCTTTGTAACCTTTGCTCTTTATCCAATATCACTTCATCTGCATTCATGGTTACGCCCTCATTCTTTCGTAAACCACAGCCATAATACAAGGCCAGCATGGATTTATCTCGCAAGCTTAACAGGTCGTCGCTGGCTGAATTATATAGCAGCTCTACTTCCTTAATGGTTAGTATACTTCGGGCGTTGATTGGCTTATCTTTGATGCTGACGCCAGCACCTAAGCTTTCCTGTCCGCTCCCGGTAAGATATCTGCTTTTAAAAAGTCAAGAAACTCTATAAGCATCTTGGGCATGTCCCTTTGACTGGTCGGCTCATCCCAGCCATTTAATCCAAGTCATCATTAGGCTTTAACATGTCCATTAAACGGGATGTATTGTCCAATGTGACTGAATGGTAATCTTCAAATCGCTGTCCATTTCATTACGTTATTTGTCCAAAATGCTACTGTAAATGCCCATCAGTTTAGATTTATAATATCTTTACCTGATGTTCAAAAGCTACTTTTTCAAATGGTACTTTATTCTCACAGGAGTGCTGACCAGCGCAACTTTACTGGCGCTACTGCTTCGTAATGAGGGTTTGTACGAGGTACGCTGGTGGGAATATTTGCTGTATGTATGCCAGCTTGGCTTAACGCTTTTGGTTTGCTGGTTAATACAAGGTTACTTTTTGCTGAATGAGCATAGGTGGCTCAATATGAGGTCCAGGCATGTGGTCGGAATTATTTTGGCCTCTTTGGCAACGGCTGTTTTAGGCTACGTTTATTATTCGATTTTTCCTTTGAACAGGCTTAACGATACCCGGGTTGGATACGAAACCGTATCTGATTTTGCTGTACATTATATCGGGGCGTTTTTGGCCAGCCTGATATCATATGTAGTATTTTATAGCGTGTACACTAACAGCGCGCTGCAAAACACACGCCTTCAAAACGAAATATTGGAGCAGGCACATTTGCGTGCGCAGCTACTATCGCTGCAACAGCAGATCAGTCCGCACTTTCTTTTTAACTCCCTCAGCACGCTTAAAACCTTGACAAGCGAACAGCCAACCAAGGACTACATTATACAGTTATCGGCAGTTTATCGTTATGTGCTCAATTACAATCGCCACTATTTAACGCCGCTTAAAGAGGAACTGAGTTTTATACGTTCATACCTTTACATCATGACGACCCGGTACGAAGAATCGTTACAGGTGAGCATAAAAGTTCCGGATGAGTTTTTGGAAATGATGATACCCCCACTGTCTGTACAGTTGTTGATTGAGAACGCCATCAAGCATAATTCAGTATCACCGGAGCACCCCCTGCAAATCAAGATACAGGCAAATAATACGCCCGCACTCATTATCACCAATAACCTGCAGATCAAAAAAGTGCCTGAAGAGGGTACCGGTACCGGTATTAATAATATAAGCGAACGCTATAAACTGCTGATGCAAAAAACTGTTGAGGTTATTAAGGATAGCGAAAAATTTAGCGTGATTTTACCGCTGCTGAGAGCATGAATGTAATCATAATTGAAGATGAAATAAAAACAGCCCGTGAGCTGGAGCGTATGCTGCAAAACCTTGACGACGGTATCCGGGTAGAGGCTACGCTCACTTCGGTAGCGGTGGCCATTGCCTGGTTAAAGGGCAATCCGTCGCCTGAGCTTATTTTTTCAGACATTCAGTTAGGTGATGGTTTGAGTTTCGAGATATTCAGAGAAGTGAAAACCGAGGCGCCGGTGATTTTTTGCACCGCTTTTGATGAGTACGCCATCCGTGCCTTCGAATCAAACAGCATTGACTACCTGTTAAAGCCGGTTGAGGAGGAAACTTTGGCACGCAGCCTCGAAAAATACAACCGTTTTAAAGAGCATTTAATTGCCAGCGCCGCCTACACGCAAAACCTGAACCGGGTGCTTAATCAAATGGATCCGGCGTATAAACAGAACATGTTAGTGCATTACCGTGATCAGATTATCCCCATAAAGGTTTCGGACATTCATTTTATGTATGCTTCCGGCAGATCAGTACAGATTTATGTAGGTAGTGATAAAAGCTACCCGGTGCAATACACTATTGAACAGCTTGAGCTAATGCTTAACCCGTCACAATTTTTTAGGGCTAACCGGCAGTTTATCATCAACCGTAATACGGTGCAAAACATTGAGCATTACTTTAACCGTAAGTTGTACGTGGTATCACATATTACCCCACCCGAGAAGATTATCATCGGCAAAATAAAGGCGCAATCATTCCTGAAATGGATTGAACAATAGGATATTTTAAGCGTCCTATACCCACAAGGAAGAAAATTGAACGCGCCCCTGCATCGTAGTGATTCATGGTGTCCATTTCATTTACACTTTTGTCCATTTCATTCGCCCAAAAGCTTTTCTGCAAAAAAAGGCGATAGTTTTGCAGCAAAGTATTAAAAAAATGCCCGCTCAGGCAGGCACTTATAATTGATGCAGCATGAATAAAAAGAATATTTTACTCCCTTTAATCTGCCTTTTGCCGCTTCAGCTGCTTGCGCAGCAGTTATGGAGTTTGAAAGAATGCCTTGATTATGGTTTGAAAAACAACCGGAGTAATGCAGTTTATGAAAACGAAAAAAGGGCCGCTGACGCACAGGCCAAAGAAGCACTGGCCGACTACCTCCCTAAGGTAAGTATTACCGGCACCCTGGATGATAACCTGAAAGTACAGCAATCAATCATCCCGGCGGGTATATTCGGGCCGGAGCCGCTGCGTGTGGCTTTTACGCAAAAGTATAACGCCAATGGTGTTGCACAACTCGATCAAACTATTTACGATCAGTCACTGCTTACGGGCTTAAAGGCTAATAAGTTTAACCGGCAGCAGGCTGAGCTAAACCTGCAGCAAAATCAGGAAGTGATTATTTTCAACATCAGCAACGCTTACTACCAGATATTTGTGTATCGCGAGCAGTTGCGTTTGCTGCGGGAGAATTTGCAAACGTACCGTAAACAAATGGATATTACCGGCTTACAAGTACAAAAAGGCGTCACCCTAAAAAAAGATCTCGATAAGGTAACAGTTAATTATAACAATGCTGTATCGCAGATACGGGTTGCCGAGAGTAGCTTGACCTTGTCTGAAAATCAGCTAAAGTATAATATGGGATATCCTATTAATAGCCAGCTTTTAATTGATTCTACTAACCGCGCGGATATTGCTGTTCCAGCGGATATGAATGCAAACAATGAGCAATTCGTCGCTACTAACCGCACAGATTATCGCCTCTCTGAGATCAACGCCAAATTGCTTGATATTGATCAGCAGCGTATAAAAGCCGGCGCATTGCCTAAGCTTACCGGTTATGCTCGTTATGGTGCCGTGGGGTTTGGTAGTTCGCTCGGCCCGGCTTTAACTGATCTGAGCCCTTATTCGGCTATTGGTTTGAAACTGACGATTCCGCTGTTTGATTTTTTCAAACGCAACGCGCAGGTATCGCAGGCAAAATACAAAAGCCTGAATGCCGCCGAAAATCTTAAGCTTGACGAAGGTAAATACCAGTTAGAGTATGAGAACGCGCGAACTAAACTGATTAAAGCGCAAAGTAACCTGGAAAGCGACAAACGTAATATTGAACTGGCGCAATCGGTGTTTCGAACAACCGACCTGCAATTTAAAAAGGGCGTTACCGACCTCACCGATTGGCTGAACGCGCAAAACTCCATAAAAGAAGCACAGAACAACTACCTCAATTCGCTATATAGCTTTTACCAGGCACGCCTGGATATGGAAAAAGCCGGCGGCACTTTAAAAACCTTTTACAACGGACTATAACCTATATGAAACGTAAATATATCATCGGCCTTATTGTAATTATTCTGTTAGTACTGATTGTTTTCAGATTGGCATCAAATAAAAAGGCACTTAACGAAAAAAACAAACCCGTTCAGGATAGCGTGGTGCGCATACCGGTAAAAGTAGCGCAGGCTAAGGAACAGTTGCAGGCGATAAACCTGGTTAAAACAGGTTCGTTGGCACCATTTAAGGAAGCTCAGGTACTATCAACCACCAACGGTACCATACAACAGTTGCGGTTTAATTTGGGCGATCATGTTACCGAAGGGCAAGTATTGGCCGTGATGGATACCCGTATTGCGCAGCTCGATCTGCAAAAAGCACAAAGCAACGCGGCGAAATTGCGCCGAGACCTTGAAACTTATACCGAATTGTTACAGGGGCAGGCAGCAACGCAGGAAAAAGTGAACGAAATAAATCAGAATTACCTTGATGCGGCCAACCAGGTAAGTCAGATAAAAAAGCAAATAGCTGATGCTGCCGTAAAGGCGCCAACCAGCGGTACCATTTCTGAAAAACTGGTAGAGCAAGGGGTATATGCCAATACCGGTGCACAGATAGCAACAATCGTCAACTTGTCGCAAGCGAAGGTGCAGATAAATCTTACCGAGGCCGAGGTATACCAGGTAAAACAAGGGCAAACCGTTAAGATCAGTACCGACGTTAATCCGGACAATGTATTTATGGGTAGAATTACTTTTATTAGTCCGCAGGCGGACGAAACGCATAACTACCGGGTTGAGGTTACCGCTGCAAACAACGAAAGCAATCCGCTCCGTTCGGGTACGTTTGTTACCGCTGATTTTTCAAGGAAAACCACCCAAAATGTGCTGTTCGTTCCGCGGGACGCAATCGTGCAAAGCGTAAAAGATGCTTCAGTATATGTAGTTGAGAACAATGTAGCGCATTTGAAACCGGTACGCACCGGGATTGAACAAAACGGTATGATACAGATCATGAGTGGTATTAAAGCCGGTGAAACAGTTGTTACATCTGGACAGATTAATTTAAAGGACGGCTCTCCCGTGTCAATCTCAAAATAATACAGTAATCATGTCAATAACAGAAATTGCCGTTAAGCGGCCCCTGCTAATCATTGTAATTTTTACGGTGCTGTTCATTTTTGGTGCGCGGTCATACTTTAGCCTTAACTATAACCTGCTGCCTAAAATAGAGGTGCCCACGGTATCGGTGAGCACAATCTATCCAGGCGCTGCGGCGGCTGAGGTGGAAACATCCGTAACAAAAAAACTGGAAGACGCCTTTTCATCGGTAGAAGGCCTGGATAAAATTAATTCTACCTCTCAGGAAGGGTTTTCGAGTGTAGTTATACAACTGAAGGCCGGTACAGACATAGACCAGGCCGAGCGGAACATCCAGCGTAAGGCCGACCAAATACAAAATGACCTGCCTGACAATGTTGATAAACCGATTGTAAATAAAATAAACCTGGAAGATGCGCCGGTTATAAAAGCCGGGGTTACATCTAAACAATCACCTAAGGAGCTTTATGATTTTGTTGATAAGCAACTGCTGCCATTGCTGCAAAACGTAGCCGGTGTAGGGCAGGTTAACGTTATTGGCGGCGACGAGCGAGAGATACAGGTTAACATCGATCAGGATAAAATGAAGGCTTATGGCTTGGGCATTGCGCAATTAACCAATGCCATTAACAATGCTAACCAATCTTTTCCGGCGGGTAGTATTGAAACGCAGAACGAGCAACAATCCATCCGTTTTGATGCCAATGTTACCACAACCGAGCAAATCCGTAACCTGATTGTGCAGCAGCGGCCGGGGGGCGGTAGCGTTTATGTAAGGGATGTTGCCGAGGTGATTGATGCTACCTCAAAAACGACAGCCATAAACCACATCAACGGCATACCGTCTATCGGTGTGCAGATCATCAAGCAAACCGATGCCAACGCCGTAGATGTAAGCGAATTGGTAAAAAAGGAGTTTGTGGAAATTGAGTCGCAGTACAAAAACGCCGGTTTGAAATTCACGGTGTCGTCTGATCAAAGTGTTTATACACTCAAATCCGCAGATGCGGTAATAGAAGACTTGGGGCTTGCCGTGGTAATTGTAGGCATTGTGATGCTTGCGTTTCTGCACAGTTTCCGAAGTTCCATGTTCGTGCTTGTGGCACTGCCATCGTCAATCATCCCCACTTTTATCGCCATGTACGCCCTGGGCTTTTCGCTTAATTTGATGACACTGATGGCCATGTCGCTGGTGGTGGGTATTTTAGTCGACGACTCTATTGTAGTACTCGAAAACATCTATCGTCACCTCGAAATGGGTTCGGACAAAGAAAAGGCCGCGCTTGAGGGTCGCTCTGAAATTGGCTTTACAGCTTTAGCCATTACTTTGGTTGACGTTGTGGTGTTCCTGCCCATCTCTTTTGCCGGCGGTATTATCGGCTCGTTGTTACAGGAGTTTTCGCTGGTGGTGGTGTTTTCAACGCTAATGAGTTTGTTCGTGTCTTTCACCGTAACGCCCATGCTTGCCGCCAAGTTTGGCAAGGTAGAGGAAATGAACAAGAACACCTTATGGGGTCGGCTTAACTTGGGCTTTGAGCATTTTATTGATGTATTAAAAGAGGATTATGCCAAGCTGCTTAAAGTTATTTTGGTTAAAAAGCGATGGTTGTTATCGGGCGTAATTCTTTTGATCATCGGTTCTATAGCCCTGGTACCTGCCGGTTTTATTGGCGCGGCTTTTATTCCTTCGGCCGACCAGGGTGAGCTGCTTATTAACCTGGAACTTGCACCGTCAGCGTCAATCTATCAAACCAACATGGTTACGCAGGAGGCTGAAAAGATGATTATGAAGCAGCCGGAAGTTACCCGTGTTTTTTCGAGCATTGGTTTTATAAGCGGTAGCGTGGCCGGTACATCAAACAACAGTAATCTGGCCGAAATAACGGTGACCATGGTTGATAAAAAAGAGCGTAAAGTTACTGCCGAAGAATTTGGCGGTATACTGCAAAAAAAGCTGAGCGCCGTTATACCAGGTGTAAAAGTAACCTCGGCGCCAACATCCATTACTGGCGGCGCTAACCAGGCACCTATCCAGATCGCTGTTAAGGGTGTCGACCTGAAAAAGGTAAGGCAAGTGGCCGAAGATTATAAACAGATTGTGGCTACGGTACCGGGTACGCGCTTTGTTCAGCTTTCCGTTAAAGATCAAAAACCACAGGTTGAGGTAAACCTGAGCCGCGATAAAATGACCTTGTTGGGCATAGATGCCAGCCAGGTAGGCTCGGCCTTGCAAAACGCTTTCTCGGGTAATGATAATAGTAAGTTTAAGGAAGCGGGCAACGAGTACGACATTCTGATTAGCTTGGATAAATATGATCGCTCTGACATTAACAACGTACGTAACCTGGCATTTACCAACGCTAATGGGCAAACATTTGTGCTAAGCCAGTTTGCCGATGTTAAAGAAGGCTTGGGTGAAAGCGCGCTCCAGCGTATTGATAGGCTGGGCTCAATCACTGTAAATTCCTACGTAGCCGGCAGGCCGTCGGGCTCAGTTACGGATGATATTAAGAAAAAATTAACACAGGTGAGATTGCCGGAGGGAGTATCAGTAGAATTTTTAGGTGATGCCAAAAATCAAGCTGATGCTTTTGGAAGCTTGTTTTTTGCATTAGGCGTGGCCATTGTACTGGTATATTTGATCATGGTGGCCTTGTACGAGAATGCTATCTATCCGTTTGTGGTACTTTTCTCTATACCGGTTGCATTGGTAGGTGCCTTACTGGCGCTTGCGCTCACCATGCAAACCCTCAATATATTCTCACTGATTGGTGTGATTATGCTATTAGGTTTGGTTGCCAAGAATGCCATCTTAATAGTGGACTTCACCAATCAGCTTAAAGCGGAAGGCCGTCCGGTTAAAGAAGCCTTGATAGAGGCCGGTAAAGAACGATTGCGACCAATATTGATGACTACGCTTGCCATGATATTGGGTATGCTGCCCATTGCCATAGCCAGCGGTGCCGGTGCCGAAATTAAAAACGGCATGGCCTGGGTAATTATAGGCGGCCTTACCAGCTCCATGATACTTACGCTTTTTGTTGTACCGGCTATGTATCTCATTATAGAAAATCTTTTGCTTCGGTTTAAAAAGAAGAAGCCTGATAACGGGCATTTGCTTTTAGAAGCCCATTAATTAACAATTTTAATATAACCGGCTTAATGCATGTGCTTGCGAAAAAACACCCGCAGGCCTGCACATGTCCGCGCTTTGACCTTTTTTTCCATACTCACAATGAAAACCCTACCCTTTTTATTAATTACATTAACTTGTTTTACTTTGCAATCAACTCTTGCACAGTCGCCTAAAGAGGCGGCAATGAAACGGATGCTAGACTCGATAAAACTCGCCGCTTTGTCTGGTTATGCTACCAAATATCCAATGCTACGACAGGGCGCATTCGCGGTAGATATAATTGGCAGCAGGCAGGTAAAAGGAGAACTGAATGGAAACGACCTTTTTGAAGGAAAAACCGGTATTTCCAGGATACGCTCGAATTTCAATATCCCGCTTGCGCAGTTTGGTAAGAATATAGTTGCCGGAACCGTCAGTTACCAGCAAATTCATTTTACAACGAATGGGGTTAAAATCTATCAACCTGATTTCGCAGCGGTTGATCAAAGCTTGACCAAACAGACCGTGGGTTTTACAGTATCGTTCACCCGGCTAGATAGTCTGTTCAATCGCCCTATCAGCTACTCGGGTAGTTTGTCGGGGTTGACCAATGAATTTTCGTCAATTAAACGGCTCAACTACATTGGCAACATAATTTACTCGGTGAGCAGAACGCCTACATCATCCTGGGCTGTTGGTCTTGCGGTCGTCATCGATCCATCGTCGGTTGCGCCTGTTGTGCCTTTTGTGAGTTATTGGCATCATTACAAGAACAGCGACCTCGATTTATTTATTGATATGCCGAGTCGCATCGCGCTCAGAAAACAACTGTCCAGCAAAAGCTGGGCATCCTTAGGCAGCGAGCTGGGCGGTAATCTTTACTTTTTTGACCTGAATCAGGCATCACTGCCCCAAAATGCCGTGTACTCTGCTATTGATCTTCGAACCGGCCTGACATTAGAATACATGCTGACCAAAAAATTAGTTGTTGGTGTAAGCGGCGGAATGTATACCCTTGCCCGCTCAACCATGTTTGACAATAACGCCAAAACCAGCGATTACTTTTTCAGAACTAACGGAGGAACGGTTCCTTATTTGAGTGTAAGCTTGTCGCTTTTGCCTTTCCTTAAAAGCTGGAAATAGCGATATTACTAAGTACGCTTATGATGACCGGGCATACTTTAGTCGTTTGTTTATTAAAGCAGCGAATCGCCGTCAAGTTTCAGGGCGAAACATCTTGGCTAACCGATGAATCCGCCTGAAATCATCAATCTGTCGGACAACACTTTGTACTTTTGTCTATCCTTCCTCGATCAGTAAGTGGTTATCAGGAAACCACCAAACTGAATGTTTTTTCTAGGTTAAAAGGTCAACAGATTTTACAACAAGAGGTTTTGAAGATTTGAGGTCCATTGCCTTCCGTCGCCAAAATTGTATGGACCTGATTTAAGGCAAATGGTAGCGATAAGCAAGGAACGAACAATTGGCCACCCGGAGGTTATTGAACAACTGGCAGGAATTGTTGTTAATGAAGTATAACACTAACCCGTGCAATCGCTCCAGAACATTTACCGTGATTACCTGGCTTGTTTGAACAGCCAGGCCTGGAATGAACTCGAACGCTTTGTTGCTGAATATGTGCGTTATAATGATCAGAAAATCGGCTTGGCCGGATACCGGTCAATGCTTGAACAAAATTACCGGGATATTCCTGATCTTTATTTCCGGGCAGAACTGGTCGTTGCTGATTCTTCATACGTTGCCAGCAGGCTGGTATTTGATTGTACACCCGTGGGCGTTTTTATGGGGCAACCAGTTAACGGCCGTAAAGTCCGTTTTGCCGAAAATGTCTTTTATAAATTTCGCGATCACAAGATCACGGAGGTTTGGTCAGTTATTGATAAGGCTGCGATCGAACAACAAATCAGTTAATCTCCCCTTCCCTCTGTTGTTAACTCGCTCTGTTTGGGCGCCAAAAGTTGTGTTTTCAACACCTAATTTAAGTTACACTTCCAAGGGCGGTTGTTTATTTCCGCTATCAAGAACTGAGCCTGCTCCAGGCGCTTTGTTTGTTGTTGAACCAAGAGCTAACTTTCGGTAGATCGCCGCATGCAAAAACAGGATCATTGCCGGGGCAAATGCCGGGAACCATACATAAGGAAATACGGCCATCTCGCGCAAATTGCCGTTTGCTCCGGTCAGGACAGCCACAGTGAGCAGATCGACAATATCCATGATCCCGAACAGGTTCCAGGCATGCAAGGCGATTGTCCAGCCACGCTCCTTTGTCCTGACCATCCGGGCGACAGGTATGGCAAAAATGGCGGTGATGACATCGCCTAAGCCGGCAAAAAAAGCAAAGCGGGCAGGCAGGGTCTGATACGCATACAGTAAAATAAAGAAAGCGCCGGCCAACCGGAAGATATGCAAACGTACCAGCGCCTCCGGGCTGATGGCTTGCAGCAGCTTTTCATACCATGTTGTCCTGCCAACATAGGCAAACAGGAAAACAGCCAAAGGGATGCCGGCATAAAGGATCGCTCTTGGTGGCAGGGCATTGAAGTTCATGACGCCCAACAGCGCGAGCGTTGAAGCATAGGCCAGGTACAGGAAGAAAAACAGCAGCATCCCCTTTTGTATCTTCTGTGCTTTTTGATTAGTCAAACCTGCATCGAGGGCCGCCTGCCTGAGCGGGCGGCTCAGGAAATAAATGCAGTACAGGAAAACGAGGATAAAGAGGACAATCGTCCAAAGGGGCATGTGGGAATAATGTAAGTTCATGTTGATCGGATTAAATACCGATCAAAGAAATCCGAATTCCGGCCAACTCCACTTGACAAAAGGCAAGAAATGCATTGCGCTTATTTTTTGACCGAAGCCTTACGAAGACGGCTGAGGGTGGAATCCGTCACGCCCAGGTAGGAAGCGATATATTTTAAGGGCACCTGCCGGAGCAGTTCGTGATCGTTTTTCATTAGGTTGGCGTACCGTTCCTCGGCAGTTTCCTGGAGCATGGACAATATTCGCCCTTTCAACTGGCCGTAACTGGCAACGATCTTCAGGCGGCCGAACTCGCGGAACTCCGGCAGGTTGTGAAAGTTTTCCTGCATGTCGTCATAACTCAGCGCCCAGGTCCGGCAATCGCTGAGCGCCTGGATGTATTCGCGCGAGGGTTCCCGTTGAAAAAATGAAAGCAGGTCACTGGCAAAAGTGTTTTCGGAAAAAAAAGTAGTCGTGACTTCGTTACCTTCCAGATCATAGGCATAGGCGCGCAGGACGCCGCTTTCGATAAAATGATAGGCGTTGCAGATTTGTCCCGCCTGCAGCAGATAACTGTTTTTTTCAAGGCTCACCGGTTTGAACCGGGCGACCAGTGCAGCCGCTTTCTCTTCGCTCACCGGCAAAACTTGTTGTACGTAGCGGATCAATTGC
Organism: Mucilaginibacter sp.; assembly: GCA_041905165.1. Classification (GTDB taxonomy): domain Bacteria; phylum Bacteroidota; class Bacteroidia; order Sphingobacteriales; family Sphingobacteriaceae; genus Mucilaginibacter. Next base: position 686,029 of record JAYRLR010000003.1, read on the forward strand.
TCCATGGTTCAAAGATAAGGCTAATAAAAACGATGCGGTTCGGTGTTTTAGATTAATCGATAAACAAAAGTTTGTGCCGGAAGGATTCGCCGGAGTAAGGTCAATCTTTGTAAATGTTCTCCTCCTCCACCGTTTAAACTGAAGTCCCTTATCTTTGGCTATGCAGCACCATGAATCAGCAGCGCCGAAAGAACTCCGCCATCAGATTAGCGGATTCTGGTACCGTGAAATGGACTTTGGCGCCTCGCCTACGGTTTTTGAAGTCTTACCGGACGGCCATGCGGAGATCATTTTTCATTTCGGCAGCGGTTGCAGATTACTGGTGGATGGGCAGCCGCAATTACTCCCTTCACCCTTTATTGTAGGTTTGCTGAAACAACCCATCTATTTTGAGGCGAAAGACCGCCTTCGGGTGCTTGGCGTCAAGTGCTTTCCCTGGGCGGTATACGACCTGCTTCGACTCGCTACGGTCAAAGGCGGCGTGCAGAGCATTCAGCATCCGATCGCGCTTTTGCAGCCCAGGCTTAAAGTTTTGCTGAGCGCTGGCCAGGTCCGGGAAGCGTTCCTGCTCCTGCGGGACTGGCTGCTAAAAGAAGGATTCGCTGATGATCAGGCGTCACTTACCAAAGCCGGCCAGGCGATACGCGAGGCGAATGGTTCGCTGCCGGTCAGCGCTGTAGCGGAAGCGGCGCATATGACTGTCAGAACTTTGGAGCGAAAGTTTAAAGCATCTTCGGGGTATACTGTCAAGGACGTGTCCGGCCTGATACGTTTTGAGCAGGCGCGCGACCGTTTATGGGAAGAACCGCATATTTCTACATCGACTTTAGCCCATGAACTCGGCTACGCTGATCAATCCCATCTTAACCGCGAATTTAAACGTTACAGTGGTCTGACGGCCGCAGCTTTTGCGCGGCAGTGCAAGATCCGGAAAAAAGAACTGAGCGGCGATTTTGTCGCAATTGTTCTATCCTCGTCCTGAGCCTTTGCGGACTTTTGGGCGTATGAAGAACGTATTGATCTCCGGCGCCAGCATCGCCGGACTAACCGCTGCCTGGTGGCTCCGGCATATCGGTTACCAGGTAACCGTTGTAGAATTAGCCAGCGCACCGCGCACCAACGGCGCGGCTGTTGACCTGAATGAGGCGACCGTCGCTATTGCCAAACGCATGGGATTGTATGAAAAGTTAAAATCGTACCAGCTCGGTGTCGACCGGGTGGAATATAAGAATGCAGCGGATGTAACCGAGGGAACGATCATGATCCGCGAAGGTCAGGAAGCACCTGGTGATGAAATAGAGATTGAACGCAACAAGTTTGTTGCCGTGCTGATGAAGGAACTCAAAGACGTAAAATTCTTGTTTAGCAATAATATTTCTACGTTGGAGGAAACAGCAAACGGCATAAATGTTGGCTTTAAAAATGGTGAACATAATAGCTATGATCTGGTCATCGGTGCTGATGGCTCGCATTCCGGTACCCGGAAGCTCTGGTTTGGCCCGGAGGAAAATTACGCACATCTAATGGGCGCTTATTTTTCGATCAGTATTATGGACGAAGTACTGGTGCCTGAACGGACCATGCAAACCTTCAGCATTCCGTATAAATCGGTGATGCTGAACGCCTATAATTGTAAAACCGATATTATTTTTATTTTCTTGTCTGACCAGGAGATCGTGTATGATTACAAGGACATCCCTGCCCAGCGTCAAATCATTGCCGATCAGTTTAAGGACACAGGTTGGCGCACTACCGAGTTACTGCATAAAGTGGCGAAGTCAGACAGTTTTTATTTTGACAAATTCAACCAGATCAAAATGCCACACTGGTCAAAAGGGCGTGTGGCGCTAATCGGTGACGCGGCTTATTGCCCCTCACCTGCGTCGGGACAAGGCGGGTCTTTGGCCATGCAGGGCGCCGCAGCCCTGGCAGATGCTTTGACGCAGTATGATGGCGATTATAAGCTGGCCTTCGAAGCCTATGAGCGTAATTTGCGGCCGCATATCGAGTCGGTACAATTGATGGCCGAAGAAAATGTTAGGACGCATTTCATCTTAAGGTCCGAGGAAGAAATCTATAAGCGCAATATGGAAGCCAGGCCGTTTTAAATTATCCGTTGCGCACTATAGATTGTCGGGAACAGACCATTTACGCGCACCATACCCAGATCCTAATGTGCCGCCCGTTGTAAGCTATCGATCATGATTTTCATTTCAGATATCTCTTTCACTTGAGTGCTGATGATGTCATCTGCGAGTTTCCGCACTCTGGCATCATGAATATGAGCGTTCTGACTGGTCATGATGGCAATGGAATGGTGTGGAATCATGCCCTTCATGTATTGAATATCGGAAAATCCTGCTTGTCTGTGCACACCAATAAAGCAGCCGATAAATATGAGGATGCTGGCGGTAATGATGCCTAAATTAAGCTTTTTGTTGGAATACATCATCGGCATGCGCAATAGCATGAGCACAGCCATAGCCGATATCATCAGCAGGGTCATATAGGCGCGGGTCATATTGATATAAATATGATCGGCTTCATTGACATTCAGAAACATGATCCCATACATTAGAATATATGAGATGATCAAAGTAACAGCGAATTCTCGGTAGGGCTTTTGATCTTTCATGGTTAGAGATTGGGTAAAAGATAATACAAGAGCAGCAGGCTACCGCCGATAAGGGCGACGGTCAGGATGAGCAATAAGCGCGAGGATGGGTAAAAGGCCTGGCTGAGCAATTGCCGTTCAATGCGTTTATAGCGCAGGTAACCAATGAGCGCCGTCAGGGCGCCGATCGCGACGAGCGACATCCCGATCACGCCGGAAAAGCCTTTCGCTGGTGTGGCTATATGAGCCCCGACGGCCAGGGACAGCTGCCGCACAAATAAAGAGAACTTGACCACGACAAAGCCGAAGCCCATCAGGGCGATACTGGTACGTATCCAGGCCAGGAAAGTACGCTCGTTGGCCAGGTGGTCGCTGGCACTGGCTTTTGGTCTCATCCCGTCCGCCATGTCAAACAACTTTGATGACGATCTTGCCCCTGGTATGCTTTTCGGCACTCATTTGCTCGGCCTTGGCGGCATCTTCCAAACTGAATACTGCTGAAACGACGGGCTGAACAATGCCGTGTTCGATCAGATCAGCGATCTGTTCCAGGTCATCCGGGTAGGATTGTGCGACGAACCCTTCCAGCTGGATCTGTTTTTCTTTGGCTTCATCCTTGAATTCCGGCATGACGGTGGTCACCAGCTTTCCGCCGCGTTTGATGACCTGCAGGGACCGCTGCTGTGTATCTTTGCCGATCAGGTCAAAAACGAGGTCGATATCGCTGAGCTTTTCTTCGAAACGTTCGTTCTGGTAATCGATAGCTTCATCGGCGCCCAGTTGTTTAATGAAAGCCAGGTTATCAGCCGATGCCGTGCCGATCACATAAGCGCCTTTCCATTTGGCGAACTGCACGGCAAAACTGCCGACGCCGCCGGAAGCGGCATGGATGAGTACCCGTTGCCCTTTTTCCAGCTTGCCGAATTTGAACAGCCCCTGCCAGGCAGTGAGACCGGCCAGCGGCACCGCAGCAGCATTGATATGATCAAGGCTTTTTGGTTTGAGCGCGATCTGGTCGGCTTTGATGACCAGATATTCTGCAAAGGCGCCGTTGCCGGTCGGGAAAGGCCGTCCGTACACCTCATCGCCGATGCTGAAGTTGCGGACATGGTTGCCGGCTGCTTCTATTACACCAGAAACATCCCAGCCGATGGTCAGTGGAAACCGGGTTGGGAAGCGTTCCTGCGCCGCACCCTCCACTATCTTCTGGTCGACGGGATTCACCGCGCTGGCGTAGACCTTGATGAGCACTTCGTCTTCCTTTGGCTGTGGTTTTTCGATTTCTTCAAGTTCCAGCACGCTTTCCGGGCTGCCAAACTCATGTATTCTGATCGCTTTCATAGGTCATTATTTTCCGTAAGGTTAACAAATTTTACAACCCAAGGTTTTCCGCCTATTTCGACCATCTGTTAATGAGTTCGCCTTCTTTACCGGTCAGCGAGTCACTGCCGGGTACCGGTATTAAAGCAATATGCTTAATCAAACCTGCATTGCGTAGCAGGAACGGGAACAGGTATTGCATCGCGGTTTTGGCTAAACCAAACATGGATTCGGCTAAATCTTTTTTGGTGTTACTACGGTCCTTTGTATCTATTAAAAGTAACCAACATGAAAGTATTTGTAACCGGAGCCTCGGGCTTCGTAGGTACTGCCGTTGTGCAGGAATTATTAAGGGCCGGGCACCAGGTGCTGGGCCTCGCTCGTTCAGAAGCATCCGCAGCCAAGTTAAAAGCGGCGGGAGCCGAAGTGCATAATGGTGATTTGGAAGACCTTGATAGCCTGCGGACAGGCGCAGCCGAGAGCGATGGCGTGATCCATTGTGGTTTTATTCACGATTTTACCCGATTTGCTGAAGTTTGCGAAGTTGATGAGCGGGCTATTCAAACAATGGCCGATGTTTTGACCGGGTCTGATCGTCCGCTGATCGTCACTTCCGGCACCGCCTTGGTTAATCCCGGAGGTGTAGCCACCGAAGCAATGCATTCACCGTATAATCCGGCCTGGCCCCGTGCTTCTGAACGAGCTGCAGAGGCAGCTGTAACTGCAGGTGTGCGTGCCGCTATCTTGCGTTTGCCCCCATCTGTACATGGTGAAGGGGATCAGCATGGATTCATCCCTATCCTGGTCAATACCGCGCTCGAAAAAGGTTTTTCGGCTTACATCGGGGATGGCGGGAACCGCTGGAACGCCGGTCACCGCTTAGACGCTGCCTTATTGTATCGCTTAGCTTTGGAGCAGGCAACACCGGGTGCCCGTTTCCATGCCAATACCGAGGAAGGTGTTACGGTTAAAAGTATTGCGGAAGCCATCGGCGTTCAATTGAACCTGCCGGTAAAATCCATTACCTCCGAAGAAGCAGCTGAACATTTTGGCTGGTTCGCCCACATGGCAGCGATCGACTGCCCGACTTCGAGCAAATGGACGCAGGAACAGCTGAACTGGCATCCATCCTATCCCCTTTTGTTAGCTGATATTGAAAACGGTGTGTATACCGGATAAAAATAAGTATCTTGGATCATGAGCTGTTCACCGCTTTTTCGTTTCAATAGCATCGGCGATTATCACCGGGCCGCCGGACTGCACAAACCGGCGCACCCGCTGATCAGCGTGGTGCGTATGGATGACATTTGCCTGCCCATCGCCGAAGCCCCCTATAGTCTGGTCGGCGATTTTTACTGGATCTCGATGAAAAAGATGCCGCCTATCAAATACCGCTACGGTCAGCAAACGAGCGATTTTGATGAAGGGGTATTATTCTTTATGTCGCCCGGGCAACTGTTTGGTATCGAAAGCACGGAACATGCAGCCGACTTTAAAAAACCGGAAGGCTGGATGATCTTGGTACACCCTGATTTTTTGTGGAGCACGCCGCTCGCCAAAAACATCAAACAGTATGATTTTTTTGGCTATTCAGTGAACGAGGCGCTGCACCTTTCCGAAAAGGAAGAAGCGATGCTTACCGCTATCGTAGGCCAGATAGAGCAGGAATACAACACGGCTATCGACCGTTTCAGCCAAAACGTCATCATTGCGCAACTGGAGTTACTGCTGACCTACTCCGAACGGTTTTACCAGCGGCAGTTCATTACTCGTAAAAAGTCCAGCCATGAATTGCTGACCCGCCTGGAAGATTATCTGGACAGTTACTTTAACAGCGGTAAACTGGCCGAAGAAGGCCTGCCCGGCGTAGCCCAGATTGCACAAACACTGAATATTTCTGCCGGCTACCTCAGCAGTCTTCTCAAAACGCTGACGGGCCAAAATATGCAGCAGCACCTTCATCATAAATTGATCGAACTGGCGAAGGAAAAGCTTTCAACCACTAACCTCACGGTCAGCGAGATCGCCTATGAGCTTGGTTTTGAGCACCTGCAGTCCTTCAGTAAATTATTCAAGACGAAAACGAATCTGTCGCCGCTGGAATTCCGTGCTTCGTTCAACTGAAGCCTTTTGTTGTCTCTAAGGCCATACTGTTAAGTGATGAGTACTTTTAACTCGATAATATCTCCCATATTATATTTGCACTTACTTCCAACTTTTCAAAATGAAGCTTCACTATATTGATCCCATTTCTGCCGGCGAATTGCATCTTACCTTGCACGAGTCTAACTTTGACCGGTTATTTTTTCAGCGGGATCGTAAAGACAAGTTTTTAACGATCGCCTGGAATGATGGACCCGCCCAGGTGGTAACCATTGATGGCATTCAGCACAACTTCCCTGCTCAAACCGTCCTGCCGTTAATGGTGAATCAAACCTTTACATTTGAAAAGCCTCAACAGGTCATCGCCTGGCAATATAACCGGAACTTTTATTGTATCGTAGATCATGATAAGGAAGTGAGCTGTGTAGGCTTTTTATTTTACGGCTCTGCCGAGACGATGTTCATCGCTTTGGATGAACAGCAACAAAAGAAGCTCAACCTGCTGCTTCAAGTGTTTATAGATGAGTTTGAGGACAAGGATACCATACAGCGCGACATGCTGCAAATGATGCTGAAGCGACTGATCATAATTGTGACCCGCTTAGGTAAAAAACAATACCTGAAGGAGCAGACGCTGACCGAAGATAAATTGGACGTGCTACGCAAGTTCAACCTGATGGTTGAAAACAACTATCGGAAAGCGCATACGGTGCAGTTTTACGCAGATCAACTGAACAAATCACCCAAAACACTGGCTAATTACTTTGCTTTATACAACCACAAATCCCCGCTTACAGTGATACAGGATCGCATTATTCTGGAAGCTAAGCGCCTGCTGATGTATACCGATAAATCGGCAAAAGAGATCGCCTATGACCTGGGATATGATGATGCTTCCTATTTCAGTAACTTTTTCAAGAAACAAACCGGCTACGCGCCGTCTGATTTTCGGAATGCTAAAGCAACTATACTTTCTTTCCGGCAATAGTTCCATTTCGTTAAGTCATATATTCTCCTGGACACTAAGTTACTAGCTTAAAGGACTACCTCTTTATTATCGTTCTGCTTTTTAATCCGTTAGAAACTTCATAATAACCGGTAGCGTCTATTAGTAGCGCCTTGGTCGGTCCATGTGATTGATTTTGAGGCTGTAGAATATCGATACCGATCATTCGGTTCTGGTAATATGATGTAGCTTGATCAACAATACTGTGTCCGAAAATTATGTGGTCACAATTAAAATACCTAAGTATTTTGTTAACGTCTTCCTGATCCAGTTTTCCTTCCGTATATCCCCTGTACCACAACGGGCCTTTTTTTTCATTTATTAATGCAGCATTTAAATCTTCTTTATATCGGCTTTTATCTTTGCCGTAATTCTTCCTTGCGATATCATTGATACGGCTGATATTGAGTTGTGCCTCTACGATGTCCATACTTATTCCACCATGTACAAAAAGATCATATCCTATCTTTTCAACGATATTTTTGCTTCTCATCCATCTTCCAAATTCACTGTTCTGACCGAACATATCCTGACTATAATCCAGTTGAAACGCCTTAGATAACTCTTTATACTTATTCCTTACGTAGCGAGTGTTACCAGACATGATCATTGCTTCATGATTTCCTAAGATGTAGTGAACTTTACCACCGGATTTTAGAGCTTGTTCTTCAAGCTTATAGACTAACCACAAACACTCCGTAACGGCAAGCCCGCGGTCAACAAGATCTCCTACAATGACAAGGTGGTTGTTTCCATATGTCCAATTATACAAACTATCAATTACCTCATTTTCTATCAGGATCTTTTTGAGCGCAAAAAAGTTTCCCTCAATATCAGAAATAACTAAGCATTTATCCGGCGAATTATATTGATCGGCTTCATGTTGAATTTTCTCCTTTTTCTTGACATGGAAAGCATCTTTAAGATTTGCGTTCAATACTTCAAGCGTATCCTGCATTCGGTTGACAGACCTCTTAGATGCAATTACCTTATTATTTTTATAATAGTATGTAGTTGCTTCGTTATTATCATATAATACATAAGGTCCATTATTGGAAACTGTAGATGAATCATCAATAGCGCCGTCATTGACCGTGATCTTAACACTGCCCGTTACCAATAATATAACGAAAGCGAGACCCCAAATTGCAATGACGCCAATGGCGACAAGAAGTAGTATCCTTTTTAATTTCATTTTATGTCAACTTAGGACAAAATATCTGCCTCTCTAAGAAACGGTTTATTAAAGTTAATATATAACGGGATCGCATCTTAAAATAAGCGCAAGGATAAAAAGCAAAATCCTAATCAATAAATCTCTAATGGGCAGATATTACATGCCGTCGGGAATTCTCTCTATTCGCTGGCCCTCGGCTTAGCTGCACCTTTGTAATGTCAAAAGACGATAACAAAAATTAAATAAATCAAATCATGAAAAATTTCCCGATCCCAACCAAAGAACAAGTTTCTCCAGCTAACCAAACCATCTTCGATAACCTGAAAGGTATGGTAGGTTTTGTACCTAACCTGTACGCCATCTTCGCTCACTCTGATACCGCGTTAAGTGATTACCTGGCCCTGCAAAACAGGAAATCATCTATCCGCGCCAAAGAACGCGAAGTGATCAATTTAGTGGTTAGCCAGGTAAACAACTGTTCTTATTGCTTAAGCGCACATACCCAATTTGCCAAAATAAATGGTTTTAGCGATGAGCAGATTCTGGACATCCGCCGTGCAAACATCAGCTTTGATTCGAAACTGGATGCTTTAGCCAAGCTGGTAAAAAGCTCTACTGAAAACCGCGGCCATGCAAGTGCAGAGGTGTTAGAAAACTTTTTTGCAGCAGGCTATACAGAAGCTAATTTGATCGATGTTGTGATCATCATCGGCGACAAGATCATCACCAACTACCTGCACGCTTTAACTGATATTCCGGTTGACTGGCCTTTAGCTCCTGAACTGGAAGCAGCTGCCGTTTAATGATAACTCAGGGAGGTGCACTTCACCTCCCTTTATTTCACTGCTTTAATTTCCTGTTAACCACTCCTAAAATAAACTACATCATGGAAACTAATAACACCCCAGCATATTTTACCCGTTTTGAGCACCTGAATATGAGCCGCAGCGTGAACGGTGTCCTAACTGTTCGCTTTACTACTAACAACGGCCCGATTGTATTTACCGGTACTGACCACCGCGAATTTGTAGAGGCCTTCAGCCAGATCGCTCAGGACCGCGACAACAAAGTCGTAATTCTGACTGGTACCGGCGACGAATTCTTTGCCCAGATTGACGGGCCAAGCTTAGGCGATATCACCAATCCACGCGACTGGGATAAAACCTGGTGGGAAGGTCAGCAATCGCTGCAAAACCTGACCAGCATTGGCGTACCGGTTATATCCGCCATCAACGGCCCTGCTATTGTACACTCAGAATTTGCCTTAACTGCCGATATTATCCTCGCCAGCGAAAAAGCTTATTTTCAGGATTACCCTCACCTAACTTTCGGTATAGTCCCCGGAGATGGTATGCAGACGGTTTGGGCAAGAGCTTTGGGCGAATATCGTAACAAATACTTCCACTACACCCAACAGAAAATTACTGCGGCTGAAGCTAAGTCATTAGGCGTGGTGGCAGAAGTATTGCCAGACAATGAAGCCCTGCTCAATCGTGCAAACGAACTGGCAGAACAATTATTAACCATTCCGGAATTGACACGCCGCCATATGCGCGCCATGTTTATTGCACCGCTTCGTAAAGCTTTGCTGGAGCAGGTAGGTTATGGATTAGCCGTAGAAGGCATTACCGCCACCGACCTTAGAATTGCAGCCGAAGAAAAAGCCAAACAACAAGATAACGCTTAAATACACGAAATCATGGATAATCAAACTATAAATACCCCAACCTTAGCCACCGAACTGGCAGACTTTCAAACCTCGTGGAATGCTAAAGCGCCCGAAGGCTTGCAGGATAAATTTGAGAACGGAATAGAAGAAATAAAAGCGTTGAACGATACGGCATTAAAGGTTGGTGATATTGCTCCCGACTTCGAACTGAACAATGCCTTAAACCATCCGGTTAAACTTGCTGACCTGTTAAAAACCGGCCCGGTAGTATTAAGCTGGTACCGTGGCGGCTGGTGCCCGTATTGTAATATTCAACTGCGCTATCTGCAAAGTTATCTGCCTCAGTTTAAAGCCGCAGGCGCTACATTGGTTGCACTTTCGCCGGAATTGCCCGATAAATCGCTAACTACAACGGAGAAGAACAACCTTGAGTTTGAAGTACTGACTGATTATAACAACGAGGTAGCGCGCCAGTTCCGTATTGTCTTTAAGCTAAACGAAGAATTGATCGACATCTACAATGACTTCCACAAGCTGGAAACCTATAATGGCGTAGCTACAAACGAACTGCCTGTTCCGGCAACCTACGTAATCGGAACCGACGGGGTAATCAAATATGCCTGTGTTGACACCGATTACCGCAAACGTGCCGAACCTGCAGAAATTGTGGAAGTCCTTAAAAACTTACAATCATGTGGAATTTAAGTCAAAAAAAGATATTAATTACCGGTGGCACTAAAGGTATTGGCCGGGCAGCGGTCATCGAAACTTTAAAACTGGGTGCCGAAGTGCTGTTTACCGCCCGTAAAGCGAATGAAGTAACATCTTTTGAACAGGAGCTCCAGGACGCAGGATTCGCCGCGACGGGACTGGTTGGTGATATTGCGGATGCAGCAAACCGCCAGGAAGTGGTCAACTGGATAAGGGAACATTGGGGCACGCTGGATGTACTGGTAAACAATGCCGGCATGAATATCCGTAAACCTACATTGGAATTTACAACCGAAGAGTACAAAAAAGTATTGGAGGTGAATCTGATTGCACCTTTTGAACTTTCACGGAGCCTGCACCCTCTACTGGTTAAAGGCCAACACCCGGCCATTATTAACATTGCCTCAGTCGCTGGTTTTCTGGATGTACAGACGGGTTCGCCCTATGCCATGTCGAAAGCGGGCTTAATACAGCAAACCAAAAACCTGGCTACAGAGTGGGCAAAAGACGGCATCAGGGTAAATGCCGTTTCGCCCTGGTTCACTGAAACGCCGCTTACAGAGGCTTTGCTTTTGAATGAAACAAAAATGCAGGACGTGCTAAGCCGGACACCTCTGCAGCGCGTAGCCCGTGCAGAGGAAATGGCCACTATAATTGCTTTCCTGGCTATGAATGCGTCGTCGTACATTACCGGGCAAAACATTATTGCCGATGGTGGCATGAGTGCTACGGCGCTACTTAACCGCGGCTAATATCTCAACACCTTACAAATCTTTATTAGTTTTTAACTCCATGTGTTTCCCTTGAATACACCATAAGGGAGTAAGGCAAACCTTTTTAATTCAATTTAAATTACCTCATTATTATGGAAAATAAACAAACTGTATTAGTTGTTGGTGCTTCACGCGGGCTTGGGTTAGCCCTGGTAGAAGAATATTGCAAACGCGGATTCGACGTTATCGCGACAGTTAGACAGCAAACCGATGCACTGCAGGGGTTACAAAAACAGTATCCCGGAAACCTGGAAATACAGGATCAGGTAGATATTGTAAACCTGGATAGCGTTCGTATTTTACATGACAAGCTCAAGGGACGCAAGTTAGATGTGCTGTTCGTTAACGCAGGTATCAGCCGTGCAAATGAGTTAACTCCACTGCAGGTTGAAGAACAGGATTATATTGATATGATGCTAACCAATGCCTTGAGCCCGATGCGCGTAGTAGAACTCTTTCATGATGATTTAGTACCTAACGGAGTTACTGCACTCATGTCATCCGAATTGGGCAGCATTACCAATGCCAGTGCCTTCTGGGAGTTGTACAGTTCAAGTAAAGCAGCGCTAAATATGCTAGCTAAATCATTTGCAGCCCGCCATGCCAATGATTCCAGGGCGATGCTGCTGGTCGCCCCCGGATGGGTAAGAACAGACATGGGTACTCAAGATGCGATATTAGATGTATCCGAAAGTATTCCGTTAGTGGTAGACGTGGTTACTCAACACGCTGGAAAGCCTGGCTTACGTTATGTAGACCGTTTTGGAAAAACCATCGCCTGGTAAATGTTTAAAAAAGCCATACATCGGTAAGATGTGTGGCTTTTTTAATAATGCGCGCCGATTATTTTTGATAAGAGGAGCCAATCTTTATCACATGATCACTTAAGGCAACTGACCTCTTTGATCGATCTGCTGCACCCCTAAAAAATCTCGGCAAAGATTTCGAACGCACCATTAAATCAGACTTATTGGCCGTAAATGGGTATCTTGCTGGATAAACACGAACGGGCTGATCGATTTCTTGCATGGCACCGGTCTGATGCCCCTGACCACGGCGCGGGAGATCGCCGGGCGCTTCAGCGCGCGGGCGCTGGCTAAAAATGAGTTTTTGCTGAAAGCCGGCCAAAGAGCTGACACTTATCTTTTCCTGGAAAGCGGTTGCCTGCCTTCGCCGAAGATGTGGGCGATAATGAAGTGACGACCGGATTTTACGGGCCAGAGCAAATGGTCTTCGAAGTCGACTCCTTCTTTAACCGCAACCGTTCACACGAAAACATTCAGGCTTTAATAGAAATGTCCGTACGACTAAATACATGGAATATTAAACCAATAAATGATCTTTCATTTCTAATTTATACTCATAAAGTTTATGATGTATTAAATAATCCATTGTCGAAAAAAGTCATTACCCTTTCATCTAAGGTAAGGCGGGAAAACGACAGGCCAATAGACTTTGCCATTACGCTACCGAATAACCTGAAATCTGATCAAATAGCTATAGGTTTCGCAAACAAAAAGGTGGATAACCGAAAAAACTTTAAATTCATTGAGAAATTTGATGCTAACACGAATTACGTTCATAAGAACGACAAAACGGTGGAAGTGGTACTTCCGTTGGGTTATTTGGACAATAAAATAGATATATTTCAACGATTTAGACTCTTCAGGTATTTATATTGCATTTTTACCGACTCATCGGGTAGCCAAGCGGTTAGCTTTGAGCTCGCCTATTATAATGAGCGCTTCAGAGAATTATCGGAGAAAGAACCTTCATATTCGACTGGACGACCGGTTGACACTATGCTAACTGCCTCTGAAAGAAACGACAGGTTGTTATTTGAAGATAACAGCAGTCCATCTGATTGGAAAACCGCCGGCATAGGTGATCCTATCAAATTTAAGAACTTCTTTAAATACTTTCGTTTTCTTGTTAGTAAAGATAAAGTGAGTGAATTAGCGAACTTGATCGAATATCCCGCTTATGGTTCTACCGCTGGAACTTTAAGCAAGAACGATTTTTTAAAAAACTACAACAACATTTTCGATGCAGAACTAAGGGAGCAAATCAACAGTCAAAAACTAGATCAAATCTTCCGAAACAAAAATGGCGTTTTGATTGGACGGACTTCGGTCATTTTGATCAACGAAATCGTTCCTGGAACTTATAAGATTACGGGGATTTCTAAAGCCTTGGCTAGAGGCAAATGAAGCGAACAAAAAAAACCTAGCAATTGTTACTGATTCAAATTTTAGATTTAAAGGTGCAGGACATCATGCGCGTAGATCGGGCTTAGTTAATTATATCTCGGACCAAATTTCATGAGCTTGAAAGCCTTAAAGAAAAACTCACCAACTGGCTTGTTATGCATTGTTCCCTCATCATATCCTAAAGCCAAAGCTATGACTACAACATATATACAATTAATATTGAAAAATACACTATTGTATAACTTTTTAAGCTATTCATTTAAAGTTTTTTAACTCATTTACAATTTCGTGGATAACTCGTTTTTAGTCATATCATCAATATTGCCATGAGTAGTTTCTTGATAGTCCTTTTGGCCGGGCGTTCCATCATAGGTATCAGTATAATCTTCATCGATAACTTCCGTTTCTCGCCGTTTGCAGTGTTTTTTTCCACCATGAAAACCTACAATTGACTTGTTTCGTTGAAAGACGTTTAAGTTATTTTTGACGTTAGAAGGGATATTTCAATCATGACAAATCCTCTTGACGCGCTTGATCCGACGAAAAAGCATCTGGCGGTGGTCTATCGGTTTCCCTCGCTCAGCCAATGAAATTGTCTTTCGGCCAGTTGAAAATGCCGTTTTATCCGTTTCAATTCTACATACAGGCTATCCTTACCTTTCAGCCCTGCCAGTAAAATCGTAGTGGTATCGGGCATCGAAAAATTGAACTCCATGATGTAGCGGGAGTCGCCGGGAAACTTTTTGAAAACCAGCATGTGCCTGGTGCTGTCAAGACTGTACCCGAAATATCCGCGTTTGTACCTCTGCCTGAAAATGGTATCGCCCGATGCTACGCTGCCTAAACCATTTTCAAAAATGGCATCCTTCCACCGTAAGGTATCTGTAACAGCTGCCGGTTGCTCCTGCCCGTTGATACGGTAACTGTTGACCGTATAAATGCCATTCTTCACGGGTTGCTTCGCTTGCGCATCATTAAATCCGGCGTAACTAAAAGAATCATACAATGGCATTACCAAAAACAACACCATCAGCAAGCACTTCAGAGCGACCCGCGTAACCCGCATCCATTTTTTGGTATAGCCGAAATGGTAAACCTCACAAGCGGGCGCAGGCCTGTTCAAAACAAAAAAATTGATCATCCGGCCGCTTTCATTCGCCAATAAAAACAGGCAGGTAAATACCATTTGCATAGAAAATATCTTCACCGGAATATCATAACACAGGTTGAGCATCATCACATTAATGAACACGCCGGTAGCCACAAAAGCGCCTAAGG
>JAYRLR010000037.1:0-1164 GCA_041905165.1 Mucilaginibacter sp.
GCTATGGGAATGGCTGTTCCGTTTGCCATTGAAAACCGCTTCAAGAAGGGTGATACTACGGGTCAGGTGGCTGTCCATATTTTCTGGCGTACGGTTGCATTGTTGGTGATGGGGCTTTTTACCGTTACCCGGGATACCATTGATGCCACGGCAACCGGTATATCAAAGCCCTGGTTTTCTATCCTTATGGTATTGGCGTTTTTCCTTGTCTGGAGTGTTTATCCCAAGGTTTCCGGTTTAAGAAAATGGTTGTTTGCAGCAATGAAGCTGTTGGGTGTTGCCATATTAGCATACCTGTTTTATCGCTACCGCGGTGCGAATGGTTCCTCTTTTTCGCCACAGTGGTGGGGCATATTGGGTCTTATCGGGTGGACTTACCTGGTGTGTGCCTTCATATATCTTTTAATAAGGTCGAATCTGATGTTGAATCTGATCGCTTTAGGGTTGATGTTGGGTTGCTCTGTTTGTTCTGAAGCCGGTCTGTTCAGTACGGTTGGATTTATTCAAGCTGTGCCCAGTGAAGCTACTTTGCATGCCTTTGGTCTTGCTGGTGTTGTAGCATCCCTCCTGATGCAGCGATATGCAGATCCTCAACGGCCTAATTGCTTTCTGCTGCTATTCCTGCAGATTGGAATCGGGATGCTTGTTGCAGGGGTGGTATCGCACAACTTCTGGATAATATCTAAGTTACAGGCAACACCTACCTGGTTTTTCTATTGTTGCTCAATCTTTTTCCCTTTATTTGCATTTATATATCTGCTAACGGACGTACTGGGTAAAAGTGCTTGGTTTAAACTACTCGCTCCGGCAGGCAAGCTTACGCTAACCTGTTATATTATACCCTATGCATGGTATAGTTTGCAGTCGCTGCTGCAGGTTTCGTATCCGGAGGTGCTTACCTCCGGTTTGCCGGGATTGCTTAAATCGGTTGTCTACTCTTTCCTGATTCTGGCAATTGCCTGGGGATTAATGAAGATTAATATAAAGCTTAAGGTATAGAAAAGATAAAAATACTATATTTGATTTTTAATCATATTTACAATCTATATGAAGAACATAAACAGGCGTACAGCCATTAAAACGGTATTGGCAGGTGGTGCGGCTTTGGCAGTATCGGGTGTTTCAGCACAGTCAAAACAATCAAAAAAGAATGTCCCTGCTCCC
>JAYRLR010000038.1:0-1162 GCA_041905165.1 Mucilaginibacter sp.
AAAGTAAAGAGGCAGCAACTGCCATCCATCTGAATTTATTTGCCGGGAATCTGATTTCCCGGCTTTTCGTTCCCGCCAGCCGTTTCTCCATCTTTTCCCAGCATTTATCTGCCCTGGATGGTTGTGTAATCCGTTCAAACATCAACGTATTCCACAATTGGACAAATTCCTCGTAAAGCGCCCGGTTGTTCTCAACGGCTTTCCAGCGGTCGAGATCAGCCTGCTCATCAAGGGAAATCTCCTGTTTAAGTTCCTTGATTATGCGCTCCCAAGGTATTTTGTTATTCATATTTCTCTATTGTTTTAAAATAAGACGCACAACTTGCCTGCTACCCCTAAATGCATGAAAAAAATTATTTAAATAAAAGGTAATACCAATAGGTATCTCCATACTTCTCGCCCAACCTTTTTTGAATCGCCGACGAACCATCTTGTGCAACCCATTCTCGCTCAAAAAGTGTATACTGATGTTCCGTCTCGCTGCTCATTCCGTGTTGTATCCAGTACTTACGATCGTCGGGAGCGATGAAAGGTAACGCCTGTTGTTGTGTAACCGCCAGCTGAGGCCATACATCGGTCGCATAATATTTCTCCAGCAATAATTTGAACCGGCTTAAATCCTTATTGACCAGATAAAATGCCGCCAGATATTGAATGGCAGTCTGGTTTTTAGGATTATTGACGGCCAACATCTCCAATTCCTGCAATAAATGAGCCGATACCGCTTTGCCGGCAATACCATCGAGACCTTTTCTTCTACTACCCAGTACCGGGTGCTTTTCCACCGCCTCATCATTAAATAAAAGCTGACGGTAACCCGAAGCCCATTCCTTATAAAAGAGAGTCTGCTCGAGCAAAGCTATATATTTTTCGGCAACCCTGTATGCCCCCATAATCAAATTTGTTTCCACCAGCCGTTTAAGCAAACGACTGCTACCGCCGTTTACCGAACTTACACAACCCTCAAAGGCAAACTTCTGGGCAGAAGCCACATCTCCTATACCATAATATATATCACTCATCGGCATGGCTGTTGTAATTGAATTGTCCCAGGTTGAAACAAGCGATTTAACACCCTGCTGGTTGTAAGCGAACATGGCATCACCCAACTTTCCCTGTTGAGCCAAAGCATAATTTGCCAGGTTCATTTTGCGTTCTAACA
>JAYRLR010000039.1:0-1150 GCA_041905165.1 Mucilaginibacter sp.
GTCGGCCTTACCGAATCTGTCATTACGATCGTGTACTCCATCGCTATTGGCTTGAGTACGGCGGCCACAGCAATTGTGGCGCGCCGGATCGGGGAGAAAAAACCGGAGGCAGCGGCTAAAGCGGGCGCGCAGGCACTTCTGATCTGCCTGGTTGTAACGGTTATCGTTAGCCTGGCAGGAATTTTTTTCGCACCTGAAATATTAAATTTAATGGGCGCAAGCGCCGAAGTCGTTCAAGAGGGCGCGGTATTCACCCGGGTCATGTTAGGCAGCAGCCTGGTTATTATGTTGTTATTTTTGATCAACGGCATTTTTCGGGGTGCAGGTGATGCCGCCATGGCGATGAAAAGTCTTTGGATCGCAAGCCTCATCAATATCATTCTCTGCCCGGTCTTCATTCACTTTTTTGGCTTAAAAGGCGCCGCTATAGCTACTGTGATCGGAAGGAGTTTTGGTGTGATCTTCCAGATCTTCCACCTGTTCAAAGGCAGCGGTAGCTTGAAGTTTCGCATCAATTATTTCGGCTGGGACATTTCAATGGTAAAAAGCATTGTTGCTATCGCATGGCCAGCCACCTTTCAGTTCATTATTGCAAGTGGCAGCTGGATCATTTTAACACGCTTAGTCGCAGAAACAGGCGGTACGGCAGCTTCTGCCGGCTACCAGATCGCTTTCAGGAACTTTGTATTCTTTATTCTACCTTGTTGGGGGCTAAGCAATGCCGCGGCTACACTCGTTGGACAAAACCTTGGGGCAGGCCACGTCGACCGGGCAGCGCAAAGCGTGATGCTGACAGCAAAATATAACGGTGTGCTGATGAGTTTCGTTATGTTACTATTCCTGTTATGTGCCCGGCCGATCATTAGTGTATTTACCACCGAGCCGGTCATTTTAAACTATGGCAGCACCGCACTTCGCATCATTGGCTCAGGATTTATATTTTATGGCGTTGCCATGGTGATGAGCCAGGCCCTGAATGGTGCGGGCGACACTAAAACGCCGACATGGATCAATTTCGTGTGCTTTTGGCTTTTCCAGGTACCCTTAGCTTACGTATTGGCTAAAGGTTTCGGAATGAATTCAGCAGGCGCTGTTACGGCAGTTCCCGCAGCAGAAGCACTTTTGGCCTTGGTTTCATGGTACTATTTTA
>JAYRLR010000040.1:0-1123 GCA_041905165.1 Mucilaginibacter sp.
CACTTAATTTTTTATTAATAATTAATCAAGATGATGTAATTGATTATATAAATACATAATCAAGAAGTACTAATTTTAAAAATGACGAATATGGATTTTATGAACCAGTTGAGAATTAAAGCAGTGATTATCAAGCAAGAAAGTGGGTGCAGTTTTAGTTTAGCTATGGAAAAAGCAAGTTTAGCATTTAACTTAATTGAAAAACTTCACGCCGGCAATGTGACCTTTCAGTATCAGAAGGAAGATGGCACCCTGAGAGAGGCGGAGGGTACCTTGTGTAATTACGAATATTGTTTCAAGCGACCTTATAAACCTCGCCACAATACGAGTTTTGTGGTTTACTATGATGTGCAACGGCAGGCGTGGCGCGCATGCAAAGCGGCTAACCTCATTCAGATTTGCACTCCTGAGCATGCTATCCAGCCGAAATCGAATTTGTTGCCATGAGCACACTGCCCAACCAAAGTGAGGCGCGGGCGCTGCACATCCGCCTCTGCAAGCAGTATCAGGTTGATTCGCTTCGCGAGGCTGCCCTGGCGCTTGCCGAGGAGCTGCAATACGTGTTGAGCATGGTCGATGAGCTGGAGCCACAGCCCGATACCTCTTCTCCCTCTTGCTATTATTCGGCCGACGAGTTGGAACAGGAACGTCAGGCTCTTTGCCGCCAATTGGGAATTTCTCGCTGGTGTTGACTAATTAGATAACGATTTTTTCGATGTGCTTGGAAATCAGCTGTTTGCAACGGTGGGATTGTTTTTTTTGCCGGTGTTGTTTAAATGGTTAACGATTATTTCGATAGGCTTGGAAATCAGCGGGTTGCATTGGTAGGATTATTTTTTTTGCTAGTGTTGTTTAAATGGTTAACGGTTTTTTCGATGTGCTTGGAAATCAGCGGTTTGCAGCAGTGGAATTATTTTTTTTGCCGGTGTTGTCTAAATGGTTAACGGTTATTTCGATGTGCTTGATTATCAGCGGTTTGTGGTGGTTGAATTATTTTTTTTGCCGGTGTTGTTTAATTAGTTAACGGTTTTTTCGATGTGCTTGATTATCAGCGGTTTGCATTGGCTGGATTATTTTTTTTGCTGGTGTTGTCTAAATGGTTAACGGTTATTTCGATGTGCTT
>JAYRLR010000041.1:0-1109 GCA_041905165.1 Mucilaginibacter sp.
CTCTTTACAGGCAGGGGAATCTTTATAGTTAACGATTTTTTCCAGTAGCTGGTAGCTGTCGGTAAGCTGGAGTTTGCTGAGCTCTTTCTCCATTGCCGCCACCGCCTGTTCACTGAATGCGGCGGAATCATCGGTGATCACCGGGTTAAAGGTTGGGTCCATAGTGCCCATTTTTTCCTGGTGATGCACAGGAATATCACACCCCGGGAATGCGCCGGTAATAAAGAACTGTGCGGTCGCAACGGTACGTTGCAGACTATTGGCATAGGCATAAACGGTGTACGGCGGCGGGCATTCCCCCGATTTCACCATCCCCTGCTCTGCCAGCCATTCACGCATGTAATGGCCCATATACACTTCGAGCACGCCACCTTTGGTGGTGAGTTGCCCACCGGGGACGTCCCATTCTGGCCATTTATTCGGCGTCGACTGCTCCAGCACACTGCCATTGTTCGCCAGCGGCGCACGTAAGTTATGGCGGCTCATCATGAGCACTTGCTGTAGCTGATAGCCTTCCGGTACGGTTTGTGCCTGAGCGTTTGAAGCGAGTAAAACTATCCCTGCCACAGCTGCGGCGATTAGCGTTTTGTTCATTCCTGGCACCTCTTTTGTTATCAATCACTAAAGAGTGTGACAGAAATATGACTTTTTTCCGGGAACAGGTTCGCAAAATGGCTTGTTGAACGCCTGTTTTTCTATATACATCTTCAAAAACAGGCAAGGTTTGACGCAAACTATGCCTGATTAGCCCCTGCCTCGCGTACGCCGCTGATAATTGCACCTGTGGCTAAACAGAATATCTGCGGCGTTACCAATACAGAGACAATATTTACCAATAAAAAAGTGTGAGACTAATAACAATGGTTTTTAGCATATGCCTTTGCCATTAAATTGCATAACGATTTAAATAGTCGAGTTGCGCATTCATTTCCTTATTGTTTAACTTGTAAGCCTGAGCAAAAAGTTCAGGAGGGAGGTAAACGTCATAATGATTGCCAGTGTTCATTAAATAACCATACTCAAGATCTTCATCTGTTGAAAAGGATTCATTCCCCAAGGAGATTGATGCCACATTACTATTAACAATAAATAATGAGCAAATGCTATCT
>JAYRLR010000042.1:0-1074 GCA_041905165.1 Mucilaginibacter sp.
AGTTTTAAATAAATTCACTGCCATTCTTAACCCGTGCATCTATATCGTTTTCGGCGGTATGGCGATTTGGGCGATTTCACTGGTCGGGATCGGTCCAATCTTTGACTACATTCCGAGCGGTATTCAGAAAGCAGAAAACGGTGGCTTCCTGTTCCTGGTGGTGATTAACGCGGTAGTTGCGGTCTGGGCGGCACCGGCGGTGAGCGCATCCGACTTTACGCAAAACGCCCACTCGTTTCGTGAGCAGGCGCTGGGGCAAACGCTGGGTTTAGTTGTGGCCTATATTCTGTTTGCGGTCGCCGGGGTATGTATTATTGCCGGAGCCAGTATTCACTACGGCGCTGATACCTGGAACGTGCTGGATATTGTTCAGCGTTGGGACAGCCTGTTCGCCTCGTTCTTTGCGGTACTGGTTATTCTGATGACAACTATCTCCACTAACGCGACCGGTAATATTATTCCAGCCGGTTATCAGATTGCCGCCATTGCACCGACAAAACTGACCTATAAAAACGGCGTACTGATTGCCAGCATTATCAGCTTGCTGATCTGCCCGTGGAAATTAATGGAAAATCAGGACAGCATTTATCTTTTCCTCGATATTATCGGCGGAATGCTTGGTCCGGTAATTGGTGTCATGATGGCGCATTATTTTGTGGTGATGCGCGGACAAATTAATCTTGATGAACTGTATACCGCACCTGGCGATTATAAATATTACGATAACGGTTTTAACCTCACTGCGTTTTCAGTAACTCTGGTGGCCGTTATTTTATCTCTTGGCGGTAAGTTTATTCACTTTATGGAACCGTTATCGCGTGTTTCATGGTTTGTCGGCGTCATCGTCGCCTTTGCGGCCTACGCCTTATTAAAGAAACGTACAACAGCAGAAAAAACAGGAGAGCAAAAAACCATAGGTTAATTAATCCCGATATTGAACATTGAGTTAAAAACCAATCTGTATTTTACAAGGAGTTTGTTATGTCTTTTGATTTAATCATTAAAAACGGCACCGTTATTTTAGAAAACGAAGCTCGCGTTGTAGATATCGCCGTTAAAGGCGGAAAAATTGCT
>JAYRLR010000043.1:0-1068 GCA_041905165.1 Mucilaginibacter sp.
GTGCATGTAAAGAAAACAACGTAAACCCAACACACTGGTTAATGGATTGCCTGACCAGGGTACAAAACTGTGATCCCAAAAATTACAAGGAACTATTACCTCATAACTGGAAAAAGTAATCTAAAAAGTTATCTTGCTAAAGCTATAAATAGAATAATACTATTTTAGCACACGTACTACACCGAATACTTACAATGAAAGCAACTAATACCTTACATGAAAGCAGCTAATAATCCGAAGTAAATTGCTTATCTCCGTAGGGCTATAATTGGATGAATCGAATATTCACAACTGTATTTTTCGTTTATTTATAAATAAATCGCTTATTTTGCAACCTCTTGAGCCCTTTAAAGGTGATTGGAAAACAATAGAATTTAATTTATTATGAGCAAAGTAGCTTTAATTACCGGTATTACCGGACAAGATGGTGCCTATCTGGCAGAGTATTTATTGAAATCGGGCTATACGGTGCATGGAATAAAGCGCCGCGCTTCGATGTTTAACACGGATCGTATCGACCACTTATATCAGGATCCGCATGTGGAAAACAGAAACCTTATCCTTCATTATGGAGACCTTACGGATTCCATGAATATCACCCGTATCATACAGGAGGTGCAACCGGACGAGATATATAATCTGGCAGCCATGAGCCACGTAAAGGTGAGCTTCGATACGCCGGAATATACTGCCAATGCCGACGGACTGGGTACTTTGCGTATTCTGGAAGCCGTTCGCTTATTGGGACTTACCCAAAAGACGCGTATCTACCAGGCCTCTACTTCCGAATTATATGGTCTGGTGCAGGAAATTCCACAAAAGGAGACTACCCCGTTTTATCCGCGTTCGCCCTATGCGGTGGCTAAGATGTATGCCTACTGGATTACGGTTAACTACCGCGAGGCTTACAATATGCACGCCAGCAACGGTATCCTGTTCAACCACGAGTCGCCATTGCGAGGCGAGACCTTCGTTACACGCAAGATTACCCGTGCGGTGAGCAAGATTGCGCTGGATATGCAGCACGAGTTGTACCTGGGTAACCTTTCGTCGCAACGTGACTGGGGT
>JAYRLR010000044.1:0-1011 GCA_041905165.1 Mucilaginibacter sp.
TTTTAGAATACTTCTGCTCTTGTATTTTTTTTAGCAGTTCACGAAACTTCTTTGTCTAATCAAAAATTTTACACCTTTTTTTAAGTAATAATAAACCACATTAAATTAACAATGATGAAAACAATCCAAACCTTCGTATTAAGTTTAGCAACCAGCACGATGCTGTTTGCCCAAGCACCAGCCACCATTCCAGAAAAACCAGAAGTAATTATGGTACATGGCGGTAGTTTTCAAATGGGCAGTAATCAGGAAACCGATGAACAACCCGTGCATAGCGTGAGCGTAAATAGTTTTAGTATTGGCAAATACGAAGTAACCGTGGGGCAATACAAAGTTTTTTGCACCGCTACGGGCAGAGCCATGCCCGAAGAACCAAATTGGGGTTGGCAAGATAAACACCCCATGGTAAATGTAACCTACAATGATGCAGTAAGCTACTGCAACTGGTTGGTCGAAAAATTTGGTGGCGATTGGCGATTGCCCACAGAGGCCGAATGGGAATATGCTGCACGAGGCGGAAATAAAAGCAACAAATACACTTACGCAGGTGGAGACGAACTAGAAAAGGTAGCATGGTTTAAAGACAATGCAGATTGGCAAACCCAAGCCGTAGGCAGAAAAAAAGCAAATGAGCTTGGCATATATGACATGAGCGGCAATGTATGGGAATTGTGCAAAGATTGGTACGGTGAAGACTATTATAAAACTAGCCTTGCCACCAACCCCAAAGGGCCTGCTAGCGGTGAGTACCGTGTGTTACGCGGCGGCGGCTGGGTCGACAGGGCTGCATATTGCCGCGTTGCCGGTCGCAGCGGCGGCGCCCCTTCGGACCGCGACCACGACTTCGGTTTTCGAGTGGTTCTTTCCCAGTAAACAGTCGGCATCCTGAGCATTCTAAGATAAAAACAAGAGTTTAGTTAAAAAGTTTTACAAAATTTTGTTTTCTTTTAGATACGGCAAAAATTCTTAGTACAATTTTACTTGCTACAGCGTTTATTACAGATAATTTGT
>JAYRLR010000010.1:0-5559 GCA_041905165.1 Mucilaginibacter sp.
GTTCTGTAAACATAAAAACCGTTTCACCATATACAAAAACACCCGCTTGTATTGCTTCTCCATTTTCATCTTTAGTAACGGTAGGCTCCATAAATGGCTTAGCTCCACGTTTGGTAGTTTCTTCAAAGGCTTTGCGGGCATCTTCTACCCAAAGACCCACTACTTTGATGCCGTCGCCGTGCTTCTTTACGTGTCCGTTAATTTCGGAATTAGAGCGCATCCCGGTCGTTAATACCAGTCTCACTTTGTCCTGCTTTACCACGTAAGAAGCCCTGTCCTGTAAGCCTGTTTCCAGTCCGGCATACGCCAACGACTGAAACCCGAAAGCTGATTTGTAATAGTGAGCAGCCTGTTTCGCATTGCCTACATAAAATTCCACGTAGTCTGTTCCTAAAATCGGTAAAAAATCTTGTGCGCCCTCGAATATCTTATCCAAGCCATATTCGACGTTCTTTAAATCGTTTGTCATTATATATGATTTTTAAAAATTATGTTATGTGTGATTTTGCAATAAAGATTGTTGCACAAAGAAGATTTGTGCAATCGTGTTGGGGTTGGGAACCCGAAGCTACAACATAGCCCGATGCAAAACGGAGAGAAAGGTTTTGATAGCCATTTTATAAAACAGTTAGCGTTATACTTCGATAAAAGTATTCCGCTTATTCTGAACGAGCACTATAATCAGTAAAAGTCATAAAACAAAGCCGGAATATTACAAGCGGAACCGTTTTTGAAATGCAATCAGTAAATATCATAAATCAAACAAGGAATTTCACAAACAGCTTAGCGCATTATCTACCGATTTTTGTATCAGCAAAAACAAATAAAAGTTCAAGACAATGGAAAGCAAAAATCTTCAATTCAAGACAAACCTTAATTGCAGCAACTGTGTATCAAAAGTGCAGGCAGATTTAGATAACGCAGGCGGTATCTGCGAATGGAACGTTGATACGACCAACGCCGATAAAATCCTGACTGTAAAAGCAGAGGGCATTACCGAAGACGAGGTTGTCGCCATCATCAAGAAAAAAGGGTTTAAAGCTGAACCCATTTCAGAATAATCAGCCATTCACTCATTATTAAAAAGGATAAAAAAATGAAAAAGTTAATAGTAGCAATGACCGTAATGTTGTTTGGATTTTCTGCCTTTGCGCAAAATACAGGCAACCTGCTGAACAACTACATCAGCGTAAAAAATGCTTTGGTAAGCAGCGATAGTAAAGCGGCAAGCACCGCCATTAGCGCACTGAACGAAGCCGTTAAGAGCGAGGGCGATTTTGCACAGAAAGCAGAATTGCAGAAAGCCACCGACAAATTAAGTAAGGCAGGTAACAACCTTGAAAAGCAAAGAGCCGCTTTCAACGAAGTATCAACCGTACTGTGGAAAGTGGTAAAATCATCAGACAAAGTAAACCAACCCGTTTACTACCAATATTGCCCGATGAAAAAAGCATATTGGTTAAGCAAAGAAAAGGAGATTAAAAATCCTTACTACGGTTCTTCTATGCTTACTTGTGGTAAAGTTACCGAAACTAAATAATAACCCACAAAGGCATTGCTCAATGGGCAATGCCTTTTAATCTTTATAACCAATGCGATTTTTAAAATGGATAATCAAAAATTTCTTTACAAAAAGCTGTTGCCGCTAACCCTGTTGGCAATCTTTATATCACAAGTCAGCATTGCACAAAAGGTAGTTCATTACGACCTGTATGTAAAAGATACGCTTGTAAATTATGCGGGCAAGGAAAAGAGGGCAATTGCTGTAAACGGGCAAATCCCGATGCCCACGCTTGAATTTACAGAGGGCGACACGGCAGAAATCGTAGTGCATAACCAGTTAAAAGAAAGTACATCCCTGCACTGGCACGGCTTGTTCCTGCCGAATAAGGAAGACGGCGTACCTTTCTTAACGCAAATGCCGATTGAGCCGGGCGCAACTTATACTTACCGATTTCCGATTATTCAGAACGGAACGCATTGGTATCACTCACATTCGGGATTGCAGGAACAGATTGGAATGTACGGCAGCTTTATAATGCGCAAAAGGGCTGATGATAAAACATTTAGGAAAGGAATTGACGATTTACCGGAAATTCCCATAATGCTAAGCGAATGGACGAACCTGAAGCCCGAAAATGTACACCGTATGCTGCACGCAGCAAGCGACTGGTTTGCGATAAGGAAAGGCGCAACACAAAGCTACGCCGAAGCCATTAGAAGCGGAAAATTCAAAACCAAGCTGAACAACGAATGGAAGCGTATGTTGGCAATGGACGTGAGCGATGTGTATTACGACCGTGTAATGATGAACGGTAATCATCATACCGATTTAAAAAGCATTGACGGCAAGCCCTTAAAAGCAGGCGATAAAGTACGTTTACGCATTTCCAATGGGGGTGCATCGTCTTACTTTTGGCTGCGCTATGCAGGCGGTAAAATTACCGTAGTGGCGAGTGATGGCAACGATGTGGAGCCTGTGGAAGTGGACAGGCTGATTATTGCTGTATCGGAAACTTACGATGTGGTTGTTACCATTCCCGAGGACGGCAAAGCCTTTGAATTTATGGCAACCACCGAAGACCGTACCCAATCCACAAGCTATTTTATTGGCAACGGTACAAAACAATTGGTCGGGGAAATGCCACGCCTGAAATATTTTGAGGGTATGCAAATGATGAACGATATGATGAAGATGAACGGCGACCTGGAAGATATGGGAATGAATATGAGCCTGAACCAAATGGATATGAACGTAGTGATGTACCCGGAGATTACAGGCGAGGAAAAGAGCAAAAAAAACAAGGGTACAGCACCGTCTATGGAGCATCACGGCGACCATAAGATGAATAGCGACGAAGACCCCAACCGTTATAATGCTAATGCGTTGAGCGACATTAAAACGCTCAATTACGCAATGTTGAAATCGCCGCATAATACCACGCTTCCGGCTGATGCCCCGGTTAAGGAACTGAAATTTACCTTAACGGGAAATATGAACCGTTACGTTTGGAGTATGGATAACAAGGTTTTGGCAGAAACAGATAAGATACCTGTTAAAAAAGGCGAAGTATTGAGGATTACGATTTATAATAACTCAATGATGCGCCACCCGATACACCTGCACGGTTTTGATTTCAGGGTGCTGAATGAGCACGGCGAAAATGCACCGATGAAAAACATCATCGACATTATGCCGATGGAAACCGATACGATAGAGTTCCTTGCGAATACCGAGGGTGATTGGTTTTTCCATTGTCATATCCTGTATCATATGATGGCAGGTATGAATAGGGTTTTCGCTGTGGATGATTACAAAAATCCGTATTTACCCAATAAGGAAAAAGCATATAAAATGTTGCAGCGTGAAAGCAATATGCCACATTTGATGGCTCAAAGTGATTTTGCGACCAATGGTATAGACGGGGAAGCAATGCTGATGAATGCCCGTTACAGCTTAGGCACGGAATGGCGTTTAGGCTATAATGATATGCACGGCTATGAAGTGGAAACGCATTTGGGACGTTACATTGGTAAAATGCAATGGCTGATGCCTTTTGTCGGTTTCGATTGGCGATACCGCAGAATGGGTATGGACGAGCACGAGAAAAACCTCTTCGGGCAGGTCAATAAAAAAGACAACCGGGCTGCTGTGAGCTTAGGAGTAATGTACACCTTGCCGATGTTGGTTAACGTACAGGCAGAAGTTTACCACGACGGTATTTTCAGGGTATCATTGATGCGGGAGGATATACCTATCTCCAGACGGTTAAGAGCCGGGTTTATGGTCAATACCGATTTGGAATATATGGCAGACCTGCGGTACATCCTGACAAGGCATATCGGTATCAGAGCGCACTATGATAGTGATATGGGCTTTGGTGCAGGGCTTTCGCTCAATTACTAAAGGATTTTATTCATAAAACAGACAAAGGTTGTAGCGGTTATGCTATGACCTTTTTGCATTTACTATACCGGGCTAAATCAGTAAACCTCACAAATCAAACAAGAAATATCACAATAGGCAGCCCGAAGCAAATTGCCAATTTTGCATCATAAATTTTAAGATTATGACAGCAAAAATAAAATGGAACAACGTGTATCTCCTGTTTACCTCGCAGGCATTGTTCCAGACTGCATCCATATTGGTCATTACGCTTTCGGGTGTGGTAGGCTTACAAATGGCTCCCGATAAAAATCTGGCGACCTTGCCATTGGCAATGATTACCGTAGGTACGGCAGGTATGATGATACCCGCATCCCTCATTATTAGAAAATTAGGTCAGCGCAATGCCTTTATGATAGGTACACTGATAGGTGTTTTATCGGGTTTGGTTTCGTGGTACGGTATTATCCAAAATTCCTTTTGGCTGTTTTCAGTAGGTAATATGCTCATTGGTGCTTATCAAGGCTTTTCGCAATACTACCGTTTTGCTGCGGCTGATGCCGTTCCCGACTATGCGAAAAGCAAGGCAATTTCTTTTGTTATTGCAGGTGGCGTTGTTGCGGCTTTCGCCGGACCCAACTTAGCGAGGTTTACACAGCATTTAGGGGCGGTTCCTTACGCTTATTCCTACTTTTCCATTATCTTGTTAAGCGTGGTCGCTTTGGGCGTTGTTTCCTTTTTAAAATTGCAAAGAACATCTGCGGTACAAACCAATGAAGCAGTTAAGAAAGGTCGCCCGTTAAAAGAAATCATTAAGAATAAAGATACCATACTTGCAATACTGGCATCATCTACCGCATTTGCCGTAATGGGAATGTCTATGACCGTTACCCCGATAGCGATGCACAGCGTAGGGCATTCGTCCGATAGTTCCGCAACGGTTATCCAGTGGCACGTATTGGGTATGTTCCTGCCGTCATTCTTTACAGGTATGCTCATTCAGAAATTCGGCGTTTACCGTATCATTATTTCCGGCTTGGCGATTTTGTTCCTGTACATCATCATTGCCCTGATGGGAACAGGCTTTGCGCATTTCGTTTCCGCATTGTTCATCGTGGGCTTAGGTTGGAACTTCCTGTTTATCGGTGGCTCATCATTGCTGACCAAAGTGTACAGACCCGAAGAGAAAGAAAAAACACAGGCTTTCCACGATTTCACGGTTTTTGCAGTCATCAGTATTGCGAGCTTCTTTGCAGGTAGCCTGTTCAATTACTGGGGTTGGAATGGCGTAAACATTGTACTGATACCTATGCTTATAATCACATTGATAGCGGTTATCAGGATTGTAATGAGCCAAAAGAAAAGCGTTAGCAATCAGTAAAAATCGTAAATCAAACAAAGAATATCACAATAGATACAACCCATTTAATGCGGAAATTTGTATTGTAATAAGAGAGATAAATAAATGAATAATTTAAAAACCATATTACTAAGCACGGTTGTTTCACTGGCAGCGTTATCTGCCTGCAACAATTCAGAAAGTAATAATAAAAAATCAGAGGATATGAATGCACATCAGCACGCAAATCACGACAGCGCATACGCTTGTCCGATGCACCCGGAAGTAAAAGGAAACAAAGGCGATAAATGCCCTAAATGTGGTATGGCTTTGA
>JAYRLR010000007.1:0-31478 GCA_041905165.1 Mucilaginibacter sp.
ATTATTTGGCTTTCGTTGGCACTGTTTGGCACTGAAAGGCTTCTTACAGGCTTGGGCTGCCCCATAATATTCGGCAGGTTTGGGTTCACTTTTTCCTGCTTTTGCTTTTGTTCCGACCTTTTTTTAATGACAATCTTGTCCTGCAAAAGCAGAGCAATGACTATCAGCAAGCATATCACAATTACTGTTTCCATAGCTTATAAAATGGGTTTGTACTTATCATTAAAACTCTTGGTAATTTGCTCGCCAAATTCCTGAAAATGGTAATCAAGCAAATTGTCTAAGTAGGCGTAAATGGTTATTTTATCTTCGCCTATTACCTGTACGATACGTGTTAGTTTTTCGTGAAAGTCTGGTCGGATATAAACCGTTTTTCCATCACGGGCATTGGTGTCCGGTCTTCTGAAAAAGATACTTTCATAATCGGTTTCGTTTGCCTTTTTAACCCTGCTTTTTTCTTTAACCACAGGTTTCTCCTTTGGCAATTCATCGGGCTTTATATCTTGTTTCTCCGGTTTTTCCGCAGGTTCCGGAGGAAGCTGTAACCCGTCCTTTTTAATGCCGTCCACCATCAGGTTCATCATCAGTTCCTCGTTAATATCCGGCGTGGCTTTTCTTTTATTATCTTTCTCCATAAGGCTACAATTGAATGATTTTTAAAAACTCGTCTATGAACAGGTCTAACTGACAGGCTTTCATCAAACGTTCATCGGGAGGCATCACGGTAGAGCGGAAAACGGTTTTGCTATCTGCTTCACTTTCTTTACGAAAACGGGTGCTGTTCTTGATTTGGCTTTGCATCAGGCTTAACCCCAATTGTTCGATAAGTTGGTTATACACATCATATAAGGGTGTGCTTTCCCTGCCGTCCACCTGGTTCCAAAACAGGTTAATGGTTTCTATGGAAGTTTCCCCTTTTTTCATAATCACATCCTGTAAAAGCTGTGTGAAAATGAGCGTACTTTCCATTACCACACGGTCTGCGGTAATGGGCGTGAAAATGTGGTGCATCCCTGCCAGTGCTTTCAGGATGCCTGGTGTGTTCACAGTTCCGGGCAGGTCAAAGAATATCACATCAACCGGAACCGAAGAAGTGTTTACAAATTCGTGAGCCGCATCCAATACACTATCCGCTTTATGCTGCATAATCGGGTAGGCTTTTTTGTTGATGGTGGTAAATTGCTTATACGCCAGCTTTTTCAAAGCCTCATTTTCCATTACCATTGCCAAATCCCTCGTCTTCATTTTCATCAGGCTGTGCTGCGGAAAATCCGCATCAAATACGGCTACATTGTAGCCTAACCGATAGTGCATAGTACTCGCAACAAGCGTTGTAAATGTGCTTTTGCCTACACCGCCTTTTTGAGAAGAAAAGGCGATAAATGTTGTTTTGTGTTTTGCGTTCATATTTCTACTTATTTAATTATTTATATATCCAAATACCTATGTCCGTTTATCCGCAGTTGGTTATGCACCATTGTATATAGGTTCATAGTCGTGTACAGCAATAGTCAGGTAAGCGAGTATGCGGCGAGTTATCTATATACCCCAATACGCATTTATGTCCGTAGGCAGGTACGCAGGTTCTTACCAATATACCTGCTTGCTTAGGTGCTTAAAACTCTATGTACCTAACCCCATAAACAGGTGCTTCCGTCTGTACTTTTTCACATCTGCACAACTGCACTTTTTTATATCGGTACTTGCGTAGTTACGCTGTTACCTGCATAGCTATCTATGCCCTTATATCTGTTGATAGGCACAAAGAAATGCAGATATATAGGTGCTTTCATTAACGTGGCACTGTTTGGCGTTCAAAGGCAGTGTTTGGCACTGCCATACATTACAATCCTTTCGTAAAGAGGGGGTTACTTTGTAAAATGATTTTTATTAACGGATTTATGCAAAAGTCTTTTCACAAATCGGAGGGTAACGGGAACGGCATCGAGCCGTTTTTCCCTGCTACTTTTAATCCGTCCCGCAGGGCGGATTATTGTGTTCATCAGAACACGGCAAGTTGTGTTTTGAGCATCTCGGAATGATTTCCGATGCTCAAAACAACTTGCCCTTTGCAGGGGCAGAAAACACCTTCCGAAGTCAGGGTTTTGTATGGATTTAAAATGGATTAGTGATGAATGATAATAACAATAAGCAACAGAAGAAGACCGGACGCCGCCCGAAAAAAGACCCGGCGAACATCCGATACACGATTTCCTTTAACGAGCAGGAACACGCCCGTTTTCTTGCTCTTTTTGACAAATCAGGTATGCAGGTAAAGGCGCATTTTATTACGTCCTGCATCTTTGACAAGACCATAAAGACCATTCAGATTGACAAAGGAACAGTTGATTTTTATATGCGGCTGACCTCTTTTCACAGCCAGTTCCGTTCCATAGGCGTGAACTACAACCAAATTGTAAAGCTGTTGTACAAGAATTTTTCGGAGAAAAAAGCCGCAGCATTCCTGTACAAACTGGAAAAACAAACGGCTGAAATGGCGATGCTCTGTCAAAAAATCATTCAGATGAGCGAGGAATTTGATGCAAAATACCTCAAAAAATAGCGGTAGAAATGATAGCAAAGATTGGCAGAAGCGGGAATTTATACGGAGCATTGGCGTACAATCAGCTCAAAGTAGAAAATGAAAACGGACAAATTTTGTTCGCCAATAAGATAATTGAAACCGCTAACGGGCATTATTCCGTTGCACAATTAGCCCAATCTTTTGCGCCCTATCTGATTGCCAACCGAAATACCGAGAAACATACTTTGCATATTTCGCTCAACCCCGACCCGAATGACAAGGTAAGCGATGATAAATTTCGGGAAATAGCAGAGGAATATATGCGTGAAATGGGTTACGGCGAACAGCCTTTTGTAGTATTCAAACACACCGATATTGACCGCAGCCACATCCATATTGTATCGGTTTGTGTTGATGAGCAGGGCAAAAAAATTTCGGATAAGTTCGAGAAAATGCGGTCTATGAACCTGTGCCGGGAGTTGGAAAAAAAACACGGGTTGATACCCGCAACAGATAAAGAGCGCAATCAGAATGATAAGGTTTTCCGTCCGGTAGATTATAGGGCAGGCGATGTAAAAAGCCAAATCGCTTCGGTAGTCCGACACCTGCCGAACTATTACCAGTACCAAAGTTTGGGCGAATACAATGCCTTGCTATCTCTTTTCAATATTACCGCCGAGAAAATCGAAGGAGAATTGCAGGGAAAAATGCAGCAGGGTTTATTGTACATTCCATTAAATGAAAAAGGCGAAAGAGCCGGGCATCCGTTTAAGGCTTCCCTCTTCGGCAAGGGCGCAGGGCTACCTGCTTTGGAATTGCATTTTGCGAAATGCAAAACAGCTTTAAAAGACCACCCAAGCAAGCAAACCCTAAAAGCTGCCGCTACCATTGCCCTGAAAACAACGAGCGATGAGCAGGCTTTCAAAAAGCAATTGGCTGAACAGGGCATTAACGTAGTGGTACGCCGGAATGATACAGGTCGCATTTACGGAATGACTTTTATAGACCATAATTCTAAAACGGTTTGGAACGGTTCACGCTTAGCAAAGGAACTTTCTGCCAATGTCTTTAATGATTATTGGAACAATAACATCAAACCGGAGATAAAAGAACCTGCTTTACAGCAACCCAAAATATCCACATCAAATGATGCGGATCTTCCTGCGGAAGAAGCACACCATTTGTTCGATTTCTTAACTACGGAAAAACACGAAGACGGTTTGATTGAAGCATTGGGCGGTTTGCTACCCGAAGCCCAGGGCGAGGATTATGAAGAATTGGATTTTGCTAACAAGATGAAGAAGAAACGCAAACGCCAAAGAGGTCAGAAATAGTAATCAGCCAAATACTGCCACACAACGCCACTGGCTGCCACTTTCTTATAGCCACTCCATAGAGCCTTTAAATTCACGCCCGAACATTAAAACTTAAAATAATGCAGGGAGAAGACGATTTAAGAGGGCTTGCCAAGATAATGGCTTTTATGCGGGCAGTCAGTATTCTTTTGGTACTGATGCACCTTTATTGGTTCTGCTACGGTTTCTTTTTAGAACGTGGGTGGACGTTGGAAGTAATCAACAAAATACTGGGCAATTTCGACAGAACGGCAGGTTTGTTCTCACATACCTTATACACCAAAGCATTTGCTTTGGTTTTGTTGGCTTTGAGTTGCTTAGGAACGAAAGGCGTAAAAAATGAGAAGATAACCTGGTCTAAAATTTATGTGGCTTTGGGGGTAGGCTTTGTGCTGTTTTTTCTTAATACCTCATTATTAAAGCTATCTCCGGCAA
Source organism: Mucilaginibacter sp. (assembly GCA_041905165.1). Classification (GTDB taxonomy): domain Bacteria; phylum Bacteroidota; class Bacteroidia; order Sphingobacteriales; family Sphingobacteriaceae; genus Mucilaginibacter. The sequence goes on from JAYRLR010000007.1 coordinate 4,315, forward strand.
CAGGCACATTTCTGTATATCCTTACCATCTCTTTAGGTTATATCTCCTTATTGATGGCAGGTGTATGGATGAGCCGTTTGCTCCGTACTAACCTTATGGACGACGTTTTCAATAATGAAAACGAGAGCTTCCAACAGGAAACCAAGCTGATGGAAAATGAATACTCCGTCAACTTGCCCACCAAATTTTACTACAAGGGCAAATGGAACAACGGTTGGATAAACATCGTAAATCCTTTCAGGGCATCTATCGTGTTGGGTACTCCGGGTTCAGGAAAATCCTATGCTATCGTAAATAACTACATCAAGCAGCAGATTGAGAAAGGCTTTAGTATGTATATCTACGATTTCAAATTCGACGACCTTTCTACCATTGCCTACAATCACTTACTGAAGCATCGCGACAAGTATAAAATTCAGCCGAAATTCTATGTGATAAATTTTGACGACCCACGCAAGAGCCATCGTTGCAATCCACTCAATCCCGACTTTATGACGGATATTTCCGATGCTTACGAAGCAGCTTATACCATAATGCTGAACCTCAACAGGTCGTGGATACAGAAGCAAGGGGATTTTTTCGTGGAAAGCCCAATTATCTTGCTTGCAGCTATTATTTGGTATCTGAAAATCTATGAAAACGGCAAGTATTGCACATTCCCGCACGCCATTGAATTACTGAATAAAAAGTATTCGGACGTATTCACAATTCTTACCTCATACCCTGATTTAGAGAATTATTTATCGCCCTTTATGGATGCTTGGCAAGGCGGCGCACAAGACCAGTTACAGGGGCAAATTGCTTCTGCAAAAATTCCTTTATCAAGAATGATAAGCCCGCAGCTTTATTGGGTAATGACTGGCGACGACTTCACGCTCGACATCAACAACCCGAACGAGCCGAAGATTTTATGCGTTGGTAACAATCCTGACCGTCAAAATATTTACTCCGCAGCTTTGGGTTTGTACAATTCAAGGATTGTAAAACTCATCAATAAAAAAGGGCAGTTAAAGAGTTCGGTTATCATAGATGAGTTGCCCACAATTTATTTTAGGGGACTGGATAACCTTATCGCAACGGCGAGAAGTAATAAGGTAGCCGTTTGCCTGGGCTTTCAGGACTTTTCGCAATTAACGAGGGATTACGGCGACAAAGAGAGCAAGGTAATACAGAACACGGTTGGTAATATATTCAGTGGTCAGGTGGTTGGAGAAACGGCAAAAAGTTTATCTGAACGCTTCGGCAAGGTGTTGCAGAAACGCCAAAGTATGACCATTAACAGAAATGATAAATCTACTTCGATATCCACACAGTTAGACAGCCTCATACCTGCATCAAAAATCTCAACTTTGACACAAGGTATGTTTGTAGGTTCTGTATCGGATAACTTTGATGAACGTATCGAGCAAAAAATATTTCACGCCGAAATTGTGGTAGATAATGAAACAGTTGCTGCCGAAACAAAAGCCTATCAGAAAATACCGGAAATCCTGTCCTTTGTTGATAAGCAGGGTGAAGATAAAATGAAGCAGGAAATTGAAGCCAATTACAAACAGATAAAATCAGATATACTAAATATTGTTGTAAGTGAAATGGAACGCATCAAGAATGACCCCGATTTACAGCATTTGGTACAGGAGTGATAAAATAAAAGGGAAGTCTAACACCGTCTAACACCTCCCTTTTATTTTGCCCGTATGCTATATTACTACAATATACCACGAGGTATATGAATACCTTTTGCCCGTACAATGCTTTCCTGAACCATTGGGGTTTCTTTCTGCTTTTCCACTTGTTCCGGAGTATCTGCTTTTGTTTCCGGTGTAATGGATAGCTGTATTTTCCTCTCAACAGCAGCCAGTTCCGTTTTAAGTTCGCTCAATCGGCTTTCCTTAGCCCACGTACCGTTAACCACTTCCTGAAGTATGGGCAGGTCTTTTTGTATTTCAGAAATTTTCTCCTGCTCCTGCTTAATAAAGCCCGGCAGCTTTTCTAAAGCCCTCAAAAAATTCATTGCTGCGGTTTCAGGGTCTTTCGCCATTATGCCGTTGTTGTAGGTGTATTTGATGTTGCCCTCGCCCTGAACCAAAAAACGGTTTACCCTAATATCTGCTCCCTCTTTTTCAGAGATTTCAGTTTTAACCAACAGCGTAAAACCATACAAGCTGCCGATTTCTTCATATCGCCCTGCGGTACGAGCTTTATCCGCAATCTGGTTGAGTTTCGTACCGATTTGTTTCGGGTTTGCATTCGGCGGTAAGCCATCCAACAGCACCGGATTTGCGATTGTTCCGTCTGAATGCTTTTGTAGGCGTTGCTGCAAGTTTTCCCAGTCTGTACTCATCCGGTTCAAACGGGATTGGGTACTTTGCAACATTTCCGTATAATCCTGCACCTTAAATTTGGCACTGGATTTAGAACGGTTAAACGCCTGCTTTTCGCTTTCCAATCCGGCAATCTGCTTTTCAAGTTTGGCTTTATCCAACAGGTCTGTATTTCCTGATAGGATTGCCACATATTCCGAAAAGTTCATTCCCGATTTTTCGTCCATACTTCCCTCATCAATCGTTCTTTTGCTTAGGTTATTAGTCTTTAACTGGTCGATAAAAAGTTGCTTGTTATACAGCAGGTTGAACTTATAACTATCCAAAGATTTTTCAACGGCATAGATAATCACAGCAACTTTATTATCAGCGAAGAATTTGGCTATCTCGTTGCCTTTTCGGATAGCCCGCCCGTCCCTTTGTGCAAGGTCGCTCGGTCGCCACGGCGTATCTAAATGATGAACGGCAACGGCTCTTTTCTGTGCATTAACACCCGTTCCCAACATACTGGTAGAGCCGAACAGCACACGGATTTTACCCTCGTTCATTCCGTTGATGAGGTCTTTACGCTGCTTATCATTTTTGGCTTCCTGAATAAACCTTACTTCGTTTGTAGGTATGCCGTGGTCTTCCACGAGCTTGCGTTTTATTTCGGAGTACACATTCCATTCGCCTGGCTTGTAGGTTCCCAAATCAGAGAAAACGAACTGTGTTCCTTTTTGTGCATTAAACTGGTTGTAATACTTGGCAATATTTGCCGCACAATGCGAAGCCTTGTTGTCGGGATGGTCGTCATACATTCCGCTTACCATTCGCATATCAAGGGACATCTTACGGGCGTAGTCCGTAGCAATGAGCATCTTTGCTTTTTCTTCCCTTTGCGATAACGGTAATCTTCCGAGCAAAGTAGCATCGCCCGTTTTAGCAAACTGCATCAGGCTTTGGATAAAATCTTCTTGGTCGGGCGTTGGCGGTATATTGTACAATACCTCATTCTTTTCGGGGCGGTCAATACCAATATCCTTTGCCGTCCTGTAATCTGTGATTTCAGAATAGAACTGTGCCAGTTCCGGCACTTTGATGAAGTAGCGGAAACGCTCTTTAGCGACTATATTATTGGCTACCGAAAATTCATAATCGGTCGTTTTCCTTGCATAGATAGCTGCCCACGCATCAAAAGAATGAATGCCCTGTTTTTCCAATGCACGAGGGCGCAGGTATTTGAACAGCAGGTACAGTTCTGTTAAGGAATTGCTGATGGTTGTACCTGAAAGAAAGGTTGCACCCATATCCGCATTGGTTCGCTCCTGAATGGTGCGGATAGCAAAGAGCAGGTTAAGTGCCTTTTGGCTCCCGTCCACATTACCCAGTCCGGCTACCCTTGTATGACGGGTGTTGAACATCAGGTTTTTGAACTGGTGGCTTTCGTCCACAAACAAATGGTCTATACCCATCATTTTGAAGTCCACAATATCATCCTTGCGGTTTTCAATATCGTGTTGGAGTGTTTTCAGTTTTACTTCAAGATTTTCTTTCCTTTTGATTACACCCGCAAGCATCCCTCTTGTTACTTCCTTACCTTGCGATTGCAGGGCATCGAGGTTGCGCTCTACGCTGTCTAATTCTATTTCGAGGATTTCCTTTTGTATTTCGGGCGATTGCGGTATCATTCCGAACTGGTCGTGCGTGAGTATCACACAATCCCAATCGTTGTTTTTAATATCCCCGAAAATCCGGAGGCGTTTTTGAGGTGTAAAATCATCAATACCTGGATAAAGGATTTTAGCGTGTGGATAGGCTTTGCGGTAGTCTTCAGCAATGGCAGGTATATTCGCTTTCAGCCCAATTATCATTGGTTTATGGGCTAAGCCCAACCGCTTCATTTCCTGTGCTGCTGTACACATTATCAGCGTTTTTCCTGCACCTACTTCGTGGTCGCAGATAGCGCCGTTGTTCAGTTTTATCATCCAAACGGTGTCCTTTTGGCTTGAATACAGGTCTTCAATACCTGCTGCCTTTCGGTCTAATCCCGGAAAGTCCTGATGGCTGCCGTCATAGTTCGGGCGAACAAAACAGTTAAAGGTATCGTTGTATTGGTCGGTCAGCCTGTTTTTAAACTCATCGTTCTGTGCGTGTAGCCAGTCGGTAAAGGCGGTACGGATTTCATCAATCTTGGTGTTCGCCATTTGTATGGCTTCCATATCCCGTACCTTGACCTCTTGGTCGCCAACCATTACTTTTTTGGTAATATCCGGCGTGGTATTGACAAGGGCGTGTTTGAGCAGCGCAATACCATCAAATGTTCGGCTTTCTGCCTTGACTGCATATTTTTCCCAAATGTGCATATTGCCCTGATGACACTTTACGGAAAAGTCGTCGGAGCTTTCCGAATAATGAACCAGTACATCGGCATCAAACAAATGCGAAGCAAACCGGGCATAAATTCCCGTGGGTATCCACCGTTCACCGAGGTTAAAATCAAGTTCCTCAAATTCAATCCGTCTTGGTCGGGCTTCTTCTAAAGCGGTAAGGCTTTCTTTGGCTTCCTTATCATCAGGATTGTTTTCGAGATATGCTCGTACATCATTTGCTTTCTCAACAACATTGCCCGCTATCCACCGTTCAGCAATTTCATATTCCTGTTGTAGCGGATTGTAGAACAACCGCCCGTGCAAGGCTTCTTTCAGCGTATAGGCAGGCAGGCTGCTGATTTCGGACATAAAATCCAAATCCACGCTTCCGTATTTGTTCAGCGATGACGCTAAAGCCTCTTCGGGATTGTCGGTTGCTAATGTGGTAGTAGAAAAACTAACGGGGCGGCTGAATATATCTGCTTTGTGAATTACGCCCCCGATAATACGCTCCAGATACGGTATTTCCTTACCTGCGCTGTCTGTCTTTATGAGCTTGGCATTGTCGGCAGCATTCAGATTGCCGTATTTTTTAGTAAAGGCATCATAAAGGAGGTTCAGCGTTTCCCGTTCTTCCTTGTGTTCGGTTTGCCTTTCAGCTTCTTTTTGATAGAGGTTAATATAACTGTCCCTTACGGCAATATAGGCTTCGGCTCTTGCTTTTTGTAAAGTCGGTAATTGCAATGTATGAAAGGTTGCTGATGATTTTTCTTCGTTTCTTTCGACATCTTGCAGATAACCAACCCAACCATTATCCGCAACAAGGCAATCATTACGGTGGAATGATTGCAGTTCGCCACTATACGGGGTAGGTTCGGGAATGGCGTTATTAATGGCATTGGGAACGGCTGACTTATCAGTCTGGCCATTCCCGTTTATTTGTGAAAACAGGTCGCCAATTGCTTCCTGATTTTTGCTGTTTATCTTTGGAGTACCGTTAGCAGTACCGTTGGTTTTTGGCGGTATATAGGTTTGCTGCAATGCACCACTGAACAGATCGGTTTGGCGACCTATTGTATCTCTGCTTTTTCGGGTGCTTTGCTTTTTGCTTCGGGTAGTTCTTTTGGGTAACGCAATTACGGCAACAGGTTCGCCCGCACTTTCAAACAGGTCGAAAATGCTTAGTTGTTTCAATTCCTGCGGGCTTTCCTGACGGACTACCGGAGTTGGTTCGGGTTGTAGTTTTTGCCGAATGGTTACAGGCTCTATTACCGGAGGTATAACCTTTGGCTCAATCGGAATTTGTATAATAGGCTCATCGTTCCGTTTGCCTTTGTATAAACCCAAATTCAGATGCTTACCGAAATCTTCGGAAAGCATTTGTTTCAAATCTTTGGCAATCCCATCAACACCATTTTTATGCGTATAGATTAAGGCAGGCTGTCCGTATGGGTCAGTATCTAATTTGTAGTCTGTATGCACAATCCTTGCACTGTTTTGAAACAAGGCATTGCCTGGTGTATTGTATTCGGTTGGATTGCTTCGGCAAAACAGATCTTCCCTGTCGGTCAGATTTTCTTTTGCCGTATTTTTTTGCAGGATAATCAGGTCGCTTCCCACTTCCGTACCTGCATATTCTGTAAACAGGTTGTTAGGTAATCTTACAACCGATACCAAATTATTATCCTGCATTAACGCCCTGCGTATGGGTTCGTTTTTAGGGCTGTTCAATATGCCTTGTGAAGTGATATAAACTAACAAACCACCCTCACGGAGCATATCAGCACCTTTCAGAAAGAAGTAATTGTGTATGCTTCGGGCAGCCTGTATTTTTGCATTGTCCTTGCTTCGGGAATAAGAAAGGTCGAATACGGAAGTATCGCCAAAAGGAATGTTACTGGCTACTACATCATAGCTGTTTTGTTCCCTTTCGGGAATTTCCTCAAAACCGCTTACACGTACATTGCTTTCGGGATAGAGCTGCTTTAAAATCTTGCCTGTCAGCAAGTCCTTTTCATAGGCAGTAACATTGGCTTTTTGACTTTCCGAAAAGGATTGTATGAATGAGCCGATACCTGCGGAGGGTTCGAGGAATTTATCAATATGCAGACCGCTATCCCGCAAGGCTGATGAAATGGCATCTATGACCTCTGGCGGGGTATAAAAAGCCGTTAAAACAGAACTTTTCATACTATCCACATACCTGCGGTATTGCTTATCGTCTTCGGAATTTTCTTTGAGTAGTTGGTGGAGTTCCTGCGTAATCGGAAAGAGGTCGTGTTCCGTTTTTCTCCAATTATTGATGTCTATTTCATTTTCAAAGGGGTTCAGAACGAATTTAAGACCGCCAAATCCGCTGTATTGCATCATTAGCAGTCTTTCGCCTACGGTGGCTTGCCGTTTCTCCTTTTCCAGTTTAAAAACAATTCGCAGGGCATCAATATTCTGTTGGAGATGGAACCGCTTACTGAAGCCCATTTTCCTCAATCCATATTGCGATGGTTCCGGTCAGTTCGGTATAGAGTAAATCGAACTCAAACCCGTGGATGAAATCATCGGTTAATTCATATCCTGCAAATACAGGTTCGCAAACAGGAAACATTTTCAGGGCGAACGGTCGCAGTTCCTCATCTGCCATTATGGTATCAAACTCATTGCATACCACTTTAAAAACCGTGTCGAACTTGGAGAAGTGTAAGCCCTCAAACAATATGTAATTAGCTATTTCATTGCATTGCTCTAAGGCGTTTCCCGACCGGAACGCCCCCTCATAAGCGTTGGCAGCCCACGAAGACCGTTGGTCTATAAATTTTTGGTCGTGTACCTTTTCGGGGAAGCTGCTGTTTAATAATTCTTGCAGTCGTAATCTGAAATACGATAGGTCTTTTTGCTGTACGTCCATACTATATTTTGTTTAGAATTTTACTTAAATCCTAAAATTATAAGCGAAAGCAAATGCCTTTGTGAATGTTGCAGGGTTTGGCTTTGAGAGGCGGTATTTGGCGTAATGGACAATAAAAAACCTCTGAAAAATTCAGAGGTTCATTTTTATGGCTTGTTAAGGATTTGGAGCATCCTGCCGACTTCAATATCCATTCGAGAAAAGGCAAACCATTTTTTGCCCAGGTCTTTGAGCGATGCCCCTATATGGTAAAGCTCTGTATTGTCAATAATTAAAAAACGGTCGTGGGCATCGGAGAAAATCTCAATATCTATTACAGTATATTGGCTGTTGTAGCGTTGTAAATCCAACCGTAACTGGTGACTGATACTTTTGGTAAGGATAGTGGCAGTTACATTATCATTGCGCTTACCCAATAAAGTAAGCACCGTATCATCCACATAATTATCAAGCAGGATAATGGAACTTCCGGCACTACGGATAATATCAGAAACAAAAGCATAGGCATCAAAAACCTGTCCGTTGTAAAAGATACCTTTTTCGCTGTGCAGCTTGTCGCTTTCCAAAGCCTTAAAAATCTCTTCAAATTTTTGGTCGGCTTCCAGTTGTTTCAATTCAATATTATCTAGCCGATGAAACAAAGAAGCATTGCTAATGAGCATACGCCGCATTTCTACAAAGGCTTCCATTATTTGAACACTCATTCTTACCGCTATGTCCGAACGGAGTATGGCAGATGCCATTGCAACCCCCTGTTCGGTAAAAGCATAGGGTAAATAACGTCTGCCACCGTAATTTAAACTTGAGGTTCCAAATTGGAACCTCAAGTTTTCAACTTCCTTTTCAGTCAGTTGAAAGCAGAACGAAGCAGGAAAACGCTCGATATTCCGTTTTACGGCTTTGTTGAGGTTCTTTGTTTCCACCTGATACAAGGCAGCAAGGTCACTATCCAACATTACTTGTTTGCCCCGAATAGTATAAATCAGGTTCCTTATTTCTTTGGGTATAATAGACGATTTATTTTCCATTACGCTTATTGCTTTTGTTTTTTTCAAACTCAAAGGAGGTTTCTGCATTTTCTTTCAGCACGATATAAGCATCGAATTTCTTTCCGGCTTTGCTCGTCATTCCTTTGATTAAAGCCGTTTTACCCTTATTGATAAGGCTTACAATATTTTCGATACTGATTTGTACCCCGCAGACGGTACGGAACTGCACCCAATTACAAGCCTCATCAGAACATTTCACAATCTTGTCACGAATGATGAGTTGCTGACTTTTGCATTTCGGACAGGTCAATTTTGGCTGATTAGTATTTGCAATAGAAGTTTGCAGCAGTTCATCGGTAATAGATTTCGCATAGGTTTCCATTTCCTTTTGAAATGCTCCGGCATCCGCTTCGTTGTTTTCAATTTTCTGCAATGCCAGTTCCCATTCTGCGGTCATAGCTACATCTGCAATCTTGCGTTCTTTAACAAGCCCGTACACCTGCAATCCTTTTTCTGTAGGTATTAAAGAACGCTTATCCCTTTGGATATAATTACGGGTAAACAAGGTTTCGATAATGGCGGCTCTTGTAGCCGGAGTACCAATACCAATATTTTTCAGGGCTTTCCGTTCTTCCTCGTTTTCAATTTCTTTTCCGGCGGTTTCCATAGCCGATAGAAGCCCGGCTTCGGTATAAAGGACTGGTGGTTTGGTCTGCTTTTCCAAAACGGCAGCTTCTTTTATTTTGAGTTCATCGCCTTTAGTCAGTTCGGGTAGTTCCTGCACTGGCTCTTCGCCATCATCGGTAAAACTTCCTTTGATGGAACGCCAACCTGCTTCCTGAATTTTACAACCTTTTGCCGTAAAATCGTAGTGCAACACCTGCAATGATACATCGGTTATCTCTTTGACACAGGCTTGTGATATGGCTTCGAGCAGGCGAAGTGCAATCATATTGTAAATCTTATCTTCATCTGCATTCAGTACAGACGGCACTTTGTCGGTAATCAATAAACCGTGATGGTCCGTTACACGGAGGTCATTCACGATACGTTTATTGAACCGTCCCCATTTGATTTTGGTAAGGGCTTGTTTGCAATCTTCACGGTTCTGCAATGCCCGCACAAGGTTGGGAATTTCTGCCCACATATCTTCGGGTATGTATTTGCTTCCGGTACGGGGATAAGTAATAAACTTCTTTTCGTACAGGCTTTGCGCAATATTGAGCGTTGCTTCAGCAGATAATTTCAGCCTTTTGTTGGCTTCTTTTTGCAAGCCCGTCAAATCAAAAAGCAAGGGCGGTTGTTCTGTAACGCTTTTGGTTTCTACCGATGTAACGGTTGCAATTTCATTGCGCTGAATGGCTTTCAGCGTATCATCAGCAAGATGCTTTTCATCCCACTTGGTAACGGAAATACTTTTGAAATCAACCTGTGCTTTGTGATGTAGCAATTGTATCTGCCAATATTTCTTTACAGAGAAATTTTTGTTTTCGAGATAGCGTTTGCATATCAAAGCCAACGTCGGAGTTTGCACTCTTCCGAGCGAGTAAATACCATTGCCTGCGGCAATGCTCAACGCCTGTGTAGCGTTGATGCCTACAAGCCAATCGGCACGGCTTCTGCCTTGTGCAGCCTGATATAACCCGTCAAATTCTTTTCCGTTTTTAAGGTTGTCAAAGCCCTGCCTAATTGCCTTTTCTGTAAGCGAACTAATCCAAAGGCGTTCAAACGGCTTGTTGCATTTCAGGTATTCATAAATGTACCTAAAAATGAGTTCGCCCTCACGACCTGCATCTGTCGCCACGATAATGCTATCGCTTTTATTGAACAATTCTTTGATTACTTTCAGTTGCTTTAATGCGCCAGCATCGGCAGTATAGCCTTTATCTTTTTTGACTTTGCGAACGGTCAATAAAAACGGGTTAGGCAATATAGGCAAAGCGGCTTTGTCAAATCCCGTAATCCCATAATCTTCGGGCATTCCCAGTCCTATTAAATGACCGAATGCCCACGTAACAAAATAGCCGTTACCTGTCAGGTAGCCGTCCTTTTTTTCAGATGCTCCCAACAAGCCGGCTATCTCCCTTGCTACGCTTGGTTTTTCTGCTATAATTGTTTTCATACTGTATTACATTTTTCTGCCTTTGGATTTTGCAGGAGTTTCGGGTTTTTCTTGTTGTTCCTGCTGCTTTTCATTTTTCGGTCTTTGTTGCCCGGACTTCAAAGGCTCTTTGATGTTCTTGGTTGCTTCATTGGTCTTACCCTCTGAATTAACGGCAGTCTGTGTTTTATGGGTTTCGGCAGTTTCTACCCGTGCTTTATACTGACCGGGAAATTCAAAGTTGGTCTTTCCGGTATCTTTGTCGAAAGTGATATAACCCTTGTAGGGTTGGTCTTTTTTATCTTTCAATTCCACATATATGGTTTGCCCGGCTTTGAATTTGTTGTACTGCTCATCGTCCAGTTCTTTGCCCCTGAAAGTTTTCGGAGCTTCCTGCGGTTGGCTTTGCTGATTATTCTGCTGATTGCCCTGTTGATTGGTTTGTTGGTTGGTTTGCGCCTGCTGATGGTTATTGCTTCTGTCAAACAGGAACTCTACATATCGTTTGTCCGCATTAAACTGTACCATTGCAGAAAACTCTGTTCCTTTGGTAGAAATCATACCTTGCAGATAAAGCGGTTTGCCTTCCATTAAGGTTTGCTTTTGCTCGTCATTCAGTTTCACACCTTTTAACTCATCAGGTATTTTTATGAAATCAGTTCGCAATGCCACTACATCATTGGTAAGCCTGTCAATGCTGATAATAGACGGCATCAGTTCGCCCGTTTTAGAATTTACCAAATTGACTACACGCCCCATATTGCCCGTTTCAAGCAGGTTTTTCTTGTCTTCGTCCGTAAACTTGTGACCGAAAAACTCAAAATGGAGGTTAGGCTCTTTTTTGATACCGTGTATTGCCACGATAACATTACCGTCTTCCGCTTGCTGTAAAGACAAGCGGGCATCCGTGCGCAGAATAGAACCGCCGAGGTTAATGCCTATCGGTAAGAGTTCATTGGTTTTGTAACCTCTTAATAGAGGGTCAAGCAGGTTTCTTTTTTCAAGATACTCTTTGCTTAATCCGAGGTTTTTCATTGTGTCCCAATCAATCTGCTCCGGCTTGTAGCGATATTCACTCGTTTCCGTTGTTGTTTGTGCTGTTGCCATATTATTTTGATTTTCTTGTTTTTTGTCCTGTTGCGGTTCTGCCTTTACTTCGAGTTCTTTCAGCACTTTCTCGCCATCGGGAGTGGGCTTATCTACGTGCTTTTGTAATTCCTGTGCTTTTTCAGCAGCAATAGGGGCGGGTACTTTGAAGAAAGTAAAGTTTGTAGGGTTCTTTAACTGGCTGAAAAAATTGGAAAAGAAGTTGGAAAAGAAATCGCCGCTTTTGTCCACACGCATAAACTGGTTTTGGTTTTTCTTCGTGGGTTCGACGGTTTCCATTTTCCCGTTTTCGTCGATACTCTTCACTGCCTGGATTTTCATTTTTTCTTTATCCAGTACGAGTAATATGTCCGAAAGCTGTTCGGGCATTTCCTGTTTATTAGTTGTTTCTTCACTCATATTCTGAAAATTTTAAAAGTTCGCTGTCGAATGTAAAGGAAGCCTGCACCGTATTGCACTATGTGGCACTCAAAGGCAGTGTTTGTCACTTATTGGCATCCAGTTTGGGCAAAGGCGGGTTAAAACTTTCCCTGATGAACTGATGCACATCGGATAGTTTGTAATACAATTTTCCGCTGATGGTATAGTAAGGCAGCTTACCGATGGAGCGATACCGTTGCAGGGAACGGTTGCTGATTTTCAGCATTTGTAATAAATCCTGATTATCCAGTAATTCTTCTCCGTCTATGCTATTGCGCTTCTTTTGTAAATCGTCTATGTGGTTGCCGAGAATGTCAAGCCTATCCATTATGCGTTCCATCCACGCCACAAATTCCATTTTGTCGATATTCATACCCAAAACTTTTACTTATTACCTGATTTTAGCTTTCTGCCTTGTTTAATGTAGCTTTTGCCTTTCGCCATAAGCTGCTCCACATACTCATCGGTAGTTTGTACGGCATTGGCGTTAAGCATTTCCTTGATAGCACCAATCGTATAGTAATACTGCCCGTACATTTTTGAAAAGGCTATCTGCCCGTTGGTGCGCATACGCCACAATGTTTTTTCGCTGATGTGGAGGTACTGGCAGACTTCGTGATTGTTGAGCCACAAACTATCATAGCTTGTATCTTCCAGTTTCAGGATATATTCGCTAATGGCTTTCAACCGTTCGTTAAGGTGCTGCCACACTTCTTCGTCAACTGTTATTATATTCATTGCGCTGTCGTTTAATGTTCACAGGGCAAAATTCAGAATTGTGGCAGTGTTTGTCCGCCAATGCTTGCCAATTGAAAAAGCGGTTTTTTGAAAATTTTACAATTTGCCGGAAAGCCTTATTAAATAAGCGTTTCGGCAGATTTTCCGATTTTGGGATAAGGAAATATGCCCGTTCGCCAATTGCCATATATTGGCGAACGCAGGCACAAAAAAAAGCAATACGGAATGCGTATTGCTTTCAAAGCCTTTATTGATGGAGTGTTTATAAGTCTTTATCCATATATTCTTCCAGTGCTTGTTTCAACTGGTCTAAAAACAAGGTGCGAGAGCCTGCACGGGTTTTCATACGGTGGAATGCGTGATGCACATCGGTCAGTGGTATTCGGAACAACACTTGTGAAATAGCAGTGAGCTTCCGGATGCCTAACTTACCTCCTGAAATAGCACCTGATGCGTAGAGGGCATACGTTAGCTCAATCAGAGCATTCTTGCTGTCCGTCCAGGATAGCTCTTTAATTTCGCTGGCGCTACTGAAAAATGTATCGGAATTTTCTTCGGGGCTGATTTTGGTTAAGAGGTAGGCGTATAAGAGGTCGTTGGCGAGGATGCGGGCTACTTTGTAATCGTAATAGGTAGAGAATTGCGGGTCGATTTCAAATACGTAACTATTAAGCCCATCGAGGTAGTTTATCTGCCCACGCTTAAAATATTCGTGGTCTTTATCCACCCTGCCCGAACGGTAGTAGCGATAAAAATGGGAGTTGCAGATGTGTTCCCTAAACTCAATCTTTAGCTCCGTTAAATGGTTCGAGAAATAGTTATGATATATTTTCCCGTTATTGACCGGGCACGAGGTTTCTATCCGGTAGAGCTTGTTATAATAGATGAGTTTGCCCAGGATTTGGGGCTTAATCATTTTAAAGAACTCAATCTCTTTTGCATCGTTCTCAAATTCCGAACTTAGCACACATTCTTTTGCCGAAACCAATAGCTCCTGAAGAAAGACCGTCATTTGAAAAGCCTCTTCAATTAGCCCCGAGCACGTAATTGACAGTTTCCGTTCCTGCTCCTGAATTTCGGTAACAATAGTTCCTAATAACTTTCTCATAGTAGGGAGGATTACGTTATCAATATCAGAGTACCTTAGCAAATGTTATTAATAAACAGCACTTTAACCGCCAATATTCCCCTACAATGGGGAATATTTTAGCTATTTTCCCCTATGAAAACCGTCGTTTGCATCACTTAGTCACTCATAATCAATAAATACTTAATTTTTAATCTTAAATTTGTGGTTGCGTATTGATGCAACAAAATGAATTGTGATTTAGCGAAATATGAGTACATTATTTATCAAAAATATGGTCTGCAACCGTTGTATTCTCGTAGTTCAGAACGAACTCGACAAACTCGGCATAGAGGCTACCAATATAAAACTGGGCGAAATAATCCTTAAAAAAGATTTAACCACAGCAGAGCGTGAGGCATTGGAAAACGTTTTAGACCCTTTGGGTTTTCAGGTCATCGACGACAAGAAGAGCCGGATGATTGAGAAAATAAAGAACGTTATCATTGACCTGGTGCACCATCAGGACAACGATGCGAAAACCAATCTTTCGGATGTGTTGAGCGATGCGCTGCACCACGATTACAACTACCTTAGCAACCTGTTTTCCGATATTGAGGGTACGACCATTGAGAAGTACTTTATCGCACAGAAAGTAGAAAAGATAAAAGAACTGTTGGTGTACGATGAGCTGTCGTTAAGCGAGATTGCCGACCGTATGAATTATTCGAGCGTGGCATATTTGAGCAACCAGTTCAAGAAAGTAACAGGGCTTACACCGAGCCATTTCAAGCAGATAAGGGAAGACAAGCGCAAGCCACTGGATAAGGTTTAAGTAAATCTTACAAATCAAACCCAGAATTTCACAATAGAACTCCTCTTTATTGTTGCCACCTTTGCATTATGAAAATAAAGCAATCGAGATATGGCAACCAATAAAGAAACAATTTACATTCCTTTAGAGGATGTAGAAAGCGAGCACTGTGCATTAATCGTCGAAAAAGGACTGGCACAGGTAAAAGGCGTAGAAACCCACAAAGTAGAGCTAAATAACCGCAGGGCGGCTATTACCGTTAATGATAACGAGGTAGTAGGCGAAGCTGTAAAAGCAATTAAAGATTTAGGCTACGGCGTTCCCACTGTTAAAAAGACTTATCCCGTTTTAGGTATGACCTGTGCATCTTGTGCAGGCAGTGCCGAGAGTATGGCAAAATATACGCCGGGCGTAGTAAGTGCCGAAGTGAATTACGGTACGGGAAACCTCAACGTTGAATTCCTGCCGAATATAACCAATTCCGAGCAAATCAGGAAAGCGGTACAGGACGGCGGTTATGACCTATTGCTCGAAGACGAGAGCAAGCAACAGGAAACTTTAGAAGCTATCCACGCCGAAAAATTCAGAAAACTTAAAAACAAAACCATTTGGGCAGTAATCCTATCGCTACCGGTGGTCATTATCGGTATGTTCTTTATGGATATGCCTTACGGTAATGAAATAATGTGGGCATTCGCCACTCCGGTAGTTTTATGGTTAGGTAAAGACTTCTTTATCAATGCGTGGAAGCAGGCGAAACACCGTTCTGCCAATATGGACACACTTGTCGCATTGAGTACAGGTATCGCCTATATATTCAGCGTATTCAATATGCTGTTTATGGACTTTTGGCATCAAAGAGGTTTACACGCACACGTGTACTTTGAAGCCGCAGCCGTAATCGTTGCCTTTATTTTATTGGGCAAGCTATTGGAAGAAAAAGCCAAAGGCAATACCTCATCAGCCATTAAAAAGCTGATGGGCTTGCAACCGAAAACGGTTATCGTAATAGAAGCAGACGGCACGGAAAGACAAAAAGCCATCGAAGATGTAAACGCAGGCGATATTATTTTGGTTAAGCCGGGCGAAAAAATTGCGGTGGATGGTACAGTTGTATCGGGCAATTCGTATGTAGATGAAAGTATGCTAAGCGGCGAACCTGTTCCGGTACTGAAAAAGGAAAACGAAAAGGTATTTGCCGGAACCATCAACCAAAAAGGTAGCTTCCAGTTCAAGGCGGTAAAAGTGGGTAAAGAAACAATGCTTGCCCAAATCATCAAAATGGTGCAGGATGCACAGGGAAGTAAAGCACCCGTACAAAAACTGGTGGATAAAATCGCAGGTATTTTCGTTCCGGTAGTAATCGGTATTGCTATCCTGACATTTATTCTTTGGTTCTTCTTAGGAGGCGAGAATGGTGTTGTACAAGGTCTTTTAGCAGCCGTTACTGTATTGGTTATTGCTTGTCCTTGTGCTTTAGGCTTGGCTACTCCTACCGCTATTATGGTGGGCGTTGGTAAGGGTGCAGAAAACGGCATCCTGATTAAAGATGCGGAAAGTTTGGAATTAGCGAAGAAAGTAAACGCTATCGTGCTGGATAAAACAGGTACGATTACCGAGGGAAGACCACAGGTTACAGGCATCCAATGGCTGAACAATGACGATGCGACGAAAGATGTTTTATTGAGCATTGAAAAGCAATCGGAGCACCCATTAGCGGAAGCCGTTGTGAAAAATTTGGAGGGCGTTTCTACAACTTTATTATCAAACTTCGACAGTATAACAGGTAAAGGCGCAAAAGCCGATTACAACAGCGACACTTACTATGTAGGTAATAAAAAACTGTTAGCCGAAAACAACATTACCATTGCCGACCAACTGCAAAAGCAGGCGGACGAATGGGGCACACAGTCTAAAACCGTTATATGGTTTGCAAACAGTAAACAAGCTCTTTCTGTAATCGCTATTTCCGACAAAATTAAAGAGACATCGGTACAGGCTATCAAAGAAATGCAGGATGCGGATATCGAACTGTATATGTTGACGGGAGATAATGAGGCTACCGCCAAAGCTATCGCCGAGCAAACTGGTATCAAGCATTACAAAGCCGAAGTTTTGCCACAGCACAAAGCTGATTTTGTGAAAGAACTGCAACAGCAAGGCAAAGTAGTAGCAATGGTTGGCGACGGTATCAATGACAGTACAGCACTGGCAACTGCCGATGTAAGTATCGCAATGGGTAAAGGTTCGGATATCGCAATGGACGTGGCGAAGATGACCATTATTTCATCAGACCTTACCAAAATACCTCAAGCCATAAGACTATCAAAACAAACCGTATCAACCATTAAGCAGAACCTGTTTTGGGCATTTATCTATAACCTTATAGGTATTCCGATTGCAGCAGGTATTCTTTACCCAATCAATGGTTTCTTACTAAACCCAATGATTGCCGGAGCCGCAATGGCGTTGAGTAGTGTAAGTGTGGTAAGTAACAGTTTACGTTTGAAATGGAAGAAGTAAACCGATAAATCACACAAAGAATATTAAAATAGATAGAAACGTTTTGCTGCTGATATTTGCAGCAGTGAAACAATAATCACAAGTAAATATGGGACAAGACCACGGACACAGCCACTCGCATACTGCGAATAAAAAGACCCTGACCATTAGCTTGGTAATCATCACTACATATATGGTAGTGGAGGTAGTGGGAGGTTTTCTGACAAACAGCCTTGCCTTATTAGCCGATGCCGGACATATGTTGAGTGATGCAATATCGCTTTTCATTGCGCTGATGGCCTTTAAGTTCAGCAGTAAAATAGCCGATTACAGTAAGACCTACGGCTATAAGCGCTTTGAAATACTTGCAGCAGTTATCAACGGTGCAACACTTATCCTGATTTCAGTTTATATCATTTACGAGGCGATAGAACGCTTTCAGAGCCCACCGGAAATTCAATCAGGAGGTATGCTCATTGTAGCAATTGTAGGCTTATTGGTTAATGTGCTTGTAGCCTGGATAATGATGCGTGGTGCTGACGTAAAGGAAAACCTCAATATGCGTGGAGCCTACCTGCACGTCATCAGTGATATGCTCGGTTCGGTTGGTGCAATTATCGCAGCGTTGCTCATTATGTTTTTCGGTTGGGGGTGGGCAGACCCGTTGGCAAGCGTTATTGTTTCGATACTGGTATTGAGAAGTGGGTATTTAGTTACTAAATCATCGGTACACGTATTGATGGAAGGCACACCCGAAAATGTTGAAGTGGATAAGGTCAATGAAAAAATCCTTAAAACCGATGGTATTAAAAGTATTCACGACCTGCATATTTGGACAATTACAAGTGGATTGAATGCACTTACGTGCCACGCCGTTGTAAATGAAAAAATGACTATCGAAGAAAGTGAAATATTACTTCGTAAAGTAGAACACGAATTAGAGCATATGAATATCCATCACGTTACCATCCAGTTGGAAACACCAGCACATCTACACGATAATTCGGTGCTATGTATTGTAAAGGCTGAACCGTCAGCACACGACCATCATAATCATTAATCTTACTGGAATAAAATCAAGTTTTTAATCTCTAAAAAATAAATAGAAATGAAAGTGAACAAATTATTGATAGGCGTATTTGCCTCCTTAGCGATTTTCTTAGCATCTTGCGGGGGCGATACCAAAACAGCAAAAGACGGACACGCACACACCGAGGGCGACGGGCACGACCACGCTACGGAACAGGTGGTTGAAAAACCCGCCGAAAAAATTACAGCAAAAGACAGGAACGAAAAAGGCGAGCTGATTGATGCCCACGGACATTTGATTACAGGCTGTCCCGGTCATAAAGAAATGATAGGTTCAGAGGGTGATATGTGTCCGAAATGTGAGTATATGACTATGATACCTATCACTTGGGATATTACCGGGGTTGATACCGTAAGGGTAACAACATTGTCTGATTACAATCCTCCTGCCGACAAACTGAAAAAATAATGTAGAACTTAGCTTTATTGCGTTTGCTAAAACGGCGGTTCCTTAATTGGGACTGTCGTTTTTTTTATTCTAATTCTTTACAGAAATAATATTAGGTAGGTTTTATTTATATAGCCTTATATTACGAAATATCAAATCAGTAAATCTTACAATTCAAACAAGGAATTTTACAAAGCATTTCTTTTGCAAGGGACTGATATTTGTTAGAAACAGTATAAAATCTATTTCTTAATTTTTTAAATTTTATATTATGATACAAACAAAATTTCAATCGTGTATAGAAGCCTGCCTTAAATGTGTGGCTATCTGTAACCAATGTGCCATCGCTTGTTTAAACGAAGATGATGTTGCACACGTAAAAAAATGTATCCAGTTAGACCTGGAATGTGCAGCTATTTGCCAGGCGTCAGCAAACGTATTAAGTCTTGACGGTAAATTTAGCAAAGACATTTGCAAACTTTGTGCTGACATTTGCAACGCTTGTGCTGAAGAATGTGAAAAACACGCTGCAATGGGTATGGAGCATTGTAAAGAATGTGCAGAAGCGTGCAGAGCTTGTGCAAAGGCGTGTGAGGAAATGGCAGCGTAATACTGGCATTTTTTTTTGTTTAAAATTCAGAGGGTTCTTGCAACCCTCTTTTTTTGTGCCCTGTCCAATCAGTAAATATCACAAATCAAACACGGAAAAGCGTAATAAGGAAGTGGCCTTATGTGCTGAAATTTGCGCTATCAGATAACATATAAAATCTCAAATAGAAATGAAAAAGTTAGTGTTAGCATTGTCGGTAATCGCATTTACCGCCTGTAACAACAATCAGCAAAAAGAACAGACCACACAGGAGAGCAATCAGCCAGTAACAGAAGAAGCGGTTGCCCCAGCAGAAACAGGGAACGAAAATATAATTACCATTAGCGGTGGCGATGATATGAAGTTCGACAAAACCGAACTGAAAACCAAAGCAGGCGAAACAGTAAGGCTTATCCTGAAGCATATCGGTAAAGCACCAATTGAGGCAATGGGACACAATGTTGTCATTCTTGCACAGGGTACGGATTTCAACGCCTTTGCCAATGCTGCGATAGATGCTAAGGACAACGGCTACATACCTAAAGGAATGGAAAAAGCCGTTATTGCTAAAACGGATATGATTGGCGGTGGGCAAACCACGGAAATTACCTTTACGGCTCCGGCTAAGGGTTCATATGATTTTCTGTGTTCGTTTCCCGGCCATTACATCTATATGAAAGGCAAATTAATCGTAGAGTAATCCGGCGATTTCAAAATCAGTAAAAATCACAAATCTTACAAGGAATAGCGTAATAGTAACCATCCGTTTAATACGGAAATTTGTATAACAATAAAAATAAGTTCAAAATGAAAAATGTAGAATTAAGCATACCAGATATGCAAAGCGCACACTGCCAGTCAAGAGTAAACGGAGCAATCAAAGATATTGACGGCATTAAAGTTGAAAAATTGGAAGCAGGAAAATTATCTGTTTCGGTTGAAAACGACGAAGTAAAAGAAGAGTTGGTTGAGGCGATTGAAAAAGCAGGCTACAAAGTTGGCGGCGACGGCGATAAGGCTTCAAGTTGTTCAACAGGATGCTGCGGATAAGATTTGGGCAGTCCCGGAGCAAGTACGCCAGTGCTTCTCCGGGATTTTTTACCAAAGCCACTCCAGCGTATGAAACAGTTAATAACCTCGTTCCATAAATAAAAAGCAATGTTACAGAAACAAAATTCAAGCGACTGTTCGGAGATAATGACGAAAGTTTGCAATGTAGCAGACCGGATTATACAGAACCGATTGGACACAGGTACATCTGCACCGTTTGCCGTGCAGCTTACAAAAGAACTGAAAACGGATTATCAGCAGTTGAATAATCTGTTTCTCGTTGAATGCGATATGAGCCTTGAAATTATCTATATCAAGCGCATTATCGAAAAGGTAAAAGAGTTATTGGTGTACACCGAGCAATCGCTATCACAAATCGCAAAATCGTTAGGCTATCAGAAGCCTGCGGAACTATCAGAGCAATTAGCAACTTACACGGGATTAACGTCTGCCCATTTTAAGCAGATACGAAAAAACAAGCTCGAAATCATCAGAAGACAGCAGGAAAAGCAAAACGAACTATAATTGTCAGAACAGCAAACTTTTAAATAGAAGTCTTGATGAAACCTCGCTTTGTGTACAGAAGCAGAGGTTTTCTTTTTATCAGCAATGCAAGACAAGAAACTACCGAGGGATGAAGAAATACACGTGGCGAACACATAAAATTATACAGGAAACCGAAGATACCATTAGTATATACTTTGACACGGAGCAGCAGGCATTTAGCTACCTGCCCGGTCAATACCTTAACATCAGGCTTGCCATAAACGGCGAACAGCTCATACGTTCGTATTCGTTCAGTTCTGTGCCATCTGACGAATTTCCCGCCATTACCATTAAAAGGGTTACGGGCGGAAAGATGAGCAATTACATTTTAGATAATGCCGGACTAATAGAAGCCTGGGAAATAGAAGCCCCCTTTGGCAGCTTTGTTTTGGAAAAGCCCATAGCCGAGCATTCCCAAATTGTTTTGTTGGCGGGTGGTAGCGGTATTTCCCCGTTATACGCAATGCTGAAAAGCGTTGAGAACAGTAACCAAATTCCCTTACTGGTGTACAGCAACAAAACGCCGGAAGAAACCATATTTTGGAATGAACTGGAAACGATGCAGGCAGCACAAAAGCTGAATATTTGTTATTCCTTTACCGCCCCCGATTTTATTTCCACCAAAATCAACCACGTTGCAGGCAGGTTCAATCTGCTTGTTTTACGTTCGGTCATTAAAAGACTGGTTGGCGATGTTGCTGCAGCCCATTATTACATCTGCGGACCCAACGGGCTGATGGATTTGTACCAGGATGCCTTAACGGGCTTGTACATTCCCGAAGACCATATCCATTTGGAATACTTCGACCCGGTTCCGGGGAATGCGGGCGATTTGGAAACGGACGGTACTGTTAAAGATGTGATTGTAAACTATTACGAGGACTACTACGAGAACGAGGAAAAGCAAACGTATGAATGCACATCGCTCATTGAGGTACAGCCGAAGCAGTCGCTTCTGGATGCGATGAAAGAGCACCATATCAAAGTGGCGAGTTCCTGTAAGAATGGAACCTGCGGGGCTTGTTGGGCAGTAAAAACCGATGGCGAAGTTCGGATGCTCCATAACGGGGCACTGACAGAACAGGATATCGCAGAGGGAATAATTTTGCTTTGCCAAAGCTACCCGATGAATGCCGATGTTTGTGTGACGGTGCAGTAAATACCGGGTATAGAAAAAAGGCAAAATATCAGTTTCAGCTATTATTTTGCACTTTGTTTTTTTAGAAATCCATTACCGCATCAAGACCCCTTTTCAACCCTTTGAACGTGCTTACTTTTTCGATGGCAAGGATTGCGCCCTTTACATAAGGTTCGGCACTGTTTCCCGCATCGTGCCTTAAAATCAGCTTTTCGTCCGGCATTCCAAAGATGGCTTCAATACCCAACACGTGACCCGGAAGCCTTACAGCGTGCACCTGTACGCCCTCAATATCTGCACCCCTTGTTTCTTTGCTGCCAATGGTGTCCTTAACGGGAACCGTAATATTCGATTGCTGTATGCCCGACAAACGATGCGCCAGTTCCGCTACCGAGCCGCTCGGCGCATCCACTTTGTTTTGGCTTGCGTAGTCTATGAGTTCATAATTGGGAATATACTGCGCAGCAATAGAAGCGAACTTGAATAGCAGGACGGCTGTAATGGCAAAGTTGCCTGCGGCAAGTACTGAAGTGTTATTATCGTTGGCTGCCTTTTCTATTTCGGTATAATCTTCATTAGTAAGTCCCGAAGTACCCACCACAACTTTTTTTCCTTTATTTAAGGCTGACAGGATATTCTTTTTGGCAATATCTGGTTTGGTAAATTCGACAAGTACATCAAAATCCACTTGCTCCAGTGCCTCTTCTATGGTTCCGAACAATGGGATTTCATCATTTCCGAAATCCAGGATTTCGGCTAAATTCTCTTGTTTATTGAAGCGTGACAAGCCGCCTGCCAGTTGCATTCCTTTTTCGTTATAAACACCTTTTGCGATTGCCGAGCCTGCCCACCCGGTGGCTCCGGCTATAAACACTTTTATCATACTTTAAAATCTTAATCGTTTTTTAGTGCCAGTTTGCGGAGCATTGCCGTACTCATACTATCGGTATAAGCACCATAAGCCGTAACCAAAATTCCTTTTAAACCGTCTTTCGAGGCAATGCCATACACCGTAGCCTCATCGCTTGGGTTGCTTTCGCCCTCATAGCGATAGACCTGCTCAATCTCAAAATCATCAATGGTATATTTGTTATCGCCGCAGATTAAACAGTTCTCTTCGAGATTGAAATCCACGTTATACCCCTCGTTGCGTAGGTTCTGTATTGCTACCAAAACCGTAGCGTATTTGTACGTTACATTTGTCATAGTAATAGTATTTTAAATTGCTGCTTACCGCTCCCGACTGTCCTGTCAGAAATCTTCTTTCAGCAGGTCTTTGAGCTTCCGGTGCTGTATGCACAGTTCGGCATACATTGTTTTCAGCCTGCTGTTTTCTTCGTTTAAATTTACCAATTCTACAAGAATATCCATCCCTAAATCCTTGTATTTGTGTTTCAGTTCAAAAATGTTCGTGCCGTAAACGCCGTATTTCTCGAAAAGTTCCAGTCCGCTTTTACCTGCGTTGTAATCTTTCAGCACCTTTAAAACCTGATGTTCGTTGCTCTTTTTGTTCTTCATTTTTATACGGATGTTGTCTATTACAAAATTCCGTAAGATGGTCGGAAGTAGCTATGTACTTTTCCTTATTTAGTTTATGATATTTAATGTTACTGCACCGATTTTCATAAAATTTCACAAAACAAAGCCGGAATATCATAATAGTTTGTCGGGGGCAAATGCAGAATTTTGACCATTGAATAAAGGAACTTATACATTTTAGAAGATATGACACTATTAATAAAAGGAATGGTGTGCAATAGATGTACCTATGTTCTTGAACAGGAATTGACAGCTTTGGGTTTTGAGGTTTTGGATATAAAACTGGGGCAAGCCATCATAAAGGATACGACAGACTTTTCGCAGAAGTTGGGAGTAATCAAAACGATGCTGAAAGGCATCGGCTTGGAACTGATGTATGACAAAAACCAAAAGACAATAAACAGGATAAAAGAGTTGGTGGAGAAAGGTATCACGTTGCAACTGCAAAGCGGCACACCTACCAAATTCACAACCTTAATCAGTGGCAAGCTGCACAAGAACTACGATACATTGAGTGCCTTATTCTCTTCAGTGGAGGGAATTACACTCGAAAAGTACATCATTCGTCGGAAGATTGAAAAGGTAAAAGACCTTTTGGTACATACCGAAATGTCGCTGACCGAGATTGCCCACGTACTGGGGTACAGCAGTCAGGCATACCTTTCCAACCAGTTGAAAAAACACACGGGCTTTACATCAAGCTATTTCAAGCAGGTAAAGCAGGAACACGGGGAAGCCGTTACTATGCAGATGGACGAAGCGCAACCCCCGCATTAAGGGTTTTCCAATCCATCCCCCAAGCATTTTGCTATTTTTTTAATGCAGGCATCGGAGCTACTGAAACATCAGTAGCTCTGTTTGTTTCAGGCAGATACCACCAAATCAAAAAAGTAAATTTCACAACTTTTACCCGTCATTTCGTATAGCTGCACCTTAGCTGTAACCCGACCTTTGCCCCTGTATTTAAAATTTTCAAAGTTTAACTAAACAAAGAAGCGTAACAAAATAAATGTAAGATGAGAACAAGTAAAATTGGTTTGTTATCCCTCTTCCTTATCGGAGCCGGATTGATACAGAGTTGCAAACAAAAAGAAGAAAAACAGTTAAAAGATGAGCCTCCGGTAGTAACCGTAGCCACTATCAACAGTTCGGAAACCGAGCAATCCGTTTCCTATTCGGGTTCCATTGTTCCCGACAATATGACTACCATAAGTTTTGCCGTTCCCGGCACGATTAACAGTGTGGGTGTAAATGAGGGGCAGCGAGTGAGCAAAGG
The DNA here is from genome assembly GCA_041905165.1 of Mucilaginibacter sp. Lineage (GTDB taxonomy): Bacteria > Bacteroidota > Bacteroidia > Sphingobacteriales > Sphingobacteriaceae > Mucilaginibacter. The sequence continues at coordinate 29,244 of JAYRLR010000007.1, forward strand.
ACAGTTTCTTGCAAGCATTGATGCCACCGAGTACGAAGCGGCATTGCAGATTGCCAATGCCAGTTTAGAGCAGAGCCAGGATGCGTTCAGAAGATTTGATGAACTGTACAAAAAAGGAAGTTTCCCTGAAAAGGATTACATCGACATCAAGACCAAAGTAGCGCAGGCAGAAGCCAACAAAAAAATCAACCGCAAGCGCATTGCCGACAGCCGTTTGCATTCGCCTACCAATGGTATAATTACCGTGAAAACTGCCGAGGTTGGCGGTATGGCAGCACCGGGCGTTCCTGCCTTTACCATTGTAAAAACAGATATGGTATATGCGCAGTTTGCCGTACCCGAAAGCGAAATCGGCAGCTTTAAACAAGGGATGCAGGTAGATGTGAATATTCCTACATTGCAACGCAATTTCACGGGTAAAATCACCATCATTAATCCCGTAGCCGATGAAATTTCAAAAGCATTTACCCTTAAAGTACGCTTGGACAATCCGGGCGGCGTGCTGATGCCGGGAATGATTACCGAAGTGCTTGCAGGCGTCCCGGTAAAGGTTAAGCAGGTACGTGTACCACTTACCGCCATCATCAACAATGTAGATAAAATCCCGCACGTGTACGTGGTAGATAAGAACAACACCGCTAAGCTGACGAGGGTTACAGTGGGCAAAATCGTAGGCGATGCGGTTATTATAACCGATGGTCTTAACGAAAGCCAGACCATTATCCTTGCCGGGCAAAATAACGTGAAAGACGGGCAGAAAGTAAAAGCGCAAACTACATCGGTAACAGCATCAGCCCCAAAATCTGAATAATTTATGAAAAGAAAGATAAACCTCATTGAAGCGGCAATGAAATTTCCGCAAGTACCGATAGCGATTACCGTTATCATGGTGCTTGCAGGTCTGATTTCATTATTGACAATGCCAAGAAGCGAAGACCCGCGTATAACAGTTAGACAAGGGCTTGTCGTTGCTTTTTATCCAGGAAGTGACGAAGAACAGATTGAGAAAGAAGTAACAGATAAACTGGAACAATATCTGTTCGGTTTTGAAGAAATAAAGAAGGAAAAAACACATTCAGAAAGTAAACCTGGGCAGGTTGTAATTACAGTTGAATTGCAAGATTACGTCAAGGATACTAAAAAATTCTGGAATACTTTACAGCACGGTTTAGATGCCAATATGCCTTTGATACTTCCGCGAGGCGTACAAGGGCCGTATGTGAACAGTGATTTTGGTGACGTGGTGGTTCAGATGATTGCTGTGTCTGCACCTGGACGTACATATGCCGAATTGGAAAATTATCTGGATGAATTGGAAGACGGTATTAAAACGATTCCTCAAGTTTCAAAAATAAAACGTTACGGAGGTCAGAAGCAACAGATATATGTCACACTTCGTGAAGATGTATTAAAACAATATGGTTTTGGCATCAATGAAATTGCTTCCACATTGAGCCAGCAGAATGTTACGATCCCAAGTGGAGATATTGAAATTGACAAAAATCGCTTATTGATTTTTACAGATGCTCAGTACCAAAATGAAAATGAAATCGGCAATCTGATTGTATATAGTTCTCCTCAAGGTGGTAATATCCGTTTGCAAGATATTGCCAAAATAGAACGAAGATATGAAGACCTAAAAAGTAAAATTACTGTAGCTGGTAATGATGTAATGATGCTTACTGTAGAGATGCAACCTGGTCAGAATATTGTTGACTTAGGTAAAGCATTGACCCAAAAAGTAACAGAAGTAAAAGAAGTTTTACCTGCAGATGTACAGGTCAATACCATTGTAGATCAGCCTGCTGTAGTAGATATGAACTTAGGGCATTTCTTTATTGAGTTTGCAATTGCCATTGGAGCCGTTATTCTGGTGGTAATGATTTTGCTTCCGTTTAGAGTAGCTACTATTTCTGCTATTGCGGCACCTGTAACCATTTTGGCAACATTTGCCATTCTGAATATGATAGGTGTAGAAATGCACCAGGTTAGTTTAGCTGCATTGATTATTGTACTTGGAATGGTTGTCGATGATGCCATAATTGTCGTAGACAACTATATAGAGAAAGTAGATGAAAAAGTACCATCATGGACTGCTGCCTGGCAAAGTGCAACACAGCTTATGGTTCCGATATTCACTGCGACACTTACTATTGTTCTATCATTCTTACCATTAGCATTTACACTAACAGGAATGACACGAGAGTTCGTACAATGGATACCAATTACGGTTAG